>CAWIBR010000001.1:0-36653 GCA_963834425.1 uncultured Actinomycetota bacterium
TCTGGAAACGGATGCGTCCGGGGTGACCCGCTCCGCCACGCCGCCCTCGGTCGTGACCCTGCTGGCATCCTGAGGGCTGTGGCTCTCTTCAAACGCGCCGACCGATCCGAGCCCGCGCCGATCGACCTGGCCACCGTGCTGCTTCAAGGCGAAGACATGATCGAGCAACTCGGTCGGGCCCACAGCGAACGATGGGGCCTGGGTTCCGCGCAGCGTTGGGACCTGGATCAGGTGACCGCGACGATCACCTGGACGTTCGCTGACCGCAGCGCGACCGCTCCGGCGCAGATCCTGGGATCACACAGCCCCGGGGCCGGCACGTGGCAGTGGGGATGGGCGAACTCGAGCCTCCAACCATCCGTGCGGCGCGATGCGGAGCGGGTGCAGCAGTGGGCCAAAGACGCATGACCTGACCGGACTGCTCGCACCGACCGTCGAGGGCGACAAGACGCTGGCTGCGACCATGGCGGCGATCGCGGTGCGCGTGACCGAGGCGACCGGCTTCTATCGCGGAGCCGCAGGTGCTTCGACGGTGTTCATCACCTTCGGGCCCGTCACGATCACCGAAGCGGATGGCAGGTCATCCACCTTCGGCATCTCGGTCCACGAGTAGCCAGGCCCCCTCCAGCCGCTGGCCTTGATCCTCGGAGCCCGCGTCCCACCGGAGGTCAGAACCCCGCGATCGGACCACCTGGAGGTCGAAGAGCGTGAGTTCTGACCTCCGTCCGGGACACGATCACACGTTGAAGCGGAACTCCACGACGTCGCCGTCGGCCATGACGTAGTCCTTGCCCTCGATCCGGACCCGTCCGCGCGCCTTGGCCTCGGCCATCGAACCGGCGGCCATCAGGTCGTCGAAGGAGACCACCTCGGCCTTGATGAAGCCCGCGCTGGAAGTCGGTGTGGATGACGCCGGCCGCCTGCGGGGCGGTGTCGCCGCGGTGGATCGTCCAGGCCCGCGCCTCCTTGGGCCCGGCGGTCAGGTAGGTCTGCAGCCCCAAGGTGTCGAAACCCACGCGCGCCAACGTGTCCAGGCCCGGCTCGTCGATGCCCATCTCGGCCAGCAGCTCGCGGGCCTCGGCCTCGTCCTCGAGCTCGACCAGGTCGGACTCGAAGCGCGCATCGAGGAAGATCGCCTCGGCCGGCGCGACCAGCGCCCGCAGCTCGGCCTTGAGCGCCTCGTCGGACAGCTCGTCGGTGTCGCAGTTGAAGACGTAGATGAACGGCTTGCCGGTCAGCAGCCCGAGCTCCCGGATCGCCGCCTGGTCGATCCCGGCCGCCGCGCCGCCGGCCGCGAGCGTCGTACCGGAGTCCAGGAGCTGTTGCGCCGCAACGGCATTCGACAGCACCTCGGGTGCGGTCTTCTTGCCCTTGACCTCCTTCTCCAGCCGCGGCACGGCGCGTTCGAGGGTCTGCAGGTCGGCCAGGATCAGCTCGGTGTTGATCGTCTCGATGTCCGCGGCCGGCGAGACCTTGCCGTCGACGTGCACGACGTCCGGGTCGTGGAAGGCGCGGATCACCTGGCAGATCGCGTCGGCCTCGCGGATGTTGGCCAGGAACTGGTTGCCCAAGCCCTCCCCCGTCGACGCGCCGCGCACGATGCCGGCGATGTCGACGAAGGACACCGTCGCCGGCACGATCCGTGCGCTGCCGAAGAGCTCGGCCAGCTGGCCCAGCCGCGGGTCCGGCAGCGCGACCACGCCGATGTTGGGCTCGATCGTGGCGAACGGGTAGTTCGCCGCGAGCACGTTGTTCTTGGTGAGGGCGTTGAAGAGGGTCGACTTGCCGACGTTGGGCAGTCCGACGATGCCGATGGTGAGGGCCACGAGGACAAGAGCCTACCGGCGTACGGCGAGTGTCCTGGACAGCTGCGACCGGACGGCATTACCCGGCCGTTACGCGCCCCGGTCGACTGGGGTCCCCACCACCACGGAGGTCCCGATGCGCAAGGCGACGCTCACCACCGCAGGCGCGGCACTGCTCGCAGCCGGCCTGATCACCGGCTGCTCGGGCGGCTCGAGCGGCTCGGGCGGCGCCGGCAACGCGACCGGCGGTGCCGGGTCGGGGGCCCAGGCCTCGGCGATCGCCAAGGCCGTCGGATCCGGCTCCTCGGTCATGGACAGCTCCAAGAAGGCGTGCAGCGGGATCAAGGCGGCCGATGTCCAGGCCCTGCTGAAGTCATCGGCGTCGGCGGTCACGGTGAACCCGTTCGAGTGCGCCTGGAACCAGGGCGCACTCACGGTGACGATCTACCTGAACGACACGACGAACAAGTACTACGACGACCAGGCCAGCAATGGCGGCGCGGACAGCCACTCGCTGTCGGTCGGCGACAAGGCCGTGTGGTTCCAGCCCGTGCCCGGCCGAACCGTGCCGGCGGTGGTCACTCATGCGGGGACCAACACCTGCACGGTGCAGCTGTCGGCCGACCCGCCGGACACCACGATCTCCTACACCGGCTCGGACCCGTTCTTCACCATCAAGGCGGCCGATGCCGCGTCGTACGCCGGCAAGGAAGGCCAGCTCTGCACCGAGGTCTTCAGTGCCCTCGGGTGAAGACCCCGACCAGGTCGAGGGCGAGCGTCGCAGCCTCCCGCGGCAACGGGGCGACGCCGCCGCGGACGACGCCGCCGGCCGCCCAGCGACCGGATCGCCGCGTCGACCGCCGGCCGAAGCGTTGGTGGCCCCGGCCGCTGGCCGGCCTCGCGGATGACTGCGGCAGTAGCGAGCAACGGGACGAGGGCGGACGGATCGAGTCGCTCGGACGGGCTGGCGCCGGCCCGGGCGAGCAGGACCACGGCGACCGTCTCCAGGCACAGGGCGAGGGGCCAGTCGATAGGCCAGGTCGCGCGCGGCCTCGACCGCGGCGCGGGCGTGGACGGCGGCGAGCCGGACGTCGCCGCCGGCGAGGAGCGCCCGCGCCCGAAGGCAGCGGACGAGCGGCACTTCCCGTTCGACGCCTAGCTCGGTCGCCTCGTCGTCTCCCCTCGTCGCGAAATCCGTTGCCGCAGCTACGTCCTCGTCGGCCAGCGCCACGCCGGCCGCGGCCGACAACAGGACCACCCGCGCGATCCGCCGGGTCTCCCGGTGCAGCGGCCAGGCCTCGTCGACGTACCTCCGTGCACTGGCGAGGTCGCCGACCTGCCAGCAGACCATCGCGGCCGTCGGCAGGGCGGCCGTGAGCTGCTCGACCGATCCGCGCTCCCGGCACAGCTCCATGGCGGCGCCGGCCGCCCCGACCGCGGCCGGATCGGCCCGCTCGGCGAGCACGCAGCCCATCCCGATGGCGGCCGCGACCTGCAGGTCGGTGTCGAACGGCGCCGCCGCCGCGACCGCCTCCCGGACGTGCTCGACGGCCGCCTCGCCACGGTCCTGGTCGTCGGCCAGCCCGGCCAGGTAGATCAGCGCTCGCGCGGCGTAGGCGTCCTCGACGCCGCGGAGCCCGTCGACCGCCGCCTGCAGGCAGCGAACCGCCTCGTCGGTGTCGCCGGCCCAGTAGCCGAGGTAGCCCAGCGCGTACGTCGCGAGCGCGGACTCGCGCCCGGCCGGAGCGTCGACGAGCAGCCGGGCCAGCCAGAACCGGCCCTCGGCCACGTTGGTCGCCGCCCAGTAACGGTGCAGCCGAAAAGCCAGGCGCAGAGCCATCGCTCGGTCGACCCGGCCGTCCAGCGCGGCCGCGAAGACCCCGCGGACCGAGCCGATGACCCCGCTCACCGCCGAGGTGTACGGCGCAGGGGGCGAGCGCGGGTCGTCGGGCAGCATGGCCTCGACCGCCTCGCCGAGCCGGGCCAACGCTGCTGACTCCTCCCCGGCCTCGACCAGCAGCTCGCGGGCCAGCCGGTGCAGGTCGTCGTCCTGCTGGTAGCGCCAGCGCGGGCCGGAGCGGTCGACGGTGACCAGCCCGCGGGCGGCCAGCTCGCGCAGGATCCGGATCACCCGCTCCGGCGCCAGCGACCCCTCGGCGACGACCGCCCGCACCATCGGCAGGCCGACCGGGCCGTCCAGCACGGCGAACCGCCGGAAGACCACGACCTCGTCCGGGTCGAGCATGGCCACGCTGCTCCGCGCGAACGCCCGCAACGGATCGCGCCAAGACCCCTGCGCGGGAAGGGTGTCCAGCAGATCGCCGACCGGCATCGCGGTGAGCTGGGCCGCCGCCAGCTCGATCACCAGCGGCAGGCCGCTGCACCGCTCGCAGAGCTCGTCGAGCAGCGCCATCGCGTCGTCGTCGGCCGGGTCGAGGTCGAGCTCGCCGCCACCGCTGCGCACCCGGTCGCGCAGCAGCTGCAGGGTCGGGTCCGGCGCGCCGTCCGGTCCCAGCGCCCGCGGCGGCAGCGGCTGGACCCGGACGACGCGCTCGTCGTCGAGCTCCATCGGCGTACGCGTCGTGACCACGACGGTGAGCTGGGGGCAGTCGGCGACCAAAGACTGGGCGAGCGAGGCCACCGCGTCGATGACCCCCTCGCAACCGTCCAGGACCAGCAGGGTCCGGCCCAGCGGCGCGAGGTGCGCGGCGATCGACTCGACCGCACCTTCGGCACCGGGCGGGACCCCCAGGCCGAGGGCGACCGTGGCGTCGACCAGCGCGCCTTCGACGACCGGCGACAAGCGAGACCCAGGACCGCCCGCCGGCGAAATCCCCTCCCGCGCCGGCGATCTCGGCGGCCAGCCGCGACTTGCCGACGCCGCCCGGTCCGACGACCGACACCAGGCCGGGGGCGGCCACGGCCGCGGCCAGCTCGGCGACCTCCAGCTCCCGGGCCACGAAGGTCGAGCCGAAGACCGGCACCCGCGCGGCCCGGTTCGAGGGCTGGTCGCGCAGTGCGGCCAGGTAGGCGTCGACCGTCTCCTTGCTCGGGTCGACGCCGAGCTCCTCGGCCAGCAGGGACCGGCAGTGCTCGTAGGCCTGCACGACTCCGGCCCGGTCGCCGGCCAGGTCGAGCGCCCGGAACAGCGCCCGATGGCTGGGCTCGTCCATCGGCGCCCGATCGACTGCCGCGCGGGCCGATTCGACCGCACGATGGTGCTGGCCGGTCGCGCCGTGCGCCGCCGCGATGAGCTGCAGCGCCCGCACGGCGTTGGCCTCGATGCTGCGTCGGGGCGGCTCCAGCCACGGCGCCTCCTCCTCTGGCAGCAGGAGGTCACCGCGCTGCATGCTGACCGGCGCGCACAGCTCGAGGACCGCGTCGTAGCGGGCCTGGTCCATCAGCTGCTCCGCACGAGCCACCGCGGTCACGGCCTCGCTGACGTCGACCAGCACGCCGTCGGCCAGCCGGTAGCCGGCCGGCGTCGTCTGGATCAGAGGGGCGCCGAGCGTCCGGGCCGGCCAGGGACGCGAGCGCCGTCCGCAGCCCGCTGACCACGCCGCGCAGGGCGACCGGCCAGGTCGGCGGAGCATCGATCGGCCAGACCACCTGCGCGAGCGCCTCGGCCGGCACCGGCCGGCTGGACAGCGCGAGGGCCACCAGGACGACCCGGGCCCGGCGACCTCCCAGCGCGGCGCCGGAGACCGAGCTGGAGCCGTTGCTGACGGTGACCTCGCCCACCACCGCGACCCGCGGGGCCGACCCCGGCTCGGTCGCGGAGGTCGCCATTACCCGGACGTTACGGCGTGCGGGTGAGGTGGCGGTACTGGTCAACCGACGAAAGGCCGCTCCCATGCGCCTGCGCCGCGACCGCTCACCATCGCCGCCGCCGTCGGTCTGCTCGGACTCACCTCGGCCTGCGGCGCCGCTCACAAGGCGGACAACGCCGCCCACGCCGCCGCCGCGATTCAGAAGGCGGTGCAGAGCGCGCCCCCTGCGGGCAGCGAGGGCCCGGTCAGCGGCGTCTCACTGCGCGTGGCCAACATGTTCTCGAGCAGCCGCACGCCGGGCGGGCCGCTCGACATCTACGACGTCCCGCTCAACAACCCCAACGCGACGACCAAGCCGGTGCCGATCATCAGCAACGTGGCGTACGGCGCGTTCTCCGACTACGTGCACCCGCACCTGCTCGGCACCCTGACCAAGACCATCGAGCTGGAGGCCCTGCCCGGCGGGCTCGGACCCGGTGGCCAACGGATCACAGGCCCAGGGCATCGGCGGCCTGATCGACGACGGCTCCGGCGCGCAGGCGACCATCCAGCTGGAGGGTCCGAGTGACACGGACACCTTGTTGCCCGGGCCGCTGGCCGGGCTGAGCGACTCGATGATCATGGAGAAGGGCGACGACGGTCAGGGCGGCAAGGGCCCGGCCGCACCGCCGGTCAGTGGCGGGGGCGCCCAGGTCCTGGCGTCGTACGCCCCGGCCCAGGAGATGATCCCCGGCGCCGGCGGCTACTTCCTGTTCATCGACACCTCGTGCGCCCCGCCGCTCAACGGCGACCCGAACGACAAGACGCTGCCGGACATCTTCGCCGCCAGCGGGGGGACGCCGGCTTCCTCGTTCGCCGTCTTCGCCACGACCGCCGCCGCTCATCACCTGACCGTGGCCTTCGACAACAGCGGCACCCTGCCCAAGTGCTCCGCCCTCGGGCCGAAACAGGGCGGCACGGACGTCACGCTGGCCGCGGGGCAGCAGGCGCTGGCCCTGGTCTACGGCACCAAGAACACCGACCTGCACATCGCGGTCGGCCCGATCCAGCAGTAGCCCGGTCGGCGCTGTCGGTGGCCTGTCGGTAGGTCCTGTCGGTAGGCCTGTCGGTGGGGGCTGCCACCGTCGGCAACATGGAGCTCCTCATCGCCGTGCTCGCCGGCCTGGCCGTCGGTGCCGTCCTGGCCACCTGGGTGGCCGGCGCCGCATCGACCGCCCGATCCGCGGGCGTGCTCGCCGAGCGCGACCTGCTGCAGCAACGGGTCATCGACCTGGAGTCGGCGGCCGGTCAGGACCGCGAGCTGGCCGCAGTGCTCGCGCCGCTCGGCGAGAGCCTGGGTCGGGTCGAGGCCCAGGTGCGCACCCTCGAGCGCGACCGGGTCGAGCAGTTCGCCCGGCTGGACGCCCAGGTCGGTCACGTCGCGGCCGCGGGCGAGTCCCTGCGAGCGCAGACCGCCTCCCTGGCCGGTGCCCTGCGCTCGTCCAACGCGCGCGGCGCCTGGGGTGAGGTGCAGCTGCGACGGGTGGTCGAGCTGGCCGGGATGCTGCATCGAGTCGACTTCGACACCCAGGTCAGTGGGGTAACCCCCGACGGGGCCGGCGTGCGCCCGGACCTCCTGGTGCGGCTCCCCGGCGCCAAGCAGCTCGTCGTGGATGCCAAGGCGCCGCTGACCGCGTTCCTCGACGCGTACGCCGAGGGCGCGACCGACGACGACCGCGAGGAGCGGCTGCGGGCCCACGCCCGGGCGCTGCGCGGCCACGTGGACGCGCTCGCGGCCCGGGACTACAGCCGGGCCTTCGCTCCGACCCCGGAGCTCGTCGTCTGCTTCGTGCCCGGCGAGTCGATGCTGTCCGCCGCCCTGGACGCGGACCCGTCGCTGCACGAGCACGGCCTGGCCCGGGGCATCGTCCTGGCCGGGCCGGGCACGCTGCTCGCCCTGCTACGCACCGTCGCCTTCACCTGGCAGCAGGAGGCCTTGGCCGGCAACGCGCGCGAGCTGTTCGAGGTGGGCCGCGAGCTCTATGCGCGGCTCGGCAGCCTCGGCACGCACAGCGCCAAGCTGGGTCGGACCCTGCACCGCGCCGTCGAGGACTACAACGCGCTCGTCGGCACGCTGGAGCGCCGGGTCCTGGTCACGGCCCGCCGGATCAGCGAGCTGGACCTGGCCCGCGAGCCCCTGCCCGAGCTGCTGCCGCTGGAGGTCACCACCCGGCCGTTGACGGCGGCCGAGCTGCTCGACGACCTCGACCGACGGCCGGAGCTTCTGGACGAGGCCGCCCCTGCTCGCCCAATGCCGCTCTTCGAGACCGAAACCGGGTAGCAGATCGGCATTCGGCGAGCACGGGCCCGGTCAGACGGGCTTGCGGAGGACCACCACCGGGATCCCCGCTGCATCACCGGCGTCGCGGGCGAAGGCGTAGCCCATCCGCTCGTACCACGCGATGTTGCGGGTCGACGACGCGCCGGTGAAGAGCTCGAAGGCCACCAGCTGCTGGCCAGCGCTCCCGCGCCGACCGCTCGGCCGCGCTCAGCAGGGCCGAGCCGATACCGGTCCCCTGCAGGTCGGGCGCGGCCGCGATCCGCCCGACGTACGCCGTGGCTGTGGCCGGGTCCAACCGCACCCGGGCCGAACCGACCAGCCGCGGCCCGCGCGGGCCGGGCCGTTCGGCGACGAGCACCAGGACGTCGGGGTCGACCACCGCTTCCGTCACCTCGGCCAGCGTCTCGGTCAGCGGCGGCAGGTCGGCTCGTTCGTTGAGCTGGGCCTCGCTGACGAAGGCGGCTCGCTGCACCGTGAGAATCTCGCCCGCGTCCTCGACCGCGGCCGGCCGGACGCTCACGACGACGGGCAAGGGGATCAGCGCCGGATCAACGCAGGCTCAGCGGGGTCGACGCGGACTCAGCGCGGCGTCGACGCCGCGCCGGCAGCCTTCAGGTCGCGGCGCAGCTCGACCGGCAGCGAGAAGAGCAACGACTCCTCGGCCGACACGACGGGCTGCACATCGCCGAACCCGTGCTGGGCCAAGAAGCCGAGGACGTCGCGGACCAGGATCTCGGGCACGCTCGCCCCGCTGGTCACGCCGACCGTGCGCGCGCCGTCCAGCCAGGCCGGATCGATCTCGTCCGCGAAGTCGACCAGGTAGGCCGAGCCGGCGCCGTGTTCGAGGGCGACCTCGACCAGGCGGACCGAGTTCGAGGAGTTGCGGGAGCCCACCACGATCACGACATCGCACTCCGCGGCGAGCTGCTTGACCGCGACCTGGCGGTTCTGCGTGGCGTAACAGATGTCGTCGCTCGGCGGGTCCTGCAGTTGGGGGAAGCGGGCCCGCAGGCGGCGTACGGTCTCCATCGTCTCGTCGACCGACAACGTCGTCTGAGACAGCCAGATCACCCGCTCCGGGTCGCGGACCTCGATCTGGTCCGCATGCTCCGGGCCGTCGACCAGCTGGATGTTGTCGGGGGCCTCGCCGGCCGTGCCGACGACCTCTTCGTGCCCGTCGTGGCCGATCAGCAGGATGTCGAAGTCCTCGCTCGCGAACCGGCGGGCCTCGTGGTGGACCTTGGTCACGAGCGGGCAGGTGGCGTCGATCGTCTTCAGCGAGCGGGCCTGGGCCTCCTCGTGGACGACCGGGGCGACGCCGTGGGCGGAGAAGATCACCGTGGCGCCCTCGGGCACCTGGTCGGTCTCGTCGACGAAGATCGCGCCGCGCTTCTCGAGCGTCTCGACGACGTGGCGGTTGTGCACGATCTGCTTGCGCACGTAGACCGGCGCGCCGTAGAGGTCCAGCGCCTTCTCGACCGTGATGACGGCCCGGTCGACGCCCGCGCAGTAGCCGCGCGGGGCCGCGAGCAGCACGCGCTTGGGCGGGCGGTCCTGGGGCTCGGTCACGGACCCATGGTAGGCGGGGCGGCCTAGGGTTCGGGTCGTGAGCCAATCTGCGCCCGCCCGCCGCGAGCTCCCCGAGCGCGCCGGCGACACCACCGCCGAGCAGCCCTGGCCGGTGCGGCTGCTCAGCGTCAAGATCGCGGAGTACGTCGGGCGGATGTCCCCCTTGTGGGTTGAGGGCCAGGTCGTGCAGCTCACCCGTCGGCCCGGCACGAAGACGGCCTACCTGACCCTGCGCGACGCCGACGTGGACATGTCGTTGTCGGTCACCGTGCCGATCGGGGTGCTGGAACGGATGGCCGGCCCGTTGGCCGAAGGGGCCCGGGTCGTCGTCCAGGCCAAGCCGGAGTTCTGGGAGAAGCGCGGCTCGCTGTCGCTCGCCGCCCGCGACATCCGACCGGTCGGCGTCGGCGAGCTGCTCGCCCGGCTGGAGCATCTCAAGCGTGTCCTCGCGGCCGAGGGCCTGCTCGATGCCGATCGCAAGCGCCGCCTGCCCTTCCTGCCTCGCACCGTGGGACTGGTCTGTGGCCGGGCCAGCGCGGCCGAGCGAGACGTGGTCGAGAATGCCCGAAAGCGTTGGCCTGCAGTGCAGTTCGCGATCCGCGAGGTCGCCGTCCAAGGCTCCAACGCCGTCACCGAGGTCGCCGCTGGCCGTGAAGGAGCTCGACCGCGATCCGGCGGTCGACGTCATCGTGATCGCCCGCGGCGGCGGCTCGGTCGAGGACCTCCTGCCGTTCAGCAACGAAGGGCTGCTGCGGGTCGTCTCGGCGGCCCTGACGCCGGTCGTCTCCGCCATCGGTCACGAGGTCGACACCCCGCTGCTCGACCTGGTCGCCGACGTGCGGGCCTCCACCCCGACCGATGCGGCCAAGCTCGTGGTGCCTGACGTCGCGGAGCAGGCCGCCGCACTGGCCCGGGCCCGGGCCCGATTGCTGCGGGCGATCCACGAGCGGCTCGACCGCGAGGCCGCCGGTCTCGCGGCGTTGCGCTCGCGCCCGGTGCTGGCCCGGCCCGACACGATGATCGAGGTCCGGGAGGGCGAGATCAGCACACTCGTGGACCGCTCGCGGGGCGCCCTGAGCACGCGGTTGCACCGCGGCGCCGACGAGGTCCGGCATCTCGCGGCGCAGGTCCGGGCGCTGTCCCCTGCCGCGACCCTGGACCGCGGGTACGCCGTCGTGCAGCTCCAGGACGGTCGGGTGCTGGTGGACCCGGACGACGTCGAGTCCGGCGATCTGCTCCGGCTGCGGCTGGCCCGCGGCGAGCTCGCCGCACGAGCCGACGTGTCCGACTGACCGACACCAGATGCGGACGCAGGGACTGACAACTCCTCGTTCTCTAGGCTGACTCGGTGCCGAAGACGCCTGAGGTCGAATCGCTGAGCTACGAGCAGGCCCGCGAGGAGCTGCTCGAGGTGGTCCGCGCCCTGGAAACGGGCGGTACGACGCTGGAGGCGAGCCTGGCCCTGTGGGAGCGCGGCGAGGCGTTGGCCGCCCGCTGCCAGTCCTGGCTGGACGGGGCTCGAGCCACCCTGGACGCGGCCGCGTCGGCCAACACCGATGCCGCCGAGCGCGGGACGGAGTCCGAGGAAGCGGCCGATCGGGGCGACCCGGACGAGCCCGAGGACGACTGAGTCGTCGTGCTCGCGGCTAGGCCGACTCGATGGCCAACCGCAGTCCCAAGCGCGACCATGACGGCGCCGGAGCAGCGCTCCAGCCCGGCCTGGACGCTCGGGCGCAGCACCGACCGAGCTCGGTCGACGGCGATCGCGAGGGTCGAGAACCACACCACGTCGACCGCCACGACCACGCCGGCCATCAACAGCGCGTAGGGCAGGACCGGAGCCGACCGGCTGAGGAACTGCGGGAAGAGCGCGATGAAGAACACCGCGAGCTTGGGGTTGGCCACGCCCGTGAGCACCCCGGCGCGGAAACCGGCCCCGCCCGCACGTGGGCTCGCAGTCGCGGCCGCCGGTGCCGTTTCCGCGGGCGCCGCCGGCTGGGACGCCGTACGACGGGCCTGCAGCAGCGAGCGGGCGCCGAGCACAACCAGGACAGCCGCGCCGCCGATCCGCAGCCCGTCGTACGCGACCTGCGAGGCCAGGATCAACGAGGAGACGCCGACGGCCGACAGCGCCGCCCACATCAGCACGCCGACGCTGTTGCCGGCGATCGCGGCGAGCGCCGGCCGTCGCCCGAACCGGGCCGAGGTTCGGATGATGGTCGCCGTGGCCGGCCCCGGCGTCAGGCTCACGACGACCGCGACCAGCAGAAAGCTCCACGGCGAATGCATGTCCGGGAAGATAGCCACCCGGGCGCGCTCTCCGCCCCCGATTTACGTTGGCACGGTGCGTCCCCGTGCCAAACCTGCGTTGGCACGGTGCGTCCCCGTGCCAGACCTATTGGCACAGTGCGTCCCCGTGCCAATAGCAGGGCGGCGGGGTCAGCTCGGGACGGTGATGCTGCCGGCCAATTGGCCGAGCTCGGTCCAGCTGGCCGTACCCGTCACCAGGATGGTCAGGTCACCCTGGGTCAGCAGGAGCGAGCGCTGCAACCGGTTCTCGTGGAGCAGCTGGGTCCAGGGAACGCCGTTGACGCTCTGCTGGCCGACCACCCGGCCACCGCCGCTGTTGCTGTCGACCCAGTGCGCCGTGACGTTCTCGGCCTGCTCCAGCGCGGCGTACTGGGCCGATGAGGTCTCGTAGCCGACGTGCCAGGTCTGGACGTTGTCGACGCTGGTCAGCAGTGAAGCGCTCGTCGCGCGCCAACCGGAGGGCAGCCCCTGCGGCACGAGCAGCGTGAAGTGCGCGTCCGGCCTGGGCGCCCTGGGCGGTGCCCGCGACGTCGACCGGCGGCTGGTTCACGGCGCTGGGCCGCGGCACGATCAGCACGAGCACGAGGACGCAGCCGCCGACCACGACCAGCGAGCGGAGGATGTTGGCGATGGTGCGGTTGCCACCCCGGCTCGGACGGCTCGAGGGTGGCAACGGGACCCGCTCGGTCACCGTCTCGGACTCGGACACAGGTCCATCGTCGCTGACGACCGGGGTGTTCGACGAACCGGCCGATAGCATCGGGCCGGTCCGGGGCCTTCGCAGCACGACCGCCACGAAGGAGCGCACGATGACTGAGCCGGCGACACTGAAGACGAGCGGCCCACAGCCGGGTCGCAACCTGGCCCTGGAGCTGGTCCGCCTGACCGAGGCGGCGGCGCTGGCCGCGGGTCGCTGGGTCGGTCGAGGCGACAAGAACGCCGCCGACGGAGCCGCGGTCGACGCGATGCGCAGCCTGATCAGCACCGTCGCCATGAACGGCATCGTGGTCATCGGCGAGGGCGAGAAGGACGAAGCGCCCATGCTCTTCAACGGCGAGCGCGTCGGAGACGGCACCGGACCGGAGGTCGACGTCGCGGTCGACCCGATCGACGGTACGACGCTGACCGGCAAGGGCCAGGACAACGCCCTCTCCGTGCTCGCCGTCGCCGACCGCGGAGCGATGTACGACCCGAGCGCGGTCTTCTACATGGACAAGCTCGCCTGCGGTCCGGAGGGCATGGGCGTCGTCGACATCGGGCAGCCGGTCGGCGAGAACATCCGGGCGCTGGCGCGGGCCAAGGGCGAGGACCCCGAGGACCTGACCGTCGTCGTCCTCGACCGGCCGCGCCACGAAGGCCTGGTCGCCGACATCCGCGCGAGCGGGGCCCGGATCAAGTTCATCTCGGACGGCGATGTCGCCGGCGCGATCATGGCCGCCCGGCCGGACACCGGCATCGACCTGATGGTCGGAGTGGGCGGTACGCCGGAAGGCATCATCGCGGCCTGCGCCATCAAATGCCTGGGCGGCGTCCTGCAGGGGCGGCTCTGGCCGCGGGACGACGCCGAGCGGGGCAAGGCCGTCGACGCCGGCCACGACCTCGATCGGGTGCTCGAGGTCGACGACCTGGTCGTGGGCGATGCGTTCTTCGTGGCGACCGGCATCACCGACGGCGAGCTCCTGCGGGGCGTGCGGTACTTCCCGGGCGGCGCGGCGACGTCCTCGCTCGTGATGCGCTCCCGCAGCGGCACGATCCGGCGGATCGAGGCCACGCACGTGCAGCGCAAGGTGGAGCAGATCTCCGGGGAGGACAAGGCCGGATGACGGAGGCCGTCCCCTCACGCGCCGACCAGCTGACCCTCGTCATCGGCGAGGCTCTGGTCGACATCGTCGTCGCGCCCGACGGCAGCAGCGCCGAGCACGTGGGGGGCAGCCCGGCCAACGTGGCCCTCGGCCTGGCTCGGCTGGGCCATCGGGTCGAGCTGGCCACCCACATCGGCCCGGACGTCCGAGGGGATCACGTCCGCGACCACCTCGAGCGCGACCAGGTCCAGCTCCGCGAGGGCTCGGTCGCGGCCGAGCGCACCCCGACGGCGACCGCGACCCTGGACGCGCGCGGTGTCGCGACGTACACCTTCGACCTGAGCTGGGACCTGCCGGAGTCGCTCGGCCCGGGCGACGCCTCCCACCTGCACATCGGGTCGATCGCCACGGCCCTGCTCCCGGGCGCCGACCAGGTCCGGCGGATCATCGGGCTGGCGCGCGACCACGCGACGATCTCCTACGACCCCAACCTGCGGCCGGCCCTGCTGCGCGATGCCCATCATGAGCGCCCGGGCATCGAGCAGCTCGTGGCCCTCAGCGACCTGGTCAAGGCCAGCGACGAGGACATCGCCTGGCTCTACCCCGGCGACAGCGTCGACGAGGTGCTGGCCCGGTGGTCCGGGCTGGGGCCGTCGATGACGGTCATCACGCTGGGCGGCGACGGGGCTCGGGCCCTGGTGGGGGGCGCCTTCGTGAGCGTGCCGCCGCGGGTCGTCGACGTCGTCGACACGGTCGGCGCAGGCGATGCGTTCATGGCCGGCCTGATCTCCGGACTGCTCGATGCCTCGCTGCTGGCCGGGGCCGGCGGCCGGGTGGCTCTCGCCGACGCCGACCCGGGGGCGGCCCGGCCGGCGCTGGACCGAGCGATCGAGGTGGCCGCCATCACCTGCTCCCGCGCGGGTGCCGATCCGCCGTACCGGCGCGAGCTCTAGTCGCGGCCCGAATATCCTGAGCGGGTGCCGACGCCGGAGTTCCGCTATGAGGACCTGTTGCCGATCGGGCCGGACGAAACGGCCTATCGCCTGCTGACGACCGACGGGGTCCGGCTGGTGCCGGGGCCGGGCGGACGGGAGTTCCTCGAGGTCGATCCCGAGGCGTTGCGGCTGCTCAGCGACACGGCGATGCACGACATCGCCCACTACCTGCGGCCGGCCCACCTGACCCAGCTGCGCCGGATCGTCGATGACCCCGAAGCCAGTCCGAACGACCGGTTCGTCGCGCTCGACCTGCTCAAGAACGCCAACATCGCGGCCGGCGGGATCCTGCCGATGTGCCAGGACACGGGTACGGCGATCGTCATGGGCAAGCGTGGGCAACAGGTCCTGACCACCGGTGGCCGGCCGGACGAGGAGGCGTTGTCCCGCGGCGTCTTCGATGCCTACACCCGGCTCAACCTGCGCTATTCCCAACTGGCGCCGCTGTCGATGTGGGAGGAGGTCAACACCGGCTCCAACCTGCCCGCCCAGGTGGAGATCTACGCCGACACGACGCCGGGCCACGAGACGGCGTACAAGCTGCTCTTCATGGCCAAGGGCGGCGGCTCGGCCAACAAGTCGTTCCTCTACCAGGAGACCAAAGCAGTCCTGAACCCGGAGCGGATGCTGCGCTTCCTGGACGAGAAGCTGCGCGCCCTCGGCACCTCGGCCTGCCCGCCCTACCACCTGGCCATCGTCGTCGGCGGCACGTCGGCCGAGTTCGCGCTCAAGACGGCGAAGTACGCCTCGGCCAAGTATCTGGATGCGCTGCCGACGTCGGGTTCCCCTGCGGCCCATGGGTTTCGGGACATCGAGCTCGAGGGCCAGGTGCTGGAGCTGACCCGGCAGTTCGGCATCGGGGCCCAGTTCGGCGGCAAGTACTTCTGCCACGACGTCCGGGTCGTCCGGCTCCCGCGACACGGCGCATCGTGCCCGGTCGCGATCGCGGTCTCCTGCTCGGCCGACCGCCAGGCCCTGGCCAAGATCACCCCGGAGGGCGTCTTCCTGGAGGTGCTCGAGACCGACCCGGCCCGGTTCCTGCCCGAGACGACCGACGAGCACTTGTCGGACGACAACAGCGACTCGTCGGCCGATGTGGTGCGGATCGACCTCAACCGGCCGATGGCCGAGGTCCGGGCCGAGCTGAGCAAGCATCCGGTCAAGACCCGGCTCTCGCTCACGGGCTCACTCGTCGTCGCGAGGGACATCGCGCACGCCAAGATCAAGGAGCGGTTGGACGCCGGGGAGCCGATGCCGGACTACCTGCGCGACCACGCGGTCTATTACGCCGGGCCCGCGAAAACCCCTGATGGCTATGCCTCCGGCTCGTTCGGGCCGACGACGGCCGGTCGGATGGACTCCTACGTCGAGCAGTTCCAGGCGGCCGGCGGATCGCTCGTGATGCTCGCCAAGGGCAACCGCAGCGGGGCCGTGACCGCGGCCTGCGCGGCGTACGGCGGGTTCTATCTCGGCTCGATCGGCGGGCCGGCCGCGCGGCTGGCCCAGGACTGCATCACCCACGTCGAGGTGCTGGAGTATGCCGAGCTCGGCATGGAGGCGATCTGGAAGATCGACGTCGTCGACTTCCCGGCGTTCATCGTGGTCGACGACAAGGGCAACGACTTCTTCGCCGACGTGACCAAGCCGATGGCGATGTCGATCCCGTTGCGGCCCGGCCTGTGAGCGCCGGTCCGGCCGGCTCCCGGCCGCAGACGCCGGCCGAGGCCTGGGCCGCGCTGGCCGCGGGCAACGAGCGCTTCGTCACCGGCGCGCACGCCCACCCCAACCAGGACGCCGCCACTCGCGGCGAATTGGCCCACGGGCAAAGGCCGTTCGCGCTCATCTTCGGCTGCGCCGACTCGCGGGTCGCCGCCGAGATCATCTTCGACCAGGGCCTGGGCGACCTCTTCATCGTGCGCACCGCCGGACACGTCGTCGACGCCGGAGTGCTCGGCTCGATCGAGTACGGCGTCGAGGTTCTGGGCATCCCGCTCGTCGGCATCCTGGGCCACGACTCGTGCGGCGCGGTCGCGGCCACGGTCGAGGCCCTCGATCACGGACCGATGCCCGGGGGCTACCTGCGCGATCTGGTCGAGCGGGTCACGCCGAGCGTGCTCGCCGCCCGGCAGGCCGGCCGCGCCGGCACGGACGAGATCGAGATCGAGCACGTGCGCCAGACCGGGTCGCTGCTCGTCGACCGGTCCCGGGCGCTGGCCGCCGCGGTTGACGAAGGCCGCACTGCCATCGTGGGTCTGGTCTACGACCTGGCCGATGGCCAGGCCCGCATCGTCGGGACGTCCGGCGACATCGGCGACGCCGGCCGCGGTGGCTGACCCGGCGTACGTCGCGCCCGTCGACCTCGCCCGGGCACCAGCGGTCGGTGGCGGCGAGCTCGTCCTGCGGTCCCGGCCCGGGCGCCGGTCGCGGCGGCACGGACGTCTACGAGCTGATCGTCGACGGGGTCTTCGCGATGGACACGGTCGAGGTCTCCACCGAGCTGCGCCTGGCCAGCGAGACCCTGCGCCGGCTCGGCGGCACCGGCTGGCGAGTGGTGGTCGGCGGCCTGGGCCTCGGCTTCACCCTGCGCGAGCTGCTCGCCGACCAGCGGGTGGCCACAGTCGACGTCGTGGAGCTCGAGCCGGCCCTGGTCGACTGGATTCGGCAGGGCCGAGTCGGCCCGGCGGCGGGTGTCCTGGACGACCCTCGCGTCCGGGTCACGACCGGCGACATCACGACGTACCTGGCGACGCTCGAGCCAAGCTCCGTCGACGCGATCCTGCTCGACGTCGACAACGGCCCGGATTTCCTTGTCCACCAGTCGAACTCGGCGCTCTACGAGCAAGGCGCCCTGGCCACGGCACTGCGAGGACTGCGCCCGGCCGGCGTCCTGGCAATCTGGTCGGCCGATGCCGGCCCCAGGGCTCCGGGCCGCGCTCGAGCAGATCGCCGGGACCGTCGAGGAGGTCCCTCTCGCCGTACGCCGCGAAGGCCGGTCGTTCGACTACGCCCTCTACCTCGCGACGCCGTAACGGATGACGAGCGGGTCCTCGCCGAGTGGTCGCCACCCGCTCCTGCAGATGGATCGAGGCCAGTCGCGCTGCGCCCTCCACGTGGCTCACCCCCGGACCCCACAGAGCCCGGACGTCGTCCTCCATGGACACGCTGTCCAACCACTCCTGGACGCCCTCCGTGGGCAACTCGAGCCGGACCTCGCGGCTGCCACCATCCGGCTGCCGATAGGTCAGCCGCGCCGTACGCGTCGTCTCGTCGTAGTCGCAGGTATCCGGCCAGTCCGGTCCGCCCGGGTCCGAGCGCAGCTTCGCCAGTAACAGCGCCACGAAGTCCCCCTCCTCGCTCATCAGGACATGATGAGGGAATGAGCGCGGACGCTGCGAGCGAGTTCCGGACCGAGCACGACACGATGGGCGAGGTGCAGGTGCCGGCGCGGGCCAAGTGGCGCGCGCAGACCCAGCGGGCGGTGGAGAACTTCCCGATCTCGGGGCGCCCACTGGAGCCGGCCCACCTGCACGCCATCGCCCAGATCAAGGCGGCCGCGGCCAAGGTGAACGCCCGACTCGGCGTCCTGGACGACGACATGGCGCAGGCCATCGAGGCGGCCGCGCGGGACGTCGCGCGCGGCTCCTGGGACGACGAGTTCCCGATCGACGTCTTCCAGACCGGTTCGGGCACGTCGAGCAACATGAACGCCAACGAGGTCATCGCGAGCCTGGCCAGCGAGGCCCTCGGCCGCGACGTGCACCCGAACGACGACGTGAATGCCTCGCAGTCGAGCAACGACACCTTCCCCACGAGCATCCACGTCGCCGCCACCGCGAGCGTGGTCCATGACCTCGTGCCCGCCCTCGAAACCCTACGAGATGCGTTGCAGCGCAAGGCATCCGAGTTTGCCGACGTCGTGAAGTCCGGTCGCACGCATCTGATGGACGCCGTGCCCGTGACCCTCGGCCAGGAGTTCGGTGGGTACGCCGCGCAGGTCGGCTACGGCATCGAGCGGCTCCACGCCACCCTCCCCCGCGTCGCCGAGCTGCCGCTGGGCGGCACGGCCGTGGGCACCGGCATCAACACCCCGCCCGGCTTCGCGGCGGCGGTCATCGCCGAGCTCGCGGCCGACACCGGACTGCCGTTGACCGAGGCCCGCAACCACTTCGAGGCCCAGGGCAGCCAGGACTCCCTGGTCGAGCTGTCCGGCCAGCTGCGCACCATCGCCGTCGGGCTGGCCAAGATCTGCACCGACATCCGCTGGATGGGCTCCGGCCCGCTCGCCGGCCTGGGCGAGATCCGGCTGCCCGACCTGCAGCCCGGGTCGAGCATCATGCCGGGCAAGGTCAACCCGGTCATCCCCGAGGCCACGACGATGGTCTGCGCGCAGGTGATCGGCAACGACGCGGCGGTCGGCTTCGCCGGTGCGCTGGGCAACTTCGAGCTCAACGTGATGCTGCCGGTCATCGCCCGCAACGTCCTGGAGTCGATCCGACTCCTGGCCGCGGTCAGCCGCCTGCTCGCCACCCGATGCGTCGACGGGATCGAGGCCGACGTCGAGCGCTGCCGCGAGCTGGCCGAGAGCTCACCGGCCATCGTCACCCCGCTCAACCGGTTCCTGGGCTACGAGGCTGCCGCCAAGATCGCCAAGACGGCGCTGGCCGAGAAGAAGACGATCCGGCAGACGGTGATCGACCTCGGCTACGTCGAGCGGGGCGAGATCAGCCAGGCCCAGCTCGACGCCAGCCTCGACGTCCTGGCCATGACCCGCCCGCCGGAGTAGCCCGCGGCGTACGAACGACCGGCACTGCCGGCCGGAGCCCGTCAGTACCAGCCGGAGCCTTCGCTGTGCGCCCAGGCACCGCAGGGCGAGCCGTAGCGGAGCCGGATGTAGCGCAGCCCCCAGGTGATCTGGGTCAGCGGGTTGTGCCGCCAGTCCGAGGCGACCGAGGCCATCTTGGAGCCGGGCAGCGCCTGCGGGATGCCGTAGGCGCCCGACGACGGGTTCGAGGCGGTCAGCGACCACTTCGACTCCCGGGTCCAGAGCCGGTCCAGGCAGCTGAACTGCGACGCGCCCCAGCCGTACTTCGCGAGCATCGCGTGGGCCACGACCTTCGGGTTGGCCGAGAGCAGAGCGCGCCGATGCGCCGACCGGGCCGCTCGCTCAGCGTGGATGATCCGCTCCGCGGCGACCGTGCGCTGTACGGCGTGCAGCATGGCGGTGCCGCTCGGGATGTGCTCCATGACGGCGGCGTTGCTGGCCTGCGCCGCGTCGACCGGCTGGCCGTTGGCGCCGACGACCAGCTGGGCCGGCTCGGCCGCCGACGCATCGACGATGTGGCTCACCGCACCGGCGTGACCGGTCGCAGCGGCGATGCCCGCCGTACCAGCGCTGACGACAGCCAGCGCCGCGGCACCACTCAATCTCGGGCGGCCCAAGGCAGCTCGGAACACAGAAAAAGACCCTTCGTTGGCCACGCAGCACAGCCTGAACGGACAGGAGGGTGGCCGGCGGCGTGGTCGAGCGATTCCTCTCCACCGTGCCTGGTTGCCGACGCAATCACAAATCGAGGACCGGCATCGGGACCGGTCAGATCACCACATCCGCCCCAACCGTCTCAGCCGTCACGCCAGCCAGAGACCCGCCAAACGTCGTACGTCCGGGTCGGGATCGGTGGCCAGGGCAGCAGGCGACGCGCGGACCAGATGGCGTCACTAAACGTCCAGGCCCTCGAGCAGTTCGGTCACCAGGGCGGCGATCGGGCTGCGCTCCGAGCGGGTCAGGGTCACGTGGGCAAACAGCGGATGTCCCTTCATGGCCTCGATCACCGCCGCGACGCCGTCGTGGCGGCCGACCCGCAGGTTGTCGCGCTGCGCGACGTCGTGGGTCAGGACCACCTTGGAGTTCTGGCCGATCCGGGACAGGACCGTGAGCAGCACGTTGCGCTCGAGCGACTGAGCCTCGTCGACGATGACGAACGAGTCGTGCAGCGACCGCCCGCGGATGTGGGTCAGGGGCAGGACTTCGAGCATCCCCCGGTCCAGGATCTCCTCGACGACCTCGCCGGACACCAGGGCGCCGAGGGTGTCGAAGACGGCCTGGGCCCAGGGGTTCATCTTCTCCGACTCGCTCCCGGGCAGATAGCCGAGATCCTGGCCGCCGACGGCATACAGCGGCCGGAAGACGACGACCTTGCGGTGCTGCCGGCGCTCCATCACGGCCTCGAGGCCGGCGCACAGGGCCAGCGCGCTCTTGCCGGTGCCGGCTCGTCCGCCCATGCTCACGATGCCGATGTCGCTGTCCAGCAACAGATCCAGCGCGATCCGCTGCTCGGCGCTGCGCCCGTGCAGGCCGAAGGCGTCCCGATCTCCGCGGACCAGCCGCACCTGCTTGTCGGGGGTCACCCGCCCGAGCCCGGAGCCGCGTGAGGACAGCAGCACGAGGCCGGTGTGGCACGGCAGGTCGGCTGCGGCCTCGACCTCCACCGAGCCGGACTCGTAGAGCGCGGCCATCTGCTCGTCGGTGACTTCGACCTCGTCCATCCCGGTCCAGCCGGAGTCGACCGTGAGCTCCGCGCGGTACTCCTCAGCCGGCAAGCCGACCGCCGAGGCCTTGACCCGCATGGGCAGATCCTTGGAGATGACCGTGACGTCGCAGCCCTCGGCGGCGAGGTTCTTGGCCACGGCCAGGATGCGAGTGTCGTTGTCCCCCAACCGGAATCCGGCCGGCAGGGCCTGTGGGTCGCTGTGGTTCAGCTCGACCCGCAGGGTGCCGCCGTCGTCGCCGATCGGGAGCGGGGCGTCGAGCCGTCCGTGCTGAACGCGCAGGTCGTCCAGCAACCGCAGCGCCTGCCGGGCGAAGTAGCCCAGCTCGGGATGATGTCGCTTGCCCTCGAGCTCGCTGATCACGACGACCGGGAGGACCACCTCGTGCTCGGCGAACCTCACCAACGCTCGCGGATCGGACAGCAGGACCGAAGTGTCCAGGACGTACGTGCGGCGAGCAGTCTGCATCGAGTCGGCCTCCTGAGCGGACGGGCTGCAAATGACGCTACGGGCCGAAACCGCCGGTGCCGAGGAACGCCACGCCGTACGCCGGGTGAACTAGAAGTCCTGTTCGGTCGGCCGGACCAGGATCTCCGCGACGGCCACGCGCCGGTCGCGGGTGACGATCCAGCTCACGGCGTCGGCGATGTCCGGCGCCTGCAGCCGCTCGATCCCGGCGAAGCCGCGGCTGGCCTGCTCCCAGACCTCTCGCCGCACGTGCGAGCTGAGCTCGGTGGTGACCGCTCCCGGCTCGACGACGCTGACCCGCACGTGCCGCTTGAGCACCTCCTGGCGCAGCGACTCGGTGAAGGCGTTCACGCCGAACTTGGTGGCGTTGTAGACCCCCGTGCCGAGCCGGACGAACCGGCCGGCCGTCGAGCTGATGTTGACCACGTCGGCGACCCGGCGCGGCGAGTCCTCGGCCGCCTGCAGCAGGTGCGGCAGCGCAGCGTGCGTCGCGTAGAGCAGCCCCTGCAGGTTGAGCGCGACCATCCGGTCCCACTCCTCGACCGGCGCGTCGACGATCGGACCGAGCAGCATGACGCCCGCGTTGTTGACCAGCGTGTCCAGCCGGCCCAGCTCGCTGACCGTCCGCTCGACCGCCGCCCGCGCCTGCTCCTGGTCGGTCAGGTCGGTCTCCAGGACCAGGGCCGTGCCCCCGTCGGCTCGGATCGAGGCGGCCAGCTCCTCCAATCGGTCGACCCGGCGAGCGGCGACGGCGACCGACGCGCCCTCCGCGGCCAGCGCCACCGCCGTGGCCTCGCCGATGCCGCTGCTCGCGCCGGTGACCAGCGCGACGGTGCCCTCCAGCCGGCGTGCCATCACCGGCCCACCAGCTCGGTCGAGACGGTCCAGAGTCGCTCCGCCGCAACCGGATCCAGCGCGTACGCCGCGACGCCTCGGCGCCCACCCGGCTCGGCAATGGCCGCCGTCGCTCCGGATCGACCTCGGCCGCGGTGGTGGTGGCGCCGAACGGTGTGGTGATGGTGCTCATGTGGCTCCCCTTGTTAACCTGATGTCGATCCGGAGGGGACTCCGGTTTCATTCGAGAGCCTAACCGGAGCCTCCTCCGGTTGGCAAGAGGAGGTGGCGATGAGCCAGTCCACACCGCCTCGTCTGCGCGCCGACGCCCAGCGCAACCGCGACCGCCTGCTCGAGGTCGCCGTGCGCGCCTTCTCCCAGGACGGCCCCGACGTCACGCTGGAGGCCATCGCCCGGGAGGCGGGCGTCGGGATCGGCACGCTCTACCGGCACTTCCCGACCCGCGAAGCCCTGGTCGACGCGGCGTACCGCGGTGAGCTGAATCGGCTCTGCGACAGTGCGGGCCCGCTGCTCGCCGGGGAGCCGCCCGAGGTGGCCCTGCGGCAGTGGATGGACCGGTTCGTCGACTACCTGACCACCAAGCGCGGGATGGCCGACGCTCTGCGCGCCGTCATCGCCGCCGGTGGCAACCCGTACGCCGAGAGCAGGGGCCGGATGATGGCCGCACTCACCGAGCTGCTCGATGCCGGGGCAACGGCCGGCACGGTCCGCGCTGACGTGCAGCCCGAGGACGTCCTGGCCACCCTCACCGGCGTTGGCCTGGCTGCGGGCGACCCGACCCAACGCGCGCAAGCTGGCCGGATGCTCGACTTGATCATGGCGGGGCTGAGTACCAAACCCCCTGCGCAGTAACGCTATTCGCCGAAGCGCCGCTCTCGCTCGGCGTACGTGCGCATGGCCCGGAGGAAGTCGATCTTGCGGAAGTCCGGCCAGTAGGCCTCGCAGAAGTAGAACTCGCTGTGCGCGCTCTGCCAGAGCAGGAAGCCGGACAGCCGCTGCTCCCCCGACGTGCGGATGACCAGGTCCGGGTCGGGCTGGCCGGCGGTGTAGAGGTGATCGGCGATGTGCTCGACGTCCAAGATCTCGGCGAGCTCCTCGATCGAGCGGCCCTGGGCCGCCTGCTGGACGAGCAGCGAGCGCACCGCGTCGGCGATCTCGCGCCGCCCGCCGTAGCCGACGGCAACGTTGACCGTGATCCCGTGCACGCTCCGAGTGGACTCGGCCGCCTCCTTGAGGCGACTGGAGGTGGCATCCGGCAGCAGGTCGAGGGCGCCGACCGGCTGCAGCCGCCAGCGCCCGGTGGCCGCGAGGTCGCTCACGGTGTCCTCGATGATGCCGAGCAGCTCGCCCAGCTCGGCCTGCGGCCGGTTCAGGTTGTCGGTCGAGAGCAGCCACAGGGTGACCACCTCGACGCCCACCTCTTCGCACCAGGTCAGCAGGTGCTGGATCTTGTCGGCGCCGGCCTGGTGTCCGTCACTGGTCTTGGCGCCATAGGCGCGGGCCCAGCGCCGGTTGCCGTCCACGATGACGCCGACGTGATGGGGGACCGCGGCCGGATCCAGGTGTGCGGCGATGCGGCGACCGTAGGCGCCGTACACCACATCACTGAGCCACACATGACCTCCCGCGCGGAACCGTACCGCCGCAAGGGCCGCCCCGGCGCGGCGTGGGCGCGGATCGGCACACAACGATCACTCAGAACGCACTGCGCCGTAACCTACGGTCCCGTAAGTTGGGGTCATGAGCGCCGCCCCCGAGCCGACCCGCGAGCCGGGTCCGATCGAGAGCGTGGTCGCGAGCGCCGCCAGCACGGTCGCGGCCATCAAACCCAAGCTGCGCGGTTGGATCCATCTCGGCACGTTCCCGGTCGTCCTGGTCGCCGGCATCGTCCTGGTGGCGTTGTCACCGGGCGGTACGCCGAGGATCGCCACCGCCGTCTTCGCGCTGACTGCCGCACTGCTCTTCGGCACCAGCGCGCTCTATCACCGTGGCAACTGGTCGCCCCGCTGGGCGGGCGTGCTGAAGCGCCTGGACCACTCGAACATCTTCCTGATCATCGCCGGCACCTACACGCCGTTCGCGGTGACCCTGCTGCCGTCGGGGCAGGAGCGGGCGCTACTGCTGATTGTCTGGCTGGGGGCGTTGGCCGGCGTGGCCTTCCGGGTCTTCTGGGTGGGCGCGCCGCGCTGGCTCTACACCCCGGTCTACGTCGCGCTCGGCTGGGTTGCGCTGTTCTACCTGCCGTCGTTCCTGCACGGCGGCGGCCCGGGAGTGCTGGCCCTGATCGCGGTGGGCGGGCTGCTCTACACGGCGGGCGCGCTCGTCTACGCGACCAAGCGGCCGAACCCGAACCCGCGTTGGTTCGGCTTCCACGAGCTGTTCCACGTCTTCACGGTGGCTGCCTTCGTCGTGCACTACATCGCCGTCTCGATGTCGGTCTACCCCTCGGCCTGACCGCACTCGCCGTACTCCCTCGAATCGACGGTGATCCGGGCCAAATCTGACCCGGATCACCGTCGTGAGGGGAGCACCGCGCCGGGGAGGGAGCAGCCTCAGGTGAGGTCGGGGCCGGTGTCGCGGACCTCGCGCACCTGCTCCATCGCCGTCCGCAGCTGGCCCAGCCACTCCTCGGCGTGCTCGCCGGTCAGCCGCACGCACCAGGCAAGGGCGTGGGCGCGGGACCGGGCGACGCCGGACTCGACGAGGGTGTCCAGGACCTGCCGCTCAGGCTGGCGCAGCCGGGTCATCACCGGCACGGCCAGGTGGGTGAAGAGCTCGCGGCGCTCGCCGCTGACCACTCCCCAGGCGACCTTGCGGTCGAACCGGTGCTCCACCTCGCGGGCCAGCTCGATCCGGCGCTCGCGGGTGTCCTCGCGGAAGGCGCGGACCCGGCCGGCCTGAGCCTCGGCCCGCTCGGCGTCGCCGGCGTCGGCGGCCACCTCGGGCGCCGGGATGGTGAGGACGACCGTGATCTCCTCGCGGTCGATGGTGATCTCGGGGGCCGCGGTGGCGGTCCAGTCCTCGGGCAGGCGGCCGGTGAACCAGCCGCGGATGGCCCCGCTCGTGTCGTTGTCTGTGCTCATGTCCTGAGGATTACATGATTACTCGCTTGCATCCAGGCCGTTCGCCGTCGGCGGACGGGCGCCCGTCCAGGCCGCCAGCGCGGCCGGATCGGTGAGCGGCAGGTCGCAGACCATCCCCCGACAGGGGTACGCCGCAGGCCGGCCATCGACGAGCGGCCGGTCGGCCAGCAGCGGGGGGCCGGCAGCCGGGTCTGGGTCGAGCCGGGCGTCGCCGACGGCGATCACGAGTCCAGCCGCGGAGCCGGCGAGCGCGACCCGATGCAGCGCCTCCCGCCTCGGGTCGCCGGGCTCCCCCACCACCGCCACCTCGCGCGGTCCGTCGACCAACGCCTCCGTGACGGCCAGGTGCCAGCCGGCCATCCGGGGCGAGTACGCCGCCAGCCGGGCCCCCTGCGCCAGTGCGCGCTCGGCCAGGTCGCGGTGGCGGCTCGACCCGGTCAACGCGGCCCAGGTCAGCAACACACCGGCAGCCGCGCTCGTGCCGGACGGCGTCGCACCGTCGGTGGGGTCGTGCGCCCGGCCCCGACCGCCGAGCGCAGCCACCAGCGGCGCGTCCACGGCGTCGGCCGCCGTGTCCCGGAAGCCGCCCGCCGACGCATCCCAGAACCGCTCGACCATCCCGTCGATCAGGTCGGAAACCGCGGCGTACCAACGGTTTTCGCCGGTGACGGCATAGAGGGCGAGCAACCCCTCAGCCACGTTCGCATAGTCCTCGAGCACGGCCGCCGGGGCGCCGACGACGCCGTCCCGCGAGACCCGGCGCAGGCCACCGTCGACCAGATGCACCTCGAGCAGCAGGCCGGCCACCGAGCGGGCGGCGTCGATCAGGTCCGGGCGATCGGCGAGCGCGCCCGTCTCTGCGAGGGCGGCGACGGCCAGGCCGTTCCAGGCCGCGACCACCTTGTCGTCCCGGGCCGGCTGGGCCCGCTCGGCTCGGACCTCCAGCAGCCGGGCCCGCGCCCGCAGCCACCGGTCGCGCTCGGCCTCCGGCAACTGGTCGACGTCGAGCAACAGGCGCAGGGTCGAGGAGCCGTGCTCGAAGGTGCCAGCCTCGGTGACGCCGGCCAGGTCGGCGACCCACTCCCCGTCGGCGTCGCCGAGGACCTCCCTCAGCTGGGCCGGCGTCCAGACGTAGGTGAGCCCTTCCACCCCGGCACCGCCAGCGCCGGATGGCGTGTCCGCGTCCAGGCTGGCCGCCAGACCACCCTGGGCCGTGCCCAGCCGGGCCAGCATCCACTCGCAGGTCTCGACCGCGATCCGACGGCCGAGCGGGTCACCGGTCAGCCGCCACCAGTGCAGGTAGGCCCGGGCCAGCAGACCATTGTCATAGAGCATCTTTTCGAAGTGCGGCACGACCCAGGCGGCATCGACGCTGTAGCGCGCGAAGCCGCCGTCGAGCTGGTCGTACATCCCGCTGAACGCCATAGCCCGGCAGGTGGCAGCGGCCATCTCCAGTGCCCGAGCCCCCGAGCCCTCGGCCTCCTCGGCGCCCACCCGCGCGGCATGCCGGAGGAGCCACTCGATCACCATGGACGGCGGGAACTTGGGCGCACCGCCGAAACCCCCTCGCGCAGCATCGAATCCGCGCTCCAAGGACGCCACGGCCTCGGTCAGCCCGGCCGCCGACATCGGCTGGTCACCCGCCAGGTCGTCGCGCTTGGCCAGCTCCTCGGTGATCCGCCGGCCGGCGTCGAGCACCTCGCCCGGCCGTTCGGTCCAGGCTTGGGTGATCGCGCTGAGCACGTCTCGGAAGGCCGGCGCTCCGGGACGCCCGACCGGCGGGAAGTAGGTGCCGGCGAAGACCGGCCGCCCCTGCGGCGTGAGGAAGACCGTCATCGGCCAGCCACCGTGCCCGGTCAGCGCCTGGGTCGCCTCCATGTAGACCGCGTCGACGTCAGGGCGTTCCTCGCGATCGACCTTGACGCAGACGAACTCCGCGTTCATCTGCGCAGCGGTGGCCTCGTCCTCGAACGACTCGTGGGCCATGACGTGGCACCAGTGGCACGCGGCGTACCCGATCGACAGGAGCACCGGCACGCCGCGCTCGGTCGCCTCCGCGAACGCCTCGTCGCCCCACTCGCGCCAGTCGACCGGGTTGTCCTGGTGCTGCAAGAGGTACGGCGAGGTCGCGGCCGCCAGTCGGTTCGGCATGGGGCCATCCTGGCGGGTCGTACGGCAACACGCCGAAACCGGCTGACGACTCGGAGTAGCCTCGCCGGATGGCCGAACGCCCTGCCTCGACCATCCTCTCGGCCGATCTGGCCGTCACCGAGTTTGCTCGGTACGCAGCGGTCGCCGCCCGGTTCGGCGGCCGGATCGAGCGAACGTCCCAAGACGATGCACTCGTCGTCGTGTGGGGACCCTCCCCGGCGTCCTCGGACGACACCGAGCGCGCTGTGCGCGCGGGGCTGGAGCTGGTCCAGGCCGGGCTCGCGACCCGGGTCGGCCTGGCCATCGACGACGTCGACCGAGCCACCACGGTGCGCGCGGCGGCGGCGCCCGGCGAGGTCTGGGTCACCGAGCACGTCCGCTCCCGGACCTCGGCCGCGATCCGCTACACCGACCGCGGCCGGCCCGAGATTCTCGGCGACGCCGAGCCCAGCCGGCTGTTCCGGGCCGATGCGGTGGTCGACGTGGTCGGCGGCTCGGGCCGTCCACAGCACATCTGGGCCCCGCTCGTCGGCTATCGGCGCGAGCTCGCACTGATCAAGGACAGCCTGCACGCCGCGATCGAGGAGTCGGCCGGACGGCTGCTCGTCGTCGCGGGCGCGGCCGGGTCCGGGACGACCCGCCTCGGCGCCGAGCTGGAGCACTACATCGACGGGCTGGCCGGACGGATCTGGTGGCTGTGGGGCCGGGCCGCGTCGTACGGCGCTGCGACCTCCTACTCCTCGCTCGTCGCCGTTGTCCGTGGGCGGATCGCGGCGAGTGACCGGGATGACCTGGCCACCCTGCGCGGCAAGCTCGAGCGCACCACCGCCGCCCTGGCCATCACCGAGCAGGAGCGGCATTGGCTCACCAAGCGGCTGCTGGCCTTGCTGGTCGGCGATGGCCGTGGCGGTCCCTCGGCCATCTCGCAGGAGGAGCTGTTCGACGCCTGGCTGTTCTGGTTCGAGCACCTCGGCCGCACCGAGCCGGTGGTCTGGGTGATCGACGACGCCCACCTGGCCGACGACGGCCTGGTCGCCTTCACCGACCACGTCGTACGCCGCGCCGCCTCGCCCTGTGCTGGTCCTGGCCTTGGGTCGGCCGGAGGTGCTCGACCGGTTCGCCGGCGTCGGTCCGCCGGAGCGGTCACGGACCGTCCGGCTCGGCGGACTCTCGCCCGACGAGCTGGACACGCTGGCCGACGGACTGGTCGAGGACCCGAGCCCGTCGGCGCGCGCCCGGCTGGTCGGTGCGGGCGACGGCGTGCCGCTGTATCCCGTCGAGCAGGCTCGGTACCTGGCCGACCGTGGTTCGGTGCCGGAGCCGGACGGCCTGGACCTGCGGGGCGTCATCGGCGCCCGGCTCGAGCTGCTGTCCCGGCCGGACGACCAGCTGCTGCAGGCGGCCGCGGTGCTCGGCCCCAGCTTCGCCGCCGAGGTGCTGGCGGCAGTGGCCGGCCAGGACGAGGGAGCCGTCGCCGAGGCGCTGGCCCGGCTCTCCGAGCGCGACCTGGTGACGCGGGTCGGCGACCCGATGCTGGCCGACTTCGGGCACCACGCCTTCGTCCAACCGCTGGTCCGCGAGGTGGCCTACGACCGCACCCCGCCCGCCGACCGGGCTCGCCTGCACGCCCGGGCCGCCGACGTGATCGGGGCCCGGGCCGGCGCACTGGCCGAGGTCGCGTTGGTAGTGGCCCGGCACCGCGCCCTGGCTGAGCCGTCAGACGCGCGCTTCAGGCGCCTAGCGCGCTGTTGGTGCCGGAGCTCGAGCCGCTGGGCGCCGGGGTAGAGGTCGAGGCGGGTGGCGACTGGAGCCGCTGGAGGCGCTGCTTCAACCGGTCCTGCTTCTTGGTCAGCCGGCTCTGCTTGTTACCGATCCGATACTCCTGCAACGCCTTCTGTGCGCTGGGGTTGGCCTTCAGCCAGGCCTTGAGGGCCGTCCGGCGCTGGTCGGCCGGCAGCGCCGCCACCTTGGTCAGCTCGGCCTTGATCGAGGGGTTGGCGTCGAGGAACGTCGCCCAGCCGGCGGCCCGACCGGCCAGCGCCTGGGCGAGGTTCGGGTGGTCGGCCAGGAACTCCTCGATCGACTGCAGCTGGCTGCTCGAGAGAGACGGCGACGAGGAGGACGAGGAGGACGAGGAGCCGCTGCTGGCGACGGCCGGCACCGCGACACCGAGGGCGAGCAGGCCGGCCGCGCCGGCGGAAACGATCAGTGTGTGCTTCATACCGACGACGCTAGGTCGGCGTCCTCAACACCGGGTACGGCGAATGTCAGCGTTGGGTAAGGACTTTCGGCTCGGTAGAGCCGGTCAGTTCAGGACCCATCCCGACGACGCTGATAAGCCCCGTCGGTCGGACCAGCATGCGTCCGACCTCAGCCGGCAGAGTCATCTGTAAGCCCATCGGAGCGCGTGACTCAGCTGCGCTCGAGGCCGAGCCGCAGGCCGAAGGCTACGAGCACGGCTCCGGTCGTGGCGTCCACCCCACGGCGGACCGAAGCCCGGCTCAGCCAGGGACGCAGCCGGGAGGCCCCCAGGATCAGCGCGGTGAACCAGATCATCCCCTCGACGTCGTGGACGAGGGCGAGCAGCACCCCGAAGCCCAGGTGGCCGAGCTGGCTGGTCTGCGCCGGGACGAACTGCGGCAGCACGGCCAGGTAGAACGCGCCGACCTTGGGGTTGAGCAGGTTGGTCGCGAAGCCGCGCAGCCAGGACCGGCGCAAGCCCTCGGGCCGGCCCTCGGCCAGCGCCATCGGGTCGACCGCCCGCTCGCGCCCGGCCGACAGGAGCAGCCGCCCGCCGAGATAGATGAGGTACGCCGCGCCGGCCAGCCGCACCACGTCGTACCCGACCTGGGAGGCGACCAACAGCGCCGAGACGCCGGCGGCGGCAGCGGCGCCCCAGACGAGTGACCCGCTGGCCACCCCGAGCGCCGTCGCGAAGGCCGGCGGCCGGCCCTGGGTGATGGCGGCCCGCAGGACGAGCGCGGTGTCCAGGCCGGGGATGACGGTCAGCAGTCCGGCGACGAGGGCGAAGCCGAGGATGGCCGAGCTCGCCGAGGTGGCGCTCACGGGGTGGGCGTGGACGGCCCCTTGGCCGGGTCAGCTGCCGGGTCCAGCCGCGGGTCAGCCGCCGGATCGGCGGCCGGGGTGGTCGCGCCGTCCTTCGCCTTCTGCAGCGCCTCTTCCTTCTCCAGCGCCTCCTGCCGGTAGCGCACCCGCCGCAGGTGGCCGTTCATGTTGCGCACCAGGAAGTAGAGCGCGACGGCGAGCAGGAAGAACGCCAGGAAGCCCAGGATGCCCGGGGACACCGAGTTCGGGTCGTCCAGGTCGACCGACTTGGTGGGCGCGCCGTGACGGCGGCCACCCCGGCCAGGGCGATCGACCCGGACCCGATCACGCGTCCACGCGCTCTCGGACACCCGCGAAGAGGTCGTCCTCGGGGATGCTCGACCGGCACGTTGCTCTTGGCCAGCTCGAAGTCCTCGGTCGGCCAGAGCCGGGTCTGCATCTCCCGCGGAGCGCGGAAGAAGCCGCCCTCGGGGTCGATCTGGGTGCGGTGCGCGAGCAGTGCCTGGTCGCGCTGGTCGAAGTAGTCGGAGCACTCGATCCGGGTGGTGATGGTGCGCTCCTCCCGGGGGTTGTCCTCCCAGCCCTCCAGCCACTCGGCGAACGGCGACTCGATCCCCTCGGCGATGAACGCCTCGTGGAACGCGACGACCCGGGAGCGGGTGAAGGTCTGGTTGTAGTAGATCTTGCTGACCTGCCAGGGCTCGCCGGCATGCGGGTAGCGCTCCGGATCGGCGGCGGCCTCGAACGCCTCCATGCTCACCTTGTGGCACATGATGTGGTCCGGGTGCGGGTAGCCACCGTTCTCGTCGTACGTCGTCATCACGTGCGGCCGGAACGAGCGGACCAGGCGGACCAGCGGCTCGGCCGCCGTGTGCAGCGGCTCCAGCCCGAAGCAGCCCTCGGGCAGCGGCGGCAGGGGGTCGCCCTCGGGCAGCCCGGAGTCGACGAAGCCCAGCCACTCGTGCTGGACGCCGAGGATGCGCGCCGCCTCGGCCATCTCCTGGCGCCGCACCTCGGGCATGTCCCGCATCAGCGCCGCGTCGTCCTTGAGCGCCGGGTTCAACACGTCACCCCGCTCGCCGCCCGTGCAGCTCACCACCAGGACCTCGGCCCCCTCGGCGACGTACTTCGCCATGGTGGCCGCGCCCTTGCTGGACTCGTCGTCCGGGTGGGCGTGCACACACATCAACCGCAACGGCTCGCTCAACGCGCTCCTCCGAGAATCACTGGCCGGCCTAGACACCGCAGGTCACAATCCTGCTAGGACACAATCCTGGCATGCAGTCCGACCTGCCCGCCGACCGCTACGGCCGGGCCACCTCCCGGCGGACCCGGACGATCTGGATCGCCGCCGTCGCCCTGGTGGTCCTGGTCGCGGTGGGCTGGTTCGGTTGGGCGGCCTACGAGAGCCGGACCTCGGCGACCGGCACCGACGTCGGCTTCAACGTCGTGGACAACGCGACCGTCACCGTGACCTTCGACGTCACCAAGCCCAAGGCCAAGACCGCGACCTGCGTCGTCCAGGCCCTGGACTCCGGCTTCGACGTCGTCGGGACGGCGCGGGTGCCGGTCGGGCCGGCCAGCGGCGGCGTCGTGCGTACGACGGCGACCGTGCGCACGACGAACCGGGCCACATCGGCGCAGGTCACGTCCTGTTCCATCGACAACTGAGCGACAACTGAGCGACACTGGCGACACAGGTGACGACCGAGGGTGACCAAGGAATCGGCGTGGGCGCCCCCTGGGCGTTACCCTGGACGATCCCCGAAAGGACTTGGAGTTCGACGTGAGCAATACGACCGAGAACGTGCGGTGGCTGACCCAGGAGCAGTTCGACAAGCTCAAGGGCGAGCTCGACCACCTCGCCGGCCCCGGTCGCGCCGACCTGGCCAGCAAGATCGAGGCCGCCCGCGACGAGGGCGACCTGAAGGAGAACGGCGGCTACCACGCGGCCAAGGAGGAGCAGGGCAAGCAAGAGGCCCGGATCCGTCAGCTGACCCAGCTGCTCGAGTCGGCGACCGTTGGGGAGGCGCCGAGCGACACGGGCGTCGTCGAGCCGGGCATGGTGGTCACGGTCGAGCTGGCCGGCGACGAGATGAGCTTCCTGCTCGGCAGCCGGGAGGCCTCGGTCGACGACGACCTCGAGGTCTACAGCGCGACCTCGCCGATGGGCAAGGCGATCATCGGCAAGAAGGCCGGCGACGTCGCGACCTACACCTCCCCCAACGGCAAGTCGTTCGAGGTCAAGGTCATCTCGGCCAAGCCCTACACCGGGTGAGCGTCCACCCCGCACCATGAGCCGGGCCCGGCGGCTGTCCGCTGCGGACGCCGCATGGCTCGGACTGGACCGGCCCGAGCACCTGATGGTCGTGACGGCCGTGCTCCGGCTGGACGCAGCGACCGAGCTGCAGCCGCTGCGCGAGCTGGTGCGCTCACGCCTGTTGCCGGTGTACCCCACGCTGCGGATGCGGGCCGTCCGATCCCGCCTCCCGCTGGTGCGCCCGATCTGGCGCCCCGACACCGGCTTCGACCTCACCCGGCACGTCGGATCGGTCCACCTCGACGGTGAGCCGGCCCTGATGCAGTACGTCGGGCGGCTGATGTCGCACCCGGTGGACCCGGCGCACGCGCTCTGGACCCTGACTCTGGTCCAGCTGCCCGACCACAGCGCCCTGGTCGCGCGCTTCCACCACTGCCTCGCGGACGGCATCGCGCTGGCCAAGGTGCTCCTGACCTTGGTCGACGAAGCGCGGCCAGTCGGGGAGCCGACGCGCGAGCCCGACCCACCGAGGCGAAGCGAGGCGAGGTCGGCCCTCCCAGAGGTCACCGCCCGCCCGCACCTCACCGCCCTCGTCGCCTCGGCCGCCCGCACCGTCACCTCAGTGGTCGCCGGGCGTGGCGACGCCGCCGGCCGGCTCCGCGGACCGGCGTCGGTGGGCCGGCGTACGGCGTGGACGTCGCCCCTCGACCTGACCCGGGTCAAGGCCACCGCGACCCGCCTCGGCGTGAGCCTCAACGACGTACTGCTGGCCGCCGTCGCCGGCGGGCTGCGCCGCTGGCTGCTCGACGCCGGCGAGACCCCGGTCGACCTGCGCGTGATGGTGCCGGTGGACCTCCGCCGAGGGGCGGAGGTGTCGGCCGGGCTGGGCAACCGGTTCGGCATCGTCTTTGTCCCGCTGCCGGTGTCCACCACGTCGGCGGCCGAGCGAGTGCGCGTCGTGCACGATGCGACGACCGCGGCCAAGCGCTCGCCGGTCGCGCCCGCGTCGTACGCCCTGCTCTCGCTGGTGGGCCGGCTGCCCCGGTGGGCTCAGGGGCTGGCGGCCAGGCTGCTCGGCCGGATCGCGACCGTGATCGTCACCAACGTGCCCGGCCCGCGCCAGCCGTTGACCCTGGCCGACGCGCGGCTGAGCAGCGTGGTCTTCTGGGTGCCGCACGTGGGCTCGATCGGGGTCGGGATCAGCATCTTCAGCTATGCGGGCACCGTCACCCTCGGGGTCGCCACCACCACCTCGCTGGCGATCGATCCCAGCGAGGTGGTGCGGGCGATCGAGGCCGAGCTGGAAGGGCTGTCCGGCCTCAGCGAGCGCTAGCGGCTCAGCACCCGTGCGGGCACTGGATGAAGCCGATCTCGCTGCCCCACGTCTGCGGGCCGACCAGACCGTCGACCGAGATTCGCGCATAGCTCTGGAACTTGCGGACCTGGGTGATGGTCAGGTGGCCGTACTGGAGTCGGCGACAGCTTGGAGCCGTGCCAGGTCGAGCGGGAGGTGTTGAGGAAGTCTGCTCGGTGGTGACGCAGGAGTTGTGGCTGCCGTACTGCAGCTCGACGCCCCGACTCTGGCAGGACCGCAGCTGGCTGAGCAGCGAGGACACACGGTTCTCGGCCGCGAGCGCGGGCGCGCCACTCAGCAGCGGGACCGCACAGATCAGTGCCGTGGCAGCGCGAGAGCAAGCTCTTCATGGACAGCCTCTCCAGTGACGACGGAGGGCCAGGCACCTCTGCGGACGAGGTCCCCGACCGGGCACGCTATCGACGGCTTCGCCCGGAAACAAGCCTTTGCCGCTTTTGTCAACGCTGCGTACGACGGGGTCGGCTCAGCGTGACGCTGCGCGCGCGTAGAGCCGGATCGCCAGCGGCACGAAGACCACGAGGATGACCCCGATCCAGATCAGCGTGTAGAGGCCCGGGTGCTGGATGGACCACGCGCCCGAGAGGTTGCGCAGCCGTGGATCGACCGGAATGTTGCCGAACAGGATCCGGCCGGACTCGGACAGCGTGGTGATCGGGTTCCAGGTCGCGATTGTCTTCAGGACGCCGGGCAGCGACGCGAGCGGGACGAACGTGCTGGCGATGAACGTCAGGGGAAAGATCACGATGAACGCCGCGTTGTTGACCACCTCGGGCGTCGGCACGATCAGTCCGACGCAGGCCATGATCCAGGAGAACGCGAACGAAAACGCCAGCAGCAGAAGGAAACCCGCGGCCGCGTGCCACACGTCGGTGTGGATCCGCCAGCCCACGACCAGCCCCGTCAACGCCATCACGATCAGCACGATCACGTTGTTGAGCAGGTCCGAGACGGTGCGCCCGACCAGCACGGCCGACCTTGACATCGGCAGCGACCGGAAGCGGTCGATGATGCCCTTCTGCATGTCGTCGGCCAGGCCGGCTCCGGTCAGCGTCGCCCCGAAAACCATGGTCTGGGCGAAGATCCCGGCCATCAGGAACTCGCGGTAGTTGACGCCGGGCACCTTGACCGCGCCGCCGAAGACGTAGGAGAAGAGCAGCACGAACATGATCGGCTGCAGCGTGGTGAAGACCAGCAGGTCGGGCACGCGCTTGATCTTGATCAGGTTGCGTTTGGCGATGACCGCGCCATCGGTCAGTGCGGTGATAGCGCTCATGCGTTCGCTCCCTTGCGACTACGCCGCCCCTTGGCCGGCGCTCCGTCCGCTTCGTCGTCCGCGGTCGCGGCGTGCCCGGTCAGCGAGAGGAAGACGTCGTCCAGGGTGGGTCGGCGGACGCCGACGTCCTGGACCGCGACCGCGCCGGCGTCCAGCCGGCGCAGCGCCTCGACCAGCGCGCTCGTGCCGCCGGAGACCGGCACCGAGAGCGCCCGGGTGTGGGTGTCGACCTTGACCTCGCCGTCGCCGACCTCGGCGAGGAGCGCTCGGACGTCCTCGATCCGGGCCGCATCGGCAATCACCAGCTCGAGGCGCTCGCCGCCCATCTGGGTCTTGAGCTGGTCGGACGTGCCCTCGGCGATCACCGTGCCGTGGTCGATCACGACGATCCGGTCGGCCAGCCGGTCCGCCTCCTCGAGGTACTGAGTGGTCAGCAGCAGGCTGGTGCCGGAGGCCACCAGCTCGGCGATGACGACCCACATGTCGTTGCGGCTGCGTGGGTCCAAGCCGGTCGTGGGCTCGTCCAGGAAGAGCACCTGGGGGTCGGCGACGAGCGCGCCGGCCAGGTCGAGACGGCGGCGCATGCCACCCGAGTAGGTCTTGACCGGCCGGTCGCCCGCATCGGTCAGGTCGAACCGCTCCAGCAGCTCACGGGCCCGGACCCGGGCCGGCGCCCGACCCAGGTGGTAGAGCCGGCCGACCATGTCGAGGTTCTCGTAGCCGGTGAGGTTCTCGTCGACCGCGGCGTACTGTCCCGAGACGCCGATCACCTTCCGGACCTTCTCCGGCTGGCTCAGCACGTCGATGCCGGCCACCGAGGCCGAGCCGCTGTCGGGCGTCAGCAGCGTGGTCAGCACCCGCACCGCCGTCGTCTTGCCGGCGCCGTTCGGGCCCAGGACTCCGAGCACGGTGCCCTGCGGGACGGTGAGGTCCAACCCGTCGAGGGCAGTGACGGAGCCATAGCGCTTGACGAGCCCCCGGGCCACGACTGCATCGCTCATGGTC
>CAWIBR010000002.1:0-29173 GCA_963834425.1 uncultured Actinomycetota bacterium
AGCGACTGTGCGGTGTCGCTGGTGGGATGCAGCCCGTCGTACGCCAGTCCGCTGCTCGCCTGTCCGTGGCCGACGGTCGTCCGGCGGGACCACCAGCGGACCCGGCCGCCGTCGACCCAGCGAGCCAGCCGCAGGGTGCGTTGCAGGGTCCGGCCCTCGCGCGGGATCTCCCGCTCGGGCAACGTGCCGCCGGCCCGCAGCATGAGCCCGGCGGGCAGGATCGGCACCGAGCTGAGCGAGCCGTCGGCCTCCCGCGTGTAGCGGACCATCGCGCCCTGGATGAGCAGGTAGTCGTCGTCGTCGGCGCGACCACGCGTGGGCAGCAACGGAATCCAGTTCTCCGGCACGGAGGTGGCCAGCCGCCAGACCCACGCGCCGGGCAGGCCCTTCGCGCGGATCCGGGGCCGGCTCGCGACCCTGTTGCCGCAGGTCCTCGGACCGGCGGATCGGCCGTCCGACCGCGTTGGTGACGATGTCTTCGATGCCCCAGGCCAGGTCGGCTGCGACGTCGCGGACGAGGGCGACCTCCTCCACCGGGTCGGAGTCCAGGCTGCCGGCGAGCACCGGCGGCACCAGCAGCCAGCTCCCGTCGGCCGGGTCGATGCTGCCGTCGGATGCGATGGCGCCGCTGTGTTCGTACATCCGCCACGGCCGTGCGCCGTGGCTTCCGTTGGCCGCCGTGGCCGACGGGACGAGGGTCGCGACGCCGAACGTGTCGGTGGAGACGAGCGCGTCGATGTGCACGGCCGACCCGTAGGGAACGCGGACCGGCAACCGGTACCAGTCGCCGGCGAAGCACGCGGTGAACTCGGCCAGCAGCAGCTTGCCGAGCTCGGTCGGGTAGGTGTCGATGGCGCCCAGGTCGGTGCTGGCGTCCTCGAGCTGCCAGTACCGCCCGACCGGCGCGCCGTGGAACGTCACGGCCACCGGGATCGCCGTCGAGGTCACCGGGTCCGGGAGCGCGGGCGCCGTCGGAGCGGGGGTCGGGCGGCGTCGGGCCGGGCGTGGCCGGCGAGGCAACGTCGAACGCGGTCCAGTCGAGGGCTCCGCCGCCGAACCGTTGCGCGACGTACTGCGGCAGGGCTCCGTCGGCGGTCGCCGCTGTCAGGGCGTAGCTGAGCTGACCGGGCTGCCACGCTCCTGACGGATGCGGCTGTCGCGTGGCCCACCAAGCGCGCCAATCCGCCAGTGGCGCCTTGGCTTTCGTCCCCCCGGCCAGGGTGACGACGGTCGCCGAGTGAGCGTCGTACGCCGCGGCGACGGCATCCGGGTCGGGCACCCGCCCGGCGGTGACGGCACCCACGGCGGCGACCTCGGCCGGGGTCACCGCGCTCGTGGCGTGGGCGGCGGGGTCGACGTCCGGGTCCGCTGCCGGGTCGGGTACGCCGAGTGGATGGGCCGCGATCAACGCGGCCGGGTCGAGGCCGGCCCGGCGCAGGGCTCGCACCAGTCGCAGCCCGGCGCCGACGACGTCCCGCCACGGCAGCGGCGCGCCATCGGACTCCACGAGCGCCTCGAGCGGACCGGTGCCGTCGTAGGGAAGCGGGTCGCCGCCATCGGGCTGCCAGGTCGACAGCGGTCGCGAGCGCGCGACCAGGGTGGCGCTGATCGGGCTGCCCGCGTCGAGGCCGTCCAGCTCGCCGAGCTGCCACTGGCGGGCCAGCAGCCACAGCGCGTCGTGGACCCGGGCGTGCAGGCCGGGCAGCAGATCGGTGCCGCGAGTGCTCGCTTCGAGCCGGTTGTTGACGACGACGCCCATCAGCCGAGCTCCTTGACCTTGAGGCGAGCGGCGGCCAGCACCGCAGGGTCGATCTGCATGAGTGGCAACGGTGGCGCCGCGATGACGTCCGTGGCGTCGCCGTCGGGCAGGATCACCGCCGGCAGCATCCGGCCGAGCCAGGCGGCATGCTCGGCATCGACGGTGCGCAGCTGGCTCCAGCTCAGCGCCTCGAGGGCCAGGTCGACGACCGACTCGACTGTCCACCCCTGCGCGATGTTCGGTGCGACGCCGAGCAGCACGGCCTGCGGCGCGCGGGCGGTGGGCGCCTCGGCCTGGTAGGCGACCGAGGTCGAGGCGACGGACTGCGGCACCACCTCCACCCACTCATCCACCACGAGCCCGCTCACGCCGGAGGCGACGGTCGCCTGGTCCGCCGCTCGGAGGACCACGGTGGTGGCCGGGCCGATCGCGGCCAGTGTGTCGGCGCTGAGCGTCGCCGCCCAGGCGCTGCCGGGCGCCGGGTCGAGGATGCGCCAGGTGTCGGGCAGGGCACCGGCGGCCAGCGCCTCGCACCCCTGGAGCGCGGCCGCGATCCGGCCGGCGCCGGCGCGGACCCCGGCGACGTCGGCCAGCCAGTCCTGCGCGAGTTCCGGTGTCGTCGCTGGCGAATCCGTCGCCGGCCGCCAGCCCGGCCTGCGCCGTCGTCACCGTGGTCGGGTCGAGGGTGAGCAGCGGCACGGCGGGCTGCCCGGCACCCAGCAGACCTCGCAGGTCCGCGATGAGCGCGTCGGCGTCGGCACCGCTCGCCGGCGCGGGTGTGGCGAGTCGTCGAGCCAGCTCCGAGCCGGCGGCGGCCAGTGCTGCCGACAGGTCGCTCGGCTCCGGGTCGGGCGGCGGTTGCAGCACCACTCCGCAGGCCATCGCGTCGATCAGCGCGGCGCGCATCGGTGCCACGTCGGTCTGTGCGCCGGCGCTCGTCACCGCCGCCGCGGCATCGGTCAGTGCGGTGCGAGCGGCGCCGGCTCGTGCGGCGAGGTCGGCGATGTCCCGCTCGTCGCCCGGCGTGGCCGGCGTCGCGGCCGCGAGCAGGTCGGGCTGGCGCAGCGCTCGGCCGGCGAGCACCTCGCGCAGGTCGGCAGTGACGGTGAGCAGCTCGGCGAGCGAGACGGTGGCGGGCGTCCAGGCCGGGTCGCGGTCATCGACCAGGCTCGACCCGGCGGGCAGTGCGAGCAGCATTCGGGCGCGAAGCACCTCGGGCTGGTCGAGCACGACGTCCGAGCGGCCCGATCTGCGCAGCGGCGGGGACGGCCGCGTCGGTTGTCGCTCCCGCCGCGTCGGCGACCCGGAGCCGGACCCGGTCGAGGGCGGGCAGCACCCCGGCCAGCCAGGCGGCGCAGGCCGGATCGGCCTGCCCACGAGGCGTTTTCGGCCATCCGCCGGCCAGCTTCGTGGGGACGGCCGGCAGCAGCACGCCGACCCGGCAGGTGAGCGAGATGCCGCTGCGCGGCGTACGCAGCACGTCGAAGTCGTCCGGCGGCAACCCGCCGCGGTGGGCCGCGTCCAGCACTCCGGAGGCGCGGGCGGTGTTGCCGGCCAGGGCCTGATGCACGCCCTCGGCGGTGAGCAGGTCGGCCAGGGCGTCCTGGTGGTCGCGCAAGGTCGCGAGGGCGGCGGACAGCGCGGTCGCGAGCGCCGCGGGCGCCCCGCTCGGCAGGACATGCGGCGGCCACGGTGCTCGGGTCATCGCCCGCGAGGGCCAGCCCGTCGCACACGGCCGACGGGCTCACGACCGTCTCGGCGTCGCCCTCGACGAAGGTGCCGCTCGCCTTCCAGGCCGGCGCGTAGGCGCGCAGCCCGGCGATGAGCTGATCGGCCTGGCGTTGATGCAGATCCAGCTCGAGCTCGTAGCCCAGCAGCGCGCCGAGCGGCTGGCCCTGCCGGACCCCGTCGGCGAGGTGGACGGCCATCCGGGCCCGGGCACTCGACAGGTCGATCGGCGCAGGTGGGGTCGTCCTCGCCGCCGTGCGCGAGGTGCGCCGCGCGCAGCACCGCGGCGGTCGCCGCCTGCGCGGTCGAGGGAGCGTGGACGAAGCCGCCCGGCCGCACGTCCTCCCACAGCGGCCCGGTCGTCACCCCGGCCGAGAGCGCCGGGTCGACGGCCACGCGCGGCCCGGCGGGCGACGTTCTCCACGACGCCCCAGCCGCCCAGCATCACGCCCGTGGCGGCCGATGCCCGCATCCGGGCCAGCTTGTCCGCGGCCACACTCTCGGCCCACGCGGTCCAGCGATGCGTCGCCAGGTCGAGGGTCTCGGGCAGCAGGACCTCCAGCTCGTCCGCGGACAGCGTCGCGAGCGTCCCGAGCGCGGCCAGCGTGTCGTCGAGCGTACGGCGCTTGTCGACGTACTGGGCCGGGTTGCGCCACAACCATTCTGCGGTCGGGAGGGTGCCGGTCACGGTCGGCAGTGGGGTCGAGAGCAGGCCGGGCAACGTGGTCACGGGCGTGAAGCCGCCGCCCGGGTCGGGGGTCAGCCCGACCATCATTCCCGGCGGCAGGGCGGTGGTCAGCGTCTCGGTGATCGGTGGTGGCGTCACCGGCGGGACTGGCGCGACCGGCCCGGGCGGAGCGGGATGGATCGGCACCGGCCCGACGACGGGCGGCACGACCGGCGTGACGATCGGCCCGGTGCCCGGCGGCTGGATGGGGCGCGGGACCGGCAGGGCCGCGGCCCGCTCGGCCCCGGTGGCCCGGCTGACGGCCAGCGAGCCGGCGATCTCGACCAGGGAGGTGCCGGCCGCGGCGTACTCCAGCAGGAGGCTGCGGCGCAGGAGCGTGTGCAGGACGGTCGCCGGGCTCTGCGGGGCCGGCTTGATCCAGACCGGCAGGAGCAGGACGAGGTGCGGGTTGGTCGCCGCGAGGTTGCGGATCGCCGCTTGCACGCTGGCGTCCGGCGTGGGATCGGTCGGGTCGACGACCAGCGGCGCTCGCACCGGCTCGGCCTTGGGGTGGAACAGGTCGAGGATGAGCGGGTTGGCCTCGAGCCCGAGCAGCGGGCCGATCATGGCGTCGACGACCCCGCTCGCCGGCCGCGGGTCGATCCCGGTGAACAGCACCGGATCGAACGTCCGGTCGGCCATCGCCGTGCGGATCTGGTAGCCGCGGGCCACCGCATCGGTGCTCATCGCGGCGGTGAAGGCGGCGTCGAAGGCCGGGCCCTCGTTCGCGGTGACCGGGGAGCCGACGCCCCACTGCCACAGCGGCCGGACCCGCTGCAGCAGCTGCGCGATCCGGTCGACGACCGGGCTCGCGCCGTCGGTGGTCCATTGACCGAGCGGCGTGATCGGCAGCAGGCCGTAGGGCTGACGGCCGATCCGCACGGTGGGCACGGTGCCGCGCCCGCGCACGTGATCCAGGTAGTGGGTGCGGACGCCGTCGACATCGGCGGCGGTCAGGGCTGTCGGTTCGAGCAGCTGGCCGAGGTAGTAGCCCCAGGTCGCCGCCCAGGTCGCGGTCTGCATCGCGCGAGCGGACGCGTCGCCGGTGTCGGCGGACGACTCCGACCCGTCGACGATCCCGGGGCCGAGCCCGAGTGCGGTGGCGAGCTGCGCCGCCGCCGTCCCGGTCGCGGCCGGCGGGCCGAACTCCTGCTGCCACAGGGCGATCGGGTCGGCGTGCCGATCGGCCGCGGCTCGGGCATCGGGCGAGTTCGAGGTCGGGCTCCCGACCGGCAGCACGCCGAAGCCGTCCGTGTAGCGGTGCGCCGTCAGCAGGTTGGCCAGCTCGGTGCCGCTGTCCGCCGCGGTCGCCGAGGCCCGCACCCCGACGGCCACGACCCGATCGAGCGCCTGGGTGCCCTTCGCGAGCGGGACATCGACCGCCATGCCGACCGAGACCGCGGTCGCGTAGTCGACCAGCCACTGCATCTGCGGGTCGACGGCCGGTGCCGACGGGCTCGTCGAGCCGTCCGGCACGGACGCCGGGTCGGGGGCGAGGTGCAGGTCGACCCCGACCGGGGAGGTCCAGGCTTCGCCGACGACCGCACCGCCGACGTAGGCGCGCACCACCCAGCGGTCGGGCAGGGCGCGGGCGACCGGGGGACGCACGTAGGCCTGCGGTTTCACCGTGGGGGTGGCGGCCGTGCCGTCGGTCGCAGGCCGGGTGGCGTGGGCCACCCAGGCCGCCCGCGGGCCGCCGAGCAGCGAGACCAGCTGGCTCCAGCGGGCCGTGCGCCCGTCCGAGGTGTCGGGTGGCGGCGGGTCGGCCGGCGCGGTCTCGCCCGCCGCGAGCAGGTCGTTGGGGGCGGCCCACAGCGCAGCCCCCAAGGCGGCCTCGGTGTCGGTGAGCTCGCTGTCGTGGCCGTCGATGTGCGCGTCGTCGGGGAAGATCCGCACGTGCAGGACGTCGGTGCCGGGGTCGGCGAACCGGGTCTCCAGCCGGACCGGCAACAGCGCCAGCGGCACCTGCGCGTCCAGGCCGGCGAAGAGGTCCACCGGGTCGATCGTCTGCAGGGCCTTGCGGATCCGGTCCTGCGCGGCGGTCCAGGTCTCGATCGCCTTGCTCCGGTCCGGTGCCGCGTCGGCGGCCTCGACCTGACCGCGGAGGGCCGAGATCTCGGTCCGCAGCTGGCCGACGTCGCTGACCAGCGTCGCGTGCGCGGTCGCGCCGGCCTTCGTGGCGGTCTTCTTGGCGGCGCTCGCCTTCTCGCTGCGCCCGCCTTCTTGGCCGCCTTGCGCGGCCGGGCCGGGCTCATGGGGCGGTGCTCGGGAGCAGGTCGCGGGCGCGGATGGCCACCCGGACAGCGGGCTGATAGGTGATGGCGGCCATGTCGGCGGCCGAGCCGGACCAGTGTCGGGTCGTGCCGGCCGGCGCCATCGAGGGAGCCGTCGTGGGCAGGTAGGTCGCGGTGGCCGCGGTCGAGCCGAGGTCGGGCCAGGTGAGCTCGTCCCAGGTCGGCAGCGGCGGGTGGGTGATCGTCGGGTCGGGATCGGTGAGCCCGAACCGGGGCTGGCCCGGGTGCTCGGCGATGACGAACCAATACCCCTGTCCACCAGTGGTTCCCACGACCTCGTCGTACGTCAGCGGGAAGCCGACCAGGGTGATGTCGGGGTCGACGAAGTCCCGGAAGATCGGCCGGACGAACTGCGAGGAGTCGTCGAGCTCGGGCCCGGTCGGGTCGGTGCCCGCGACGACTGCATAGATGTCGCTGTCCGGGTACCGCTTGAGCAGACGGCCGCGCAGGATCAAGACGAGGAGCGGCTGGGTGCCCGACGTGACGTTGTCCGGGAGGCTGCCCTGGAAGAGATGGAGCGGCCCGATGTCCGGGGTCGCGGCGCCCCAGAAGCTGTGCCAGTAGGTCCCGCGCTCGTCGGTCGGGTAGCCGCGCCAGAGCAGCTCGTGCCCGAGGGCGCTGTTGAGCCCGGCCAGGTAGGCGGCGATGAAGGTCGGGTTGGTCTGCACGAGGGTCACCGAGTCGGGCGGGATCGCATCGAGGCCGGGCACGAACGCGTCGTGGCTCGCCTGGACAAGCGGGGTGTACGCCGCGTCCGTGAACACCGGCCCGGCCATGATCGGCGCGACCGGGTCGGGCCGGACCATCCCGGCGATCACCGGGACGCGAGCCGCAGCCAGGGTGGCAACGGTGGTCGCCGGATGGAGACCGGCGAGCAGCGCCGTGCGGGCGCCGTCCAGGTCGAGTCCGGCCGCGGCGGGCAGGGTCGTCGCCTGGCCCGGTTGGACGAATCGGTCGACGCCGGTGATGTAGGCCTGCCGCATCTGCACCAGTCGCTGATCGGTGCCCGGCAGCTGCACGACCACGGGTGGGCCGGTGGGCGGGTCGAGGATGGTCCCGATCACCGGCGGCAGGTGGATCGGCGGCCGGTTGATCACCGGAGGTGCGACGACGATGGGTGGCGGCGTCACGACCGGTTGGGGGGCGACCGGGTGGATCACGACCGGTGGTTGCCCGATCGGTACGACGCCGATCGGCGGCTGGATGGGCAACAGGTTCGGCTCGCCCCGGGCGGCGGTCGCCAGGGTCGCGGCTGGTTGCTCGGCCCGATCGCGCACCGCCGCCAGCGCGGAGGTGGCGACCTCGGGGGAGAGCACGGCGCGGTGGGGCTCCTCGGCCGTGCTGTGGACCAGGACGGGGGACTGGGCCGCCGTCACCGTCAGCTGGGCCTGGGTCATCAGGACACCGCCGAGCTGGCTGAACGACACGCTGGGCGGCAGCTGCACTGCGGTGATCGAGGCACTCGTCTGAGCCGCGAGACCGGTCGCGGCCTGCAAGGTCAGCTGGGCCGCCCCCGCGGTGATCGAGTCGAGTCCCTGGGCCACGGCCGCGGCGTCGGCGCCCTCGGCCGGCACCGTAAAGCCGGCGCTGCTGGCGGCCGCGCGCACCGAGTCGGTCAGCAGCTCGCCCACGGAGGCGCCGAAAACCGCACTGGGAGCGGCGAATCCGACAGTGCCATCGGGCACGATGGCCGGCTCGGCCAGGCCGGCGGCCAGGGTGGTCAGCACTCGACCGGGCGCGTCGGCCGGCCCGACCGCGGCCACCGAGGTGGGATCGCTGCCCGCCGAGCCAGCCTGGTCGCCGAGTCGGCTGCCGGGCCGTAGCGCGGTCGTCACGCCGCGCCAGGTCGAGCCCGCCGGTAGCGCGCTGGCGGCCACCGCGGCCAGCGCATCGGAGGTGGCTTGGCCGCCGGTGACGTTCTGGGGCAACGCCACTCGGCCCAGCAGCGGCCGGGCCGCCGACACCAGCCGACCGGATGAGAGACCGGACAGGTGCCGGGTGTGGATGCTCGCGCTGATCGCCCGGGATGCCTGCAGTCGCTGGAGTGCGGCGTTCGCTGCGTTGACGTCGCCCACCTGAGCCCAGGCCGCGGCCATGACGTCCTCGACGTTGCGGCGCAGCACTCGGGTGGCGATGCCGGCGACCGAGCGCTCCCGAGGGTCGCGGTTGAGCTGGTCGAACCAGTACGTCGCCGGATCGGTCGCGGCGACATCGCCTCGCCCGGCCGCCGGCCCGGCGTAGAGCATCGGGCCGACCGCCGGCCGGCCTTGCGGCGTGGTGCTTTCGGCGGCTGCGGTCAACGCGGCCGCCGCCCCGATCTCGGCGACGACGGCGTCGTCGACCTGACCTTCGTCGGCGTCGGATGAGTCCGGCCAGGCGACCTGGTCGGCGATCCCGGGTGCGGTCAACGCACCGCGGAAGATCGCACCGAGCGTGCTCGTCTCGGGGATTCCGGCGCCGGCCAGGCCGAGGTCCAGCGGACGGGTCCCGAAGTCCGGCCCGACGGGCACCTCGACCAGCGCTCGGGCCAGGCTCTCGAAGTCACCGCCGTCACCGGTCGAGAAGTCCCAGTGCAGGTAGGTCGGCAGGTCGACCGACGAGTCGGAGGTCGCCCAGGCGAAGTTCGGCGCCGGGGCGGCCAGTGCGGCGGCGACCTCCTGGTCGGAGCGCCCGAGCCCGGCGAGCGCCGACGCCGCGAAGATCGGCACCAGCGCTGCGGTGTACGACGTGTCGGGGAGCAGCCGACGGGGCGCGACCAGCCGACAGCCGGCCAGGGCCGACCCCGGCGAGAGGTCGGCCGGGTCCTGGGAGCCGGTCGTCTGCACCGAGGTCGCGGCGTAGGCGTGCGCCCACAGGGCGGCGTCCGAGGGGTCGGGCAGCTCCTGGGCCGGCACCGCCGGGCCTTCGATGTGCAGCACGTCCGGTCGACCCAGGCCGGAACCAGTGACCGAGACCCCTTCCCGCTGCTCGACCACGACGAGGCGCAGCCACGGGAGTGGTCCCTGAGCGCCGTCCGGGGTCGGCAACAGCCACGGCAGCTCGGGGGCGGCGAACTCGACGAGGGGGAAGAACTCCGGCTCGGCGTCGGTCGCGTTCGGCCGCGGATATTGTCGGAGGACAAGCGTCGTGTCGATGCCCTGCACGTCGGCGATGGTGTTCAGCCCGATCGTGACTGGGGTCGTCGTGGACGAGTCGGACAGCGTCGCGCTCACGCTCACCGTGCCCGCCGCGGCGACGCCCGGGAGCGCGATCAGCCCACGCCGCTGGTGGCTGACGAACCGGAAGCCGCCCGAGGTCTCGGTCATGTCGCCGCTCCCGCCACACCGACGGCGTCCAGCAGGCGCCGTCCTCCCGCGCTCTGCGCGGCCAGGCTCGCGGTCACGTCCGTGGCATCGCCGGCGACGTGCCGCAGGGTGTCAGGCACCGTGGCCACCACGGCCGGGAACGGCCGAGCCGGCGTGGGCGCCGGCGGGTGCAGCACCGCAGTGGCGTGGTCCAGGGCCAGCATCCACCGGGGTCGCGTGGACCGGCTGGCGCCGTCGACCAACACCGTCTTGTAGGTCGTCGCCACGACCGTGGCGTTGCCGGCGTCGACGGCCGAGCCGCCAGCGCCCAGGCCGGCGCGCATCTGCTCGAACGACGGCCGGGAGAGCGCCTGATCGTCGGTCAGATCGACGAACTGGCCTGCGGCGAAAGCGTCGTCGACCTCGGCAGCGTCCGTCGCCGCGACGCCCGAGAGGGTGAGGCCGTTGAGGTCGACCGTCGTCGGGGCCGACAGGGGCTGTTGGCCGACGTGGGTGATCTGCAGCCCGAGGGGCACGACTCGCTGGTGACAGGACAGCGTGGCGAGCGGGTGAGCGGGCACGACATCGCCGGTCGGCGGCTTCAGGACGACGATCGTCGACGTCCCGGCTGGCATCGAGGCGCTCCAAGCGTCCGGGGTGGACAGCGCGTCGTGGACCAGGGTGAGCGGTTGAGCAGTCGGTGCGGTCGGCCCGGAGTCGTCGCCCCAGCTCGCGTCGATCGGCAGGGTGAGGGTGAAGAAGAGCAGGGTCAGGGAGGCCGAACCCTTGACGTGCCACGGCCCGGGCCCCTCGAGCAGCACGTCGATCGACACCTCGAGCACCGGGCTGCCGTCGTACGACAGGGAGAGCCCGGCCGAGATCTCGGCGCTGAACCGGAAGTGCGGCAACCACTGGATGAGGACGTCGAGCCCGAGCCAGCCGTCGAGGGCGAGTGGGCCGGCCGCGGCGTGCAGCTCGACCCGGGCCCCGAACTGGAACGACTGGCTGGTGATCGCGAGGTAGGCCTCGAGTCGGAGGCGCGGGTTGTCGGTGCCGCTGATGTCGACCCGGATCCGGTCGGGCACAGGCACATTCGCGGGTGGGGTGTACTGCGGGTGGAAGCCGCCGACCGAGAGCACGAAGGTGCCGTCGTCACCGCCGCGAGCCACGAGGACCAGCCCGCCGCTGATCGTGAAGGTGCCGAGCTTGCTGTTGACCAGCGCGGCCTGGAGGGTGAAGGCGACCGGGTCGAAGGTCAGCACACCGATGATGTCGGCGCGCAGCTGGACCAGCGGGACGGCGGTGCTGGGCGCGGCGAACCGGAAGCTGCCGAGCAGCACGATCTGGACCGGGTTGGGGTCGAGCTCGATCAGGACGGCGAGCTCCAGCGTGCAGAGGCTGTCGGTGCCCCAGGAGAACTGGAACATCGGCCCGACCACGGTGTGCCCGACCGAGATCGGCATGGTCTGCCGCCAGACGGCGAAGATGTGCGGCGCCTGGCCGATCGGGTCGGGCGGGAAGAGGATCGCGTCCAGGGCCTTGGTCCGCAGGCCGGCGGCGATGGCGTCGCTGTCGATGGTGTGGTTGATCCCGAGGATGCCGCCGACGCCGGAGAGCGTGAAGCCGAAGCCGAGCTGGATGCCCGGCGAGAACTGCACGGCCAGGATGACGAGCAGCGCCCAGTCCCCGTCGTACCCAGGGATCTTGGTGTCGAGCATGGCGAGCGCGGTGATGTCGAGCGCCAGGGGACCGAGGCCGAGGTGGAGCTGAAGGGCGCCGGTGTATTCGCCGCTCGTCGCGTCGTAGCCGATGAACCCCCCGCCGGAGATCGCCGCGGCGTTGACCGCGACGCCGATTCCGTTGGGCGGCACGAAGTCCAGCCCCGGCTGCCAACGTCCGGCGGTGGTGCCCGTCGCGCCGGTCGGATCGCCGGTCAGCTGCTTGAGGGCGAAGGCCATGCCAATCCCCGCCACCGTCGCCTTGAACACTCCGCCGGCGACCTGGACCGAGGCGTCGACGGTGAACCCGACGGTGAACGAGGCGCTGTCCGGATCAGTGGTCTGCTGGTCCGGTTCGGTGAAGCCGATCCGCAGATGCAGCGCCTGCAACGTCATCCCGATGATGCCGCCGGCGTCGAGGGTGAGGTTGACCGGGAGGTCGACGACGAGCGCCACGCCGCCGTTGAGGTAGAAGCCGGTCTGGGTGTTGACGCCGAGTCCGATCTTGCTGTCCAGGCGTAGCGACGGCGGCAGCACGGCGGACAGGAACGAGTCGGAGCCCAGCTTGATGTTGACGATGACGTGATCGGACTCGGCGCCCACGTCGAGAACGGCGTCCGGTCCGCTCTGGTTGACCGTCGCCGAGATCTTGGCGTGCTGGATCTCGACGTGCGACCCCTGGGCCGGCCCGATCACCCACGAGCCGCTGACGTCGTCCGGCCGTTCCAGAGCGACCGAGAAACTGGAGTCGCTGCCACTGGCTCGGACGAATCCGTTGGCGGCGGCGAGGATTTCGAGGACGACCGGGTCGGTGGAGGTGACGCTGAGCTGCCAGCCCGAGGGGTTCGTGACCGCACCGGTGTTCGGGTCGGGGTCGCCGTAGCCGATCCGCTGGGTCATCGCGATGGAGCCGCCGATGCGGATGAAGACACCCCAGGAGCCCTCATTGTGCTCCCGGGGCACGAGAGCGAGGGTGATCTCGCCGGTGGTCTCCAGCCCGGAGGTCGTCGAGGTGTTGGCGGTCTGGGCGTCGAGCCGCCAGGTCATCGTGCGGCCGAGGATCTGCATCAGGTTGGGATGGTCGCTCGGTCCGGCCGGCGCCCAGCCATAGAGCACCTCGGACCGGAAGCCGCTCGCGAAGTGGTCGTGCGGCCGCCCCTGCGGTGGGATGAAGGTCAGGCCGGTGCCGACGGCACCCAGGATCATCGCCGAATAGTCCTGGAACGCCTGGGCATAGCCCGGTCCGGTGACCAGGCCGGCCAGGTAGGTCTGCGCGTTGCCGACCAGGTTGCCGAGGTTGGCCAGCGAGACGCCGTCGTCGTCGATCAGCGCCAGCAGGCGCAGCCAGGCCCACACCCCCGGGTGCTCGCGGCGCAGGCGGGCCGTGGCCACGAGGTCCAACATGTCGCCGAGGACTTCCAGCGCGGTCGCGCCCTCGTTGGTCGTGTTGTTGCCGGCCTCGAGGGCCTCGCCGAGCGCGGCCAGGCCGAGCACCACCTCGGCGAAGTCGGCGACCTGCTGCGCCTGGGCGCTCGTCCCGGCCGACGGCACCAGACCGAGCAGGCTGGCCGGCAGGGTCGGCACCTCGCCCTCCCAGCCCAGCTCGGCCAGCACGATCGGGCCCGACTCCACGTCGGTGAGCAACTGGACCAGGTCGCGCAGGAGCGTGCCGACCCAGCCGCCCAGCGTCGCGAGAACGTCCGAGCCGCCGCCCGAGCCCGAGCCGCCGGAACCGCTGTCGGTGCTCATCTCAGCTCCCCCCGACCTTGGCCGGCGCGACGAGGGGTACGGCGGTCAGCGAGGCCGCGTGCACGACGTACGGGTGGGGCTTCTCGCCGTCGCTGACGGCGTGCGGTCGCTGGAAGTAGACCGCCATCTGGGCGGTGAGGCTGGAGTCGTCGGCGCGGGCGAACGTCACCACGCCGATGTTGTTGAAGAAGACCAGTTTTCGCGTGACGACGGCTCCCTCGACGTTCTGGGCGTGCAGCGTGGTGGCCGTGCTGTAGGGCCCGTCGGGCTGGACCCAACTGGTGGTCGTCGAGCCGTCGGGCGGCGGCGGCTCGATGTCGGGCACGAGCGGTCCGAGGGCGTGGGTGAAGCCGAGCGTGGTCAGGTCCTGGAACCGCACGTCGTCGGTGCGGATATCGGCGATCGGCGTGACCTGGTACATCCACTCCGGAGGCCGGACGGTGTGGGCCGCATGCCAGCCTTCGGTCGGCAGCACCACCGGTTCGCGGTGCAGGCGACCGCGCAGCGGGCGAGCCTCGCCACTGGCCAGGTCGGTGCCGAAGACCGGCGGATCGACCCGATGCCAGCCGAGCGCGGCTCCGGCGAAGCCCGCCAGCTCCAGGTTCTCGGCGACGCCGATGCTGCTGGTGATCGTGGCGACGTGCCAGTCCCAGGCATTGCGGATCGCGCTCGCGGTGAAGTGAACGATCCGGCTGCTGGCGTAGCGCGGCGGCGGGTCGGTCGGTGGCACGCCGCCTTCGCTGGTCGGCACCGCGAAGCGGGTGTAGTCCATCTGGTAGCTCGCGGCGTAGTGGACGTCTCCGGCCAGGATCACCACCTGCGGGCAGCGGGTCACCCGGTCCAGGAACCGTTCGTACGCCAGCGGTCGGGCGCTCCAGAACTCGATGTCGAGGTAGACGTCGCCGTAGGGCTGGGTCTTGTCGATGCCCTGCGCGTTGGCCTTGTTCTGATCCATGACGGCCAGGGCTTTGACGTCCAGCGCGCGGGTGCCGAGCGGGGCGGCGATCTCCTCGAAGACCCGAGGACCGATCACCGGCGCCGGGCTGACGACGATCAGCGTGGGCACGTCGTCGGTGAGGGTGATCGGCAGCTGGTAATCGAGCGTCTCCTGCGCCAGCAGACCCGGTGGCCCGTTGGGCGTGCCGTACTCGCGGTGGGTGCGGGTGTCCAGGACGACGATCCGCGAGCCGGCGATGTCGAGGTGGTGGTTGAAGGCGATCCGGGTCGCGCCGCCCGCCTGGTTCGGGTTGTCGGCGCCGTTGCCGCCGGTCAGGTCGTCCAGGCCCAGCAAGGTGTCGAGTTGATGGCTGATGTCCGGGTCCGGCACCGTGCCGCCGCCGGCAAACCATTGCGGCACAAGGGAAAGGAAGTGCTCCTCTGGCGTCCCCGCCTCCGCGAAACGCTCGGGTGTGTTGCCCCAGCCCTGGAAGAGCACGTAGGCGACGAGCGCGTTGCGGATCATCGACCGGCCGAGGGTGTTGCCCAGCACGCGGGCCCGCCAGGCCCCGGTGATGAACCAGTCGTCGGTCACCTCGTGGTCGTCGCAGATGGTGAGGACCGGGATGTTGGCCAGGGCGCGGCGTACCTTGTCGCCGTCGTCGCCCACCTTGGCCACGGCATCGCGATCGGTGTCGAATGAGCTCACCAGCTCCTTGAGGCGCACCTTGCCGTCACCATCCAGCGGCGGGGTGAGCAACGCCTCGATGTCACCGCCCGAGGGTCCCGGGCTCAGCACCTCGATCGGGTTGTCGCTCGCGGTGAGCCCGAAGTACTGGCCGGGCCGGACGGCCAGGTTGGTGGGCCAGGCCGGTTGGTACGTCGGGGCTCCGCTGGCCCCCGAGCCGCCGATCGGCCAGAGCCGGTCCTTGGTCCGGCCGCTCCAGCAGAGCAGGTAGAGCGCGGCGAACTCCCCGAAGCCGATCAGGTGGTTGTCGGCGTCGTCGCTCGTCATCCCGGCGGTGGCCCGGATCAGCTTCATCCGCCGGCCGGCCGGGAAGTTGATCTGGGTGACCTCGACGTCGCCGCCGCTGGATCCGGGCACGGGGATCGTCTCGGGGGTGTCCAGGCCGAGCAGGCTCGCGCCCAGGTTGGTGAGCATCGGCGAGACCGCGGTCGGGACGTCGTCGGCGTAGATCTGGTCTCCGGTGAGCAGCAGCAGGTGCGGTCGCTGCTTGGTGGCCGTCCCGTCGGCGGGCAGGGCGTCGCTGAGGATGTCATCCAGGTTGCCGAGGATCGACGGGCCGTTGCCGTGCATCTTGAAGCAGGAGCCGTGCCAGAGCCGAAGGTTCGCGATGTCCACCGGCGCGGTGGCGAACGACGGCAGGTGGCCCTCGGCGTAGCCCAGCCCACCCTGGTAGTCGTCACTCGGGTCGCCGAGGTCGAGCAGCTTCAGCCCGCCGAGGTCCCACGTCCCCGACCAGAACGGATCGCTCGCACCGGCCTCGACGTCCAGCGTCACGTTGTAGCTGCAGATGGTGTCCGGCGGCTGCGGCGTGATCGGCGCCGTCACCACGGCGATGTGCAGGTGCTTGCCGACGGCGATGGTGGGTTGGGTCCCGACGCCGATCGGGTCGGCGCCGACCGTCCCGGTGTGATCGCTCGCGCCGCGCGTCAGGAACTCGGCCGAGCCATAGACCTTCAGCCCCACCGAGCAGGGCTCGCTCGTCGCTACCCAGACGTTGACGGTGGAGGCAGTGACCCGGCGCAGGACCGGCCCCGCCAGCAGCAGGGTCGGGTGGAAGTCGGTCTGGTCGGTCATCCGGTCCGGAGACCGTTGCCACGCACCGCGATTGGCGGCCCGGGCCAAGCGAGCGGCGTACGGCGCATCGGCGTCTCCCAGACGCAGGCGGTGCTGGATCGCCTACATCCTTGACCGGGTTGCTACGCCGTGTAAAGGGTTGACCGCGCAGCGGGACGGCCGCGGTTGTCGCCTGAGTAAAGAGATAGTAAATCTCGGCTGTGCCTGGGTTGAACGTGCCGGCGACGGAGCTCCTTTGCTAGCGACGTTGAGTCGTTTCGGTCAGCCGGCGGGCGAGGAACCGTCGTTCGCTGTCGGTCGTGACGAGGTCGAGCGCCTGGCGATAGCACTCGGCGGCTTCGTCGAGCCGGTCCAGCCGGCGCAGGAGGTCCGCCCGCACGGCCGGGACCAGGTGATAGCCGGGGAGGGACTGCGAGGCCGCCAGGGAGTCGACGATGACCAGCCCGGCCGCCGGCCCCTCGGCCATGGCGACCGCGACCGCCCGGTTGAGCTCGATCACCGGGGATGGTGTGATGCCCGCGAGTCGCTCGTAGAGCGCGGCGATCTGGCGCCAGTCCGTGTCGGCCGGGTCGATCGCCACCGCGTGACAGGCAACGATGGCGGCCTGGATCTGGTAGGGCCCCGGATGTCCTTGTTGCATGGCGTCTTTCAGGATGTCGATCGCCTCGGCGATCTCGCTCGAGTCCCAGAGCGTGCGGTCCTGCTCCTCCAGCGGCACCAGGTCGCCGGCCGCATCCACCCGGGCTGCGCGCCGCGCGTCGTGCATCAGGATCAACGCCAGCAGTCCGCCAACCTCCGGGTCCTGCGGCATCAGGGTGTGGAGCAGTCGCGCGAGCCGTAGCGCCTCGTCAGTCAGTGCGGGCCGGACAAGGTCCGGTCCGCGGCTGGCCGAATGGCCTTCGTTGAGCAGGAGATAGAGCACACCGAGGACGGCCTGGGTGCGCTGCGGCATAAGGCGGGCTGGCGGCACGCGGTAGGGAATCCCCGCGTTGCGGATCTTGCGCTTGGCCCGGACCAACCGCTGCGCCATCGCCGGCTCGGTCACGATGAACGCCCGAGCGATCTCAGCGGTGGTCAGGCCGAGCAACGTCCTCAGGGTGAGAGCAACCTGGGCCTCGAGCGGCAACGCCGGATGGCAGCAGGTGAAGATCAGTCGAAGCCGATCATCCGGCCCTGCGCCGCCCCCCGGGCCGTCACTGTCCTCCGCCCGCTCGATCACCTGGTCGCGTTGGCTCACCGCGACCTCCCTCAGTTTCGCTGCGCCGACTGCTCGACGTCGCAGGACGTCGGTGGACCGGTTGCGCGCCACCGACGTCAGCCAGGCGCCCGGCCGGTCCGGGATCCCGCGCTGGCCCCAGGTTTCCAGGGCGACGGTGAAGGCGTCCTGGGCGCACTCCTCGGCCAGGTCCCAGTCGCCGGTGATCCCGATCAATGTCGCGACGACCTGACCCCAACTCTGTCGGAACGCGTCGGCGACAGCCTGTTCGACCTGCGCTTGCCCGATCGTTGCGTTCATTCGTCCCAGACCGGCCGGACCTCGATCACGCCGTGCGCGGCCCACGGATGCCGGGCCGCGACCTCGATCGCGTCGTCGAGATCCGCACACTCGATCAAGGCGAACCCGCCGATCTGTTCCTTCGCCTCCACGAACGGCCCGTCGCTCACCAACGTCTGGCCGTCCCGGGATTGCACGGTCGTGGCGTCGGCACTGGCCCGCAGGCGGACGCCGTCCAGCAACGTGATGCCCTGGCGGTCGAGGTAGTCGGTCCAGGCAATGTGCGCGGGATCGCGCACGAGCTCGACCGGACCTCGTGCGTCCGACTCGTCGTCGCAGATCAGCAGCATGTAGCGCACCGGTCCTCCAGCTGTTTCAGTCTTCGCGGGTCAGTATGAACACCGGGATCGTCCGGGCCGCAAGGCGTTCGAACTCGCCCGCGGAGGGCGCCCACTCGACGATCTGCGGCCAGATCGCCGTACGTCGTGCGGCGTCGAGCTCCTCCGCCACTGCGCGGAACGTCTCGGCGCCGACCTCGACGGTCACCCTGGGGTTGGCCTTCAGGTTGAAGTACCAGGACGGATGCCGCGGCGATCCACCGTCGGATGCGACCACCACGAAGCGGCCGTCCGGCTGGGCCAGATAGGCCAGCGGCACGACGCGTTCGATGCCCGAGCGGGCACCGATGTGGTGCACGAGCATGAGCGGCGTGTCGGCCAGCGGCCCGCTCACCCGGCCGGCTCCGGCGCGGAACTCCTCGACGATCTTGGCGTTGAACTCGCGCTGATCGGCGTCGCCCATGACCCCGGTCAGACCGTCCCGTAGACGAGGCGGACCTGCCCGTCGGACAGCTTCTCGACGTCGCGCAGCTCGAGTCCATGACGCTCGGGTGCCGTGAACAGCGAGCTCCCCCGCCCCGCGATGAGGGGATAGACGATGAACCGGAACTCATCGACGAGGCCGGCCGCGAGGCACGCCCTCGTGAGCTCCGCGCCGCCCATCAGGTAGATGTCCCGGCCGCGCTGCTGTTTGAGGTCGGCAACCTCGTCGAGTCCACGCAGGAACCTCGTCTGCGGCCAGGCCGCGGACGTGAGCGTGCGCGACACGACGTAGTGGGGAGTGTTCGCGGCGACCCGCCCCCACTCGACCTCGGCTGCCGTCGGCACGCCGACGCCAAGGGGGTTCGGCTCGGTCGGCCGCTCCTGAACAGGCGGTCCAGTACTGCTCGTAGCCGACATACATCCGGCCGCCGAGCAGGCAGGCGTCGATCTGTGGTGTCACCCCGTAGTCCTCGGACCAGGCGTGGACCCAGTCCGCATAGCCGTCCGGGCCTTCGGTCTTGCCGTCGATCGAGATCTTCATCGCGGCGATCAGCGCGCGCATGGTTGCCTCCTGGTCGGGCTCGTGAACCGGCTCGGGGTGAGCCCCTCCAGCCGGCCTGGCCGGGAGGGTGGTTCGCCCTACTGACGAACGGAGGCGCGCGGATCGACACCCGGCCAGAAGATTTCGCTGAAGGTCAGTCCGAGAAGAGCTTGGCTTCGGCGTCGGCGACGATCTCGGCTGGTGTCGGTGGCGAGAGCAGCTGTCCGACGTACCGCTCGGCCGCCGGATAGCCGGTCGACCGCACGAAGGCTGCGGCCTCCTCGAGATCGACCGGAGTTCGCTGCGGGTGCACGCCCGAGGCGTCGATCAACGTCCAGTACGCCGCACCCGGCTGCTCGGTGTAGGGCAGCCCGACACTGCCGCAGCCCACGATCCGTCGCCCCGCACTCGCACGGGAGTACTGCAGGTGCGTGTGGCCGTGCACGACGATGTCCTCCGTGGTGCCGGCGCAGGCGGCGCCGATCCGGTCGGCGCTGGTTCCAGGGGTGAGGAGCTCGACGTCCGAGCGCGGACTGCCGTGACACAGCCGGACGGTGCCCAGGCCGTCCACGGTCGCGGTGAGCGCGGCGGGCAGGCCGGCTAGTCGCGCCAAGAGCTCCGGCCCGTGGGCGGGCACCATCCACTCGTCGACGTCCCCGACCGGTGACCGCTGGCCGGAGCCGAGCTCGATCGCGGCGCGCTCGCCGTTCCCGCGCAGGAAGAACACCGGTACGTCGGCCCGCTCGGCCAGGGCGAACACCTCACGCGGGGCCGGACCCCAGGTGAGGCAACCGAGGTAGAAGTGCGCGTCGGCGCCGGCCGCCTGGGCGGCGCTGACGGCGGCCTGGAGCGCGGGCCGGTTGCCATGGACGTCCGCGAACAGGGCGACCCGACGGTGAGTGCCGGTGTGGGTCGCCGCCAGCGGTCCGGCGTCCCGCGGCTCAAAGGTTTCCAAGGGTTCAACGGGTTCAAGGGGCTCGGTCACGTGAGGTAGTTGCCCAGTGTCTCGAGGATGCCGCGGCTGCCGGCCTCGCGATTTGGCCCGTCGGCCCAGAACTGGTCGAAGAAGAGCCCGTGCTCGGTGTGCGTGAGGCGGGTGCCCTCGTCGGTCGGATCGAACTCGAACGACGCCAGCGACGTCGACATGTGCACTCCGTCGAGCCACATGTCGTAGCTGTTGACGATGCGGACCTGCTCGACGATGTCGGCGTACGTCGCCTCGAACCGCGAAAGCGGGCCGTCGTGAAACTTCCCCTCGGCGACGTCACGTCCACCGACCCGGAAGTCGAACGCCCACTCCCCGGGCTCGAAGGCGTCGCCGGCGCCGAACCATTCTCGCTTCTGGTCCTCCTGCGCGAACGCAGCCCAGACGCGCTCGAGGGCAACGGGGTAGTCGCGGGTCAGGGTGAACCCGGCGCGGGCGAGGCGGCGTTGAACCGTCATGAAATCAGTTCCTATCGCGTGAAGTTGACGTGGATCGTGCCGCTCTCGGCCACTTCCGTCGTCACCGTGTGAGTGAGCTCGAGCCCGCCCAGGTCATCCCACAGCCGGGTTCCCCGGCCGAGGATGATCGGTGCGATCATCAGGTGCAAGTCGTCGACCAGCCCGGCCAGCAGGAACGCCCGCGCGGTGCTGGTCCCCCCGCCGACGCGCACATCCCGGCCGCCGGCGGCCTCAGTCGCCTGGGCGAGCACGTCCTCGATGGCGGCATCGCGGAAGTGGAACGTCGTACCGCCCTCCATCGGAATCGGCGGACGCGGTGCGGTGTGGGTGAGGACGTAGACCGGGGTGTGGAACGGCGGCTGGTCGCCCCACCAGCCCTTCCAGTCCGGGTCGTCGGGGAAGGAGTGCAGGCCGAACATCGCCGCGCCCATGATCTCGGCACCGACGCCCTCGAAGAACGCTGCGGCGTAACGCTCGTCGACGCCGGTGGTGCCGGCCCCGCTCGTGTCGCCGAAGGCCATCTCGCGGAACGTGCGGGTGGCGGCGTAGGCGGCCGTGAGGCGCTCCCAGCCCTCGCCCATCGGACTCTCGGGGGTTGGCTCGGCCGTCGCGGCATAGCCATCCAGCGACACGAACAAGTCGATGCGAACGCGGGTCATGTCAGGTTTCCTTTGGTTGCTGAGGCGTGGTGCGGGCCAGGTGGATGCCGAGCCGGTCGGCTTGGCGTTCTGCGGGGGTTCGTTGCTCGCCGAGCCAGAGGTGCAGCACGTCGAGGGCGCCCGGTTTCAGGCTCACGGTGCGAACGCGTCCGTGCTTCTCCGACGTCACTAGCCCCGCGTTCTCGAGCACGAGCAGGTGCTGCATGAGCGAGGGAAGCGCCATCGAGAACGGCGCCGCGAGCTCGGACACGACGGCCGGCGACTTCGCCAACCGCTCCACGACGGCCCGGCGGGTCGGATCCGCGAGGGCGCGGAGCACAGTGTCGAGCTCGTCCCGATACTTAGGCACAGACCTAACTATTGCCGAAGGACAGGAGATTCGTCAACCAGCGGCCCGGATTCGACATCCGGTCCGGTCTACTCTCCATTTACTCTGCATCCAGAGCCACGGCAGGGACATGGCGTCCAGGGGAGTCCAGCGGAAAGGACGAGGTGCAGATGGTCACGCCCGCGCAGGAGATCGACGCCATCATCAGCAACGCAGATGACTGGCGAGGCGAGACGTTGGCTCGGCTGCGAGCGATCGTCCTGGCCGCCGGACCGGACATCGTCGAGGAGGTGAAGTGGAAGAAGCCCTCCCGACCGGAGGGCGTGGCGGTCTGGTCGTGCGACGGCATCGTCTGCATCGGCGAGATGCTCAAGAACGCGGTGCGGCTCACGTTCCCGAAGGGCGCCCAGGTCAAGGACCCGAAGCAGATCTTCAACACTCGCCTGGACAGCAAGAGCGTCCGGGCCGTCGATTTCCCCGAGGGTGCGAAGTTGCCCGCGCCTGCGCTGAAGGCGCTGATCCGTGAGGCGGCGGCCCTGAACGCCTGAACCCCCTGAACCCCTGACCGCACCCCGCTCCCTGGTTGGCACGGTGCGTCCCCGTGCTGAACCTATTGGCACGAAGACGCACCGTGCCAGTGAAGAACTGGTGTAGCTGGGCACACGAAAGCCCGGATTCGGGCGCTTGTGATCGAGTTCACAAGCCTCAGGGTCGATCTCAGGCATCGAACTGCCGATCACCCTGTTGAGTTGGGTCGGGGGAGATCCGCAGACGGACTCGCAGCGCAATGGCGCGCACCCCCACCCTGCACGACACCTATCAAGTGATGGAGCAAACGAAATGAAGCTGGCCTCGACGCCCGCCGCGGAGATCCGCGCGCTGGAGCTGTCGTACACCGAGAGCATCAACATGGCCGTGGCGCAGGACCGCTGGGACCTGGTCGACGAGCTCGCCGCGTCATTCGAGGGCGAGCTGGCCCGGTTGCAGCGCCCGGCAGCCTGAACGACGGGTCACCGTGGTCCGGGATCGGACCGCGATGACTGAACAGCAAGACCTGGCCGGCATCGGTTGAGCCGGTAGGAAACAGACGAGGGCGGGATCCCGGAAGGGTTCCCGCCCTCGTTCGTTCCATGAGGCCGCGCCCCAGCTCCCGGGCCGGTGATTCGGTCGGCCCCGACTGCTACGGCGGGCTGGATATTGTCAGCGGCGTGATGGCACCGGCGAGCGCATGACTGCTGACGTCGACGTCCTGGTCGTCGGCGCGGGTCTGATGGGATCGGCCGCCGCCTGGTCGGCGGCGCGTCGCGGCGCGAGCGTCGTCGTACTGGAGCAGTTCACGCCGCACCACGCGATGGGGAGTTCGCATGGCAGCGCGCGGATCGTGCGCCGGGCTTACGGCGATCCGCTCTACACGCGGCTCACCGGCCGCTCGTTCGAGTTGTGGCGGGAGCTTGAACTGTCCGGTGACGTGCCTCTGCTGCGCCGGCTCGGCGGCCTGGACTTCGGGCGTCGTCGCGACGTCGCCACGCTGGCCGGGCACTTGGTCGACGCCGGGGTGCCGCACGAGGTGTTGGACACCGCCGAAGCCGAGCGCCGTTGGCCTGGAATGCGATTCAGCGGCTCAGTGGTCTATCACGAGCAGGCTGGCACGGTGGACGCGGAAGGCGCTGTCGATGCGTTCCTCGCCGATGCGCAGCGCCACGAGGCGCAGATCCTGTTTGAGACCGCCGCGCGGTCGATCGACGTGCGCGGTGAGCAGCTCGCCGAGGTCCACACGGACGGTGGTGCGATCACCGCGCGTCGCGTTGTGCTGGCCCCCGGGGCGTGGCTCACGCAACTAGCCGGCCAGCTCGTTGCATTGCCGAAACTCGTTGTGACGCAACAGCAAATTGCGCACTTCCCGCGACTCGACCCCTCGGCGCCGCCGTGGCCCAGCGTCATCCATCATGACCAACCATCGATCTATCACCTAGCCGGCGGCCGCGACGGGACGGCAGCCGATGATCGCAAGATCGCCCGTCACGACGGGGGGACCGTGACCGGCGGCGTACCGGACGACCGGTCGCTCGACCCCAGCGCAACAGCAGAACTCGTCGAGTATGTACGGCAGTGGTTGCCGGGTCTCGATCCTGTCCCTCGCCATGAGGCGACCTGCCTCTACACCTCGACGCCGAGCGAGGATTTCGTGCTCGACCGGGTCGGACCGCTGGTGATCTGTTCGGCCTGCTCAGGACACGGCGCCAAGTTCGCCCCCCTGATCGGGGAGCTGGTCGCCGATCTTGCCCTGGGGACGGGGGCCGGTGTGCCCGACCAGTTCCGGCTCGCGACGCACCAGGTCCCGGCGGGCTAGCGAACGGTCATGACCGAACGTCCTGCCGCACTCCCTCATCGGGTACGTCGGCGCGGTGGCCCAGGTGACGCAGGATGGTTCGCAAGGCCACGTGCATGGCGTCGGCGCCGACCACTCGCTCGGCGGGATAGGGAAGGTCAGTCGGGAACACGATCGAGGCCCGGTCCTGCCAGCCGCCGAGACCGCCGTGGCAGCCGACCAGGCCCTCGAACGCTGCGACCTCCTCGGTCCCGGGGTCGAGGAGGCTGTTGACGTAGATGTCCGGGCACTCGGGGCGGTGCGCGACGCGCTTGACGAACTCGGGGGCGTTCGGCCCGAACGGGATCAGCGGGTCGTCACCCTCGACCTGACCGTCGTCGAGTCGATGCCAGCCGTGGCTTCCCAGGACGACCGGGCCGTCGTCGTCGAGCACGACGACGAAGCCGACGCCGGGATGGGCGGCCAGCCCGTCGACGAGCCCAGGGAAGCGCTCATGAAGTTCACTGCGGGTGAGCTGCTGCTTCTCGCCGCGGACGTAGATCAGGCCGAGGTTTCCGGACCCGAAGACGTGGAAGGTCTCCTCGCCGTCCGCCTGCTTGGTCTTCTGACCCTTCCTGCCCTTGTCCCGTCCGGCGGGATCGGTCTTCGTGGGGGTTCCGGGGGCGACAGCGTCCGGCGCGTTGCGGTCACTCTTGTCCATGGCCACGGAGGCACTGTGCATGCTGCGGCCGGCGACTCCGCTGTCCGATGAGAGCTCAGTGACCAGCTCGCGCGTCCGGCCCCAGCCTTCGACACTGTCGTCGGAAGCGGCGACATCCTTCTGGGCCAGCCTGGCCACGAGCGCGGCCAGGTCCTCGCCGTAACGGTCGGCGAAGATCTCTCCCTGGGACTGCCCGTGGTCGGACAGGACCACGAACCGGTACCTCCTCGGCGCGGCGCTGGCGACCTGCTCCAGCTGGTGCAGGACGTCGTCGACGGCCGAGAGCGCCTCCAGGCTCTCCGGCCGGAGCACCCCGGCATGGTGGGCGATCTCGTCGTAGTCCACGTAGTCGACGTAGATCGAGCGCGTGCCCTTGAGCATGTGCTGGGCGACCAGGATGGTGTTGAGGTCACGCAACGCGCCGTTGGTCACACAGCGCAGCAGCGCGGTCTCCCAGGTGCGCTCGCAGCGCGGCTGGACGTCGCGCCGGATGGCCCGCTTGGCCTGGAACCGGTCGCGCGTCAGCTCCGAGATCGACCGGGAGATGGCTCGGGTGAGCCCGGCCGGTGAGAGCACGAACTGGGCGACCGCTTGCCGGGCGATCTCGCCGCCGCGGACCCGCCGGCTCATCGTCAGCACAGCGGTGGGTGCGTCGCCGGTGAACAGGTTGCTGATGCTGACGCCGTCGTCAACGAGGAGCCCGCGGCCGGTCGACAGATCCGCCTCGATGATGGCGGCGTCCGCGGGACGGTTGGCCACGAGCACCCGGTCGCCTGCGCGGTCGTACCAGCGGAATGCGGGGATACCGTCGATCACCCCGTGCAGGATTCCCATCTGGCTCGCCGGCGTGGTCGCGGGTAACTTCGGCGTCCACTCCCGCAGCTCGTGCGAGCCGGAGCGGATCCACCGGGTCAGCGTCGGCACCGTGCCTGCGCTGATCGCCATCTGCAGGACCGGGAACGGCACCCCGTCGAGCTGCACGAAGACGACGCCCTCGACATCCGGATCGGCCAGCTTCGCGGGCCGCCGTCGACTCGTCGCCACCAGCCGGCCCACCAGCACCTGTGAGGTCCCGGCACTGGTGATCCAGCCCAGCACGGTGTTGGTGAGCCCGATGATGATGGCCACCAGGAACGCGGTCCAGAAGTCGTCGAGGGTCACGTTGGGCAGGATCCAGGCGGTCACCACGACGACCAGCGCCTGGCCGACGAGGGTCAGGACGAAGACACCGATCCAGCCGAGCCGGACCGCCGCACCGACGAGGAAGGGCTGGACGAGAAGGCCGACGACGCCCATGACGGCCGCGAAGACCAGCGGGCCCCACGGTCGGCCCGTGTGGAATCCCGACAGCAGCCAGTCGCAGATCCACACAGCCGGCACCGTGACCAGCACCCACAGCAGGTACGCGATCAGCTGCGAGTACCACGGGCGCCGCCAGCTCTCCCGGGTCAGGTCCCGGGCGACGCCCTGAGCCTGGGCGGGCCCACGGTCGTCATCCTCGGCATTGGCTTCGGCCATCCCGGACAGCTCCTTCATGCTCGCGTCGCGCTTGATGTTCCTCCGCCACCTCACCCGCCGCCTCATACGTACGAGGTGACCTCAGCCAAGGTCTGCGCCGGGCCACGTTCGTCAAAGCTCACCTCAGATGGTCAGGATGCCCCGGATGAGGAGCACGAGGCCGACGACCGAGTGAGACAGCCAGCAGGAGGGTGCGCCCGTGCTGCACGGTCCACCGTTGCACCGAGGCGATCCCGGCCTGGGCCGCAGTGGGATTGACGATGGCCATGGCCAGGGCGGCGAGCGGCACCGCGAACCAGATCACGTCGTAGATCGACACGGCCACCAGGCCGCCGGGCACGCGCGGGCTGTGCGCGACGATGAGGTTGAGGGCGATCAGGTAGAAGAGCCCCGGGAGGTGCGTCAGCGGGCCGGCGATCGCGGCAGCGGGAACCGTGAGCTGCCGATCGAGCCGGGCCTTCCAGCCTCCGCGGCCGTTGGTGAGGGCATCGCTGACAGGGGTATCGGTGACGGGGCCCGGGCACGTCCGAGCCCGATCGCCGGGGTACCCGTCCGCTGAGGACCGCGCCGAAGAGGAGGAGGGCGACCACGCCGCCGAGAATGTCGGCGACGCCCCTCGTCGGGTTGCTGCCCGCGTTGAGGTGAATGCCGTGCAGGCCGCCCACGACCAGCACCCCGAACGCGAGCGTGAAGACCAAACCGCCCACGATGTACGCCAGCAGCAGCCTGCGTGCTGACTTGTGCGCGAGCAGGGCCGAGACGGCCGCCAGGCTCGTCGGGCGCACCGTGCTCGCCAGCGCCAGCACGGTGATCTCGACGATCAACTGGCGGGCTCGACGCTGACAGCGCCGTCGTGGCTGACCGGCTGGGACGGCATCGGGGTCTCGCGGTTCGCGAGGGTGATGAGCACGGCCCCGCTCAACGCGGCGAGCAAGGCTGCGAAGGCGACCACCACGTGCCATCCCGGGCGGGTCAGGCGCTCCTGGAAGAGCAGGATCCCGAGGATCACGCTGACCGCCGGATTCGAGACCGACACCGCCGCCATCGCGGGCGCGAGCTGTCCGGTGGCCAGCGACAACTGCTGGATCAGGAAGGCGATGAAGCCGAAACCGAGCAAGGCCCAGGTGCGCCAGTCCTCGGCCGCCGTGGCGATGCTGGTGTGGAGGTCGTTGATGACCGGCTTGGCGAACGTGGCGGACAGCCCGAAGAGGAGACCGGCGCAGAGGCCGAGGACCGCGGCCCGCAGCGAGGGAGCCGTCTTGGTTCGCAGCCACAGCAGGAGCAGTACGACGATGGCGCTGATCACTACCGTCGCGGTGATCAGGCCCTGCCGCGACGCGTCATTCACGCCGGCGTCAGGGTCGCCGACGAGGATGAACATCGCCAGTCCGACGGTGACGACTCCGGCGCCGAGCACCTGTCGCCGTACGACGTGTTGGCCGGTCAGCCAAACTCCCAGCGGCAGCGCCCAGACGATGGTGGTCACCATGAGCGGCTGGACGACCACCAGCTTCCCGCGGTCGAGCGCGGCGCCTTGAGTCGCATAGCCGACCAACAGGACCGCTGTGCCCAAGAGCCAGACCGGCACGACCAGCAAACGGAACAGGCCGGCCACGCCCTCCACGGCCGCGCCCGCGTGCGCCAGCGTGAACTGGCCGCGCTGTTGCAACGCAGCGGCGAGCGCGAAGCAGATTGCCGCGATGAGGGCCAGGACGGCGGCCACGACGCCTCCCGATCCTCAGCCCGGGACGTCGGTCGGAGGGGCCGACGCGATGATCACGACCACCAGTTGCCACGTCACTGTTGGCTCCCATGAGAATGGCGAAGATCAGGCAATCAGAACGGGAGGACTCTATCGGCCACCTGCCGAAATCCGGGCGTGACGACCATCTTGCAGGGACGATGTCGTCGCCGAGGCCTTCGGGTGGGTTCGCACGAATTCGAGGAGCAGCGTGAGAGCACTAGTGCTGACGGACTGGGGCCGCCTCGAGGTGTTGTCGGTCCCCGATCCCCAACCGGCGCCCGACGAGTCGGTCATCGCCATCCTGGCTACAGGCATCTGCGGCTCGGACCTGCACGGCTTCACCGGCGAGAACGGTCGACGCACGCTGGGGCAGGTGATGGGACACGAGACCGTCGGCCGGGTCGTTCAGGCCAGTGCGTCGGCGGGCGGCCCGGCCGAGGGCACCTTGGTGACCGTCAACCCGGTGGTGGGGTGTGGACAGTGCATCGCCTGCCTCGCCGGGACACCAGGACGTTGCCCGGACCGCTCGGTGCTCGGAGTCAATCCCGCGCTGCACGCCGCCTTCGCCGAACTGATGGCGGTGCCCGCGGCCAATCTGATCGAGCTGCCCGTGGAACGCGAGGACCACGGGGCTCTGGTGGAGCCGCTTGCCGTTGGATATCACGCTGCTCGCCTGGCGAGCGCCGACGGCGTTCCGCAGGGGTGCTTGGTCATCGGAGGTGGGCCGATCGGACAGGCCAGCGCGATCGGGTTGAGGCGGCTGGGCACCGAGAACGTGCTGATCAGCGAGCCCAACGAGTCCCGGCGTCGGCTCTGCGAGCAGCTGGGCTTCGACACCCTTGACCCAGGTGCCGAGTCCGAGCGGTTCGAAGGGTTGCGGGCCGAGGCGGTCATCGACGCCGTCGGGTCATCCCGCTCCATGGAGACTGCGCTGACGGCTTCGATGCCGGGGGGCACGGTGGTGTTGGTCGGGATGGGCGAGCCCAGACTCTCTCTTGCGGCCTATGACATCTCCACCCTGGAACGAACCATCCGAGGCAGTTTCTGTTACGCCGTAGAGGATTTCGCGTCGACGGCGCGGTGGACTGCCGAGCAACGGTCGGACGACCTCGAGCCCCTCATTCAGGCGCGAGTTCCCCTGACGGGCGCCCAGGATGCCTTCGCCGAGCTGGCCGGAGGGCGATCGTCCGCGAGCAAGATCCTCGTCGTACCGGGTTTGGATCCGTGACGCGCGGTCGGCGCGCGTGCAGGCCGGCCCGATCCCGTCGCGACCCGGGCCCAGAACGGAACTACGCTTCGCCTCATGGGCCGTGCGGACGCGCTGGAAGTGAGAGCGGAACACGTGACGGCCCGCAGCGGCCACTCGTTCACGAGCGCCGTTCTGCCAATGCAGAGCCCGCAGATTGTGGAGCCTGCCGGCCCGCAGGATGCACACCTCGTCGATCCGGCCACCGATCGCGCGCTCTGCGGTCAAGCCGCTGGACCGATGACTGCTCTATCGACAGGTTGGTCGCAGATTCCCGCGTTCTACCGCTGCCGGACGTGCGGCGAGATCCTCACCGAGCGCCCCAGCTGGAC
>CAWIBR010000003.1:0-16836 GCA_963834425.1 uncultured Actinomycetota bacterium
CGCGCCCTGCCCTGTAACCTCGTCGCCGTGCCCGTCCCCGACTCGCTGAGCACGTCCGAGGCGCCCGGCGTGGACCCGTACCTCGTCGCCCGCCAGCGGTGAGCGGACCAGCGACCTCACGCCTGACCGCCCGGTCGGTCCTCGGTCGGCTCCGGCTGGAGCGGGTCTCGCCCGCGGGCGTTTCGGCCCGGGCCCTGCTGAGCACGATCGGCGTCACCGTCCAGGGCGCCGTCCGCTTCCTCTACAGCCTGTTGATCGGCCGGGCCTCGGGCCCGGCCGTCCTCGGCGAGGCCGCCGCACCCGTCTCGCTGGCGCTCTTCGCCAGCCTGCTCTGGCCAACGGCCACCGGGGCGGCCGCCGCGAAGTTCGTGTCCATCGCCCGAGGCGGCCAGCGCCCGGAGGAGATCGAGGGCGTCGCCCATCTCCTGGCTCGGCGCACGGTGGTCTCGTCGCTGATCCTGTCGGCCGGTGCAGCGGTCGGGGCGCTCACCATCCTGCACGCCTCGCTGGCCACGGCCCTGATGACGGCGGCGCTCACCCTGGCCTACTCGGGTTACGCGTTCACCCGCGGCCTGCTGTTCGGGGCCGGGCAGGTGCCGCGAGCGACGTTCTGGGACGTCACCACCGCCGCCCTGTCGCTCCTCGTCCTGGCGTTGGTCGTCACCTCGCACGTGGTGCCGGTGCTGCTCCTGCCGCTGGTGATCGGGTACGCGGCGTACACCCTGGCCAACTGGCCGCGGCGGACCCAGCACCGGGTCAGCGACGCGCTGCGTCGCGAGATGGACGGCTTCGTGCTGCTGGCCGTCGTGGGCACGCTGGCCAGCGCCGGGTTCCTGCAGCTGTCCAACGTGCTGGCGCGCGCGGTGAACTCACCGCACGACGCGGGCCTCTACGCCGCGGCCTTGTCCCTCGCGACGCCGGCGTCCCTGCTGTCTCGGTCGTTCAGCCTGGTGCTCTTCCCGTCGATGTCCGAGGCCCACGGTCGCGACGACCAGGCTTCGGTGCGGGCGCAGACCGACCTGGGGACGCGGGCGCTCGTGTTGATCATGGTGGCGACCTTCGGGGTGATCATCATCCTCAGCCGCCCGCTGCTGAGGTTGCTCTACGGCAACGCCTTCGAGGCGGCCGGCGCCGTGCTGCCGATCATGCTCATCGCCGTGCTGTTCGGCACGGTGGACGAGGCGGCGGTCAACTTCCTCACCAGCACCAGCCAGCGCGGCGTGCGGATCACCGCCGAGTTCAGCGTGGCCGGCCTGCTCGTCGGCGCGATCGTCTGGCTGCTGCTCGTGCCCAACCACGGCGTGACCGGCGTCGCGCTCGGCTACCTGATCGGCACCGCAGCCTCCGTCGTACCGATCCTGGCCTTGGTCTGGCGCCGGGAGCGGCACCACTGGACCTGGCTCTCGGTCCGCTTCGGGCTGGCCGTCGTCGTCTTGGTGACGGTTGCGGTCAACGAGCAGACCGGGCACACGAGCGCGCTGTCCGCGATCACGCTGGCGGTGGTGTTCCTCGTGGCCTGGCTGGCCCTGAGCTACGCGGACGTACGGCGAGTGCTGCCGATCATCCTTCGACGTTGACGTGCTCGTCGAGGTGCCCGGGGGGCGGCACCTCATCGAGTGCGATCTGCCGGGTGAGCTCGGTCAACCGGCGCTCGATCTGCCGGAACCGGCGGTACGACGTCGTGGTGTAGCCCAGGAACGTCACGATCAGGCCGTAGAGCAGCAGGTCGGTGCCACGGCCGACGCCCACCAGGTGCGCGGCATCGGTGACCCATTCCGGAGCCAGGATCGAGATGAGGGCCACGAGCGCGAAGCCCAACAGCAGCACGCGCCGGATGGCCAGGTGGCGCACGCCGGCGGTGGCGCGCAGCAGATAGAGGGCGACGCCGCCGATCGCGACGATGAGCAGGACCTGGATGGTCAGCATGGGCCCACCTTCATAGACAGCCTCACTTGAAGAGCAGGTCGACGACGATATTGACGGCGTTGAACATCGACTGGCCCTTGGAGCGGGAGTAGTCGGTGTAGAGGATGTGCACCGGGTGCTCGGTCCAGCGCAGGTGGGCGTGGCCGATCTGGCTGACGATCTCAGAGGCGTGCGCCATCCGGTCCTGGCGGATGTCCAACGTCTGCGCGGCCTTCCGGTTCATCGCGCGGAGGCCGTTGTGCGCGTCGCTCAGGTGCACCTTGGTGCTGAGGTTGGTGTAGATGACGGCCAGTCTCAGGAACAGCCGCTTGCCGAGGCTGGGCTTGGTGCTCTCCTCGAGGAACCGCGATCCGAAGACGACGTCGACGTCGCCTTTGCGCAGGATGTCGACCATGGCCTCGACGTCGGTGACCTGGTGCTGGCCGTCGGCGTCGAACGTCACGAAGTACTCCGCGTCCGGGTCGCGCAGCGCGTAGGTCAGGCCGGTCTGCAGGGCCGCCCCCTGGCCCAGGTTGACCGCGTGCCGGATCACCACGGCCCCGGCATCCAGGGCCTGGGCCCGGCCGTCGTCGGTGCTGCCGTCGTCCACGCAGACCACGTCCGGGAAGACCTTGCGGACCTCACGGATCACGTCGCCGATCACCGTCCCCTCGTTGTAGAGGGGGATGACGACCCAGGTTTCGGGCACACCGTGATGGTGCCAGATTGGACGCCGGAAAGCCGTGACGCGCGGCCTCAGCGGTCGATCCGCGCTGATATCGTCCTCGGCGTTCGGCCGGGTCAGCAGGGGTAACCAGGAAGGCAAGCAGGTGTCGGCGCAGATCGCAGCCAGTGCCGATGTCGCGACATCGGCCCGGATCGGCGACGGCAGCAGCGTCTGGCATCTGGCCCAGGTCCGCGAGGACGCCGAGATCGGTGAGGGCTGCATCATCGGCCGGGGTGCCTACATCGGCTCCGGCGTCCGGCTCGGCAAGCACTGCAAGGTGCAGAACTACGCGCTGGTCTATGAGCCAGCAGTGCTGGCCGACGGTGTCTTCATCGGACCGGCCGTCGTGCTGACCAACGACACCTACCCCCGCGCGGTCAACCCCGACCTGAGCCTGAAGTCGGCCCACGACTGGGAGCCGGTCGGCGTCACGATCGGCGAGGGCGCCTCGATCGGCGCGCGAGCCGTCTGTGTGGCGCCGGTGCGGATCGGCGCCTGGGCCACGATCGCCGCGGGCGCCGTCGTGGCCAAGGACGTTCCCGACCACGCGTTGATGGTCGGCGTGCCGGCCCGGCGGGTCGGGTGGGTCGGCAAGGCCGGAGTGCCGCTGATAATGGACGGCGACCAGTGGGTCTGCCCGCAGACGGGCGCCCGGTACGTCGAGAGAACCGACGGCCAGCCAGATGGACAACTTGGACTGCAGGAGGTCCCGTGATTCCCGCCGCACGACCGCTGATCGGTGACGAGGAGCGCGCGGCCGTCGACCGGGTGATGCGCAGCGGCATGGTGGCTCAGGGCCCCGAGGTCGCGGCCTTCGAGTCCGAGTTCTCGGCTGCGTTGGTCGCCGGTCGCACGTGCGTTGCGGTCAACTCCGGTACGTCGGGTGCCCACCTCGGGTTGCTCGCCGCCGGCATCGGCCCGGGCGATGAGGTGATCGTGCCGTCGTTCACCTTCGCCGCGACGGCCAACTCGGTGGCGCTGACGGGCGCGACCCCGGTCTTCGTCGACATCGAGGCCGACTACTTCTGCCTCGACCCGGCCGCGGTCGAAGCCGCGGTGACGGAGCGCACGGCCGGCATCATGCCGGTGCATCTCTACGGCCACCCGGCCGACATGGCCGCGCTGCAGGCCGTTGCCGACCGGCACGGACTGAGGATCTTCGAGGACGCCGCCCAGGCCCACGCCGCGTCGTACGACGGGACGCCGGTGGGCTGCTTCGGTGACTTCGCGATGTTCAGCCTCTACCCGACGAAGAACATGACCTCGGGTGAGGGTGGCATGGTCTCGACCGCTGACGCCGAGCTGGCTCGGCGGGTCCGGCTGTTGCGCAACCAGGGCATGGAGCGGCAGTACGAGAACGAGCTGGTCGGCCTGAACAACCGGATGACCGACATCCACGCCGCCATCGGCCGCGTGCAGCTGACCAAGCTGGCCGGCTGGACCGAGCAGCGGCAGCGCAATGCGGCGTACTTCGACGCCAACCTCAAAGGCGTTGTGGTGCCGCCGGTTTCGCCGAAGGCGGTGCACGTCTATCACCAGTACACGATCCGGGTGCCGGAGGACCGCGACGGCGTCGCGAAGGCCCTCCGTGAGGAGCACGGCGTCGGCACGGGCGTCTATTACCCGATCCCCAACCACCGGCTGCCGTCCTACCGGCAGACCCTCGACCTGCCGGCGACCGAGCAGGCCGCGCTCGAGGTCCTGTCGCTGCCGGTGCACCCCTCGCTGAGCGACGACGACCTGGCCACGATCGTCACCGCGGTCAACACCGTCGTGGCGGCGGGCGCCTGATGGCTGATCTGCGGGCCGGGCTGATCGGCCTCGGCATGATGGGCCGCCACCACGGGCGGGTGCTCCGCGAGGTGCCGGGCGTGGAGCTCGTCGCCGTGGCCGACCCGGCTGGCGACCCGCACGGCGTACGCCGCGACCTGCCGCTCCTGTCCAGCGTGGAGGAGCTGATCGAGGCCGGCATCGACATCGCGGTCGTCGCCGCGCCGACCGGACTGCACGAGTCGATCGCGACCGCCCTGGCCGAGGCCGGCGTGCACACCATGGTCGAGAAGCCGCTGGCACCGACGCCGGATGCGGCCCAGCGGATCGCGGAGGCCTTCAGCTCCCGCGGTCTGGTCGGCTGCGTCGGGCACATCGAGCGGTTCAACCCGGCGCTGCAGGCGATGCGGTCCCGGCTGGAGAGCGGCGACCTCGGCGAGGTCTACCAGGTCGTCACGCGGCGGCAGGGGCCGTTCCCGTCCCGGATCGCTGACGTCGGCGTCGTCATGGACCTCGCGACCCACGACATCGACCTGACCTCGTGGACGGCGCAGAGCCCGTTCGTCAACGTCTCGGCGCACGTCGCCTTCCGCAGCGGCCGGGAGCACGAGGACCTGATCGTCGCGGTCGGCCTGCTGGACAACGGCATCGTGACCAGCCACCTGGTCAACTGGCTGAGCCCGTTCAAGGAGCGCGTCACGATCGCGACCGGCGAGCGCGGGGCGTTCGTCGCCGACACGCTGAGCGGCGACCTGACCTGGCACAAGAACGGCACCGTGCCCACCGAGTGGTCCTCGGTCGAGAACTTCCGCGGCGTCAGCGAGGGAGAGATGACTCGCCTGGCCATCCCGAAGCGCGAACCGCTCGTGGTCGAGATCGAAGCCTTCCGTGACGCCGTCCGCGGCGAGGGCACGTCGGTCGTCTCGATGGCCGAGGGTCTGCGCACCGTGGTCGTGGCCAACTCGCTGCTCGAGTCGGCTCGCGGTGGCCACGCCGTCGATGTGCCGGCCCTCGCCGGGTCGTGAGCGCACCTGACGGGACGGCGCCCAGGGTCGTCCTGGCGACCCGGCTGTTCGCGCCCGAGGTGGCCGCGGCCTCGCTGCGGCTGCGCTGGCTGGCCTCGGCCCTGGCCGATCTCGGGGCGCGAGTCGAGGTGATCACGACCACGCCGCCCGCGGGGTCGGCTCCGATCGCCGATGACCCTCGGCTGCGGGTGAGCCGGTGGCCGGCGCTGCGGGACAAGGCCGGCGTGGTCCGCGGCTACATCCCGTACCTCAGTTTCGACCTGCCCCTGCTGGTCCGACTGCTCCTGCGCCCGCGGCCGGCCCTGATCCTGGTCGAGCCGCCGCCGACGACCGGCCTGATCGTGCGGCTGGTCTGCACCCTGCGGCGGACTCCCTACGCCTACTACTCCGCGGACGTGCTCAGTGACGCGCTCGCGAGCGGCGGCGCCCCGGCCGCGCTGGTCAAGGTGCTCCGGGCGCTGGAGTCGTGGGTCTTGCGGGGCGCCCGCCGGGTGCTCGCCGTGTCGGACGGTGTGGCGGAGCGCGTCGAGGCCCTCGGCGTACCGTCGGATCGGATCTCGTTGGTAGGCAACGGGATCGACACCGATGTGTTTACGCCGGACGGTCCGGTCCAGGAGTCATCGGCGCCCTATCTCGTCTACGCCGGGACCATGTCGCAGTGGCAGGGCGTCGACGTCTTCGTGCGGGCCTTGGCCGCGGTCCGGGCTGATCATCCCGACGCCCGCCTGGTCTTCCTCGGGCAGGGGACCGACGAGGACCACCTACGCGCCCTGGCCGCCGAGCTCTGCCCCGGCGGCATCGACTTCCTCGGTGTGGTCCCACCCGAGGAGTGCGCTCGCTGGATCCGGGGCGCTCGGGCCGGGCTGGTGTCGATCAAGCCCGGCATCGGCTACGACTTCGCCAAGCCGACCAAGGTCTACGCCGCCACCGCCTGCGGCGTCCCGGCGATCTTCGCCGGCCGCGGTGCGGGCAACGAGCTGGTCGAGACCGAGCGGCTCGGCTGGTCGGTCGACCACGACGAGACCGCCGTCGCCGGGGCGATGGCCGAAGCGCTGACCGGCCCGGGCTGGACGACGGCCGAGCGCGAGCGCATCGTGGCCTGGACCCGCGAGCACGCCTCTCTCGCCGCCGTCTCCCGTCTGGCCGCGGCCGAGCTGCTCCGCCTCTGAGAGCGCCCGCCCACCCTCAGGCGAGGAGGACGTCGGCGACGCGCTCGGCGGCGTGGCCGTCGCCGTACGGCGTGGCGTCGGTCGGGGCGGGTGCGGGTCGTTCGACGGCCGCGGGGAGGCCGCCCGGGTCGTTGCAGAGGACGTTCCAGCCGAGGTCGACCGTCTCGGTCCATTCGGTCTCGGTGCGCACCGTCGTACACGGTGTACGCAGCAGGAAGGCTTCCTTCTGCAGACCGCCGGAGTCGGTGACCACGTGCCGGGCGTGCAGCACCAGCCGGAGCAGCTCCGGGTAGGGCTGGGCCGGCAGCACGTGCACGGACCCCTGCTGCATGTCGAGGCCGTGCCCCTCGGCGGCGGCGACCACCCGCGGGTGAGCCAGCAGCAGCACCGGGGAGGGGAGCGCCGCCAGCCCCCCGACGATGGCGGCCAGCCGGTCCGGGTCGTCGGTGTTGTCGGGCCGATGGATCGTCGCCACGACGTAGGCACCGACCGAGACGCCGTCCGGCAGGGTCGGCGCCTCGTCCCGCACCGAGGCCGCTGTGGCCAGGCAGACATCGGTCATCACGTCACCGACGAGGCGCGAGCGCTCGGCCAGCCCTTCGTGGGCGAGATGACGCATGGCCACCTCGGTCGGCGCCAGGCACAGGTCGGCCGCGTGGTCGGTCAACACGCGGTTGTGCTCCTCTGGCATCCGCCGGTTGAACGACCGCAGTCCGGCCTCGAGGTGGGCGATCGGCAGGTGCAGCTTCACGGCGGCGAGCGCTCCGGCGACGGTCGAGTTGGTGTCGCCATAGACCAGCACCCAGTCGGGAAGCTGTTGCTGCAGAACGGGTTCCATCGCGGCGAGCATGGCCCCGGTCTGGGCGCCGTGGCCCCCTGAACCGATGCCGAGGTCGACGTCCGGCCGAGGGATGGCCAGGTCGTCGAAGAACACCTGCGAGAGCCGTTCGTCGTAGTGCTGCCCGGTGTGCACGATGACGTGCTCACAACGGCCGGCCAGGGCGTGCGCGATCGGCGCGAGCTTGACGAACTGGGGTCGAGCCCCGACGACGCTGAGGACCTTCATCAGCCGGCCCGCTCCCATCCACTCGTGGCCAGCCCGTCATAGACGGCGCTGACCAGGTCGACCCCCTGCGCGGGGCTGTGGTGCGCGCGCACCCAGTCGCGGGCCGCGGCACCGTCGTGCTGCGCACTGCCGCCGACGATGGCCGCCGCGGCCTCGACCGCCGACTCCGGCGATCCGCCCAGGACGGGCGGCTGCACGTCGTCGTACAACGGAAGGGGGACCGGGAGCACGACAGGCACACCGCTCCCGATCGCCTCGAGCTCGCTGGCGGAGAGGATCCCGCCGGCCTGACCGACGACGACCGTGGCGCCGGCCAGGAAGCGCAGGTACGCCGGGTGCGCCTGGGTCGGCACGAGCTCCACCCCGGCCGCGGCGGCCTGGTCGGCGGCCGGCCCCCAGTCCAGGCCGACGATCCGGGCCCGGTCGCCGAGCGCGCGGACCAGCTGCCGGGCCGTCTCGAGCTGGATCGGCAAGCCCTTCGCCGGCTCCCAGCGCGAGGCGAAGACGACCACGGGCCGGCCGGGCGCCGCAGCCGCTGTCGGCAGCGCGTCGACATCGATCGGCACCGGCACGTACGTCGCGTCGGGCCGGTGGGGCAGCGTGTGCTCGGCCAGATCCGGAGTCGAGTAGAAGACGGCCAGCGCGCCCTGCAGCGCGCGGTCGATCGTCGACTGCCAACGGGGGTCGTACTGCAACGTGCGGATGTCGGTGCCGTGCAGGTGGACGACGAACCGCTTCGGGACGAGTCGGGTGTGCTGGACGACACCGCCGGAGTGCACGTGGAGCAGGTCGTTGGTCGCCGCCTTGGCCGCCAGCCGGGCCAGCCAGGTGCCGCCGAGGACGGCCCGCTGCCCCTTGGCGACCGGGCCGACCCACGTGCGTCCGGCTGCCGCGACAGGCAGGAACGACCAGGGCAGCCCGCGCCGGTGGGCCTCCGCGATCAGGTGTTTGGCAGTGAAGGCGCAGTCGTTGACGTGCAGGGCGCGCACCGGCTCGGGCGGGCTCATCGGCCGAGCAGCTGCGCGACGAGGTCGCGCTCCACCTGCACGTCACGCTCCGAGCTCAGCTCGCGCGCGTGGGCGTGGGCCGCCGCCTTGAACTCGCGCACCGCCTCGGCGTCAAGGGCCTCCAACGCCGCCGTGAACGACGCCTCGGTGAAGTCCGCGGACACCGGCCCCAGGCCGAACTCGCGGGTCAGCGGCGCCATGCCCTCGGACGGCCCCACCGCGACCGCCAGCCGGGCCTGCACGAAGTCGAAGAACTTGTTGGGCAGGGCGTAGCGGGTGTTCACGCTGACCGGCGGGAGGCAGTAGACGCCGACGTCGTACGCGTTCAGCGTCGTCGGCAGCTCCGCGGGGGTGACCGGCTCGTGGAACCGGATCCGCGGATCGTCGCCGGCCAGCTCGCGCAGGTGGGTGAGGTACTTGCCGCCGTCGCCGGCCGCGACCAGGTACAGATCCAGGCTGAACCGCTCACCGAGGTCCAGGGCAGAGCGGATCAGCAGGTCGATCCGGCGGCCGGCTTGGGCGCCGCCGCTGTGGACCAGCCGGATGTGGTCATCGGCCACCGGAGAGGGGTGCAGGTCGACCCACTCGCTGGCGTTGCGGACGACCTGGGTCGGCACGCCGTACGACGCGCGGTAGCGCTCGGCCAGCGGCTCGCAGACCGTGGTCACCGCGGCGCTGCGCTTCAGGTAGACCGCGCAGTTGTGCCGCATGAGCGGAGCCACGAAGGTCCGCCAGGTGAGGTTGTCCGAGAACTCCTCGGGGGCCCACTCGTGCATGTCGGCCCAGACCGGCGCACCGGCGGCCAAGCGGTGAGCGATCGGCAGAGCGCGTGCGTCGTTGGCGACGACCAGATCGGGGGCGAGGTCGGTCGATGCGGCGAGCCGGAGCGCCTGCTGCATCGCCGGAGCGGCCAGCTCGGCCGAACGCAGCTGGCGAGTGGCCAGGCGGAGGACCCCGAGAGGGGTGCGGGGGAGGGAGTTGTTGGCGTCGTCGATCCGCAGATGACGGGCCGACCCCGGCGGCTGGGCGCCGTAGCCGATGGTCGTGACGTCGCCGAGCTGGGCCAGGACGTCGATCTGCCGGAGCACCCGCGCGTCCCGGATGATCGGCGAGAACGACACACAGAGAATCCTCGCCCGGCCCACCGGCGCATCCTAACGGCGTCGGCGTCCCGGCTATGCTCGTCCGTCGTGCGCATCGCCGTTGTAGCCCTGGGCAAGATCGGTCTCCCGCTGGCCGTCCAGTTCGCCGACAAGGGCCACACCGTGGTCGGCGCGGACGTCAACGCAGAGGTCGTCCGGCTGGTCAACGAGGGCGTCGAACCCTTCCCCGGCGAGCACCAGCTGGCCGAGAAGCTCGCCGCCGCAGTCGCCGACGGCCGCCTGTCGGCCACCACCGACACGGTCCAGGCCGTGCGGGGCGCCGAAGCGGTCGTCGTGGTCGTGCCGTTGTTCGTCGACATCGACGGCGTGCCGGACTTCGGCTGGATGGACGCCGCGACCGCAGCCATTGCCGAGGGCCTGCAACCGGGGACCCTGGTGTCCTACGAGACCACCCTGCCGATCGGTACGACGCGCGACCGCTTCCGGCCCGTCCTCGAGAGCGGGGGCCTGGTCTGCGGACGGGACTTCTGGCTGGTCTTCTCGCCGGAGCGGGTGCTGACCGGTCGGGTCTTCGCCGACCTGCGCCGGTACCCCAAGCTGGTCGGCGGCGTGGACGAGGAGAGCACGGCCCACGGCCTCGACTTCTACCGCCAGGTCCTGGACTTCGACGAGCGTCCGGACCTGGACCGGCCCAACGGTGTCTGGGACCTCGGCAGCGCCGAAGCCGCCGAGCTGGCCAAACTGGCCGAGACGACCTATCGCGACGTCAACATCGGCCTGGCCAACCAGTTCGCGCTCTTCGCCTCGCGCGCAGGCATCGACATCCACAAGGTGATCGAGGCCTCGAACTCCCAGCCGTACAGCCACATTCACCGCCCCGGCATCGCCGTCGGCGGACACTGCATCCCGATCTATCCGCGGCTCTACCTATGGAAGGACCCGGACGCGACGGTGGTCCGGGCCGCCCGCGAGGCCAATGCCCAGATGCCTGAGCGCACGGTCGCGTTGCTCGAACCGCTGCTGGGAACCGTTGCGGGACAACGGGTTGCCGTCTTAGGTGCGGCGTACCGGGGTGGGGTCAAGGAGACGGCCTTCTCCGGGGTCTTCGACACTGTCGCCGCCCTGGAGTCGCGCGGCGCGACGGTGCTGGTGCACGACCCGCTCTACAGCGACGACGAGCTGGCCGCGCTCGGCTTCGCGGCCTACCACCTGGGCGAGCCCGTGGACGCGGTCGTGGTGCAGGCCGATCATGCGGCGTACGCCGAGCTGGGGCCGGAGCAGCTCCCGGGGGTCAAGGTCGTCGTCGACGGACGCCGGATCACCCGTCCGGACGGCTGGGGGAGAGCCACCCGCGTCGTGCTCGGGGAGCCGGCTCCCTCGCCTGCGGTCGTACCCTGAACCGGTGAACGACCAGACCTTCGACCTGTTCCGGATCTCCGAGGACCACGAAGCGCTGCGCGAGGCGGTGCGAGCCGTCTGCGAGGACAAGATCGCCCCCCACGCCGCCGACGTGGACGAGCAGGCACGGTTCCCGCAGGAGGCGTACGACGCGCTCCGGGCCACCGACTTCCACGCCCCGCACATCCCCGAGGAGTACGGCGGGGTCGGCGCGGATGCCCTGGCCACCTGCATCGTGATCGAGGAGGTGGCCCGGGTCTGCGCCTCGTCCTCGTTGATCCCCGCCGTCAACAAGCTCGGGACGATGCCGCTGCTGCTGGCGGCCTCGGACGAGGTCAAGTCCCGGTACCTCCCCTCCGTGGCGAGCGGCGAGGCGATGTTCTCCTACGGCCTGTCCGAGCGCGAGGCCGGCAGCGACACGGCCTCGATGCGGTGCCGGGCCACCGCCGACGGTGACGACTGGGTCCTGAACGGCCAGAAGTCCTGGATCACCAACGCCGGGGTTTCGCAGTACTACACAGTGCTCGCCGTCACCGACCCGGACGGTCCGCGGGGCGGCAACGTGACGGCGTTCGTCGTGGAGCGGGATGACGAGGGCTTCGGCTTCGGCGCGCTGGAGCGCAAGCTCGGGATCAAGGGCAGCCCGACCCGCGAGCTGCTCTTCGAGCGCTGCCGGATTCCGGGGGACCGCGTCGTCGGTGAGGTCGGGCAGGGGCTCAAGATCGCCCTGCGCACCCTGGACCACACCCGGGTCACGATCGGCGCGCAAGCGGTCGGGATCGCCCAGGGCGCACTGGACTTCGCGATCGGCTACGTCAAGGAGCGGCGCCAGTTCGGGCAGGCGATCGCGCAGTTCCAGGGCGTGCAGTTCATGCTCGCCGACATGGCCATGAAGCTCGAGGCCGCGCGCCAGCTGGTCTACACCGCCGCGGCCAAGAGCGAGCGGGACGACGCCGACCTGCCGTTCTTCGGAGCGGCGGCCAAGTGCTACGCCTCCGATGTGGCGATGGAGATCACCACCGACGCGGTCCAGCTGCTCGGCGGCTACGGCTACACCAAGGACTACCCGGTCGAGCGGATGATGCGCGACGCCAAGATCACCCAGATCTACGAGGGCACCAACCAGATCCAGCGCCTGGTCATGGCCCGGCAGTTGCTCCGATAGACCGACAGCACCTCCTCCGCCGCGGATGAGGCAGCGGACTCTCTGGGCCTTGATGATGCACAGGGCGACAGAGGGAGGTCTCGGTGCTTGCGAAGGCCTATGAGGTCCATCTCCGGGGTGAGCTGACGCCGGAGACGCTCGAGGAGTTCGACTACCTCACCGCGACCGTCGTACCAGCGCACACGGTCCTCACCGGCGTGGTGCCCGATCAGGCCGCGCTCTACGGACTGCTGACCCAGCTCCAGGCGCTGGGGCTGGAGCTGGTCGAGGTCCGTCGCCTTCGCCCCCGCCCGGCGCCATGAACCCGGAGGAGCTCCGGGTCCAGATCACCGTCAAGGGTCGGGTCGGACCCAGCCTGCACTCCCAGTTCCCCGACTTCGATCAGCAGGTGGTGCCTCGCCACCATGTCCTGGTCGTCAGCTCCCAGCTGATCCTCGATGCGCTCGCCACGGCCGCAGTCTTCGACGAGCAGTGCGGCGATGTGGAGCGGATCACCGCCTAGCGTGGATGTACCCGCAATGGGTGATGCTCGCCGCCAGCGTCGGGGACAACGTGATCGCCATGACCACGATGACCACCATGACGCGGAGTCGGCCGTTCACCGAGGGCCGCGACTCCCTGGCCTCCGCCGAGCTCTCTGTCCGGTCCCTGGGGCCACACCCGCCCCGAGGCATCGTCGAGCGACAGCGCCTGCTGCGCCGTCTCGACGCGGCGGCCCGGGTGCCGTTGACGCTCGTGAGCGCTCCGGCCGGCACGGGCAAGAGCGTCCTGGTGTCCTCCTGGGCGGCAACGGCCGACCCGCGAGACCACGTCGTGTGGATCACTCTGGATGACGTCAGGGCACAGTCAGCGGCCATCGCGGCCCTGCTGGAGGGCCGACACCGCCCGATCGAGCCGTTGACGCTCATCTTGGACAACGCCGAGCTCGCTGGGACGGAGCTGTCCCACGACATCGAGGTGCTGATGGGGCGGCCCGACTCGTGGATCCGCCTCGTGCTGATCGCGCGAGAGGACCCCGAGCTGGCGCTGGACCGCTATCGCCGGGCCGGGTCGATCGCCGAGCTACGTGCGGCCGATCTCGCCTTCACCGAGGAGGAGACGTTCCGGCTCGTCCAGGCCTGCGGTCTCCACCTCACACCACGATCGGTGGGTGCCGTGTGGGGACGAACCCAGGGCTGGGCGGCCGGGCTCGGCTTCGCGGCGAGCTACCTCTCCTGCTGCGCGGACCCCGATCAGGCGGTCCGTGAGCTGCCGCCTTCGCCTCCGCACGGCTCGGTGAGCGAGGCGGCTGCGTCGGCCACCACTGCGCGACTGGCCCGTCAGTTCGACATCGCCCTCGACGTCGACGCGCTGGCCGCCGCCACCGACCTGATCGAGCCCTTGACGGCCCGCGAGAGCGAGGTCCTCGGCTGCCTCGCCGCCCTCCTGAGCACGGAGGAGATCGCGTCGGTCATGTACGTGTCGGTCAACACGGTCCGCACGCATGTGCGCAGCATCCTGCGCAAGCTGGCGGTCTCGAAGCGCAACGACGCCGTACGCCGCGCCCGAGCCCTGCGTCTGATCGGCTGCTGACCGGCCGCTTGCGGCGTTCGTCGGCCATCGAGCCCGGACGTTAGCCCCACCTGTCCCGGTTTGCTTCACCCGTGAGGGGGGAGCCTGCCCGTGGCCGCCCGGCTTAGCGTCGTACACCTGGGCCGGTTCCCGCGGGGGTGAGGTGTGTGGTGCACCAGGTAACACCGTCGGGCACCCACGCCCTTTCGCCCATGGCCGGCCTTGGGCCGGTGAACGGCAACAGCTCGACGATGACCAAGCTCGCGCGGCCCCGCCTGCCTCCGAGCTATGTGGACCGGCCGACCATCAACCGGCTCATGGACGCCGACACGATGGCGCCGGTGACCGTGGTCACTGCCGGCCCGGGGTGGGGCAAGACGCTGACCGCCGCCGCCTGGGCCGCGGGGGTGCCGGCGGTCGGCCCCGTTGCCTGGTTGTCTCTGGATGCGGAGGACAACCAACGCCGGACGTTCTGGTCCGGCTTCGTTGCGGCGCTGCGGGCTGCGGTTCCGATGCCTGCAGGAAACCCGTTGGCCACGCTGACGCCCGGCCTCGCTCGCGAGACGGAGAACCTTCGACGCGTGACCGACGGTCTGGCCGCGCTGCCGACCCCGGTCGTGGTCGTACTCGACGAGTTCCAAGTCCTTCACGATCCCGAGCTGCTGGCCGAGATCGCTGCGCTGCTCCGGCGGCCACTTCCTCAGCTGCGCCTGGTGTTGTTGACCAGATCGGACCCTTCGCTGCCCTTGCATCGGTTGCGGCTGACCCATGACCTGGCGGAGATCCGTTCCCAGGACCTGGCCTTCACGGTCAGCGAGGCGACGGCGTTGCTGGCGGCGAACCACGTGGAGGTCTCCGCCGATGGCGTCGAGCTGTTGGTCAACCGGACCGAGGGCTGGCCGGCCGGTCTGCGCCTCGCCGCGCTGTTCCTGGCCCGCCAACAAGGTTCGCGACGTCAGCCCAGCGACTTCGCGGGCGACGACCAGGCGGTGGTCGACTACCTCCACGAGGAGGTGATGGCCTGGCACTCGCCGCAGATCCGGCAGTTCCTGATGCGAACGTCGATCGTCGAGCGGGTGAACGGCGGCCTGGCCGAGGCGTTGACCGGGGCATCCCGGGGGCAGCAGCACCTGGAGGCGTTGGAGGGTTCGAACGCGTTCGTGGTCGGACTCGGCCCCGGCCGGGAATGGTTCAGGTACCACTCGCTCTTGCGCGAGATGCTGCTGCATCGGCTGACCGTGGCCCAGCCCGACCAGGTCCCGGAGCTGCATCGTCGCGCGGCCCGTTGGTTCGCGGAGCAGGGAGAGGTCATCGAGGCGCTCCGGCACGCCGCCGACGCTGAGGACTGGACGCTGTTCGGACGGCTCTTCACCACCCAGGCCGCACCGTTGACGGTGTCGGCCGAGCGAGCTGCGCTCGACCGGGTGCTCGCTCGCGTCCCGGTCCGGTTGCTTTGGGAGAGTGCAGAGCTCGCGCTCTCCGCCGCTGCGCGGTTGCTGTACGCGGGCCGTTTCGAGGAAATGCACCCCTATCTCGCGCGGGCCACAGCGCTCTTGGCCGATTGCGGTGCCGAGACGCGAAGCGCGACCAAGGTGGGGGCCCTGATGATGTCGGCCGCCGTCCTGCGGGGCCGCGGTGACATCGAGGGTCTGCTCCGGACCGCCCGATCGGTCCTCGACGAGCTCGCCGGACCGGCCATGGCGCTGCCTGTTGCCAGCGCCTACCGAACGGTGGCCCTGAGCAACCTCGGGACCGGGCTGCTCTGGTTCGGTCGTCTCGCCGAGGCGGAGCGGCACCTGACTCAGGCACTGGCCGAGGCGCCCGGCGGACTGGACGTCGCGCGGGTCAATGTGTTGTCGCACCTGGCCGTGGTTGCGGTGTCGTCCGGCCGGCTGAACGAGGGTTTCGATCGGGGCACCGCCGCCGTAGCGATCGTCGACGCGCGGGGGTGGGCGCCGTTGCCCCAAGGGGCCACCGCTCACTTGGCCCTTGCGCTGGCCAACGTGCAGTGGAACCACCTCGACGAGGCGCAGGCCCAGCTGACACTGGGGCGCAGGGCCGCAGTCCTGGATCGCGCCGCCCACACCGCGATGGAGCTCGCACAGGTCCAGCTCGACACCTGCCTGGGCCGGCTCGGTGCCGCTCGTGACCGAATGACCCAACTGCGTCACGACAGTGCCGGATGGGAGCTGCCGACGTACCTGGCTCGATGGCTCGAGACGACCGAGGCCGAGATCGACCTGGCGGCGGGTGACCCGGCAGCGGCGATGGCGAGGCTGGCGAGGTTGGAGTCGCGGGACGAGCAAGGGTCGCCGTACCCCCGGGCCTTCATCGGCCAGGCCCGAGCCGCCCTCGCACTCGGCGATACAGCGACGGCGACGTCGATCCTCGAGCCGTTGCGCGATGCCGACCTGCCGGCGGTCGTCACCGTCCCGGTCTGGCTGCTCACCGCCCTGATCGCCGATCGAGACCGCCACGACGAGAGCGCCCAGCGGGCCTTGGCCCGGGCGATCGACATCGCTGCGCCCGAGGGCATCCGACGGCCGTTTGTCGATCTCGGCCCGACCCAGCTCCCTCGCCTGCTCCTAGCCCATCGCCGGATCGAGGGCGGCCGCGCCGAGTTCACGGACCAGCTGGCGGCCGACCTCGGACTCGAGGAGTCGACCAACACCGAAGCGAGCGCCCCGGCGCGGACCCTGTCCGACAGGGAGCTCAGCATCCTGCGCTTCCTGCCGACCATGATGACCAACCCGGAGATCGCTGCCGAGCTCTATGTGTCGGTGAACACGGTCAAGGCCCACCTGAAGCGGATCTACGCCAAGCTCGACGTGAGCAACCGTCGCGCGGCGGTCCATCGCGCCCGCGAGCTCGGCCTTCTGTCGGGCGGCGGGTACGGGGATCGATCCTGATCGGCGACGGTCCCTGGAGGGCATGGCTCGATCTCAGCCAC
>CAWIBR010000004.1:0-142169 GCA_963834425.1 uncultured Actinomycetota bacterium
GGTGGCAGGTGAAGGATTCGAACCTTCGAAGCTTTCGCGACGGATTTACAGTCCGCTCCCATTGGCCGCTCGGGCAACCTGCCGTGCTGCCGACGGTCGCCCGCTAGGCAGCCCGGGAAGGATACAAGGGCCCGGCGCTCCCGACCAAAGCCGTTGACGCCGCCGGTACGCTCGGAAGAGCTCGACGGTGGCACAACTGCCCCTCAGCACCCAGTCCGCACGGCACGCAAAGGGAAACACATGGCAACCGACGCCACCACCGGCGTGGGCTCCGCGCCCACGGGTCCGACCGGCCCCACCGGGCCCGCGAACGACAAGCTCGACGCCGCCGTCCTGAAGATCGCCGGCGTGGTCGTCCTGGCCGCGATCATGTCGATCCTCGACACCACGGTGGTCGGGGTCGCGCAGAACGCCTTCCAGACCGCGTGGCACACCACGCCGGCGGTGACCGCGTGGACGATGACCGGCTACACGCTGGCGCTGGCGACGGTCATCCCGATCACCGGCTGGGCGGCCGACCGGTTCGGCACCAAGCGGCTCTTCATCATGTCGATCGTGCTCTTCGTCTGCGGCTCCGTGCTCTGCGCGACGGCCTGGGGCATCGGGCCGCTGATCGCGTTCCGCGTCGTCCAGGGTCTGGGCGGCGGGATGCTGATGCCCCTCGGCATGACGATCATGACCCGCGCGGCCGGGCCCGAGCGGGTCGGCCGGGTGATGGCCGTCCTCGGCGTACCCATGCTGCTCGGCCCGATCGCCGGACCGATCCTCGGCGGCTGGCTGATCGGCATCGCGAGCTGGCACTGGATCTTCCTGATCAACGTGCCGATCGGCATCGTCGCCCTGATCTACGCCTTCATCGTGCTGCCGAAGGACTCCCCGCAGCCGTCCGAGTCGTTCGACACCCTCGGCTTCGTCCTGCTCTCCCCCGGCCTGGCGATCTTCCTGTACGGCGTGTCCTCGATCCCGGGCGCCGGCACCGTGATGTCGGCCAAGGTCCTGGTCTCGTGTGTGGTCGGCCTGGCCCTCATCGCGGCCTTCGTGCACCACGCCCTGACCCGGGCCGAGCACCCGCTGATCGACCTGCATCTCTTCCGCAACCGCGAGCTGAGCATCGCGGTGATCACCATGGCCTGCTTCGCGATCGCGTTCTTCGGGGCGATGCTGCTCTTCCCGCAGTACTTCATCGGCGTGCGCGGCGAGACGCCGCTGATGGCCGGCGTCCTGGGCGCCCCGATGGGCCTCGGCGCGATGCTGACGATGCCGATCGCGGGCTCGCTGACCGACAAGTTCGGTCCGGGCAAGTTCGTGCTCACCGGGCTGGTGCTGATCGTCATCGGCATGTTCCCGCTCACCATGCTCACGACCGACACGTCGTTCTGGGTCACGTCGGGCGCGTTCTTCGTGATGGGCCTGGGCATGGGCATGACGATGATGCCCACCATGACCGCGGCCCTGCGCACCCTGAGGGACGCCCAGATCGCCCGCGGCTCGACCCTGATGAACATCACCCAGCAGATCAGCGCCTCGATCGGCACGGCGGTGATGTCGGTGCTGCTGACGACCTTCCTCAAGCAGGAGACGCTGGCACCGCTCGCGGTCTACGCCAACAGCGGAGGGACCCAGGCGCGGGCTAGCACTCGCAGCGCTGTCCAACAAGACCGGAGTGCCGGTGAAGGCGTTGCTGGACAAGGGGCTCGACGCGGCCGCGACGGCGTTCAGCCACACCATCCTGATCGCGCTGATCCTCGTCGCCTGCACGCTGATCCCGGCGTTCTTCCTGCCGCGGAGCCGGGCCCGGGCGCGCGACCAGGTCGCGGCCGAGGAGGCGTTCGAGGTCGGCGGGGCCGTCCTCTAGCCCGAGCGGCCGGCCCGGGTGCCAGGATGGCCGGAAGCACTCGTCGTACCGTCTTCAGAAGGAGCTGTCGTGGCTGGGGACTCGTCGTTCGATGTCGTGAGCAAGGTCGACCACCAGGAGGTCGACAACGCGCTCAACCAGGCCGCCAAGGAGATCTCGCAGCGCTACGACTTCAAGGGCGTCGGCGCCAGCGTCGAGTGGAGCGGCGACACCACCATCGTGATGAAGGCCAACAGCGAGGAGCGGGTCAAGGCCGTCCTCGACGTGCTCGAGACCAAGCTGGTCAAGCGCGGCGTCTCGCTGAAGTCCCTCGACAAGGGTGAGCCGGCGGCGTCCGGCAAGGAGTACCGGCTGGAGGCCAACCTCAAGGAGGGCCTCTCGCAGGAGAACGCCAAGAAGGTCGCCAAGCTGATCCGCGACGAGGGCCCGAAGAACGTCAAGGCCAACATCCAGGGCGACGAGCTGCGGGTCGTCGGCAAGAGCCGCGACGACCTGCAGGCCGTGCAGGCGTTGCTGCGCGGGGCCGACCTGGACGTCGCGCTGCAGTTCACCAACTACCGCTGAGCTCAACGCCGCGGCCAGTGCCACAGCGGGGTGTCGAGCGGCCCGTCCTGGTCGCCAACGACGGTGCGGCCGTAGTCGTCCTTGCTGAGCTCGATCGGCCCGAGGTCGACGCCGGCGTCGGCGGCCGCCCGGCCCAGCAGCTCAACGAGCGGCCTGTGAGTGCGTGACCACCAACGTCTGCGAACGCGCTGCGGCAGCCACGAGGAGTCGCGCCAGGGCCGGCAGCAGGTCCGGGTGCAGGCTGGTCTCCGGTTCGTTGAGCACCATCAGCTCCGCCGGCCGCGGACTGAGCAGGGCCGCGACCCAGATCAGGAAGCGCAGCGTGCCTTCGGACAGCTCCGCGGCTCGGAGCGGCCGCAGCATCCCGGGCTGGTGCAAGGTGACCTCGAACCGGCCGTCGCTCACCACCTCGATCTCGACCCGGCTGCCGGGGAACGCATCGGCCACAGCTGCGTCCATCCCGGCGCGCGTCGCCGATCTCGCGGATGGTCTGCAACGCCGCGGCCAGGTCGGCGCCCTCATCGTCGAGAACCGTTGTCCGCGTGCCGATCTGGGCGCCTCGAGCCGGCGCCTCGGCATCGGTGCGCACCCGGTCGTAGAACCGCCAGGCCCGCATCCGCTCGCGGACTGCGAGCAGCTCGGGCGCGCGGCTCGGGTCCGCGATCTCACTCACCATGCTGTCGTACGCCGCGAGGCTCCGGCTGAGCTCCAGCCACGCATCGTCGCCGCCCCGGGTGCGGACCAGCGGGCCGTGCCGCTCGGCCAGCAGGGATCCCGGTCGCAGCACTGGCCCGGACCAGATCGCCTCGACCTTGAACTCCGGATCCTGGTCGAACAATGATCGCTGGGCGCGCGGACTCGGTTGCGGCAGACCGAGATCCGCGGCGTAGCCGAAGGCATCGTCACTCGCGAAACCCACGCGCAGCGAGACCGGACCGGTGCGCACGGTCCCCTGCACGGGCTCCTCGCCGGCCCGGACCGCCCGGCCGATCCGCTCGGGCCCGGCCCACAGCGTCGAGGGGAAGCCGCCCTGCCGGGCCAGTCCGCGCGATCGCGCCACCGCGGGCGCAGTCGGCCAGCAGCCGCAGCGACCGATAGAGGCTGGACTTGCCACTGCCGTTGGGTCCGGTGACCACCGAGAGCCGGCGCAACGGCAGCACCACATCGCGCAACGAGCGGTAGCCCTCCACCGCGACCGTCGTCAGCACCCGGCCACCGTAACCAGCACGAGTTCCGGACGACGTCATCGCCCGGACATCCGTCGTACTCCTTGACATCACCTCCGGCGGGTCGACTACGTTCCGTTCATCTCAGCCCTCCACCCGGGGATGTAGGGCGAGCCTTTCAAGCAGGGGAGGTTCGCTGTGCGTTTGTCGCGTCTGCTCATCGGCACCGTGGTCGCCGCCGTCATCGGCGCCGGAGCCACCCTCGGCGCCGCGTTGCCCGCCAACGCCGTGACGGCCGACGGGACCCTGGCCCTGACCACGGCCAACCCCGTCGTGGGCGGGTCGGTGACGTTTCATTTCAGCACCGACGCCGGTCAGGTCACCGACAAGAACTGGGTCGCGCTCTACGACGACCCGACCGACGGGCCGGTGAACCAGACCTTCGTCGGCGGCTCCACGTCGTTCCAGTACGTCACGACGGCCTCCGGCGACGTCACCTTCGACACGACGGGGATGACGCCCGGCACGAAGGTGGCCTACTTCCTCTATGACGACGGGTACCAGTGGCTTGCGACCCCCGTCGCGTTCACCCTGCTGCCGACCGGTGCTCCGACCACCGACGGGACCCTGGCGTTGACCAACACTGCACCGGCCGTCGGCGACCAGCTGACGCTGACCTACTCGACCCAGGCCGGCGAGGTCGATCCGACGAACTGGGTTGCGATCTATAACGATCCGACCGAGGGCCCGATCAAGCAGACCTTCGTGGGTGGCTCGACGTCGTACCAGTACGTCACGACCGCGTCTGGACAGGTCACCTTCGACTCGAGTGGGCTGACGCCCGGCGCGAAGGTCGCCTACTTCCTGGCCAAGGACGGCTACACCTGGCTGGCCGACCCGGTGTCGTTCTTCATCGCTCCAGGCAGCGGCGGGCCGACCGACGACGGCACGCTGACCCTGACCTCGACCGACCTCACCGTCGGCGCGCCCCTGACCTTCCACTACACGACGGACACCCCGGACGCGCCGGCCAACCTCAACTGGGTCGGCCTCTACGACAACCCGGCCGACGGTCCGACCGACCAGACCTACCACGCGGGTTCGACCGTCTGGTCCTACGTGAGCGGCACCTCGGGGGACGTGACCCTCGACAGCTCGGCGATGAGCGTCGGCACGCACACGGCGTACTTCCTTTACGACGACGGTTACACGTGGCTGGCCAAACCGGTGACCTTCACGCTGGCCGCTGCGCCGCCGCCCATCCTGGCCCACTTCGCCTCCGACGACTTCTCCGGCGGCTACGTGCACACCAAGGCCGCGGTCCGGCAGCCGCTAGCCGGGTCTGTGGGAGGACCCACCGGCCACGTCGACGACCTACCGCAAGACGAGCGGAGCCAGCTGGCTACACGTGTCCGCGGCCGGTCTCGTCACCGGCACCGCACCGGCCACGGCGCCGAAACATCCCGCGCTGATCACCGTGTCAGGCGACCGACAACGCCGGGCGGACGGCCTCGGTGACGGTCGAGTTCACGGTCTATGCGACGGCGACCCGCGGCAGATCAAGACCGCGTCCTGGAATCTCTGGGACGCCGGCAGCCACGTCGACGGCGCTCAGGAGAAGGAGCTCCGCGCAATCCTGACCGACGGTCTCGACGTGGTCGGGGTGCAGGAGTCCGGTGGCACGGCAGCCCAGGCCCTGGCCACCGCCTTGGGCTGGCACGCCTACCAGAGCTCCGGCGACCTCGGGCTGGTCAGCCGATACCCGATCAGCGCCGTCCAAGCGCCGACCGCGGCTCGGCCGGCCGTGGGTGCGACGATCACCGTCGGCACCAAGACGGTGCGGGTGTGGACGGCCCACCTGGACGAGGCCGACTACGGGCCGTACGCCGTGTGCCTGACCGGCCGCACCGCGGCGGCCGAGGTCGCGGCCGAGAAGCAGACGACGCGCTACGCCCAGGCCAAGGCACTGGCGACGGCGATGGCACCCGATCTGAAGAAGTCGGCCACCGTGCCGGTGCTACTGCTCGGCGACCTGGCCTCGCCGTCGCAGCTTGACTGGACCAAAGCCACTGCGGCGCAACACTGCTCGGTCGGTCCGCTGGCCTGGCCGGTGACCGTCGCGCTCGCGCAGGCCGGGCTGAGCGACTCCTACCGCGTGGCCAACCCACGACCGCTGGCCAGCCCCGGCAACACCTGGTCGCCGGTCCTCAAGGTTCACCCCGGCGGCACGACCCGGAGCCGCAAGACCGGATCGACTACGTCGACTTCGCGGGCTCGCACCTGGGCGTCGTCGAGTCCCACGCGCTGGTCACGGGCTTCCCCCAGCCCGAGCCGGACGTCAGCTCGAACGGCTGGACGTCCGACCACGCCGCTGCCGTGACCACCTTCTCGTTTCACTGAAAGGCGTTGACTGCCATGGCAACTCACGAGACTGAAGGATCTCGAAGGAACTCAAGGACCGTCCCGCCGCCAGTTCATCGGCGGTTCGGCCGCCGCGATCGGCGGCATTGCGGCGGCGACCATGCTCTCGGGTGACGGCGCATCGGCGGCGACCGGAGCCTCCGCCGCCGCGAAGCGCACCGGCACGATCAAGGACGTCAAGCACGTCGTGATCCTGATGCAGGAGAACCGATCCTTCGACCACTACTACGGCGCGTTGCGCGGCGTCCACGGGTTCGCCGACCAGCAGGTGCTCAGCTATCCGGACGGGTCGAACGTCTTCCAGCAACCGGACCGCACCCGCTCGGGCGCGCCGTACCTGCTGCCCTGGCACATGGACACCCGTCAGTACGACGCCCAGGATGCGGGCGACCTGGACCACAGCTGGTCGGGCACCCACAGCGCCTGGAACACCGGCGCCTGGAACCGCTGGATCGCCACCAAGGGCGAGCAGACGATGGGCTACTTCAACCGCGACGACATCCCGTTCCAGTACGCCCTCGCCGACGCGTTCACGCTGTGCGACGGCTACCACTGCTCGATCCAGGGGCCGACGACGCCCAACCGGCTGTTTCACTGGACCGGCACCAACAACCCGGCCGGTGACGCGGGCGGCCCGGCGATCGACAACCCGGCCGACTACAACCCGGTCTACAGCTGGAAGACCTATCCCGAGCGCCTGCAGGCGGCCGGCGTCACCTGGCAGGTCTTTGCCAACGACGAGGTGGGCGACGGCGACGACGGCTGGGTCGGCGACTACGGGGACAACCCGCTCTGGCTGTTCCAGGCCTACCACGACTCCCTCAACTCGACCGATCCCGCGAAGCAGGACCTCGCCCGGCGAGCCAGCCTGCGCAAGCAGTGGCTTCCGGACAGTGGCCTTGGCCAGGACGTCAACCACGTCCTGAAGGAGTTCACCGCCGCGTGCGCGGCCGGGACCCTGCCGACGGTGTCGTGGGTCGTCGCCCCTTACGGCTACTGCGAGCACCCGGCCGCGCGGCCAGTCGACGGGGCCAACTACACCTCGACCGTGCTGAAAGCGTTGTGGGGCAACAAGTCCCTGTGGGAGTCGACCGCCGTCTTCATCAACTTCGACGAGAACGACGGATACTTCGACCACGTCCTCCCGCCGACCCCGCCGGCCGGGACGGCGGACGAATACGTTGACGGCCTGCCGATCGGCCTGGGGCCCCGGGTGCCGATGACCGTCATCTCGCCGTGGAGTCGCGGCGGCTGGGTCAACTCCCAGACCTTCGACCACACCTCGGTGTTGCGGTTCCTCGAGGTGCTGACCGGCGTCAACGAGCCGAACATCTCCGACTGGCGACGCTCGGTCTGTGGTGACCTGACGAGCTGCTTCGACTTCAAGAGCTTCGACCCGAGCATCCCTACGCTGCCGGATACGGCCCATCTGGTAGCGATCGCCAACGGCCAGGAGAGCCTGCCGGTGCCCTCGGCGCCGACCGGCAGCCAGAACGCGCCGATCGTCGAGACCGGCACTCGCAAGCAGCGGACGATCCCTTACCGGCCGAACGGTTCGGTGTCGATCAACCGCACGACCGGCCGGGTCACTGCGACCTTGGCCAACGGCGGCCAGGCGGCGATGTCGTTCGGGGCGTACCCGGCGAACGTCTCGCCCTTCGCCGCCACACCCGTACTGGTCGCCCCCAAGGGCAAGGGCACCTTCGCCTACGACAGTGCCGCCACCGACGGCGTCTACGACATCGCGATCGTCGGCCCGAACGGCTTCCTGCGCCGGTTCGCCGGGGCCGTCGTACCGGTCGGGCAGTCCGATGTCGGCATCCCCGCGGTGACAGCGTCCGCCTCCGCGACGGGTCTGACCATCAGGCTGTCCAATGCAGGCGCCACAGAGGTCCGCTTCTCGTTGCAGCGCAACGACTTCGCCGGCACGGCCAGGACGGTCTACGTCAAGAAGGGCAAGAGCGTCACGATCGCCTGGCCGCTCCAGAACGGCTGGTACGACGTGTCGATCACGGCCAACACCGGCACCGGCTTCGCCTATCGCTACGCCGGCCACGTCTAGCACGCTCAGCGACATACCGGCGAGTTGCGGGTTATTGATGCAACTGTGCGTCGAATCTGACGCAGAGTTGCATCAATGAGCTGTCCACTCCGGCCAGGTGACCCGCGCCCAGGACTCGGCCCCGCGGCGTACCGGCGCGTTGCTCCTCGGCCGTCCTTGTTCTGAAGAGCAGCCCTCAGCGCTGGTAGCCGGCCATCGACTCCAGCCGGTAGATCCGGTCGGCCATCGGCGGGTGGGTCGAGAACAGCTTCGAGGCGCCGCCGGCCGAGAACGGGTTGGCGATCATCAGGTGGCTGGTGTTGACCAGGTCACGGGTCGGCTGCAGCGGACGGGCTGCGACGCCGGAGTCGAGCTTGCGCAGCGCCGACGCCAGGGCCAGTGGGTCGTTGGTCAGCTTGGCGCCGTCCTCGTCCGCGTCGTACTCGCGGGTGCGGCTGATCGCCAGCTGGATCATGGTCGCGGCGATCGGCGCCAGCAGCGTCATGGCCAGCAGGGCGATCGGGTTCGGCCGGTCGTCGTCGTTGCCACCGCCGCCGAAGAAGCTCGCGAACATGGCGATCTGGGCGATCGAGGTGATCACGCCGGCGATCGCGGCGGCGACCGAGGAGGTCAGGATGTCGCGGTTGTAGACGTGCATCAGCTCGTGCCCCAGGACGCCGCGCAGCTCACGCTCGTCGAGCAGCTGCAGGATGCCCTCGGTGCAACAGACCGCCGCGTGCGACGGGTTGCGACCCGTGGCGAACGCGTTGGGCGCGTCGGTCGGCGAGACGTAGAGCCGCGGCATCGGCTGGTGCGCCGTCGTCGAGAGCTCGCGGACGATCCGGTACATCGCCGGCTGCTCGGCCTCGCTGACCGGCCGGGCCCGCATCGCGCGGATGGCGATCTTGTCGGAGTTCCAGTAGCCGTAGGCCGTGGTCGCCAGGCCGACCAGCGCAAAGAGCCAGATGTACTGCCCGCCCCGGAAGAGCGAGCCGATGCCGAGGAGGAGCACCCAGATCGAGGCAAAGAGCAGGGTGGTCTTCAGACCGTTGAAATGGCGGTGCATGGTGTTCAGGATCTCCTGCGCAGGGACTGGTTCGAGAGGGTCGTCACGGATGGTGCTCGGTCGATGAGGTAACGCCCTGGTAAAGGCCGAACGTTCCCGCCCAACCCGGTTTCGATCCACCTCCCAGCAAACTCACAGCGACTCATAGGCCGGTGGTCAGCCCGGCCAGCAGCTGGGGCGCCACCGAGAGCAGCACGGCCGCCCCGGCGGTGAGCGCGATCGCGGCCACCTCGGGTCGCGACGCCCGGCTCCGCGCCCGAGCAGCCGGCCCGGCCGAAGCCGACCCGGGAGCGCCGCGGCGGAGAGCGCCGCCGCGGGCTCCCCGGAGAGCACGATGACCGCCCACCGCAGGTAGACCGCGATCCCCAGCGCGACGTTGGCGACCGCGATGGCCGCGACCAGCCAGACCTGGTCGGCGACAACCGGCCGCAGGGCCAGCACCTTCGCGACCAGCCCGAAGATCCCCGGCGGCAGGCCGGCCAGCGCCACCAGGGCGAGGAGCAGCACCCCGCCGAGCACCGGACGACGACGGGCCAGCCCGGCGTACGCCGTCAGCTGGTGCTGCTCGCCCCCCGGGGCCTCCCGGGAGACGACGGCGACGACGGCGAACGCGAGCAGCGACGCCACGATGTACGCCGCGAGGTAGGCGATCGCCGCGCCCGCGGTCGGGCCGGGCCGGGCCGAACCGGCGAGCGGCAACAGCACCCAGCCGGCCTGGGCAACGGTGCTCCACGCGAGCAGCCGGACCGCACCGGACTGGCGCAGCGCGACCAGGTTGCCGACGGTCATCGTGATCGCGGCCAGCGCGCCGATGACCCGCGGCCACCAGGCGCCCATCACGTCGGCCCCGGCGATCAGCACGATCACGAGCGCCGCCAGTCCGGCCGCCTTGGACACCGCGGCCAGGAAGGCGGCGATCGGCAGCGGCGCACCGGCGTAGGTGTCCGGCGTCCAGAGCTGGAACGGCACGACCGACAGCTTGAACGCGATGCCGGCCACGGCGAACATCAGCCCGAGCCCGGCCAGCGCCCGCGTGTCTCCCGGCCATCGGGGCCAGCGGGCCGGCGCCCAGGCCGCCGAGGTGCAGCGTGCCGCGAAGCGGCGTAGAGCATCGCGATGCCCAGCACCAGCAACGCGACCGAGACGACCGAGGTCATCAGCAGCTTGACCGCCGCCTCGGCGCCGCGTCCGTCCCGGCGCAGCCCGACCAGCCCGACGACGGGCAGCGACGCGGTCTCCAGAGCGACGAGCAGCGTCGCCAGATCACGGGATCCGGCGACCGCGACGGCTCCGGCCGTCGCGCTCAGCAGCAGCAGGTGATGCTCCGCGCGCGGCGGCCCGACCCGTTGCCCGATCGACAGCAGCAGGCAGACGCCGGCGGCCAGCAGGATCACCAGCTGCAGCCCGGAGGTGACCGGCTCGACGACGTAGGAGCAGCCACCCGACCGGCCGGTCGCGCAGAAGGTGACCCGGGCCTGACCAGCCAGCGGGATCAGCGCGACGACGCCGGCCACCAGACCCGCCCCGGCCACCAGGTCCAGGATCAGCGCTCCCCGGCGGGCGAGCAGGCCCCGCGGCAGGACGGCGTCGAGCACGAGCACGAGCACGGCCGCGATCGCCGGTCCGAGCACCGGCGCGATGAGGGCCCAGTCGACCGACTGGATGTGGTTCATACCGCCCCCCGCCCCAGGCCCAGGACCAGTCGGACGGCCGGCGCGGTCACGTCGAGCAGCAGCCACGGCAGCACGCCGAGCACGGTCGTCGCGATCACGAGCGGCACCATGACGAGCGAGCTCGATCGGCGAGGCGTCCCGTCTGGCCTCAACCGTCGTCGCGACCCCCGAGCCGACGGGCTCGACCGCGAGGTCCGCAACCGTGCTCGCGTCCCCGTGCCAGAGCCGGTAGAGCACCCGCAGCAGGTAGGCCGCGGCCAGGGCCATGCCCATGACGCTCAGCACGGCAATGACCCGGAACAGCCCGAGCGGCCGGTCCGGTGCCGGCGTCCACGCGCCGTACGCCGCGAGGATCTCGCCCCAGAAGCCGGCCAGGCCCGGAAGGCCAAGCCCCGCAACGCAACCGAAGGCCAGCAGCCAGCCCAGCCGCGGCCGTCGCTCGCGCAGACGCCGGGCCGATCGCGGCCAGGCCGGAGCCGCCCGAACGCTCCTTCAGGGCGCCAGCGACGAGGAAGAGCAGGCCGGTCACCAGGCCGTGGGCGACGTTGGCGAAGAGCGCTCCCTGCAACCCCTGCGGGCTGCCGGAGGCGATCCCGACCGCGACGAAACCCATGTGCGCGACTGACGAGTAGGCGACCAGCCGCTTGAGGTCACGCTCGACCAGGCAGGCCAGGCCACCCCACAGGATGCCGACGACGCCGAGCGCGCCCAGGTAGGGCGCGACCGACGAGAAGCCCTGGGGCACAACGGGAACGACCAGGCGGACCAGACCGTAGGTGCCGAGCTTGAGCAGCACGCCGGCCAGCAGGACCGAGCCGGCCGTCGGTGCGACCGTGTGGGCCGGCGGGAGCCAGGTGTGCAGCGGCCAGACCGGCACCTTGACCATCAGGCCGACGACCATCAGCGCCGCCGCCGTCACCTGCACGGTGCTCTGGATGCCGTCGCCGTGCCGGTGGGTCAGGGCCACGATGTCGCTCGTGCCGGCGTAGGTCGTGACGAGCAGGATCCCCAGCAACAGCAACGTGGAGCCGAAGGCCGTGAAGAGCACGAACCGCATCGCCGCGTCGCGCCGCGCGGCCGGGTCGTGGTCGTCGCCCCAGAACCGGATGATGGCCCACATCGGCACCAGCACGATCTCGAACGCGATGAACCACAGCAGCAGGTCGAGCGACAGGAAGGTCGCGAGGGCGCCCCCCTCGACCGCGAGCACGCAGCCGAGCAACTGGCGCAGCCCCGGATGCGTCGCCGGGCAACGACGACGGCGACGAGCTGCAGGTGCAGGCAGACCAGGAAGGTCAGGCCGGCCGTCAGCAGGACCAGCGGCGTGGAGATGCCGTCGAGGCCGAGGTGGAAGCGCAGCCCGAGGGCGGGCACCCAGCGCCAGTCGATCTCGGCCACCGGGCGCACTGTCCGACCACGGCCGGGCCAACAGCGTGGCGAGCGCGAAGACGAAGGTCAGCGCCGAGATCGCGGCTGGCGCGAGCGCCGGCGCGCCCCGGTCGACCGACTCGCGCACGGCGTCGGCCGCGGCCCCGTTGCCGGCGAGCCGTCCGGCGCCCAGCAGGCCGAGCGACGCCGAGCAGCGGCAACGCCACGAGCAGCAGGAGCAGCAGGGTCATCGCAGGCTCACCCCCGCGACACCGAGCGCGACGACCCCGGCGACCAGCCAGGTGAGGTACGACGTGGTGAGCCCGCGTCTGGGCCCGGCGCAACAGCCGGCCACCCCAGCGGGTCAGGACGACGGTCGACCGCGGGTAGGCGTCGACGACGTCGACGTCGCCGTCGACGACGACGTGAGCCAGCGCCCGGACCGGCCGGACCACGAGTCGGTGCTGCAGGGCGTCGATGCCGAAACCGCTCAGCAGCAACGACTTGCAGCCGCGCCGGCAGCAGCGCGAGCGGGTCGCCGACTCGGCGCCCGTCGGGTCTTGCCGCACGACCGCCAGCGATGGCCGCGACCGTGAGGGCCAGGGTCACCAGGCCGGTGACGATCGACAGGTGCAACGAGCCCGGGATCAGGGAGCCGGCCTGGGCCAGGCCGCCGAAGACGGTCGGCACCGCCAGCACGACGAGCGGCCAGCGCATCGCGTCCGGCACCGGCACCCGCTCGACATCGGGCTCAGTCCGGCGCATCGGCCGGTCAGCCGACTCCGCAGCCAGCTCGGCCCGCTCGGGCTTCTCGCGCGGCCTGGACCGACAGGCCGAGCCGGGACGACGAGCAGCCAGGCCCGGGTCGCGTAGGCCGCCGTCACGACGCGAGGTGAGGATGCCGACGACGCAGCACGAACCCGGCGGCCACCCGCTGATCGCCGTGCCGCAGTCGCGATCTCGGCCGAGCCGAGGATCGGCCTCCTTGGACCAGAAGCCGGAGAGCGGCGGCAGGCCGGCGAGCGCGGCCAGGCCGAGGGTGAAGCAGGCCGCGACCAGCGGCGTACGGCGCCAGCCGCCGGACAGGCCGGAGAGCAGCGTCGTGCCGCTGACCATCGCGAACGCCCCGGCCGAGAGGAAGAGCAGCGCCTTGAAGCCGGCGTGGGCCAGCAGGTGGGCGATCGCCGGCGCCGACGCCGGATCCGTGCACCGGCGCGATGGCCAGCGCGGCCAGCATGTAGGCGACCTGGCTGATCGTCGAGTAGGCCAGCAGCCGCTTGAGGTCGACCTGCGCGAACGCCGCCAGGGCGGCGCCCAGCATCGAGATGCAGGCGACGGCGGCCAACACGTCGCGCGCGCCCGGGCGACATCGCGAAGATCGGCAGCAGGCGGGCCACGACGTAGGCGCCGGCGGCGACCATCGTGGCCGCGTGGATCAGCGCCGAGACCGGTGTCGGCCCCTCCATCGCGTCGGGCAGCCAGGTGTGCAGCGGGAACTGCGCCGACTTGCCGACCACGCCGGCGATCAGCAGGAGCACGGCCAACGGCCAGACCCAGCCGGCCACCCCCATGCCGGGTCTGGGGCATCGAGCAGGGTCGGAGATGCTCGACGTCTTGGTCGCCGAGATCAGCACGATGATGCCGAGGACGAAGCCGACGTCGCCGACCCTTGTCACCAGGAAAGCTTTGACCGCTGCGCGGCGCGCGGCCAGGCGCTGGCTGTCGTGGCCGACCAGCAGGTAGGAGCACAGGCCCATGACCTCCCAGCCCGACCAGCAGCAGCACCAGGTCGTCGGCCTGTACGACGAGCAACATGGCCGCGGTGAAGAGCGAGACCTCCGCGGCGTACGCCGGGTAGCGAGCGGTCGGCGCTCAGGTAGGCCGTCGAGTAGAGCTGCACGCAGAGCGCGACCAGGCCGACGGCGACGGCGACCAGCGCCGAGAGCCGGTCGGCGCGCAGGCCCAGGCCGAGCACGATCTCGCCGGTGTCGGCGTGCCCGACCAGCCCGATCGAGGACCGGCTGCGGCCGCCGTGCGTCGCGAACAGCTCGACCACGACGACGGCGAGGGTCAGCCGCGGCACCGGCCACCGCGATCGCCGGCCGCCCGGCTGCGACTGCCCCGCGGCAGCAGCAGGCCGGCGAGCGCGGCCAGAGCTCGGCAGGATGACGGCCAGCCGGGCCGTCGCGGCGAGGACGCTCACCAGCGGGCCTCGGCCGCCGCCGGGTCCACAGCGGGGTCCGAGGCCACGTCCGGCGCCGGGAGCGCCGTCGGGTCGGGGCCGCCTCCGCGCCGCGCTTCGCCGAGCGCCGTCGCGGCGCGCAGGTCGATGTCGCCGTGGGTGCGAAAGAGCAGCAGCACGACGGCCAGGGCGACGCCCACCTCGGCCGCCGCCAGGGTGATCACGAAGATGGTCAGGACCTGGCCGGAGTGCAGCTGGTCGGCGAACATCGCGTCGGCGGTGACCAGCAGCAGGGTGCCGGCGTTGAGCAGCAGCTCGACCCCGATCAGCACCAGCACCGCGTTGCGCCGGGCGAGCACGCCGTAGATGCCGGTGCCGGCGAGCACGGCGACCAGGAGCAGCGCCGGCCAGAGGTGGATCACGGCGCGTCCTCGCCGTCGAGCGCCGCGCGCAGCCGGTCCAGGACCGTCGTTCCGTGCTTGCGCAGGCCGTCGTGGTGATGCTCCTCGTCGACGACCACCCGCACGCCGGGCACCAGCGCCGCCGCGGCCCGAGAAACGTCGAGGGTGACGTACATGTCCTGGGCATAGACGCAGGCGGCGACCGGAATCTCGTTGCGGGACAGGGCATCCAGGTCGTAGAGCGGACGCTCCCACTGCCGCTCGGCCAGCCGGTCGGCCACCTCGACCAAGCCCTCGAGACCCGCGCAGCGGGCGACGGTGTGCCGGTAGACCGCCTCACCGGTCAGCCCGAGCGGGCCGTGCGGGGGCGTCGACCCAGGCGAACTCCGGGCGGACCCGCTCGGCCGACCACCGCGAGGACTGCCCGGTGTCGCAGTAGCACGCCTCGTGGATCAGGGCGTAGAGCGGACCGCTCCGGTAGCCGCCGACGATCTCCTGCACGTCGTGCAGGAACGACTCGCTGAGCCGGTCGCCGGTCCACGCGTCCTCGGCCAGGTAGTGCAGGCGCAGCGGCCCGTCCTGGCCGCCGAGGACGTGGCCGACCTCCTGCAGCCGCTCGACGGTCAGCGGCTCCCCGCTCGGCAGCAGCTCATCGGTCGTGGCCAGGTGGTCGGCGACCTCCCGCAGGCGGGTGCGGGTCAGGGGGTAGGCCCGGTCCAGGTCGTCCATCCGGCGCCGCGATCGCGGCGTACGTCGATCGGTAGACGTCGTCGATCGCGGTGGCCAGCGGCGGGATGCCGCCGGTGACCAGGCATTCGCGCAGCCCGGCCGGGGCGAACGAGAGGTAGGTGAAGGTGCAGAACCCGCCGAACGACTGACCGAGCACGGTCCACGGCTCGTCGCCGAGCAGCGCGCGCCGGATCGCCTCGCAGTCCTGCACGATCGAGTCGGCCCGGAAGAGCGCGAGGTGGTCGGCCTGCTGCTGCGGCGACCCGAGCGCGGCGATGACGGCGGGGTCGAGCCGGCTGGACCGGCCGGTGCCGCGCTGGTCGAGCAGCAGCACCCGGTAGCGCTCGAGGGCCCAGTCGATCCACTCCGGGCCACCGCTGGGTCGCGGGCTCGCCCCGCCCGGACCGCCCTGCAGGAAGATCAGGTACGGCCGGTCGAGGTCGGCCGTGTCGGCCTGGCGCAGCTCGCGGACGTAGACCTCCGTCCGTCCCCGCGCCGGGTCGCAGGTGGTCCAGCGGCAGGTCGAACCAGTGGTCGCCCGCGACCTTGCCGTCGAGCCGGTACGTCGCGGCCGCCGCCCGGCCGGTCGGCGACGTCAGCGCCGTCGCGGGCCGTCGTGCCGTCGACGCGCGGCGTGGGGCTGGTCACCGGGTCTCTCGGCAGTCCGGCCGCTCGGGCGACGAGGGCGAACGCCGCGACCAGCGCAGCCAGCAGCAGCAACGACAGGAGCTCGAACGGCAGCGCCCACGAGGAGAAGAGCGACCGGGCGAGCGGGCCGGATCCGCCCCGCGCCGGGTCGACGCGGATCCGCTCACCGCCGTACGCCGTCATCAGTGCGCCGCCGACCAGACCGGCCGTGGCCAGGCCGGCCACAGCGGCCGAAATGCGTTGCAGCAGTGAGTTGTTCACGTCGGCGCTGACGCCGATCGGAGCGCGGGTCAGCATCATCGCGAAGAGCACCAGCACGACGATGGCCCCGACGTAGACGAGCACCTGGACCAGGGCGACCAGCTCGGCGCCGAGCAGGAGGTAGGCGCCAGCGACCGCGCCGAGCGTGACGACCAGCCAGAGGGCCGAGTGCACGATCTGCCGGGTCGTGACGGCCAGGATCGCGGCCGCGGAGGCGAGCAGCGCGTCCGCGACCAGCAGGACCTCGCGGGCGCGTCACGACGACTCCGGCCGAGCCGCCCGGGGCGTCCGAGGGGCTCGGGCCGGCCGCTGGGCGGCCGCCACCTCCTTCGGCTCCGCCGCGCCCGGGTCCGGAGCCGGCGGTGGCGGCACCGTCGGCATCCACTGGCCCAGCCGCTCCTTCTCGTGCAGCAGGTCCTTGATGTCGAGCTCGGCGTACTCGAACTCCGGGCTCCAGTGCAGCGCGTCGAACGGACAGACCTCGATGCAGATCCCGCAGTACATGCAGAGGGAGAAGTCGATCGCGAACCGGTCCAGGACGTTGCGGGTGCGCTCCCGGCCGCCCGGGGTCGTCGCCGGCAGCGTCTCCTTGTGCGAGTCGATGTAGATGCACCAGTCCGGGCACTCGCGGGCGCACAGCATGCACGAGGTGCAGTTCTCGTCGAGCAGCGCAATCACGCCGCGGCTGCGCGGGGGGAGGTCGGGCGCGACGTCCGGGTACTCCGTCGTGTGGGCCGGCCGGGTCAGGGTCTTGGCCGTCACGGCCAGGCCCTTCAGCAGGCCGGGCAGGCCGATCCGTGGCCGCAGGCCGCCGCCCGATGACTCGAGGTGGGTCATGAGACGACGACCACGACCGAGGTGATGGCCAGCTGGGCCAGGGCGAGCGGCACGAGCACCAGCCAGGCCAGCCGCTGCAGCTGGTCCTCGCGCAGGCGCGGCCAGGCGATCCGGACCCAGACGATGCCGACCGCGATCACGCCGGTCTTGGCCAGCATCCAGAGCCAGCCCAGCTCGTGCGGCAGCGGGCCCCGCCACCCACCGAGGAACAGCACGGCGGTCAGCGCCGAGATGAGCACGATCCCGGCGTACTCGGAGAGCAGGAAGAACGCGAACCGCAGCCCGGAGTACTCGGTGTAGGGGCCGAAGACGATCTCGGAGTCGGCGACCGGCATGTCGAACGGCGGCCGCTGCAGCTCGGCCACGCCCGCGACCAGGAAACAGACGAGGGCCGGCCCCTGCCAGAACAGCCACCACCATTGCCAGTTGACAATGATGCCGGAGAGGTTCAGCGTGCCGGCCGCGATGGCCACACTGCTCGCCGCCAGCACGATGGGCAGCTCGTAGGACAGCAGCTGGGCGGCGGTGCGCAGGCCACCGAGCAGCGCGTACTTGTTGGCGCTGGCCCAGCCGGCCATCAACGTGCCCAGGACCCCGACCGCGCTGGCCGCCAGCACGAAGAGCAGGCCCGAGTCGAGGTCGGCCGCGACCCAGCCCGGACCGATCGGAATCGCCGCCAGGGCAACGAGATACGGCACGAGGGCCACGGCCGGCGCGAGCTTGAAGACCCGGCGATCGGCGGCCGCGGGAGTGATGTCCTCCTTCTGCACGAACTTCACGCCGTCGGCGACCAGCTGGGCCCAGCCGTGGAAACCACCGGCGTACATCGGGCCGAGCCGGCCCTGCATGTGGGCCATCACCTTGTGCTCGGTCTGCCCGACGAGCAACGGCAGCACGAGGAACGCCGCGAGCACGGCGACCACCCGCACGACGGTGTCGAGCGCCTCATTCATCGCCGGCACCGCCCGAGTTGTCAGCCTGAGGGTTACCAGATGCGGACTCACGGTCTGACAACTCGCGCGCGCCGGGCGGGTGCGGGACCCCAGGACGCAGGCGGTACGCCGGGTGGCAAGCAGCTTGCGGCGGCTGGGCGAGCCGCTGCGGGCCAGCGAGGCGTCGCTCTCGCCGGGCTCCTTGGCCCCCGGCCACGGCTTGCTCGCGCGGGCGGCCAGGACGAAGGACTTGCGCAGCGGGGTGCCCTCGAAGCCCTCCGGGAGCAGCAGCGGCCGCAGGCCCGAGGTCGGTGCCATCGGCGAAGCCGTCGAACTCGATCCCGAACATCTCGTAGGTCTCGCGCTCGTGCCAGGCCGCGCCGGGCCACAGGTCGGTGACGCTGGCCAGCGGCGTGCCCTCCGGCACCCGGGTCCGCACGAGCATCCGGCTGAGCCCTTCGCCGGAGGTGGCCCCGAACGACGCCGATCGCGGCCAGGTGCACGACGACGTCGAAGCCGGCCGGGTCGGCGTCGGTCTCGTCGACGGCGGAGAGCCAGTCGAAGAAGTCCAGCCCGAGGCCGTCGCGCGCGAAGGCCAGCGCGTCGTGCCAGCGGTCGTGCGGCACCACGACACCGACGGTGCCAGCCACGTCTTCACCGACCACGCCGTCAGTCACCTCGGGCAGCAGCTCGGCCGACTCGTCGCCGCCCGATGGGATCGCCAGAGCCGCGGCGAACCGGTCGGTGATCTCCTCGACGGTGCCGATCACGTCGGCTCGCTGGGCAGCAGCGGCCCGCCGGCGTCAGCCGTCACGAGTGGGCGAGTTGACGGCAGCCGCCGAGACGCTCGGCCGAAGCGCCCGGCCGCTGATCGCCGTACCGGACAGTTGCTCGGCAGCAATCTTCTCTTGGAGGCGGATGATGCCGTGCAGCAACGCTTCTGGGCGCGGCGGGCAGCCCGGCACGTAGACGTCGACCGGGATGACCTGGTCGACGCCCTTGGTCACGCAGTAGGAGTCCCAGTAGGGACCACCGGAGTTGGAGCAGGCGCCGAACGAGATGACGTACTTCGGCTCCGGCATCTGCTCGTAGAGCCGGCGGATCGCGGGCGCCATCTTGTCCGTGACCGTGCCCGAGACCACCATCAGGTCGGCCTGCCGCGGCCCCGGGCGCGAAGGGGATCACCCCGAGCCGGATGAAGTCGTGCCGGGCCATGCTGGCCGCGATGAACTCGATGGCGCAGCAAGCCAGGCCGAAGTTGAAGACCCACAGGCTGTAGCGGCGACCCCAGTTGAGCACCAGGCGCAGCGGACGCGGGGCCAGCTCGGCGAGCGGCCCGACCGTGGGCAAGGGGAGATCGGTCGCGGTCACTAGACCCACCGCAACAGGCCGCGACGCCAGGCATGCAGCAGGCCGACCGCCGAGCACGCCCAGGAAGATCGCCATCTCGGCCAGCGTGGCGGCGCCGAACTGGGGCAGCCGGAGCAGGGTCGCCCAGGGGAAGAGGTAGACCGCGTCGACCGCGAAGATCACATAGAGATAGGCGTAGAGGTAGTAGCGGATCTGGGTCTGGGCCCAGCCCTCGCCGACCGGGTCGACGCCGCACTCGTAGGTCGTCTGCTTGGCGCGAGTCGGTGCGCTGGGTCGCAACAACCGGCCGCCCACGACCCCCGCGACGAAGACGAGGAGCCCGGCCAGGGCGACCAGCCCGACGATCGCGTACGGCGGAAGGGTCCCGTGCACGGGCCAAACACTAGTCGGCGAGCGCGCGACGGCACGTTATGTCGGCTCCTGATCCACGCCGGCGCGGGTGGTGTCTCCTCGCTCCGCCTCGAAGGTCCAGTGAAACGTCGCGCAGCAGGCGTCGAACAGGGCCTCCAGCAACGGGAACAGGGGCGCGGCGGTCGAGGAGATGGTCAGCAGGCCGACGCTCGGCCGACCGGGCCAGGGCACCACCAGCTGGCAGCTCTGGCTGGTGCGCGCGAGCGGTCCGCTCAGCCGGTCGCGCTCGCCCGGATCGACGCGCTCGCGCCACTGACGGCGCACCGCCTCCTGCTGGGTCAGCCGCACCACCCTCATCGTCGCGGCGGGGTCGGCGACCTGGGCGCGCGCCTGCTCGGCGGCCAGGTGACGCAGGACGCCTCGGACGTCGAGCGTCGCGCCGGGGCCCCGCCGCTCGTCCAGGGTGACGACGGTGAAGGTGGCCGCCGCGGTCACCAGCCCGTCAGCACTGGCCTCCGCCAGCAGGCTGACCCGCTCGGCCCCTCCGGCCGCGGCGACGGCGCACTCGTGGAGCAGCAGGCGGTCCAACTGCGCGAGGTAGGGCGCCAGCCGAGGCTCCCGGCGGACCCGCTCGCTGACCGCCCGCCGCACGCTCGCGGCGCGCCGGGCCGGGTCGACGTCCAGATGCACCCATCCACCGGGCAGCGCGTAGGAGTAGCCGGTGGCCGGTGGCAGCGATGGCCGGGATGGCAGCGATGGCGCCGGATCCGTTGGGCCGGGCGGGCTCAGGGCTCGACCCAGGTCAGGCTGGCCGCGAGCTGGTCGAACTCGGCCACCACCTCGTCGGCCTCCGCGATGTCGGCGCTCTGATAGACGAGCGACCAGGCCAGATCGCCGTGGCCCGGCACCGGGAAGAGCCAACGGCAGGCCTCGACCATCGGCGTACGGGTCTCTGGCGGTGAGGCGTCGAGAACGGCCAGGAAGCGCAGCCGCACGGCCGGGACCCCGGAGGCGGTCCGTCGGGAGGTGATCTCGGCCAACCCGTCGCCGTGGCCGAGCCGATCCGCCGTACGGCGCAGCTCGGCGGCCAGCCGCTCGACTCGGTCCTGCGGCGAGCCCGGCATCGGGTCGAGCAGCTCCAGGGTCAGCAGTGCGGTTCCGCCCACGAGCCGGGAGGCAGTCGCGCCCGACCCGCTGGACCCGTCGGACCCGCTGGACCCGTCGGACCCGCCGAACCCGGTCGAGACCTGACGGTAGGACAAGAACGCGGCGACCTCGCCCACCTGGGGCTCGCCACAGGCGGCGCTGAGGATCGCGAGCATCTCCTCGCGATGGCCGGCCATAAGCGGTTCGGGCAGCGACGAGTCGGGCAGCTCGGCCGCCTGCTCCAGCCACTGGTCGAGGAGCTGGTCGGGCGGCCCGTCCGCCGGCAGCGACAGCACGAAGACGTGCGGCGGCACCGCGAGCTCCGGCAACGTCACCGGCGGCGGGGTCGAAGGGTGAGCCGACGTCGCGCTCACGGGCGGGGTCACCAGGCCGGCCGTTGCTGGGGCGTGTAGGGGACGCCGACGGTCGACTGCACCAGGTCCGCGGCATGGCCACCCGAGAGCCACAGCACGGCGCCCGGACCTTGGTCACGGGCGCGCGTGACCTCGTCGAGCAGACCTCCGGGGCTACGGACGAACTCGTGGAGGGTGCGCGGCCGGCCGGCCGAGCGGACGGCCAGGGTCAGGTGACCGAGCCCCGCTCGCAGCTCATGACCGGGCCGGGTCGCCGCCACCTGAGCCAGCCCGTGCAACCCGCGGCTGCGCTCGAACCGCACCGGTGTCGCGCCCAACCGCCGCAGGCCACGCCCGGCCCCCCGGACCGGCCACGTCGTCCCAGCGGCAAAGCGCCCGGCCTGCTCGACAGCTCGGCCACGCGCCAGCACGCCACCGAGCCGAGCGGCCCGCCCCATCGGCAGGGTCCCGAGCAGGTCGATCCCGACGCTCCCCCATCCGGCGTCGCCCTCGGCGGCCAGCGCGGTGTCGGCCGTGAGTTGGGCCAGCGCCAGAGCCAGGCTGGCTGCTCCGAGGATCGGCCCGAGCCCCGGCACAACGCACAGGACGAGCGCCGCGACGCCCAGCCAGGTCGAGCAGACGCCGGCCCACGACGAGACGGCGCCGAGGAACCGGTGCCAGCCGCTGGGGTTGCGCAGCCGATCGTGCCCGGCCGCGCTGATCGCCCGCGCACAGCGGGCGGCGGCCCGGTCGCGCTCCTCGCACGCGAGCGCCAGCTGCCGACGCGCCCGAGCCAGGTGGGGATCCTCCGGCCCGATCGCCAACGGCCCGGCGAACGGGCCGACGACGTGAGCAGCGAAGGGTACGACGCGGGGCCAGACGGGCGGCCCGACCACCGGTCGCGACGTCGACTGGGAGGTCATGCGGGCCAGTCGGCGTCTGGCGCGTCGCGGCTCGGGCCGGGCGGCTCTGAGGCCTGGGCGGCCTGGGCCGCGGCGAGCGCTGCCCGGGCCCGACGCTGGGCCGATTCGAGCACCGGCGCGAACTCCCGCAACGCCTGCGCCACGCGCCGAAACCGTTCGCCGACCGCCACCAGATCATCCGGCACCCGCCCGACCCGGGCCTGGAACTCGAGCGCCGCCGTCCCGTGCCAGTCGTCGGTGCCGCGCGTGATCCGGCGCAGGGCGTCGACCTGCTCCCCCACCTGCTCGGCGGCCTGCTGATGGCGCGCCGCCAATCGGCGGACGGCCGCCGGATCGCCCGGGATCGGGTCGGCCGCGGCCAGCGGGCTCCAGTCGACGGAGCTCATCGCCCCGCCAGCGCACAGGTCACGCCATCCTCGGCCGCGGCGTAGGCATCGGCCGCGGTCTTGGCGGCGCGGGACAGCAGGTCGAGTTGCTCCCCGATGCCAGCCCGGGCCCGGGACCAGCCGCGGCCGACATCGTCGAGGGCCTGCGCGACCAGCAGCGAGCCGAGCTCGGGACCGCCGCCGGGATCCGGGCAGCTCCGCAGGCGCGTCTCCAGGCGCGTCTCAGGGCGGGCCAACTGCTCGATCGCCTGACGGACGCCGCTCAGCCCCGCAGCGAGCGCTCGCACCTCGTTCGGGTCGACGTCGTATTTCACCCCAGATGTCATGACCCGGGACGCTAGCCATCTGGACCGTCTGCCCACCCGACTTATCCACAGGGTCGGGATCGGACCGTTCGCAACCCCGCCAACCGAAGTTCCCCGATCGAGCATGGTCCGGAGCCGCGATTCGGGCGAGATATGCTGACTCGCCCGTCAGTTCGACCCGGCCCCACATGCCAGTGGCAGGCCGCCACCACCCTGCCGCTGAACCTTGCCGACGCACCGCGCCTGGAGAGAGAGTCATGAACCGCCCGTCCGATCCCGCCCGCAAGCTCGCCCGCAAGGCCCCCCTCGTGCCCTCCACACCGACCCGCCGCCTGGCCGCTGTCGCAGCCGGGGCGCTGGTCCCCGTGGTTGCGCTGGCCCTCTCGGCGTGTGCCCAGACCAGCTCCGGGGGCGGCACGGCCAACGCGGGCAGCACCGGCAGCGCGAGCCGACCACGGCCTGCACCATGGCCAACCTGAAGACCAAGACGCCGGGCACGCTCACCATCGCGACCGACGAGCCGGTCTACGAGCCGTGGTTCGTTGACGACAAGCCGGAGAACAAGAAGGGCTTCGAGGGAGCCGTCGCCTACGCCGTCGCCGAGAAGCTGGGCTACCCGGACGCCAACGTGAAGTGGATCCGGGCCCACTTCGATGACGTGATCTCGCCGGCGCCGAAGAAGTTCGACTTCGACATCAACGAGTTCTCGATCACCGACGCCCGCAAGAAGGTCGTCGACTTCTCGTCCGGCTACTACGACGTGACCCAGGCCGTGGTGACCGTCAAGGGCAGCAAGATCGCCGGCGTCACCACGATCGCCGGGCTGAAGGACGCCAAGCTCGGCGCCCAGAAGGGCACCACGTCGTACGACGTGATCGGCTCGGTCATCAAGCCGACCCAGTCGCCGGCCGTCTTCAACACCAACGACCTCGCAGTCCAGGCGCTGAAGAACCACCAGATCGACGGCCTGGTCGTCGACCTGCCGACCGCGCTCTACATCGCGGACGCCCAGATCAAGGACGGCGTCGTGCTCGGCCAGTTCGACTCCCCCGGCACGCCGGAGCAGTTCGGCCTCCTGCTCGAGAAGGGCAGCTCGATCACCAGCTGCGTCTCCCAGGCGGTCGACGCGCTGCGCGCGGCCGGCACGCTCAAGCAGCTGGAGACGCAATGGCTGACCGACTCGGCTGGCGCGCCTGTCCTGCAATGACATTCGTGACAAGCGGTTGCGCGTCGAGCTGATCGGCTGAGCCATGAGCCAGACCGACTGGGCACCGTCCGAGATCCAGCTGGAACGACTCGCCTACCGTCAACGGCGGTTGGTCCGCAGCGCCACCATCTCGGCGGTCAGCACGCTCGTTCTGGGCACGATCGTCATCCTCGCGGTGACCCACAGCCCGGGGTGGCCGGTCGTCAAGAAGACCTACTTCGACGTCTCTTACGGCTGGCAGGTGCTGCCGGGCATCGCCAAGGGCTTGTGGCTCAACATCCGGATCATGGTCGTCTGCGAGTTCTTCATCCTGATCTTCGCGATGATCCTGGCCGTCGCTCGCACCCTGCGCGGGCCGGTCTTCTTCCCGATCCGCGCCGCCGCAACGGTTTACGTCGATCTCTTCCGCGGTCTGCCGCAGCTGGTCGTCCTGTTGGGCTGTGGCTTCGGCATCCCCGCCCTGCAGCTGAAGGGAGTGCCGACCAGCACGACGTTCTGGGGTGCGGTCGCCCTGATCCTGACCTACTCGGCGTACGTCGCGGAGGTCTTGCGCGCCGGCATGGAGTCGGTCCATCCGAGCCAGCGCGCGGCCGCCCGCTCGCTGGGGCTCTCGCACGCGCAGTCGTTGCGCTACGTCGTGATCCCGCAAGGCGTACGCCGCGTCATCCCGGCCCTGCTCAACGACCTCGTGTCGCTGCAGAAGGACACCAGCCTGGTCTCGATCCTCGGCGTCGTCGAGGCGATCCAGACGGCCCAGATCGACATCGCCAAGACGTTCAACTACACCCCGCTCGTGGTGGCGTCGATGCTGTTCGTGCTGCTGACCATCCCGATGACCCGGTTCACCGACTGGGTCGCGGCCCGCCGCGGCGCCAATCTCGCGGGCGGGGGGATCGTGTGAGCGAGCCACTGATCGAGATCGCCGGGCTCCGCAAGTCGTACGGCGACAACGTTGTGCTGCATGACTTTTCGTTGTCCGTTGCGCCGCACGAGTGCGTCGTACTCATCGGCGCTTCGGGTTCGGGCAAGTCAACCCTGTTGCGGTGCGTCAACCTGCTCGAGGTCGTCGACGACGGCACCATCACGTTGCAGGGGCAGGACATCACCGACCCCCGGGTCGATGCCGACGACATCCGGACCAAGGTCGGCATCGTCTTCCAGTCGTTCAACCTCTTCCCGCACCTGCGGGTCATCGACAACGTGACGCTGGCTCCACGCAAGGTCCACGGCATCTCCCGCGAGGCGGCCGAGGAGCGCGCGATGGTCCTGCTCGATCGGGTCGGGTTGCGGGACAAGGCCCGCAGCTATCCCGACCAGCTCTCCGGCGGCCAGCAGCAACGCGTCGCGATCGCCCGCGCCCTGGTCAACGAGCCGGTGCTGATGCTCTTCGACGAGGTCACCTCGGCGCTGGACCCGGAGCTCGTGGCCGAGGTGCTCGCCATGCTGCGCGACCTCAAGACCGACGGCATGACCATGCTCGTGGCAACCCACGAGATGGGCTTCGCCCGGCAGGTCGCCGATGAGGTGTGCTTCCTCGACGGCGGACGCGTGCTGGAGCGGGGCCCGGCCGCGCAGGTGTTGGAGGACCCGCGCGAGGCCCGGACCCAGCAGTTCCTCCGCCGCATCGTCGAGGCCGGCCGCCTCTAGGTCTCGGCGGGAGAATCGATGTGGAAGGTTGCCCGGGTCAGGACTTGGGTGATCCACCACGATCGTCGGCTCACGAGGCCAGCCCGAGGTGGCGGGGTGGCGGCCCCTCTCGCTGACGTCGGGCCCCACGCTGCATGACAATCAGGACCGCCGCGACGCCGATCAGCAGGATGCCGCCGGCCACCCACCACGGCAGGCCGATCTGAAGCGGAATCCCAGTGGCGATGCTCACCGTAATCAGCCCCCACGACGCGATCGTCAGCGCGTTTGATCCAGAGTCCACCCGCCGTGCTGACCACCATCCGACGCCCGCGCGGCGGCGGGCGCGCAGGCTCGCGACGGCCCCGACACTCACCCCGGCGAGGAACGCCGCCCAGGGCAACGGATCCAACCCAGCGGTCCAGCCGTAGTCATCGGTGGGCACCACGACCCCGTCGACCCCCCGAAAGGCGACCAGGTTGCCATGCCAGAACAGCCCGTCAACCGGACCTCCAAGTGCCTTTTCGTGACGCAGACGCCTCGAACCCATGAACGAGACGTCAACGACCTGCGAGCACCGACCGTCGACGGGCGCTGACGTTCCGGATATGAGTCAGGGTCTGTGGCCGATCCGTCCGCTCTCGCGTTTCAGTGGCACGACGGACAGGCAACCAGTCCCTCGAGCGTGGCCGGTCGGCACGGCGGGGCAGCTGTCGCGCGACTCATCTGGAGTTCGCCGGCCAGCAGGCTGCCGGACGACACGACGGTCGCCATCGACGCCGCCAGCGGCGCGGATTGCCACCGGTCCGCCTCGCTGTCGCGATCATCATCACCGAACGCCGGTCTATCGGCAGGGCGGACCCTGCTTTCTCTGAGAGTTCTGGGCCGGACGATCCTTTCGCGAAATCGTGGCCAGGGTCCGCCAGACTGGGGTCGTGGCCGACTTCGTGGGTGCTGTGGACCAGGGGACGACGAGCACGCGGTTCATGATCTTCGATCACGACGGCAACGAGGTCGGCCGCAGCCAGCTCGAGCACGAGCAGATCATGCCCGGGGCCGGCCTGGTCGAGCACGACCCGGTCGAGATCTGGGGGCGCACCAGCGCCGTGATCGGGTCGGCCCTGCGCGGACAGCGGTTGCGGGCCTCGGACCTGGCCGCCATCGGCATCACCAACCAGCGCGAGACGACCGTCGTGTGGAACCGGCGCACCGGGACGCCCTACTACAACGCCATCGTCTGGCAGGACACCCGCACCGACCGGATCGCCAGCCGGCTGGCGCGCGAGGGTCACGGCGAGCTGATCCGGCAGCGGTCCGGCCTGCCGCCCGCGACGTACTTCTCCGGCGGCAAGATCCAGTGGATCCTCGACAACGTCGACGGCGTCCGGGCCGACGCCGAAGCCGGCGACGCCATCTTCGGTACGACGGACAGCTGGCTGATCTGGCAGCTCACCGGAGGCGTCGACGGCGGGGTGCACGTCACGGACGTCACCAACGCCAGCCGGACCATGCTGATGGACCTCGAAACGCTCGACTGGGACGACGAGCTGCTCGCGATCTTCGACATTCCGCGGGCCATGCTGCCCGAGATCCGGCCCTCGTCCGATCCGCAGGGGTACGGCGAGGTGACGGCCCTCGAACCGATCGCCGGCGTTCCACTGACCGGTGCCCTCGGCGACCAGCACGCGGCCATGGTCGGGCAGGTCTGTTTCGCGCCGGGCGAGGCCAAGAACACTTACGGCACAGGCAATTTCATGCTGATGAACACCGGCGAGGAGATCGTCCGCAGCGACCACGGCCTGCTCACGACGCTGTGCTACCAGCTCGGCGACGCGAAGCCGATCTATGCGCTGGAGGGCTCGATCGCCGTCACCGGCTCGGCGGTCCAATGGCTGCGCGACCAACTCGGCATCATCCGCACGTCGGCCGACGTGGAGTCGCTTGCGGCTCGCGTCGAGGACAACGGCGGCGTCTACTTCGTTCCGGCGTTCTCCGGCCTCTTCGCGCCGTACTGGCGCAGCGACGCCCGCGGCGCGATCGTCGGGCTGTCGCGCTTCGACACCGGCGCGCATCTGGCCCGGGCCACACTGGAGGCGATCTGCTACCAGTCGCGCGACGTCGCGGACGCGATGGTGCAGGACTCCGGCGTACCGATCGAGGTGCTGAAGGTCGACGGCGGTGTGACGGTCAACGAGCTCTGCATGCAGCTGCAGGCCGACATCCTCGGCGTGCCCGTCAGTCGCCCGGTGGTCGCCGAGACCACCGCCCTGGGCGCGGCCTACGCCGCGGGACTCGCGGTCGGTTTCTGGTCCGGCACCGACGAGCTCCGGGCCAACTGGAACGAGTCGCGCCGCTGGCAGCCCGAGTGGTCCGAAGGCCAGCGCGAGAAGGGGTATGCGGGGTGGCGCAAGGCCGTGGACCGCACCCTGGACTGGGTCGACGTCGAGTGAGCACGTCGACTGCTCACTCGGCTGAGCAGTCGAGTGAGCAGTCGGCTGATCGGCGGGTCAGGTGTCCGAATGGCGGGTGCGCAGGTGCGCCTCGGGGTCCGTAACTTACGATGGCGTAGGTACGCGGGATCGGTCAGTGAGCTAGGTACGAAGAGCCAGCGAGGACGACGAGGTTGATGCGGCAATGAGCACCAAGCAGGTGCAGCGTCTGGATCGCGTCGTCATCCGGTTCGCCGGTGACAGTGGCGACGGCATGCAGCTCACCGGTGACCGGTTCACCTCCGAGACGGCCGTCCTGGGCAACGACCTGTCGACCCTGCCGAACTTCCCGGCCGAGATCCGGGCTCCGCAGGGCACGCTGCCGGGGGTCTCCAGCTTCCAGCTCCACTTCGCCGACCACGACGTGCTGACCCCGGGCGACGCCCCGGACGTGCTGGTCGCGATGAACCCGGCCGCGCTCAAGGCCAACCTGGCCGACCTTCCCCGCGGCGCGACCCTGATCATCGACACCGACGAGTTCAGCGCGCGCAACCTGAAGAAGGTCGGCTACGCCGAGAGCCCGCTGGCCGACGGCAGCCTGGACTCCTATCACGTGCACGAGCTGGGCCTGACCTCGATCACGGTGGAGGCGCTGGCGTCGTTCGACCTGAGCCGCAAGGACAAGGAGCGGGCGAAGAACATGTTCGCCCTCGGGCTGCTCTCCTGGCTCTACCACCGCCCGACCGAGGGCACCGAAGCTTTCCTGAAGACAAAGTTCGCGACCAAGCCGGAGATCCTGGCCGCCAACCTGGCTGCGCTGCACGCCGGCTGGAACTACGGCGAGACGACCGAGGACTTCGCGGTCTCCTACGAGATCGCGCCGGCGCCGACCCCGCCGGGGCGCTACCGCAACGTCACCGGCAACACCGCGCTGGCCTACGGCCTGGTCGCGGCCGCCCACCGCGCCGCCCGGCCGCTCGTCCTCGGGGCCTACCCGATCACCCCGGCCAGCGACGTCCTGCACATGCTGGCGACGCTGAAACGCTTTGGGGTCACCACGATTCAGGCCGAGGACGAGATCGCCGGCATCGGAGCCGCGCTCGGAGCGGCGTACGGCGGGGCGATCGGCGTCACGACGACCTCCGGCCCGGGCATCGCGCTCAAGGCCGAGACCATCGGGCTCGCCGTCTCGTTGGAGCTGCCGCTGGTGATCTGCGACATCCAGCGCGGCGGGCCTTCGACCGGCCTGCCGACCAAGACCGAGCAGGCCGACCTGTTGCAGGCGATGTTCGGCCGCAACGGCGAGGCGCCGGTGCCGATCATCGCGCCGAGCTCGCCGGTCGACTGCTTCGACGCGGCCATCGAGGCGGTCCGGATCGCGACGGCCTACCGCACCCCGGTCATGCTGCTCTCGGACGGCTACCTGGCCAACGGGTCCGAGCCCTGGCCGCTGCCGACCGTGGCCGACCTGCCCGACCTGCGGGTCGCGGACGCCGATGCCCCGAATGCCGAGAACCCTGATGGCACACCGGTTTTCCACCCCTACCTGCGCGACCCGGACACCCTCGCCCGTCCGTGGGCCCCGCCCGGCACGCCGGGCCTGGAGCACCGGATCGGTGGCATCGAGAAGCAGGACGTCACGGGCAACATCAGCTACGACCCGGACAACCACGACCTGATGGTCCGGCTGCGCCAGGCCAAGGTCGACGGCATCGCGGCCACGATCGGTGACCTGGAGGTCGACGACCCGACCGGCGACGCCGACGTCCTGGTGCTGGGCTGGGGCTCGACCTACGGCCCGATCGCGGCGGCCACTCGACTGGTGCGGGCAACCGGCGGACGGGTGGCGCGCGCGCACCTGCGCCACCTGAACCCGTTCCCGGCCAACACCGGCGAGGTGCTGGGCCGCTATCGCCGGGTGCTCGTGCCGGAGATGAACCTGGGCCAGCTGGCCCTGCTGCTGCGGGCGAAGTACCTGGTCGACGCCGTCGGCTACAACCGGGTGCGCGGACTGCCCTTCAAGGCCACCGAGCTGGCCGAGGTGATCACCCTGGAGCTCGAACAGCTGATGGGGGCCGACGCGATCGGCCCGACGCCCACCCGGGAGGCCGTCCGATGAGCACCGTCGACCTCGGGCTGCCCGGCTCGACCCCGCCGGGGCTGCTCGGCGTACCCCAGCTGCCCGATGACGCTCCCGCGCAGACCAAACGCGAGTTCACCTCCGACCAGGAGGTGCGGTGGTGCCCCGGGTGCGGCGACTACATCATCCTTGCCGCGATGCAAGCGTTCCTGCCCTCGCTCGGCCTGAAGCGCGAGAACATCGTCTTCGTCTCCGGCATCGGCTGCTCGTCCCGCTTCCCCTACTACCTCGACACCTACGGCCTGCACTCGATCCACGGCCGCGCGCCGGCCATCGCGACCGGCCTGGCCGTCTCTCGGCCCGACCTGTCGGTGTGGGTCGTCACCGGTGACGGCGATGCGCTCTCGATCGGCGGCAACCATCTGATCCACGCGTTGCGGCGCAACGTGAACCTCACGATCCTGCTCTTCAACAACCGGATCTACGGCCTGACCAAGGGTCAGTACTCCCCCACGTCCGAGGTCGGCAAGCTGACCAAGTCGACACCGGCCGGCAGCGTCGACAACCCGTTCAACCCGGTCTCGCTCGCGCTCGGCGCCGAGGCAACGTTCGTGGCCCGCAGCATGGACAGCGACCGGGCCCACCTGGCCGACATCCTGCGCCGCGCCGCCGCGCATCGCGGCACGGCGCTCGTCGAGATCTACCAGAACTGCCCGATCTTCAACGACGGGGCCTTCGACGTCCTGACCGACCGCCACGAGGCGGCCGCACGGTTGATCCACCTCGAGCACGGCGAGCCGATCACCGTCGGCGACGAGGTGGTCGTCCGTCGCCCGGACGGCGGAATTGCCGTCGTACCAAAGGATTCCGTCGCGGACAGCGAAGTGTTGCGCCACGATGCACACAACCCCGACCCCTCGCAGCAGTTCGCGATCTCCCGCCTCGACGACCCGACCCTGGCTCGCGTGCCGGTCGGCGTCTTCCGCGAGGTCGAGCGCCCGACGTACGACGATCTGGTCCGCTCGCAGATCAGCGAGGCGCAGGAGCGCGCCGGCGGCCCGGCCACCGACGAGGATCTGACCGCGCTGCTCGCCGGGCGCGACACGTGGACCGTGGAGGCGTGAGCCGGAGCCGGCCTGCTCGCGGACCCGGACAGCGAGACCGCACCGAGGCCGAGCTCGGCACGATCTATGGCGCCCTGGCCTTCCTGATCTGGGGGTCGTTCCCGCTCTATTTCCGGGCCCTCGAACCGGCCGGTGCCCTCGAGATCCTGATGCACCGGGTCGTCTGGTCGCTGGTGGTCTGCCTGATCGTCCTCGCCATCACCGGCAAGCTGCGCGGCTTCGGCGCCGTCCTGCGCAATCCCCGGCTGCTGGCGGTGCTGGCGCTGGCCGCCGTGCTGATCGCGATCAACTGGGGCGTCTACATCTACGCCGTCAACGCGGGCAACGTCGTCGAGGCGTCGTTGGGGTACTTCATCAACCCGCTGCTGACCGTGCTGCTCGGCGTGCTGGTGCTGCGCGAGCGGCTGCACCGGCTGCAGTGGGTGGCCGTCGGCGTCGGCTTCGTCGCCGTCGTGGTGCTGACCATCGGCTACGGCCATCCGCCGTGGATCGCGCTGATCCTGGCGGCCAGCTTCGGGTGCTACGGCCTGGTCAAGAACCGTGTGGGCAGCCAGGTCGAGGCGGTGCCGAGCCTGACCACCGAGACCGCGGTGCTCGCGCCGTTCGCCCTCGGGGGGCTGATCTGGATCGAGGCGACCGGGCGCGGCAGCTTCGGACACGCAGCGCCGTGGCACGGCTTGCTGCTGATGAGCACGGGCATCGCGACCACCATCCCGCTGGTGCTGTTCGCGGCCGGTGCGCGACGGGCGCCGCTGTCCACGATGGGGTTGCTGCAGTTCATCACCCCGGTGCTGCAGCTGCTGGCCGGCGTCCTGCTGCTCGGCGAGCACGTGCCCGGCACGCGCTGGATCGGCTTCGGCCTGGTCTGGGTCGCCCTGATGGTGCTGAGCTACGACTCGATCCGCACCAGCCGCCAGCTCCGGGCCACCCGGCTCGACGAAGCCCAGGTCCACCAGCCCGCCCGCACCTAGCGTCGCCGTACTCCCGCTCTGACGGTGATTCAGCCCGGAAATCGCGGCCGAGACTCACCGTCGGCTGCAGGGAGCACCGCGCCGGGCGGGAGCACGCGGACGGCGAGCAGGTCAGCCGTCGCGGGTGACGACGCCTTCGGCCAGTGCGGCCAGGGCGTCGCGCACCGAGCCGGCCGGCAGGGCCGAGAGCGAGGCCCGCGCGGCGTCGGCCCAGGCGACGGTCTGCAGCCGGGCCTGCTCCAGGGAGGGATGCACCCGCAGCAAGGCCAGCGCCTGCGCGTGCCGGCCGTCATCGGTCAGGTCGCCGTCGAGCAGCGCGTGCAGCTCGGCATCGGCCGGGTCGGTCGAGGCCCGCGCGAGCAGCACCGGCAGCGTCGGCACGCCCTCGCGCAGGTCGGTGCCCGGCGTCTTGCCGGACTGGCCGGTCTCGGAGGCCAGGTCGATCAGGTCGTCGGCGAGCTGGAAGGCGACGCCGATCCGTTCGCCGTACTCGACCATCACCCCGACCACCTCGGGCGAGCAGCCGGCGAACTGCGCCCCGAACCGGCCCGAGGTCGCGATCAACGCACCGGTCTTGTCCGCGAGGACGCCGAGGTAGTGCTGCACCGGGTCCTCGCCCGGCGCCGGCCCGACCGTCTCCCGGGTCTGGCCGGTGACCAGGCGTTCGAAGGTCGCGGCCTGCACCTGGACGGCCTCCGGTCCGAGCTCGGCCACGATCGAGGACGCTCGGGCAAACAGGAGGTCGCCGGTCAGGATCGCGACGGTGTTGCCGAACTGGGCGTTGGCGCTGAGCGTGCCGCGCCGCAGCCCGGCCTCGTCCATGACGTCGTCGTGATAGAGCGACGCCAGGTGGGTGAGCTCGACCACGGCCGCCGCTCGGATGACGTCCGGCCCGGCGCCGGAGCCGAGCTGGCTGGCCAGCACGGTCAGCAGCGGCCGGAACCGTTTGCCACCAGCGGTCATCAGGTGACCGGACGCATCACCGAACGCCTCGTGCGCGCCGCTGACCGCCTTGGCCAGCAGTGCCTCGACGTCGTCGAGACCGCGGCGCAACGCCGCTTCGAGGACGACGTCGTGCGTCGGTAGCCCGCCGGCGAGCGCCGACAACGAGGGGAGCGGCAGCGAGGGCCGCGGCGTCGCGCCCCCCGAGCCACCGCTGCCTTCGGTCACGGCACGAAGGTAGCCGAGTGCGCCGCGAGATCGAGCACCGGCTGGGGGAAGACGCCGAGCACCACGGTCACGGCGACCCCGATGGTCAGCGCCACCGTCATCATCGCGCTGGGCACCGCCACCGTGGTCGCGTCTCCACTGGGCTCGGAGAAGTACATCAGCACGATGACCCGGACATAGAAGAACGCCGCGATCGCACTGGACACCACACCGACGACGGCCAGCCAGACCGCGCCGTGCGCCACCGCGGGCGCGAAGACCGCGTACTTCGCGGTGAAGCCCGACGTCAGCGGAATGCCCGCGAAGGCCAGCAGGAAGAACGCGAAGATCCCGGCCACCAGCGGGTGGTCCTTGCCCAGGCCGGCCCACTGCGACAGGTGGGTCGCCTCGCCACCGCTGTCCCGGACCAGCGTGACGACCGCGAACGCACCGATGGTGCTGAAGCCGTACGCCGTGAGGTAGAACAGCACGCCCGAGATACCGGCCTTGTCGAAGGCGAGCACCCCGACCAGGACGAAGCCGGCGTGCGCGATCGAGGAGTAGGCCAGCATCCGCTTCACGTCGGTCTGGGTGATGGCCAGGATCGAGCCGACGAGCATGGTGATGATCGCGACGCGCCCAGATGACCGGCTGCCAGTCCCACCGGGCCCCGCCGACGCCGACGTAGACCACGCGCAGGATCGCGCCGAAGGCGGCGATCTTGGTGCACGCGGCCATGAAGCCGGTGACCTGGGTCGGCGCGCCCTGGTAGACGTCCGGAGTCCACGAGTGGAACGGCACGGCGCCGACCTTGAAGAGCAGCCCGACGGCGACCAGCGCGATGCCCGGCAACAGCAGGCCCTGCGACTGGGTGCCGTCCGTGATCGCGGTCGCGATCTCGCCGAGGTTCAGGGTGCCGGCGTAGCCGAAGAGCAGCGCGCTGCCGAACAGGAAGAACGCCGACGAGAAGGCCCCGAGCAGGAAGTACTTCAGCGACGCCTCCTGCGACAGGAGCCGGCGCCGGCGGGCCAGTCCGCACAGGACGTAGAGCGGGAGCGACAGCACCTCGAGCGCCACGAACATGGTGAGCAGGTCGCCCGCGGAGACGAAGAGCATCATGCCGCCGACGGCGAACAGCGTGAGCGGGAAGACCTCGGTGGTGACCAGGCCGGCCCGGGTGGCGGCCGCCTCCTGCGGCGACCCCGGGATGGTTGCTCCCTGCGGGGTGAAGGAGTCGCCGGTGGGTCCGTTGGAGAAGCGTTCGCCCATCGTGAGGACCGCCAGAGCAGTCAGCAGCAACAGGCTGCCCCACAGGAAGAGCGTGGGGCCGTCGACCACGATCGAGCCCGACGCCGTCGAGCCCTTGGTGCCGTTGGACGCGCGGACCACGGCGACGAACCCCGCCACCAGGCCCAGAACCGTGACGGCGATCTGGCTGGCGTAGCGCGCCCGCCGAGGAACGAAGGCCTCGACCAGGACGCTGATCATCGCCGCGCCGAAGACGATGAGCATCGGCATGACCAGCGTGTAGTCGATCTTCGGCGCCGGCAGCGACGGGTTCGGTGTCGCGAGGTGCACCCCCGCGAGAGCCGGTCCGAGCACGGAGGCGATCACTTGCTGGTCCCTTCCGCGGCGGGTACGGCGTTTGTCGGCGCCGGATCAGTGACTCCGACCTGCTGCATGGTCCGGGTGACCGCAGGCGAGATGACGTCGAGGACGGGCTTGGGGAAGAACCCCATCACCAGCAGGACGGCGATGATCGGCGCGACCACCCAGGCCTCGCGACGCTGCATGTCCGGTGTCTGGTCGACGAAGGCGCCCTCGGGCTTGGGGCCGGTCATCATCCGCTGGACCATGAGCAGGATGTAGAGCGCGGCCAGCACGATGCCGGTCACCGCGAAGCAGGCCGCCACCTTGTAGCGCGAGAACGTCCCGACCAGCACCAGGAACTCGCTGACGAAGGTCGAGAGCCCGGGCAGCGAGAGGCTGGACAGGCCGGCGATCAGGAACGTGCCGGCCAACAGCGGCGTCAACCGTTGCCAGCCACCGAAATCGGCGATCCGCCGGGAGCCGCGTCGCTTGATCAGCATGGCCGCGATCAGGAACATGGCCGCGGTCGAGAAGCCGTGGTTGACCATGTAGAGCGTGGCGCCGTTCTGGGCCGAGCTGGTCATCGCGAAGATGCCGAGGACGATGAAGCCGAAGTGGCTCACCGAGGTGTAGGCGATCAGCCGCAGGATGTCGGTCTGCCCGATCGCCAGCAACGCGCCGTAGATGATCGAGATGATCGCGAAGACGATGATCGTCGGCGTCGCCCACTTCGCCGCGCCCGGGAAGAGCGGCAGGCAGAGCCGGATCATCCCGAACGTGCCGACCTTGTCGAGTACGCCGACCAGGAGCACGGACGTGGCAGGCGTCGCTTCCGATGCAGCGTCAGGGAGCCAGGTGTGGAACGGCACCATCGGCGCCTTGATGGCGAAGGCGATGAAGAAGCCGAGGAACATCCAGCGCTGCGCCTCGGTGCTGGCGTGCAGGTGCCCGACCAGGTGGGTCAGCAGGAAGCCCTCGTGCCCGCCCGGACCGTAGAAGTAGACCGCGATGACCGCGACGAGCATCAACAGCCCGCCGAGCAGCGAGTAGAGCAGGAACTTCACCGCGGCGTACTGCCGTTGGGCGCCGCCGAAGGACCCGATCAGGAAGTAGACCGGGATCAGCATGGCCTCGAAGAAGACGTAGAACAGGAAGACGTCGGTGGCCGCGAAGACGCCGACCATCATCGTCTGCAGCACCAGCATCAGCGCGAGGTAGGTCTGCTGCCGCCGGCCGACCTCAGGCACGTCGTGCCACGCCGCCAGCAGACACACCGGAGTGAGTACGGCGGCGAGCGCGATCAGCACCAGCCCGATGCCATCGACGCCGACGGCGTAGCTGACCCCGAACTGCGGGATCCACTGGTGCACCTCGGCGAACTGGAACTGCGTGCTCGAGTTGCGCTTGAACTGCAGCGCCATCGCGATCACGAGGACCAGCGAGGCGAGCGAGAAGGTCAGCGCGACCTCGCGCGCCCGCGCCTTCAGCCCACCGGGCAGGGCCAGGACGACGGCCGCCCCGACGAGCGGGATGGCGCCGATGACGGTCAGCCAGGGGAAGCTCATCGGATCACCGCCAGGGCGCCGAGGACGACGACCACGCCGGCCAACATGGTGAGGGCGTAGGACCGGACGAACCCGTTCTGCAGCCGGCGCATCCGAGCGGACAGGCCGCCGATCAGGGCCGCCAGGCCGCCGACCGCGCCGTCGACTCCCTTGCCGTCCACGAAGACGAGCGATCGGGTCAGGTGCTCACCGGGTCGCATCAGCAGGGCCTCGTTGACCGAGTCCTGATAGAGGTCCTGTCGCGCGGCCTGGGTGACGAACGAGCCGACCGGTGCGACCTCAGGCACCGGCGCGGCGCCGTAGCGCATCCAGGCCCAGGCTCCGCCGATCAGGACGAGCACCAACGTCACCACCGCCAGGACGGTCACCGAGATGACCGGCTCCTGGTCCGGCGGGGCGCCGACCACCGGTGATAGCCAGTGCTCGATCGCGTCCGTGGCGCCGAGCGCGGCGCCGAGTCCGGCCGAACCGATGGCCAGGATGATCATCGGCACGGTCATCAGGGCCGTCGGGTCGTGCGGGTGCTGCTCGGGCTTCTCGGTCCAGCGCGAGTCGCCGTGGAAGGTCATGAAGAACAACCGGGACATGTAGAAGGCGGTGATGCCGGCGCCGATGAGCGCGACCGGGCCGAAGACCCACGGCTGCCAGCCGCTGCCGGTGAACGCCGCCTCGATGATCTTGTCCTTGCTCCAGTAGCCCGAGAACGGCGGCACGCCGATGATGGCCAGCCAGCCGAAGCCGAAGGTGATCCAGGTGATCATCATGAAGACCCGCAGCCGGCCGAACCGCCGCATGTCGGTCTGGTCGTTCATCCCGTGCATGACCGAGCCGGCACCGAGGAACATCCCGGCCTTGAAGAAGCCGTGGGTGAGGAGCTGGAAGATCGCGAACACGTAGCCGACCGGGCCGAGCCCCGCGGCGAGCGTCATGTAACCGATCTGGCTCATGGTCGAGGCGGCCAGCGCCTTCTTGATGTCGTCCTTCGCGCAGCCGACGATCGCGCCGAAGAGCAACGTGATCCCGCCGACGATCGCGACCACGACCCGGGCGTTGGAGGTCACGTCGAAGATCGGGCTGGACCGCACGATCAGGTAGACCCCGGCGGTCACCATGGTGGCCGCGTGGATCAGGGCCGAGACCGGTGTCGGGCCGGCCATCGCGTCACCGAGCCAGGACTGCAGCGGGAACTGCGCAGACTTGCCGCAGGCACCGAGCAGCAACAACAGACCCATCGCGGTCGCGACCCCGGTCGACATCGAGCTCGAGCCGGCGAAGACACCGTTGAAGGTCACGGTGCCGAAGGTCGCGAACATCAGGAAGATGGCGACGGCCAAGCCCATGTCACCGACCCGGTTGACGACGAACGCCTTCTTGGCCGCCGTCGCGAAGACCGGGTTGTAGTTCCAGAAGCCGATCAGCAGGTACGACGCCAGGCCGACGCCCTCCCAGCCCACGAACAGCAGCAGGTAGCTGTCGGCCAGCACCAGCAGCAGCATCGAGGCGACGAACAGGTTCATGTAACCGAAGAACCGCCGCCGCTCCGGGTCGTGCTCCATGTAGGCCACGGAGTAGGTGTGGATCAGCGAGCCGACGAAGGTGATGAGCAGCACGAAGGCCATCGACAGCTGGTCGATCCGCAGGCCCGCGGCGAGCTGGAACGAGCCGGCCGGGATCCAGTTGAAGAGGTACTGGTCGAAGGCGCGCCCGTCGGAGGGCTTGTTGAGCATCGCGACCCACATCACGGCGGCGACGACGAAACACAGCCAGGGCACGAGCGCCCCGAGCACGTGGCCCCAGTTGTTGGTACGCCGACCGCCGAGCAGCAGGATCGCGGCGCTCAGCAGCGGCAGCGCGACCAGCAGCCAGGTGAGCGTGAACGCCCCACTGGCCTTCTGGACCCCCTCCGTCTGGCTGGCCACCGCACTCACGTGCGACGCGACCGGCCCGAGCAGGGCGGTAGTGCTGATCATCGTCGTCCTCTCACTGCTGGCGTCGGTGCGGCCATCAGAGCTTGAGCAAATCTGCGTCGTCGACCGAGACGGACCGGCGGGCCCGGAAGATCGTCAGGACGATCGCCAACCCGACCACGACCTCGGCGGCGGCCACGACCATCACGAACAGCGCGATCACCTGGCCGTCGAGCTTGCCCTGGATCCGGGCGAAGGTGACGAAGGCCAGGTTGGTGGCGTTGAGCATCAGCTCGACGCCCATGAAGACGATGATCGCGTTGCGCCGCAACAGAACTGTCGTCGCACCGATCGCGAAGAGGATGGTCGACAGGTAGATGTAGTTGGTCAGGCTCATCGCTGGCTGCCCTCCTCGACCTCGCGCTCGATCGCGTGGGTCGCCTCCTCGAACGCCTCCGAGCTCGCCACCTGGGCTCGTGCGGTGAGGACTCGCGAGACCGAGGTCTCGGCCGGCGTACCGTCCGGCAGGAGGGCAGGGGTGTCGACGGCGTTGTGCCGGGCAAAGACACCCGGTGCGGGCAGGCCGGCCTGGTAGGGACCGTGCTCGGCGAACCGGCGCTCGGACGCCTTGCGCTGGGTGACCTTCTCGGTCAGCCGCTCACGGTGAGCCAGCACCATCGCGCCGAGGGCGGCCGTGATGAGCAGGGCGCTCGTGGCCTCGAAGATCCAGACGTACTTGCCGAAGATCAGGATGGCGAGCCCGGTGACGTTGCCGTTCGCGTTGGCGTGAGTCAGACCCTTGGGTACGCCGACCGAGAAGTGGCCGATCGCCGTGATCAGCAGGACGCCCAGCCCGAGCCCGAGCAGGACGCCGACGAACCGCTGGCCCTTGATCGTCTCGACGAGGGAGTCGGAGGAGTCGACGCCGACCAGCATCAGGACGAAGAGGAAGAGCATCATCACGGCGCCGGTGTAGACGAATACCTGCACGATGCCGAGGAACTCGGCGCCCTGCACGACGTAGAAGAAGCCGAGGATGATCATCACCAGCGCAACGGCGATCGCGGCGTGCACGGCCTTCTTGGCGAAGAGCAGTCCGAGCGCGGCGATCACGCTGATCGTGCCGAGGATCCAGAAGAAGGTCGCCTCGGCGTCGCCCGCCTGGGCGCCGCCCGTGCTGTGGTGCGCCAGGGCCAGCAGGTGCGGGCTCATGCCGGCGCCTCCTCGGTCTCGGCCGCGTGCGCATCGTCATCGTGCTGGTGCGCGTTGACCCACTGCTGCTGCTCGGGGGTGGCCGCGTCGACCTTGCCCTGGTAGTAGTCGCGCTCCTCGAAGCCGTCGACCATCGGGTGCGGCGCCGCCAGCATTCCGGCCCGCAGCGGCGCCAGCAGCTGGTCCTTCTCGAAGATGAGCGCGGCCCGGCTGTGGTCGGCCAGCTCGTACTCGTTGGTCATCGTCAGGGCCCGGGTCGGGCAGGCCTCGATGCACAGGCCGCAGAAGATGCAGCGCAGGTAGTTGATCTGGTAGACGCGGCCGTAGCGCTCACCCGGCGAGTAACGACCGGTGCCGCCTTCGGTGTCGTCGTTGTCCGCGCCCTCGACGAAGATCGCGTCGGCCGGGCAGGCCCAGGCGCACAGCTCGCAGCCGACGCACTTCTCCAGCCCGTCCGGGTGACGGTTGAGCTGGTGCCGGCCGTGGAACCGCGGCGCCGTCGGCCGCTTGACCTCGGGGTACTCCTCGGTCTCCAGCTTGCGGAACATCGTGGAGAAGGTGACTCCGAAGCCTGCGATCGGCGCCAGCCACTCGGCCGGACCGGACTTCTTCGGCTTGCCTTGGTCAGCCATGCAACACCTCTGCCTCGGAGCCTTCTTGTTCAGCGGGCTCACCGGTGCTCGATGAACCAGCCTCGATCGCGGCACCGCCGCCACCGTCACCGTCACCACCATCGAGGGGCACCGGACCCGACGTACGGATCAGGGTCTGACCGGGCAGCGGCGGGACCGGGTGGCCGCCCGCGAACGGGTCGACCTCACCCTCGGGCCACGCGTGGGGGGGACCCTGGGGTGGGTCGGGGATGCGCAGGGTCAGGGCGAGCAGCACCACGGCGATCGCTCCGATGACGATGATCGTGTTGCGCTGGGTGTGCACGGTGAACAGCTGCATCCCCCGGATCGAGGCGACGGCGACGATCCACACCAGCGAGGCCGGGATCAGCACCTTCCAGCCGAGCCGCATGAACTGGTCGTAGCGCACGCGCGGCAGCGAACCGCGCAGCCAGACGAAGAAGAACAGGAAGCCCCAGAGCTTGATGATGAACCACAGCAACGGCCACCAGCCGCGGTTGAACATGTCGTCGTTGATCGTGCTGATCGGCCAGGGCGCCCGCCAGCCGCCGAGGAACATCGTCGTGGCCAGCGCCGAGACGGTGACCATGTTGACGTACTCGGCCAGGAAGAACAGCGCGAACTTCAGCGAGGAGTACTCGGTGTGGAAGCCACCGGTCAGCTCGCCCTCGCCCTCGGCCAGGTCGAACGGCAGCCGGTTGGTCTCGCCGACCATGGTGATCATGTAGACGACGAACGAGAAGAACGCCGGGATGATGAACCACAGGTGCTTCTGCTGGTTGACGATCTGCGAGGTCGACATCGACCCGGCGTAGAGGAACACCGCGACCAGGCTCATGCCCATCGCGATCTCGTAGGACACCACCTGGGCCGACGAGCGCAACGCACCGAGCAGCGGGTACGTCGAGCCGGAGGCCCAGCCGCCGAGCAGGATGCCGTAGACCCCGATCGAGGCCACCGACAGGATGAAGAGCACGGCCACCGGGGTGTCCGTGAGCTGCAGCGGCGTCTGGTGTCCGAAGATGTCGACGACCGGCCCGAGCGGGATCACGGCGAAGGCCACGAAGCACATCGCCGCCGAGATCGCGGGCGCCAGGATGAAGACGACCTTGTCCGCGCCCTTGGGAATGATGTCTTCCTTCAGGGCCAGCTTGATGCCATCCGCGAGCGTCTGCAGCAAGCCGAACGGCCCGGCCCGGTTGGGCCCAGGACGCTGCTGCATCCGGCCGATGACCCGGCGCTCGAACCAGATGACCAGCAGGGTCGTGACCACCAGGAAGGCGAAGATGGCGACGGCCTTGATCAGGACGAGCCACCCGGTGTCGTCCGCGAAGCTGACCGCCGGGGCGTCGGTCGCCCGAGGGACGAGCGCGGCGTACGTCGCGAGAGCACTCACGCGGCACCTCCTGCAGCCGGGGTGGCGGTCGATCCCGTCGTCGATCCCGTCGGGCGGGCCGGCTCGGCGCTGACCCGGGCGATGCCGACCACGGCGCCGGCGGTGACCCGCAGGCTCTCGTGGACGGTGCTCGACTGGGAGTCGGTCGGCAGCCAGACCACGCGGTCCGGCAGCTCGTCGATGACGACCGGCAGGGTGATCTGGCCGGCCGCGGTGGAGACGACCAGGTCATCGCCCTCCGCGACTCCGACCTCGGTCGCCGTGGCCGCGGACAGCCGGGCGACCGGACGGGTGGCGGTGCCGGCCAGGTAGGGCTCGCCGTCCTGCAGCCGACCGTTGTCGAGCAACAACCGCCACGTGGCGAGCACGGCCTGGTTGGGCCGCGGCTGCTCGGGTTCGCCCGGTGCCTCGTCCGGCGCGGCCACCCGGGCGCCGTCCCAGGGACCGATCGCGGCCATCTCGGCCTGCAGCGCGGCCCGGTCGCGCAGCCCGAGATACACGTCCATCTCCCCGGCCAGCAGGTCGAGCACGCGGTAGTCGCTGTTCAACGTGGACGGCAGCACGGCGGTGAAGGGGCGCAGCCGTCCCTCCCAGTCCACGAACGTGCCACCCTTCTCCTCCGCAGCAGCGACGGGCAGCACCACGTCGGCGCGCGCGGTCACCGCGCTCTCGCGGATCTCGAGGGACACCACGAAGCCGGCTGCATCGATCGCCGCCAGGGCCGCGGCCGGGTCGGGCAGGTCACCGGGGTCGACCCCTCCGACGAGCAGCCCGCCGAGCTGACCGGCCGTCGCAGCGTCGACGATCTCACTCGTGCTGCGACCGGGCGTTGCCGGGATGCTCGTGGTGCCCCAGGCGGTCTGGACGTCGACCCGAGCGGCCGGGTCCTCGACCGGACGCCCGCCGGGGAGCAGGTTGGGCAGCGCGCCGACCTCGAGCGCACCGCGCTCGCCGGCCCGGCGCGGGATCCAGGCCACGCGCGCACCCGTCGCCTGGGCGACGCGCAGCACGTGGGTGAGGGTCCCCGCGGCCGCGGCCGCCCGCTCACCGACGAGGATGATCGCGCCACCCGCCGAGAGCTGCTCCGTGACGTCCTTGACCTCAGCGTTGCCACGCTCGATGGCCGAGAGCACCTCGGACTCCAGACCCGGCGCCGAGGAGACCAACCGGCCCGAGAGCTTGGTCAGCCCGCGCGTCGCGAACGGCGCGACAGCGATCACCTTGGTGCCGTGCTTGCGGACGCCCTTGCGCAGCCGCAGGAAGACGATCGGCGACTCCTCCTCGGGCTCGAAGCCGACGAGCAGGACGGTCGACGCAGCCTGAAGATCGGCGTAGGTCACGCCGCCGTTGTCAGGAGCGGTCAGCACCACCGACGACGCCAGGAACGCCGCCTCCTCGGCCGAGTGCGCCCGCACCCGGAAGTCGATGTCGTTGGTGCCCAACGCGACTCGCGCAAACTTGGCGTAGGCGTAGGCGTCTTCCACCGTGGACCGGCCACCGACGAGGACGCCGACCCCGCCGTTGTCCTTGGCGGCGGCCAGCCCGCGGGCCGCGACCTCGAGCGCCTCGGGCCAGGAGGCGACGCGCAGCTCGCCGGTCTCCTCGTCGCGGATCATCGGGTGGGTCAGCCGGTCGGCCGCCCGGGAGTAGGTGAAGGCCCAGCGGCCCTTGTCGCAGTTCCACTCCTCGTTGACCGCCGGGTCGTTGCCGGCCAGCCGGCGCAGCACCTGGCCGCGGCGGTGGTCGCTGCGGATCGAGCAGCCGCTCGCACAGTGCTCGCAGACGCCGGGCGAGGAGACCAGGTCGAACGGCCGCGAGCGGAACCGGTACGCCGCGCCGGTCAGCGCGCCGACCGGGCAGATCTGCACGGTGTTGCCGGAGAAGTAGCTCTCGAACGGCTTGCGCTGGTAGATCCCGACCTGCTGCAGGGCGCCGCGCTCGATCATGTCGATGAACGGGTCGCCGGCGATCTGCTGCGAGAAGCGGGTGCAGCGGGCGCACAGGACACAGCGTTCGCGGTCCAGCAGCACCTGGGTGGAGATGTTGATCGGCTTGGGGAAGGTCCGCTTGACGTCCTCGAAGCGCGAGACCCCGCGGCCGTGCGACATGGCCTGGTTCTGCAGCGGGCACTCGCCGCCCTTGTCGCAGACCGGACAGTCGAGCGGGTGGTTGATGAGCAGCAGCTCCATCACCCCGTGCTGGGCCTTGTCGGCGACCGCCGAGGTGACCTGGGTGTGGACCGCCATGCCCGGCGCGACCTCGATCGTGCACGAGGCCTGCGGCTTGGGCATGGGGCGCAGGTTGCCGTCGCGGTCGGGCATGGCCACGTCGACCAGGCACTGCCGGCAGGCTCCGACCGGCTCGAGCAACGGGTGGTCGCAGAACCGGGGGATCTCCACCCCGACCTGCTCGGCGGCCCGGATGATCAGGGTGCCCTTGGGCACGCTGACCTCGGCGCCGTCGATCGTCAACGTCACCAGGTCCACGGGCGCGGCGTCCTGCGAGACGGCCGGAGTCGTCGTCGTCATCAGGCGGTCACCGTCTCGCTGGGCTGGTCGAAGAGCGTGGAGGCCGCCGGGTCGAAGGGGCAGCCACCCTCGGTCAGGTGCTGGAGGTACTCGTCGCGGAAGAAGCGGATGCTCGACTGGATCGGGCTCACCGCACCGTCACCCAGCGCGCAGAACGAGCGACCGAAGATGTTGTCGCAGATGTCGAGCAGCTTGGCCAGGTCATCCTCGGAGCCCACGCCGTGTTCGAGCCGGTGCAGGATCTGCTTCATCCAGTAGGTGCCCTCGCGACACGGCGTGCACTTGCCACACGACTCGTGGGCGTAGAAGTCGGTCCACCGCAACGTCGCCCGCACCACGCAGGTGGTCTCGTCGAAGATCTGCAGCGCGCGAGTGCCGAGCATGGAGGCCGGGGCGTCCGGGTTGTCCGGCGTGACCGGCTTGGACATCGACTCGAAGTCCAGCGGTACGTCGAGATGCTTGTCGGTCAACAACGGTGTCGATGACCCACCCGGCGTCCAGAACTTCAGCGCCTTGCCGCCGCGCATGCCGCCCGCCAGGTCGAGCAGCTCGCGCAACGTGATGCCCAGTGGTGCTTCGTACTGACCGGGTCGAGTCACGTGACCGGAGAGACTGAACAGGCCGAAACCCTTGGAGTGCTCGGTGCCCATGCCGGCGAACCAGTCGGCGCCCTTGCGCACGATCAGCGGCACCGAGGCGATCGACTCGACGTTGTTGACCACCGTCGGCCGGGCGTAGAGACCGGCCACCGCCGGGAACGGCGGCTTGAGCCGCGGCTGGCCGCGCCGGCCCTCCAGCGAGTCGAGCAGCGCCGTCTCCTCGCCGCAGATGTAGGCGCCGGCGCCGGCGTGCACCGTGATCTCGAGGTCGAAGCCCGAGCCCAGGATGTTCTCGCCCAGGTAGCCCTTGGCCTTGGCCTCCTGGACGGCCAGCAGCAGCCGTCGGTAGACGTGGACGACCTCGCCGCGGACGTAGATGAACGCGTGCTTGCAGCCGATCGCGAAGGCGGTGATGATCACGCCCTCGATCAGGTACTGCGGGGTCGCCATCATCAGCGGAATGTCCTTGCAGGTGCCCGGCTCCGACTCGTCAGCGTTGACCACCAGGTAGCGCGGCCCGCCATCATCGGGGGGCAGGAAGCTCCACTTCATGCCCGTCGGGAAGCCCGCGCCGCCACGACCGCGCAGACCGGACTTCTTGAGGGCGTCGACCAGGTCGGCCTGGGGCATGTCCAGCGCCTGACGGAGCGCGACGTAGCCGTCGTGCGCCTCGTAGGTCGCCATCGTCCACGACTGCGGGTCGTCCCAGAACTCGCTGAAGATCGGCGTCAGCTCGGTCGTCGCTGCGCTGGCCATGGTCAGCCGTCCTTCCGCTTGGTCGTGCGCTTGCGCGGTGCTCGGCCGGTCTGGCCCGCGCTGCCGGCGTCGTGCGCGCTCGGCGCGGCCGGGTCGGCGACATGATCCTCGGCGATCTGCTCGACCGCCGCCGTCCCGCCGGTCGCCGGCTGGCCGCCCTGCTGGGAACCCCGCTGCGTCCCAGAACCGTTGCCGTTGCTGGACTTCCCGTCGTAAAGACCATCGACCGCCCAGCCGTGCTGGCGGGCGACCTTGAGTCCCTCGAGGGTCGCGCCGGCCGCGCCGACACCCTCGCCACCGCGCCCGTCGTCGAACCCGGCGAGCACCCGCGAGACCTCCTGGAAGGTCGCGACCGAGCTGGCGCCACGCGATGGAGTGACCGCCTGGCCGGCCTGCAGGTCGTCGACCAGCTGTCGGGCCGTCGCCGGCGTCTGGTTGTCGAAGAACTCCCAGTTGACCATCAGCACCGGCGCGAAGTCGCAGGCCGCGTTGCACTCGACGCGCTCCAGCGTGATGGCGCCGTCGGGCGTGGTCTCGTCGTGTTCCACGCCCAGGTGCTCAGAGAGCTCGTCGAAGATCTGGTCGCCGCCCATGATCGCGCAGAGCGTGTTGGTGCAGACGCCGACGGTGTACTTGCCGTTGGGGTGCCGCTTGTACTGCGTGTAGAACGTCGCGACGCCGGACACCTCGGCCGTCGTCAGGTCCAGGACGTCGGCGCAGAACTCGATGCCGTCCGGGCTGACGAAGCCCTCCTCGCTCTGCACCAGGTGCAGCAGCGGCAGCAGGGCCGATCGGGCCTGCGGATAGCGCGCAACGATCAGGTCGGCGTCGGCGCGCAACCGCGCGTCGACCTCGGCGGCGAAGGTCACCGGTCCACGCCTCCCATCACCGGGTCGATCGAGGCGACCGCGACGATCACGTCCGCGATCTGGCTGCCCTCGCACATCGCGGCAGCGGACTGCAGGTTGTTGAACGACGGGTCGCGGAAGTGGGCCCGGTAGGGCCGGGTCCCGCCGTCGCTGACCACGTGCACGCCCAGCTCGCCCTTGGCCGACTCGACCGCCGAGTAGACCTGCCCCGGCGGGACCCGGAAGCCCTCGGTGACCAGCTTGAAGTGGTGGATCAGCGACTCCATCGAGGTGCCCATGATGTTCTTGATGTGGTCGAGCGAGTTGCCCAGCCCGTCGCTGCCGAGGGCCAGCTGCGCCGGCCAGGCGATCTTCTTGTCCTCGATCATCACCGGGTCGCCGGTCGAGTCCTGCAACCGGTCAGCGGCCTGCTCGACGATCTTCAGCGACTCGTACATCTCGTCCAGCCGCACGCACAGCCGCCCGTAGGCATCGCAGCTCTCCCGCGTGATCACGTCGAACTCGTAGGTGTCATAACCGCAGTACGGCGTGAGCTTGCGCAGGTCATGGGGCAGGCCGGTGGAGCGCAGGATGGGCCCGGTGATGCCCAGCGCGATGCAGCCGGTCAGGTCGAGGTAGCCGACGTCGACGGTGCGGCCCTTCAGGATCGGGTTCTCGAGCAGGAGCATCTCCAGCTCGCGAAGTCCCTTGCGCACCAACGGGATCATGTCGCGGATCCGGTCGATCGCCCCGCTCGGCGTGTCCTGCGCGACGCCGCCCGGACGGATGAAGGCGTTGTTCATCCGCAGCCCGGTGATCAGCTCGATGATCGACAGGATCCGCTCGCGCTCGCGGAAGCCCACGGTCATCACCGTGGTCGCGCCCATCTCCAGGCCGCCGGTCGCGAGCGCGACGAGGTGCGAGGAGATCCGGGTCAGCTCCATCATCAGCACCCGGATGACGGTGGCCCGCTCGGGGACCTGGTCGGTGACGCCGAGCAGCTTCTCGACACCGAGGCAGTAGGCCGTCTCCTGGAACATCGGCGTGAGGTAGTCCATGCGGGTGCAGAACGTGACCCCCTGGGTCCACGTCCGGAACTCCATGTTCTTCTCGATCCCGGTGTGCAAGTAGCCGATTCCCGCGCGGGTCTCGGTCACCGTCTCGCCGTCGATCTCGAGGATCAGCCGGAGCACGCCGTGGGTCGAGGGGTGCTGCGGACCCATGTTGACGACGATCCGCTCCTCGCCGAGCGAGGCCGCCTCGTCGACGACGTCGTCCCAGTCGCCGCCGAAGGCGTTGACCACGTGGCCTTCGGTCGGGCCTTCCTCGGTCGCGATGCCGTAGGGGTCGCGGTCGGCCGCCTCGACGAACGCCTCGTCCTCCTCGGACAGGCCGTCGACCAGGACCTCGGCCTCGCCCGGCTCGGGGTGCGCGTGCGCGTGCTGGCTCTCGTGGTCAGTCATCAGTTGTACGACCTCCGCTGGTCCGGCGGTGGGATCTCGGCGCCCTTGTACTCCACCGGGATGCCACCGAGCGGGTAGTCCTTGCGCTGCGGATGACCCGGCCAGTCGTCCGGCATCAGGATCCGGGTCAGCGCCGGGTGGCCGTCGAAGATGATGCCGAACATGTCCCAGGTCTCGCGCTCGTGCCAGTCGTTGCCGGGGTAGATCGAGACGATCGACGGGATGTGCGGGTCGCTGTCCGGCACGACCACCTCCAGGCGGATCCGCCGGCCACCGTTGGTGATCGAGAGCAGGTGGTAGACGGCGTGCAGCTCGCGGCCGATCTCCTGCGGGTAGTGCACACCGCTGACGCCCATACAGATCTCGAACCGCAGCTCGGGCTGGTCACGGAGCTGCCGGGCGACGGCCGGCAGGGAGTCGCGACGGACGAAGAGGGTCAGCTCGCCCCGGTCGACGACCACCTTCTCGATCGCATCGCCGTACGCCGGAGCATCCTCGGCCGCGGCGAGCGCCTGGCCCAGGTGGTCGGCCAGCTCGTCGTACCAGCCGCCGTACGGACGCTCGGCGGGCGCGGGCATCGAGATCGCGCGGGTCAGGCCGCCGTAGCCGGAGGTGTCGCCGGTGCCCCGGATGCCGAACATGCCCTGCCGGGTGCCGACCACCTCGGCGGTCGGCTCGGTCGTTGCCGGCAGGCCAGCAGCATCGGTCGGGGGCGAAGGCTCCTGCAGGCGCTTGTCGGCGTCGCCGGTCTGCGGGGGCTGGCTGGGGGTGTCGGTCACGCCAGCAGGCCCTTCATCTGCGAGGTCGGAGTGGCGGTGAGCGCGGCCTCCTCGGCGGCGCGGGCGGCCTTCTCGCGGTTGACACCGAGCGGCATCGACTGGATCTGCTCGTGCAGGGTGATGATCGCGTGCAGCAGCATCTCCGGCCGCGGCGGACAGCCCGGCAGGTAGACGTCGACCGGCACGATGTGGTCGACGCCCTGGACGATCGCGTAGTTGTTGAACATCCCGCCGCTCGATGCGCAGACGCCCATCGAGATGACCCACTTGGGCTCGGACATCTGGTCGTAGACCTGACGCAGAACCGGGGCCATCTTCTGGCTGACCCGGCCGGCAACGATCATCAGGTCGGCCTGGCGAGGCGTCGCGCTGAACCGCTCCATGCCGAACCGCGCGATGTCGTAGTCGGGCGTGCCGACGGCCATCATCTCGATCGCGCAGCAGGCCAGGCCGAAGGTCGCCGGCCAGACCGAGCTCTTGCGCATGTAGCCGGCGAGCTTCTCGACCGTCGTCAGCAGGAAGCCCGCGGGGAGCTTCTCCTCAATCCCCATCAGAACTCCAGTTCCATGGACAGTCGCCCGCTCAGTCCCGTACTCAGTCCCATTCCAGGCCACCCCGACGCCAGACGTAGGAGTACGCCACGAAGACCGTCGCGATGAAGAGCACGATCTCGACGAGCGCGAACAGCCCCAGCCGGTTGAAGGCCACGGCGAAGGGGAAGAGGAAGACGCCCTCGATGTCGAAGACGATGAAGAGCATCGCGGTCAGGAAGTATTTGACCGGGAAGCGGCCGCCGCCGGCTGCGTGCGGCGTCGGCTCGATGCCGCACTCGTAGGCATCCAGCTTGGCCCGGTTGTAGCGCTTGGGGCCGGAGAAGGTGCCGGCGCCGATGGAGAAGACCGCGAAGCCGCCTCCGATGGCGAACAGCACCAGGATCGGCACGTAGGGGTTGTTCATGCCGGGCCCGCTCCCCTCTCGTTCTCGACGCCTGTTTCGAGGCCTCTGACGACGGCACGGTCGGGCTCGAAACCCGTCCGCTGGCCCCGCAGCGCACTCATCCTAGGGGCGCGGTTTCTCGCTCCCAGCGAAGGTAGACCTAACCTCGCCGGCGGCGTCATGCGGCCGGCGCGATCTTGCTCAGACCACTGATGATCCGGTCCATCGCGTCGCCCCCTGTGGGCTCCGCGAGGTTGGCCATCAGCTTGAGGACGAACCGCATCAGGACGGGCCGCGGCATGCCGTACCGCGTCGCGATCCGCATCACCTGCGGCTGGCCGATCACCCGGACGAAGACCCGGCCCAGCGTGTAGTAACCGCCCAGCGCGTCCTTCATCACGGCCGGGTACGCCGCGAGCGCCCGCTCGCGCTGCTCGTCGCTCGTGCGGTCGAGGGCTTGGACCAGGATGTCGGCCGCGAGCCGGCCGGACTCCATGGCGTAGGCGATGCCTTCGCCGTTGAACGGGTTGACCATCCCGCCTGCATCGCCCACCAAGAGCAAGCCTCGGGTGTAGTGGGGCTGGCGGTTGAAGCCCATCGGCAGCGCCGCGCCGCGGATCGGACCGATCTGAGCCTGGTCGTCGAACCCCCACTCGGCCGGCATGGTCGCGATCCAGCGCTTGAGCAGGTCGCGGTAGTCGACCTTGCCGAACTGGGACGTCGTGTTGAGCGCACCCAGGCCGACGTTGCTCGTGCCGTCACCGACGCCGAAGACCCAGCCGTAACCGGGCAGCAGGACGTCCTTGCCCTTGTCGTCCTTGCCCCACAGCTCCATCCAGGACTCGAGCCAGTCGTCGTCGTGGCGCGGGCTGGTGAAGTAGGTCCGGACGGCCACGCCCATCGGCCGGTCGTCGCGCTTGGTCAGGCCCAGGGCCGTGGAGAGCCGGCTGGAGTTGCCGTCGGCTGCGACCACCACGGGCGCGGTGAAGGTCTGCTCGGGGCCGGAGGCGTGGCCCTTGTCGTCGACCGCTCTGGCCCGCACGCCCACCACGCGATCGGTGCGCTCGTCCAGCACCGGACCGGTGACCGACGTGCGCTCGAGCAACCGCGCACCGGCCTTCTCCGCGTGCCGGGCCAGCGTCTCGTCGAAGTCCTTGCGCGGCCGGACCAGCCCGTAGTCGGGGAAGGACGACAGCTCGGGCCACGGGATCTGCATCCGCACGCCGCCGCCGATGACCCGCAGGCCCTTGTTGCGGATCCAGCCGTCCTCGGTGCGGGTCGGGATGCCGAGAGCGACCAGTTCCTTGACCGCGCGGGGCGTCAGGCCGTCGCCACAGACCTTCTCGCGGGGAAAGGCCGACTTCTCCAGCAGCAGCACGTCCAGGCCGGCCGCGGCCAGGTACGCCGCAGTCGTCGACCCCGCCGGACCCGCTCCGACGACGATCACGTCTGCGGCCTGCGAGGGCTGGCTCTGGTTCTGACTCATCGTCCCTGCCGATCGTGCTGCGGACTGTGTGCCGGACGGGCTCTGGTGGTCCGCCCGCTGCCTCGTGTCGTGCGCTTGTGAACCGAATCACGAACGCCGCCACGCAGTCTAGGCCCAGGCTCAGCACGAGACCATCGCGCCGTCTTCGCCACCTCCACACCCGACCGCTCTCAGCGCGGACCGCGACCACCGCACCGCCACCGCCCGCACCGCCACCGCGCGCACGCCACCACCGCTCGCAGTCAGGCGGCCCGCTCCCCGCGTCGGGACCATCCCCCGCGTCGGGCGGTCATGCGGCATGTTACGGATCGGTCGACGTCGCGGGTCTATTGCGGCAGGCGGCACCCAGTGGACCGACCCGATCGATCAGCCGGCACTCCCACCCGAGCGCCGCGAAGTTGGCGTGATGGTACGGACAGAGCAAGGTCAGGTTGTCGATGTCGGTCGGGCCGCCATCGAGCCAGGCCCGGATGTGATGTCGTTGGGTCCAGGGCGGTGGATGGTCACACTCCGGGAAGCTGCATCCCTTGTCCCGGGCGATCAGCGCGTAGGTCTGGGCCTTGGTGGCGAAGCGACGAGATCGGCCCACATGCAGCGGCGCGCCCGCGTCGTCCACCACGACCGGCACCACCATGGCTTCGCCGGCGACCTTCAGCAGGTCGGCGATGCTCAATTCTGTGCCGTACTGCGTCCGCGCCGTACCCACCTGGTCTGTGAGGTCGGCGAGCGGGACGATCGCGATCACGGTGGCCGGCACGCCGCCTTCGCCGGGTACGTCCTTGGCGACGAGCAACCGCCGGCAGCCCTCGACCAACCCGTCGTGGAAACGTTGCTTCGGCTCGCGCTCGTCGCGTCCAGCCGGCGTCATCAGGCTGCGGCGCGGTCAGCGGCAGGATCGCGGCCTCGAAGATCGCGGTGCCGACCGGGGTCAGATGCGCCCGCACGTCGGAGGAGCCATCAGGGTTGCGGACGAAACTCCCCGCGCGCAGCCGCTGCTGCTCCTCGCTCCTGGCGCCGCAGGCGGTCCGGGTCGAGCTCGGCCAGGAGCTGCCGGGCCCGCATCCCCAGCCGGTGCGGATCGAGCTGCCGAGCCTCGGCAACCAGCATCGCCTCCAGCTCGGTTGCCTTCGTAGCGCGTAGCGCGAGCGGCAGCTCGTCCAAGGCCTGTTGGATCACCCGCACGTGCGCCGGGGAGAGCTGCCCCCAGGCCTGCGCGCGGGCGGTCGCCACCAGGTTCGGCGGACCGGCCTCACCGCCCGCGCCGACCTCGCCGCCTGCGTCGAGTCCAGCGTCCGCGGCCAGCTGGTTGGCCGCTGCCACCCGGGACCGTGCCTCACCGGCCGACACCTGGAGCTCCCGCCGCAGCAGCGCCGCCGTGTCGCGCAGCCCGTGCCGCCGGGCTACCCGCCGCTCCTCCAGGACGGCCACCACCCGCTGCATGACAGCCGGCAGACGGCGGGCCTGGGTCTCCAACAGCCGCAGGTGTCGCACCAGGTCACGATCATCGAGCACGGCCAGATCGTCTTCGAGCAGTGCGTCGATTCCGGCCGCGATCAGGGCCAGGCCCCGATCCGGCTCAGATTCTCACTTCTCGAACATATGTATGATTCTAGGCCCAGTTCCGATGGCGCGCAACCCCTGATTCGGGATTTTTCTGGCGGTCCGCGGTTGGCCTCCACGCACGTTTCGAGAGCCGGCATCGAGTGAGTCGGCTGTTAGCCTGGGTCCGCACAGGGGCGCTCGCCGGCGTCTTGGACGTCGAGACCGTTGGAGATGGGTAGTGGCGCTGGACGCCCGCGAACTCTCGGCCGGTCAGCCGACAGGGTCGAGCGACCAGCAGCCGCCGTTGTCGCTGACCGAGGATGCGCCGAGAGCGCAGCAGTCCCCTCCCGTCCCGGACCCACTCCCCGCCGATGGGGCAAACGGCGTTCCGCCGGCCGAACAGTCGCAGTGGCGGCTGCGGTTGCTCGCCCTCCTCCGACCGACCGTCGCGCTGCTCGTCCTGCTGGCCATCGCCTATGCCGTCAACTCCCAGTGGAGCGACGTCCGCAGCGCGATCACGACGCTCAAGTGGCAAGCCGTCGTCCTCTCGCTCCTGGCCTGCCTGGCCGGGTCCACCACGAGCCTGATGGCCTGGCGGGCCGTCCTCGCGGACGAGGGCTACCGACTCTCGCCGATCGCCGCGGGCCGGATCTTCTTCGTCGGGCAGCTCGGCAAGTACCTCCCGGGCAGCGTCTTCTCGATCGTCCTGCAGATGGAGCTGGCCAAGCGGGCGGGCGTCCCTCGGGCCCGCGCCTTCACGACCTCGCTCGCCTGGGTCGGGCTGTCCGTCTCGACCGGGCTCGCGATCGGCATGATCGGCTTCCCGGTCATCTCCGCCGCCCACCACGACGACACCTGGCTCCTGGTCGCGGCCCTGCCGGTCGCGCTCGTCGCGTCCCTCCCGCCCGTGCTGACCCGACTGGTCAACCTCCTGCTGCGAGTCCTGCGCAAGCCACCACTGCCCCGACCACTGTCCTGGAGTGGAGTCGGCAAGGCCTGCCTGTGGCTCTGCGCGACGTGGGTCCTGCTCGGCCTGCACCTCTGGCTCCTCGCCGATTCCCTGGGGGCGCCGGGCTGGAGCGGCCTCACCCGCTGCATCGGTGGCATGGCGCTCGCCATCACCGCGGGCGTGCTCTTCGTCGTCGTACCCTCCGGCGCCGGAGTGCGCGAAGCCATCATCGTCGCGGCCCTGGCCCCGGTGATGCCCGCGGGGCAGGCGCTCGGGATCGCGGTCGTCTCCCGAGGACTGTTCATCGTCAGCGACCTGTTGACCGCCGGCGGTGCGGCGATCTCGGGCTTGCGCCAGGTGCGTTCAGCGCGCAAGGCGGCGGCCTGACGTCAGGCGGACCGGGCGCGATGCAGGGCGACGATGCCGCCCGACAGGTTGCGCCACTCCACGTGCTGCCAGCCCTCGGCGCCGATCTGCGTGGCCAACGCTCGCTGATCCGGCCAGGCCTGGATCGACTCGGCCAGGTAGACGTAGGAGTCCGGGTTCGAGCTCACCGCGCGAGCGACCGGTGGCAGCGCGCGCATCAGGTACTCGACGTACACCGTCCGGAACGGCGCCCAGACCGGCTGGGAGAACTCGCAGACCACCAGCCGCCCGCCCGGCTTGGTGACCCGGCGCAGCTCGCGGAGGGCGGCCCCGACGTCTACGACGTTGCGGAGGCCGAAGGAGATGGTGACGGCGTCGAACGCGTCGTCGCGGAACGGCAGGCGGGTCGCGTCGGCCGCTGAGAAGCCCAGATCCGGACGGCGCCGCTTGCCCACCCGCACCATGCCCAGGCTGAAGTCAGCGGGTACGACGTGTGCGCCGGCCGCGTCGAACGGCTCGCTGCTCGTGCCCGTGCCGGCCGCCAGATCGAGCACGACCTCGCCGGGCTGCGGGTCGACCGCGCGGGTCACCGCCTTGCGCCAGCGTCGGTCCTGACCCAGGGACAGGACGTCGTTGGTCAGGTCATAGCGTCGAGCGACCCCGTCGAACATGGCCGCGACATCGCTCGGCTGCTTGTCGAGGTTGGCCCGGTTCACGCTGGCATCCTCCCAGCCGGCCGACCGGGTCGAGCCGCACCGCCCCTGGACGCCCCGGGCACCCCCGGCGGCATGCGATCGCCGGGGCAACTTAGGCTTGGCCGCTGTGACCTCCGAGCCGCTGCCCCGCGGCGCTGCCCGCAGCGACCCGGCGCCGCTCGTCGCGCGGACCGTGGAGATCCCCGATCCCGGACGCTTGGTCGACCTCCTGCCCGACGCCGAGGGCGCGCTCAGCTGGGTCCGCCGCGGCGAGGGGCTGGTCGGCTGGGGTCGCGCAGCGGCGTGCCAGACGTCGGGCGCCGGCCGGTTCGGGCAGGCCCAGCGGTGGTGGCGTGACCTGGTTGAGACGGCGGTGGTCCGCGACGAGGTCGGCCTGCCGGGCACCGGACCGGTCGCCTTCGGGTCCTTCTCGTTCGACGCGACCTCGGCGCGCGGCGGCACCCTGATCGTGCCGGCCGTCGTGGTCGGCCATCGTGGTGATCGCTGGTGGGTCACCTCGATCAGCGCGGGCGGCGAGTCGGGGGCCGCCCTGCCCTCCCCCACTGAGCTCCTGCCGGGTCCGGCCCCGCTGAGCCCGGTGGACGTCCGGTACGCCGACGGAGCGATCTCGCCGGCCGACTGGGAGAGCGCGGTAGCCGTTGCGGTGCAACGGATCTCGGCGGGAGAGCTGGACAAGGTCGTCCTGGCCCGCGACCTCGAGGCCCGTGCGCTGCGACCGGTCGACCCGCGGTGGCTCGTCTCCCGGCTCACCGAAGGTTATGCCGGGACGTGGGTCTACTCCGTGGATGGGCTCGTGGGCGCCACGCCGGAGCTGCTCTGCCGGCTCGAGCGCGGCTTGGTCACCTCGCGCGTCCTGGCCGGCACCATCCGGCGTACCGGAGACGATGCCCACGACCTGGCGCTCGCCGGCTCGCTGGCCCGCTCCAGCAAAGACCTCGAAGAGCACGAGTACGCCGCGGCCTCGGTCGCGAGTTCCCTTGCACCGCACTGCTCTTCGCTCAACCTGCCCGAGTCCCCCTTCGTCCTCCACCTACCCAACGTGATGCATCTGGCCACCGACATCGCCGGTGTCGTCGCTGACGGGTCGTCGTCGTTGGAGCTCGCCGCCGCGCTGCATCCGTCGGCCGCGGTCTGCGGCACGCCGACGGCCGTGGCCCGTGAAGTGATCCTCGAGCTGGAGGGGATGGACCGCGGGCGCTACGCCGGCCCGGTCGGCTGGCTGGACGCCTCCGGCGACGGCGAGTGGGGAATCGCGTTGCGCTGCGCCGAGATCGACCCGGTGGACCCCGCGCGGCTGCGGCTGTTCGCGGGGTGCGGCATCGTGGCCGGCTCGCAGCCCGACGCCGAGCTGGCCGAGGCCGACGCCAAGCTGGTGCCGATGCGAGACGCGCTCTCCGACCACTGAGCCCCTGGGGAGCGCCCGTCAGGCCGGGTAGCGAGTCTCCAACATCAGACAACCGGTCTCAGTGCGATAGGGGCCGTGCGGCATCCCGACCGGCCGGCAGGCGTATTCGCCGGCGCGGAAGGTCCGGCCCAGCGTCAGGTCGGTCAGGTCGCCCTCGAGCAGGTAGACCTCCTCGACGTAGTCGTGCCGGATCACGCCCGCCGGCGTGGTGTCCAGCCCGGCATCCCAGCGGGCCAGGCGGGTCAGGATGACGTCGTCGGCCCGGCTGAGGACGCGCTCCATCACCCCAGGGCTGCCCGGCGCCTCGGTCCAGTCGATCGCCGCGGTGTCGAAGAACTCACGTTCCTGCTTCACGCCCTGCCCCTCACTGCTCTCCCGACCCCATCGTTGTCCGGTCAGCCAACCGCAGGCGACAGCTGCTCGACTCGATAGGCCAGGCTGATCGAGCGGCCCGTGACCGGGTCGGCCAGCTCGACCTCCCATCGGTCCGCGAACGGGTCGACGCCATGGGCCATGGCCACCGTCCCGGACAGGATCACCGTGCCGGTGCCCACCACCGGAGCGAGCCGGTCGAGCCAGTACGACGGCGGCAGCAAAGCAGCCAGCGGAGCCCGCTGGATCTCGACGCGCTCGGCCCCGACCCGGCCGATGAGCTCGATCCGGTCCAGGTGGCCGGCGACCTCGCTGAGCCGCCAGGCCGGCCGGGCCAGGACATCCGGGCCGCAGTTCTTGCTCCACGCGACACCGTGCACCTCGAGCTCGCGGTCGGTGTGGTCGCAGGCGGCGGTGACCAGCACGTCGTCCGGATCCGGGCCGGCGACGACCACGGCCCACTCGGCCTCACCCGACGTACGACCGTGCTGGACCTGCACCACGTCGGTCTGCTGGGCCAGGTAGTCGGCCACCGGGTAGAGCGCCGGGGTCGTGGCCGGAGCGGCGACACCGAGCTCGGCCAGCTCGTCGATGTGGGCCCTGACCTGGGCCTGGTCCCGGCCGGCGTACCCGGCGTTCAGCACCGATCGGACCACCACCGACACCTCGGACCCGTCGGGCAGGGAGAAGGTCAGCGTCGTCACGGCGTAGGTATAGCGCAGTCGCTCAGCCGAAGGGGCGGATCTTCCGATCGGCGATGTGTCGCAGGGTTTGTTGCAGTACATTGCGACAATGCCTACGACGATGGGTCCGACGACGAGTCCGGCGTTGAGCCGGCGGGATGTCGAGCGGGCCCGCCGCTGGCTGGACCGGACCCACCAGTTCAGCTATGTCCCCGCCGCGAACCGTTCGACCTGCTGATGCGACGACTCGCGGCGCGTCGTCGGGTGGCCGTCGGTGCATGCCGTTGGTCGCGATCGCCGTCGGCCTGATGATCCTCGGCTACCGGGCGCCCGCGAGGGAACTTGCGCAGGCCGGCTGGCTCGCGAGCCCAAGCGCCCTGGCTCCTCGCGGCGTACGGCGTCCTCGCCGTCGCCTTCGCGGTCACGGGCGTTCGCCAGGCGATGCGGCGAGCCACCATCGCATTCGATCCGGTCTCCCTGACGATCGACGAACTGCTCCGCTCCCAGGAGGCCTACCCAGCCGAGCCGCCTCCGGCTGACCCGGTCCCTTTCGCTAGCACCGATCGGGGCGGTCCGGTGATCTGCCGATGATCAGCGTGGACGCCACATCGGCCGTGCCGCCGTTCGAGCAGGTGCGGGGCCAGCTGGCCGAGCAGATCCTGGACCGGGCCCTGGCGCCGGGCACCAAGCTGCCCACGGTGCGCCAGCTGGCCAACGACCTCGGCCTCGCGGTCAACACGGTGGCCCGCAGCTACCGGGAGCTCGAAGCGGCCGGGCTGGTCGAGACCCGGGGCCGTGGCGGCACCGTGGTCACCGCGGGCGGCGACCTGGCCCGAGAGCGCGTCCAGCAGGCAGCCCAGCGGTACGCCGAGCTCGCTCGCGGCCTGGGCCTCGGGAGCGAGGAGGCCCTGCGGGTCGTGGGGGCCGCGCTCAACCCAGCGAGCGCCCAGACCTAGCCGCGAGCAGGTCTCGACGCCGGTGCCGGTCAGTCAGCGCCTGGTCGACCGCGGCCTGGACGGTCCGGTCGATCGCCTCGTGCAGAGGGCGGAGGTCCTCGCGGTCGACCCGGACCTCGAGCACCGAGAGGCCGCGGATCGGTGCGGCCAGTCGCTCGCGCAGGCCGGCCGCCGATGACGAAATGGCATGCGGGACACCGAGACCGGCGCACACTTCGGCCAGCCCGACCTCCTGCGGCGTACCGAACAGGCGCTCGAACCGAGCCGCCGACTCGGCATCGCGCTCGGCCTCGGCGCCTGGCTCCAGCAACGAGAAGATGCCGCCGCCCTCGTCGTTGACCACGACGACGGTCAGGTCGGGCCGCTCCTCCCGCGGCCCGAGCACGAGCGCGCCGATGTCGTGCAGGAACGCCAGGTCGCCGACCAACGCCCGGACGGGCCAGCCGCAGCCCAGCCCGATGCCGATGGCGGTCGAGACGGTGCCGTCGATGCCGGACAGGCCACGGTTGGCGTGCACCAGGCCGTGCCCGGGCGCCCAGGACCACGGCCGTCCAGCCAGATCCAGGTCGCGGACCGGGTTCGACGCCGCCAGCACGAGAGCATCGTCCGACCCGGTCGCGGCCGCGACCTCGCGCGCGACCAACGGCCCGGTCAGCACCGGCCAGCCGTCCAGGACCGAGTCCACGGCCTGCGCCGCCGCCCGCCCGGCCCGCTGCCAGCTCGCCAACCACGCGGCGCCGTCCGGCGACTCGGGGTCGGGCCGGCCAGCCAGGCCTCGACCTGCTCCGGATCCACCCGCCGTACCTCGGACCGCTCGGGGCCGGGCGCGCCGGGAGGTCCGGCGAGGACGACCTCGACGTCGGGGCGGTTGATCAGCCGAGTGACCGGCCGCGACAGGGTCGGCCGCCCGAAGACAACGACCTGCTCGATCCGGCCACCCAGGTCGGCCCGGTCCATCAGTAGGCGATACGGCCCGACCGCGTTGGGTCCGCTCCTCGCGCCTGACGTGGGCTCGGCCAAGAGCGGAAGGCCGAACCGCTCGGCCAGTCGGCGGGCCGCGGAGCCGGCCCGGTCACCCGGCGAGGACGACCGTACGGCGAGCGAGGTCCAGCCCATCCGCCGCCTGGCCCAGTCTGCGGTCCGAGCGGGCAGCGGAGACGAGCTCCTCGCCAGGATCGACGGCCGGCGGTCGCCAGAAAGCATCGGACTCGCCCGGCACGAGCGGATCATCGAAACCGAGATTCAGGTGCGCGGGGCCGGCCGGAGCCGAGCCACCCACGGCCGCCCCGACCGCCTCCCGCGTGGCCGCGCGCCACCGCTCGACGTCCTCCTCCGGTCCGAGGTCGGCGGTGAATCTCGTTGCCGCGCCGAACAACTCGGCCTGCAGGTCGGACGTCTGGTTGGCCCAGGTGCCGCGCAGCCGCGGCGGCCGATCGGCGGACAGCACCAGGAGAGGCACCGGTCCGTGGTGGGCCTCGAGCACCGCCGGATGCAGGTTGGCCACCGCCGTGCCCGACGTCGTCACCACCGCCGCCGGCCGCCCCGTGGCGCGGCCGATGCCCAAGGCGGTGAAGCCGGCCACCCGCTCGTCGTGCCGCACGTGCACAGTCAGCTGCCCGGCGGACTCCGCGTCGTAGACGGCGTAAGCCAATGGGGCAGAACGGGATCCGGGGCAGAGCACGACATGCCGGACACCCGCTCCGATCAGCTCGGCCACCACTGCACGAGCCAATGCGGTCGCCGAGGTCACGACAGGGATCTTGCCAGTAGGCCCGGAGGCGTCCGCGGTCCTACAGTTCGGCCATGGAACCGAGCGTGTCCATCACGCTGCCCCCTGACGGTCTCCGTGCCGACCTCCGGGCCGGCTTAAGACCCAGCGACTACCGCGAGCTGTTGAGCGGGTCGCCGCTGCCGTTCGCCGTCGTGGACCGGCAGGGTCGGTTGGTCGAGGTCAACCGAGCGTTCGCCGGCCTGCTCAGGTCGACCATCGGTCACCTTGTCGGCCTGAGCACCGAGGAGGTCACGCATCCGGCCGAGCCGGGAGCGCTGGGCGAGGCGCTGCGTCTGCTGCTGACCGGCGAGGCACCCGCCGCTGACCGTCGAGACCGTGCTGGTCGACCAGGGCGGCGAGGCCGTCGCGGTGCAGGCTCACCTCTCGGCGATCGCCACCGACCACGGCGCCTACGCGCTCCTCGGACTGGTCGAGCACACCGGGGCCGAGCAGCGACTGACCGACCTGGTCTACGCCGGGAGCCATGACCCGTTGACCGGGCTCTACAACCGCGCGGGGCTGCTCACCGAGTTGGACGTGCTGCTCCGCACGGGGCGCGAGGCGAGCCTGGTGATGCTCGACGTCGACAAGCTGGATGCGGTCAACATCACCTACGGCCACGGCGCGGGCGACCGGCTGCTGCGCCACGTCGGCGCGTTCCTCGCCGAGGTGGCCGAGCCCGATGGCCTGGCCAGCCGGTTGAGCGGGGACGAGTTCGTCGTCCTGGCCGACACGACCGACGAGGTCGCGCTGGCGCGCTATCTCACCGAGGAGCTGGCTCGGCTGCAAGTCGAAGTAGCACCCGGCGTGCTGCTCCACGCGACGGCGTCGGTCGGCAGCTCCCCGGTGCGAGCGGGGCTGACGTCGAGCCAGGTGCTGGCTCGGGCCGACGAGTCGATGTACGACATGAAGCAACGCCGACAGGCTGCCCTCGACGGCACTCAGCGAGCCGGCTGAGCGTCAGGCGGCTACCTGACGCTCAGCCCGACTGGCCAATCCCGTTGTCCCGCAACACATCCACCAACCTGGGTGGGTAGATGACCTGGTCGGTCGCAGCCAGATCCTCAAGCGTCCACCAGCGGTGCCGCAGCAACGTTCGCTGCTCGACGGGCGTCCAGCCCGCCGTCCGGATCCGGGGCGCCGACCCGGGCACGTGCACCAGATAGAAGACCTCGTCCTGCTCCAGGAGCCACTCCTCGAACTGGTCGGTCCACGAGTCGCGCAGCACCACCGGGCCCAGGTCACCGACGACCAGCCCGGTCTCCTCCAGCAGCTCCCGGCGCGCGCAGTCCTCCTCCGACTCGCCCTCGTCCAGGCCGCCGCCTGGCGTGATCCACCAGGTGCCGGAGCCGGGTCGGGTCGAGTCGCCGCCCTCGAACAGCAGCACGCGGTCCTCGTCGTCCAGCACGATCACCCGGGCTGCCCGCCGCTGCAGGCGCTGCGGCTCAGTCACCGGCGTCCGCCGCGAGCACCGCGTAACAGCGGGCCAGCCGCTCCCGCCACCACCGTTCCCGCTGAGGTGTGGCCGCGAGCGTCGCCAACCGCTGGGCGTCCGGCACCCCACGACGTACGCCGATGGCGCCGCCCACGGGCAGCAACGGATCGCCCGTGACGTCCCGCTCGAACAGGCCAACCGTGGCCAGCCCGCAGGCGTAGGGCAGCTCCGGCAGGGCTGCGGCGAGCGCGAGCCCGGCGCCGATACCGATGGAGGTGTCCAGCGCCGACGACACCACGACCGGCAGGCCGTGCTCGGTGCCGAGGGTCCGCGCCACCTCGAGCGCGGGACCGACTCCGCCGAGCGGAGCGACCTTGACCACGACGACGTCGGCGGCGCCGGCAACGGCGACCCGCAGCGGGTCCTCGGCCTTGCGCACCGACTCGTCCGCTGCCACGGGCACCGCGACTCCGGCCCGGGCCAGACCCGCGCGCACCTGGGCCAGCTCCTCGACGCTTGCGCAGGGCTGCTCGGCGTACTCGAAAGTCGCCGAGCCGACCGCGGATGCCAAGCGGGGCAACGCTTCCAGGGCCGCGGCGACACTCCAACCGCCGTTGGCATCGACCCGGATCCGCGCCGCCGATCCGCCCAGCGCGTCGACGGTCGCGGCCACCCGCTCAATGTCGTCGGCGAGGGTCTGGCCGCTCTCGGCCACCTTGATCTTGGCCGTCGTGGCGCCCGGGAATCGAGCCAGCACCCCCGCGACCTGGTCGGCGGGCACCGCGGGCACCGTCGCGTTGACCGGCACCTGGTCGCGGACGGCCGCCGGCCACTGCCCCCACGCGCCTTCGACCGCCGCCGCCAGCCAGCGGGCCGACTCCACGTCGTCGTACTCGGTGAACGGGCCGAACTCGCCCCAGCCGGAGGGCCCACGCAGCAGGAGGACCTCGCGCTCCAGCAGGCCGCGGAAACGGACCCGCATCGGCAGCCGCACGACGACTGCCGCGTCCTGCAGGTCAGCCAGCGTCGGCAGCCCGGACGGCGCGACGACGCCAACGGGGACGACGCGGACGACCGGGGCAGCCATGCGGCCTATCCTCGCCGACGTGACCTCCGAGCGCGTGCCCCCCGTGGTGTCCGAGCTGTTCGACCCAGCCGCGTGGGCGCCGGTCGCGGACTTCCGCGGACCCGAGCTGACCGACCTGACCTACCACCGCTGCGTCCTCCCCGGGGCGGCCGGCGGCACCGTGCGGATCGCGTTCGACCGGCCAGAGGTGCGCAACGCGTTCCGGCCGCACACCGTCGATGAGCTCTATCGCGCCCTCGACCACGCCCGGATGACCCCCGACGTCGGCACCGTGCTGCTGACCGGCAACGGCCCGAGCCCGAAGGACGGCGGCTGGGCCTTCTGCTCCGGCGGCGACCAGCGGATCCGCGGGCGCAGCGGTTACCAGTACGCCGAGGGCGCTGACGCCGGGTCGGTCGACACGGCCCGGGTGGCGGCGGAGGGCGGCCGGCTGCACATCCTGGAGGTGCAGCGGCTGATCCGCACGATGCCCAAGGTCGTCGTCGCGGTGGTCCCTGGCTGGGCGGCCGGCGGCGGCCACTCGCTGCACGTCGTGTGCGACCTGACCATCGCCAGCCGCGAGCACGCGCGGTTCAAGCAGACCGACGCCGACGTCGGCTCGTTCGACGCGGGCTACGGCTCGGCGTACCTGGCCCGGATGGTCGGGCAGAAGCGGGCCCGCGAGATCTTCTTCCTCGGCCGGACCTACGACGCGCAGGCGATGGCCGACATGGGAGCGGTCAACCTGGTCGCCGACCACGCCGACCTCGAGCGCACCGCCCTGGAGGTGGCGGCCGAGATCAACGGCAAGAGCCCCACCGCCCAGCGGATGCTGAAGTTCGCGTTCAACCTGGTGGACGACGGGCTGATGGGGCAGCAGGTCTTCGCCGGCGAGGCGACCCGGCTGGCCTACATGACCGACGAGGCCGTCGAGGGTCGGGACGCCTTCCTGGAGAAGCGGCCGCCGGACTGGTCGCCCTTCCCGCACTACTTCTGACCCTCAGCGACGGAACGCCGGCCTCAGCCGGTCTCGGGCCAGGCCACCTCGACCGACATCCGGAAGCCGGGGTTCCCGTGCGCCAGCCGCTGGCGCAGCGCCTCGAGCAGGAACGGTCGTCCGGCCGCCGTCAGTCGGAGGTGGCCCTCCGGCTCGAGCCGGAGGATCAGGCCGAAGCCGGGCGGCGGCCGACAGAGCCGCGGCTGTCAGGTCTGGGATCACACCGGGTTCGAGCGGCGTTCCCCTGGCCTGACCCCATCGACGATGGGCACTCGTGCCGTCGATCCAGCGCGCGAGGTGTTCAGCCTCGACCGGTCCGGCCAGCAGAGCGGCGCAGACCAGCTCCGCGACCTCGCAACGCAGATCGCCAGCCGCACCGACCCACCCGCGGGCCAGCAACTCGGCCACGGTCGGCAACCGCCGGTCGGTCGCGCGACCCCACGACGCCGTCATGGCCTGGCCTGAGGTGACGAGCGATCCGCCCTGGCGCACGAGCAGCAGGCTCCGCTCGCTCACTGCGCGATAGAACGCCAGGGACGGGACGTTGGACTCGCGCGGGGTGCGCCCGGCTCGCAGCTCGCCGGCACCGAACCGGGCGAGGTAGCCGCGCACGACCCGCCCGGGTAGATGCCCCGCAGCCGTGAGCCGCACCCCACCCAGGCACTGATCGATCAGCCAGGTGACCTGATCCGGCACGACCCGATCCCCCTCGACCGCATCGATCGCGCACGTCGGCCGGGTCAGCTCGGGCTCGAGCGGCCCCAGCAGATCTCCGCGGGGCGAGCCGCTGCCGGCCCAGCAGTGGAAGCGCTCGATCAGCACTCCCTGCAACGGAGCGAACCCACCGAGCTCGGCAAGCGGCGCCTCCAACACGGCCCGAGTCAGCCGATGGCGGACGCCGGCTGAGCCCGCTCGGCCCGGCTCGAACTCCCCGGTCGCGCAGGCCAACTCGAGGGCGTTGGCTACCCGCTCGTACGCGTCCTGCTCGGCCGGACCGGGCTCGGTGACCCAGGTCAGGAGGTCAGTGTCCGGCGGCGTGATCGCGGACTCCCGGGGTGAGACGCCGCGCCAGTCGGACCGGTCGAACGGTCCCGGACCCGAACGCTCGATCAGGCCTCGGGTCCGCTGTCCGCCGGCGATCGCGGCGTAGCGTCGGAGGTCGAAGCGAGCCAAGAGCGAGGCCAGCGCCAACGCCGCCAACAGCCGGTCGTTGCGGGAGATCCCGGTGGCGTTCGGCAGCACCTCCCAGCAGAACTGCTGCAGCCGCCACTGCGTGACCTCCTCCGGCCGCCCGCTATTGGTCATCGCATCGAGTGCCGCCGCCGCTCGCTCGGCCGCCGCAAGACCCCATTCCAGCGCGATCGGCGGGATCGCTGCTTCCACCCTTTTGTCCATTCCCGGCTCCATGCCCGGAGAGTGCCAGCGCCGTCCGACAACCCGTCGCCACCGGTCCGGACGTAGCCTGCCGCCATGTCTGACGAGCGCCCTGCCGACCCCGCTGAGGAGCCCACGTCACGCCCACCGTCGAGCCCGGTCTCGGCTCCCATCCCGAACGAGCGGCGAACCCCTGTCGCCGGGTCCCCGACGAGGAACTGACCCCCGCCGACCCGACGCCGGGGATGGCTCGCCGGGTCGGGCTGCGCACCGAGGGCATGTGGTCCGGCACGGTCGACACCGAGCCGGGCACGACGACCGGCTGGCACCACCACGGCGAGCACGACACGACGCTCTACGTCGTCTCCGGCCGGTTTCGGCTGGAGTCCGGCCCGGGCGGCCAGAGCGTTGTCGAGGGCGGCCCGGGTGACTTCCTGCACGTGCCGGCCGGCGCGATCCACCGGGAGTCCAACCCGGGCGATGTCTCCTCGCGCGCCGTCATCGTCCGCTGCGGCACGGGCACCCCGACGACCAACGTCGACGGGCCCGCGTCGAACTAGCCCGGCCAACGGCGGTTGGCGCGATCGTGGTCAGGTGGCGGCCAGGCGGGCGGCCCGATCTCCGGCGAGCGCGGCGTCGACCAGCGACGCCGCGAAATAGAGGCCCATCAACAGCACCGTCAACGGCAACGAGACCCAGATGGCCGCGGCCGCCACGACCAGGATCCCGACCGATTTGACCAGACTGCGCGCCCGCATCGAGAAGCCGTCGGTCGCGCGCTGGTGCAGCTCGGTCAGGACCAGGAGGTAGATCGCAACCGGCACCGCAACGCAGTACGCCGCGTTCACGGCCGAGATCTCACCGCCGCCGTCGGCGACCTCGGCCGCGACGGCAAGGCCCGCCCCGAGCGCGGCCACCGCGGCGAAGATCGGCAGGTGGCCATAGCCCCAAATCCACGAGTTCCGCTCGCTGACAACGATGGTGGAGCCACCCGGCGGGTCGAAGTAGATCCACCAGACGCCGAAGAGCAGCAGCATCGCGCCCCCGCCGCCGCTCACGCTGGCCCAGGACAGCTCACTCGTCTTGCCCGCGATCATGGTCGACAGCACCGACTCGCCCAGGACGATCAGGGTGAACTCGCCGTACCGCTCGGCGATGTGCTCGGGATGCCAGGGCGTCATCGGTCCGGCCCGCTCGGCCCAGAACGGCACCGCGACCTCGCAGGCGACCAAGACCAGGAAGGACGCGGTCCCCAGGCTGTGCGGCAGGGCCAGCCGGGCCACCCAGCCGATCTGGGTGATCACCAAACCGATGGCGTAGCGCCGCGCGACCCGGCGGCGAGGCGGGTCGCCCGCTGCGGCGCGCAGCCACTGCACGGTCAACGGGATCCGCATGATCACGTAGCCCACGGTCACCCGCGTGTAGTCGGCCGAGGCGAAGGCCTCGTCCACCCCGGTGGCCAGCACGAGCACGCCGGTCATCTGCACCAGGGTCAGCAGCCGGTAGAGCACGTCGTCGCGGTCGTAGGCCGACGCGAACCAGCTGAAGTTCATCCAGGCCCACCAGATCCCGAAGAACACCGACAGGTAGCCGGCCAGCCCGTGCCAGAGGTGACCCGCCGCGAGCGAGTGGTGCAGGTCGGCCGAGGCCTGACCGACCGCCACGACGAAGCACAGGTCGAAGAGCAGCTCCAGCGGCGTCGACGCGCGATGCTCCTCGCCGGGGTCCCGCGGCGGCATCGCCCAGGTCCAGCCGTGCCAGGCCACCGTGGTCCGTGCGGGCTCGCTCATCCGTCCACCCCTGCCGCACCTCCTGCGCGAGAGCCGCCCATCATGGGCCATACCCTGACAGGTGTGAGCCGGCGCGATGTCCTCCTCCTGCCGGTCGGCGGCGGTCCGGCCGCTCTCGAGGCGATCCCCGCCCTGGCCCGGGCCCTGGCCGGAGAGGGTCCGGCCCTGATGCCGGTGGGGGCCGGTTCGAGCCGGGAGCCGACCCGGCCGGGCGGGCGACTGTCCGCCGACGAGGACGACCCCGACGACCCGACCGCGCTCATCGTCGCCACCTCCGGCTCGACCGGCGAGCCGAAGGGTGCGTTGCTGCCGGTCAGCGCGCTTCAGGCCTCGGCCGCGGCCACCCACCACCGTCTCGGCGGGCCGGGGAGCTGGCTGCTGGCGCTGCCACCACACCACATCGCGGGCCTCCAAGTGCTCCTGCGGTCCATCACGAGCGGCACCTCGCCGGTCGTGATGGACCTCGCAGAAGGCTTCTCTCCCAACGGTTTTGCGGCTGCCACGCTGGAGCTCACGAGTCGCCCGGGCGTGCATCGCGCCTACACCTCGTTGGTGCCGACCCAGCTCACCCGGCTGCTCGACGCTGGCGGGGAGGCCCTGGCCGCACTTGCGGCGTACGACGGAGTCCTGGTCGGCGGTGCGGCCACCGCGCCGGCCGCCATCGAGCGGGCCCGGGCCGCGGGCGTCGCGGTGACGACGACCTACGGCATGAGCGAGACCTGTGGCGGCTGCGTCTACGACGGGCGGCCACTCGAGGGCGTCTGGTGGCGCACCGAGGACGACGGCCGGATCGAGCTGGGCGGCGACGTCGTGGGACGTGGCTACCGCGGGGCCCAGGGTCATCCGGCCTTCCGGTTCGAGCTCGACGGCAGTCGCTGGTTCCGCACCGACGACGTCGGCGAGATCGGTCTCGACGGCACGCTGCAGATCATCGGCCGCTTCGACGACGTCATCGTCACGGGCGGCCTGAAGGTCTCCCCGGCCCTCGTCGAGGGCGCCCTGGCCGACCTGCCCGGGGTGCTGCAGGTCGTCGTGGTCGGCGTGCCCGACCGCGAGTGGGGCGAGCGCGTCGTCGCGGTCGTGGTGCCGGATCGGGACGGCACCACGACGACAGACTCGCCGTCGCGACCCCTGCAGCTGGCGACACTGCACCGCCGGGTGGCCGAGCACGTCGCGTCGTACGCCGCACCCCGCCAGCTCGTGCTGGTCGAGGAGATCCCCGTGATCGGCCCGGGCAAACCCGACCGGGCGGCATTGCGGCGACTGGCCGCCGCTCGGGAGCTCGAGGAACCCCCGGCGGTCAGGTGAGCTCCGGCCAGACGGCAGGATGGCCGCCATGGCGAGCGCGGCGCAGTGGCTCGAGGGCGCCCGCCCACGGACGTTGCCGGCGGCCATCGCCCCGGTTTTGGTGGGCAGCGGCGCCGCGGCCGCGCTCGACGCCTTCGGCCTCGGTCGCGCGCTGCTCGCCCTCGGCGTCTCGCTGGCTCTGCAGGTCGGCGTCAACTACGCCAATGACTACTCCGACGGCGTTCGGGGCACGGACGCCGACCGGGTCGGGCCGCTGCGGCTGACCGGGTCCGGTGCCGCCCGGCCCTGGGCAGGTCAAGGCCGCGGCGTTCGCGGCGTTCGGGCTGTCGGCCCTGCTGGGTCTGGTGCTCGTCGCGCTGTGCGGTCACTGGTGGCTGATCGCGGTCGGCGTGGCCTGCGTGGCCGCCGCGTGGTTCTACACCGGCGGCTCAAATCCCTACGGCTACAGCGGTTTCGGTGAGATCTTCGTCTTCGTCTTCTTTGGCCTGGTCGCCGTCCTCGGCACGACCTACACCCAGGCCGGCCGCATCTCCGGGCCGGCCGTCGCGGGGGCCTGCGCGGTCGGCGCCCTGGCCTGCGCGATCCTCGTGGCCAACAACCTGCGCGACATCCCGACCGACGCCCTCACGGGCAAGCGGACCCTCGCGGTGCGGCTCGGTGACGCCCGCACCCGCATCCTGTACGTCGCGCTCGTGGCCGCGGCGTTCGTCCTCGTCGTCGTGGCGGCCCTCTGGCGCCCGGCCGCGTTGATCGCCCTGGCGGCGGTCGTGCTGGCGGTCCGACCGGTGCGCCTGGTCCGCTCGGGCGCGACGGGCCGTGAGCTGATCGCCGTACTGAAGGACACCGGCCGCCTCGAGCTCGGCTACGCCGTCCTGCTCGCCCTGGGCCTGGCCCTCTAGCTGGGGGACGCCATCATTTCGGCCCCGTCGGACCCACTTACTGGGTCTGCTGGGGCCGTTCGGTCGAGCTCTCCCGCTCGCCCTTGGCCCGCTCGGCCTCGTCCAGCGCGTCCTCGACGGCCTCGTCCGAGTCCGGGTCGACCTCCGGGGGCAGCCGGTTCGCGATCCGCCCCGCGAGCCGCGCAGCCATCTCTTCGCGCGGCCCACGCAGCACCACCAACGACAGGGCCAGCGAGGACGCGGCCGCGAGGATGACCATCGCCACGACCGGGATGCCGGTGGCCTGCCGCACGAGCGCGAAGACGAGCAGGCAGCCGAAGAACAGCAGGATGCGCAGGACCGAGTACCGCATAACGCTCACGGCCCCAGGCTACGGGCAGCGCGGGGGTGCGGGAGCCGGCCCCAGAGCGACGCGGGACCGACGCGGACCAACCGGTGCGATGAAGCAGCCCACAGGAACCGTGCTTACACTCCAAAAGGTGAGAGCACTGCTGGTCCTCGCCGCGATCGGGTTGCTGGTCTATGCGGTGATCGACTGCAGCCGCACGCCGGAGCAAGAAGTGCCCAGCGGCGTGCCCCGATCGCTCTGGTTGGTCCTGGTGATCGTCGTCCCGATCATCGGCCCGCTGCTGTGGATCGTGGCCTCGCGATCGGACGAGAACTCGGCGGGTGGCAAGCCGCGTCCCCGCGGACCCCGTCCAGGGGGCCCCAAGCCGGGCGGCGGCGCCTCGACGCCGGCGCCCGAGCGGCCCGCTCGGCCCGGACGACGACCCCGACTTCCTGCGCGGTATCTGAGGGAGCTAGCTGACGCCGGCGTAGGAGTGCAGGCCGACGATCCAGATGTTGACGACCAGGAAGTTGAACAGCAGCGCGGCAAAGCCCACCATCGCGATGTACGACGCCTTGCGCGGGCCCCAGCCCCGGGTCGCGCGGGCGTGCAGGTAGCCGGCGTAGATCACCCAGATGACGAACGACCAGACTTCCTTGGGGTCCCAGCCCCAGTAGTGACCCCACGCGTTCTCGGCCCAGATGGCGCCCGCAACGATGGTGAACGTCCACAGCGGGAAGGCGATCGCGTGCAGGCGGTACGCCGCCTGGTCCAGCTCGGCCGCGCTCGGCAGGGCCTCCATGAAGTTGCCGCCGACCTCGATCCCCTTGGCCCGTCGACTCTCCCGGGAGGCTTGGACCAGATAGAGAACCGTGGCCGAGAAGGCCAGCACGAGCAACGCCGAGGCGATGAACGCGACGCTCACGTGGATGGCCAGCCAGTAGCTCTTCAGGGCCGGCACCAGCTGGCCGGCCTGGGTGTAGAGCACGGTGACGGCCAGGCCCAGCGTGAGCAGGACCGGGCCCGTGACGAACAGACCCAGGAAGCGCAGATCCTTGCGCAGGCAGGCGATCAGGAAGACCCCCGTGACGACGCACGAGCCCGCGCAGGCGAACTCGTACATGTTCCCCCACGGCGGCCGTTGCACGGCCAACCCGCGACACAGCACGGCGGACGCGTGCAGCAGGAAAGCCAGCCAGGTCAACGACATCGCGATGCCCGCGGCCTTGCGCCGACTCGGGATCTTCGGCTGGTCGCTGGGCACCGCTGCCGACCCGCGCGGCGTCGCCGGTGCGAGGGACCCAGGCCGGTCGAGCGGCGCGGACACGTCGCCGTCGGCGGATCCCGCGGTCACCAGGACGCGCTCCGGGGCCTGGGCGCGCAGGGCGGCGGTGGCCTGTCGCCCGCTGATCGCCAGGTCGGTCGCGAAGGCGGCCATGGCACCGGCGTACACCGTCATCGCGGAGTAGATCAGCAGGTTGGAGTTGGTGGCCAGGGTCTCGTTGACGCTCACGCCGTTCCCTTCTCGAGAGCAGCCGTGACCTGGCCGCGTACTACCTCAACCTCTTGCGACAGGCCGGCGTCCTCACCACGCGCCAGGCCGGCCACGCGGACCACCGTACGCCGAGCAGCTGAGGGGTCTGGAGGGTCCGCGGGATCCAGTCGCACGAAGACCCGCCGACGGCGGACCGACAGCGACAGGATGAGCCCGGCGATGGCGAGGAGCGCGAAGAAGAGCGCGCCGGTCTTGCCCGGGTCGCGACGCACCGTGAGGCCGGCGTACCGCTGAATCCCGGTGAAGGTGACCGTGCCCTTGCCCCCGCCCAGCGTCGCCGTCTGGCCCGGCTTGAGCAGCAGCACCGGGCCGCCGGTGTTGGTCACGAGCTGGGTCATCTTGTCGGTGTCGAGGGTGTAGACCGAGGGCGCCGCCGCCAGCTGGAGGTCGCCTTCGTACGCCGAGAGCACGAGCGTGGGGTTGCCGAGGGCCGGGAAGACGGACACCGGGTTGCCCGAGGCGTCCAGCGCTGCCGTCGGCAGGAAGAAGCCGCGCAACCCCAGCGGCAGCGGGCGAGCGGCCGGCACCTTGACGACGCCCAGTGAGAGGTAGTCGCCGTCCTGGGGCAGGAACGGTGTCGCTTGCGAGTAGACAACCTTCCCGGTCGAGTCCTTCACCGTGATGACGGGCGCGTAGCCGTTGCCCAGCAGGAAGACCTTGGTCCCGGAGACGCTCAGCGGGTGGTTGACCGACAACGACTCTCGCTTCACCGCGCCGTTGCCTTGCTGCACATCGACTTTCGCGGCAAACGTGCTGGGCGCACCGACCTCACCACCGGTGGTCTGGAACTGCACGTCCATGCTGTCGACGTGCAGCGAGAACGGCGGCAGCTTGGCCTGGTTGACCCACGGCCCGGTGTCCAGGGTGTTGAAGGCGCCGGCCGCATCGACGGTCGTCTCACCGACGGGCACGATCACATCTCCTCGCCAGCCCCACAGGTGGCCGGCCGCGACCGAGAGCAACAAGCCGACGAGGGAGAGGTGGAAGGCCAGGTTGCCGAACTCGCGCAGCCGGCCCCGCTCGGCCGAGACGGCCCGGCCGTCCTCCTGCACGGCGACGCGATAGTGCCTGCGCCGCAACACTTTTGCGACTTCCATGGCCTGTACGTCGAGGGAGGCGGGCACCCCCCGTTGCTCGACCTCGACGACCGCGCTGACCGGCAGCCGCTCCGGGCGGGCCGGCGTCCGCGGCAGTGGGTCGCGCAGAGAGCGCAGCTGCTGGAAGGTCCGCGGCACCACGCAGCCGACGAGGGAGATGAAGAGCAGCAGGTAGATCGCGGAGAACCAGACCGAGCTGTAGACGCTGAAGGCACCGATCCGGTTGAGGAACGGCCCCAGCGTGCGGTGCTCGGTGATGTAGACGTTGACCTTGCCGGCATCGATGCCCACTTGCGGCAACACCGAGCCGGGCACGGCCGCGACGGCCAGCAGGAGCAGCAGGAAGAGCGCCGTGCGCATGCTGGTCAGCTGACGCCAGGTCCAGCGGACCGTCCCCCACGGGCCCAGCCGGGGCAGCGTGACATCGCGCTTCGGGTCGCTCACCGTCGTCTCGGCATCGTCTCGAACAGCCATCTCACACCGCCGGACTGAACGGCAGCTGGGACTGGATCTCGTGGACGAGCGAGGTCCAGGCGCCGCTCACCAGCATCACGCCGACGGCGACGAGCAACAGGCCGCCGGCGATCTGCACGGCCCGCTGGTGCCGACCGACCGCCGACCACACGTGGGCCAGCCGGCCGAAGGCGAGCGCCGTGATCAGGAACGGCAGCCCGAGCCCGATGCAGTACGCCGCGGCGAGGGTCGCGCCCCTGGTCACGCTGGCGTGCTGGTCACTCGAGGCCAGGGCCAGCACGGCACCCAAAGTTGGTCCGACACAGGGGATCCAGCCCAGACCGAAGACCGCGCCCAGCAGCGGCGCACCCAAGAGCCCGGCGGTCGGCCGCCAGCTCGGCCGCCACTCCCGATCGCTGCCGGGAAACCAGCCGATGAAGACCAGCCCGAGCACGATCGTGATGACGCCGAAGACCCTGGTCAGCAGGAGCTGATGCTGGATCAGCAGCCGACCGAGACCGCCGAAAGCCGCGCTGAGGGTGACGAAGACGACAGTGAACCCCAGCACGAAGAGCGCGGCACCGGCGAACATCCGGCCGCGGCGTTGCCGCTCCAGGTCGACGCCGGTCAGGCCGGTGACGTAACCGAGGTAGCCCGGCACCAAGGGCAGGACGCAGGGCGAGGCGAACGACACGAACCCGGCCAGCGCACTGACCAGCAGGGCCAGCGGCAGCGAGCCGTTCTGCGCGATGCCCGGCAGGGTGTCGGCCCTCATCGCGACCTCACGGCGACCTGCGCCGGACCGGGCCTTCCAGGGCTCACGCCGAGGACCCCGCCTGCACGTCCTGGACCAGGCCGACCAGCGTCGTGGCGTCGACCTCGCCCACCACCCGGGCGGCCAGCCGGCCCTGCGGATCCAGGACGATGGTCACCGGCGGCGCCGGCGCCTTTCCGTTGAGCTGCAACAGGAACTTGCCGCCCGCCCAGGCGAGCGAGGGGTAGGTCAGTCCGTTGTTGGACATGTACGCCGCGCCATTGGCGGCGCTCTCCTGGGAGTCCAGGCCGAGGAACTCAACGCCCTTGGGCTGCAGCTGGGCCCAGGCCGACTTCAGCGCCGGGGTCTCGTCCTGACAGGGGCCGCACCAGGACCCCCAGTAGTTCAGGACGACGACCTTGCCCCGCCAGGAGGCAGTGCTCAGCGGGGTGCCGGCCAGCGTCGTACCACTCACGGTCAGTGGAGCCTTGCGGTCGGCCACGGCGACCTGCTGGACCGTGCCCACCGAGACCTTGCCGTCGGTCTTCGCCGTGTCCGCGATGGAGTTCCCGCCCGAGCACGCCGCGCTGAGGAGCAGGACTCCCGCGACGGCGAGCGCAGTGCCGCCCAGACGGCCGGGGAGTCTCACGCTCCCGCCACGGTCCCGGCCCCCGGCAGCAGGGCGGCCGCCGGCTCGGCATAGCTCAGCGAGACGAACCGGTCGCCGTCGAAGGTCACCGAGGTGACCGAACACAGCGAGCACTCCCGCTTGCGCGGGTCGTGCCACAGGCGGCGACCCTCGAGATGCAGCCGGGTCTCCCAGACCGGCAGCTGGTGCGAGACGAGGACCACCTCGCGGCCCGGGCCGGCGTCCCGGGCCGTCGCGAGTCCCCGGGTGAGAGCGCGCATCATCCGGGCCACGATGTCGACGTAGGGCTCGCCCCAGCTGGGTCGAAAGGGGTTGATCAGGTGCGGCCAGTGCCGCGGATGCCGCAGCGACCCGTCGCCGACGCCGAAGGACAGCCCCTGGAAGTAGTTGCCGGCCTCGATCAGGTCCGCGTCGGTGCCCGGGGTCAGGCCGTGCCGCTGGGCGATCGGCGCGGCGGTCTCCTGGGCCCGCTCGAGCGGGGAGGAGACGACGGCGGCGATGTCTCGGCCGGCCAGATGGTCGGCCACGAGCTCGGCCATCTGCCGGCCGCGATCGGAGAGGTGATAGTCCGGCAGGCGCCCGTAGAGCACGCCACGGGGGTTGTAGACCTCGCCGTGACGGACCAGGTGCACCGTCGTCGTCATGCGCCGATTGTCGCAGCGGCCCGGGCCGCGCCGGGCAGGGCATCCAGCACTCGGTCGACTGCGCGCTCGTCGTGTGCGGCCGACACGAACCAGGCTTCGAACGCGCTGGGAGGCAGGTGGACGCCGGCCGCGAGCATGGCGTGGAAGAAGGCCCGATGGGCGGCCACATCCTGGGTTGCCGCGGTCGCGTAGTCGGGCACCGGCTGGTCGGTGAAGAAGATGCTGAACATGCTCGCGGCGTGCTGCACGACGTGAGGCACGCCGGCGTGGCTCAGCGCCGTGGAAGCAGCCTGCGAGATGGTCGCTGCGACCCACTCCAGGTGCGGGTAGAGGTCCGGGCCGCAGAGCTGCAACGTCGCCAGCCCGGCCGCCGTGGCGACCGGGTTCCCGGACAGGGTGCCGGCCTGATAGACCGGCCCTTCCGGCGCCAGCTGGCCCATCACGTCGGCCCGGCCGCCGAACGCCGCGACCGGGAATCCGCCGCCCATCACCTTGCCGAACGTGAACAGGTCCGGCGGCCCGCTCGGATAGGGCCCTTCCAGGCCGTACCAGCCGGACGGCGAGCAGCGGAAGCCGGTCATCACCTCATCGGAGATCAACAACGCGCCGTACGCCGCGGTGGTCCGGCGCAGGGCCTCGGTCCAGCCGGGTGCTGGCGGGACGACGCCCATGTTGCCCGCCGCGGCCTCGGTGATCACGCAGGCGATGTTGTCGCCCTGTTCCTCGAAGGCGGCGGTCAGCGCGTCGATGTCGTTGTAGGGCAACACGATCGTGTCGGCCGCGCTGGCACCGGTGACGCCGGGGCTGTCCGGCAGGCCGAACGTCGCCAGGCCGCTGCCCGCGCTGGCGAGCAGCGCATCGACGTGGCCGTGGTAGCAGCCGGCGAACTTCACCACCTTGGAGCGGGCCGTGAAGCCGCGCGCCAGCCGGACCGCGCTCATGGTCGCCTCGGTGCCGCTGCTGACCAGGCGCAGCTGCTCGACCGGCTCGACCCGGGCGACGATGGTCTCGGCGAGCGCGACCTCGCCCTCGGTCGGCATGCCGAACGAGAAGCCCTTGGCCGCTGCGGTCCGGACAGCGTCGAGCACCTCCGGGTGGGCGTGCCCGAGGATCATCGGGCCCCACGAACCGACCAGGTCGACGTACTCACGACCGTCGGCGTCGCGCAGCCAGGCCCCCTCGGCGGAGACCATGAACCGCGGCGTCCCGCCCACGGCGCGGAAGGCCCGGACCGGAGAGTTCACCCCGCCCGGAGTGACCGCTCGAGCCCGGTCGAAGAGCCGCTCGCTGGCCGGAGCCTGGTAGGGGTACGCCGGGACCTCGCGCGCCGTCGGAACCGTCACGCCCGCCATTCTCACCCAGCTTTCGGCCCCGGCTCACCAGCCCAACCAATCCTGCGGGCCCTGGTTCCGGGACTTCCGGCCGAGTTCGGCCTGGGACCGGGCGCGTTGTCGGTCCCGGGCCCAGCGATTACGGCGGAAGGTCTCCGGGGGTCGGGCCAAGCCGTACCAGCCGGCCCACCACTCGCCGCGCTCCGGCTGGATGACCGTGTCCAGGTGGGCCGGATAGCGACGGCCGGCGCCGTCCCGCAGATCTCCTTCGAACTCGTGCAGCGGATGGATTTCCCGCCGGTCGGCGTCGACGACCGCCAACCGCCACTCGACGAGGGCCAGGACGACCTCGAGCTGTTCCAGCCGAGGTTGTGCGCGTCCCGCCTCGACCCGCGCGACCCAGCTGCCCGAGAGCCCCGTCGCTTCCACGAGCTCTCGCTGGCTCAGGTCGGCCACGCGTCGCACCCGACGCAGATAGTCCCCAGCCGGTAGCGGTCCAGTGCGCGGCCGGCGACTAGCCGGCGGCTCGGTCCACGGCAACAGCGAGCGCGGTTCGTCGTCCTGGTCCATGGCGCCACCGTGCGTTCTCCAGCGGACAGCGACGCAGCGGTGGGGCGTGATCTGTGGATGACGTGACATCGTCAAAAATCTGTGGAAAACGCCATCAACAGCGCCCCCTGATCATGCTTCCCGGTGACTTTGCTCTGCTGTCGCAGATGAGTGCGATCGGCGATCTCACGGTCGATGACCTGGCCGAACGCCGCCTCCCCCGTGCTCTGCTGTCAGCCCTGACCACAGCTCTCCCTTTGCTCTGCTGTCACAAGTGACCGGAACGACCCGACGGAGACGACATCAGTGCCCTGCTGTCAGCCGTGACAGCAGAGCAAAGTGCAGGGAGCGGAGATTGCCGATGTCGCGCGACACGCCGATGCAACCGACACGCCGATGCGACCGACACGCCGGGCGGAGCTACGGGGGGCGCACTCGCGAGCCGGCGGACCAACAAGCCAGCGAACCCCCGGCCGCTACTGATCGAGCGCAGGCTCAGCAGCCTTCGAGGTGCTTGCGCACGCCCTCGAGGGCATCGCCCAGCGCGAGGAACTGCTCGCGGGACATCTGATCGAGCAGATGGCGCCGCACGCCGTCCACGTGGCTGCGAGCCGCGACCTCGAGCGCGGCGTAGCCCTCGTCGGTCATCCGGCAGACGACGCCGCGCCGGTCGTCCGGGCTGGCCTCACGCTGCACGTAGCCCCGCGCCTCCAGCCGACCGACGGTGTGGGTCAGCCGGCTGCGCGAGTTGACGACGCGCTCCGCCAGGTCGGACATCCGCACGGAGCGGCACGGGCTCTCCGAGAGGTTGACCAGGATCTCGTACTCGTCGTGGCTGAAGCCATGGCAGGCCAAGTCGCGCTGGATCGCGGTGTCAAGCAGTCTGGTGGCGCGCATATAGCGGCGCCACGCGCTCTGTTCCTCGGTGTCGAGCCACCGGACGTCATCGGCCACACCGCAGATGGTAGCAAGACGTTAGTTGAAAGTTGGAACATCTACCGCTACGGTGTGGTTGAACGAGCAACTACCTAGGCCCGACCGGGGCCAGGTACCACGATCGAGGAGAGCACGTTCCATGACAACCACGACTGACAGCGTCACCACCCCCTCCGGCCGGACCCTCGAAGGACTGACCGCCGGCGTCTGGGCCGTTGACGCCTCCCACTCCGAGGTCGGCTTCACCGCCCGCCACCTGATGGTGAGCAAGGTCAAGGGCCGCTTCACCAACTACGACGCCACCCTCACCATCGCCCCCAACGTCCTGGACTCGTCGGTCGAGGCCACCGTCCAGATGGACAGCGTCGAGACCAAGGACGAGCAGCGCGACGGTCACCTCAAGTCCGCCGACTTCTTCCACGCGGAGGAGCACCCGGTCATGACCTTCAGGTCGACCGGCATCCGCGAGAACGGCAGCGACTTCTACCTGGACGGCGACCTGACCATCAAGAGCGTCACCCACCCGGTCACGTTCGACCTGGAGTTCAACGGCGTCAGCGGCGACCCGTGGGGCGGCGTGCGCGCCGGCTTCAGCGCCGAGGCTGAGATCAACCGCAAGGACTGGGGCCTGGAGTGGAATGTCGCCCTGGAGACCGGCGGCGTGCTGGTGAGCGAGAAGATCAAGCTCATCCTCGAGGTCGAGGCAGTTGCCCCCAAGGCCGACGAGGCCGAGACCGCACAGGCCTGAGCCTCGCCTCACGGCCAGTAGGCCAGCAAGCCACAGCAAGAACCAGCTCGACCGGGACCGCCCGGCTGCTCATCCCCCGAGCAGCCGGGCGGTCTCCTGTGCGTAGTAGGTCAGCAGGATCGAGGCACCCGCACGGCGGATCGACGTGAGTGTCTCCAGGACGGCCCGGTCGCGGTCGATCCCGCCGGCCGCCGCGGCGGCCTCCAGCATCGCGTACTCCCCCGAAACCTGGTACGCCGCAACGGGAACCGTCACATCCGCCGCCACCGCGCGCACGATGTCCAGATACGGCAGCGCCGGCTTGACCATCACGATGTCGGCGCCTTCGGCGACGTCCAGGCGCACCTCGCGCAGCGCCTCACGGGCGTCGCCCGCGTGGTCCTGCTGGTACGTCGCCCGGTCGCCCTGCAGGGTCGACTCGACGGCGTCGCGGAACGGGCCGTAGAACGCCGAGGCGTACTTCGCCGCGTAGGCCAGCAGCACCGCATCGGTGTGACCGGCCTGGTCGAGGGCCGCGCGGACGAAACCGACCTGGCCGTCCATCATCCCGGACAGTCCCAGGACGTGAGCTCCTGCGGCGTACTGCGCCAGGCCCATCGCGGCGTAACGCTCGAGCGTCGCGTCGTTGTCCACCCGGCCGCGGTCGTCCAGGACGCCGCAGTGCCCGTGATCGGTGAACTCGTCCAGGCACAGGTCGCTCATGACCACCAGGTCGTCGCCGACGGCGTCACGCACGACCCGCAGGCCGACGTTGAGGATGCCGTCCGGGTCATCGGCACCCGAGCCGAGCGCATCGCGGACCGCGGGCACTCCGAAGACCATGATCCCGCCGAGGCCGTCGTCGGCCGCCTCCCGGGCCACCTTGGCCAACGAGGACAGCGAATGCTGCACAACGCCGGGCATCGAGGCGATCGGCTCCGGCTCGGCCAGGCCCTCCTTGACGAAGACCGGCAGCACCAGCTCGGCCGGATGCAGCCGCGTGGTCCGCACCAGCCGCCGCAACGCCGCCGTCTGCCGCAGCCGCCGAGGACGAGTAGAAGGGAACCCGCTCATCGAGGTGCCTCCTTCCCAGCTGTTCGCGCTAGACCCAGCCGAACAAGCGCAACCCGGCCGGAGCGGAAGGACTACTTGGCCTTGCGGCGGGTCGCACCCTTGCGCTGGCTCGGGCGCAAGACCGGCTCACCCGACTCGGTGGCCGTCCGGCGCAGCCCCGAGCCGTACTCGGCCAGCGCCTGGACCAACGACTCGGTGCTGGCCTCGGAGGCCAGGACGTCGACGTGCAGGCCGTGCTCCTCGGCGGTCTTGGCCGTGGCCGGCCCGATCGCGGCGACGACCGTCGACGGATGCGGCTTGCCGGCGATGCCGACCAGGTTGCGCACCGTCGAGCTCGACGTGAAAACGACGGCGTCGAAGCGACCGGACTTGATCGCGTCCCGGACCGAGGGCGGCGGCGGCGCAGCGCGCACCGTCCGGTACGCCGTGACGTCGTCGACCTCCCAGCCGATCTCCTGCAGGCCCGCGACCAAGGTGTCGGTCGCGATGTCGGCCCGCGGCAGGAAGACCCGGTTGATCGGGTCGAGCACGTCGTCGTAGGGCGGCCAGTCCTCGAGCAGGCCGTGGGCGGACTGCTCACCGCTCGGCACCAGGTCGGGCTGGATTCCCCACTCCTGCAACGCTTGTGCGGTCACGCCGCCGACCGCCGCGACCTTCAGGCCCGAGAAGGCCCGGGCGTCCAGCCCGAACTCCTCGAACCGCTCGCGGACGGCCTTGACCGCGTTGACGCTGGTGAAGCCGACCCACTCGTAGCGGCCGGTCACCATGCCCTTGATCGCCCGCTCCATCTGCTGCGGGGTGCGCGGCGCCTCGACGCTGATCGTCGGCACGACGTCGCTGACCGCGCCGAACTCGGCCAGCCGGTCGGTCATGGTGCCGGCCTGCTCACGCGTGCGCGGCACCAGGATCCGCCAACCGAAGAGCGGCTTGGTCTCGAACCAGGACAGCTGGTCGCGCAAGGCGGCCGTGCTGCCCACGATGGCCATCAGCGGCTTGGCCAGCCGAGCCGCCTTGGCCGCCTTGGCCGCCGCGACCAGCGGCGCCGCAACCGTGCGCTGTTCGACTGTGGTGCCCTGCTCGGTCAGCACGACCGGGGTCTGCGGGTCACGGCCGGCGTCCAGCAGGGCGGCCAGCGAGGCGATCACGCCGTCCGGCGTACCGAGCAGGACCGCCGTCACGTCCGCGGCCACCGCGTCGGAGACGTCGACTCCGGCCTGGGCCGGGTGGATCACGTGGATCGCGCGGGTCTTGGCGTCGGTCAGTGGGACGCCGGCGTAGGCAGGCACGGCCGAGATCGCCGAGACGCCGGGCACGATCTCGAACGGCACCTCGGCCTTCAGACAGGCCACCGCTTCCTCGGCCAGGCCGCTGAAGCTCGCGCCGTCGCCGTCCATCAGTCGTACGACGTGGGCCGAGGCCTTGGCCGCCTTGACCACCAGCTTGGCCCGGGTGGCCCGCGTGAGGGGCTGGCCGTCGTCGCCGAAGCCGGCATCGAGCACCTCGACGTCCGGGCGGGCGTAGCGGGCGATCAGGTCCTCGCGCGGGAGCTGGTCGGTCACGATCGTGTCGGCCTGCGCGAGCAGGTCGACGGCCCGGACGGTCAGCAGCCCGAGGTCTCCCGGGCCGGCGCCGACGAAACTGACGGTCCCGATCTGGCGAGCGTTCCTGCGCGCCGAGGTGGGGGGCGTGGAAGTCACGAGACACGCTCCGTGGTAGCGCTCGTTGGGTTGTGTGGAGAACTGGGAAGCACATTGCCTCCTTGGCGGGGTTCGATGCTCGATGCGACCGATGGGTGAGACTGCAGGTCCAGTTCCAGGGCGCCGTCCTCGACGAGGACGACGGCCAGCCGGGCGCCGAGGGCCTCCGCGGGCTCGATCGGACCGACCATCGAGCGGCGCAGCGCGTCGCTGCCGTCCGCGGCCGCGACGACCGCCCGCAGCGACAGCTCGGGGCCGTCGTCGCCCTCGACCACTTCGGCCAGCGCGCCGATCGGCGAGCTGCACCCGGCCTCCAGCGCGGCGAGGAGCGAACGCTCGGCCCGGACGGCGGCACTGGTGTCCGCGTCGTTGAGAGCCGCCACCAGATCCAGCACCGACGGGTCGTCGCTGCGGACCTCGACGGCCAGCGCTCCCTGACCGGGCGCCGGCAGCATCTGGATCGGGTCGAGGACCTCGGTCGCCTCGTCGGCCCGGCCGAGCCGCAGCAGGCCGGCCCGGGCCAGCACGACGGCGTCGTAACGACCGTCGGCGACCGACCGCAGCCGGGAGTCGACGTTGCCCCGGATCGGCTGGATCTCCAGGCCCAGATCCAGGGCGAGCAGTTGGGCGGCGCGGCGCGGCGAACCGGTGCCAACCCGCGCACCGCGAGGCAGCTCGCCCAAGGTCAGGCCGTCGCGAGCGACCAGCACGTCGCGCGGGTCCTCACGACGCGGGATGGCGGCGATGGTCAGGCCGGCTGGCTGCTCGGTGGGCAGATCCTTGAGCGAATGGACGGCGATGTCGATGTCACCTGCGAGCAGGGCGCGGCGCAGCTCGGTCGCGAAAACCCCTGTGCCACCAATGGTTTCGAGCGGCAGCTGCTCTCGCTGGCTCTCATCGCCGTACGTCGTGATCGGCACCAGCTCGACCTCGACGTCGCCGGTGGCGATCAGCGCGTCGGCCACCAGCTGCGCCTGGACAGTGGCGAGCGCGCTGCGCCGGGTGCCGAGTCGCAACGCGGTCATCGCGCACCGCCGATGTCGATGACCTCGTCCAGGCGCGCGGTCGAGACGGTCACGATGTCGTGCGGGTCGAGGTCGAAGAGCTCGCGCAGCGCCGCGGCGTAGTCCGACGGCTCCGCGGCTCCAGCCAGCTCCTTGACCCGGACGGTGGGCGCATGGAGCAGCTTGTCGACGACCCGGTTGACGGTGCGTCGCAGCTCCTCCAGGACGTCCGGGTCGACGTCGGGTCGACGCTGTTCGAAGCGGGCCAGCTCGGCCGCGACGACCTCGGCGGCGCGGGCCCGCAGGGCGACGACGGTCGGGGCGACCGACTCCGCACGCCGGTGCACGAGGTACTCGGCGATCTCGGCGGCGACCAGCTCGCGGACCTCGGCGATGGCCGACGGCACCGTGGCCTGGCCCTCCAGCTCGCTGCCGATCGAGTCCAGGTCGGCCAGGGTGACGCCGGGCAGGCTCGCCGCCGCCGGGTCGACGTCCCGGGGCAGGGCGAGATCGACGTAGGCCTGACGCCGGCCGCCGCGGGCGGCCTGGGCCCGGGCCACGGCGTCGACGTCGATCACGTGACCGACCGACCCGGTGCACGAGATCACCAGGTCAGCGGCGGCAAGCGCTTCGTCCAGCCGGTCGAGGCCGACGGCGGTCGCGCCCAGGTCGCTGGCCACCCGCACGGCGCGGTCGTGCGTGCGGTTGGCGATGGTCAGGCCGCGGACGCCGGCCCGGTGGGCCGTCGCAGCCGCGAGCGAGCTCATCGACCCGGCGCCCACGACCAGGACATGCACGCCCGCCAGCTCGGCCGGGCCGCCCAGCGCCGCCGTGGCGCCGTCCAGCCCGGCCTGCACGATCGAGCGCCCCGCGGAGTCCAGGTCGGTCTCGGTGTGGGCCCGCTTGCCGACCCGCAGGGCCTGCTGGAAGAGCTCGCCCAGCACCCGGCCGGAGTCCCCGGACTCCTGCGCCGCGCGCAGCGCCTGGCGGACCTGGCCCAGGATCTGCCCCTCGCCGACGGCCATCGAGTCCAGGCCGCAGACGACCGTGAACAGGTGGCCCACGGCCTGGTCCTCGTAGTGCACGTACAGGTGCGCCGTCAGCTCTTCGAGCGGGACCCCTGTCGTGGCCGACAGGGCGCCGCCGAGGTCGGCCAGACCGCCGTGGAAGGTCGCCACGTCGGCGTAGACCTCGACCCGGTTGCAGGTCGCGAGCGTGATGACTTCGCTGACGTGTTCGCCGGCCAGGGCAGCCGCACTGAGCTGGCGGGCCGCGACCGGGTCGAGCGCCACGCGCTCGAGCAGCGCGAGCTGGGAGGTCCGGTGGGAGATCCCTACGGCGAGCAGGCTCATCGGCGCACGACCGATCCCGAGCCGGTGTGAGCGATCGCCTCGGCAGCGGCCCGACGCTGCTCGTGGAAGGCGAGGATCTGCAGCTCGGTCGACAGGTCGACCTTGCGGACATCGACCCCGTCGGGCACGGACAGCACGCACGGCGCGAAGTTCAGGACGCTGCGCACGCCCGCGGCGACGAGCCGGTCGCAGACGTCCTGCGCCGCTGCGGCCGGGGTGGCGACGACGCCGATGGCGACGCCGGCCGAGCGTACGACGCTCTCCAGGTCGTCGATCGAGTGCACGGTCAGGCCGGCAATCTCTTCTCCCACAACGGTTTTGTCGTGATCAAAGAGCGCGACGACGCTGAAGCCGCGGGTGGCGAACCCGCCGTAGTTGGCGAGCGCGTGACCCAGGTTGCCGATGCCCACGACCGCGACCGGCCAGTCCTGAGTGAGGCCGAGCTCGCGCGAGATCTGGTAGACGAGGTAGGCGACCTCGTAGCCCACGCCGCGCACGCCGTACGAGCCGAGGTGGGAGAGGTCCTTGCGAAGCTTCGCCGAGTTGACGCCGGCGAGCGCGGCGAGCTCCTCCGAGGAGACCGTCGGGGTCCCTTCCTCGGCGAGCAGGGTCAGCGCCCTCAGGTAGATCGGCAGACGCGCGACCGTGGCCTCGGGGATGCCTCGGCGCACTCCGCCTTCATCGCTCACGTGCTCACTGGCTCCTTCTACCGTGCAGAGCCACAGCCTAAACACTTGTGAACGAACGCACAAAGTCGATCGTCCGAGAGGGGTTCAGGACGGGCTGAGCGCCGCCCGCAGTCGCTGCTCGTCGACCCGCCAGAAGGTGTGCTGGCGCCCGTCGATCAGCACGACCGGGATCTGCTCGCCGTACTCCTCCAGCAACCTGGGGTCGTCAAGGATCGACCGCTCCTCCCAGGGCACGCGGAGGTCCTCAGCCACCCGGGACACGACCGATCGAGCGTCGTCGCACAGATGGCAGCCGGGCTTGCCCAGCAAGGTGATCCGATGCCCAGTCCTACCGGTGACCGGTGGCGGCGCAGGTGGGATCGCTGGTGGCACCGGATCAGTCTGCCGCGCCATTACCCTGGACCCGTGACCGGGGCGGCGCAGGTCGAGCAGGCCGTCGACCGCGAGATGGCAGTGCCGCCGGACCCGACCGCAGCCGCGTTCTTCGACGTGGACAACACGGTCGTGCGGGGTGCCAGCATCTTCCACCTGGCCCGCGGGCTCTACCGGCGCAAGTTCTTCAGCCTGCGTGACATCGCGCGGATGGCCTGGCAGCAGATGCGCTTCCGGGCCGTCGGCGAGAGCCTGGATCACCTGCAGGAGATCCGCGAGTCCGCCCTGTCGTTCGTCGCGGGCCACTCCGTCGCCGAACTCACGGCGATCGGGGAAGAGGTCTACGACGAGGTCATCGCCGACAAGATCTGGCCCGGGACGCATGCCTTGGCGCAGCTGCACCTCGAGGCCGGGCAGCGGGTCTGGCTGGTGACGGCGACGCCGGTCGAGGTCGCTGACGTCATCGCGCGCCGCCTCGGGCTCTCCGGCGCGCTGGGCACGGTGGCCGAGAGCGTCGACGGCGTCTACACCGGACGCCTGGTCGGCGAGCCCCTGCACGGGGCGGCCAAGGCCGAGGCGATCACAGCCCTGGCCGAGCGCGAGGGCCTGGACCTGTCCCGGTGCGCGGCTTACTCGGACTCGGCCAACGACATCCCGATGCTCTCCCTGGTCGGCGAACCGTGCGCGATCAACCCCGACGCGGCCCTGCGCGCCCATGCCAAGGCCAACGGCTGGCGGGTGCGCGACTACCGCACCGGCCGCAAGGCGGCCAAGGTCGGCGTCCCGGCTGCGGCCGGCGTCGGCGCAGCGGTCGGTGGGGTTTTCGCCGGGCTGGCCCTGCGCCGCCGGCGACAGCGCCGCTCCGGCCTGGCCCGTTTCCGGCGTCGCGTCGGGCACTGAACCTGCCGCTCGAGGCTGCGACCGCACCCCGTCGGCCCTACGATCGAGACGGTTACCCGCCGGTACGTCGCCGCCGACGTACCGCCGCCGCTGGGGAGGGACCACGAGCCGTACGCCACGACGCGCTGCCCGGACCAGCCTGCCGACGAGAGGTGGGCAAGGTTGGGGCCGCGGCCTGCGACCGGCCCCGGCTGGCGGGTGGGCTGACCCGGCCGGGGTGCGGGCGCTGCGCCTGGCCGTCCAAGCCGCCGGCAGCGCGCCCGGCTGGTGGGCCAGCGTCACGGATGGCACCACAGGGCCGGTCGGCCCCGGGCCAGCAACCGGATCTGGGACCGGGATCGGTGCTGGCGTTGGCATCGGGGGCCGACGCGCAGGCAGTTCGGGGCGGGCCGGCGGCGCGGCCGCGTCGCCCGAGCATCTAGCCCGGATCCAGGCCCTGGTCCAGCTGGCTCAGGCCGGAGACGCGGAGGCCTTCGGGCAGATCTATGAGGCGTACGTCGATGTCGTCTACCGCTACGTCTACGTCCGCTGCGGGTCGCACCATCTGGCCGAGGACCTGACCGCCGAGACCTTCGTGCGGGCCCTGCGCCGATTGGACTCCTTCACCTGGACGGGCAAGGACATCGCCGCCTGGTTCGTGACCATCGCCCGCAACCTGGTGGTCGACCACGTGAAGTCCTCGCGCTACCGGATGGAAGTGACGACCGGCGAGCTGCTCGACTCAGACGAGCGGGCCGATGCGCCGGAGACCGAGGTCCTGGACCGGCTGCGCGACCGACGGCTGCTCGAAGCGGTCAAGGAGCTCAAGGGCGACCAACAGGAGTGCATCGTGCTGCGCTTCCTGCAGGGCCTCTCGCTCGCCGAGACGGCGGCCATCCTCGGTCGCAACGAGAACGCCGTGAAGCAGCTCCAGTTCCGCGCGGTCCGCGCGCTGCATCGCCTGCTCGATGGCGACCTGGACGACGACCCGGCCAGCGACGTGGGCGGCGAGCGCACGTGATCTCCCGCAGTCGCGACCTAGCGCGTAACCGGACGGCCGACGGGTCGTTGTTCGGGCGGGGAACAAACGTCGGCGTGGAGAGGGGGTGGGGCAGGTGCCGCTAGGCCTGCCCGGGCTGCGTTCGCGCCCCGCCGACCTGCTCCAGCGCGCCCTTGACGGCACCACGCTGTCGGGCGAGCGAGTCCCGGCCGCCCTCGGTGGTTACGTCGAGGTCGCGACCCGGCTGGCCGATCTGGTGCCGACGACGAGCTTGCGGCCCGACCCGGCGTACCGAGCCGAGCTGCACACCCGCCTGCTCGAGCTGGCAGCGGCGAGGGCGGCCGAGCTGCCCGAACGCTCGGTGCGGGTCGGCACTGTCGAGCGGTCACGCGCGGGAGTCGACCGCGAGCCCGCGGCCGGGCGACGCGGGATCCTGCGCGGCTGGCGACGGACCGTGGCCGCCGCGACCGCAGCCGTCGTCGCGCTGCTGCTCGGCGTGGGCGTGGCGTCCGCCGGTGCCGTGCCCGGCGGCCTGCTCTACCCGGTCAAGGAGCTCATCCAGAGCGTCCAGGTGCACCTGGCCCACGGCAGCCTGGCCCGGAGCAAGGTCCTGCTCGGTCAAGCCCGCGGACACATCACCGACGCGACGACCCTGGTCTCCCAAGGCGCTCCCGACCCGAGCAATGTCAACACGGCCCTGCGCCAGGCCGGCGACGACTTCGGTCGCGGCGAGCAGCTGGCCCTGGCGCGGTACACCGACGCGCACGACCCGGCCGGCCTCGCCGCCCTGTCGCAGTTCACCGTCACCCAGTCGCCGCTGGTGAGCCGGCTACGGGACCGGGTGCCCGTGGTCTCGGTGCCCCTGGTCCGCCAGCTGCTGGCCCAGATCGGCCAGGGTGCCGCGACGCTCCAGCAGGTCGTCACCCAGTGCGGTGCGCCGTGCGCCTCGGTGTCGCTGGTCAACCTGCCCGGGCCGGACGGCCTCCCGGCCGCCACCCCGGGCGGCCTCGGCGACGCGACGTCCGGCTCGTCCGGGATCTCTGGGATTTCGGGTACGACGAGTGGCCTCGGCGGCGCCGCGGTCGGCGGTTCGGGAGCCAGCAGCGGTGCGGGCCTGGGCGGCCTGCTCGGCGGGGGTGGCAGCGGCTCCGGCGCCAGCAGCGGCAGTAGCGGTGTGGCGTCGATCGGCAGCGACGGCGTGGGCGTCCAGCTCCCGGGCGTCGGTGCGAGCGTGCCGGCTCCGCACGCCAGCGTCGGCTCCGGCGGGGCCAGCGTCGGGCTGCCGGGCGGCAAGGCCACGGTCGGACACATCAGCGCGACCCTGCCGGGCGTCGGGGTCACCCTCGGCGCGCAACCGAGCACCTCGACCCATCCGCCGGAGAACTCCGCCAGCTCGCCGCCCACGGTCTGCCTGCTGATCGTCTGCCTCGGCGGCTGACCGGCGCTAGAAGAAGACTGGGCTAGAAGAAGACCGAGCTAGAAGAAGACCGAGCGCCGCTGCATCAGCAGTGAGTAGAGCGTCTGCTGGATGGTCTCCCGGACCTGGTCGGTCAGGTCGAAGACGAGCATCGGGTCGTCGGCCGCGGCCGCACCGTGGTGGGCGGTCTCGACCGGCGTACCGAACTCGATGATCCACTTGCTCGGCAACGGAACCAGGCCGAGCGGCCCCAGCAGCGGGAAGGTCGGCGTCACCGGCACGTAGGGCAACCCCAACAAGCGGGCCAGCGGCTTCACGTTGCCGATGATCGGATAGATCTCTTCGGCGCCGACGATCGAGCACGGGATGATCGGCACGCCGGCCCGCATGGCCGCCGAGACGAAGCCGCCGCGGCCGAACCGCTGCAGCTTGTAGCGCTCGGAGAACGGCTTGCCGATGCCCTTGAAGCCTTCCGGCCAGACCCCGACCAGCTCGCCGCCGAGCAACAGCCGCTCGGCGTCGGCGTTCGTGGCGAGCGTCGAGCCGCCCTTGCGGGCCAGCTCCCCCACGACCGGCGTCTGGAAGACGATGTCGGCGCCGAGCATCCGCAGGTGCCGGTGCTGGGGGTGCTCGTCGTGCACGGCCAGCTGGGTCATCAGGCTGTCGAGCGCCACCGTGCCGGAATGGTTGGCGACGAGGAGCGCGCCCCCACTCTCCGGGATGTTCTCGATGCCGCGGACCTCGACCCGGAACCACTGCCGGTAGAGCGGGCGCAGGGCCGGCAGCAGGACGTTCTCGGCCAGGTCCACGTCGTAGCCGAACTCGTCGACCGTGTAGTCGCCCTCGAACCGGCGCCGCAGGAACGCGAGCACGGCGGCCGCCTGGCGCTCGAGGCCGCCTTCGTCCTGCGGGTCCGGGACCGCCTCGGGCTCGGCCGACCCGGCGTCGTCCTCGATGTCGGACTCGACGTCCTCCGGCCGGTCCTCGTCGCGCAGGCGGCGAGCGCCGTCGATGGGGATCACCCGCCCGGCCATCAGTGGGCTCCGACCAGGGTCCGGACGCCCGGGAGACCGCCACCGCGGTGCAGCCGGGCGAAGTCCTCGAACGCTTTCCGCGTCGTGAACCGGGGCTCGAGCCCGAGCACCTCGCGCATCCGGGTCGTGTCCAGGCCCCGCCCGTAGGCCAGGAACATCATCTGGTCGGGCGAGAAGTCGGCCAGCCCCGAGCGTCGCACCAGCTGGCCGACCCAGCCGCTGGAGTTCAGCGGGACCGGGATGGTCGGCCGGCCGATCAGCCGGGCCGCCTGCTTGGTGGTCACCACGCCGTCGCCGGCGACGTTGACCACCCCGACCGGCGAGCCTTGGGTGGCCAGCCGCATCGCCTCGACGGCGTCGTCCTCGTGGACGAACTGGATCCGCGCGTCGTACCCGAACGGGATCGGGATCAGCGGGAGCGTGAAGTAGTCGGTCAGGGCGGTCCGGATCCCGGGCCCGATGATGTTGGCAAAGCGCAGCGTCGAGACCTCGACATCCGGCCGACGCCGGGAGAAACCCCGGACGTAGCCCTCGACCTCGACCGAGTCCTTGCCAAAACCGCTGCGCGGCATGGCTTTCGGCCCGGTGTCCTCCGTGAACATGGCCGGGTCGCGCGGGGAGGTGCCGTAGACCGCGGACGACGACTTGACCACCAGCCGCTTCAGCGACGGCGCCTTCTGGCAGGCCGCGAGCAGCTGCATGGTGCCGATGACGTTGATCTCCTTCTGGGAGACCCGCCCACCGGCCGAGACCGGGGTGGCGATGACGTTCATGTGCACCACGGTGTCGACACCGGTGTCGGCGATGACTCTGGCGATCACCGGGTTGCGGATGTCGGCGCGCACGAACTGGGCGCCGCCGATGTCGTGCGGCGGCGGGATGACATCCACACCGATCACCCGGGGCGCGTCGGGCTCGTTGCTCAGCGCTCGGGCGAACCGCCCGCCGAGGTACCGGGAGACCCCGGTCACGAGCACGACGCGCGTCATCAGGTCACTCCGAACCGCGGGAGGTCACTTCTTGTTGCGACGCTGGTGACGCGTCTTGCGCAGCAGCTTGCGATGCTTCTTCTTCGCCATACGCTTGCGGCGCTTCTTGATGACAGAGCCCACGGGTCCTCGCACTCAGTTGACGGACGTCTCAGCGTCGCAGCCTACCGTCCGTAGCGGGTGCCGAGTTCTCGCGCTCCGGTGCCCTGCTGTGCGCTCCGGCCATCGGGTGCGCTCAGGTGCGCTTACGGTCAGGCCGTGTCCACGTAGGACGTCTTCAGGTAGTCGTGGACCGCCTGCTCCGGCACCCGGAAGGAGCGGCCGACCCGTACGGCGGGCAGCTCCCCGGAGTGCACGAGGCGATAGACGGTCATCTTGGAGACGCGCATGATCGTTGCCACTTCGGCCACGGTCAGAAACCGCACCTCAGCGAGCTGACGCTCAGAAGCCATGCTGCACCGATCCTTCGAGCACGCCCCGTAGCGCCGGCTTCCCCACCGGCGAACGTCCACGTCCGTGCGAGGCCTCACGATAGGGGCAGATGTGGCGCGTGGGGAAGGGGTTGTACGGACTGTGACCCGCCCAGCCGATATCCAGGCAGGTTTCAGGGGAGAGCATCAGAGCAAGCAGAGGACGAACGCGCTGGTACGGCGCGGGGCTGGCTCAGGCGTGCGGGTCGCCTTTTCTCCCTATTGATGCAACTCTGCGCCAAATGCGACACCAGATTGCATCAATAGCAGCGTCGAGCTGCGTCAGTCGAACCAGGGGTCCAGGCCGTGCAGGGGGAAGACCGCCTGGCGGGTGGCCAGGATGGCCCGGTCGACCGGGTCGTCGGGGTCGACGCCCAGTGACCACGAGCGCCAGCTCGGCGGACCCTCCGGCTGCCCAGGACGGGACAGGTCGGACATCAGCGTCGGGACCCGGCCGGCCGAACCGCCCCTCGACGTACTCCCGCCAGGGCGCCGGCACGGCCGAGGCCGGCTCGATCGGTGCGTGCGCGGCGATGGCAACCAGGTGGGTCCAGGTGCGGGGGACGACCTCGAGCACGGCGTAACCGCCACCGCCGAGGGCCAGCCACTTCCCGTCACAGACCTCGTGGGCCAGCTCGTGCAGCGCCATGGCCGCCGCCCGCTGACCGTCAACCGACATCTCCAGGTGGGCCAGCGGGTCCAGGGCATGGGTGTCGCAGCCGTGCTGGGTGACCAAGACGTCCGGCCGGAACTCCCGGACCAGCTCGGGGACGACCGAGTGGATCGCCCGCAGCCACTGGCCGTCGCCGGTGCCGGGCGGCAAGGCCACGTTGACCGCCGTCCCCTCGGCGCCGGACCCGCCGATCTCGCCCGGGAAGCCAGTGCCCGGGAAGAGCATCCGGCCGCTCTCGTGCACCGAGATGGTGAGCACCCGCGGGTCGTCCCAGAAGATGTCCTGCACGCCGTCGCCGTGATGGACGTCGATGTCGACGTAGGCCACTCGCTGCGCGCCGTTGGCGAGCAGCCAGCGGATCGCGATCGCGACGTCGTTGTAGATGCAGAAGCCGCCGGCTCGATCGGCCATGGCGTGGTGCAGACCGCCACTGAAGTTGACGCCGTGCGCCGCCTCGCCTCGCCACACGGCCTCGACCGCGGTCAGACTGCCGCCGACGATCCGCGCGCTGGCCTCATGCATGCCGGCGAAGGCCGGGTCGTCCTCAGTTCCCAAGCCCCGCAACGGATCTGCGGTCCGCGGATCGGCTGCTGCCGACCGCACCGCCTCGATGTACGCCGGGTCGTGGACGGTCCGCAGGAACTCCTCGATCGCGGGGTCGGCCGGCACGACCTGGACCTGGGGCAGGTCGAAGAGCCCCATCTCCCGGCACAGCCGCGCCGTCAGGTCGAGCCGGATCGGCGTCATCGGATGGGTCGGCCCGAAGTCATAGCCCGTCAGGGCGTCGTCCCAGACGACGCGGGCCTGGACGGGTGCCGTCATGGGTCAGCGCGACTGCGAGTTCGGCACCGAGCCGGGGTCGTCGCTGACCGGCAGCACCATCGCCATCTCGGTGAGCGTCTGGTCGGTGCGGACCGGGCGGCGAGAGTCCGAGGGCCGGAAGCCGTAGCTGCTGTAGAACGCCACCGCGCGGCCGTTGTCGACCACGACCCACAGCATCAGATGGGTGCGGTCCTGCTTGCGAGCCTCGGCCGCCGCCGCGTCGACCAGGCGCCACGCGACGCCGGTCCCGCGGGCCTGGGGGTCGACCCACATGCCGAACAGCTCGGCCACCCGCTGGGTCACCTGCAGGTCGCTGTCGTCGTCGATCGGCAGGGCGTCCCCGAGCGAGGCCACGCCGACCTCCTGGTCGTCGCGCTGGGCGAGCAGACGCGTGCTGCGCCGCATCCGCAACCGCCAGAAGTCCTCGTCGTAGCCGGACTCCTCGTCGTACCGGCTGACGAACGCCTCCGGCGACTCCTTCAGCGCGGCCAGACGCATCTGGCGGTAGGTCTCCCAGTCGCCCTCCGCCAGCACACGCACGGTCACCTCACTCATACGCTCAGCCTCCCAGACCGGGCCCCCTGCGCGCTCTTCAGGGCCTGTGGATCCCCCGTGAACCCGCTGAAATCATCCCTGCCCGGACGCCAGCTCGCGACTGCGGTCTCGGGCGGCCTCCATCGCGGTCAGGAACGCCGCCCGCACCTTGTGGTCGTCCAGCTGACGCAGCGCGGCCATCGTCGTACCGGCCGGGCTGGAGACCTGCTCGCGGAGCACCGTCGGATGCTCGCCCGTCTCCCGGAGCATGGTCGCTGCGCCGTAGAGCGTCTGCACCACCAGCTCGGTCGAGGTCGCACGCGGCAGGCCGAGCAGGACGCCGGCCTCGATCATCGCCTCGACGACGTAGAAGATGTACGCCGGGCCCGAGCCGGAGATCGCGGTGACCGCGTCCTGGTAGTTCTCGGGCACCCGGATGACCTTGCCGCAGGAGCGCAGCAGAGCCTCGGCCTCCTCCAGATGCGAGTCGTCGCAATGGGATCCGGCGCTGATGGCCGCCATGCCCTCGTCGACGAGCGCCGGCGTGTTGGGCATGACCCGCACCACCGGCGTGCCCTGGGGCAGGCGGGTCTGCAGGAACTCGGTGGTGATGCCCGCGGCCAGCGAGACAACGAGGGTGCCCGGCCGCAGGTGCTCGAAGACCTCGGCCAGCACCGTGCTCATGTCCTGCGGCTTGACGACCAGCACCAGCGTCGTGGCCTTCGCCGCGGCCTCGTCGTTGTCGACGACCCGGACGTCGTACTTCGCGGTCAGCTCGGCGACCCGCTCGGGCCGGCGCTCGGCGACGAGCAGGTCCTCGGCGGCGCGCCCCGACCGCAGCAGCCCGGAGAGCAGCGTCTCCCCCATGACTCCGGCGCCCACGATCGCGACCGTGCCGTTTCCGGCGCCCATGCCTGTCTCCCTCAGCCCTTGGACAACAACGAACGCACGAAGAATGCCGTGTTGGCGGGGCGCTCGGCCATCCGCCGCATCAGGTAGCCGTACCACTGGTCGCCGTACGGCACGTAGACGCGCATCTTCTCGCCCTGCCCGGCCAGGCGGCGCTGCTCGTCCGGCCGGATGCCGTAGAGCATCTGGTACTCGTAGCTCCCCTTGTCGCGGTGGTTGCGCACGATCAAGGTGTTGGCAATCGCGACCAGGCGCGGGTCGTGGGTCGCGACCATGGGGTAACCCTGTCCGGCCATCAAGACCTTCAAGCAGCGGACGTACGACGCGTCGACATCCCGATTCGATTGGTAGGCAGCGGATTCCGGCTCGTCGTAGGCCCCTTTGCACAGCCGGACCCGCGAGCCCTCGCGGCTGAGGTCGCGGCAGTCACCCTCGGTGCGGCGCAGGTAGGCCTGGACAACCGCGCCGACCCAGGGGAAGTCGGCCCGCAGCTCGCCCAGGATCGACAGCGTCGAGTCGGTCGTCGTGTGGTCCTCCATGTCGAGCGTGACCGTCGTGCCGGCAGCGCCCGCCGCGCGGCAGATCTCGCGCGCGTGGTCGAGGGCGATCCGCTCGCCGTCGCCCGGCAGCGCCTGCCCGACGGCGGACAGCTTGACCGAGACCTCGGCCCGGTTGTCCTGGGTCAGCCCGGCGTCGGACAGCTGCCGGAGCAGGTCGAGGTAGGCGTCGGTGGTGGCCCGGGCCTGGGCCAGGTCGAGGGTGTCCTCGCCGAGGTGGTCCAGGGTGACCAGGCGACCGCTGGCGACCAGCTGGTCGGCCGCGCGTACCCCGTCCTCGGTGGCGGCACCGGCGACGTAGCGAGCGACGACGTTGCGGCTCACCGGCGCGGTCTCGACCAGGTGGCGGACCCGCTCGCTCTTGGACAGCTGGAGCAGACCCTGGCGCAGCACGGGCCCCAGGCTACGGCCCGGGCTCCGATCCAGCCGCCGCAGCGGTCAGGGGGCGGCGGCGACCAGGTTGAGGCGGGCGAAGGCGAGGGCCTCGGCGAGATCGGCCTCCCGCTCGGCCAGGTCGACGGCCCGCCGGGTCGACACCTCGACCACGACGTTGCCGGCCCAACCCTTGGCGGCCAACCGTTCGAGCAGCTCGGCGCAGGGTTGCCCACCACGGCCGGGCACCAGGTGCTCGTCCTTGGCGCTGCCCGAGCCGTCGGCCAGGTGCAGGTGGACCAGCCGGTCGCCGAGCGCCTCGGCCATCGCGATCGGATCGACACCGGCGGTGGCCGTGTGCGAGACGTCGAGGGTGACGTGCTCGTAGGGCTGACCGACCGGGTCCCAGTGCGGCAGGTAGGCCATCAGCTCCCGGCCGCGGGCCCGCCAGGGAAACATGTTCTCCACGGCAACGGCCACACCGAACTCGGCCTCCAGCTCGGCCACCCCGACGGCGAACCCGCGGGCGTAGTCGCGCTGCCAGCGAAATGGTGGATGCACGACAACTGTCCCGGCGCCGATGGCCAGGGCGACCTCGCACGAGGTCCGCAGCTTGGGCCACGGGTCGGTGCCCCAGACCCGCTGGGTGATCAGCAGGGTCGGCGCGTGCAGCGAGACGATCGGCAGGCCGTGGTGCTCGGACAGCGCGCGCAGGGCCTCCGGGTTCTGGCTCACCGGGTCGGTCCAGACCATGACCTCGATGCCGTCGTAGCCCAGTCGCGCGGCGATCTCGAAGGTCGTCGCGCAGTTGAGCGGGTACGCCGAGGCGGTCGACAGCGAGACCTTGGCCGGCGTCACGCGCACGACGCCGTCCTCGGCGACCTGGAACTCGGCCATCTCCTCAGCCTAAGAGGCCTAGCCGGACATCGTGTCCAGCCGCCGCAGGATGATCCCCTCGCGCAGGGCCCAGGGGCAGATGTCGAGCTCGCTCACCCCGAGCAGGTCCATCGCGGCGTCGGCGACGAGCGCACCGGCCAGCAGCTGCCCGGCCCGCTCCGGCGAGACGCCCTGCAGCTCACGACGCCGGGCCGTGGTCAGGCCGGCCAACCGGTCGACGAGCGCGGCCACGTCGCTCGCCCGCAGCTCGCGTGCGGCGTACGGGCCGTCGGAGGAGGGCGCGGCACCGGCGACCCGGGCGAGCGAGCGCAGGGTCTTGGAGGTGCCGACGACCCGGTCCGGCGTCCCGGTCTTGACCACCGCCCGCACGACGGCACCGATCTCGACCCGGATGTAGCGACGCAGCGCGCGCACGTCGTCCGCGCTGGGCGGGTCGCCCGGCAGGCGCTCCCGGGTGAGCCGGCCGGCGCCGAGCGGCAGGCTCAGCGCGGCGTCCGGCACCTCGTCGATGCCGGCCGCGATCTCCAGCGAGCCGCCGCCGATGTCGAGCGCGAGCAGGTGGCCGCTCGACCAGCCGAACCAGCGGCGTACGGCGAGGAAGGTCAGCCGCGCCTCGTCCTGGCCGGACAGCACCTGCAACGGCGCGCCGGTGCTGGACCGGATGGCGGCCAGGACCGCCTCGCCGTTGGGGGCCTCGCGGATCGCGCTCGTCGCGAAGGCGAGGACCTCCTGCACGCCCTGGTCCTCGGCGATCCGCATCACGTCGGTGACGATCTCGCCCAGGGCGGTCGCACCCTTCGTGGCGATCTGCCCGTCCACGAGGTACTCAGCCAGCCGCAGCGACACCTTGTGGGAGTACGCCGGGAGCGGGCGGGCCCCCGGGTGCGCATCGACGACCAGCAGGTGGACGGTGTTGGAGCCGATGTCCAGCACGCCGAGCCGCATGCGCGAACCGTAGCGAAGCCGCCCTAGGCTGCAGTCGTGCCCGAGGTCTCGCTGGACATTTCCCGCACCTGGATCGAGTTCGTGGACCCCTCGCGGCCCGAACCGCCCGTCGACGTCGACGGGATCGACGAGGACGCCGAGGAGGTCGAGGAAGCCGACCTGCCGCAACGGTTCCGCTGCGACATCACCTGGCTGACGTCGTCCTGGACCTGCATCTACGGCTCGGGCTGCGCCGGCATCTACGCCGACCGCCCCTCCGACGGCTGCTGCACGCTGGGCGCCCACTTCACCGACGACGAGGACGTCGAGCGGGTCGAGGCCACCGTCAAGCGGCTCACCGCGGAGACCTGGCAGTTCCGCGAGGAGGGCCGCAAGCGCAACGGCGGCTGGACCGAGCTCGAGGACGGCGAGCTGAAGACCCGGGTCGTCGACGGCGCCTGCATCTTCCTCAACCGGCCCGGCTTCGGCGCCGGCGACGGCTGCTCGCTGCACCAGGAGGCCTTGCGCTCCGGGCTGGCGCCGCACACGGTCAAGCCGGACGTCTGCTGGCAGCTGCCGATCCGCCGCTCCTACCGCAAGGTCAAGCGCCCGGACGGCACGCGCTACCTCGAGACGACGATCGCGGAGTACGACCGGCGCGGCTGGGGCCCGGGCGGCCACGACCTGGACTGGTACTGCAGCGGCAACTCCGAGGCCCACATCGGGCGCGAGCCCGTCTTCCGCTCCAACGAGGGCGAGCTCCGCGAGCTGATGGGCGATGCGGCGTACGACGAGCTCGCGACCCACTGCGTCGCGCACATGGCCGTCGTCAAGGCGGCCCGGACCAACGGTGGTCGCGCCCTGCTGCCGCTGCTGGTGCACCCGGCGACGCTGGCGGCCGAGGCGGCGGCCAAGTCCACCGCGCGGGCGCCAAGAACCAACCGGGGCAAGGGTTCTGGCGCCTGACGGCGTGCGGCGCAGCCCCAACATCTGGGAGCACCCGCAGACCTACGAGCTGGAGAACCGCGCGGTCGACCCGCAGCGCCGGATCGAGGCGGCGATGGCCGAGATCCGGGACTGGGCCGGGGCGACCGTGCTCGACATCGGCTGCGGCACGGGCTTCCACCTCCCCCGGCTGGCCGAGCGCGCCGAGCGGGTCCTCGGCGTCGAGCCGCACGCACCCCTGGCCGAGCTGGCCCGGCGGCGTACGGCCGGTCTGGCCAACGTCCAGGTGCTGGCCGGGACCGCCCAGCGGGTGCCGTTGCCGGACGCCTGCATCGACGTCGCCCAGGCCCGGTGGGCCTACTTCTTCGGGCCGGGCGCTGAGCCGGGGCTGCGCGAGCTCGGCCGCCTGGTCCGCCGGGGTGGCGCGGCCTTCGTCGTCGACGTCGACCCGACCCGATCGACGTACGGCGCGTGGTTCCGCGAGTGGCTCCCGTCGTACGATCCGGTTGCGGTGCAACGGTTCTGGGCTACTCATGGGTGGTCTCGGCAGGAGCTGGACCTCGAGTGGGTGTTCGAGCGGCGCGAGGACCTGGAGGCCGTCGTCCGCATCGAGCTGCCGCCCGAGGTCGCGGATCGGGCGCTCGCTGGTCATGCCGGGCTCACCGTGGACTACGCGGCGAACCTGTGGTGGCGGTACTTCTAAGGACAAGAGCGCTGGGTACGACGCGCCGGCCCTGCGCGGGGCTGAGTTGGGCTCGCGGCTTCCTGCTCCGGCGATTGTTGGCAACTGACCCGCAAATCGGGGTCATCCGCCAACAATCCTTTCGCCGCGAGCAGGACTCGGCCCCGCGCGGAACGGGCGCGCGTACCCAGCGTCTTTGGCTTTGGACCCGACCCAGATAGCCTCGCCGCCGTGATCAATGGGGATGTCTCGTTCTGGTGGCGCAGCATCGGGCTCCCCACCCCCGGACCGGCGCTCTCCGGTGACCTGGACGCCGACGTGTGCATCGTCGGCGGCGGCTTCACCGGGCTGTGGGCGGCCTACTACCTCAAGCAGGCGGACCCCTCCCTGCGCGTGGTGCTGCTCGAGGCGCGCTTCTGCGGGTACGGCGCGAGCGGGCGCAACGGCGGCTGGCTGACGGCATCGATCGCCGGGACCCGCCGTCGCTACGCCGCGACCCACGGCCGGCAGGGCGTCGTCGCCCTGCAGCACGCGATGAACGACGCGGTCGATGAGGTGCTGCGGGTCACGACCGCCGAGGGCATCGACATCGACGCGGTCAAGGGCGGCGAGCTCAACGTCGCGACCAACCAGGCCCAGGCCGAGCGGCTGCGCGAGGAGGTTGCCGAGGCCCACGAGTGGGGCGAGACCGACTACGAGCTGCTCGAAGGCGCCGCCGCGCGGGAGCGGATCAACGTCGACGGGCTGGTCGTCGGCGCCTGGACCCCGCACTGCGCCCGGATCCAGCCGGCCAAGCTGGCCGCGGGTCTCGCCCAGGCCGTCCGAGCCCTCGGCGTCGAGGTCTACGAGTCGACGCCGGTGACCCGGATCGAGCCGGCGGCGAGCGACGGCGGGGACGCGTCCGCCGTGACCCCCCGCGGCACCGTCCGGGCGACCTACGTCCTGCGCGCCACGGAGGGGTTCACCGCCGGTCTGCCTGGCCTGCACCGGACCTGGCTGCCGATGAACTCCAGCCTGATCGTGACCGAGCCCCTGCCGGCGGCGATGTGGGACGAGATGGGCTGGTCCGGCCGCGAGACACTGGGCGACCTGGCCCACGCCTACATGTACGCCCAGCGCACGATCGACGACCGGATCGCCATCGGCGGGCGGGGCGTGCCCTACCGCTACGGCTCGCGGACCGACCATGACGGCAAGACCCAGTCGTCGACGATTGCCGCACTGCAACAGATCCTGCACCGCCTCCTGCCCGTGACGCGCGACGCGGCCATCGACCACGTCTGGTCCGGCGTGCTCGCCGTGCCGCGGGACTGGTGCTCGACCTCCGGCCTGGACAAGCGCACCGGACTCGGTTGGGCGGGGGGCTACGTCGGACACGGGGTCGCCACGACCAACCTGGCCGGCCGCACGCTGCGCGACCTGGTGATCGGTGAAGCGACCGACCTGACCGCGCTGCCCTGGGTCGGCCGCAAGGTGCGGCAGTGGGAGCCCGAACCGCTGCGCTGGCTCGGCGTCCAGACCCTCTACGCGGCGTACCGGGCCGCCGACCGCAGGGAGAACAAGGGCGGCGGCACGACACTGCTGGCCAAGGTCGCCGATCGGATCTCGGCCCGGACCTGAGCGGGACTCGAGCCGCACCCAAAGCCCAGAGCGGACCCGGTGCGTGCGCCGGAAGGCCGGAAGGGCGAGACTGTCCCCATGACCTCCGCGCCAGAGCAGAGCGAGCACCCCGAGGCGGCCTTCCACGACGCGGAGGGCGACCGTGAGATCGCACCGATCCGGCCGCTCAACCGGCCCAAGCCGATCGACATCATCAGCGTGATCGTGATCGGCGGCTCGCTCGTCCTGGCGGTGGCCATCCCCGGCCTGATCGTGTCGCCGACCGCCACGACGGCTCCCGGCGGCAAGCTCGGCCTCGCGTTCGCGATCACGATGGTGGGCATCCTGATCGCCGTACTCACCGGGATCTTCCAGTACCGCCGCACCGGCAACTGGGTCTGGTTCCTCGTGGCGGCGACGCCGTCCGTCGCCGTCTTCTGCAGCGGTGCGATCTTCGCCGCGACCAAGGCCGTCGCCTAGCCCGACCTCCCGGCGGCCCCGGATGGCTCCGATGACCGCCGCCGCGCCTCCCCCGAGTTGTCGGTCGGTGGCCCTAGCGTCTCGGTCATGAGTTCGAATTCGGTACGCCGCACCACCACCACCTCGACCCGGCCGTCGTCGGCCAAGGCCGCTCCGCGCCCAGGCTTCCGGTGCAGCGAGTGCGGCTGGACCGCCGGCAAGTGGGTCGGCCGCTGCGGCGAGTGCCAGTCCTGGGGCACGGTCGAGGAGGTCGGGGCCCCCCGCACCCGCACGACCGCAGCCGGGCCGGTCAGCGCTCCCGCCCGGGCGATCATGGACGTCGACGTGACGCTCGCGCAGTCCAACCCGACGGGGGTCGGCGAGTTCGACCGGGTCCTCGGCGGCGGGCTCGTCCCGGGAGCGGTCGTCCTGGTCGCCGGCGAGCCCGGGATCGGCAAGTCGACGCTGCTGCTCGACGTGGCCGCCCGCGCCGCCCGCGAGGGCCGGCGGGTGCTCTATCTCACCGGCGAGGAGTCCGCGGCCCAGGTCCGACTGCGGGCCGAGCGGATCGAGGCGATGGCCCGCACGCTGTTCCTGGCCGCCGAGACCGACCTGTCGGCGGTGCTCGGTCACATCGACACCATCGCTCCTGACCTGGTCGTCATCGACTCGGTGCAGACCATCGCCTCGGCCGACCTGGACGGCGCGGCCGGCAACGTGGCCCAGACCCGTGAGGTCGCGGCCGCGCTCATCGCCGTGGCCAAGGCGCGCAACATCTCGACCCTGCTGGTCGGCCACGTCACCAAGGACGGCTCGATCGCCGGGCCCCGCGTGCTGGAGCATCTGGTCGACGTCGTCATCGCCTTCGAGGGCGAGCGGCACTCGCGCCTGCGCCTGGTCCGGGCGGTGAAGAACCGCTACGGCCCGACCGACGAGGTCGGCTGCTTCGACCTCTCCGACGCCGGCCTGATCGGACTGCCCGACCCGAGCGGGCTCTTCCTGAGCCGCCGGGCGGCGGCCGTGCCCGGCACCTGCCTGACCGTCACGCTCGAGGGCCGGCGCCCGCTCATCGCCGAGGTCCAGGGCCTGGTGTCGCCCACCACCGCGAGCAACCCGCGGCGAGCAGCGAGCGGCATCGACTCCAACCGGCTCTCGATGATCCTGGCGGTGCTCGACCGCCGGGCCCAGATCGAGACGCTGCGCGCCTGCGACGTCCATGTGGCCACGGTGGGCGGGGTCCGGCTCACGGAGCCGGCCAGCGACCTGGCCGTGGCGCTTGCCCTGGCCAGCGCCACCATCGACCGCGCGCTCGTCGTCGGCACGGTTGCCGTCGGCGAGGTCGGCCTGGCCGGCGAGGTGCGGCCAGTTGCCGGCATCGGCCGTCGTCTGGTCGAGGCCTACCGGCTGGGCTTCTCCCACGCCATCGCGCCGCCCGGGACCCTCGGCACCGCCGGTCTCCCCGACGGGATGCGCATCGCGGAGGCTCCTGACCTCAGCACCGCGCTGCGACTGGCCAGCATGCGGAGTCTGTAGGGTTCGGCCGCCTCGTGCCGGTTACACTGCGCGACGAAACCACCTGATCGGTCGAATCAGCCGCAGCGGCACCGGACGCACGAACCGGCCGACGGGCGGGGCTTGGGGAGGGCTGGCAAAGCTATGGCGCTCGAGCGCTCCGAGGACGAGCTGATGCGCGGGACGCTGGCTGCTGTCGCGCCCGGGACCGAGCTGCGCGACGGGCTCGAGCGGATCCTGCGCGGCAACACCGGCGCGCTGATCGTGCTCGGCAACGACAAGACGGTCGAGAGCCTGTGCACCGGCGGCTTCCCGCTCGACGTCGAGTTCGCCGCTACCCGGCTGCGCGAGCTGGCCAAGATGGACGGCGCGATCGTCGTCGACCGCGACGTCAGCCGGATCGTGCGCGCGGCGACCCAGCTGGTGCCGGACCCCTCGATCGAGACTTCCGAGTCCGGCACCCGCCACCGCACGGCCGAGCGGGTGGCCAAGCAGACCGGGCTGCCGGTCATCTCGGTCAGCCAGTCGATGCGGATGATCGCGCTCTACGTCGGGGGCCAACGGCGCGCCATCGAGGACTCGGCCGCCATCCTGTCGCGGGCCAACCAAGCGCTGGCCACGCTCGAGCGCTACAAGCTGCGGCTGGACGAGGTCACCGGCACGCTGTCGGCACTCGAGATCGAGGACCTGGTCACGGTCCGCGATGTCGCCGCCGTGGTGCAGCGGCTGGAGATGGTCCGCCGGATCAGCGAGGAGATCGCCGGCTACGTCATCGAGCTCGGCACCGACGGCCGGCTGCTGACCCTGCAGCTCGACGAGCTGACCGGCGGCGTCGGCAACGACCGCGAACTGGTCGTGCGCGACTACCTGTCGGCCGCGAAGAACCACCGCGAGATGACCGAGGTCCTCACCGACCTCAGTGCGCTGTCGGCGACCGATCTGCTCGACCTCACCGCCGGCGCCCGGGCGCTGGGCTTCAACGTCATCGGCGACGCCCTCGACGCGGCCGTGAGCCCGCACGGCTACCGACTGCTTTCCAAGGTGCCACGGCTGCCCGGCGCCATCGTCGAACGTCTGGTCGACCACTTCGGCAGCCTGCAGAAGCTGCTGGCCGCCGGCGTCGAGGACCTGATGGCGGTCGAGGGCGTCGGCGAGGGCCGGGCCCGTACGGTGCGCGAAGGTCTGTCCCGGCTGGCCGAGTCGAGCATCCTCGAGCGGTACGTCTGAGCGCGCGCCCGATCTCGGCCCGAGGGCTGCGCGCACCACTGCTCCGCTGGTACGCCGCAAACGCGCGCGATCTGCCGTGGCGAGCACCCGGACGCACACCGTGGGGCGTCCTGGTCAGCGAGATCATGCTCCAGCAGACCCCGGTGGCCCGCGTGCTCCCGGTCTGGACCGACTGGCTGCGGCGCTGGCCGGCACCCGCCGCGCTCGCGGCCGCGGCACCGGGCGACGCGATCCGACACTGGGGCCGGCTCGGTTACCCCCGCCGCGCCCTGCGGCTGCATGACGCGGCCCGCGCCATGGTCGAGCGCCATGACGGGCAGGTGCCCTCGTCGTACGCCGATCTGCTGGCGCTGCCGGGTGTCGGCAGCTACACGGCGGCCGCGGTGGCGAGCTTCGCGTTCGGTGCCCGCCACGCGGTCGTCGACACCAACGTGCGCCGGGTCCAGGCCCGGGCCGTCAGCGGGGTTGCCCTCCCGGCGCCGGCGCTGTCGGCCGCGGAGCAGCGCCTGGCCGAGCACCTGTTGCCGTCCGCCGATGACGCGGTCGCGCCCTGGAACGTCGCCGTCATGGAGCTCGGGGCGCTGGTCTGCACGGCGCGAGCGCCGCGCTGCACCGAGTGCCCGCTGCGCGAGCGCTGCGCCTGGGTGCTCGCCGGTTCCCCGGCGTACGACGGGAAGCCGCACCCGGTGCAGGCCTGGCACGGCACCGACCGCCAGGTGCGAGGCCGGCTGCTGGCCGCTTTGCGCGACAGCGACCGGCCGCTGCGCGCTGCTGAGCTCCTGAGGGCCGTCCCCGACAGCAGCCTGCGCGACCCGGCGCAGCGCGAACGTTGTCTGGACAGCCTGGTCGCCGACGGTCTGGTCGAGCCGCTCGGCGCCGACGAGTTTCGGCTGCCGGGCTGAAGAGCGCCGGGGCCCGTGGACCCCGTGCTCCCTGGAGGCCGGTGATTCCCGCGATTTCGGGTGCTGATCACCGGTCTGACGGGAGCATGGCGGCCGGGTGGGAGCACGCAGCGTGGCCTCCCGGGGAGTTCGGTCACGCAGTGTCAACGCGGGAACCCAGTGCGCCACCAAATCCTCCGGTTGGGGTATGCCGCTCACAAGCTGGTCTGAGACGATGCGGGCATGGACGCGGCGCAGATCGGCGATGACGTGCGGACCGCCGGACCCGATCTGGCAGCCGATGAAGACCGGTCGGCACCCGCTCGCCCGCTCGCGGAGGACAGCATTCCCGATCTCCCTGATCTCCCCGACATCCCTGACATTGCGGATCTCCCCGATGCCGCGGATGAGCCGCAGACCCTGCTCGAACGCGCCCACCACGTCGCCGACCAGGTCAGGGCCGAGGCGGAGGCCGAAGCCAAGGCCATGCGACTGCAGGCGGCCCGGGCCCTGGATGAGGCCCGGCGGCGTAACGCGCTCGCCGAGAGCCTGCTGGGCGACGCCCAGGAGGAGGCCAAGGCGCTCATCGCGGATGCGGCCGAGCAAGCTCATCTGGTCTCCGAGGCGACCAACCGGTCGGCCCAGGACCTCAGCACCCGGGTTGAGCAGGATGCCCAGCAGATCCGCGAGCTCGCGCAGCAGGACGCCGACCGCACCCGAGAGTCCGCGCAGACCGAGTACGCCGCGATGCGCGTGCGAGCCGACAAGATCCTCACCGAGGCGACCGAGCGGGCCGAGCAGCGGGTCGCCAACGCTGAGCAGGAGGCCGACGCGCAGCTGCTGGTCGCGCGTGAGCAGGCCCGCCAGATCGTGCGGGACGCCGCGCAGCAGGCCGAGCAGCTCACGTCACAGGCCGAGGCCGACGCCGAGGCCACTGTCGCCGAGGCTCAGGCCCATCTGCGAGAGGCACAGGCGGCGGCGGATGACGAGCGCTCGCGTGCAGCCGGGCACGCGGAAGACGTTGTGGCGCAGGCGCGTTCGGATGCCGAGCGCGAGATGGCGACGGCGGCGGAACACGTGCGTTGGACCACCCAGACGATGGACTCCCTCCTCGCCGCCGCCGAGAGCGAGGCTGCTCGGACCCGAGCCGACAGCCACGCCGAGGCGACCCGCGTGCTGCGCGAGCGGCGCACCCGGATCCAGACCCTGACCAGCGTGAGCGCCCAGAAGGCCCGCACCCGGTTGGCCGACGCGCAGAAGGCCGCGGCCGCCGCCCGGGCGGAGGCCGCCCAGGAGCTCGAGCAAGCCCGGATCGACGCTCAAGCCCACCGGGACGAGGCGACCCAGTCGATGGCGACGGCGGCCGAGCTGGCGGAAGAGGAGCGGACGGCGAAGCTGGCCCGAGCCCAGCGCCGCCTCGACGAGTCCGAGGCCGGCGCCAAGGCCCTCCGGCAGCGCGTGGCCGACGAGGTGGCCACCGCCCAGAGCCAGGCCCTCGAGCTGCGGCGTACGTCGCGGGACGAGGCGACCCGGCTGGTCGCCGATGCCCGAGCCGAGGCCGACCACCTTCGCAACCAGGCTCGAGCCATGCTGGAATCGGCGCGCCGCGAGGTCGCCTCCCTGATCGAACGCCGCAAGAGCATCACCTCTGAGCTCGGCCACCTCTCCGGTGTCATCGACGCCCTCGCGGTTGGCGAGCGCGGTGGCCGCCGGCCCGACCAGAGCGGTGAGCCGGTGGGCGACGAGACGGCGGATGGGGCCACCAGCGAGGCGACTGAGGACGATGCCGCCCAGCCCAGCGCAGAAGATGCTGGCGAAGCATTCAAGGCCGAGCCCGAGGGTGCCGACGGTGAGAGCGACGTCGCCCAAATGGAGCAACCGGAGAGCGACCCCCAGCCCGAGCACCACCAGGAACACCACGACGACAGCGAACAGCTGACCGAAGACGAGCAGCCCGCCGAGGTTGCCGAGATGACGAGGAACTCATGAGCGAAGGCACGTCGTTCCGGACCGTCCTGCGCGGCTACGAGCCCACCGAGGTGGACCGGGCCGTCGCGGACCTCTCGACCACGCTGGAGGCGCACAAGAACCGCGCCGCCGACCTCGAGGGGCAGATGGCGCAGCTCCGGGCCGACGCCGAGCGCGCCCAGCAGGCCGCCCAGGAAGCCGAGACCAAGCTGCGCGAGGCCGACGAGGCGCACGCCCAGCAGGCCGCCGAGTGGGCCGACCGTGAGCAGAACGCTGCGTCGGCCGACGCCGGCGAGCCGGCCGAGGCGTCGTACGAGCACCTGGGCGCCCGGGTCGGGCAGATGCTCGGGCTGGCCCGCGACGAGGCCGCCGACATCCGGCTGCGCGCCGCGACCGACGCCAAGACCTACCGCGAAGAGGTCGAGACCAGCGCCGCCGCGCAGCGCCAGGACGCCGAGACCTACGCCGCGGACGTCCGCAGCGGCGTCGAGGCCGAGGCCGCCCGCATGCTCGAGGAGGCCCGCCGCCAGTCGGACGAGATCCTCGACACCGCTGACCGCGACGCGACCGCACGTCGTGAGGAGGCCGAGGCCTATTACGAGCACCAGCGCGCCGCCGCCGCCCAGGCCGCACTCGACTTCGAGCAGACCCTGGCCGAGCGCCGCGAGCGGGCCGAGCGCGACTTCACGACGCAGACCGCTGCCGCCCAGGCCCAGCTCAGCCAGCTGCAGGACTCGCTCGCTTCGCAGCGGCGCGACGCCGAGCGCGAGCGCGCCTCCGCCCAGGCCGAGTCCAAGCGGATCGTGGACGAGGCCCAGCAGCAGTCCGAGCACCTGATCAGCGAGGCTCAGGCCCGCGTGGCCCGGATCCGCTCGGAGTCCGAGCGCGAGCTGGCCGCCGCCAGTGCCCGGCGCGACAGCATCAACGCGCAGCTGGCCAACGTGCGGCAGATGCTGGCGACCCTGACCGGATCCTCAGGCGCCGCAGTCGGTTTCGACGACCCGGTCGCGGCTCCGGCCCAGCCGGCCGCTGAGGATGCCCCGGCCCAGGACGAGCCGGTCCAGGCCGCCGAGTCCCCGTCTGAGCCGGAGTCGGAGTCAGCGACGGACGAGGCGAACGACAACGAGGACGCGCAGGACAAGGAGCACGTCCACAGCTGACCGCCCGGCGGCTCTCGGGGCGCAGGTCGAGACAGTCCGTCGGACCTGACAGCAGGGCACGCCGCGCGAACGACGACGGCCACGCGGCACGGCGCCAACGCATCACGACCAACTGTCTTGGTCGGCCAGGCCGGGCTGTGCCGTCTGTTCGTCCTAGAGGACGCGGAGCATGCGGGTGTTGCCCAAGGTGTTGGGCTTGACCCGGTCGAGGTCCAGGAACTCAGCCACGCCCTCGTCGTACGACCGCAACAGTTGGGCGTAGACGTCCGGCTCGACGGGAGTGCCCTCGATCACCGAAAAGCCGTGTCCGGCAAAGAAGCTCACCTCGAAGGTCAGGCAGAAGACGCGTTTGACGCCGAGGTCGCGGGCGCGGTCCAGCAGCGCCTCCAGCAGGACGTGACCGACGCCCTGGCGCCGGTACGCCGGATCAGTGGCCAGCGTCCGGACCTCGGCCAGGTCCTCCCACAGGACGTGCAGGGCACCGAAACCAACCAGCGCAGAAGTGGATTCGGCCTCGGCGACGAGGAACTGCTGGATCGCCTCGTAGTAGGTCACCGCGTCCTTGTCCAGCAGCACCCGCTCTCGGGACAACGGCTCGACGAGGGCGCGGATGGCCCGGACGTCGCCGACCGTGGCCGGACGGACGCTGATCTGCACCCGCCCATCATCGCGGAACGGGTCAGCTGGTCGGAGCCGACCCGCCAGGAGCCGCGATCGCGCTGCCGCTGGTCACGCTGCGAGCGGCTACGGTGCCGTTGTTGTTGGGCCCGAGGACCAACACCCGCGCACCGGCCTTGAGGTCGCTCGGCGCTCCGGTGTTCGTGAGCCGGATCGCGGTCGAGGACGACAAGGTCACCTTCACCGTCGATCCGGCCGCCGTGCGCACCGTCATGGTGTCGCCGTCGACGCTGACGATGGTCCCGGCGGTCGCGGCGCCGAAGCCGCCGGCGAACGCGCCGGGTCCCTGCTGGTTCTGCTGCTGGCCCGTCCCGCTCTCCTGGCCCGGCTGGCCCTGTTGGTTGCGCCGACCCGGCTGGCCGGGCTGGCCCTGCTGGCCGCGGCTGGGCCTGCTGCCCGTCCGGGCCGCGCTGACCCGGCCCGAAGCCGCCGTGCCGTCCGAACGGCACCTGCTTCGAGTCGCTCTGGCCGGCGTGCACCACGAGGGCACCCGCACCAAAACCCACCAACAACAGAAGGAGGGCGAACCCTCCGACCGCCAACGGGGCCAGGCCGCCCAGCCAGCCGTGGAAGCGCTCGGTCCGCGACCGAGTGGGCCCACTCGGGGCTGCCGCGGCAACCGGTGCCCACACCGCCGACTCCGGGGCCGGGGTGACTGCGACCGGCTCAGTCTGGGCCGGCTCAGTCTGGGCCGGCTCATCGGGGGGCTGCGACCGGCTCGGTCTGGGCCGGCTGCTCGTCGCCGGACGACGGTGTCTCGGGCGTACTCATCTCGGGCTCCTTCTCGCACCCGCCTCGCGCGGGGACTTCCTAGGGATATTCACAGCGGCTGCAGCAGAACTGTTCAGGACCTGTCGATGGGCTATGAGCCCGCTCTGGCCAGGATGACGGGCCGACCCCTGGTCGCGGGGGCGTTCGGCTCGGCTCACAGCCGGCTCCTAGGAAGAGCCCACCCACTATCCAGGCCACCCGAACATCATCAGTTCTCGGCGCTCCAGCGCTCCATGGCTTTCCACGGCGCTCGATGGCGCTCGATGGCGCTCGATGGCGCTCCCATGGGTGGACCGACCGAGAGGTGAACGATGGCGGGGCGGTTGCGAATGCCGCGGGTCCGGGGTCGGCGCCAGTGGGCGGTCCTGGTCGCGCTCGTGGTCCTGATCTGTGCCGGCGGCGGCGTCGCGTGGGCGGCAACCAGGGGCAAGTCGACGTCCACGCACGACCACGACGACCGCCACCGTGTCCTCCTCCACCGTCAGCCAGAGCGTCACGACAACCGGGACGATCGAACCGGCCCACGAGGCCGACCTGTCCTTCGCGGTCAGCGGCACGGTCACCTCGGTCCCCGTGTCGGTGGGCCAGAAGGTGACCAAGGGTCAGGTCCTGGCTCGCGTCGGCACCACCGACCTGAAATCAGCAGTGACCCTGGCCGAAGCCAACCTCACGGCGGCCGAGGACTCGCTCAGCTCGGCGGAGTCGGGCTCATCGTCGGCTCAGGTCGCGTCGGCGCAGGCCCAGGTCGCCGAGGCCAAGAGCAACCTGAGCGCCGCGAAGACCGACCTGGCCGACGGAGCGCTGCGCTCGACGATCACCGGCACCGTTGCCTCGGTCGGCGTCAACGTCGGCGACTCGGTCGGATCCGGCAGCTCCTCTGGCTCCGGGTCATCGGGCGGGAGCGGCTCCGGCGGCTCCAGCAACGGCGCGAACTCCTCCAACAGCTCGGGCAGTAGCGGCAGCTCCAGCAGCTCCGATGACATCGTCGTCATCTCCACCTCGTCCTGGGTCGTCGATGCGACCGTCGGCAGCGCCGACCTGGCCTCCATCAAGAAGGGCCTGCAGGCCCAGATCACTCCAACCGGCGCCACGGCAAGGGTTTTCGGGACGGTCGACTCCGTGGGCATCGTCGCGTCGAGCGACTCGAGCTCGTCCAGCGCCACCTTCCCGGTGGTCGTAGCCGTCACCGGCAGCCCGAGCGGGATGTACGCCGGGGCCTCGGCCAACGTCACCATCATCGTCAAGCAGGTCACCGGCGTCCTGACCGTGCCGACCGCCGCCCTGCACTCCACCGGCGGCAAGACGTTCGTCTACGTCATGAACGGGAGCAAGCAGGTCCAGACCTTCGTGACCGTCGGTACGACGTACGGACCGAGCACCCAGGTCACCGCGGGGCTGAAGTCCGGCGACAAGGTCGCGGTCACCCGCACGACCAGCACGGGGGCCAGGAACGGCACCGGCACGCGCACCGGCGGAGGGTTCGGTGGCGGCGGTTTTGGTGGTGGAGCTGGTGGCGGTGGGTTCGGCGGAGGGGCCGGTGGCGGTGGCTTCGGTGGAGGGACCGGAGGCACCGGCACCGGCCGGGCCGGCGGCGGCACCGGTGGCGGAGGCAACGGGTGAGCGATCAAGAGCCCGAGGTGACCCAGCCCGAGTTGACCCAGCCCGCAGTGACCGAGCCCGTCCTGGGCCGGCCGGCGATCCTGTCGATGCAGGACATCGCGAAGGTCTATGGCACGGACGCGGGTGAGGTGCACGCGTTGCGGGGCGTCTCGTTGGACGTCGACCCGGGTGACTACGTGGCGATCATGGGGCCGTCGGGGTCGGGGAAGTCGACGTTGATGCACATCCTGGGTTGCCTGGACAACCCGACGAGCGGCCATTACGAGCTGGACGGCACGGACGTCTCGCAGATGACTGAAGCCGAGCTGGCCGAGGTCCGCAACCAGAAGATCGGGTTCGTCTTCCAGCAGTTCAACCTGCTGACCTCGATGCCGGCCTGGCGCAATGTCGAGCTGCCGCTGTGTTACGCGGGTGTCCACAGGACCGAGCGCCGGGAGCGGGCGATGGAGGCCCTGGCCCGGGTCGGGCTCGCCGACCGGACCGAGCACCGTCCGGGTGAGATGTCCGGCGGTCAGCAGCAGCGGGTCGCGGTCGCGCGAGCGTTGGTGACCGACCCGGCGCTGATCCTGGCCGACGAACCCACCGGCAACCTCGACTCCAGGTCCACCAGCGACATCCTCGGGTTGTTCGAGGAGCTGCACGCCTCCGGGCGCACCATCGTGCTGATCACCCACGAGCACGACGTGGCCTTGGCCGCCCGCCGGGTGATCCGGATCCGAGACGGGCAGATCGAGGAACCGACCCTCGAGGGAGCCCTGGCCCGGTGAACTGGAGCGAGACTGCGCGCACCGCGCTGGACGCGATCCGGGCCCGGCGGATGCGTTCTGCGTTGACCATGCTGGGCATCCTGATCGGGATCGCCGCGGTGATGCTGACCGTCGGGCTGGGCCAGGGCGCCTCGGCTCAGGTGAAGGCGCAGATCAGCTCGCTCGGCAGCAACCTGCTGATCGTCTCCCCGGGCTCGTCGACGACGACCGGAGGCATCCGAGGCGGCCGGGGCTCAGCTTCCACGCTGACGACCCGTGATGCCGTGGCGTTGTCCGACCACACCACGGCGCCGGATATCGCTGCGGTGGCGCCGGTTTCGACGACCGAGGCGTCCCTGGTCAACGGCAGCACCAACTGGACGACCAGCGTCGTCGGCACCACGCCGTCGTGGCTCGGCGTACGCGCCCGCACGGTGGCGGAGGGGCGGTTCTTCACCCAGGCCGAGCTCGACAGCGGCTCGCCGGTGGTGGTGCTCGGCTCGACCACCGCCTCGGAACTCTTCACCTTCGGCAGTCCGATCGGTCAGTCGGTGACCATCAACGGGTCGACGTTCACGGTGATCGGCGTGCTGAACACCGTTGGGGCGTCGACGACTTCGGACGAGGACGACCAGGCAGTGATGCCGCAGACAGCGTTCATCAGCCGCGTCTCCACGAGCTCTACGCCCAACTCTCTGTCCACGATCTACCTCGAGGCGAGTTCGCAGGGCACGTTGTCCGCGGCGTACCAAGAGGCCAACGCGACGCTCTCGGCGACCCACGGGATCACGGCGACATCGACCGCCGACTTCACCATCAACAGCCAGCAGTCGTTGCTGGCGACGGTGTCCTCGACGAGCAAGACGTTGACGGTGCTGCTGGGTGGGATCGCCGCGGTCTCGTTGCTGGTCGGCGGGATCGGCGTCATGAACATCATGTTGGTCTCGGTGACCGAGCGGATCCGGGAGATCGGCCTGCGCAAGGCGCTGGGTGCGACGCCGCGGGTGATCCGGCGCCAGTTCCTCGTCGAGGCGAGCATGCTCGGCTTTGCCGGCGGGCTGGCCGGTCTGGCCATCGGAGCCATCGGCTCCCGCGCCCTGGAGCACTTCATCAGCCAGCCGGTCACCATCTCCGGCACCGCCGCGCTGGGCGCACTCGTCGTAGCGCTGGTCATCGGCATCGCGGCCGGCGTCTACCCGGCTGGGCGAGCCGCCCGGCTGGCCCCCATCGAAGCCCTGCGATCCGAATGAGCGCACGTCCGTCCACCCATCTATCGATCTCGAATATCTGGAGCAGTCCATGAACGCCGCCCGATCCCTGCGCCCGTACGCCGTTGCCGTGCCGGTCGTCCTCGCCACGCTCCTCCTCGGTGCCTGCGGCGGGTCGAGCGGCGGCAGTTCGGCCGGCGGCAGCGCACCGACGGGAGCGCCCACGGCTCGGGGCGCGTCGGGCCAGGGCGGCAACCGACAGCCGGGGGTCTTCGGTCTCGTGGCCCAAATCAGCGGCAAGACCCTGCAGGTGCAGTCGACCGACACCCAGACGGCCGTCACCTACACGGCATCGACCCGGTTCACCGCGACCGAGGCGACGACCAAGAGCGACGTCAAGGTCGGCAGCTGTGTCGTCGTCCGGACCGCCGGCGCCGGCGGAGCCGGCGGGACAGGCACGCCGGGCGCCACGCCTACCGCGCGGCCGACCCAGAGCACCCAGGTCGACGCCGGTACGGTGACGATCACCGCGCCGGTCAACGGGCAGTGTGGGATCGCCGGTGCATTCGGCGGCGGCGGTGGGTTCGGTGGCGGCGGGGTGCGCGCGTCGGGCTCCAACGGGGGCGGCACGTTCAACGGTGGCGGTCAGGGCGGCGGGAGCGGGCAGCCCGGCGGCCAGCCCAGCGGTGCCCCCACCGGGGGACGTGGCGGCTTCGGCGGCGGCTTCGGCGCGATGACGTTCGGCAAGGTCACAGCGGTGTCCGGCTCGGGCTTCACGGTCGCAGCTGACACGTTCACCGGCCGGCCGGCCGGTGGTGGCTCCGCACCCGCGACGCCGAGCGGCACACCGACCTTCACCACCCATCCGGTGACTGTCACGACCTCCTCGGCCACGACCTACACGACGACCAAGGCGGCCACGTCCAGCTCCGTCGCCGTTGGCAAGTGCGTCTCGGCCCGGGGCGCGACCGACAACACCGGCGCGGTGACGGCGACGTCGATCGCGGTGACGCCAGCCGTCAACGGTGCCTGCTCGCTGAGAGGGGCATGATGGCGAAAAAGACTGCCCGCAAACGGGTTTGGCTGCGCCGCGGGATACCTGCGCTGGTTGTCGTGCTGGTCGTCGGCGGCCTCTTCGGCAGCCGAGCCTTCGCCAGCAGCGGTGACTCCCCGTCGTACCGTCTCGGGACGGTGACCACCGGGTCGGTCGAGCAGACCCTGACGCTGAACGGCACGGCCCAGAAGGTCAACCAGGCCACCTCGTCGTTCAAGACCGCCGGCACCGTCAAGACCGTGCCCGTCGCCGTCGGTGACACGGTCTCGGCCGGGCAGGTCGTGGCCACCCTGGATCCGACGGCGTTGGAGCGGGCGGTCATCTCGGCCAAGGCCACGCTGGCCCAGGCCGAAGCGACGCTGGACAACGACGAGAACGGTACGTCGAGCTCGGGCTCCAGCGGTCCAACGGGTCCAACGGCACCACTGGATCGACCGTCGCCGACGACACGTTCACGACCACGTCGTCCGAGGTCTTCGCCGATCGAGACGGCCTACGTGACGTTTACGGCCCACCCCACGACGCCGACGACGCCCGCCGCCGCGGCCGCAGCCGTTGCGGCGGCGCAGAAGCAGGTCATCGCCGACGAGACGGCGGCCTCGGGTGGCGTCAAGACGTTGGCCGACGACACCGCCGACCAGGCCAAGAAGTGCGCCGGCTACCTCACGTCGACCAGCACGCCCACGTCCACCTACACGCTGGACGACTGCCTCACCGCCGTCCAGAAGACGGACAGCGACCAGGCAGCCGCCGCCACGGCCGCTCAGACCGCGTTGACCAACCTGCCCCACGACGAGCAGACACTGGCGACGGCCTTGGCCACCCAAGCCAAGATCGCCGCCTCGACCGGCTCCGGCCACTCGACGGGCTCCGGTTCGGGCTCGGGGTCGGGCTCGGGCTCCGGGTCGGCGTCCGGGGTCGTCGTCCGGGTACAGCGGTTCGTCCGGACACAGCGGTTCGTCCGGGGGCACCGGGGGTCCGGCAGCTCGAGCGGCTCCGGGAGCTCCGGCGGCTCGGGCAACTCCGACTTCACCGCGCAGCGAGTGGCCTCGGACAAGGTCGCCGTACAGAGTGCGCAGTCCGCGCTGGCGACCGCACAGAACAACCTGGACGACGCGACGTTGACCGCGCCCATCGACGGCACTGTCGCCGCGCTGAGCTTCGTGCCGGGCACGTCGAGCAGCTCCGAGAGCATCACCATCGTGGGCGCCGGGGCGGTCGACGTGACCGTCGACGTGCCGCTCGCATCCCTGCCGAAGGTCAAGGTCGGCCAGGCCGCCATCGTCACAGCTGCCGGCTCCTCGACCCCGATGGCGGCCACAGTTCGCTCGATCAGCCTGCTGCCCGCTTCGAGTACGACGACCTCCGTGAGCTACCCGGTCGTCGTCCGGGTTGCGGCTCCGACACCGTCGCTGGCCAGCGGCTCCACCGCGACGGCGACGATCACCCTGGCCTCGGTGACGCACGTCGTCGTCGTACCGAACTCGGCGCTGACCACGCTGGTGAGCGGCACCGGGTTCGTCCAGACGGTCAAGGATGGCAAGGTCACCCGGACGCTGGTCCGCACGGGGGCCGTGGGCGCGACGACCACGCAGGTCCTGTCCGGCCTGACCGCCGGCCAGCAGGTCGTGATCGCCGATCTGTCCGAGCCGCTGCCGACCACGACCACGACCGAACCGGTTCGGCGCCCGGACGGGCACCGGCGGGCTCACGACCAGCCTGGGCGGCGCGGGCGGCGGGTTCGCCGGGGGCGGCGGGTTCGCCCGGAGGCTGGCGGCGTTCGCCGGAGGCCGGTCGGGCTTCGCGCCCCGGAGGCTGGCATGAGCACCAGGGGTACGACGCGGGTCAGTCGATGACGCGGGCCAGCACCTCGATGACGCCGGACCGCAGCTCGGCCGCGGCCGTCGGGTCACCGGCCAGATGCCGCCAGAGCGCCTGCTGGAAGAGCCCGTCGAAGATCGCGTACATGACCGGTGAGGTCACGGCGAGCCGGGCCTGACGCAGCTCGGCGTAGCGCGTTGCAATCCGCCAGATCATCCGCTCGAGGCTGTCGTCGATCGCGGCCACGTCGGACCGGAACGACTCCTCGAAGAGTGACTGCGCCCTCAGGTCGTACCAGAGCCGGTGCAGGAGAGCGTCTTCGACCAGAGTCTGTTGCAGTGCAGCAATGAACCCAACTTCCAGCGCGCGCGGGGTCCGCGCCGTGGCGACGACCTCGTCGTACCGCTGCACGCAGTGCGCTTTGTACTGCCGCACGCAGTGCGTGATCAGGTCGACCTTGTCGGTGAAGTAGTAATGCAGGACGCCATGGGAGAACTCAGAGTTCTGGGCGATCTCGCGCAGGCTGGTCCGCGCGTAGCCGAGCTCGGACAGAGTCTGCAGTGCCGCGTCGGCCAACTGGGACCGTCGCTCGGCGAACTTGTCGACCTGCCGGCGCGAGATCCGCTCCGAGCGCTGGTCGCTGATGGTCGTCACGAGGCCGGAGTCTATCCCGGCCTCTGGACGAGCGGTCAGAATTTCTTTGACGAGTGTCCAAGAAAATCTTGACAGTCGTCCAGGGACGCATCCAGGCTGTCACCCAGCAGCCCCGGGTGACCGCCACCGTCGTCGATTCCCTTGGAGGACAGTCGAATGAGCGTGTTTGACCTCAACGGACGCACCGCGCTCGTCACCGGAGGAGCCCGCGGGCTCGGTGCCGGTATGGCGGCCGCCCTCGCGGCAGCGGGGGCGGCCGTGATGATCGGAGACCTCCTCGACGACGAGGGACAGAAGACCGCGGGTTCGCTCGGGGAGTCCGGAGGTCGGGCCGCCTTCACCCACCTGGATGTGACCGACGAGGCCAGCTGGGAGAGCGCCGTCTCGGCGACCGTGGCCGAGCTGGGCGGCCTGGACATCCTGGTCAACAACGCCGGCATCGAGATCTCCTCGCTGATCGCCGACATCGACCCGGCCGACCTGCGCAAGATGCTGGACGTCAACGTGGTCGGCACCGCCCTGGGGATCAAGCACGGGCTGCGGGCGATGCGCCCGGACGGCGCAGCCGGTAGCGGAGGCTCGATCATCAACATCGCCTCGGTCGCCGCGACCATCGCCTTCCCCGGCATCGCGGGCTACTCGGCGAGCAAGTCGGCGGTCGACCGGCTCACCCGGATCGCGGCCATGGAGTCCGGCAAGCTCGGCTACGGCGTGCGGGTCAACTGCGTCTACCCCGGGCTCGTGGCCACCGAGATGGGGGTCGGCCTGGCCAACGACATGGTCAGCCTGGGGCTCGCGGCCGACGTCCAGGAAGCCATCGGCGGCGTGGTCACGGCGACCCCGCTCGGCCGGCTCGGCGAGGTTCCTGACATGGCCGACGCGGTCGTCTTCCTGGCGTCCGATGCGGCTCGGTTCATCACCGGCGCCGGGCTGCCGGTCGACGGCGGGATGGGGATGTGACCATGGCTTCCACCACCAAACCGGTTGTCGTCTATGGCGCTTCGGGCTACACCGGCCGCCTGGTCTGCGAGTACCTCCGCGAGTACGGCGTGCCCTTCACCGCCGCCGGGCGCAGCGCGGACCGGATCCGGTCATCGATGGAGACCAACGTCTCCGGCATCGAGACCGCGGATTACGAGGTCGCCGAGGTCACCCACGATGTCGGTTCGTTGACCGACCTGTTCAGCGGCGCATCGGTCGTGCTCAACACGGTCGGGCCGTTCAGCCAGTTCGGTCCGGAGGTGGTCCAGGCCGCGCTGGCAGCCGGGTGTCACTACACCGACACCACGGGCGAGCAGGACTGGCTGATGACCTGCGACGACAAGTACGGCGCGGACTTCGCCGCCGCCGGGCTGCTGCTCTCCCCCGGCATCGCGCAGATGTACACGACGAGCGAGATCGCCGCGCAGCTGTGCCTGGAGACGCCCGGCCTGGACACGCTCGATGTCGCGGTGTTCTGGGGTGGCAGCCCGACCATCGCCTCGACCCGCACCATCCTGGTCAACGCCGCGACCTCGGCCGCGCACTACCTCGAGCACAACCAGTACGTGCCGTTCGACCCGGGCCAGGGCCTGGTGTCCCTCGTCGTCCCCGGGCAGCACGAGCTGGCCCTGTCGCTGCCGTGGGGCGGCATGTCGCACCCGGTCTGGTTCAAGCGTGACCCGCGGGTGGCCAACGTCAAGGCGCAGGGCGGGGTGTTCAACACCGCGCTGATGAACGGCGTGCCGCAGATCGTGGCCGCTGCGCTCGAAGCGACCAAGGACATGAACGCCGAGGACCGCGACGCGGCCCTGACCGCCACCGCCGCGCAGGTGATGAACACCATGCCGCCGCGGGAGAACCCGCGGATCAACAAGTCGCTGGACTCCGTGCACGCCTCGGGACCGCTCGGGCGCGCGCACTGTGTCATCCACGGCAACCAGAACTACAAGCAGACCGGGCTGATGCAGGCCTACGCGGCGTACTCGTTGCTGCAGCAGGCACCCAAGCGAGTGGGCTTCGCCTCGGGCTGTCAGGCCCTCGGGCACCGCGAGCTGCTCGGCGTCCTGCGCAGCTTCGGTCTGGTCATGGAGCCGGTCCTGACGGTCCAACGGTGATCGTGATGAGTGGCGTAGGGGGCTGCTCATGCGACTGACGGACTATCTGGACAAGGGCGCGTCCCTGGGGCGGGACGCGCCCTGTCTGCGGATGGGCGATGCGACGCTGTCGTACGGCGAGGTGCAGGCCCTCAGCAACCGGGTGGCCCACGCCCTGCAGCGGTCGGGGGTGCGGACCGGCGACAAGGTCGCGATCCTGTCGGCGAATGACCCGATCGCCTTCAGCCTGCGTCTTCGGCATCGCCCGCGCGGGTGCGGTCTGGTGCCCGGTCAACCCCCGCAGCGAGGCGGCCGAAAACCGTGAGCTGCTCGACCTTTTCGACTGCTCGTGCCTGATCTACCAGAGCGCCTTCGAACCACTCGTCGCCCAGATCCGCGACCAGCTACCCAAGCTCACGACGCTGGTCTGCCTCGACGGCTCGAGCGAGAGAGCAACGTCGTTCGGCCAGTGGCTGGCCGGAGCGTCCGACTCGCCGTACAGCTCGGTGCTCGACGTGGAGCGGCCGGGCGACCTCGCCATGCTCGTCGGCACCGGGGGCACAACGGGTCGACCCAAGGGCGTGATGTTGACCGGGGGCAACCTCGAGACGATGTCGGCGATCACGTTGATGAGCTACCCCTACGAGGGCCGGCCGGTCTATCTCGCGCTCGCGCCGTTGACCCATGCCGCCGGCGTGCTGTGCTTCCCGATCATGACCCTGGGCGGCTGCGTCGTCGTGATGCCGAAGCCCGACCTGGAGGAGTTCCTGCGGCTGGTGCCGGCCGAGGGCGTCACGCACACCTTCCTGCCGCCGACGCTGATCTACATGCTGCTGAGCCATCCGCTGACGCCGGGCACGGATTTCGGCTCGCTGCAATGCTTTTGGTACGGCGCGGCCCCGATCTCGCCCGCAAAGCTCGAGGAGGCCATCGGGGCGTTCGGGCCGGTCATGGCGCAGCTCTTCGGCCAGAGCGAGGCGCCCATGATGATTTCGACGATGGCCCCACGAGACCACTTCGCCGAGGACGGCAGCGTTGCCCGCCAACGGCTCTCGTCGGCCGGACGACCCGCGCCGCTGGTGACGGTCGCCGTGATGGACGACCAGGGCCGGCTGCTCGACGCCGGCGAGCGCGGTGAGATCGTGGTGCGCAGCTCGCTGGTCATGGCCGGCTACTACAAGAACCCCGAGGCCACGGACGAGGCGTCCCGGTACGGCTGGCATCACACCGGCGACATCGGCTACCTGGACGACGACAACTACCTCTTCATCGTCGACCGGGCCAAGGACATGATCATCACGGGCGGCTTCAACGTCTACTCGATCGAGGTCGAGCAGGCCCTGTTGGCGCACCCCGACATCCAGGACTGCGCCGTCGTCGGGCTGCCGGACGAGAAGTGGGGCGAGCGGATCACGGCCGTGCTCCAGGTCCGCGACGGCCGGACCGTCGAGGCCGCCGACGTACAAGCGTTCGTGAAGTCGCGGATCGGCAGCGTCAAGACGCCCAAGCAGGTCGAGATCTGGCCCGACCTGCCACGCTCCAAGGTCGGCAAGGTGCTCAAGGCCGAGATCAAGGCCACCCTGCTCCAGCCCTGACCCGCGCTTTGGCCGTCGAAACCGGACTCCGTGCCCGAAATATCCCCCGCCCAACCCGGATTCGACGGCCAAACCCGGAGTCGACGGCCACGACAAGCAGGCGGGGGACGACGAAGGGCCCGGCCACGCGGGATTCGCGTGACCGGGCCCCTGTCGCTAGCGGGTACGGCGGGTGTTACTCGGCGGCGGCTGCTGCTGCTCCGCCGTCGGTCGGGTCCACCGGACCGGGCTCGGCCGGACCGCTGGCCACCGCAGCCTCGACCGCCGGGGCGTCCGGGATCGTGGCCTTCGGGCTGCCGACGAAGGTGAACTGCGCGTCCTTCTCGGCCCCGTCGGTGTCGACCAGCACGATCGAGCCCGGCTTGAGCTCGCCGTAGAGGATCTTCTCCGACAGCACGTCCTCGACGTCGCGCTGGATGGTGCGACGCAGCGGCCGGGCCCCGAGGACGGGGTCGTAGCCCTTGGTCGCGAGCAGGACCTTCGCGGCGGGCGTGAGCTCGATGCCCATGTCCTTGTCGCGCAGGCGCTCGTCCAGCTTGGCGAGCATGAGGTCGACGATCTCGATGATCTCCTCTTGGGTCAGCTGCGGGAAGACGATGGTGTCGTCCACGCGGTTGAGGAACTCCGGGCGGAAGTGCTGCTTGAGCTCGTCGATCACGCGGTTCTTCATCCGCTCGTAGCCGCTCTTGGTGTCCGCGCCCGACGCGAAGCCGAGGCTCTGACCCTTGGCGATGTCCCTCGTGCCGAGGTTCGTCGTCATGATGATCACGGTGTTCTTGAAGTCCACCGAACGGCCCTGGCTGTCGGTCAGGCGACCGTCCTCCAGGATCTGCAGCAGCGAGTTGAAGATGTCCGGGTGGGCCTTCTCGACCTCGTCGAACAGGACCACCGAGAACGGCTTGCGCCGCACCTTCTCGGTCAGCTGGCCGCCCTCCTCGTAGCCGACGTAGCCGGGAGGCGAGCCGAACAGCCGCGAGACGGTGTGCTTCTCGGAGAACTCGCTCATGTCGAGCTGGATCAGCGAGTCCTCGTCGCCGAACAGGAACTCCGCGAGCGCCTTGGCCAGCTCGGTCTTACCGACACCGGTCGGGCCGGCGAAGATGAACGAGCCACCGGGACGCTTGGGGTCCTTCAACCCCGCACGAGTACGGCGGATGGCCTGCGAGAGCGCCTTGATCGCGTCGTTCTGGCCGACGATCCGCTTGTGCAGCTCGTCCTCCATGCGCAGCAGCCGGGCGGACTCCTCCTCGGTCAGCTTGAAGACCGGGATGCCCGTGGCCGTGGCCAGGACCTCCGCGATGAGCTCCTCGTTGACCTCGGCGACGATGTCCATGTCGCCGGCCTTCCACTGCTTCTCGCGGTCGGCCTTCTCACCGAGCAGGCGCTTCTCGGCATCGCGCAGCGACGCGGCCTTCTCGAAGTCCTGCGCGTCGATCGCCGACTCCTTCTCGCGACGCGTGTGCGCGATCCGCTCGTCGAACTCGCGCAGGTCCGGCGGCGCCGTCATCCGGCGGATCCGCAGTCGGGCGCCGGCCTCGTCGATCAGGTCGATCGCCTTGTCCGGCAGGAACCGGTCGTTGACGTAGCGGTCGGCCAGCGTGGCCGCGCTCACCAGCGCCGCGTCCGTGATGGACACCCGGTGGTGCGCCTCGTAGCGGTCGCGCAGACCCTTGAGGATCTCGATCGTGTGCGCCAGCGTCGGCTCGGCCACCTGGATCGGCTGGAACCGGCGCTCGAGCGCGGCGTCCTTCTCGACGTACTTGCGGTACTCGTCGAGGGTCGTCGCACCGATCGTCTGCAGCTCACCGCGGGCCAGCATCGGCTTGAGGATGCTCGCCGCGTCGATCGCGCCCTCGGCGGCGCCCGCGCCGACGAGCGTGTGCATCTCGTCGATGAACAGGATGATGTCGCCGCGGGTGCGGATCTCCTTGAGGACCTTCTTCAGCCGCTCCTCGAAGTCACCGCGGTAGCGGCTGCCGGCCACCAGCGCGCCGAGGTCGAGCGTGTAGAGCTGCTTGTCCTTCAGCGTCTCCGGCACCTCGCCCTTGACGATGGCCTGCGAGAGGCCCTCGACGACGGCGGTCTTGCCGACGCCGGGCTCCCCGATGAGGACCGGGTTGTTCTTGGTCCGGCGGGACAGGACCTGCATGACCCGCTCGATCTCCTTCTCGCGCCCGATGACCGGGTCGAGCTTGCCCTCGCGGGCGGCCTGGGTCAGGTTGCGGCCGAACTGGTCGAGCACCAGCGAGCCGGACGGGCTGCCCTCGGCCGGGCCGCCGGCGGTCTGCGGCTCCTTGCCCTGGTAGCCGGACAGCAGCTGGATGACCTGCTGGCGGACCCGGTTGAGGTCGGCGCCGAGCTTGACCAGCACCTGGGCCGCGACACCTTCGCCCTCACGGATCAGGCCGAGCAGGATGTGCTCGGTGCCGATGTAGTTGTGGCCCAGCTGCAGCGCCTCGCGCAGGCTCAGCTCGAGGACCTTCTTGGCCCGCGGGCGTGAAGGGGATGTGGCCGGACGGGCGCGTTCTGGCCCTGGCCGATGATCTCCTGCACCTGCTCGCGGACGGCATCCAGCGAGATGCCGAGGCTCTCCAGAGCCTTGGCGGCGACGCCTTCGCCCTCGTGGATCAGCCCGAGCAGGATGTGCTCGGTGCCGATGTAGTTGTGGTTGAGCATCCGGGCCTCTTCTTGCGCCAGGACGACAACCCGTCGGGCTCGGTCGGTGAATCTCTCGAACATGCTGCGCGCTCCTCGCCGGGGCGGCCGTTCGGGTGAGGACTGCCCTCACCCGTCTGGGCCAACTTCGATGCTATCTGCCGTAGCCAACTACCTCCTCGGCACGACTGTTCCGTTACCTGAGGCCGTTCGCCTGCGGCGTACCAGCTTGTTCGCCGGCGGGTCCGCCCGCGGTAGGCCCGTCGGATGAACCTCAGGAAGCGCCCTCGGGCGGCCGACTCTGTGTGTTATGCGCCGTCCAGGCGGGGCGCGCGCTCGACCAAGCGGACACGCCTCAAGGTTGGCGGCAAGTTCTTCCTTGCCGTCGGAATCGTGCTGCTCGCCATGCTCGGCGTGACCGCCAGCGGCGCCTTCGGGCTGGCCCGGATGAAGACCCAGGTCAACCAGCCTGTACGACGACAACATCGTCACCTGCCAGGCGACGACCGGTCTCGAGCTCGCCCTCGACCACGTGGAGAAGGCGGCGCTGGAGCAGATCGCGACCATCGACCCGGCCCGGCAGGCCACGCTGGATCGGCAGCTCGACGAGAAGCTGATCCCGCGACGTCGGGCAACGCTGATACCGGGTGGAGCAGCTGATCGCCACGCGACCCGCGATGCCCCGGCAGCGGATCGGCGCCATCCGGCGTGGACTTCGACCAGTACCTCGCCCTGCGGCGGGCCGGCGACTACTACGCGGCGGTGGCGAGGACGCCCGGACTCGGTCGTCGCGGCCAGGACCGCCGACCCTGTTCGGGCAGATGAATCGGCGTCGCCGAGGTCCTGCGCGAGGTCGAGGTGCGGGAGGCCAAGGCAGCCGACCGGTCGGCCGAGCGGACCTACCAGTCGACCCTGCGTCAGGCTGGTCGTGGGCTCCGCGGCCTCCCTGCTCGTTGGGCTCGGCGTGGTGCTGCTGCTCATCCGCAGCCTGGTGCCGCGGATCCGCAGCTACTCCCTCTTCGCCGGCCAGATCGCGTCCGGGGCCGGACGCCGACCAGCTCACGGTCCGGGCGGAACGACGAGCTGTCCGACCTCGGGCTGGCGCTCAACGACATGGTGGCTGCCCGGGAGCAGCTCCGCTCGGACGAGGGCGCGCAGACCGAGTTCATCGAGACCCTGCAGGCCACCGCCTCCGAGGACGAGGCCCACAGCCTGCTCAAGCGGCACATCGAGCGCTCGCTGCCCGGCAGCGGGGTGACCGTCCTGACCCGCAACAACAGCGGCAACCGGCTCGAAGCAGCGACCGACCCGGGCGAGGGCGACCCGCTCGGCGGTCCGGCTGGTCGGCGCCGAGCCGCGCGCCTGCCTGGCCGTGCGGCTGGGCCGGCCCCACAGGGAGGGCAACGCGAGCCAGCTGCTCGAGTGCTCGGTCTGCGTGGCCGGCGCCCAGCGGACCACCTGCGAGCCGCTCCTGGTCAGCCAACACGCGCGCTCGGCGGATCGATGAATTCGTCGCGATGCTTCCGCGAGGTGAAACCATCCATCCGCAGCCATCGTCACGGCCGAAGTAGCCCGCACCAATTCGCGCTCCGCTGAAGCAGTCGGCCCCCGGCTACCGATCTGCCGTGATGGGTGCCTCGACGGCCGCCGTGTGGTCGGGCAATCTGTCGCACGTGTGAGATGGTTGGTCGGCGTCGCGGTCGTAATCGCTTTGGCGGCGTGTTCCAGCAACAGTGGTCATGATGTCGCCGGTTCCTCGACGGCGCACGACGAGCGCGCCCGCGTCGCCAGCTGCGTTTCTGAGCCTGGCCAGCGGCGGGGATGGGCGCACTCTCGTCGAGTGGCGATCGAACGGTCAGCGTTTGCGCACGGTGCGCCTCGGCGCGGCGCTGAACTGTTGCGTGTCGCTGTCGCCCAACGGCACACGACTGCTCGTGTCGGATGACGATGATCAAATCCTCGATTTCCGCGGCAACGTCCTCACCCGCGGGTTGACGGTCGACGGCATCTGGGCGGACGACAGTCAGCATCTCGCGCGCTGCGACCGCACTCGCCGAGCCACCGCGCGTTTCCAGAGGTGCCGCCGATCTTCTGCTCATCGACCCGGGACATGGCGCGCACGACGTCGCGGAGGTGTCCAATAGGCCCCGAAAGCGGACCCGAACTCTTGCGGTGCAGCATCACAGAAGGGAACGCGCTCATCGCCGAGACAACATTCGGCCAGGCACGCGGAGTCATCCAGGTAGATCTTCACACCGGCGCGGCAACGAGACCGCGGTGGGCGCACCTCGGCGGCCGCGTCCAGTCGCTCGTCGCTGTTTCCGGGAACGGTCGCTATGCACTCGAGCTCGTGCTGGTTCCGCACTCATCAGCCCCGCATGGTCAGATCGTCGACACGAACACTGGTGCCGTAGTGGCACACACATACGGGCAGCCGGAGGGTCTGTCCTGGGACGGCCACGTCGTGCTCGAAGAAGACCCTCCAAGGCTCCAACTGCGGCTGACGGATTGGCGGACCCACGCGACGCTGTGGAGCGGGCATGCGGCCTCAACCGGCAAGCCATTCCCGGTGGAACAGGCGGCTATCGCGACGCTCCCAAATAGCGATGACGTGGCACTCGTTGTCACACCGATCCCGCCACGCCCGCAACAGTTGTCGACCTTGTGGCTCATCGTCGGCAAACGAGCGACACGCCTATCCCAAACAACGCGCTGCTGCGTCAGCTGACGCAAACGACCTGACGCAGCCATGACTACCGTGATGCATGCGTTGCTCTCTGAACCGCCGGCCGTCATTGGAGCTCGCACAGTGTGCTCAGCCGGCGACGCGTGTGAGGAACGGGAGCAGGTTGTTGAAGAAGACGTTGTTCGGGTAGGCGCCGGCCGGGTCGTTGTGCGCGTAGGTGTTCGCCGGTTCACGAGCGCGAGGTTGCCGCGCGGGATGCCCGACTGCTGGGCGAGCGCTGTGGCTCCGGTGAGCACGCGCGCGCCGCCGAGACGCGCGCCGAACGCGTAGATCAGGAGCGACTTCGGAAGCTGGTGGCCCATCGTCGCGTCGACGTCGAGCACCTGCTGCGCAGGGTTGGCGTTGCCGTTGGCCACCGCCGCGGTGTCGTCGGTGAGGCGCTGCGGGAAGTACCACTCGGTGCCGTCGACGCCGGTCATGCCCGAAGCCCGAGAACATCGTGGCGAAGCGCTGTGATCGGCGTGAGCGCGCCGGCGCCGTTCCAGCCGTGCACCGGGCCGGCTCGCGGCGAGGCCGGTGCCGAGGTGCGCCTGCGCGGCGAGCGAGGCTCGGCGGCGACGTCGCGACGTTGAGCGCGTAGCCGTACTGGCCGGCGTTCGTGACCGGCACCGGCGGCACGATCGTCCTTCGGCAGCAGCCCGACGTCTGCCCGAGCGACGGGTCGTTCGGCGCGAGCAGCGCGGCGGCCGAGCCGGTGGCGTTGTACACGCCGGCGTACGGCGCGGGGATCCCGCCGAACGTCAGCCACGGCGAGGCGCTCGGCGCGTCGAGTGCCTTCAGCTCCGCGGTCGCGGCCGCGGCGCTGATCGAGCTCGGGCCGCTGCCGCCGTCGATGTAGACGAGGCCGGCGAGGTCGTCGGCGCCGGCGCGGCCGCTGAAGTTCCACGTGGCGTAGGCGGTGACGACCGAGCCGCCGAGCGAGTGACCGCCGAGCACCACCTTGCCGCCGAGCGTCCTTCGCGGCGGCGATCACGCGGTGCAGATCCTCGACCGCGACGTTCATGCCCCACTGCTTCGCGAACTCGACCTGCGACGTCGGGATCAGCTGGAAGTGGTGCGTGATCTTCGGGTCCTTGAGGTAGCCGAGGTAGTAGTCGTAGAGCCTGCTGCGGCGGTGGCCGTGTGCTGCTTGAACGCGTCGAGCACCGACTGGTCTTCGAGCAGGTTCTCGCGCCGCTCGACCGACCACACCTGCCAACCGCGGCGCCGTGCTCACGATCCACTTCGCGAGCGGCACGAAGTACGCGCTGCCGGCCGACGTTCCGGGCTCGAGCACGAGCACGTTCTTCGCGCTCGTCGGCACCGACCTTGATCACGCCGACCTTGTTGTACTTCGCCGGCGTCCCGGGCGCGGCGAAGCCCGTCATCCACGTCACGCGGAGTGGCTGCTCCGACGCTGGCGCGGTGGTGCTGGCAGAGTTCGTGCTGGCGGGCGGCGGCGGCGGTGGTGCCCGACTGCGTGCGAGCCCGACGAGCTGCTGCACGCGGCGAGTGTCAGCACGCCGGCGGTGAGCAGGCCGGCAACGGCACGGCGGGAGCGGCGGGAGCGTGAGTTGGTCATCGGCGCGGGATCGTACGCGCTGCGTGTGGGCCGGACGGTCGCCGGCGCGCCAGACTCGCGGCGTGGAGCGGAAGGACCTGCGGTGCGCGCTCGTGTCGCACACCCACTGGGATCGCGAGTGGTACCGCACGTTCGAGAGCTTCCGCGGCCGGCTCGTCGACGCCGTCGACCGTGTGCTCGACCTGTGCCAGGACGACCCCGGCTTGCGGTTCGTGCTCGACGGGCAGGCGATCGTGTCGAGGACTATCTCGATGTCCGGCCCGAGCGCCGCGCCGATCTCGACTGGCGTGCCGTGCCGGGCCGCGTCGGCGATCGGGCCGTGGTACGTGCAACCCGACTCGTTGATCCCACACGGCGAGACGCCATGTGCGCAACCTGCTCGAAGGCCGGCGTGTCGCGAATGAGTTCGGCCCGGTGTCGGACGTCGCGTACACGCCCGACTCATTCGGGCATCCGGCGCAGTTCCCGCAGCTCTTCGCCGGCTTCGGACTCGACGGCGTTCGTCTACTGGCGCGGCAACGGCGCCGAGATCGACCGGCTCGGTTCCACGTACGACTGGGTGGCGCCCGACGGTTCGGTGATGCCCGCGTACCAGCTCGCCAAGGGCTACTTCGGCGCCTCTTCTTGCCGGCGTCGGTCGACGAGGCCGTCGACGCGGCTCGCGCCGCTCGGCGACGAGCTCGCCGACGCGCGACGGCGACTCGGTGCTGTTCATGAACGGCGTCGACCACGCGCCCCCCGATGCCAACACCGGAGCCGTATGCGACGCGCTCGCCGACGGCAACCGGCTGGACCGTCGACGCGCGTGCTGCTCGACGATTTCATTGCGACGTCTTCGACGACGACGGCACGGAGCGCGGCCGAGTTCACCGGCGAGCTCATCGGCGCCCGGCGCACGAACGTGCTTCCCGGGGTGTGGTCGTCGCGGCTCAATCTCAAGCTGCGCGACCGGGCGTGCGAGACCGCGCTCGATTGGGTGGGCCGAGCCGTGGGCGGCGCTGGCGCGCGATGTGCGGCACGACCGACGAGCGACCTGCGTTGCGGCTCGCGTGGCGCGCGCTGCTCGCGAACCAGGCCCACGACTCGATCTGCGGCTGTTCGGTCGACGCGGTGCACGCGCAGATGGAAGGCCGCTTCGACACCGCGAACGGGCTCGCGGACGCGACGGCGGCACGCCTGATCGAGCGGATCGCCGGTCTCGGGCCGGAGCGGCGCACGCCGTGGACCGAGGAGTTCGACGTCGCGGTGTTCAACCCGTCGCCGCACCCGCGCACCGACGTGGTGCACATTGCGATCGACGGCTTCCCACCGATCGCGCAGGCGGGCGACGGGGGCGAGCTGCACCCGCGCTGCTCGCGGGGATCATGCGCCGAGCTTTCACGGTCGACGGTGCGCCCGTACGCGTGTGCCGGGCGTCCGATCCCGGTCGGTTCCAGGTCGTCACGCAGTTCGCGCCAGTCGAGCTCGAAGTCGTGATCGAGGATGTGCCCGCGTTCGGATGGCGGCGCGTGCGCGTCGCCGCCGTGCGACGAACGCGCGCGCGACGTTGTCGACGACGGTCACGCGATCGCGGCGGGAGCCGTCGCCGTGGATGCCGCGCCCGACGGGACGCTGACGATCCAGATCGGTGCCCACACGTGGGCCGGCTGTTGCGCAGTGGAGGACTGCGGCGATCGGGGAGACAGCTACGACGCTGATCCGGTCGGTGCGATCGTCACCGCGCCCGCTTCGGTCACCGTCGAGCGGCGCCGGCATCCGAGCGGTATCGAGCACCTTCGGGTCGAGCGGACCTTCGTGCTGCCGCGGCGCTCTCCGATGATCGTGAGGGGCGCGCCGAACGCGACGCCGTGTGCAGGCTGACCACCGACGTCCGCGTCGCGCCCGGCGTCGATCGCGTGGATGTCCAGGTGACGATCGACAACCACGCCGACGACCATCGCCTGCGGTTGTTGTTCCCAACGGGCGCGCGCACCGACACGTTCCGGGCCGCGACCACGCTCGACGTTGCGACGCGGAGCACCACGCGCCCGGACGACTCGCAGTGGGTGCACCCGGCGCCGTCGACGTTCCCGCACCAAGGTTGGGTGGCCGCGAACGGCCTGCTCGTCGGCGCACCCGGGCTGCCCGAGGCCGAGGTGACAACCGACGGCACGATCGCGATCACCCTGCTGCGCGCCGTCGGATGGCTCAGCCGCGGCGATCTTCGTAGTCGTGCCGAGCAGGCGGGACCGGGCATGCGTGCGCCCGGCACGCAGTGCCGCGGTCCACTCGTTGCCGACCTCGTGCTTGCTGTCGACGATGACGCAGCGGCTGCACGCGATGCCGAACTCGGCTTGCGGCCCGGTCGCGGTCGGCGACGCTCCGCTCGTGGCATCCGGCGTCGCGCTCGTCGAGCTCGAGCCGCGGCGCTGATGTTGAGCGCGCTGAAGCCGGCGTCGGTGGGCGAGGGGCTCATCGTCCGCGTGCTGAACCCCACGGGCGAGGCGGTCGAACGCGCCGCGACTTCGTGTCGGGTTCGACCCCGCGCGGTCAGTGCGGTCCGGCTCGACGAGACGCCGTGTGCCGACCCGATCGAGCACTCGGGACGCGTGATCACGTTCACCGTGCCGCCGCACGCGCTGCGCACACTGCGCGTCGAGTAACCCGTTTGGAGGAATCGTGCGCCTCACGGCCTCGATCCCTCCAAACGCGAGAGGGCGTGAGGTCGAGCGCGGAGCTCTAGCGTGGGCTCACCGACCTGCGATGCGCGGGAGGGACCTGACGACGCCGAACCGCCGCGCCGGCACGACCGCAGCTCGCTCGTGGCGGCCTCGCCACCGGGTGCGTCGGCCGTCAGCACGAGCCGATGCGGCGTGAGCCGATCGCGGCTGGTCGACGGCCTCGTCGCCGAACGGCACCACGTCGGGCAGCTCGCCACCGAGGTCGCCTTCCGTCTCGCCGTGCACGTACCGCTCGCCGCGCATCCACGACGCGGCCGCCGCGATCAGGCACATCACCAGCGAGGCGCTGAACGCGATCACGAGACCGTGCATGAACGGGCCGGAGATGAGGTGGGGGAAGAACGACGTGCCGGTGAGGTGGGCGGCCTGCGCGTGGGTGAGCGTCGACAGCACCGAGTGGGTCTGGCCCGCGGCCGGCGCGCCGAGCAGCTTCTGCATCGGGTTGTAGCCGAGGAACGCCGCGAACAGGCTGCCGACCGGCGGGAGGTGCGCGATCTGTGCGCCCGGTCGCGGCGGCGACACCGTTCGCCTGCAGGCCGGCGGCCATCGTGTGCGGCAGCGTCGCCGAGAGGCCGACGATCATCAGCGAGAAGAAGACGCCGATCGACAGCACCATGCCCGCTGTTCTGGAACGTCGCCCGCATGCCCGACGCCGCGCCGCGTTCTCGGGCGGGCACGCTGTTCATGATGCCGGTCATGTTCGGTGCGGCGAACAGGCCCATGCCGATGCCGTTCATCAGCAGCAGCGCGCGCGAAGACCGGGAACGCGAAGTTCGGCGGGCAGGAACATGAGCAGCCCGAAGCTGACGCGGCGGCGACGACCATGCCGCCGGTGCGCGAACGGGCGCGCGCCGTAGCGGTCGGACAGCCAGCCCGCGACCGGGCCGGCGAGCAGGAAGCCGCCGCGTCAGCGGCAGCATGTAGATGCCGGCCCACAGCGGCGTGCGCTCGAAGCTGTAGCCGTGCAGCGGCAGCCAGATGCCCTGCAGCCAGATGATGAGCACGAACTGCAGGCCGCCGCGCCCGATCGACGACAGGAAGCCGGCGACGTTGCCCATCGGGAACGCGCGGATGCGGAACAGGTCGAGGTGGAACATCGGGTCGGCGACCCGGGTCTCGATCAACGCGAACAGCGACGAGCAACGCGGCGCCGCCGATGAGCTCGAAGAGCACCCACGGGCCGGTCCAGCCCATCGTGTGCCCGCCGTGCGGCAGCAGGCCGTAGGTGAGTGCCGATGAGCACCATGACGAGCCCGACGCCGAAGGTGATGTTGCCCCACCAGTCGATGCGCGCCTTCTTCTGGATGCCGACCTCGCGCAGCTTGAGGTAGGCCCACACCGTCCCGAACACGCCGATCGGCACGTTGACCCAGAACACCAGCGCGCCAGTCGATGTCGGCGAGCAGCCCGCCGACGACGAGGCCGATGAACGCGCCGGCCATGCCGGCGATCACGCTGACGCCGATCGCGAAGCCGCGCTGGGTCGCCGGGAACGCGTCGGTGAGGATCGCGGCCGAGTTCGCGGTCAGCAGCGCGCCGCCGACGCCCTGCACGACGCGCAAGCCGATCAGCCACATCGCGCCCTGCGACCCGGTCCACGGCATGAGCGACAGCGCGAGCGACGCGGCGCTGAAGACCGCGAAGCCCGGCGTTGTACATGCGCACGCGGCCGTACATGTCGCCGAGGCGACCGAACGTGACGACGAGCACCGCGGTGACGACGAGGTAGCCCATCAGCATCCACAGCAGGTAGCTGACGTTGCCGGGCTGCAGCGGGTCGAGGTGGATGCCGCGGAAGATCGCGGGCAGCGAGATGAGCACGATCGACGAGTCGAGCGACGCCATGAACACGCCGAGCGTCGTGTTCGACAGCGCGATCCACCGGTAGCGGTCGGTTTCAGGCGCCGCTTCGAGCGGTTCGGTCGTCGTCATCCGTCTATCCCTGTGTCGGCCTGGACTGCTGGTACCTGTGCCATACAGCTAATTTCTGTGTATCATACAGCAATGGCCACAGCTCCGAGCCGACAGCCCACCAACGTGGGGCGCCCGCGGGCCGAGCCCGGCGACCCGTTGGGGCACATCGAGACCGAGATGCTCGTGTTCGTGCGCAACCTCGAGGCCCAGGCCCGGCGCACCGACCTGTACCACGACATGGACCGCGCGGGCTACCTGCTTGCGCGCACGCTCGAGATCACGGGACCGCTCGAGCATCAACACGCTCGCCGACGCGCTCCATCTCGACGCCACGACGGTGACGCGCCAGGTCGCGACGATGGCCGACAGCGGCTTCGTCGCGGCGGCGCCGAACCCGCAAGATCGCCGCGTGCGCACGGTCCGCGCTCACCGCGAAGGGCCAGCGGGTGATGGACACGATGCCGGCGCGAGCGGCGGGCGCGTGTCGATCGCTTGCTCGCCGATTTCGACGCAGCCGACCGCGAAGCATTCGGTCGCTTGCTCGAACGCTTCAACGACGCGATCGCCCAGAGCCACAGCTGATTGGTAACGCGATGCGCGGGTTTTCGCTCAGTCGACGGGCCGGACGCGCGCGTGGATCTGGCGGCCGGCGGGCACGAAACCGAGCCGGTCGGCGGCGCACGCCGAGGCGACGTTGCCGATCCGTGAGCGCCACTGCGGGACGAGGCCAGCTTCGACGCAGTAATTCGCGGCCGCGCTGCCAACCACTGCCGCCAGCCCACGCCGCCGCGCCGTTGGGGCCGTGAACACGCCGATGTGGCCGATCGTCGTGCCCCAGTGGCGCACGTTGGTGGTGGCGACGATCGTGCCGTTGTCGATCACGGCGAAGCGTTGCGATCCGGGCTCGTCCATTCCCGCTTCGCCCCACTCCTCGGCATCGACTGCGTCGCGCAAGACGCGCCAGCCTCGCATCGCTGTCGTCGACGGTCTCCACAGCCGCCGTCGGCACGAGACGGAGCGAGCGCGCGTCGCCGTACACGAGGCGCGCCTCGCCGACGACTTCGACGAGCGCGCCGCCGAGCACGTCGACCAGGGCGTCGATCGTGAAGTTCGTGTCGGACCAATCGGACGCGGAATCGATCCGGGCCGTACACGAATCGTTCGCCACCGACCTCGACGAGCGACACGGCATCAGTCACGTCCGGAGTGCGCGCCCACTGGCGCCAGAACGACACCACGCGGGTGAGCGTGCCGGCATCGAGCTCGGCGCGGTCGTTCATCGGCTCGCCCGCACTGCTTCGCCCATCGCGTCGACGATGCGTTCGAGCATGGTGCGCGATGTCGCGAAGTTGAGCCGCACGTGTTGCTCGCAGTTCGGGCCGAACGGCGGTCCGTCGCTCAGCGCGACGCGCGCGTGGTCGAGGAAGAACCGCGCCGGGTCGTCGAGCCCGAGCGCCGCGCAGTCGAGCCAGGCGAGAAACGTCGCTTCGGGCGGTGCGGACGTGACACGCCGGGCAGCTCGCGCGCGAGCAGCTCGGCGAGCCGCCGGCGGTTGCCGTCGAGGTACGCCACGAGCGTCGTGCAGCCAATCGCGCGCCGGCGCGGTAGGCCGCGACCGACGCGGCGATGCCGATCGGCGTCGGGCCCGCGACCTCGAACACCCGCAGCGCGCGCCACCGCGTCGCGTCGGCGTGGTTGCTCGTGATCACCTGCGCGCACTTCAGCCCCGCAATGTTGAACGCCTTCGACGCCGAGGTGACGGTGACGGTGTGCGCGGCCGCGGCTTCCGACACGGTCGCGTACGGCACGTGCACGTGGCGCGGCGTACACGAGCGGCGCGTGCACCTCGTCGGCGACGACGCGCGCGCCGTGCCGGTCGACGATCGTCCGCGAGCGCGGCGAGCTCGGCGCGGGTGAACACGCGGCCCGGTCGGGTTGTGCGGGTTGCACAGCAGCACCGCGCGCGCGCCCGCGGTCGAGCGCGGCGTCGATGCGCGTCGAGGTCGAGCGTGTCGCGCCCGCCGTCGGCGATCATCGGCGCGGCGACGACGGGTCGGCCGGTGAGCTCGATCGACCTCGAAGAACGGCGGGTACGCAGGCGTCGGCACCACGACCGCGCGCCGGGCTCGACGAACACGTCGAGCGCGGCCGCGATCCCGCTGAGCACGTCGGCCACCGGGAAGATCCGCGCCGGCGGAACCGACCCAACCGTGCTCGGCTGCGAGGAACGCCGCGCACGCCGTCGTCAGCGCCCGAGGTCGGCCTCGACGTAGCCGAAGTCCTCCCGGTCGACGGCGTCGAGGATCGCGGCCCGCACCGCGGGCGCGACGTCGAAGTCCATCTCGGCGACCCACGCCGCGAGCACGTCGGGTCCGTAGAGCGTCCACTTCACCGTGCGCCGCCGCCGCAGCCGTTCGAGCATCGACGTCGTCGAAGTGCACCCGCGGACCCTACGCGGCGACCCCGCGGGTCATCAGTGTGCAAACGCGAGGTACTCGTGCACCGATCGCACCGCCGCCGAGCCCTCGCCGACGGCCGCGGCGACACGCTTGGTCGAACCGCGAGCGCACGTCGCCGACCGCGAACAGGCCCGGGTGGCTCGTCTCGAACGGGAGCGGCTGCCGCCCGAGCACCTGCCAGCGCTCGCCGAGCGCGCTCGGCGTCGAGCGCGAGGTCGGTACGGATGAAGCCGTGGTCGTCGAGTGCCGCGCAGCTCGACAACCAGTCGGAGTTCGGTTCGGCGCCGATGAACGAGAACAGGGCTTCGCACGGCACCGTCGTGTCGCCGTCGGGCGTCGTGAGCCGCGCACGTCCGGAGCTCCTTGTCGCCGTCGAGCGCGGTCACGCGTGTGTTCGTCCTGACCGTGATGCGCGGGTGCGCGACGATGCGGTCGACGAGGTAGCTCGACATGCGCCGCGCCGAGGTCGGAGCCCCGGATCACGATCGTGACCGGGCGACGTCTCGCGCGAGGAACAGCGCGGCCTGGCCGGCCGAGTTGCCGCCGCCGACGATCACCACCGGCGAGCCGCTGCACTGCCGCGTCTCGTTCTCGGTGGCGGCGTAGTACACGCCGACTGCTCGAAGTCGTCGATGCGCTGCGCGTCGAGTCGCCGGTACCGCACACCGCTCGCGACGATCACCGCGCGACCGACCACTTCGGTGCCGTCCTCGAGGTGGACGACGAGATGCCCGCTGCACTCGTGCAGCGACGCGGCTGCGCACGGCGCGGTGAGGTGGGCACCGAACTTCTCGGCCTGGACGATCGCCCGCTGCGTGAGATCGCTGCCCGACACGCCCGTCGGGAAACCCAGGTAGTTCTCGATGCGAGACGTCGATCCCGGCCTGACCGCCGACGGTGCCGTTCGAGCGCCGAGGGTCTCGAGCCCTTCGCGACGCGCCGTACACCGCGGCCGCGAGCCCGGCCGGTCCGCCGCCGACGACCACGAGGTCGAAGCGGCGGTCCGGGCAGGCTCTCGACCGTCAGTCCGAGGTACTGCGGCGACTTCGCCGACGGTGGGCTGGCGCATCACCGCGCCCGGCGCGATCACCACCGGGCAGATCGTCGGCGGTGATGGCGAAGCCCTGCAGCAGTGTCGTCGAGCATCGGATCGTTCTCGGCGTCGAGCCACTCATGGGGCACTCCGGCGCGGGCGAGGAACTCGCGGATGCCGCGCGATTCGGGCGAGAACCGCGAGCCGATCACTCGAACGGACGAGGCCGCGCCGGTCATGAGCATCGCCCGGCGTGCGATGAACGCGGCGAGCATCTTGTCGCTCAGGCCGGGCTCGGTGGCGAGGCGCGGCGCATGGCCGCGGCCGGCACCGCGATCAACTCGCCCGACTCGACCACCGTCGCGGTCACGAAGACGCGCAGTCCTGTGAGCAGGTTGAGCTCGCCGAGGAAGCGACCCGACTCATGGCGCGCGACGACCTGTTCCTTGCCGTCGGCGCCGCGGTGGTGATCTCGACCGCGCCCGAGATCACCGCGTAGAAGTCGTAGGTCGCGTCGCCGGCTCGGTACAGGGTCTCTCCCGCGCGACGCGACGCCTCGTGCCGAGCGCGTCGAGCAACGCGATCTCGCCGTCGTCGAGCATGGGGAACGCGGCTTCGTCGCCGATCACCGGCACCTCCTTCATGGGCGTACGCCGAAACACCAGCGAGGAACAGCCTGCCACGCACCTCCAAGTCCGCCCCTGGCGCCGGATCGCGGGGAAGTCGAGCGTGAACCCGGGCGTTCCCGGCAGCGTCGTACCCGTCGTGGAAGATTTCTGCCAGTGACACCCAACGTTTCGCGGCGCGCCGGGGCTTTACCGGGTGTGGACGCGTTCGAGCAGTTCTTCGAGCGGGAGTACTGGCGCGTCCATCGGTCGCTCGTGGCCGCGCTCGGAGATGTAGGTGCCGCCGACGAAGCCGCGCAGGAGGCCTTCGTCAAGGCATGGTTGCGGTGGAGTCGAGTGGGTCGCATGGAGCGCGCCGCGGCGTGGGTGTATGTCGTGGCCGTGCGGCGTGCGCTGCGGCGGCGGACCTCAGCGCGCGAAGAGGTTGCAGATGATGCCAACGGTGTCGACCGTGTCGACGACAGGCCGGCCGGGGATATGGCTGACAACGTCGTAGCTCGGCTCGATGCGCAGCGGCTGCTGATGCGGCTGACCGAGCGGCAGCGCCTGGTGCTCGTGCTGCGGTACTACGCCGACTTGCAACTCGACGAGATCGCCGAGGCGGTGGGCATCTCCGTGGGGACGGTGAAGTCGACCGTGCACGACGCATTGGCGCGGCTGCGCGTCGACGTGGATCGAGAGGCAGAGGTCATCTGATGGATCTCGACCAGTTGCGCGCACTGCTCGACGACGCGGTGAACTCCGCGCCGCGAGGCGAGGAGGTCGGCGCGACCGACATCGTGCGCACCGCAAAGCACAAGCAGCGGGCGCGCCGCAGCGCGGCCGGTGTGCTCGCCGTGTTGCTCTGTGCCGGTCTGGTCGCCGCGTTCGCAAGCCGCGCGACCAGCTCGGCCGGTCGTCCCGCCGGTCGCGTCCGAATCGTCCCACCGCCGACACCGCCGATCACGATCGTCGGCGTGGTCGCGAGCGAGTGACCTATCACGGTGTACAGGTCACCGTGCCGCGTTCATGGCCCGTCGTCGACGGCTTGCTCACGCAGGTGTGCGGGAGCCCGTTCTCGACGACGCCAACCGCGTACGTCGGGCCGCCTGGCGACGCCTCGTACAGCTGCGCCACTGGGCCCGATCGGCCACCGCAACGTGCCGGCGTCTGGCTCCATCCCGGTGACGGAGGGACCGGCGAGGAGATCACCACTCAAGCCGGCGTCGTGCTCAAGCAGTCCGATGCGTCGCCGCCAGGGATGGACATCTACTGGCTCGACGGCGTGGAGGTCGACGTAGCGATCGGGCCCGATGCGGCCCTGACACGCGCGATCGTCGATTCGATTCGGTACGTGCCTCACGCGGCAGACACGCCGCGAGCGGTCGGGTGCCGTCGCGAGCCCGCCGACGCGGATGCCGACGCCCGAACGCCTCACCAAGGTGCTGAAGGTCGACGGTGCGAACATCACACTTGCGCCGCCGAAGGCGGGCGACCGCCCGCTGATCGATCCAACTTCTATCTGGAAGAACCGCGAGCCGCACACGGCCGACTACGAGCACTACCGCATGCTGCTCGCGCGCTACTCGTCGACCTTCCCGGCGCGGCAGACCGCGCATGGCTACGTTCCCGAGAACGTGAACGTGCTCGCCTGGGTGATCTACGTGACACCACTCAGCCCGAGTATCAATGGCTGCGGCGGTTGGACCGTCGACGCAACCAACGCCCGTACCGGCCAGGGCCTTGGCGTCACCGGTTACGGGCCGTAGACAAGCGCGTCGTGCGCAACTACCGTCCGTCGGCGCTCCCACCACCTGGTGGGACGCGCCGATCGCGGCCGTCACCGACGCCGGCTGAGCTGCGCCTTCCCTGACCGTTCGTTCTCGGTGCGTCTGCCGCGGATTACGACGCCCATATGCACCGAGAATGGATATTGCTTCACGGGCACCTCATACGCTGGCGTCGTGACGCCCGACGAGCTCGACAAGCTCGCGCATCTACGGCGGGCCCGCGACCTGATGGATCGCGAGTACGCGCAGCCGCTCGACGTTGCCGCGCTCGCCCGGGCCGCGATACATGTCGACCGCGCACTTCTCGCGGCAGTTCCGCGCCGCATACGGCGAGACGCCGTACTCCTATCTGATGACGCGGCGCATCGAGCGGGCCAAGGCGCTGCTGCGGCGCGGCGACCTTTCCGTGACCGACGTGTGCATGGAGGTCGGGTGCACGTCGCTCGGGCTCGTTCAGCGCTCGCTTCACCCAGCTCGTCGGCGAGACCCCGACCCAGTACCGGGCCCATGACCACGCCGCGCTTCGCGAGCGTGCCCGGCTGTGTCGTCAAGGATCTCACTCGACCGAGTCGCACTCGGCGGGCGAACGGTAAAGCGAGCAGGATTGGAGAAGCGCACGGAGCGCCCGCTCTTTAGCGTGTTCGGTATGAACCTCACACTTTCCCGCTGCTTCGTACAAGTGAACGACCCCGACCCCGCGTTGGCCTTCTACCGCGACGGCCTCGGCCTCGAGCTGCGCAACGACGTCGCCCGCGAGGGCTTCCGCTGGATCACCGTGGGCGCCCCGGCACAGCCGGGCGTCGAGATCGTGCTCACGAACTACCAGTGCGGTAGTCCGGCCGACGCCGACGTGATCATCGGCCTCGTCGCCAAGGGCGCCTTCAACGGCGTGCATTTCCACACCGACGACCTCAACGCCACGTTCGACAAGCTCTGCGCCGCAGGCGCCGAGATCGTGCAGGAGCCGGCCGACCAGCCCTGGGGCACGCGCGACTGCGCAGTGCGTGACCCATCGGGCAACCTCGTACGCATCGACCAGACGCCTGCCTCGTAGTCGTGACGCACGCCGCCGACACCCACGGCTTGATCCGCGTGCACGGCGCACGCGTGAACAACCTCAAGGACGTCAGCGTCGAGATCCCGAAGCGCCGGCTGACGGTGTTCACCGGCGTTTCGGGCTCGGGCAAGAGCTCGCTGGTGTTCGGCACGATCGCCGCGGAGTCGCAGCGGCTGATCAACGAGACGTACAGCGCGTTCGTGCAGGGCTTCATGCCCACGCTGGCGCGGCCCGAGGTCGACGTGCTCGACGGCCTGACCACCGCGATCATCGTCGACCAGGAACGCATGGGCGCCGACGCCCGCTCCACCGTCGGCACCGCCACCGACGCGAACGCGATGCTGCGCATCCTCTTCAGCCGGCTCGGCAAGCCGCACATCGGGTCGCCGCAGGCGTTCTCGTTCAACGTCGCCGTCGGTCCGCGGCAGCGGCGCGGTCACGGTCGAGAACGGCGGCGACGAAGACGACGGAGAAGCGGCACGTTCAACGCGCCTCGGCGGAATGTGCCCGCGCTGCGAGGGCCGGGGTTCGGTCACCGACTTCGACCTCACGCAGCTCTACGACGACACCAAGTCGCTCAACGAGGGCGCGCTCACGATCCCCGGCTACAGCATGGACGGCTGGTACGGGCGCATCTTCCGCGGCTGCGGGTTCTTCGACCCCGACAAGCCGATCAGCAAGTACACCAAGACGCGAGCTCAACGACCTGCTCTACAAGGAGCCGACGAAGATCAAGGTCGACGGCATCAACCTCACCTACGAGGGGCTGATCCCGAAGATCCAGAAGTCGATGCTGTCGAAGGACATCGACGTCGACTCCAGCCGCACGTCCGCGCGTTCGTGGAGCGGGTCGGTCACGTTCACCGTCTGCCCCGAGTGCGACGGCACTCGGCTCAGCGGGCGAGGCGCGGTCGTCGAAGATCAAGAAGCTCAACATCGCCGACGCGTGCGCGATGCAGATCAGCGATCTCGCCGAGTGGGTGCGCGACCTGAAGGAGCCGTCGGTCGCGCCGTTGCTCGACGCGCTCGGCGACACGCTCGACGTCGTTCGTGGAGATCGGCCTCGGTACCTGTCGCCTCGACCGGCCGTCGGGCACGCTCTCGGGTGGCGAGGCGCAGCGCATGAAGATGATCCGCCACCTCGGGTCGTCGCTCACCGACATCACCTACGTGTTCGACGAGCCGACGATCGGCCTGCACCCGCACGACATCCAGCGGATGAACGAGCTGCTGCTGCAGCTGCGCGACAAGGGCAACACCGTGCTGGTCGTGGAGCACAAGCCGGAGACGATCGCGATCGCCGACCATGTCGTCGACCTCGGACCCGGCGCGGGCACCGCGGGCGGGCAGGTGGTGTTCGAAGGCACCGTCGACGGGCCTGCGCAAGAGCGGCACGATCACCGGGCAAGCACCTCGACGACCGCGCCGCGCTGAAGGCCGACGGTGCGCACGCCAACGGGCGCGCTCGAAGTGCGCGGCGCGAGACACGCACAACCTGCGGAACGTCGACGTCGACATCCCGCTCGGCGTGCTCGTGGTCATCACCGGCGTCGCGGGATCGGGCAAGAGCTCGCTGATCCACGGATCGGTGTCGCGGCCGCGACGGCGTGGTGTCGGTCGACCAGACCGCGATCCGCGGCTCGCGCCGCAGCAACCCGGCGACGTACACCGGGCTGCTCGAGCCGATCCGCAAGGCGTTCGCGAAGGCCAACGGCGTGAAGCCCGCGCTGTTCAGCGCGAACTCCGAGGGCGCGTGCCCGACCTGCAACGGCGCGGGCGTGATCTACACCGACCTCGGCGATGATGGCGGGCGTCGCGACCGTCGTGCGAGGAGTGCGAGGGCAAGCGGTTCGACGCCGCGGTGCTGAAGTACAAGCTCGGCGGCAAGGACATCAGCGAGGTGCTCGCGATGTCGGTCGCCGAGGCCGCAGGCGTTCTTCGCCGACGGCGACGGCGCAGCGTGCCGGCCGCGCACGCGATCCTCGAGCGGCTCGCCGACGTCGGCCTCGGCTACCTCACGCTCGGCCAGCCGCTGCCCACGCTGTCGGGCGGCGAGCGCCAGCGGCTGAAGCTCGCGACGCACATGGGGGAGAAGGGCGGCGTCTACGTGCTCGACGAGCCGACCACCGGCCTGCACCTCGCCGACGTCGAGCAGCTGCTCGGCCTGCTCGACCGGCTCGTCGACGCCGGGAAGTCGGTGATCGTGATCGAGCACCATCAGGCGGTGATGGCCCACGCCGACTGGATCATCGACCTCGGCCCGGGCGCGGGCCACGACGGCGGCCGCATCGTGTTCGAGGGCACGCCCGCCGATCTCGTCGCGGCGCGCTCGACGCTCACCGGCGAGCACCTCGCCGCGTACGTCGCGGGCCGATGCACCGACACACACGCACCGACGCACTGAAGTGCTGCCGGGCCGGCTCAGCCGTACGTGAGTCGCTCGATCGTGCCGTTGGCGTTGTTCACGAAGTAGAGATCGCCGTTCGGTCCGGTCTCGACATCGGTGATGCCGATCGCAGGAAGGTGCGTCACGAGCATCCGCTTGGCGAAGTTCGGAATGCCCGCCGAGGTAGGCGGAGCCGCCCACACGCACGTTCGTCCGTAGTCGACGAAGAACAGCGCACCGTGCATCGCGGCGGGGTAGCTGCTGCCGGTATAGAAGTCGAGACCGGCGATCACCGTGCCGAACGTCGGGTCCTCCGTGCAGCCGTCGCTCGCGATCACGTGGCCCGCGTCGGGGTAGTAGTAGTACGGCTTCACGGTGTTGTTCGCGGCGTACAACGAGTTGCAGAGGTTCGTGCCGAGCGCCTGCCAGTCGGGTTCCGGGCTCGGGCCCTCGTAGCACGGCCAGCCGAAGTCGCGTGCGGACGTCGCCGCGGTGTTGGGGATGCGGTCGATCTCCTCGTAGGTGTTCCAGCCCGCGTCACCGATCCACAGATCGTTCGTGCCGGGACGGAACGTGAAACGGAACGGGTTGCGCAACCCGTAGCCGACGATCCGTCGCTTGTTCGGGTCGGCGCTTTTTGCGAACGGGTTGCCGGCCGCGCCCGCCCCCGTGTTCGGGTTGATGCGGAGCATCGCGCCGTCGAGCGACACCGACGATGTGGTGGTGCGCGAACACTCTGCGCCCGCAGTGAACCGCCTTCGGTCGTCGGTAGTGAGAGCGGGGTTCCGGCTGCGGCGGGCGGGTCGCCGCAGGCGTTCGCGGGCGTCCGAGCTGGCCGTAGTCGGCCTGTGCGTACGTACCCGCCGTCACCGCTCGCGGCGTAGAGCATGCCGTCGGCGCCGAAGCGCAGCCCATCGATCGAGTGGTCGAACTGGTTGCAGAAGTCGTCGAGCAACACCTTGGTCGATGTCGCGACGTCACCCGTGGCCGTCAGTCGCACGATGCGCTACCACGTGAGGCATCCGGCCGTGGCGTCCGGACACGTGTCGTGCCACTTCGGGACCGGGCCGCCGGGCGTACTCGAGTCGCGGAGAACGCGGCGTACACGTACGGCCGGGTCGGGAACTGCGGGTCGAGCGCCAGCCCGAGCAGTCCGTGGTCGGTGTAGGCGTACACCTGCGTGCGGAGGTCGGCGAACACCTTCGGAGTGGTCGAGGTGACGCTGTCGTACACGTCGATGAGCCCACTCTGTTGCGCGAACAAACACGCGACCGTCGGGCGAAGAACGCCATCGCCGTCGGGTAGTTGAGACCGCTGAACGCCGTGGTGAAGGTGAAGCTCGCCGCCGAAGCCCTCGTACTGCCCAGTTGACCCACTCCGGCGAGGACGCCTACGACCAATGCGACCGCGACGCAGCCCGCTCGACGTCGCCGGCTCGCGGTTCGCCTCACCATTCCCGCCTCGTCTCCCCCTGCTGGTTGGGGCAAGCCTTGCAGCCAGTGCCCCTCGGCGCTACCGGTCGGACCCTGGGTCACGGAGTTCACATCCCGGCGGGCCTGCGCTGCAGCGGGCCCTTGCGTTCTAGACTACTAGAATGCTAGCATTCACGCGTGGCACGACGACGAGGTCAAGCAGTTCAACGTCTATCTGCCGGTCTCGCTGATCAAGCAGGTGAAGCACCACGCGATCGAGACGGGCTCGTCGCTGTCGGCGCTCGTCGCCGAGGCGTTGGACGCGTACCTCGACGACGCCCGAGCCAAGCGGCGGGCACGTCGCGCAACGGAAGGAGCGATGACATGACGACCGACGGCATCGAAGCCGTGTTCCTGGAGACGCACAACTGGGGCAAGGCGGCGAGGTTCTTCCAGGCGCTCGGCTACGAGCTCGAGTTCGAGACCGACCACAACTCCGGCCAGCTCCGCAACGGCGACGGCCCGTACCGTGTTCATCGCCGAGGTGCCCGCCGATCAGCGCGCCCGAGGCACGCGTCGTGTTCCGGGTCGCCGACGCCGACGCGTTCCGCGACTCGACCCGACGTCGAGGTGGTCGACGCCGTTCGAGGACACGCACTGGGGCACGCAGCGAGATGGTCGTGCGCGATCCCGACGGCCGCCTGTGGAACCTGCAGGCGCCCAGCGCGATGACGCTGAACCCGACAGCACCGCCGTGCCGCGTCGCGCTCTGTGGCGCGCGATGCACGTCGCTGGTCGATGCGCCGCCGCACGTGCTGGAGGACGAGATCGGCTTGCGGCTCGCCGCGCCCGACGACGACTGGCGCGACCGGCCCGACATGGACCCGCGATGGACGGGCCCGTTCCGCGCCGGCATGGTCGCACGCGGCTCGCTTCGTCGAAGACCTCGTCGTCGAGCGCGCGCGCGACGGCGTCGACCAGTACGTGCTCCTCGGCGCCGGGCTCGACACGTTCGCGCAGCGCCGGCCCGACCTCGCGTCGCGGCTGCGCGTCTTCGAGATCGACCAGCCCGGACCGCAGGCGTGGAAGCGCGAGCGGCTCGTCGCGCTCGGCTACGGCGTGCCCGATTGGCTGCGCTTCGTGCCCGTCGACTTCGAGGCGGGCGCGTCGTGGTGGGACGAGCTCGTCGACGCCGGCTTCGACCCGCGGCGGCCCGCGGTCGTCGCTTCGACCGGCGTCTCGATGTACCTCACCGAGGAGGCGACCGCGGCCACGCTGCGGCAGGTCGCGCAGCTCCCGCCGGGATCGACGCTCGCGATGACGTTCCTGCTGCCCGACCGAGCTCGTCGACGAGGCCGACCGGCCCGGGCTCGAGGCGCGCGGCGCAGGGCGCGCGCGCGATCGGGCACGCCGTTCATCAGCTTCTACGCGCCGGACGAGATGGTCGCGCTCGCGCGCGACGCCGGGTTCGCGCCGTGGAGCACGTCTCGGCGAGCGACGCTCGCCGGCGCGCTACTTCGCGGGCCGCACCGACGGCCTGCGCCCGTCGACCGGCGAGGACTTCCTCGTCGCTAACTACATAGCTGCTGGCGGCGCG
>CAWIBR010000005.1:0-284749 GCA_963834425.1 uncultured Actinomycetota bacterium
GCACAGACCGGTGACTTCTTCATGGCCCGCATCTACTACGCGACGATCGCCACCGCGACGTCCTAGGAGATCGTCAGCGCCACGTTGGCGGCGTGGACCCAGGCTCGTCCAGGCTCGTCCCAGGGAAGATCACTTCTACGAGCGCCAGATCCGCAGCAGCCTCGCGAACACCTCCGGCCAATGCCCGTCGCAAACGTCGAGGTGATAGTCGCCGGGGTAGACGACGAGGTCCGCGCCGGGGATGCCGTCGGCGTACCAGGAGGCGTGTACGTCGGGTTGGTCACTGTCAAACACGACGCTTGGCACCTTGACGTCACGCCGGTCGACGTCCCAGCGCCCGCCCCACGCGAGGTTGTCGTAGACGTATCCCTCGAGGCTGCCGGGGACGGCCGCGAGGTTGTCCGCGAACAGGGCCCGCCATTCGGGGTTCTGGGCGATCCGGCTGCCGGGTGTGTCCCAGTCGGCCAGGACGACGTCGGCGAGCTCGTCGTGGCTGAGCGCTCGCAAGCCGCCGTACTCCTCCTCGGCCTGGCGCATCGCCGCCGCGTGCGCAGCGAGAACGTCACCTTGGTCGAGCAGCGCCAAGCTCTCTCGGTCGACCATGTCCAGCTCGCCGGGTTCGTCGAGCTCCCGCCAGGGGCCGATCCCGCCCAGCACGCCGAGGGCTCGGACGTTGTCGGGGTCGACTACCGCGGTGGCGACCGCAAATGGTCCACCCCCCGAAACACCAACAACTGCATAGCCTTCCAGGCCGAGCGCTCTTGCCAGCGCGGACGTGTCCTCGCCCACCGCTCGAAGGCTCGGCACCTTCCGTGGCGTGGACGCGCCATAGCCGGGTCTGCTCACCGCGATCAGGCGAATGCCTGCTCGATGGGCAGGCTCATGACCCCATCGGCCGGCAAGGTGAGTGGCCGGGGTTCCTGGGTGCATGATCACCGGACGTCCCCGTGGGTCACCCCCGTCCCAGATCTCGACCACTCGACCGTCGAGGAGTGCGCACTGCCGCACACGACCTGGAAACCCCACGCCCACGCACACTACGCCGCAGCAGCATTCATCTGACCCCTTGCGGGCGTCGAGACATGTCACCGACTCGCGGTGGAAGGTCGCACTCCTGCTCACGGGAAAAGGTGCAGGATCGGCAGATGCGCTTCATGGGAGGTGGCCTGCGTTGCCTCGTCGCGGTCGGGACCGCCATCGTGTTGGTCGGCGGCTGCTCCCAGTCCGACGCTCCCACGAGCTCCAGTACGCCGACCAGCGCGGTCCCGGCAGCTGAGAAGCAGCGCTATCTCGACACGGTGAACGGGCTCTGCGACAAGCTCTTGGCCAAGGTCATCGAAGTCACGCACGGCGGGAGTCTCGACATATCGGCGGCCCAGTACCTGAAGGACTGGCCGGCTCACCAAGAGGCCTTGGCTGCTTTCGATCAGTCCCTGGCGGTGGTGCCGGTGCCGACGGGGGCAACCGCAGCCGCCGCCGCAATGCGCGACTACGTGAAGTTCGCCGACGAACTGGATGCTGCCCGCCTGAAGGCAGCGAACCGGGGCGAGCGCGCCTGGCGCACGGAGGTGGCTGCCGAGGCGGACGCCGAGAGCAACCCGGCGATCCTCGCGCGGACCGCGGCCGGCTTCGCGAGCTCCTGCGACGCGCGCTAGGCCCTCTGTGGCGGATGACGCGCCCCGAACTGCACGGGGTCGCGTTTCCGCGCGCGTGCGCGCCCGTCGTGCACAAGGCCATCGCGCACGGAAAAACCGGGGACCGGACAGAAGTGTTACGCGAATGTCTTTAGGTGATAAAGCGGTGGATGGCCTCGTTGGCGTGGTCCTGAAAGGCTGGGTTGGCCAGGTCGGGGAAGATGTCGGCTTGGTTGACCAAGGGACCCTTCAGCTTGTTGGCCGCGCTGGCGTAGAACACGCCGCTGGACAGGGTCGGGTCGGTGACGCCGTCGACCAGCCGCTTCGCTCCCACGTCGAGTTTGTGGGCGAGACCTAGGGCGGGCATGACGTACTTGGCGGCTACCCGCATCGGCAATGGGAGGTCACTGGCTGCTTGGGTGCCGGTGGTGTTCCCGGGGCTCACGGTGACGAAGCGGAGGTCGGGGTGCTGGCGGGCCAGGTAGGCCATCCAGAGGGCCCCGATGTACTTGGCCTGCGCGAACGCTAGGTTGAAGTCAGCCTTTCCGCTGGCGAAGTAGCTGCCGTCGATGACGGTGGCGAGTTCATCGGCTGAGGTTGAGACGAAGGATGGCCCTTTCATCCGCAACTTCGGAACTCCGACGACTGCTTCACTTCCGGCGAAGACCGCAACCTCGCCAAGCCGCCCCTCGGCCAGGAGCCCTTCGAGGAGGACGACGTGGCCAAGGACGTTCGTCGCGAACACGGTGGTGACCCCGTCCGCGGTCAAGTTCATCGACTGCGGGCCAATGACACCAGCGCTCATGACCAGCGCGTCGACGGACCCGTTGATGGCCGCAAGGCCAGCGCGCACCGAACCCAGATCGGTGACGTCCATGAGAACGATGTCGAAGATGCGCCGGCCGGTCGCCGCTTCGAGCTCGGCCTTTGCCGCTGCCGCCCGCTCGCGGTTCCGGGCCGCCAAGTAGATCCGCGCAAACTCAGGACGTAACGCCAGTTGGCGGGCCACATCCTTGCCGATCCCGGAGTTGGCGCCCGTGATGAGCGCCGTCTTTCCTGGGATTGCGCTCATGTGGATACTCCTCAGTTGTTGGTTGTGATTTCCGTTCAAGGTCTCACCCTTGACGTCACCGCCGACCGGCGTTACGTCGCGACTCGGCCGCCGTCGACCGCGAGCGTGACGCCCTGCACGAAGCTGGCATCATCGCTGGCCAGGAAGACGATCGCCGCGGCAAGTTCCTCGGGCTCAGCTACGCGGCCTGCTGGTGCCAGAGCTGCGAGCTGGTTCACCATCTCGTCGGGGATACCTTCCATCTGCGGGGTGCGGGTCGGGCCGGGCGCAACTGCGTTGACACGAACACCACGCGGGCCGTACTCGGCGGCCCAGGCCTTCGTCAAGAGTTCGAGGGCTGCTCGGCTCGCGCCGTACATGGCCATGCCGGGCTGTCCGAAGCTGGCGACCATCGTGGAGATGTTGACGATCGAGCCCCATCCGCGTTCGGCCATGGCTGGTGCCAGTGACGCGACGAGGAAGAACGGAACCTTGACGTTGAGGGCAAAGGTCTCGTCGAACTCTGCTTCGGTGGCTGCGTTGCTTGGTCCGAGCAGGGCGATGCCAGCGTTGTTGATGAGGATGTCGACGTGACCGTCGCCCGCCTCAGTAGCCCACTCGACCAGCGCCTGGGCCGATTCGAGGTCGCCCAACGTGGTGAGCCGGAACGTCGCGCTACCGCCGCTGCCCTCGATCTCGGCGACCACATCTGTGGCTCGTTGTTCATCTCGTCCGACGACGAGTACATGAGCGCCGCGGGCAGCCAGCGCTAGGGCCGTAGCCCTGCCGATCCCGCTCGTCGAGCCCGTTACCAAAGCTGTCTTGCCCTCTAGGTCAGTCATGGGATGTGTCGTCCTCTCGGTTCCAAACTGGGTCACGTGACTCACTTTGGCAGCCTCGGACTGGGTTGTCAAACTCAGAATCCTGCTAACATCGGTGCATGGTCAACGAGACGAGTGACCGGCCGAGGCTCACCCCCAAGGGGGAGCGCACCCGGTCACGAATAGTGGAGGCGGCCGCCGCGCTGATCCATGAGCGCGGCGTCGCAGCGACCACCTTGGAAGACGTCAAGGTGGCGGCCGAAGTCAGCGGCTCGCAGCTGTACCACTACTTCCCCGACAAGAACGACCTCGTCCAGGCGGTCATCGACTATCAGGCCGAGACCATCGTCAACAACAACCGGCGTGCCCTCGGCAGCGCGAAGGGACTCGACAGCTTGGCGAAACATGCTGATCACTGGGGTCAAGAGCAACCAAGGGAAAGGTGGCTGCGCGCTTGGCTCACTCGGTGGTCAACTGGCCGAGAGTGACCCCGAGGCCCGAGCCCTCATCGCCGGCGGGTTCGATCAGTGGGCAGCCGCCATCAGCGATGGACTGCGATCCCTACATGCCGACGGGAAGCTCCCGTCCGACATCGACCCGGACGACCTCGCCACTACTCTGCTCGCCACGCTCCAAGGAGGGCTTCTACTCGCCCAGGTGCAACGGAGTACCCGCCCGCTCGAAACCGCACTCGATACCCTCCTCGCCCTCGCCGTCGGCAGATGAGCCCAACGAAAATGTCGGGAGACGATGTCGAAGAGCCGCAGTCTTGTTCGACATACGTGCGACCAGCAGCTCGCCACCAACAGACAGGAGTGATCAGGATGCCGCGTTTCATGGGGTTCGTGAGGATGGAAGAGGGCGTCGGGACGCCGCCGAAGGCGCTGTTCGACGCAATGGACGTGTACATCGGCGAGCAGGCCGCGAAGGGCGTGTTCCTCGACGGCGGTGGTCTATTCGGTACCGAGGACGCCGTGAACTTCGTCGTCCGCGAGGGCGAGGTCACCCGGGTGGACGGGCCGTACGCCGAGGCCAAAGAGGTCGTGGGCGGCTGGGCCATCATGCAGTACGACTCCGTCGAGGAGGCCGTGGCCGATCAGCGGGAGTTCGCCGAAATGCACGCGAAGTACTGGCCCGAGGTCACGGTGATCTCGACCTTGCGCCAGATCTCCACCGGCCCGGACGCGCCTGACGCCTGAAGGGCGCTCACTACGCTGGCATCGTGCCGGCCCAGTCCAGTTCAGATGACCTGACCGAGGCCATCAAAGCCGCGTGGCGGGCCAACTCGGCCCGCCTCGTCGGCGCCCTCACGCGGATGACGGGTGATGTCGGACTCGCCGAGGACCTGACGCAGGACGCGCTCGTGGCCGCGCTCGAGCAGTGGCCGAGATCCGGCGTACCGGAGAACCCGGCGGGGTGGCTGATGACCGTCGCCAAGCGGCGAGCCATCGATCACTTCCGGCGCGGCCAGGCCCTTCACCGCAAGCTCGTGGAACTCGAGCACGCCCGCGGCCGGGAGGAGGCGGATATGCCCGACCTCGATTCCCAGGTCGACCACATCGAGGACGACGTCCTCCGACTCATCTTCCTGTCCTGCCATCCGTCCCTGTCCGCCGATTCGCGCGCCGCGCTGACGCTTCGTCTGGTCGGCGGGCTCACGACCGGCGAGATTGCCCGCGGGTTCCTGGCCACGGAAGCCGCGATGGGGCAGCGCATCTCGCGGGCGAAGCGGACGTTGTCCGACGCGCACGCCGAGTTCGAACTGCCCGCAGGCCCGGAACGGGCTCGGCGGCTTGACGACGTCATGGCGGTCATCTATCTCATCTTCAACGAGGGGTACGCCGCGACCGCCGGCGAGGACTGGATGCGCCCGGACCTGGCGAACGAAGCGATGCGACTTGCTCGGATGCTGGCCGACCTGGCTCCCGACGAGCCCGAGGTGCTCGGGCTGCAGGCACTGCTCGAACTCCAGGGCTCGCGGATGGCCGCGAGGCTCGATGAGTACGGCGCGCCGGTCCTGCTGGAGGCGCAGGACCGCACGCGCTGGGACCAGTTGCTGATCAAGCGCGGCCTGACCGCCCTCCGGCAAGCCGAGCTGCTGGCCGGGCGTGGCAAGCCGGTCGGAAAGTACTTCCTGCAGGCCTCGATCGCCGCGCAGCACGCCCGAGCGAAGCGGGCCGATGAGACGGACTGGCGTCGGATCGCGGCCCTGTACGACGTCCTGGCCAATGTGGCCCCGGGACCCGTGGTCGAGGTGAACCGGGCGGTCGCGCACGGGCGGGCGTTCGGCCCGGATTCGGGGCTGGCCGTGCTGGCGGGACTGGACGCGGGCGCACTGGCCGACTCGCCGCTCGTGCCCAGCGTGCGTGGAGATCTACTCGAGCGGGCGGGGTTGCACGTGGAGGCGGCCGAGGCGTTCACGGAGGCGCTCGTCCTCACCAGGAACGAGGGCGAGCGTGCCGTTCTGCGCGGTCGGGCGGAGCTGAACCGCACGCGTGCCCACTGACGTCCACGCCGAGAGACGCGACGAAATGACGTGGCTCGATCCGACGGAGGCTTGACCCCGGCGACGATCACGGAATGGAGCAAAGGAACGGCAAAGGCTCGCTGAGGGTGCGGCTGCAGTAGCGATCAGTCAGGACAGGATGCGCGGCAGCCCGAAGCTCGCCATCACGCCGACCTCGAAGCGGGTGAGCTCGGTGATGCGGTCGCCCGAGATGACCACCACGACCAGACCGGTCGCCCGCCAGGTGTCGGTCGCCGGGTCGTAGCGCGTAGATCCCGCTGGCCGGGCAGCCGTTGGCTCGGGTGTGGACCAGCCTGAGCCGGCGGCTGCCGCGGGTGCACGACGGCCTGGAAGAAGCCGATGGCGGCGTCGCGGCCGTGGTACTCGAGCGGGAGTGGCGGCATCTTGAGCCAGACGTCCTCGCTCAGGATCGCCACCAGCTTGTCGACGTCATGAGTGGTGAACGCGTCGACGTACGCCTCGATCAGCCGCCGCTCCTCGGGCGAGCCGGCGGTCGGTGCCGGCGGCCGGGCCCGACGCTCGGCCATCGTCGCATCGGCGTCGAGGGTGGCCCGGGCGCGCTTGAGCGCGCTGGTCACCGACGCCACTGACGTTTCGAGGACCTCGGCGGCCTCGGTCGCCCGGTAGCCGAGCACGTCGCGCAGGATCAGGACGGCCCGCTGCTTGGGCGGCAGGAGCTGCAGCGCGGTCACGAACGCCAGCGACGTCGCCTCGCGCGACTCCACCACGGCCTCCGGGCCGGGCGTCGGGTCGGGCAGGTCGAGGAGCTCGTCGGGGTAGGCGTGAGCCATGGGACCTCGCCGTGATGGGTCGGCGGCGGCGGCACGAGACCGTTGATCCGGGTGGTCATCGGATCGTCCCGACGGGCGTTGGCGCGGACGGCGTCGAGGCTGCGGTTGGTCGCGATGCGGTAGAGCCAGGTGCGCACCGACGACCGCTCCTCGAAGCCATCGAGGCCGCGCCAGGCCGACAGCAGCGTCTCTTGCAGCACGTCCTCGGCGTCCTGGAGCGACCCCAGGATCCGGTAGCAGTGCACCAGCAGCTCTTGTCGGTAGGACGCGACCAGCTCGCCGAACGCGTCCTCGTCGCCGGCGCGTGCCAGCGACAGCAGGTCCGTGTCCATGTCATCACCTTCGTCTCTCCTCGACTCTCCCGCAGACCACCGACAGCGGTTGCTGAAGAGGTAGACGACGCGAGCCCGAGAACTGGGCGGTCGCGGGAGCGCCCAGTTCCCGGCGTACCTCCCGTCTGCCCTTTCGTACGCCGGCGACATCCCGTCGCCGGCGCAGGAAAGGAACTCTGATGCCACCACTCGCCGGCTGACCGTCCTGCTCACCGCGGGCGCCTACCTGTTGATCACCCTCGACGCCCTCGTCGTCGTCACCGCGCTGCCGTCGATCCACGCCGACCTCGGTGGCGGCGCTGGGAACCTGCCCTGGATCATCAACGCCTACGCCCTCACCTTCGCCGCCGGGATCATCACGCCGCCGCGCTCGGTGATCGGCTCGGGCGGAGACGCACGTACGTCGGTGGGCTCTGCTCTTCAGCCTCGCCTCGGCTGCCTGCGCACTCGCGCCCAACCTCGACGTCCTGATCGGCTTCCGGGCCGTCCAGGGCCTCGGTGCCGCGATCGTGATGCCGCTCGGGCTGACCCTGCTCACGTCGTCGTTCCCGGCCGACCGCCGCGGCGCGGTCGTCGGGATCTGGGGCGGGGTCGCCGGTCTCGGCGTCGCGTCCGGACCACTGGTCGGCGGCGTGGTCACCGAAGGCCTCGACTGGCACTGGATCTTCTGGGTCAACGTGCCGCTCGGCATCGCCGCCGCCGTGGCCGTCCTGCGCGTCCTGCCCGAGACGTACGGTCCACGAACGCGACTCGACCCGATCGGGATCGTCACGGCCTCGGGTGCGATGGGCTCGCTCGTGTGGGGCGTGCTGCGCGCTCCGGAAGCCGGCTGGGGAGCCACCGAGGTGCTGGTCGCGCTGGCTCTCGGCGTCCTCCTGCTCGCCGGGTTCGTCGCCTGGGAGTCCGTCGCGCCGGCGCCGATGGTGCCGCTGTCGCTGTTCCGCTCGCGGGTGTTCGCGGCCGCGTCTCTCACCCAGTTCCTGATGGCCGCCTCGATCTTCGCCACGGCGTACGTGACGAGTCAGTACTTCCAGATCGCGCGCGGTGACTCACCGCTCGGCACCGGACTGCGATTCCTGCCGTGGACGATGACGCCGCTCCTGATCGCTCCGATCGCCGGCCGGCTGGTCGACCGGATCGGTGCCCGCGCCCTCGCCGCCCGGGCTTGGTGCTCCAGGCGTTCGGGTTCGTCTGGATCCTCCACGAGGCGCACGCCCACGCCGGGTACGCCGAGTTCGTCGTCCCGTTCGTGGTCGCCGGGGTCGGCATCTCGATGGCCCTCCCGGCACCCTCGGCCGCCGGTCTGAACGCCGCTCCCGCCGCCCTGCTCGGTCGGTCGGCCGGCGTCCTCAACACCGTCCAGCAGCTCGGACAGGCCACCGGGGTCGCGGTCGTCACCGTGGTCTTCGACGCTCACGGGTCGCTCGACAGCCCGGCCCAGACCTTGTCCGGCTATGAGCCGGCGCTGGTCACCGCGGCGACGATCTCCCTGCTCGGCGCCATCGCAGCGCTGGGCATCTCGCACCACAGGCGCACCGCGATTCTGGAGGGGCACGCGCCAGCCGAGGAAACCGTGAAAGCCTGCCCCAGCCTGACCCGTTCGGCGCATCAACACCTCGGTGGCTTGCTGGCCGTCAACGGAGATGACTTCCGCGGCGGAGAGACCCACCTGGCTGACGTCCCTGGGAGGCGTGCGCGCGGGGCCGAATTGGGGTGGCCGCTGGCGGTGCTGGTTCGGCGAATCATGGATGAGCGGCCGAAACACCGCTTGGCTCGTCGAAGCGCGCGAAGAAGTCGTCGAAGCCATTCAGGTCGTGGATGTGGAACCAGCGCTCTTTCTGGCGCCGGTCACTGAAGCGCATGACCGAGCTGGCGTCGAAGAAGTTCTCTTCGCCGTCGACCGTTGCGCCGAGTCGCTGGACAGCGAGCACGTGGTCGTCAGAGCCGGAGACGCAGACGTCCTGCAGCTTGAAGGTGCCGTTGGTTCGCACCATGAGCTCTTGTAGAAACGCCAGTAGCGTGGCACGGCCCTCGAAGTCTCTGGCCATCCATGACGTTCCGGGCAGGTGCCAGATCACGTCCTCGTGGATGGTGGTTGCCAGAGTCTCGAGATCGCCGGCGCGGAAGGCATCCGAAGCGCGTCGGTAGGACACGGCGTCGGGGTGCTCGGGACTGATGAACGCGGCGTCTGTGGTCACCCGGCGATCATCCTCTTCCCCGGCCGTCGCGACGAAGGCCGAACCTGCGGGCTTGGGCTGGTCGCTGATGCGAGCCGACGTAACGTGTCTCAGATGATGTTCAGTCGAGATCTTCGCGACGCGTTGGCCCGCGGCGAGATCAGCGTCTCGGTCCGGCGGTGGAGCCGACCGCAGGTCAAGGTCGGCGGGCGCTACCAGTCTTCGGGAGTCGTTATCGAGATCGACTCCATCGAGCTCCTGCCCTTCTCTGCGGTGACCGATGCAGGATGTCCGCGACTCCGGCGAGAAGAACCGGGACTCACTCCGTGAGCGCGCCGCTCACTCAGGCCCCATCAGCGACAGCACGCTGGTCTACCGGATCGAGTTCCATCTCGTGTGAACACAGGAGGCCTCCCCAGGCCGGATGGCGGCGGAGTAACGCAGCTCGGAGTGGCAGTCTTAGATCGGCAGTTCTCTGCCGTAAGGGAGTTGGGATGATCCGGAGCCGGTTCTGCGGTGAGATCGTTGGGGTCGGCAGCCGCAGCGGTGTTCGGATAATCGTCGGCCGCTGGAGATCCTCGCCGCTGGGGACTTTCGCGGACGCGATGGTCGAAACTGCTGAGGGACAACGTGTCCTCCTGGCCCCCAACCCGCAGGTCGCGACGTTCGTTGAGGCGACCTACTCCTTCGACAGCGTGCGTATCGAAGACGTCCGCGTTGATGAGACACCCGATGGCAGCTGGTGCGTCCGGTCGGCATCCCTCCTTCTCGACGTGGCGTTCGGGCACAGGACGATCCTGGGACGGCTTCTGCATCTGGTGCCTACGCGCGTTGCGGAGAGCCCAGCGTGGTGCACCGTGACCTACCCCGTGGCTCGCGTCGCCTTGCGCGGCGTACGCACCCGCGGTAGCGCCGGCGGTGGTCGTCAGGAGTGGTACGGAGCGACCGACCACCATGCGGTCACCGGCTTGTCTGGATCCTTCGACGGCGCGGACCTCGGAGAGTTGCGCTCTGTGCTGCCTCCGCCGCGGTTCGGCTTTTCCTCGACCCCCGCAACGCCATCGATCACCCAAGTCGTCACGACTATCTCTTGGTGATCTGCAGGGGCGTAACCGTTCAGACATGGTCGTCCCCCGCTGCACGGCGGCTGCGTTCGACGACCCGACGACGCCGCGCTTACTCGCCGCAGCCCGATAGCGGCGATGTGATGCACCCGGTCAATGACAAACCGTTCGCGCTCGCCGAAGTCCAGTCCAACTACGCTGTGGCCGTGAGTGACGTGTTGGACGAGGGGCCGTTCTTCCACGGCACCAGAGCCAACGTGCGGGTCGGCGAGTTCCTCACCGCAGGCTTCCGATCGAACTACCGTCCCGAGGTCGTGATGAACCACATCTACTTCACCGCGCTGCCTGACGGTGCCGGGCTCGCCGCGGAACTCGCGGCGGGCGAGGGCGCTCCGCGCGTTTACGCGGTCGAGCCAACTGGCCCCTTCGAGAACGACCCGAACGTCACCGACAAGAAGTTCCCCGGCAATCCCACACGGTCGTACCGCAGCAGAGAACCACTCAGGGTCGTCGCCGAGGTGGCCGACTGGCCACGCCTAACCCCCGAGGCGCTTCAGACCTGGCGCGACCGGCTCTCGGCGATCCGCGCAGATCAACGCGGCGAGATCATCAACTGAATCGGCGAGCGGGCCGGACATCGATTGCTTGGTCCGCCGACAGGCGGCGCTGTGACGCGGGGCCATGGGTCGTGGCCGACCCGCCGGTTCGTAACCGGAAGGCTGGCCGCGGCGCGGGACGCTCTTTGTCGGGGATCCGTGTGAGGCTGCGGATGTGACGGCAACCACCGAGGCCTCGGTCACGTGGGCCCAAGCGCTGGCCTGGCGGATGGAGCGGCAGCTGCTCGACCCGGTGGGTTCCGAGTCGGTGGCGGGAGTCGTACGCCGGCTCGGCGCGGTGCTCTCGATGGACGAGGCGCTCGCCGAGCTTGCTGTCCGGACCCGGCGTACGACGTCGCGGCCGGGGGAGCTGGCGAAGGCCCTGGCGGAGGGGACAGTCATCAAGGCCTTCGCTTTCCGAGGCTCGATGCACTACCTCTCACCGGAGGACGGCGGCGATCTATCTGGCCCTTCGATCGGCTGGGCGCCAGTGGGAGCTGCCGAGCTGGGTGGAGTACTACCGGCTCTCACCATCGGACTGGCCCGACTTCCGGGCCGCGGTCCGCGATGCCCTCGCTGACGGGCCGTTGACCGTCGGCGAGCTCGGAGACGCGCTGGCGAGGCGCCGCGAGTACCGGCACCTGAAGCCGGTCTTCGACGACGGCGCCGGCACGCTGATCAAGCCGCTGACCTGGCAGGGGGACATGAGCTTGGGTCCGCCTCGGGACGGGCAGCACACCTTCCAACGCCTTGACACCAACCCGCGGTGGCACGGCCTCCCGGACCTCGACGACGCCGGCCCGCGTGCCATCGTGGCCTACCTGCGGACCTACGGGCCGGCCACCCTCGAGCAGGTCCATTACTGGCTCGGCAAGGGCTTGAGCGCGGGTCGCAAGCGGCTCGACAAGTGGCTATCCGGGCTCGGTGACCGGCTGGTTGCCGTCGACGTCGAAGGCACCGTGGCCTACGTCGTGCGCGAGGACGTGGACGCCGTCGGCATGGCGCGGCCGTCGACGGCGGTGCGGTTCCTTCCCGGGCACGATCAATGGGTGATCGGCCCTGGCACGAAGGACATCCACGTCACCCCAGCGTCCCGACGCGACCTCATGACCCGCAAGGCCAACCCGGTGATCGTCGGCGGGGTCGTGTGCGGGACGTGGGCGCGAAAGGGTGAAGACCTCATAGTGACCTGGCTCGACGAGCCACCCCGACCTGTCGAGCAGATCGAGCAGGAGGCCGAGCGGCTGGCCGGCATCCTCGAGAGTGCGGAGCTGCGCCTGAGACTGACGTCGTAGGACGGTCGAAGGCCAAAGTTCTCTGGGGGCTACACGCCTCAAACCCCGGAAGGTCGTTCACCGATCCGGATGGCCGTTGGCAGACGCCCCCTTCGCGGCGGATAGACGCACCTCGTCATGCACTGAGTGCGTGGCCTCCCGCCCAACCCGGTATCCGGCAGGATGTGTCCGGTGTGGACTGGCGCTCTTGGTCTTCGCGAGGCCGTCGGGTCCTTTCGCGAGCAGTCAGGCTGGCGCGACAAGGACCATGTGCACCGTGTCCATTTCGAGGACTGGACGTTGGATGGCCAGTTGCTGCGCGACCTCATCCGGGAGAATGCCGCTGAGCAGATCGCGACGCCAGATGGCGAGGTCACGCCGCTGTCGGATCGGTGGGTCGCCACAGTTCCAGTCGCTGCGCTAGAGCGCCTGCTCGCGGGCGGCCCCGGAGAGTTCGCGGATGGCCGAATCGCGCTGTATGTGTGCCAGGTCGACGGCGACCTCGGCTGCGCGACGCTGTCCGCCCAGGTAGTGGTTGGGGCGGATGCCGTCGAGTGGCGGAACCTGGGGTGGCAGACGGACTATGAGTCCGGGATCTCCGGGATGGATCCTCCGTTGTCGATTCAGTTCCAGAGGTCTCAGTACGAGGCCGTTCTGCGGGAGGCACTGGTGAGGTGGCGGAATCGATCTGTCTGAATCCCCGAAGCGTGAGCTCGCGCCGTCGACGGCGCGGTCATCCGGGTAGACGTCGACGAACCACAACTGGACATCACCAGGCACTTGCATGGCACCGGCTGGCGGCGGTAGGACCGCCGGATCGGGACGAGGTTGGACATGGTCGCAACTCGGAGTGAGACTCACCGCCATGAGCGCCGATGAGGTCGATGCCTATCTGGCTGGGGTTGAGGAGCCCAAACGAACCACGCTCGAAGCCGTACGCCGATCGATCCATGCCGTCCTACCGGAAGTAGACGAGGGCCTGTCCTATGGGCTGCCGGCGTTCCGAGTCGATGGCAAGGTCGTGGCTGGGCTGGCGGCGTTTAAGAATCACCTCGCCTACCTTCCCCACAGTGGCTCCGTGCTCAACGAACTTGCGGATGAACTCTCGGGCTACGAACGCACGCCCGGATCGCTGCACTTCGCCATCGACCATCCCCTGCCGGACTACCTGGTGCGGCATCTAGTCGAGGCGAAACTCGCTTTGCTCGAGCGATGACGACCCCCGACGTGCTGCGGAAAGACGCACATCACCGGGCGAGCGCATCGAGGCTTCTTGGAGACTTCACGCAGGATCGGTGTCATGGCCAGACTCGATCCAGGTGTCCGGCGGAGGGCTCTGCGCCGTTCCCCGCAGCTCTACCATCAGGATGCGTGTGCCTGGGTCGGCCCGGGGACGGTGTCGAACGCCCCGCGGAACCGTGAACAAGTCCATCTCTCCGAGGGTCACCGTGCGATCCGGCAGGTCGAGGAGCAACCGACCGGCCATCACGAGGAAGAGCTCGTCGGTGTCTGGGTGGGCGTGTTCGGCGAAGTCCCCAGCAACGTTCGCGACCTTGACGTCGTAGTCGTTGATCTCGCCAATCACGTGGGGTGACCACAGTTCGTCGACGCCGTCCAGAATCGTCATCACGTTGCGTATTTCGTCTCTACCGCGGCTCATGCGAGCTCCTTTACTTTCGTGGCCTACCGCCCCTGGTCAGGAGTCGCGCAGGAAGGTCAGCAGGAGCTGCGCGGTCTGTTCGGGCGCTTCCTGCATGGGCGAATGACCGATCCCGGGCAGCAGGTGGAGCTGTGCGCCTCGGTCGATGCGGTAGTCCTGGATCGAGCTCGAGTGCCACCGGTGGTCGTCCTGGCCGAAGATCACCATGAGTGGCTGGGTGAAGGACCGTAGGCGGTCAGGCAGCGTCTGATCCTGCAGGTAGTGGGTAGACGCCGCATCGGTGGCATGGAGCGCGTGGTAGGTCGTGGCGCGTGTGTCGTCGACGAGCTCTTGGGGGATCTGGTAGCCGGGGCGACTGAATGCGCTGGACATGGCCTTGCGGACGAGGCTGTCGGTCTGCAGGCGCCACAGGGACTGGCCGATCAGGGGAACGCTCACCAAGTTGCCCACCAGCCCGCTCGAGACGAAGGCGCTCGTTCGCGGTCCGGTGTCCATGAGAACCAGCCCCTTGACGAGTCCGGGCCGGTCTCGAGCGAGCTCGGAGACGACGTACCCGCCTGTGGAGTGACCGACCAGGGTCGCCTGGCGGACACCGAGGTTGTCCAAGATCTTCCCGATGCGCCGGGCCTGCTCAGGGATGCTGTAGTCGTCTCCTGCTGGCTTGGCAGAACGGCCGAAGCCAAGCAGGTCGACCCGGATGACGTGGTAGTGCTTGTCGAGCAAAGAGACGATCGGGTCCCACCATCGTGTCGAGCCGCCAAGACCGTGGACGAGCACCACGGCCGGGGCCTGCGCCGGCCCGTCCTGCACGACATTCATGCCCAGACCGTCGATGGTGATGATCGAGCTGCCGCTCGCGGCGGCTGTTCGACGATCGACCTCGAAAGCATTTCCTGCCAACACAACGAGGACCAGGACGAGCACCGTCGTGGTCACGAGTAGGCGTCGACGCAGTCGACTGGGCCGCGTCTGCTGGGTCTTCTGACTCGGAGGAGTCTCCTGGGTCTGCACGGAATGTTCGCTCATCCGGTTAGCGTCGTTCCCAGGGCGTGCGCGCGGCTTGAACAATTGTTTCGCGTCAGCTCCATCCGCTCATCAACGCGGCCACGCCACATCGTCGACGCTCAGCCACGGCGCCTGCGCGATCGCCGAAGGGGTCAGGGCGGTGAACGCCTTCGCGGCACGGTTGAGGTGCGCTTGATCGGCGTAGCCGCATTCGGCAGCAGCCAGGGCAGGGCTCGTGCCGTGGACCAGGAGGCGGGCTGCGACATCGAAGCGAACGAGTTGCGCCGCGCCCTTCGGCGTGAGTCCGATCTGCGAGCGGAATCTGGACCACAATCGCTTGCGGCTCCAACCAAGCTCAGCGGCCAGGGTGTCGATCCGCAGGTTGCCGCGCGAGGATGCCATCCGCCGCCAGGCAAGGACAACCTCCGGATCAGGACGTTGGCCGAGTTCGGCTCGGTGCAGCAGCGCAGCGCGAGCGATCTCGAAGCGCTCATCCCACGACTCGCAGCGGCGGAGCCTTGCCTCCAGTCGGCGGGCGTCTGGCCCCAGGAAGGCAGCAAGATCGGCGACCTGCCCCTGCATCTCGGCCGAGCCCGCAAACATGGCGTGCGCGATTGTCGGCGATAGCCGTACCTGTAAACACTCCAGCGATCGGCCCTGGCCCGCGACCCCGCGCGGGGCCAGGCCGACAGCGACTCCATGGCTGGCGTCAGGGCGCTCGGCCGAGCCGACGACGATCTCCCCGCCGAGGCTGATGACCAACGTCAAGGCGGGGTACGGAATCACTGCCGTGTCGACCGTGTGGGTGTTGCGTGCCGTGAAGCCGGCCATGCTCAACGCTCTGGCGCGCGCGCCCCACGGCGGCGTCACGATCCTCCAGTCCGCGGTGAACTGCGGTGCCCTCATCAGCTCTGCACCCATCCGCATCCGCGCCTGGGGTATGTCCTTACCTGGCGAAGGTGACGTGGATCGTGAGGAAGGCGCGCGCAACACCGATGCCGCCACTCACCCGCATGTCAATGGGGCCGTGGGGGCTGACCTTTTTCTCTGACACGTTGTCAACGGTATCTAACTTTGACGTCTTGTCAAACCTTGCGGTGAACCCCTAGCGTCGGGGGGTGCCGCCGTCGACTCCCCCCTCCACGCGCGCCCGTCGACGCCGCTCCGATGCCCGGCGTAGCGTCGAGGCGATCCTGAACGCGGGGCTTCGGGTCCTGAGCGAAAGCCCGGACGCCAGCATGGATGACATTGCGCGCACCGCCGGTGTCTCACGACAGACCGTCTACGCGCACTTCGACTCACGTGAGGAGCTGTTGAGGGCACTCGTCGAGCGGGCGGCTGCGGAGTACGACCTGCTCTTGGACAGCGCTGACCTGGATCGCATCGATCCAGATGAGGCGCTCGGTGCGTTCCTGGACGCCGGCTGGCGATTCCTGGAGAGGTTCCCGCTCCTTCTCGGCGCCAACGCCGCTCGTCTGCCCAGACCTCGCCGTGACCCGCATGACGAGGTCCGGCCACGTCTGATACGAATCCTGCGCCGTGGACGAAGGCAGGGGGTGTTCCAAAAGTCCATGCCAGTGGACTGGCTGGCCACCGCCGTGCTGGCACTTCATCACGCCGCAGCTAGCGAGCTCGGGGCGGGGCAACTGCGTCCCGAGCAGGCCCGGACGCTGTGCCTGGAGAGTGCACGTCGGCTGTGCAGGGCACCGAACGCCTGAGTAGTGGTCGTCGATGTCGAGGGTGGCGCGGTCGCGAGGTGGTCTTCGCTCACTCGGTGGCGAGCATGGTGGCCCCGAGGCCGAGCATCATGACCCCGCCGACCACCCCGAGGCGGTCGAGTCGCTCTGGCCGGTGTCCGAACCAGCTCCGTGCGCGTGCCGCGACTAGTGCCCAGAGGCTGTCCGAGCCGCAGGCCATCGCGCCGAAGACCACGCCGAGCGTGACCATCTGCAGGCCGGCGTGCCCGGCCGCCCGGTCGACGAACTGCGGCAGGAAGGCCATGAAGAACACCAGCGTCTTCGGGTTGGTCATCCCGACCGTCAAGCCGGTGAGCAACGAGCGGTGCCCGGTGCCACCGGGTGCCACGGCGGCGACGCTCATCGCCAGCCGGGCGTCGGACCGATGCCGGATTGCCTGCAGGCCCAGCCAGCAGACGTACGCCGCTCCGGCGACCTTCACCCCCGTGTAGAGCGACGAGCTCGCGGCCACCAGAGATCCGAGGCCGATCGAGACCAGCACGACCTGGCCCACCTCACCGATGGCGTTGCCGACGACCGAGAGCAGCGCGTCGCGACGCCCCACCGTCAGCGCGCGGCCGACAGTGAAGAGCAGGCTTGGCCCCGGGACCTGCATGAACAGGAAGGAGGCGAACACGAAGGCGAGCCACTGGCTGGTCGACGGCACGGCTCAGACGGTAGAGGTTCACCAAAAGGTTTGACAAGGCGTCAAGGTTAGGTGAATCTCACCAAGGTGTCAGTCATAGTGGGCGGTGTGACGCAGGTGGGTAGCGCCCGTCAGGCGGCTTGGAAGGAGCGTTTGGCCAGGCCGATCGCGTAACCGTCGATGGCCGTGGTCGGCGCCGCGGTCGGGTCAGTCGAAGCGCCCAGCGTCACGAACAGCGGGGTGAAGTGCTCGACCGTCGGGTGGGCGTACGGCATGCCCGGCGCCCGGCTCAGGAACGCCGACAGCTCGTCGACGTCGCCGCGAGCCAACGCATCCGCCGCCCAAGCGTCGAAGTCCGAGGACCAACCGGGCACCTGGTCCGGCCGGCTCCAGTCCAGGAACGGCAGGCCATGCGTCATGTAGCCCGAGCCGATCACCAGGACGCCGAGATCCCGCAACGAGCGCAGGCGCCGGCCCAGGTCGAGCAGCCGCGCGGGGTCATGGGTCGGCATGCTCAGCTGCAGGACGGGCACGTCGGCGTCCGGGTACATGATCTTCAGCGGCACCCAGGCGCCGTGGTCCAGGCCGCGACTCACCTGCTCGTGCACCGGCTCGGCATCCGGCATCAGCGAGGCGACGAGCCGCGACAGCTCGGTCGCCGCCGGTGTGTCGTAGCGCATCTCGTAGTACATCGGCGCGAAGCCGCCGAAGTCATAGACCAGCTCGCGCGGGTCACTGCTGCTGATGCTCAGCGGCGCGCTCTCCCAGTGGGCCGAGACGATCAGGATCGCCTTGGGCTTCGGCAGCGAACGGGCCCAGTCGTGCAGCTGGGTCATCCAGCCCTCCATCTCAAACAGCATGGGGGCGCCGTGACTGATGTAGAGGCTCGGCAGCGGACCGTCCTCGGGCGACCAAAGTCGTTGCGGCGCAGCCTGTTCCGCAGCCGCAGCCCGCCGCAGATGTCCAGCAAAGGGATGATCGACAGCGATCAGGGCGTCGGCCGCGGCCGTCGTGCTCGAAGGTGTGGCAGGTGTCATCAGATGTCCTTGGTCGCCGCAGCACCAATCCCTACACCGCTGACGGTACCGTCGCCGCGTGGCAGGTGGTGGACTCCGGGGCAAGCTGGGCAATGCCGCGGGCGCGTTCACCAGCAACGCGCGCAACCCCAACCTGCGGCGCGCGCAGCTCAGCTTCTTGGGCGCGTGGACGGCCGAGTGGGCGTTCACCGTCGGGCTGGGGATCCTGGCCTACCAAGACGGTGGCGCCGCAGCCGTCGGTCTGGTCGGTCTCCTGCGCATGGTGCCGTCCGCGATCCTGGCCCCGCTGCTGTCGCCGCTGGCCGATCGGGGCCGCCGGGAGCGCGTGCTGATCCTGGTCTCGACGCTGCGTGGGGTCATCACGGGTGCGGCCGCACTCGTCGTAGGGCTGGGCGGCGCGACCTGGATCGTCTACGGGTTGGCGGTGTTGTCGACCATCGCCGCGACGCTCTATCGCCCCGCGCACTCCGCCTTGCTCCCGTCGCTCTGCCACACCGGATTCGAGCTCGCCAGCGCCAATGTGGTCCGTGGGCTGCTGGACGCCGCAGCCACGTTGGTGGGTCCGCTGCTGGCCGCGGTGCTGCTGGCGTTCACCGGCGTGACCGTCGTCTTCGCCGTAGCTGCCGGGGCTTCGTTGTGGTCGGCGGCCTTGCTGTTGCGGCTGCGCTACGACGCACCCCCGCGGCCAGGGGCGCCGACCGAGACCAACCTGCTGCGCTCGGCCGCCGAAGGCATTCGGGTCGTCCGCCGCAACCGCGACCTGGCCCTGATCATGGGCCTGGCCGCGGCCCAGTCCTTGACCCGCGGGGCGCTGACCGTCCTCACCGTGGTGGTCGCCATCGAGCTGCTGGGGACGGGCGCGCCCGGCGTGGGCGTCCTCACCGCTGCCATCGGAGCGGGCGCGGTGCTGGGCTCGCTCAGCGCGTCGTTGCTCGTCGGCACTCGCCGCCTCGGCGCGTGGTTCGCCATCGGCGTCGCCCTGTGGGGTCTGCCGGTCACGCTGATCGGCGTCTTCCCCTATCAGGTCGCGGCGTTCGCCCTGTTGGCCTGCGTCGGCGTCGGGAACTCGCTGATCGACCTGGCCGGCTTCACGCTGCTGGCCCGGCTGGCTGCCGACGAAGTGCTGGCCCGAGTCTTCGGAGTCTTGGAGAGCTTGGTCGCCCTGTCGATCGGCGTCGGCGCGATCCTCACCTCGGTGCTGGTCGACCAGACCGGCGTACGGGCTGCGCTCGTGACCGTCGGTCTGCTGTGTCCCCTTCTCGCGGTGGCGTCCTGGAAACGGCTGCGGGGGATGGACCGGTCGATCGGCGTCCGCGATGTCGACATCGACATGTTGCACGGGGTGCCGATGTTGAGCGTCCTGCCCTTGCCGGCCATCGAGCAGCTTGCTCGCGGTGTCGAACCGGTCGACGTGCCGGCCGGCCAGGTCGTCTTTCGTCAGGGCGACGTCGGGGACCGCTACTTCGTGATCGAGTCCGGCGTAGCCGAGGTGATCGGGGATGGACGGCTGGTGGCGTCGCTCGGTCCGGGGGCCGGGTTCGGTGAGATCGCGCTGCTCCGACGGGTACGCCGGACGGCGACGGTGCGAGCCATCAGCGAACTCCGGCTGAAGGCCTTGCGTTCCGACCACTTCCTGCCCGTGGTGCTCGGCTACACGCCGAGCGCCCGAGAGGCGGGGGCAGTAGTGGATTCGATGCTCGACCGGTTCACGCCCGATGGGGACCCCGAGGCCCCTCCTCAGTAACTCGCGGTGTTGGTACCGTCTCGCATGGCGTCCGGGCGCAACCTCCTTTTGATCGCTGACATCGGCGGCTACACCGACTACATGCGGTTCCATCGGATGAGCCTGGCCCACGCCGAGGTCAACACGGGCCGGCTGCTGGGCAAGGTGGTCGATGCCGTGCCGCAGTTCGACCTGATCGAGATCGAAGGTGACGCGGCCTTCCTCTCCCTCCCGGCCGACAGCCTGGACGGCGACGCCACCGTCCCACTGACCCTCCAGGCCGCCACGGCCATGCATCGGGCCTTCCACCTCGAACGCCAATATGTGGCAACGAATCTGTGCCCCTGTGGCAGCTGCACCCAGGCCAACAACCTGAAGCTGAAGTTCGTCGCGCACATCGGCGAGACCGCCACCCAGACCATCCGGCAGCAACGCAAGCTCGTCGGGATCGACGTCATCCACGTCCATCGGCTGTTGAAGAACCCGGTGCAGGTGCCCGAGTACGTGCTGCTCTCCGAGGAGCTCTATCGCACCTCATCCGCCCCGATGCCTGGTCCGGCGCAGGAGGTCTCGCAGGACCTCGAGGGGATCGGGCCGGTCCGGTCGTACTTCGTGAACGTCGCGGACCTGCCGGATGCCGAGCCCGCGCCGCCCGGTCCGTCGTTGCTCGGACGGGTCGGGCACACGCTGAGCGTCGCCGGATCGGGCATGCCCTACATGCTGGGTCTGCGCCGGCGTACTCGAGCCACCGTCGCTTCCTGACCGCGACCGCGACCGGCGACCCGCTCGCGGCCTATTGCACGGAGCTGCTCCGAAAACGCTCCAATTCGGATACGGGGAGCCGGGTCCCAGCCGCTCGGAGCAGTGAGACGACATCCGCCGTACGCCGATCGAGTCGCTCCGCGAGCACGAAGGCCAGGTCGGCCACGATCGCCGTTGCGAGCCGTTCGTGACCGGCGAGCCGGGCCTGGATGTCGTTGGCCGGCCAGACGATCATCCGGACCGGCGACGTCGCCCGGGCCGTTGCCGTGCGAGTGGCGGAGGGCACGAAGAGCGAGAGCTCGCCGAGCACCGAGCCCGGGCCGAGCGTCGTGAGGGTGCGGCCCTGTTTGATGACCTCGACGTTGCCTTCCAGGATCGCGGCGACGCCCTCGGTCGGGTCGCCCTCCTCGAAAAGCGTTGAGCCGGTTGGCGCTTCGCTCACCGTGATCTCTCGGTTGAGCTGGTCCAGGTCCTCGTCGGAGACGAGGCGAAATGGGCAGACGGCACGAATCTCCGCTGGTAGCTCCGCACTCAAGCGCGTCTCCGTGAGGATCGATGGGCTAGGGCGTTCCCAGGACGCAGGGGCAGACGCCAGGCACCACGGTAGCCCCGTAGGCTTCCCACGAGGGTGGGCAGCGCAAGCATGAGCCGACAGGAGGCCGGGATGGGTCGGGCTCATTCGGCGTTCGTCGAGCGCGCGTCCTGGCTCCTGCAGCTCCCCCTCGAAACCCCGACCATCCGGTTCGATGACCCGCAGACCGGTTGCACGCTCTGGCTGAAGCTCGACTACCTGCTGCCGAGCGGCTGCACCAAGGACCGGATGGCGACGAACATCGTCGCCCACGCGATCGCGTCGGGGGAGGTCTCTCCGTCCACGGTTGTGGTGGAGGCGTCGAGCGGCTCGACCTCGATCGCGTTGAGCATGGTCTGCGCCACCGTCGACGTGCCCTTCCGCGCGTACATGCCCAAGTCGGTCAGCGGCGAGCGGGTGTTGATGATCCGCCGGCTCGGCGGGGAGGTGGTCCTCACCCCGGCCGAGCAGGGCATGGCCGGAGCGGTTGCGGCCCTGGATCACGACGCCGAGGCGGGCGAGGACGTCTACGCCGCGCGGCAGTTCGAGAACCCCCGCAACGTGTTCGCGCATCGGCACTCGACCGGGCCCGAGCTCATCCAGCAGGTGGGGGTTCGGCTGCATGGGTTCGTCGCTGGGGTCGGGACCGGCGGCACGCTGATGGGCGTGGCCCACGCGCTGCGCGACCACGGCTACGACACGGTGATCGCCGAAGCGCTGCCGGTGGCGACGTTCACTGCGGAGGGCGACCCCGAGGTCGTCGGAGGCATCCCGGGTGTGGTCCAGGGCATGAGCCAGCTCTTGGCCCCCGCTGCCGTCGGGCTCGCGGAGCCGGTGCTGGTGCCCGAGCCCGAGGCCTTGGCGACGGCGCGCGAGTTCGGCCGGCGCGGCCTGAGCATCGGCCCATCGAGCGGGCTCAACATCGCCGCTGCCCGGCAGCTCGCCGCTCGTCTCGGCCCCGGGCACAACGTGGCCACGATCCTGCCGGACCGGATGGAGCGCTACTTCTCGACCGCGCTGTTCGACGACGTGACGGCGGAGCTGTAGCGCGCCGGCCGAGGTGCCGCCGGCCCGCGGGCCGGCCCGGCCTAGTCGGCCAGGAGCGACGTGGCCAGCTCCGGCTCCGGCAGGACCTGGATGAAGTACTCGACGCCGAACATCTCGCGCAGGATCTGGGTGGGGAACATGTCGGGGTCGATCGGGTACTGCGTGTGGTGGGCCGCAGTGGCCCGGATCTTGTGGCCGACGAAGTCGGAGACGTCGATGCAGGTGGTCACCCGGGCGTCGATCTGGTCGCCCGACGGGAGTGACCTGGTCCCGAGGAACTGGGCCTGCTCTCCGCGTCCCTCGGCGCCCATGGGCTCAGCGGCCAAGAAGGTCAGGCTCGTGACGTCATCGATCGCAACCACATGCGCGTTGCGGGGCTGGCCGGTGGCGATGCCCTGCTCGCCGATGAACTCACCCGGCCCCGATCGGTCGACCACGCGCACCCGACCGTCCTGGCCCTCCCGCCGGATCTCCACCTCACCGGACAGCAGGAAGTACATCGTCGTGGCGGCCTCGCCTTGCTCGATCAGGTAGGAGCCGGACGGAAACCACTCGACGTTGACGAAGTCGGCTGCGTAGCCGAGGGAGGTCGTCTCGCGCGAAAAGACCGACAGGGCTCGGACGAAGTCCTTCGTGCCCTTGAACCGCGTGGTCAGCTCGACGACCCACTCAGCCAGGCGGTCCCGCAACAGCATCCGGTTCTGTGGCAGGTGACAGTGGAAGAGCCGGACCGGTGTGACCGATCGCAGCTCGAAGCAGGCCGCGGTGACCGCTGCGCCAACGGCGATGTGGTCGGGATGACCGGAGAATCCGTCCGGCCCGAAGGTGATCACCACATCGGGCTCGAACTCCGAGAGCAGCTCGGACGCGAGGGTGATCAGCGTCCGCTCGTCGATGTCGGCGAGACCACCATCGGCGTAGTCCAGACATCTCGTCGCGGTGAGGCCGAGCTCGCGTCCCGCGGCGTCGAGTTCCTTCTCCCGCACGGCCGTCAACGTCGCCCGGGTCGCCCGGCTCGCATCCCGGATCTGGCCGGCTCCGCCTTGGGTCAGCGAGACCACCCGGACGTCGGCCCCGGCACTGGCGTACTTCGCGAGCGTGCCGCCGGCACACAGGGTCTCGTCGTCGGGATGGGCGAAGACTCCGAGCACCCGCACGGGCCGCCGAGTGGATGCGGTCACTGGTCGGTTGGCCGCGTGCGGTCGTCGGTTGAGTCGTCAGCCATCTGCGAATGCTAGTTACGGCGGTTGGGCGGCGAACAGGCACCCGAACGTCCGTCGGGCGTCAGGCGATCGACTCCTCGCGATCGGGCGGCGCGGGCAACACATCGGGCAGCGCCTTGCGCGAGGTGATGCCGAGCTTGTCGAACACCTTGCGCAGGTGCCACTCCACCGTCCGGGGGCTGATGAACAGTCGCGCGCCGATCTCCGGGTTGGACAGGCCGTCGCGGGCCAGCGCCGCGATCTGCTGCTCCTGCGCGGTGAGGTCGTCCGGCGCTTCGACCGTGCGCTTGCGGACCTTCTCGCCGGTCGCCAGGAGCTCGCGCCGGGCCCGATCGGCGAAGGCCTCCATCCCGATCCCGACGAACGATTCGTACGCCGCGCGCAGCTGCTCCCGGGCCAGGATCCGGCGTCCCTCGCGGCGCAGCCACTCGCCGTAGAGCAACTGGGCCCGGGCCAGCTCCGGGCGGATCCGGGTGCGGCCCAACCGATCGATGGCCTCCCGATAGCGCGTGTCGGCGAGGTCGCCGGTGCTGAGCAGCGCCCGCGATCGGGCCTCGATGCCCAGCGCCCAGTCGGAGCCGGCCGCCGTCGTGGCCTCGGCCAGCCGGTCCAGCGCGTCGGCGCCGCGCTCGGTCCGGCCGCTGCGGGCGCACGCCTCGACCAGCTCCGGCAGCGCCCAGGCCGACAGGAAGAGCGCCGGACTCTCCTCGCTCGCCGGCTCGGCCGCGGTGAACGCCTTCTCATAGCGACCGAGCCCGTTGTCCAGGATGGCGGCCGCCCACGCGGCGTACTGCACGCCGATGCCCTGGCCGCCCGCGGTGGCGGCTGTGGCGGCGGCCTCGATGAGCGGGACCGCCTCGCTCGCCCGGCCGCGGAAGGCCGCGAGCAGCATGGCGCCGTACGGCGCGATCCGGGTCTCCGTCGCCTCGGTGACCGCCTCGGCCTCGGCGATGACGGCGGCCGCGCGGGAGAGCTCGCCCCGCCAGACCATCAGGACCGCCGACGCCGTCAGGTCGATCGGGAGCCGGGCCAGGGCGCCGGCCTCGCGCGCGAACCGCAGCTGGCGCGCGTTGATCTCGTGCCAGCAGTCCTCGTCCCAGAGCACGTTGGCCGGCACGGTCGTCAACCAGCCCCACCGGAAGTTGTCCTCGGCCGAGACCTGGTTGACGGCAAAGGCACTGGTCGCCTGCCGGAGCGCGTCGGCCGCGGCGGCGCGGCCGTCGGTGATCAGCGTGGCCAGCCCATCGAGCAGCAGGTCGGAGGGCCGGGGTGGGCGCACGGGTCTCGGCGCGGCGCGGGCCGCCCGCGAGACGTCGAGCAAGCCGCCGGACGTGGCCAGGCTTCCGGCGAAAAGCGCTGCGCCCCAGGCGTCCAGGTAGGTCTCGCGGGCCAGCTCGGCATCGATGTCCTCGAGCCGGCGGGCGGCGGCCAGGAGCAGTGGCGGCGCGTCGCTGCCGACGCTGGAGGCGAAGGCGACCTGCCCGCGCAGCAGGTCGACCTTGGCCCGCTGCAGCTCATCGAGCGTCCCGGCCTCGGCGGTGGTCAACAACCCGAGGGCTTCGTCGAACTCGCCCGCCTGCAGCGAGACCTGGGCGGCCAGCAGAGCCCGGTCGGCGCGCCGGGCCGGGTCCAGCGACAGAGCGACCGATCGCTGCAGGAACGCCGCGGCCGCGCTCAGCCCACCGCGCGCCCGGGCCCGGCCGGCCGACCGTTCGAGCTCGGCGGCGACGGCTTCGTCCGGTCCCGGGGCAGCGGCGGCGAGGTGCCAGGCCCGGCGGTCGGGATCGGCCGCCCGGTCGGTGGCCTCGGCCAGGGCCAGGTGGGCCGCCCGCCGCTGGTCCGCCGGTGCCGAGCGATAGGCCGCCGAGCGCACCAGCGGATGCCGGAAGGTCACCCGGTCCTGGATCGTGAGCAGGCCCTCGGCGTCGGCGATGACGGCCGCGGTCGACCCGACACCCAGACGCTCGGCCGCCTGCCACACCAGCAGCGGGTCGCCCACCGGCTCGGCCGCGGCCACCAACAACAGGGACCGGGCATCCGCTGGCAGCGCTTCGATCCGGCGCAGGAAGCTGGCCTCGATCCGTCCGGGCAGCGACGACCCGCCGATCACTCCGAAGCCCGCCGGCCAGCTGGGTCGGGGTCATGTCGCGCGGCAGCTCGAGCAGCGCCAGCGGGTTTCCGTGCGTCTCCGCGACGATGCGATCGCGGACGCCCTCGTCGAGGATGAACCGCACGACCGTCGACAGCAGCGCCCGCGCGTCGCCGGTGTCCAGCCCGTGCACCTCGAGCGCCGGCAGCCCGCGCAGTGCGTCGTCCGGCTCGCGGGCCGCGAAGACCAGCCCGACCGAGTCGGTGTGCAGCCGCCGGGCCACGAAGGCCAGCGTCGCGGCCGAGGCCTGGTCCAGCCACTGCGCATCGTCGACGCAGCAGAGCAGCGGGCCGCTGGCCTCCGCGACCTCGGCGAGCAGCGTGAGGACAGCCAGCCCGACGAGGAACCGGTCCGGCGGCGGCCCGGCGCTGAGCCCGAAGACGGTCCGCAGGGCATCGCGTTGCGGAGCGGGCAGCCGGTCCAGGTGGTCGAGCACCGGCGAGCAGAGCTGATGCAGGGCGGCGAAGGCCAGCTCCATCTCGGACTCGACCCCGGCCGCCCGCAGCCGATGAAGGTCGGCGGCCGACTCCTCGGCGTACTCGAGCAGTGAGGTCTTGCCGACGCCGGCCTCGCCGAGCACGACGAGGGTGCGGCTCTCGCCGCGGCGTACGGCGGTCACGAGCGCGTCGAGGACGGCGCACTCGGTGCGTCGTCCGCGAAGCCTCGTGAGTCCCGCCGGGTCGGGATGACGCTCAGGCATTGCCTATCAAGTTAGTGGGCTCGCCGGGCGGCGGGAAGGGATCGTCCCCGGTCCGCCCCTTGGCGGCCAGCGGGGAGACCAGGGAGTCCCACGGGTGCGACCAGGCCGCGAGGCGGCCAGGCTCGCGACACCCGACGTCTCCAGGAGGAACGATGAGCAACACGCAGGCCGACAGCGATCTCTCGGTCGAGACCGACCCGGTGGCCGTGCTGGACATGAAGCTCGAGGTCGTCGTCATCCCGGTCTCGGACGTCGACCGGGCCAAGGCGTTCTACACCGGGCTGGGCTGGCGTCTGGACGCCGACTTCGCGACGAGCGATGAGTTCCGGATCGTGCAGGTCACGCCGCCGGGGTCGGGCTGCTCGGTCAACTTCGGCACCAACGTCACCGCGGCCGAGCCCGGCGCGACCCAGGGGCTGCACCTGATCGTCTCCGACATCGACGCCGCCCGGGCCGAGCTGGTCGCGCGAGGGGCCGATGCCAGCGAGGTCTTCCACGATGTCGGCGGGGTGTTCCACCACGGCGGCGAGGACGGCCGGGTCAGCGGGCCGGCTCCGGACCACGCGAGCTACGGCTCCTTCCTGTCGTTCAACGACCCGGACGGCAACGGCTGGCTCCTGCAGGAGATCACGAACCGCCTGCCGGGCCGGATCGACCCGGCCGCAACGAGTTTCGCCTCCACCTCCGACCTGGCCAGTGCGCTACGCCGAGCGGCCGCCGCCCACGGCGAGCACGAGAAGCGGATAGGTCAGGCCGACGAGAACTGGCCGGACTGGTACGCCGACTACATGGTCAAGGAGCAGGCGGGAGAGGCCCTGCCGCAATGAGCGCCGACTACGACGTGATCGTCGTCGGCGGCGGCTCGCCCGGTGAGCACTGTTGCGGGGCGCTCGCCGAGGGCGGGTTGCGGATCGCCCTGGTCGAGCGCGAGCTGGTCGGCGGCGAGTGCTCCTACTGGGCCTGCATCCCGTCCAAGACCCTGCTGCGTCCGACCGAGGCCGTGCACGCCGCCCGTGAGGCGACGGCCACGGCCGAGGTCGACGTCGCGGCGGCGTTGGCCTGGCGCGACTACATGGTCTCGAGCTACTCCGACGCCGGTCAGGAGCGCTGGCTGGCCGACAACAAGATCGACCTGATCCGGGGCAGCGGCCGGCTGGCCGGGCCGGGCGCAGTGGAGGTCAACGGGGTGCGGCACACGGCCCGCCACATCGTCCTGGCCAACGGGGCCGACCCGGTCGTCCCGCCGGTGCCGGGCCTGCAGGGGCTCGAGGGCGTCTGGACCAACCGCGAGGTCACCGGGATGACCGAGGTGCCGCGCCGGATGCTGGTGCTGGGGGCCGGTCCGGTCGGCGTCGAGATGGGCCAGGCCGTGCAGCGGCTGGGCGGCCAGGCGGTGTTGGTCGACCGGTCCGAGCACGTGCTGGGCCGCGAGTCGGCCCAGCTCGGCGAGGCGCTGGGAGAGGTCCTGACCAAGGACGGGGTCGAGCTCGTCCTCGGGGTCACGACGACTCGCGCTGGGCGCGACGGTGATGAGTTCGTGCTCGAGCTGGACGACGGCCGCGAGCTCCGGGGCGACCGGCTGCTCGTGGCGACCGGCCGTCGACCCCGGGTCCAGGACATCGGCCTGGAGACGGTCGGCATCGAGGTGCCGGCCCGCGGCGGCGTGCCCGTCGACGCGAATCTCCGTGTGGCCGAAGGGTTGTGGGGCGTCGGCGACATCACCGGGATCTGGCAGCTGACCCACGTCGGCAAGTACCAGGGCGAGGTCGTTGCGGCCAACATCCTGGGCGAGCCGCGGGAGGCCAACTACGACGCGGTGCCGCGGGCGGTCTTCACCGACCCGCAGGCCGCCTCCGTCGGCGCCGGCCGAAGCGCCGTACAGCGCCACCGTGCCGTTGAACGAGATCGCCAAGTCGGAGACCTACAGCCGTCAGTACGCCGAGAGCAACGGCTTCCTGACCCTGCTCAGCGACGGCGAGCGGCTGACCGGCGCCTACGCCCTGGGGCCGGAGGCCGGCGAGTGGCTGCAGCAGGCGACCCTGGCCATCCGGGCCCGGGTGCCGCTCTCGGTGTTGCGGGACACCATCCAGCCCTTCCCGACCTTCTCCGAGATCTACGTCGGTGCGCTCAAGGCCCTGCTGGGTGAGATCGCCTCGGCCCGGCAACCGGTGCCGACCGCCGGGCCATGAGCGACCTGGCGGCGACGCCGCTGGCTCGGCTGCGCAGCCCGACCGGGGTCGCGTTGATCGTGGCCACGGTCCTGGCCTCCGGCGTCGCGTCGTACGACGCGTATGTGGTCAACGTCGCCATCCCCGCGATCGGGAGTGACCTCGGCGCCAGCGTCACCGCGTTGCAGTGGACCCTGACCAGCTATCTGCTGACGGTCGGCGGCCTGCTGCTGCTCGCGGGCGCACTGGCCGACCGGTTCGGCCGGCGCCGGATCCTGGTCAGCGGGCTATCCTGATGTTCGTCGCCTCCATCCTGTGCGCGGTCGCGCCGTCGACCGGGGCCTTGATCGGCGCTCGCGTCGTCCAGGGCGTCGGCGCGGCCCTCGTCGTACCGACCAGCCTGGCCCTGCTCAACGGCACCCTGCAGACGGTCGACCGGGCCCGAGCGATCGGGATCTGGGCCGGCCTGTCGACCCTCGCCACGACGGTCGGACCGTACGTCGGGGGATGGCTGGTCGACGTCGCCTCGTGGCGTTGGGTCTTCCTGCTCAACCTGCCGTTGATCCTGGGCGCACTCCTTGCGCTGCAACGAGTCCCGGAGAGTCGCGACCAGCGACGGGCCCTGTCGCTCGACGTTGCGGGCGGTCTGCTCGCGGTCCTCGGCCTCGGCGGCGTGACCTACGCGCTGACGGCCGGCCCGATGTCCGGCTGGGGCAGCGCCCCGGTCATCGTGGCGGCATCGTCGGGGTCGGGTCGTTCGTCGCGCTGGTGCCAGTGGAGCGGCGAATTCGCGCGCCGATGCTGCGGCTGTCGCTCTTCGAGTCGCGCCAGTTCGTCGCGATCAACGTCACCACCTTGCTCTTCTACGGCGCGCTGAGCGCGGCCGGCTATGTGCTGGTCCTGCAGTTCGAGCTGCGGCTGGGCTACTCGGCCGCCCAGGCCGGCGCCGCCCTGATCCCGGCCTCGATCGTCTTCCTGGCGCTGTCGCCGATCAGCGGCGGCCTGGTCTCGCGGTTCGGGCCGCGGTGGCTGATGGTGAGCGGCATCCTGCTCGTGGCCGTCTCGTACGTCTGGCTGGCCCAGGCCGACCCGGGCTCGAGCTACGTCGAGGCCGTCCTGCCGCCGGCGCTGCTGCGCGGGGTCGGCCTCGGGCTGCTGGTGACGCCCCTGACCGCCGCGGTGCTGGCGGCGGTGCGCGACGAGGATTTGGGCGAGGCTTCTGCTGTCAACGACGCTGCCTCCCGGGTCGGTGGGGTCATCGCGGTCGCCCTCGTGCCGGTGCTGATCGGGGCCAGTGCCGGGCGGGACCTCGATCAGGCGATCACCAATGGTTTCCAGAGAGCAATGATCGTCTTCGGGGTCGTGTGCGTCATCGCGGCGGCGATCACGGCCATCTTCGTCTCGGACGACCGGGCCACCACCGCGGCTCCCCGTCTCGCCCCAGCCGCGACCGACCGCGGTTGCGCGCTCCCCGTCACCGATCACGTCCCCCATCAGGAGGTTGCAGCATGAGCTCCACCCTGGAAGGCCAGACCGTCGTGCTGATCGGCGGCAGCGCCGGCATGGGCTATGAGACGGCTCGGCTGGCCCGTCAGGAGGGCGCCGACGTCATCCTCACCGGACGGAACCAGGAGCGCCTCGAGCGGGCCGGGGCCGAGCTGGGCGCCATCAGCACGGCGGCGTTCGACGCGTCGGACTTCGACCGGCTGGCGCAGTTCTTCGCGGACCTGCCGGGGCCGATCGACCACGTGCTGGTGACGGCCGGCGGCCCCTACTACGGGCCGCTGGCCGACATCGACTTCGAGGAGGCCCAGCGCGACGTCGACCAGCATCTGTGGCTGCCGATCCACCTGGCCCGCAACGCAGTTGGCCGGGTCCGACCCGGCGGCACGCTGCTCTTCGTCGGCGGCACGGGCGGTCGTCGACCGGGCCCGGGGATGTTCCTGGCCGGCGCCATGACCGCCGCGTTGCCCGCGCTCGTCGCGAACCTCGCGGTCGAGATCGCGCCGGTGCGGGTCAACGTGATCGCTCCCGGCTTCGTCGACACCGGGCTGTCCGCGGCGATCCTCGGCGACGCTCTCGAGGCCCGTCGGGACGAGCTCCGGTCCACGCTGCCGATCGGCCGGGTGGTCGGGCCGGCCGACGTGGCCGCCCTCGCCGTACATCTGATGGCGAACACCGCGCTCACGGGCGCGACGTACGACATCGATGGTGGCCAGCAGCTGGTAGCCGGCTGAGCATGTCCACCACCGGGCCCGACGTCTCGGCGCAGCGGCTGGTCAGCGACGCCGACCACGTCCAGCTCAGCCGGCTGGTGGTCGAGGCGGCCTGGCGGGTCGACCTCGGGCGGTCGGACACGCTGCACGAGCTGTTCATCGCTGACGGTGAGCTCGACCTGGGTGAGAGCACCTTGCGCGGTCCGGACGCGATCCGGGACTGGGGCTTGGACGTGGTGCGGGCCAACACCTATCCGGGCATCCGGCACGTCGCCTCGAACATGCGGTTCGTCGCCACGGGTCCGGACAGCGCCGAGGGTACGACGATGCTCACCGTCTTCATGGACGACAGCGGCGACTGGGCGACCAGCGTGCCCTGGGTGGTCGGCGAGGACCACGACCGGTTCGTGCGGACGGCGCAGGGCTGGCGGTTCGCCCATCGGTCGTGGGTGCCGCTCTTCACTCGTGGCTAGGCGGTCGCGCTAGCGTCGGGCCCATGAGTCGGTGGAGAGTTCGATGCAGGGTCGCAGGGAGAGTCGGGTCATCGGTCTGCTGGGCGGGATGAGCTGGGAGTCCAGCGCGGAGTACTACCGGCTGGTCAACGAGCTCGTCCGGGAACGCCTGGGCGGCCTGCACTCGGCGCGCTGCCTGCTCGCGTCGGTCGACTTCGCCGAGATCGAGGCGCTGCAGGTCAACGGCGAGTGGGAGGCCGCCGGCCAGATCCTGGCCGATGTCGCTCGGGGCCTGGAGGCCGGCGGCGCCGAGCTGCTGCTGATCTGCACCAACACGATGCACAAGGTCGCCGACCAGGTGCAGGCCGCCGTCGACATCCCGCTCCTGCACATCGCCGACGTGACCGCCGACGCGGTGCTCGCCGCGGGACTGGACACGGTCGCGTTGCTGGGCACCGCCTTCACGATGGAGCAGGCGTTCTATCGCGAGCGGCTGGAGGGCCGCGGGCTCACCGTGCTGATCCCGCCGGCTCCGGACCGGGCCGAGGTGCACCGGATCATCTACGACGAGCTCTGTCTCGGCGTGATCCGGGAGGCCTCGCGCGAGGTCTATCGCGGCGTCATCGCGCGGCTGGCCGAGGCCGGTGCGCAGGGAATCATCTTGGGCTGCACCGAGATCGAGCTGCTCGTCTCGGCGGCCGACAGCCCGGTGCCGGTCTTCGCCACGACGCGTCTGCACGCCGAGGCCGCGGTGGCGGCGGCGCTGGATCTCTCGCGGATGCCGGCCCGGTCGGGTGTCGAGGTCCTGAGCTGATGCGGATCGCCGTACTGAGCCCGGGGGAGATGGGCTCGGCGGTGGGGCAGGCGCTGGCGGCCGTCGGGCACGAGGTGGGTTGGCTGCCGGCTGGTCGGTCCCGGGCCACGGCCGAGCGGGCCGAGCGCGCTGGGCTCGCCGCGTGGGCGGACCTGGACGGCTGCGAGTTGGTGGTCTCGATCTGCCCGCCGGCCGCGGCGCTCGAGACGGCCCGGTCGGTCGCGGGCTTCGCCGGCTTCGCGGGCACGTATCTGGACGCGAACGCGATCAGCCCGGCCACCGCCGAGCAGGTGGCCGCGATCGTCACGGCCGGCGGCGCGGCGTACGTCGATGGCGGGATCATCGGACCGCCTCCGGTGACGGGCGGCACGACTCGGCTGTACCTGTCCGGCGCCGGCGCTCGCCCGGTCGCCGAGGCCTTCGAGGGCTCGCTGGTCTCGGCTGTTGTGGTCCCGGACTCCGGACCGTACGCCGCGTCGGCCGTGAAGATGACGTACGCCGCGTGGACCAAGATCAGCGCCGCGCTGCTGCTGTCGGCGCACGAGACCGCGGTCTCGTTGGGCGTCGATGAGGTGCTGCTCGCCGAGTGGGCTGCGTCTCAGCCCGAGCTGGCCGATCGGCTTGCTGCTGCTGGGGATTCGGCGGCGCGCAAGGGCTGGCGGTGGGAGGACGAGATGCGCCAGATCGCCGAGACCTTCGCCGCGGTCGGCCAGCCGGACGGTTTCGGCGCGGCGGCGGCCGAGGTCTTCAGTCGATTCCCACAAGCGCGGTAACCCCGAGGAATGCCGCTCACGAACGCTTTGGACGGCTGGCGTGCTAGACGCTAGAGCCGATGGATGACAGGGCGCTGGTTGGGCCGGTCCCGTTCGCGTCGGTGCCTTTGCTCTGCCTCCTAGAGGGAGCCACCCCGCTCACGGCGACTGGGGTGGCTCACCGGTGGAGGCAGAGCAAAGGACGTCTGGGCATTAGGCTCGCTCGCTGGGGTGAGCGACCCGCCTCGCTGCTCACGACGTACGGCTGCTAGAACGGCTTACCGAAGCGACAGGCGATGACGTGCGCGATTCCAGCGCTGACCGAAGGGGCGAGCTATGACGACCAAGACGGAATTCTCCGAGCAGGACTGGACCCGCATCGTCCGGGCGCCGTTCGTCGCGGGTCTGTCGATCTCGCTCGCCGATCCGGGCGGCCCGATCGAGATGGCCAAGGAGACGGCCGCCACGCTCCGGTCGGCGACGAACCCGCCCAGCCGCGAAGAGCTGCTCGCCGACGTTGCCCTCGACATCCAGCAAATGGTGCAGCAGCGTCACAACCCGGTGAAGAGCTTCAAGCTGGCGAAGGACGGCACTGCTCCCGGACAGCAGATCCTCGCGGAGCTGGCAGCCGTTCACGGCATCGTGGCGGCACACGCCAGCGGCGAGGAGAGCCAGGCGTTCAGCGCCTGGCTGCTGGCGTCGGCGCAGGATGCAGCCAACGCGGCGAAGGAAGGTGGCTTCCTGGGCTTCGGTGCGACGCTCGTGAGCGACCGAGAGCAGGCCATGCTCGAGCAGGTACGAGCGGCAATCGGGCTCTGACCTCGGCCCGATCAGCCGGTGTCGCGGAGTTCGGGCTGGTTGAGGTGGTGGTTGCGGGTGAGCCAGCGGCTGGGCGAGTTGGCGTAGGAGTTGTTCGAAGTGTTGGTCGTAGGCGTTGCCGGTGTCGTCGTCGGTGCCGGGTGGTCGCCAGAGGATGTGGCCGTCCAGGAGGCGGCCTTGCCAGTGTTTGGCGTGGACGAAGCGGTGGTGTCGCCCGCAGAGCAGGGTGCCGTTGGCTTCGGAGGTGGGTCCGTCGGGATACCGGACCAGGTGGTGGGTGTGGCACCAGGTGGGCGGGGCGGTGCAGCCCTCGAAGGTGCAGTGCCGGTCGCGGACCTCGATCGCGGTGCGGATCTTGGGTGGGAACGGGTAGAGGGTCTTGCCGACGTCCAGGGGTCGGCCGGTGTCGTCGGTCAGGACGGGCACGATCTCGGCGTCGCAGGCCAGTTCCTGCACGGTCAGCGGGGAGACCGGCCAGCCGCCGGGTTCCCCGGTCTGCAGCTCACCCGGCGGGACCCCAGCCAGGCCAGCCAGCCCGGGCCAGTCTGGCCCGGCTCGGGCGAGGACGGTTTCCAGCGGGGCGAGCAGCACCAGCCGGCAGTGGGCTCCGCCCCGGGTCGGTAGGGCGTTGGGTTGCGCCGGCGCGGGCGGCCAGGGTGGTCTGGGCCAGGATTTTGAGGGCGTCGGCGGTCCGCTGCCGCCCGGTCCGCCCGTCCGGGGTCCCGTCGGCGGCGGGTTGGGGTTTGGCGAGGGGGTCCAGGACGGCGTGCAGGGCGGCTCCGGCCACCGGCGGCAGGTAGCCGCCCAGCAGCCACATCCCGTTGGCCTCTTGGACCAGGGTAGGCCTCCCGGGCCCGCTCCTGGGCGTCCTCGTCCTTGGCTAGCCGGCTCCGGGGCGTCGGGGTCGAGGCGGTACCGGACCCGCATCCCGGCCCGGCCGAGCTGGGCCGGGTCGACCCGGGCCGCGGTCTGGACCAGCAGGGCTTGGGCCTCGGCGCGGGTGACCTCGTCGACCGGCTCCCGCTGGGCGGCCAGAGCCTTGACCGTGCGGGTGATCACCCCGGCGTGAGCGGCCGAGAACTCCCCAGCCCCGAACGCCGCCCGGGTGGGCGCCAGCTCGGGGTCGGTCAGGTCCTGGGCCAGCCCGGCCCGGGCCGCGGCCTGGGCCGGGGTGACCGCGGCGTGCCGGCGAAACCAGACCCCGGCGCTCTTGGCCCCCCGCTGACCCGGCACCCCCCGCCCGACCGCCTCGGCCAAGACCGCGACCTGCACCGCCTGCACCCGCGCCTCGGCCCGAGCCAACAACCCGACCGCCGTACCGAGCTCGATATCGGACAGCTGCCACAACGGCACCGCCGCCACCGCATCCAAGGCAACCGCCAGCGCATCGAACGCGTCATCGGCCACGCCGACCCCGTTCAACCTCGCCCCGCCCCGGTCCTCGAACTCCATGAATCGAACCTAGAGGTCACCACCGACAAAACGACCCCAGATCCAGGCTGGGTGGGAAAGATTCTCGAACTTTCACGGAATCGAATCGGCCTGTCACACAACGTAACTGGGCGCACCCGTACAAGCATTGCCGTCCAACAACTAATCTGCGCAGCAGGCTCCGACCCGCAGCTCAAGCGTTCGCGTCGATCAGCTCGACACCGGCGGCGTGGCACAGCTCGACCAGATAGTCGGGCGGCCCGTCCGTGACCACCGTGGCCACCGCGTCGAGGTCGCAGACCTTGGCGAAATCGCTCGTCCCCAACTTGGTCACATCCATCGCCACGACGACCCGCCGAGCGCGATCGACGATCGCCTTCTTGACCTGCGCCTCACCGAGATCCGCGACCGTGAAGCCCTGCTCGGTCAGCCCGGTAACCCCCAAGAACGCGACGTTGACGGTGAACGTCTCCAGGTCGGCCAGCGTCAGCGGCCCGACGAAACAGCCACCCGTCGGCCGATAGGTGCCCCCGAGCATGGTGTGCCGCACGCCGGGTCGGTCGGCGAGCGTCTGCGCGACCGCGACCGCGTTGGTCAGCACGTTGACGTTCCAGGCGGCCCGCAGCGGATCGGCCTCGTCGGCCATCAACTCGGCGATCCGCAGCACCGTGCTGCCGCCGTCCAGATAGACCGCGTCGCCCGCACTCACCAACGACAGGCAGGCGCGCGCGATCCGCGTCTTGGCCTCGGCATTGCGACCGACCCGCGCGGGCAGGTCCGGCTCGAAGGTCGGCCGGACCGCGATCACCCCGCCATGGGTACGACGCAGTCGTCGCTGCCGGGCCAGATCCGCGACGTCCTTGCGCACGGTCGGCTCCGTGACGCCGAGCAGCTCGGCGAGCTCGGTGTTGCGGATCCGCCCCCGCTCGCCCAGCAGGGCCAGGATCCGCGCTTGGCGCTCCTCGGCGAAGGCGACGGACGGGCTGTCGGTCATGCCCCAGTCTCCTGCGCGAAGCGGCTGATTGCGGCCCGCACAGCGTCTCGATGGGGCCCGGGCGCGTCGTAGCGCGGTGGCACCACGGCGAACTGGCCGCCGAGATCGGCGGCCACCTGCTGGGCCAGATCGAGGGGATGCACCGGGTCGAGGTCGCCGCCGAGGACCAGCACCGGTTGCGTCGGCCGCGGTCGGGGGCGGCTCGGCGCACCGGCCGGGAGTGCGGTCAACCGTTGGGCGCGCTCTCGCGCCCGCGGCGCGTCGAACTGGCCGAGCAGCGCCTCAGCCGCCGCGGGCGACGTCTGGGCGATCGCACCGAAGACCGCGCAGTCGCGGAAGCGTTCGCGCGCCTCCTCGGGTTCGTGGTCGAGCAGCAACCGCGCGATGCGCGGGTACGCCGCGAGGTTGGCCGGGCTGCCCTGCCAACCCCACGCGGGCCGGATCAGCAGGGCAGCGTGGATCGGAAGCTGTTGCCGGGCAAGGACTTCGATGGAGACCGCCGCTCCGAGCGAGATGCCGACGAGCACTGGGTCGGAGTCGAGGTCGAGCCCGACCACGAGCCGCTCGACATCATGCGGCGAGCTGCGCGAACGTGAGCCGCGCCGCTGACTCATCCAGACTGGTCGACCCGTGAGCTCGCAGGTCGGGGGCGACGACTCGATGGCCGGCGCGGACTTCGTCGTCGATCAGGTCCAGCGGCTGGCGGCGGTCGCCGCCGAGACCGTGCAGCACGACCAGCGGCCGCCCGGTGCTGCCGAGCAGGTCGTAGTCGAGGGTCGGCTCGGGCCGATCGGCGTGCTCGCGGGAGGTCCGGTCGCCGCGGCTGCGACCGCGGCACGGCAGCCCGTGCAGCGCCGGCGGCCAGGAAGTCGTGCACTCGCCGGGCGTCGGCCGCCGTGAGGTCCTGCGCGATCAGCGGCGCCGGGGCGGGGAGCGCGGCATGCAGCTCCAGGACGAGGTCGTAGTCCATCGCCCCCGTCCCGGCGGCCAACAATCCCGGGACGACGCTGGCCGGATCGGCATCGGGAGCTGCGACGTCCTTCGCGTGCACGGCGGCCACCGCGGGCCCGAGCAGCTCGAACGCCGCCCGCAGGATCGTCTCCTGCCGGTCCAGGGTGGCCGGGGTCAGCAGGTTGGCCGGGTCGAGCACCACGGCCAAGTGACGAGCGTCGCTGCCGAGCTCGGTCAGCAGGCGGTCGGCGTGGGCCGCATCGACCACGACGTTGCCGAGCTCGGGCTCGATGCCGAGTCGCACCCCCGCCGCGGCGGCCGCCGGGATCAGCTCGTCCAGCGTCGCGCGCAGGTCGTGCCAGGCGGCGGGCGAGGCGTTGTCCGGATGCGCCCGCCACATGTCGTCCGGGTCACGGGTGCCGGTGCACAGCGTCACCACCTCCGCGCCCAGCTCCGGCGCCCGCGCGATGACCGCCCGGCACCCCGCGATCCCGGCGGCCCGCACCTTCGGGTCCGGATGCACGGCGTTGAACGTGCCGGAGACACCCCAGATCCGCACTCCCGCAACGGAAAACGCCTCGGCGATGGCTCCCGCCTCGGCAGCCGTGAGGTCCTCTGGTCCAGGGTCGGTCGTCCGAGGGCGGAGAGGTTGAGCTGGGTCGCCCGGAAGCCGGCGGCCCGGATCGCCGCCGCGACCTGCCCGGCCGGGCCGGCCGGGAAGACCCGCGCGAAGACGCCGATCTCCGCCGGACCAGCCCGGACGCGAGCCCCGGACCCGGAGCGGACCCGGACCCGGACCCGGACCCGGGCGCGCCTCGGCGCCGGTCTCGCTCATGCCGGCAGCCACGCGCCGTCGGCCGCGACCGACCGGGCGACCAGGTCGATCAGCCGGACGGCGGCCAGACCGTCGGCGGCGTCCGGAGTGACTGGCGTGCCCTCGCGGATGCTCCGGGCGAACGCCTCGAGCTGCCGCTCATAGGCGTTGGTGTCACCGAAGACCGGCCGTCGCGCCATCGCCCCCGCCTCGTCGTACACCTCGACGTCGCTGGCCGCGCGGGTGAAGGGGAAGTGCGTGCGCAGCCGGACACTGCCGCGCTCGCCGTAGATGTCGGCGCCCTCGGCCCACTCGCCGTGCACGCTGGCCGTGATCTCCACGTGGGCCAGGCCGCCGGATGCGAGCTCGGCGCTGACGTGCCAGGTGTGATCCGGCCCGATCGCCGCCCAGCGCGCGGACACCGCGCGCACGTCGCCGAGCAGGAAGCGCAGGCCGTCCAGCACGTGTGCCCCGTGGGTGGTGAGCAGGTAGGCCGTGCGGTCAGCCTTGAACGTCGCCTCCGTCGAGCGCACGTCCTCGTCGACGATCAGGGCCGGGAAGAGCGTGGCCTCGGTCGGCGGCCGGAGCGCCGACATGACGCGGTACCAGAGGCTGGCCGACAGGACGCCGCCCAGCTGCTCGCGGACCGCCTCCGCGGCGTACTCCACGCCCGGGTCGTGTCGCTTCATCGCGCCCACCTGTAGTCGGAGGCCACTCGACTCAGCCAGGTTGGTGAGCGCCTCAGCCTCGGGAACCGTTGGAGCCAAAGGCTTCTCGACCAAGACGTGCTTGCCGGCCGCCAACGCCTGCGACGCCAGCGCCAGATGGAACCGATCGGGTACGGCGACAATCACCGCGTCGACGTCAGCCGCGGCCAGCAGCTCGTCCACGGTCTCGTACGCCGGCACGTCGTAGCGACGGGCGACGCCGGCCCGCAGCGTCGGCGACGGGTCGCACAGCCCGACCAGCCGGGCCCCGTCGGCCTTCTCCAGGGCCGGCAGGTGGGCCACCTGCGCGATCCGCCCGGCTCCGACGAGCCCGATCCGTACGTCGTCCACGTGATCCTCCGTTACTGCTCTTGGTCGGGCTCGGCCCGCCGGGCCAGGTCGGCGGCGCCCAGCACGCCGGCCAGCCGTCCGGCTCGGGCGGCCATCACCCGCGGGCGCGGGCGGATCGGTCCGACCGGCTCGGCGCCATCCACCGCGGCCGCGACCGCCTCGACCAGCACCGGGCCCAGGCCGGCACTGACGCCGCCCCCGAGCACCAGCACGTCGTGGTCGACGACCCGCGAGATCTGGCCGGAGGCGAAGGCGATCGCCCGAGCCGTCTCGGCGACGACGGCCAGGGCGGCCGGGTCACCGGCGTGGGCGGCCGCGGCCAGCGCCGGACCGTCGAGGCCGGACCGGGCCACCATCGCGGTGCCGCTCGCATAGACCGAGAGGCAGCCGGTCGCGCCGCAGACGCAGGTCGGCCCGTCGGCGCTGACCCGGATGTGGCCCAGCTCGCCGGCCAGCGAGGTCGCGCCGGTGAGCAGCCGGCCCCCGGCCACGACCCCGCCGCCGACATCGGTGCCGAGGGTCAACATCACCAGGCACTGCGGCGCAGGGGCTTCGGCCCGCAGGTACTCGCCCCACGCGGCGGCGTTGCCGTCGTTGTGCACGGTGGTGGCGAGCCCGGTCACCCGCGGCCAGATCGCGGCGGATCTCGCGTGCGTTCCAGCCGAGGTTGGCCGCGGTCAGGATGCGCTCGCGGTCGGGGCTGAGCCAGGCCGCCATGGCCAGGCCGAGCGGCGGGGCCGGGTCGTCGGCGCTCAGCGCCAACGCGGCGGTGGCCGCAGCGACCTGGGTCGCGACCTGCTCCAGCAGCGCGTCGTACTCGCGGGTCGGCAGCGCGCTCTCGGTGACGCCGACCAGCTCGCCGTCGTCGGTCAGCGCGCCGACGGCGACCGTGCTGCCGCCGACGTCGACCCCGACTGCTGGCACCGCTGCTCACCTCCGGGCTCGGCCCGTCATGTCCCGAACGAAAGTTATCGAGCCCGATCCTACCCACAGCGCGCATCGGTTCCTTTCGTTTGGGCTCTTTACAGATAGCAAACGAACCGGCAGAGTCGCAGGGTGCAGGCCTACGTCTCCCTCTGGTCGGCCGACCTGCTGGACCTGGGCGCCGCCATCGACCTCGTGGCGCCGGTCGCCGACGGGCTGCACCTCGACGTCTTCGACGGGCACAACGTCGACGACCTCCTCTTCGGGCCCGACCTGGTCGCGGCCGTGCGAGCTCGAACGACGCTGCTGCTGGACGTGCACCTCAACGTCGAGGACCCGGACCACTGGGCCGCGCGGTTCATCGACGCCGGGGCCGACATGGTGACGGTGCAGGGCCGGGCCTGCCCCGACGTCGAGCAGACCCTCGCCGGCATCCGCGCCCGGGGCGCGCGAGCCTCGCTCGGCATCGAGGTCGACGAGCCGGTCGAGGCCGGCGGCGGCCCGGGCCGAGTCGGTCGACCGCTTCCTGCTGATGGGCACCGCGATCGGCATCAAGGGACTCGGCCTGGATCCCCGGCGCGCCGGACCGGGTCGAGGAGCTCCAGAGCCGGCTGGCGGCCCGACGACCTCAGCCGGCCGGTCTTCGTCGACGGCGGCATCCGGCCCGAGACCGTCGGTCCGCTCGCCGCCGCCGGCGCCGACGGCGTGATCCCGGGATCGCTCGTCTTCGGCGCCGCCGATCCGGTCCAAGCAATCCATGAGCTGCACCAGCTGAGGAGGTCGCCGTGAAGGCGGTCGTCTACGACGCACCCCGGAGCTTCACCGTCCGGGAGATCCCGACGCCCGAGGCCGGGCCGGGCGAGATCCGGGTCCGGGTGATCCAGACCGGGGTCTGCGGCACCGACCTGCATCTGCACGACGGGCGGTTCCTCGCGGCGTACCCGATGATCCCCGGCCACGAGCTGGTCGGTGTGGTCGACCAGATCGGGCCACCGATCGGGGACGAGCGGGGACGGGAGCGGGGACGGGATCGACGACGCGGCAACGGGATTCACGGTCGGGCAGCAGGTCACGGTCAACCCGAACGCGAGCTGCGGTCACTGCGCCTACTGCCGGGCCGGGAGATTCCTGATGTGCCCGGACCTGACCGGCATGGGGTCGAACAAGCCCGGGGCGTTCGCCGAGTTCGTGACGGCGCCGGTGGCCCAGGTGTTCTCGGCCGAAGGGCTGCACCCGGACGTCGCGGTCTTCACCGAGCCGGCCTCGTGCGTCATGCACGGCATGGACGTCCTGCGACCGCAGTCCGGCTCGACCGCGCTAGTTTTCGGCGCCGGCCCGACCGGCCTGTTGCTGGCGCAGCTGGTCGCGCACGGGGGAGCGGCCCACGTGACCGTCGCCGCGCCCACGGCCTTCAAGCTCGACACGGCGCGCGGCCTCGGCATCGACGCGACCTACGTCATGGACCGCGCCGATCTGGCCGGCGACGTCGCAGCGTTGCGCGAGCTGTCGGGGGGCGAGGGCTTCGACACCGTCATCGACGCGACCGGTGACCCGACGGTCTGCGAGGTCTGCGTCCCGTTGACCCGCAACGGTGGCACGGCGGTGTTCTACGGCGTCACCGACGAGGAGGACCTGGTCCAGGTCTCGCCCTACGACATCTTCCGGCGCGAGCTGACCATCCGCGGGTCGTTCGCCGAGATCAGCTCGTTCCCGCCGGCCCTCACCGCGCTCCGGTCGGGCCGGTTGCGCACCGACGGCATCATCACCCACCGGTTCGGCCTCGACGACTACGGCCTGGCCCTGGAGACCCTGCGCTCGGACAAGACGGCGCACAAGGTCGTGATGGTGATCTGAGCCGACCGACCGCTAGCCGTTCGGGTGGTTCAGGAAGCTCAGGAGGTCGTCGCCCCGGTGTCGGCGCCGGAGACCAGTCGGGCGTACTTCGCCAGGACGCCGGTCTCATAGCGCGGAGCCGGCGCCGACCAGGCCGCACGTCGAGCGGCCAGGACGTCGTCCGGTACGCCGAGGTGGAGCCGCCGGGCCGCGACGTCGATCGTCACCGGGTCGCCGTCCTCGACCAGCGCGATCGGCCCTCCGATGAAGGCCTCCGGCGCGACGTGGCCGATGCAGAATCCCTCGGTCGCGCCGGAGAAGCGCCCGTCGGTGACCAGGGCCACGTCGGCACCGTGACCCGTGCCCTTGATGGCGCCAGTGACGGCCAGCATCTCGCGCATGCCCGGCCCGCCCCGTGGCCCCTCGTAGCGGATCACCACGACGTCCCCGGGCCGTAGCCGCTGGTCGAGCACGTAGTCCAGCGCGTCTTCCTCGACATCGAAAACCCTTGCCGTGCCGACGAACTCGCGCACGTTGCTGCCAGCGATCTTGACCACGGCGCCATCGGGTGCGAGGTTGCCGCGCAGGATCGCGATGCCACCCTCGGCGTTGAGTGGCTGGGCCAGGGGATGGACGACCGCACCGTCCGGGACCGAGCCACCGGGCTCCGTGGCCTGGGCCTCGACGTTGTCGCCGAGGGTGCGTCCGTTGACGGTGAGGGCATCGCCGTCGACCAGGCCGGCCTCGATCAGCGCCGACAGCACGGTGGTGAGCCCGCCGACCCGGTCCAGGTCGCTCATGAAGAAGTTGCCGTGCGGGCGCGAGTCGACGATGTGCGGCACCTTGCGGCCGACCGCGTCGATGTCGTCCAGCGACAACGGCACGCGAGCCTCCTTGGCGATGGCCATCAGGTGCAGCACCGCGTTGGTCGAGCCGCCGATGGCCATCGTCACGGCGACGCCGTTGAGCAGTGCAGCGCGGGTCAGCACGTCACGAGTGGAGCGGCCCGCCTGCAGCATGGCCACGACGGCGTCGCCGGACTCCTGGGCGATCACGGCCCGCCGCGGGTCGGGAGCCGGGACGGCGGCCGAGCCGGGCAGGCTCATGCCCATCGCCTCGGCCACGCAGGCCATGGTGTTGGCGGTGTACATCCCCGCGCAGGATCCGGCGCTCGGGCAGGCGGCTCGCTCGAGGCGTTGTAGCCCGGCGTCGTCGAGCAGCCCGGAGGCGTGGGCGCCGACGCCTTCGAAGACGTCCTTGATGTCGACCCGCCGCCCGTCCAGGACGCCGGGCAGGATTGTCCCGCCGTACACAAAGACGCTGGGTACGTCGAGGCGCACGGCCGCCATGAGCATCGCCGGCAGCGACTTGTCGCACCCCGCGAGGGTGACCAGCCCGTCGAGGCACTCGGCGTGGACGACGGTCTCGACCGAGTCGGCGATGACTTCGCGCGAGACCAGGGAGGCGCGCATCCCGGAGTGCCCCATGCAGATGACGTCGGAGACCGAGATGGTGCCGAACTCGAGCGGGACGCCGCCCGCACCTCGGACGCCGACGGCGGCGGAGGCGGCCAGGTCGCGGAGCACCAGGTTGCACGGCGTCAGCTGGTTCCACGAGCTGACCACACCGATCTGGAACCGGTCGAAGTCGCTGTCCTGCAGGCCGACCGCGCGCAGCATCGCCCGGGCCGGCGCGGCGCGAGCGCCCGCGGTGACCTGCTCGCTGCGGCGGGGCCGGTGAGCGGTCGAGGTGACGGAATCCGTAGTGTCCACAGGTGGCCTGTCTCTCTGGGCCGGGTCTCTTGACACGGCAGGAAGGCTGAACCCAGACTCAGGGTCAAAGTTGGAAGATCATATCTGAGATACGAGCGATTGGTCGAGATGAGCGAGCTCCCCATCCCCCGCCCGGGCAAGGTCATCGCGGTCGGGCTGAACTACCGCGACCATGCCGCCGAGTCGGACAGCCCCCTGCCCGAGTCGCCGATCCTGTTCGCCAAGTGGTCGACCTGTCTGGTGCCGAACGGCGCCGCGGTCGTCCTGCCGCCGGGCGTGGACCAGGCCGACTATGAGGCCGAGCTGGCGGTCGTCATCGGCCGGACGGCCACCAACGTCCGGGCCGACGACGCGTTGGACTTCGTCTCGGGTTACCTGGCGCTGAACGACGTCAGCGACCGCGAGGCGCAGATGAAGGACGGCCAGTGGTCGCGGGCCAAGTCCTACGACACCTTCGGCCCGATCGGCCCGATCTTCGTCCCGGCCAGCGAGATTCCCGACCCGCAGACCCTCGCGATCTCGTGTGACCTCAACGGTCAGCGGATGCAGGACAGCAACACGTCGTACATGATCTTCGGCGTCCGCAAGCTGATCGAGTTCATCAGCGCGCGGATCACCTTGGAGGTCGGCGACGTGATCAGCACGGGTACGCCGGACGGCGTGGGCGCGTTCCGGCCGGAGCCCGTCTTCCTCAAGCCGGGCGACTCGATGACGGTGACGATCGAGGGCATCGGTTCCCTGACCAACCCGATCGTCCGGGCCGGCAGCTGATGGCGTCGGGGCTGGCCGTCGTCACCGGCGCGGCCTCCGGCATCGGGCGGGCCACCTCGCTCCGGCTCGCGGCCGACGGCTGGACGCTCACCCTGGTCGACCGGGCGGCCGACGGCCTCGAGGTCACCGCGGACGCGCTGCGATCGGCGTACGGCGAGAGCTCGGTCCGCGACCTGGTGGTCGCCGATCTGTCCGACACCGGCGAGGTGGAGTCGATCGCCGCCGACTACCTCAAGACCCATGAGGTCGACCTGCTCGTCAACAACGCCGGCGTCGGCTTCCGGGCCACCGCCGAGGACACGACCGACGAGCAGTGGGACCTGACCTTCGCGGTCAACCTGACGGCGATGTTCCGGCTCTGCCGCGCGGTGATCCCCGGCATGGTGGCCCGCGGACACGGCGTGATCATCAACACCGCATCGGCCGGCGGCCTGGTCGGGCTGCGCTACCGGGTGGCCTACTGCGCGTCCAAGGCCGGCGTGATCGGGCTGACCCGTGCGCTCGCCGCCGACCATGCGGGACAAGGGATCCGGGTCAACGCGATCGCCCCCGGCACGGTCGACACCGAGTGGGTCGGGCGGATGCTCGCCGACGACCCCGACCCCGTGGCGACCCGCAAGCTGATGGAGAACCGCCAGCTCGACGGCCGTCTCGGCACGCCCGAAGAGGTCGCCGGCGGCATCGCCTTCATGGCCGGCGACGACGGCCGCTTCTTCAACGGCTCCGTCATGGTCATGGACGCCGGCCTCACCGCCGTCTGACCTCCGAGGCTGGGCGCGGATCGCCGCGTCAAGCTCTGGTCTCCGGGTACTGCATCACCCTGCGTCACTTCGCCCAGATTGATGTACGCCGTCGCCTCGCGCAGCTACGAATCGCACGGCCGTTGTCGGGTCCCGCGCTGCGGTCCCGCCTAAAAGCCGGAGTGTGTGCCCGTCGACCCTCAGCGCGCGCCGTGGATCGGGCTGACCAGCGTCGGCCCGAAGGCCCTGCGCGAGCCGGGTGCCTAAAGCCCCCCGGCCTCGCAACCCTCAGTCCTCCCTAAGCAAGTCACTCATTACCCGTCTATGGCTCCGCGGCAGGCTGAGTCGGTCCACGACGAGACGGCGGTATCCGGCACTCACACATGAGCGTCGGATGCCGCCTACTGTGGTCCGACTATTTGACCTCGGAACGGCGCAGGAACAGCAGCCCGATGACGAGGGGAATGACGATCCAGATCATCGTGGTCGAGCCGAGCATCGCCCACTCCTTACCGGTGTTCGTGGCGCCCTCGAGGAGCGCTCCGTGCGTTTTGTTCCAGTCGATCCAGGGCTGCAGGTCCTCGAACCAGGGGCGCGCGTGGGCCAGGAGGACGAGGATGCCTGGCACGACCAGTGAAGCGACGAAGTAACCCACGATTGCGGCCGCGGAGTTGCGCAGCACGACGCCGAGGGTGAACCCGATGGCCATGCCGACTAGGTCGTAGAGCACGATCTGGGACGCCATGGACAACGAGATGTCCCACACGGTGTTGACGCCGGCTAGCGCCGAACCGGCCACGTTGCCGAGGGCGCCCACGGCCAGGGCGACGGCCACGGAGCCGAGGCCCACCAGGAGGGTCGCGATCGCCTTGGCGCCGATCACGTGCGCGCGGCTCGGAATCAGCGTAAATGTCGTGAGCCCACTGCGCTGGCTCCACTCATTCGTGACGGCCAGGATCGCGATCATCGGCAGGATCACCGACATCGGGAACCCGCTCGCTCTCACGAAGTTCTGGTAGGTGACGTCGCTGTTGAGGCCGAAGACGAGGAGCGACCCGGCCGAGATGGGGGACAGGACGCCGATGCTGGTGAGCATCCAGAAGCCCGAGCGGGTGTTGAACATCTTGCGGAGCTCGACCTTGGCGAGCCGGGTGGTGGGGATGGGACGGACGATCCGTCGGGCCGGTGCGGCCTCGATGGCGTCGGCAGAGATCATCGTGGCGGTCATGCCGCGACTCCTTCGCGTTGGGTGTCGGCGGTGAGCGAGAGGAACATGTCTTCGAGGCCGGCGCCCTCGGCGGACCGGAGTTCGGTGAGGGCGATGCCGGCGGTCAGGGCCGCGGCTCCGACCCGGGCGGGGTCGGCATCGGTGCGGACCGAGCCGTCCCCTGCGACCGTGCTGGGGATCCCGGCCTGCTCGAGGGCGTGCGCGAGGTCGCGCGGTGACGTTGACCGGGCGAGCGTCCCTGCTGCGGCGAGCAGCTCTTCCTTGCTGCCGGACGCGACGATCTTGCCGTTGCCGATCACGACCAGGTCGTCGGCCATGACCTCGATCTCGTGCAGCAGGTGCGAGGACAACAGGACGGTGCCGCCTTGGCTGGCGAAGCCCGTCAGCAGGTCGCGCATCCACCGGATCCCCGCGGGGTCGAGCCCGTTGGCCGGCTCGTCGAGGATCAGCACCCGGGGGTTCCCGAGCAGCGCGGCGCCGATGCCGAGTCGCTGACGCATGCCGAGGGAGTAGTTGCGCACGCGGCGCTTGGCCTCCGATGGTGTCAGGCTGACGAGTTCGAGCATCTCGTCGACGCGGCGGCGGGGCAGACCCATGGTGTGGGCGGCGATCGTGAGGATCTCGCGTCCGCTGCGACCGGCGTGCTGGGCGGAGGCGTCCAGGAGGACGCCCACCTCGAGTCCGGGGTTGGGGAGGTCGGCGAACCGTACTCCGTTGATGGTCGCGGTGCCGGACGTCGGGACGGTCAGGCCGACCAGCATGCGCATCGTGGTGGACTTGCCGGCGCCGTTCGGGCCGAGGAAGCCGGTGACGCGACCGGGCAGGGCGGTGAAGGAGACGTTGTCGACGGCGGTGAAGCCGGCGTACCTCCGGGTCAGTGACTCAACAGTGATCATGTGACAACCCTCGACGCGTCGGGGCGTGCGCACATCGGCGTCGGGGCCGGACCCTCCTCAGCCGTTGGGAGGGGCGGGGTCTCGTTCTTTCGGTCGGTCCCCGAGGCCTCGGCGGTCCCTAGGCTGGGCGGGTGATCACCAACGCCCTGCGCTCGCTGTGGGCCGAGCCCCGCGCAGCCGACGCTCCCGAACGGGTGTGGCGCGACTGGGTGCTGGTCGGGGTGTTGATGGTGACGGCGCTGCTCGAGGGAGTCCTCCGGGACGACGTCGCCTGGCGGCCGTTCGCGACGATCGTGGCGGTCGGGCTCGCGCCGGTGCTGCTGTGGCGGCGTACCCGGCCGTTGGCCTGCGTCGTGGTGGCCTTCGGCACCGCGATGGCGTTGGGGCTGGCGACCCTGGCGGGCGGGCCCCCCGGTGTCGGCCTCACCACGATGATCTACATCCTGGTGCTCGTCTACGCGCTGGTCCGCTGGGGCTCAGGGCGCGAGATCGTGATCGGGCTGGCGGTGGTGCTGGTCGCTGCGGTAATCGGCACGGTCGCCGACTACACCGGCCCGTCCGACTTCATCGGCGGGTTCGGCATCCTGGCGGCGGCGGCAGCGGGCGGAGCGGCGTTCCGCTACCGCGCCGAGAGCTGGCGCCGGGCGCTGGACCAGGTCCGCAGCCAGGAGCGGGTCGGCCTCGCGCGCGAGCTGCACGACATGGTCGCCCACCACGTCTCGGCGATCGCTGTGCAGGCGCAGGCGGGCCGGGCGATGGCCGGGCAGCGACCTGAGGCGGCGCTCGAGGCGCTGGCGGTCATCGAAGGGGAAGCGTCGCGGACGCTGGCGGAGATGCGGGCGATGGTCCGGGTGCTGCGCGACGGAGCGCCGGCGGAGTACACCCCCCAGCCCGGCGTTGCCGACCTGGCGTCCCTCGCCCGCCGCGAACCGGTGCCGGTCGTCGACGTGGAGGTGCCGGGTGACCTGGACGAACTTCCGCTCCAGGTCGACGCGGCGGTCTACCGGCTGGCGCAAGAGGCGCTGACGAACGCCCTGCGGCACGCCCGCAACGCCTCGCGCGTGGAGATCCGGGTCGTCGAGGGTGGAGGAAGGCTGCGGCTACGCGTGACCGACGACGGACAGATCGACCCGGCGCGGCCAGCGAGCCACGGCTTCGGGCTGCTGGGGATGACCGAGCGCGTGCAGCTGCTCGGCGGCACGCTGCGCGCCGGGCCGGCGCCTGGGGGCGGGTGGGCGGTCGACGCCGAGCTGCCGACGGAGGTACGCCGATGACGGTGCGAGTGCTGGTGGCCGACGACCAGGACCTGGTGCGTACCGGCCTGTCCATGATCCTTGACGCCCAGCCCGACATCGAGGTCGTCGGTCAGGCCGCCGACGGCCACGCCGCGGTCGAGCTGGCGCGTCGGCTCCACCCCGACGTGTGCCTGGTCGACATCCGGATGCCCGGACTCGACGGCATCGAGGTGACCGAGCTCCTCGCCGGGCGGGGCGTCCCGGACCCGATGGCGGTGGTGGTGATCACGACCTTCGACCTCGACGAGTACGTCCACGGCGCGCTTCGGGCCGGCGCCCGAGGCTTTCTGCTCAAGGACGCCGGGCCGGAGCTGCTCGTCCAGGCCGTGCATGCCGCCGCCGCCGGCGATGCCCTGATCGCGCCGAACATCACCCGGCGGCTGCTGTCCACCCTGGCCGCCAGGGAACCGTCGAAACGACGTACCCAACCGATCGAGCCGCTCACCGACCGCGAGGAGGAGGTGCTGGCGCTGGTCGCCCGTGGCCGCACGAACGCCGAGATCGCCGCCGATCTCTTCATCGGCTTGACGACCGCCAAGACCCACGTCGCGAGCCTGCTGACCAAGATCGGCGCCCGCAACAGGGTCGAGATCGCGATGTGGGCCTACGACACCGGCCGGGTGGGGGACTGAAGCCGCCGTCCAAGGACTCGGAGAAGCCGTTCCGCCAAGCAAGCAGGATTCGATGAACGCGGTCTCGTCAAGGAGATGCGCCGCCAGCCGCGCATCGCGTGTGCGGTGAGCTGGGTGCCGTTGTCCATCCCGATATTCGCCAGTCAACGCCCGGTTCCCGTGATCAGGTCCTCCAACACCACGCGGGTGTCGTCGGGGATCTGTTGGTCGGCAGCCGACATGAGGCTGGCCGCGTAGTGAGTCTTTCCGCCGCCAGTGGCCCTGACGCACGGCGAGCCGCGCACTCCTGGACCGGTGTTCGCCAAGAGCAAGGCTCTCGGTCCCGCGTAGTCGCCGAAGTCGACCTGGCTACCAACCGGCGCTTCCAGGCCCGCCTTTGAAGGGACCGGTCACTCTGCTGGTGATCCAGCCGCCGTAGAAGTCGCCCTGTTGCGCGACGACAGTCTCGCCATCGACCGTGCAGCGATCCATCCGGCCGGGGTAGAAAGCCACGTGGCCGACGAGCGCGTCGTAGCCCGCGTTGGGTCGCGGGTAGTGCCACGCCGCCCGGGGAAGCACCCGGCCACCTGGGGCGACCAGATCGAAGTACGCCGCGGTCCCCTTGAACTCACACCACGTGGTCCCGGAGACAGGGCTGAGCACGCCGGGCGCGATGTCCTCGACAGGCACGTAGTAGACCGGTGGATGGCTGGTCTCGAGCACTCGTAGCGCACGGCGGGTGTCCGCCACAGCATCGCGCTGCAGCTCGATGACCACGTGCTCGCTCGAGGAGACGACGATCGGCGGCCGCGGGTAGTCCCAGACTGATTCGGTTGCCGCCAATCCGAAGCCGTCGCTCACGGATCCATGCTCTCCGAAGGATTCGCCGCCCACCGCCCCGGAATCGTTGCAACCGCATCCAGAGGAGCCCATGAGGCTGCGCCGTCGGCCGACGAAACTGGAAGGCAAGCCCGCAGCCAAGCATGAGGTAGAGCTGGCCTCGCCAGGCCGTGGCGGCCTTGGCGTCAGCACTCACCCCTGCCGTCGAAAGCTCCGCGGGTCACTGCATCAAGGCGGAGTGGTTCACGCGCGAACGGCAGGGACCTTGGGGTTCGGACCGTACGTGTTGGTGGGGCCGGGTGTGCTGTCCTGGACGGTGAAGACGAGCAGGATGATGCTCCCGACGATGGGGATGAGGCCGATGAGGATCCACCAGCCGCTGCGGTTGGTGTCGTGGAGGCGGCGGATCGTGACGGCGAGGGTGGGGAGCAGGATGAGGATTGTGAGCAGGCCGAGAGCGCGCGCGTGGGCGGCGGTCCCGATGACGCTGAAGATGACGGCGACGATGAGGTAGAACAGGGCCCACCACCAGTATTCGGAGCGCCGGGCGCGGCCGGTGAAGGTGACGTATTTGGCGAAGCAGGTCTTGACGGCGTCGACAAAGCCATAGGGGTCGGCCTCTCTTGGTGGCTGCCTCCAGTGTGAGCAGCGTCGGGATGAACGTAGGGGTTGGGTGGGGGCTTCCGCTCGTTTGGTGGGTTACTTCTCCGAGGGCGGGCGTTGCGGTCCGCTCTGCGATGTGCGTCTTACCGCCGCGTGTCGGCTACTCGACTGCCTGGACAAGGAGTGCCGTGCCTGCCCGATCGCGGTAGGTCATCGTGAGCGCCGCGATGTCGGCCACCCACTTCTCGACCCCGCTGGCGGCCAGACCGGCCGACATCTCGACGTACGAGGTCTCCTTGTCTTTGTGACGCCGAAGGTGCTCGAGGAAGGCCGTCCGATCACTGACGTCGGAGACCGCGAGCACCTCATGGTGCGCGGGCGAGCTCACTGAGCGGCCGTCGGCAGCGAAGAACTCGGAGTGTCCGTCAGTCAGGAACGACTCGAACCGGACGACCCCGATCGCACCCAGACTCCGGAAGTAGTCACCCAGGGTCTCGGCCCGTCCCAGCCGAGCGTGAATGTCGTCGATCTGCGCCATGGTGAACACGTGGCTCAGCCTGGCACTGACCACAGGGACGAGACGAGCGGAAGGGGTCTCAGTCGCGATAGACCTCAGCCGCGGTAAAGAGGTGCCGGATCGCCGTACGGGACCTCCCGCACAGCACCCGGGAGTGATCGAATCAGAGCTCCGGACGCCTCCCGCGAACAGCCCACGCTGAACTCGATCTCCTCGTCGACCTCGCACGCCAGGCACCAGGCCTGATCCGCCGGCCACACCAGGTGCGGTTCCTGATAGCCCTGGGCCGAGCCGTACCACGCCAGTGCCGGCGCGTCTCGGAGCACTCGGACCGGTCCGGTGAACAGCAACATCTCCCGATGAGGGATCGGGATCCGTGGAGCCTCGGGAGATGGATCGCCACCCCAGCCCTCCCAGATCGCGGCGTAGGCGACGTCCGGCGTCGTCGTGTGGCCAGCGAGAGTCGCGAGAGCGTGACGAAGGGCTGGGTCTTCTCCGTCGAGAGCATTCGGATCATCGACGAAGGCGATCCGCAGGTAGGCCTCGAACCCCGGTGGCCCGTAACGAACCAGGTCCCACCAATCAATTTCCGGCCGAAGGAGCCAACGGGCCGCCTCCAGGTCGGCAGCAGGTCGCAGCTCCGTCATGACCTCAGTCTGGCGGCGGTAGGGTCCAAACATGCGGACCGGTCTACGGATCGAGGACCTCGACGGCTTCCTGGACGAGCCGCACGTGGCCGTGTTGGCCACCCTGAGGGCTGACGGCAGCGTCTTGCTCTCGCCCATCTGGTACGAGTGGATGGACGGCGGATTCAACCTCTGGGTCGAGGAGTCGGATGCCAAAGCCGTTCATCTTCGCCGCGGTCCCCGGGCGACGATCGTGGTGCCCGAGTCGGTTACTCCTCTGCGAGGCGTCGAGCTCAGGGGCACGGCGAAGTTCGTCGACCAGGACGTGACGAGCATCGCCCGTCGCATCGTCGGGCGCTATCTCAGTGACGCGCAGGCGGCTGAAGACACGGCAGCACTTCAGGGGTCCGACGTGATCATCAGGCTCGAGCCTGGACACCTGCGCATCTGGGACTTCGCCGACGAGTATGCCAACGATTGACGAGCCGGTCAGGCCCGACGTCAGACGCGCTGCATCAGGGAGTGGACGGCCCTCTCGACAGCGGCGCTGTCGGGGACGAAGGGCTCCAGCAGCACGGGGCTCTGCGGCGCGGGGGAGTGCGGCGTGTGCACCCGCAGGATCGGGCCGTCGAGGTAGTCGAAGGCCGCCTCCTGCAGCGATGCCGCGATCTCGGCGCTCACCCCGCCATAGCCGGCACTCTCGTCGACCATCACGCCCCGGCCGGTCTTGCGCAAGGACGCCGTCACGGTGTCCAGGTCGAGCGGATAGAGCGTGCGCAGGTCGATCACGTCGGCCGAAATCCCCTCGGCCGCAAGGCGATCGGCCGCCGTCTGGCAGGTGCGCACGTGCACGCCGTAGGTCACCAGCGTGACGTCGCCGCCCTCGCGCAGCACGTTGGCCAGCCCGAACGGCGTGTAGTCGTCGGGGCCGCCGACCTCACCGCGCACGCCGGTCAACGACTTGTGCATCAGGAAGAGCACCGGGTCATCCAGGGTCAGCGCAGTCTTGATCAGGCCCTTGGCATCGGCCGGCGTGGCCGGTACGGCGACGTTGAGGCCGGGCAGCTCGGCGAACCAGGACTCGATCACGTTGTTGTGCTGAGCCCCGCCGTAGGCGATGCCGTTGGTGGCGCGGACAACCATCGGCACGGGCACGCCGAACATGTAGTTGATCTTGGCCGCCTGGTTGCACAGCTCGTCCATCGCGCCGAACGCGAAGTCCTGGAAGTTCAGGTCGACGATCGGCCGCATCCCGCCGATGGCCGACCCCACACCAGCGGCGACCATCGCGGCTTCCGAGATCGGTACGTCGCGGATCCGCTCGGTGCCGAACGTCTCGCCGAGCCCGAGCACCTGGGCGAAGTGACCGCCGCGGTGCAGGATGTCCGTGCCCATCACGAAGATCTTCTCGTTCTTGGCCATCTCCTCGGACAGGCCGGCGCGATAGGCCTGGCTGTAGGTCTGGGGCGCGCTCATCGCTGGGCTCCGATCCGGCCGGCCGGTGGCCAGGCTCGGTCGACGGTGGCCGGGTCGGGCCAGGGGGACTCTTCGGCGTAGGAGATGGCGTCCTCGACGACTTCCTTGGCCCGCTGCTCGGCGGCGGCATACGCCTCGTCGTCCAGCGCACCATTGTCGATCAGCAACCGTCGCAGCCGCTCGATCGGGTCGCGCGTGCTGCGCCAGTCGTTGACCTCGGTCTGCTCGCGGTAGTTCTGGTTGTCGCCGACGTTATGACCCTCGTAGCGGTAGGTCTGGGCCTCGATGAACGTCGGGCCGTCGCCGGCGAGCGCCCGCTCCCGGGCCTCGCGGGCGGCCGCGTTGACGGCGACGATGTCCTGCCCGTCGACCGTGATTGCCGGGAGCCCGAAGCCGGACGCCCGCTGCGCGACCGAGTCCGCGGCCATCGCCTGCGAGATGTGTGTCTCCACGGCGTACAGGTTGTTTTCGCAGATCGCGATGAGGGGCAGTTTCCACAGCGAGGCCAGGTTGATGAACTCCCAGGTGCGGCCGGTGTTGGCGCCGCCGTCGCCGAAGTAGCCGACCGCGACCCGGCGCTCGCCCTGCATCTTCATGCCGAGGGCCGAGCCCATGGCCAGACCCAGCCCGGCACCCACGATTCCGTTGGAGCCGAGGAAGTTTCGCGACATGTCGACCAGGTGCATGCTGCCGCCGCGGCCCCCGGTGCAGCCGGTGGCCTTGCCGAACAGCTCGGCCATCACCGACCGGGGCGTCAGGCCCTTGGCGAGCGCGTGGTGGTGGCTGCGGTGCGTGCCCGAGACCAGGTCGTCCGGCCCCAGCGCGCGGATGCTGCCGACCGCGACGGCCTCCTGGCCCTCGGAGGAGTGGATACCGCCCGGAATCTTGTTGGCGAAGGACAGCCGCACCGACTCGTGCTCGAACTGGCGGATGACCAGCATCTGGTCCAGCCACTCGAGCAGATCGCCGGTCGTCGGAGACCCATCCCCGGCGGTGTTTTCGAAGTCCTCGGAGCCTTCGGAAACGTCGGGTGACGTCACGAGGTCACTCATCTCTGCTCTCCCTCTGCCCAGGCGCGCAGTGCGCCGAGCTCGCGTGCGAAGGCCGACAGGACCAGGGCGGCCTGGTCTCCGTCGAGACTGCGGTGATCGACGTTCAGGGTCGCGATCAACGTCGTGCGGACGGCGAGCCGTCCCTCGACGACGACCGGACGGGCCGCCACCCGACCTACGGTCAGGAGCATCCGTTGGTTCACCGGGATGATCCCGGTGAACGAGTCGACGCCACGAGCGCCGAGGTTCGAGAGCGACCCGACCGGCGTGCTGGTCAAGTCATACGGCGCGAGCTTGCCCTCGCGTCCGCGCCGGACCGCCGCCGTACGCCGGGTCACCAGGCCCGAGGCGTCCAGCCCCGGCACGGCCTGGACGATCGGCATCATCACGCCTTCGGGAGTGGCCACGGCCAGCCCGACATCGCCGTCGGACTCGACCACGTCGGCGATCGCCAGGGCGTAGGCCCGCAGCAGCAGGTCGGTGAAGGTGGCGCCGCCGTCGCGCTGCCGCAGGGCAGCCAGGCACGAGTCGGCCTCCCCGGCATCGACCTCGCGTTGGACGGCGAAATGGGGGATCTCGCGCCAGGACTGGACCACTCGCTCGGCGATCGCGGCCCGGTAGCGCCCGGCGCTGCGAGCGGGTGGAGTGGCCAGGGGAGCGGCCGGCCGGGGCGAGGGTACGGCGGGACGCTGCGGCGGCGCGGAAGCGGCCGCTGCCTCACGGGCCTGGGTCGGACCACCCTCGGCGGTCACGGCGAAGAACGCCTCGGCCTCCGCCTCGAGCCGAGCCAACCGACGCTTGCGCGGTGACAAGGTATGCGGCGTCTTGGCCTGTGGCCGATAGAAGCCTGCCTCGGCCGTCTCGCCCTCCGCTGGAGCGGAAGCCGGGACAACAATGACCTGGTCGTCGACCAACTGGTCATCGGCGACCGGGCCGGTCGAGTGGTCGGAGCCCGCTTCGTCCGAGGGGCGCCCCGGCTCGGCGGCGGCCTGAGCGGCCTCGGTCTCGCCGGGCTCAAGGATCCGCACGACGGGAGCGCCGATGGCGACCGCGTCGCCCTCACCCACCAGGTGGGCGCCGAGGACGCCGTCGGCCGGGCTCTCCAGGTCGACGTTGGACTTGTCGGTCTCGATCTCGGCGATCACGTCACCGGCGGCGACGGTGTCTCCCGGCTGTTTGTGCCACTGCGTGAGCACGGCCTCGGTCATCGCCATGCCGAGGGCGGGAATGTTCACGTCGTGCACCAAGAACCTCGCGATCTCGAGGCCGACACCGAGTATTGTTCGTATAACATATTCCAGACATCATCCGCGTGGCAAGGTGCTGAATCCGAATCGAATATTGAGATTCCATCGTGCGCTAGGCTCCGGTTCGCTTCACGTGGAGCCAAGGGGCAAGGGTGCGACGAAGCGCCGAGAACTCCGGGGGCGCCGGGGGGTCTCCCGTCGCGAAAGCGCAGGCGAAGGGTCGTGATCGCATCAACACCGAGGCCGTCAACCTTTCGGTGTCGACGTACAAGCGCGCCGCCTATCTGGCCATCCGCGATCTCATCGTCGAGCTGGAGATACCGCCCGGGCACGCGTCTGGTCGAGAACGACCTGGCCGCCCGGCTGAACGTGTCCAAGACGCCGATCCGGGAGGCCATCGGGCTGCTCGAGGCGGACGGCTTGATCGACATCGCGCCGTACCGCGGGGCCACGGTCCGCTGGCTCTCGCTCGATGAGATGGAGGAGCAGCGCTTCCTGATCGACGCGATCGAGCTGCCCGCCTTCCCGCTCGTGATCGAGCGGATCGACAAGCAGACCCTCGCCGACCTGTCCAAGGTGGTCCGCCAGATGAAGCGGGCCCGGGCCAAGAACGACGGGCCGACCTTCCGCCGGCTGACCTCCGCGACCCACGCGACCCTCTTCCGCCCGGTCGGTTACCCGCGGCTGGACCGCTTCATCACGATCCTGATCGGGCCGGTCGGCCTGCGCTACGACCGGGTCTTCGTCGACAACTTCCCGGACACCTTCGACCTGATGCTGGAGCTCGCCGTCGGCCGGTTCGAGCACATCCGCGAGGGCGACGCCGAGGGCGCGGCCGAGCATGTGCGCAAGTACCGCAACACGATCGGCAAGCTCAACCGGTCTCGGCTCGACCACGAGCTGGTCGCGCCGTACTTCCAGCCGCCCGAGTAACTCGGGCGGCTCGGGCAGCTCCAGCTGTGCGGGGCTGGTCATGCTCGGACGGCCCTAGCCCTCGTCCGTGGCCAACAGCTTGCGCGTCTCGGCGTCCAGCTGTTCGAAGCGTTGCCACAGATAGGCATCGGTGCCGCTGAGCTGCACCCACTGGACGCCGAGCCGGATCATCGCGGCCGCGATCTCCGCCGAACCGACACCCACGCCGACGCTCAGCCCGTTGGCCCGGGCAGCGGCGACGATCCGCTTGATGGCGGCGACCACGTCGGGGTGGTCGTACTGCATGAGCAGGCCCAGCGAGGCCGACAGGTCGGTCGGCCCGACGACGAGCGAGTCCAGCCCCGGCAGCGCCGCGATCTCCTCGACCGCCTCCAGCGCCTCCACCGTCTCGATCTGCACGGCCAGGAAGACATTGTCCGCCGACGCGGCGACGACGTCGTGCCCGGAGATCCGGCCGTAGTTGCTCGGGCGCACCGGCCCCATGCCGCGCCGCCCGGTCGGTGCATACCGCACGTCGTCGATGACCGACCGGACCTCCTCGACCGTGCGGATCTGGGGCACGATCAGCCCCTCGACCCCGCTATCCAGCGCGGGCTTGATCGAGGCGGTGGTGCCGGCGGGGATCCGCATGAGCAGCGGGACGCCCGCAGCCCGAGCGGCCAGCGTGTGGGCCACGACGGACTCGGCTCCGATCAGCGCGTGCTCGGTCTCGAGCCAGATGAAGTCGACCGACGGGGCCAAGGTCTCGGTGACCCGAGCATCGGAGAAGACGACGCTGGCACCGAGCAGGGTCTCCCCGTTGGCCAGCCGCTCGCGGAACGTGCCGAAGGTGCTCATCGAGACTCCGTGGTCGAAGGCGAGGTCTGTGTGTGTGTCGGTGACGGCTCGAGGTCGCGGCTGGTTCACGACCGATCGCGGAGTGCCTCCGGAGAGGGCCACGACGACGTTCTCGGCCGCGTCGCGGCGCAGTTGCAGCGCGGACTCGACCGACCAGCTCGACGAGTGCGGCGTGATGATCACGTTGTCCAGCAACAGGATCGGGTCGTCCGCGGCCGGCGGCTCGGTGACCAGCACGTCGAGGGCCGCACCCTCGATCTCTCCCGACCGCAGCGCGTGCACCAGGGCCTCCTGCTGCACGACCGGTCCGCGCGAGAGGTTGAGCAGGTACGACGTGGGCCGCATCGCGGCGAGCTCGGCCGGACCGATCAGGCCCCGGGTCGCGTCGTTGAGCGGGCAGTGCAGCGAGACGTAGTCGGAGCTCACGAGCAGCTCGGCCAGGTCGACCAGCCGGATCGAGGAGGCGGCGTCGACGGTGGCGTAGGGGTCGTGGGCCAGGACCGTGAGCCCCAGAGCCTGGGCCTTGCGGGCGACTTCCCGTCCGATGGCACCCAGCCCGACGATGCCGAGGGTCTGGCCGGCCAGTCGTCGGGGCGGGGTCACGGCGGGAGCCGAGGCGCCCCAACGTTTCTCGTGCACATGCCGATCGAGTTGCCGGCTCCGTCGGTTGAGGTCGATCAGGAAACCGATGGTCTGCGTGCTCACCTCGTCGATGCAGAAGTCGGGCACGTTGGCGACCGGGATGCCCGCAGCCGCAGCGGCGTCCAGGTCCACCATGTCGACCCCGATGCCGTAGCGCGAGATCACCCGGCAACGGTCGAGGGTGGCGATCAGGTCGCGGTCGATACTCGCGAACTGCACCAGCAGGGCGTCCGCGCCAGCAGTGGTCGAGGCCAGGCCCTGGGCCCTGGACTCCTCGGCGCCGATCAGGTCGATGTCCAGGCCGGATGCCGCGAAGACCTCGGTCTCGATCTCGTGACCCGGCTCGGTGAAGTCGGTCATCACGACGCGCCAGGCGGGCATCACGAACCTCCAACGGTGGCAACGCGGAACGGGGACGTGCGGCCCGGCGTACGGCGGGCGGAGGGCAACCTGCGGGATCGTTGACAGCGTCCCGACTGGCTCGCAGGATAGTACATCATATTCAACTCCGGGAGGCCCTCGTGTCCGACGTTCCTGCCCTCTTCGACCTGTCCGGCCGAGTGGCCGTCGTGACCGGTGGCGGTGGTGCGCTCGGCCGCGTGGCGGCCGCTGGCCTGGCCACCGCCGGTGCCTCCGTCGTGGTCGTCGACGTGCGACCAGAACCCGCGGAGAGCGCCGCTGCGGAGATCGAAGCCGCGGGTGGTGTGGCCTTCGGCCTGGGCGCCGACCTGGCCCAGGAGGCCGAGGTGGACCGAGTCTTCGCGCAGGTGGACGAGCGCTTCGGCCGGGTCGACATCCTGGTCAACGCGATCTCTTCGCCAGTGGATCGCTTTGCGCCAGAGGAGTTTCCGGCCGGACTGTGGGACTACATGATGTCGGCCAACCTGACGAGCTTCTTCCTCACCTCGAAGGCGGCGGCCACCCGGATGATCGCCGCGTCGCGTGGCGGCAGCATCATCAACTTCAGCTCGATCGCCGGCGTCACGGCGCTCGGCCGCGGCAACCTGGCCTACAGCGTGGCCAAGGGCGGCGTGGTCGAGCTCACTCGGGAGACGGCCTACGCCTGGGCCCCGCACAACATCCGGGTCAACTCGATCCTGCCGTGCCAGTTCCGCAATGCCTGGTGGGACGGCAACCTCAAGGACGAGGCCCGGCGGCCACTCGTCGAGCGCGTCCTGACCGCGATCCCGCTCGGCCGCCTGGGCGAGCCCGAGGAGATCGTCGGGCCGGTGCTCTTCCTGGCCTCCGACGCGTCCTCGATGGTCACCGGGATCCAGCTGCCCGTCGATGGCGGCAACCTCACGATGAACGCGGGCGCCAGCATCGACTGGTGAGATAGGAAGCGGCCAGCCGGGCCGGCGCGATCGGCCCGGCTGGCAACGGATCTCGGCTCTGTTCAGCCCTTCACGGCCCCTGCGGTCAGGCCGCGCAGCAGTCCGCGCTGCGCAAGCAGGGTGGCCAGGAAGACCGGCACGATGAGGGTGAGGGCGCCGGCGGCCATCGCACCCCAGTTGATGGTGTCGACGCCGATGAAGTTGACGATGCCGACCGTGGCCGGGGTCGTGGTCGGGCCGGCCAGGATGAGCGGGATGAAGTACTCGCTCCACGCGGCGATGCCGCACAGCAGGGCGACCGACACGACGCCAGGGATGGCCAGGGGCAACGCGATTCGCAGGAACGCCTGCCCACGCGTGGCGCCGTCGACCCGCGCGGCCTCCTCCAGCTCGATCGGCACGTCCTGGAAGTAGGACGACGTCATCCAGATGGCGAAGGGCAGCAGGCCGGTCATGTAGGCCAGGATCATGCCCTGGAAGGTGCCGACCAGGTGCAGGTTATGGAAGAAGAGGAAGAGGGGGATGATGAAGATGACCGGTGGCACCATGCGGCTGAAGAGCAGGAAGCCACCGAGGAACCGCCGGCCGACGAACTTGCCTCTGGCGAAGGCGTATCCGGCCGGGACGCCGACGACGAGGGTGGCAATCGTCGTACCGAGCGTGAGCACGGTGGAGTTCCACAGCGACTTGACGAAGCCGTCCTGGTTGAGGGCCTTGAAGTTCATCGTGGTGAACGGGCTGATGATCTTGGGTGGCACCGAGGCCGCATCAACGGGGAACTTGAACGCGGTCAGGATGATCCAGAAGAACGGGATCCCGACCAGCAGCAGGCCGATTCCCAGCAGCACCCAGCGCATGAACTCGATCCGGCGCTTCTCTTTCTTCATGCTCGTCATGTCTGCGTCACCCCCTCAGCCTCGACGTCCGGCGATCAGATAAACCAGTCCCACCGATGCGGCGATCATCAGGATGAGGACGACGCCCATGGCCGCGGCGTACCCGACCTGGTCGTAGAACAGGCCGGTGTTGTAGATCTCCAAGTTCAACGGGGTGCTCGAGATGCCCGGACCACCGGTCGTGAGGATCTGGATGCCCTCGAACTTGCGATAGGCATCGATCAGCCGAAGCACGATGCAGATGAACAGGACCGGCCGCAGCGACGGCAAGGTGACGTACCAGAAGACCTGCCGGCGGTTGGCGCCGTCGGAGGTGGCCGCCTCCTTCAACTCGTTCGGTACGGCGAGTAGCCCGGCCAGCAACAGGATGGCCTGGAAGGGGATGCCGGTCCACATGTCGGAGATGATCACGGCCGGCATCGACAGGTGCGGGTTGCCGAGCCACAGCGGCTGGGGCAGGTGGAGGAGCCCCAGGAAGTAGTTGATCCAGCCGGCGTCGTTGTTGAACATCGCCCGCCAGGTCAGGGCGACCACGATCGGGGCGGTCATGATCGGCAGCATGAAGAGCGTCCGGACCAACCCGGAGCCGCGTCGTTTGAAGTCCATCAACAGGGCCAGGGCCAGGCCGAAGACCGTGTCCAGGACGGTCGTGCCGATCACCAGATAGGCGGTGTTGAAGATGATCCGCGGGGTTTGCGGGTCGTGGATCAACCGGTCGAAGTTGGTCCACCAGGTGAAGTGCCAGTCCGGCAGGATCAGGTCGTAGTTCGTGACGCTGAGGCCGATCGTGACCGCGAACGGGATGGCCGTCACCGCCAGCATGATCAGCAGCGAGGGCCACGAGATCAGCGCCAGGAAGTGCTTGTCGGTCCAAGACCGGACGGACGCGCCCCTGCCTGTGGCAGGGGCGCGTCCCTCGGTCTCATTGACGGTTGCAACATCTCGCATCAGTGAGGCCTCGTGAAGGTCAGCTGGATGGGAACGGCTTGGGGTAGCCAGCCTGCTTCATGATGGTGTCCACTCCACCCTTCATGGTGGACATGATGTCCGGCACCGACTTCTTGCTGGTGATCAGGTCGGACAACCCGTTCGAGATCGGCGGGATGATCGCCACGCCCTCCGGGATGAAGGGGAGCAGCGCGACGTCCGGGTGAGCCAGGATGTAGGTCAGGGCCTCCGGGAACGTCTTCGGCAGGACCGCGACGGTGCTCGGGTCCTTCAGCACCGAGTTTCGCGATGGTGTCAGCAAGGCCTTCGCCTTCACCGCCGCTTCCTGCGACTCGGCCGTCGTGATGTATTGGATGAGCTGCCAGGACGCGTTCTTGTGGGTCGAGGCCTTGTTCATCCAGATGCCGAACGGCTGCACGAGCTCACAGTTGTTCGGGTTGACCGACTGGCACGGCATCGCCCAGAAGGCGGTGTCGTTGGCGACCTTCGACTGGGCCGGGTCGAGCACCGAGGGGATCGTGCCGGAGTCGTCCTGCCACATCGCGACCCGCGCCTGCTGGAAGTCCTGCAGGCAGTTGGTGACGAGGTAGGTCGAGATGCCCTTGGGGGCAGCCGTCTGCAGGATCGTCCGGTAGAAGTTCCCGAAGTTGCTGGCCTGCGGCTCGGTGCCGATCAGGAAGTTCCAGCTCTTGTCGAAGTAGGTGCCGGTGATCGGGTTGTTGTACGGGATGAACCAGTTCCAGAGCTGGAAGGCGTCGTAGAGCGTCTGGGACTTGTCGGCCCGGACACAGAAGCCGGCGTGGTCCTTGTTGGTGAGTTTCTGCGCGTCGGTCAGCAGCTCGGCCGGTGTCTGCGGCGGGGCCGTGATGCCGGCAGCCGCGAACATCTTGGTGTTGTAGTAGAGCAAGCCGCCGCCGGTGTGCGTGGCGATGCAGTAGGTCTGGCCGCCCGACTGACAGGCCGACTCGACGTCCGGTGCGATGTCCGTGAAGTTGTACGACGCAGGGGTCTGCTTCGGGTCGGACATGTAGGAGGTGAGCGGCTCGACGCCGCCGCTGCCCACGAAGTCCGTGATCTTCTCGGAGCCGGTGAAGAACACGTCCAGGCCGGTGTCCTTGGCCTTGAGCTGGAGCGGGATCTTCTGGTCCATGGTGTCAACGGGCAACGAGACCCAGTTGACCTTGATGCCCGTCTTCTTGGTGAAGTCGGCCATCTGGGACTTGTAGAAGTCGAACTCAGGGACGGCCGCGTAGGACTCGACCGTGACCGTCTGTCCGGCGTAGGGCTGGGTCGAACTGGCCTTGCTCGAGCCTCCGCTCGAACCACAGGCCGCCACGACCACAAGGGATGTCGCAACGATCGCCGCAGCGGCAATCTGCTTGCGCTTGAACTGAAGGACCATATTTTGGCTCCGTATCGCGTGACCAACATGACCGGGTTTGACGCGGTGCCTTCCCTGCCCGAGACGGGGCCGGCTACAGCGATCTCGCTAGCTAGTTCACGGGGTGTTCATGCAACGCGGCGAGCATGTCACGGTCGGATGTGAGATAGCAATACCTCAGATATCGTATGCCAACCTGTAACCGAAATCCGGTGGCAATCTCGGCGTAACCAGACGGCCGGAGTCTCAGTCGAGGTCGGCGGCCGACGTCACGCGCACGTGCGCGTCCGCACGGCGGAGCAGATCGGGGCGCAAGGCGGTCCCCAGACCCGGTCCCCTTGGCGGCGTGATCCGGCCGTCGACGACGGCGGGGAGCTCCGTGACGATATCGCCGTACCAGCCCGTGTAATAGGCCCGGACGGTCTCCTGGAGGAGCGCGTTGGGCGCGTTCGTCGACAGGGCCGTGCCGGCGGTCAGGACCACGGGTCCGGTGCAGTCGTGGGGGGCGATCGGGACGTCGTGGGTCTCGGCCAGCGAGGCGATCTTCTTGGCCTCGGAGATCCCGCCGACCCAGCCGATGTCGAACATCACGATCCGCGCGGCCTTGCGCTGCAGCATGGTCGCGAAGGCCTGACGTCCGGCCAGCGTCTCGCCCATGGCGACCGGCACGTGGGTGCTGGCCGCGAACTCGGCTGCGGCGTCGAGGTTGTCGCCCTTGATCGCGTCCTCGAACCAGTACGGCGCGAGCGGCTCGACCGCCTTGGCGATCTTGATCGCTGCGGGCAGGTGCCACACCGCGTGCAGCTCGACCATCACATCCATCGCGTCGCCGACGGAGTCGCGGATCTGCTGGATGATGCCGACACCGGTCGCCAGGTCGGCCGCCGAGATGTCGTGGCCGCCGCTCGCGTGCGCGTAGGAGTCGAACGGCCAGATCTTCATGCCGCGGATGCCCTGCGACAGCAGGTCTTTGGCCAGCTCACCCGGCCGCTCGATCGCCGCCTGCAGGTCCTCGTAGGGCCCCGGCGGCTCATCGTCGGGCAGCCCGCGGTCGGCGTCGGTGGCCCGGTCACTCGCCTTGAGCGCGCCCTTGTTGCCCCGGCCGTAGTGGTAGCCCGCGCAGGTGTTGTAGATCCGCACCGACTCCCGGGACGCGCCGCCCAGCAGCTCGACGAGGGACGTGCCAGAAGCCTGCCCGCGGATGTCCCAGAGCGCGATGTCGACGGCGGAGTTGCCCCGTGTCTCGGCGCCCGTGCCCTGGTAGCCGACGAAGACGTCGGACAGGGCGCGCGCGTGCCGATCGACCTCGCGCGGGTCCTTCCCGATGAGGTACGGCGCGACCGTCTCGTGGATGTGCGCCTCGACCGTGGCCGGTCCGAGGCAGGTCTCGCCCAGTCCGATCAGGCCGGTGTCGGTGTGCACCTGCAGCCAGAGCATCTGCGGGTGCTCGTCGAACCGGATCGTCTCGACGGCGGTGACCTTCATGCCGGCTCCTCGGCGTCACCCAGTCCGAAATCGGTCGAAGTCAGCCAGGTCCAGGTCCACGATCGCGGCCGCCTCCTGCAGGCTGTGCACGACATCGGAGGGCAGGTTGACGCCATCGGCCTCGGCCCGGGCGAGCCGCCCCCACTCCATCTCTCCCGGCACGTAGATCTGCTCGACCCCGTCCGCGGTGGGAGCGGCGTGCACCTCGTCGACGAGGGCCTCGATCCGGGCCGGCAGGTCCGGGTGGATGACGCTCGCATCGAGCACGACGAAGGCAGCGCCGTGGTGGGTGGGCACCGAGTAGTCCTCGTTGAGCCAGGACCGGATCTGCCAGGTCATGCCGGCTCCGGTGAGCGCCCCAGCCAGCGCCTCGATCATCAACCCGAGCCCGTAGCCCTTGTGACCCGCGGCCGGCGAGAGGGTCGCGTGCTCCGGGTACGCCGCCGGATCGTCGGTCGGGTGGCCGTCTTCGCCGACCAGCCAGCCCGACGGAATGGCCTCCCCGCGCTCGCGGGCGGCGAAGACCTTGCCGCCGGCGACGGTCGCGACCGACATGTCGAGCAGCAGGGGTCGGTGCCGGCCGGCGGGCGCGGCGTACGCGAAGGGGTTGCTGCCGGTGATGGCGCCACGCGAGCCCGGCGCGGCCACCGAGGGGATGTCGTTGGCCATGCTCATGGCGACCAACCCCTGCTCGGCGGCCATTGCGGCGTAGTAGCCGGCGGCGCCGAAGTGGCAGCTGTTGTGCACGCCGACGTAGGCGACGCCGGTTTGCCGGGCCTTGGCGATCGCGGTCTCCATCGCGAAGACCGAGGTCACCAGGCCGAGCGAGGAGTCGCCGTCGACCAGAGCCCAGGACGGACCCTCGCTCGAGACGGCCGGCCGGCCGTGGGGTCGTAGTCCGCCCCCGGCGAGCCGGCGCAGGTAGCCGCGCAGCGCCTTGCTGCCGTGGGTGAAGACGCCCCAGCCGTCGGTGGTGGACAGCACCTGGGCGCCGGTCGCCGCGTCCTGCGGGCTGAGGCCGGCGCGCTCGAAGGCCGTGCTGCACAGGGCCGAGAGCCGGTCGAGGGGGACGGTGCGAGCGGAGGGTGTCACCAGGATCCTCAGGTCGGAGAGGGTGTTCGGCGAACCGGAAAATATCATATGCTAAATCTCCCGCCCAGAAGCTCCATTCCCGCCCAGCACTCGGAGGAGTCTGCATGCCCGGCATCGAGAGCGTCACCGGCGAGGTGGCCGCGCAGGACCTCGGTTTCGTCCTGGTCCACGAGCACGTCGCCGCCTCCTCGCCCGGGGTGATCCGGAGCTGGCCGGCACTGCACGGAGGTCGGGAAGCCTTGGTGGACAGGGGAGTTCGTGCGCTGGTCGCCGCAAAGGAGGCGGGCGTCGACACGATGGTCGACTGCACGACCTTCGACCTCGGCCGTGACCCCGAGCTGCTGGTGGAGGTGTCCCGCGCCAGCGGCGTCACGATCATCGCCTCGACCGGCTGCTGGCTGGACCCGTCGGCCTCCATGCGCGCGCGGTCGACCGACCAGCTGGCCGACTGGTTCCTCGCCGACCTGACCGAGGGCGTCGACGGCACCAGCGTGCGGGCCGGCGTGATCAAGCTGGCGAGCGACGAACGGGTCGAGCCCTACGCCGCGATGGTCCTGGAGGCGGCGGCCCGGGTCAGCAACCAGACCGGCGCCCCGATCATCACCCACACCGCCGCCGCGTATCGGACCGGCGAGGCCCAGGCCGACCTGCTGGAGTCGTTCGGCGTCGACCCGGCGCGGGTGATCATCGGACACAGCGACGACAGCGACGACATCGGCTATCTGACCGGCCTGGCTGCGCGCGGCTACCGGATCGGAATGGACCGGCTCCCCAATGGCGCGCTGCCGAACTACGGCGGTCAGGGCATCGAGGACCGGATGGACATGATCGCGGAGCTGGTCGAGCGCGGCTACGGCGACCGGGTGCTGCTCTCGCACGACGACCCGGTCTGGGCCGGTCTGCTCACCGACGAGGACCAGTTGGCGCACCAGCGGTCCAACCCGCACCTGCTCGCGTTCGTCAGCAAGGTCATCCTGCCGGGGCTGGAGCAGCGGGGACTGAGCGCCGAGACCATCCACGCGATGACCGTGGACAACCCGCGCCGGTGGCTGGTCGGTCAATGACCGATCGGCATGCGGTGCAGGGCATCCCGTCGCCGCTGGAGGCGCACTCCATCCCGCTGGACAACCCCCTGCACGGTCCTCCGCCGGCCCGCTTTCGCGACGGCGAGGTCCTGGTCATCGAGTACCGCACCGATCCCGAGGCCATTGCGACGCTCGTGCCCGGAACCCTTGGTGCCGGTCGGCGACACCGTCATGGTCCAGGTGGCGCGATGGGGTGATGTGCCCGGCCTGGGCCGAGACACGCACGAGGTCAACGTCATGGTGGGCGCGCGCTATGACCGCTTGGGCGATCCGGGCTGGCTCGGTCACCGGGTCCTACTCGCCGTACTTCTTCGTCGACAGCGACCGGGCCATGGCCGGCGGTCGGGAGTTCCACGGTCAGCCGAAGCGGATGGCCGAAGTGGGCCTGGAGGTGCGCGGCGACCTGATCGTCGGGACGTTGCGGCGCAACGGGATCGACGTCTTCACCGGCACGCTGCCCTACAAGTCGCGCCCGGCCTCGATCGACCAGGTGCGGGAGCGGGTGGACTTCGTCACGAACATCAACCTCAAGGTCATCCCGCAGATCGACGGCCGGCCCGGCATCCGCCAGCTGACCGCCCGAGACCTGACCGACATCGAAGTCGCCGAGTGCTGGAGCGGCGCCGCGACCGCGCGGATCGAGCCGAACGCCCAGGCGACGCTCTACCGACTGCCGGTGCTCGAGCAGCTCGGCGGCTACTACTGGCGCGGCGAGTTCTCGCTCGTCGGTGGCATCGTCCTGCACGAGTACGCCGAGGAGCCGGCTCGTGGCTGACGAGCGCGTGCTGGCGGCGATCGGCGGCCCGGGGGTCGTGGCGATCTTCCGCACACCGAGCCGAGATGGCGTGCTGGAGGCTTGTGCGGCGTTGCGAGACAACGGAATCCAGGCCGTGGAGATCACCATGACCATCCCGGGAGCGCTCGGCCTGATCGAGACCGTGGCCGAGGCGCTGGGGGCCGACCTGGCGGTCGGGGCGGGCACGGTGCTCGACGCTGACACCTGCCGGGCCACGATCGACGCGGGCGCGTCGTTCGTGGTGCTGCCCGGCTTCGATGCGGCGGTCGTGGCCGAGTGCGCCCGCGCCGGAGTCGTCGCGATGCCTGGGTGCCTGACGCCGACCGAGGTCTTGACGGCCGTCCGGGCCGGGGCTGACCTGATCAAGCTCTTCCCGGCCCGCGCGGCGAGCCCGGCCTACCTCGCGGACCTGCTCGGACCGTTCCCGGGCACCCGGCTGATCCCGACGGGCGGGATCGACGAGCTGGGCGCGGGCGAGTACGCGAGACGCGGCGCGTTCGCCGTCGGCGTCGGCGGCCGGCTGGTCGAGCCGCGATCGGTGCGCGAGCGCGACCTCGCCTCGATCGGCGCCGCGGCCCGGCAGCTGGTGGCCTCGGTCGCGGCCGGACGGGCGGGCGCATGAGCGACGTCAGCCCCGAGGCGGGGTCGCGGCCGGCCTCGCTGGTGGCCTTCGGCGAGCTGATGCTCCGGCTGGACCCGCCGTCAGGTGACCGGTTCGTCCAGGCCGGGTCGTTCGACGCGCGCTACACCGGGGCCGAGGCGAATGTCGCTGCGTCGCTGGCCTTGTGGGGCGTGCCGAGCGAGCTCGTGTCGGCGGTGCCGGACCACGCGCTCGGCGATGCGTGCCTGTCCTACCTGCGGCAGTTCGGGGTCGGGACCTCGGGGGTGTTGCGCCGGCCGGGCCGGCTCGGGCTGCTCTTCCACGAGATGGGTGGGGCCGGGCGGCCGCCGGTCGTGCTCTACGACCGCGCCGGCTCAGTCTTCGCCGAGTGCGATCCCGCGGCGTACGACTGGGATGCCTTGCTGGGCGGGCACACCTGGCTGCATCTCTCCGGCACGGCCCTGGCCCTCGGGCCCCGGGTCCGCAGCGCGGTCGACGACGCCGTGAACGCCGCGCGGCGGCTCGGGCTCGGGGTCAGTCTGGATCTCAACTACCGCTCGGCGTTGTGGGACCGGGCCGAGGCCGGGCAGGTGATCGGCGACCAGCTCGCCGGGGTCGACGTCCTGCTCGGGTCGGGCCCGGATGCCGCGAGCCTGTTCGGGTTCGAGCCCCCTCAGCCGTGGGGGCCGGGAGTGCTCAAGAGCCACGCCCGGCTGGCCGAGCGGCTGCGCGACCGGTTCGGCCTGCGGGCGGTGGCCGGCACGGTGCGGGTGGCTGCGCCGGACCAGGCGATGGCCCTGCATGGGCTGCTGGTCGACGAGGACGGCGAGCAGGTCAGCGCCTGGCATCGGATCCTCGACCCGACCGGCCGGATCGGCACCGGCGACGCCTTCGCAGCGGGGGTGCTCCGCGGACTGCTACTCGGGCACTCGTCCGAGGAGACCGTCGAGTTCGCCGCTGCCGCAGCGCATCTGAAGCAGTCGATCCGGGGCGATGTCAACGTCGTCACGGTCGAGGAGGTCGAGGCCGTGATGGCCGGGGCAGCCACCGACCAGGTCCGCCGCTGACCTCGGACGCGCTGCTGAGCTCAGGCGAGGGTGAGGGCGGCCAGGGCGGCGTTGACGATGCTGCCGGGCAGTAGGTCGTGCAGCTCGTAGAGCTCGGCCACCGAGCCGGACTGGCCGAAGTCGTCGACGCCGAGCGGCACGCAGGGCACGCCCATCGCCGAGCCGAGCCAGGCCATCGCATGCGATGCGCCGTCGTGCACGCTGACGATCGGCGCCCGGTCGGCGAACACCGTGCGCAGGGCGCCCGGGATGCTCGGTGCCGTCGCCGTCCGGACGCCCTGCCGCAGCGTCCGCTGCCAGGCGCTGTACAGCCGGTCGAGGGAGGTCACATCGACGACGTGAGCCGCGATCCCTTCTCCTGCAAGCTCTTCGGCGGCCAACAGGACCTCCGGCAACACCGCGCCGCTGCCGACGAGGTGCACCAGCGGAGCGCCTTCGCGCAGCTCGGGGTGGGCGACGAACGCGTCGACGATCCGGTAGGCGCCGGCCAGCACCTGGCGGCGCAGCACGGCATCGCCCACCCGGGCCCGGGCCGCCTCGAACGGCGCCTGGTCGATCGGCCGGGTGGTGAGCCGGAAGTAGTAGGCGCCGTCGTCCACCGGCACGGCCACCGAGGTCGGCGTCGGGCCCGAGGCGACCTTGCCCAAGGCATCGCAGAGCAGCCAGTCCAGAGCCCCGCCGTACGCCGGCTCGATGAAGGTCACGCCGGGCTGCTCGAGGCCGACCGAGGGGGTGATGGTCGACTGGTGCGCGCCGCCTTCGGGCGCCAGGGTGATGCCGGACGGCGTGCCGGCGATGACGAAGCGGGCGCCGGAGTAGACGCCGTAGATGAAGGCGTCCAGGCCGCGCAGCACGAACGGGTCGTAGACCGTGCCGACCGGCAGCAACGGCTGGCCGGACAGGTCCCAGGACAGGCCGAGCTGGCCGAGCAACAGGAAGAGGTTCATCTCCGAGATGCCCAGCTCGATGTGCTGCCCGCTGGGTGACTGGCTCCAGCGGAGCATCGGGTCCTCGCTCCACTGCCGCTGCTCCTCGGGCGCGAAGACGCCGGCCTTGTTGATGAAGCCGGCCAGGTTGGTCGAGGTCGCGACGTCCGGAGCCGTGGTCACGAGGTACGGCGCGACGACCGGGTTGCGCGCGAGCTCGACCAGGACCCGGCCGAACGCCTCCTGGGTCGAGATCGGCTTGCCGACGCGCAGCTGGGTGCTCTCGGGCACCTCGACGGGCAGGCTGGCCGAGCGGGGCTCGCGGGCCAGCAACTCGCGCCGGGCGTTGACCCAGATCCCGGCCGGCGTGGCCGGGTCGAGCCGCTCCCACTCGGTGCTCTCGTCCAGGCCGGTCGCTCGGCGCAGCTCGTCGACCTGGGTCGTGGTGAGCAGCGCAGAGTGGTTGCGCGGGTTGCCGGCGATCGGCAGGCCCCAGCCCTTGATCGTGTAGGCGAAGAGCACGCTGGGCCGGTCCTGCACCTGGTCGCACTCGCGCAGCGCGGCGAGCAGGGCCAGCAGGTCGTGGCCGCCGAGGTCGGTGACCAGCGTCGCGAGCTCCTCGTCCGAGTGATGGCGCACGAGGTCCTCGACCGCGCTCGGCGCGCCGTCCAGGAACTGCTTGCGCAGCGCGGCGGGGGTCTGGCCGAAGAGCGACTGGTACTGCTCGTTGGGCATCTCGTCGATCCAGGCCCGCAGCGACTCTCCGCCCGGCTCGGCGAAGGCGGCCTGGAGACGACGGCCGTACTTCACCTCGACCACGTGCCAGCCAGCAGCCTGGAACTGCCCGCGCCACTGGTCGATCCGCACGCCGGGCACGACCCGGTCGAGCGACTGGCGGTTGAAGTCCACCAGCCAGGTCACGTTGCCGAGGCCAGTCGTGGCCGGGTCGGCGACGGCCTCCCAGACGTTGCCCTCGTCGAGCTCGGCGTCACCGATGAGCGAGATGAATCGGCTGTGCGGCCGCTCGCCGAAGTGCGCGTCGACGTAGCGCCGGGTCACGGCCGCGAAGAGCGGGGCGGCGGCACCCAGACCGACCGAACCGGTTGCGAAGTCGACCTCGTCGGGATCCTTGCGCCGGGACGGGTAGGACTGCAGGCCGCCGCGGGCCCGGAGCCGGGTGAGGTAGGAGCGGTCGAGGTTGCCCAGGAGGTACTGGATCGCGTGGAAGACCGGCGACGCGTGCGGCTTGACCGCCACTCGGTCGGGCTCGTCGAGGTGCGCGAACCAGAGCGCGGTCATCGCCGTGACCAGGGACGCGCTGGAGGCCTGGTGCCCGCCGACCTTGACCCCGTCGCCGGTGTCGCGGTCGTGGTTGGCCGCATCGACGATCCGGGTCGCGAGCCAGAGCACGCGTTGCTGGATCTCGAGCAGGATCTCTTCGTCGACGACGTACTCGACTTCGCGGGCCTGGGCCACTGACGCATCCGTCTCTCGATCGCGGCCGATGGCCGGTTGGGACAACGTAGGCCAAGGCTACTGGCTCATGCGCCGAGGCGAACCGGCCTGATCGGGTGGAGATCCGCGGCGGATGTTTGACTGGGCGTTCCTAGCGAAGGGACTTTCTGATGAAGGCCACGATCGACGGCACGGTCATCGCGGATGCCGCGGACGACGACCTGATCACCATCGAGGGCAACTACTACTTCCCGCCCTCGTCGCTGACCTCGGAAGCGTTCAGCGACAGCCCGACCCCCTACACCTGCCCGTGGAAGGGCGTCTGTCAGTACCACGACGTCGCCGTCGACGGCGCAACCCATCACGACGCCGCCTGGAGCTACCCCGAGCCCTATCCGTCGTCCTTCGACCGGGTCGGGAAGGACTACTCGGGTTACGTCGCGTTCGACCAGGCGCAGGTCACTGTCGGCTAGCACTGTCGGCTAGCACTGTCGACTAGCTCCCTCGGCCAGCGGCCCCGTCGCTGGGGGTCTGAGGGTCAGGCGAGGGAGGGGTAGAGCGCGCCCACGCCATGGGCCAGGCCGGCCATCACCTGGCGCGAGGTCTCGTCAGCGATGATCTCGTAGGCGTCGTCGGCCAGGCCGTCGACGGTGATCTTCGCGATCACCGCGGGGTCGGACTTGGGAGCCTCGATGCCGCGGGTCAGGTCGGTGTCCATATAGCCCACGTGGAGCCCGGAGACCCGGATTCCCTTGGGGGCCAGCTCGATCCGCAGGCCGTTGGTCATCGACCACTCGGCGGCCTTGGCCACGGAGTAGGCCCCGGCGCTGCCGAAGTTGATCCAGGACAACGCCGACAGGACATTGAGCACGGTGCCGCCACCTGCCGCCTCGATGACGGGGGCGAAGGCGCGGATGACGTCGAGGGTGCCGAACAGATGCACGTCCAGTTCGCGGCGCAGGTCGGCCGGGTCCCCGCCGAGCAGAGTGGCACCGGTGGAGGAGCCGGCGTTGTTGACCAGCACGGTCACGCCGCCGAGCTGTTGCGCGGCCGCGCGGACCGACTCCGGGTCGGTGATGTCCAGGGCGATCGGGCGTGACTCCGGGCAGGTCGAACTCCTCGGGACGGCGCACGCCGGCATAGACGGTTGCGCCGCGCGAGCTCAGCTCGGCGGCAACGTGGCGGCCGAAGCCCCGGTTGGCGCCGGTCACGAGCGCGGTCTGCTGGGCGATGTCCATGGGTCCTCCTGGGTTGGAAACAACAACTCAGTGCCGGACTCTAGACCCACTGAGTAGGAAAACACAACTGAGCCGTCTAGACTGCAGTCGTGATGACCGACGACGATCGCTACGCATGCTCGATCGCCCGCAGCCTCAGCGTGTTAGGGGAGCGCTGGACCCTCCTGGTCCTGCGGGAGGCCTTCTCCGGTACGACGCGGTTCGCGGCCTTCCGCAGTGCCCTCGGCGTCGCGCCGGATGTCCTGGCCGACCGGCTCCGCACGCTCGTCGATGCCGGGGTGCTCGACCGCGTGGAGTACCAGGACGAGGGCAGCCGGGCCCGCCACGAGTACGTTCTGACGCCGGCGGGCCGCGAGCTGCACGTCGTCCTGGGCGCCCTGCAGCAGTGGGGCGACGACCACCTGCCGCACCCGCGCAATCCCACCGTCGAGCGGCGACACCGCAGATCTGACCGGCCGTTGCGGGTGGAGTTCGTCGACGACCGCGGGCGGGTCGCTCGCGCGGACGACGTCGAGATGCGGCGTACCGCAACGTATCCCGCGGGCTGACGCCGTCGCACCTGTTGTGCGATCGCAGGCTGTGTGGTTCGCTCGACGGACAGTCAGGGAGGCTGCCATGGTGCGTCGTCGGGTCCGTCGTCGGGTCAGAGTTGGCATGGTCGGTCTGGCCGTTGCGGCCGTCGCAATCTCAACGGTGGCCGTGAGTGCCGGGTCGGCGCAGGCGGGGTCGACCGGGGGAGGCGAGCCGAACCTCGGGCCGAACGTCCTGGTCTTCGACCCCAGCATGTCGACCAGCGACATCCAGACCGCGGTGGACGCGGTCGAGGCGCAGCAGATCGACAACCAGTTCGGGTCGCAGCGCTATGAGCTGCTGTTCAAGCCGGGCACCTACGGTTCGGCGACCGACCCGCTCAACTTCCAGGTCGGGTACTACACCTCGGTCGCCGGCCTCGGCCTCTCGCCCAACGACGTCGTGATCAACGGCTCGGTCGATGTCTACAACCAGTGCGACGCCAACGGGAGCTGCATCGCGCTCAACAACTTCTGGCGGTCGCTGGAGAACCTCACGATCAACGTCACCAAACTGGACGCCGGCTGCCAGTCGGCCGAGTTCTGGGCGGTGTCGCAGGCCGCGCCGATGCGTCGGGTCAACGTCCACGGACCGGCGACCTTGATGGACTACTGCACGGGCCCGTCGTACGCCAGCGGCGGTTTCATCGCGGACTCGCAGTTCGACACCGCCATCGTCAGCGGGTCGCAGCAGCAGTGGGTGACGCGCAACAGCGTGATCAACGGCTGGTCCAACGGGGTCTGGAACCAGGTCTTCTCCGGCGTCACCGGCGCGCCGGCCGAGTGCTTCCCGGCCCAGACGTCATGCGGCGGCCCCTACACGACGTTGGCCACGAGCCCGGTGACCCGTGAAGCGCCCTTCCTGTACGTCGATGCCAAGGGTGCGTGGAAGGTGTTCGTGCCTGCGGTGCAACGGAACTCCAGCGGCGTGACGTGGGCCAACGGGTCCGAGGCCGGGCGATCCATCCGGCTGAGGGACTTCCTGATCGCGACGCCGTCGAGCAGCGTCCGGCAGATCAACCGGGCCTTGTCGAACGGCCAGAACCTGCTGCTCACGCCGGGCAGCTACGCCCTCGACCAAGCGATCAAGGTGACCCGCAAGGACACCGTGGTCCTCGGCTTGGGCTTCGCCACCCTCACGCCGCAGCGCGGCACCGCGGCCATGACCGTCGGGGATGTCACGGGCGTCGACATCTCCGGGCTGATCCTCGACGCCGGGCCGGTCACCTCTCCGGTGCTCCTGCAGGTCGGGCCGCGGTGGGCGCGCAAGGGGTCGGCCGGCGACCCGACCGCATTGCAGGACGTGTTCTTCCGGATCGGCGGAGCCGCGGCCGGTTCGGCCCGGGTGAGCCTCGAGGTCAACAGCGCCAACACGATCCTCGACGACATCTGGGCCTGGCGGGCCGACCACGGCAACGGCGTCGGGTGGACGGTCAACACCGCCGACACCGGGCTCGTCGTCAACGGCGATCACGTCACGGCGTACGGGCTGTTCGTCGAGCACTACCAGAAGACCGAGGTGAAGTGGCGCGGCAACGGCGGCACGGTGGTCTTCTTCCAGAACGAGATGCCGTACGACCCGCCGAGCCAGGCCGCCTGGACCCGGCCGAACGGCGTCCTCGGCTACCCGGCGCTCTCGGTCAGCGGACTCGGTCCGGAGCTTCCACGGCTACGGGATGGGGAGCTACAGCTTCTTCAACCAGGGCGTCGACATCTTCTCGGCCAACGCCTTCGAGGTGCCGAAGCGGCTGCCGGCGGGGAGCCTGCACAACCTGCTGACCATCTTCCTGGACGCTACGAACGGCAGCGGCGGGATCAACAACGTCGTCAACGGCACCGGCGGTTCGTCGACGGTCGCCAACCCCGACACCCCGGTCACCGTCGTCAACTACCCCTGAGCGAAACTCCTCGAGGTCGGGTGTCCATCCGGCGCGATCCCGTTCGTCGTACCAGCGACCGAAGGGTGAGCGCCGGTTTGGTCCGGCGCCGGATCGAGGAGGAATCGATGTTCAACGACCATTACGCCTACCCCGAGATGGTCTACGTCGCGGCGGCCGAGCGAGTGCAGGCGATGCAGCGCGCCGAGGCCGCCGAGCGAGCCCGGGCGGCCCGGCGAGCGCAGCGGGTCGCAGCGATTGCGGTCCAGCCTGCGGAGGGGCGGCAAGCGATGAAGTACTTGATCTTCATCTGCGGCGACGACTCGCTCGAGCTCACGCCCGAGGAGGGTGCGGCGATGGGTCGCGACACCGGCGGCCTGGGTCGAGGAGATGACCGCGCGCGGCATCCGGATCGACGGTCACCGGTTGGAGCCGGCCGCCGATGCGACCACGGTCCGGGTGCGGTCCAGCGAGGTGCTGGTCTCCGACGGGCCGTACGCCGAGACCAAGGAGCAGATCGGCGGCTTCGACCTGCTGGAGTGCGCCGACCTGGACGAGGCGATCGAGGTCGCCTCGAAACACCCGGTGGCTCGGATCGGGACGATCGAGGTGCGGCCGTTCTGGCCCGATCCGTGGTGACGACCGAGGTCGATGCCGCCGTCGCCCAGGCGTTCCGCGAGGAGTGGGGCCGAGTCCTGGCCACGCTGATCCGGACGCTGGGCGACTGGGATCTGGCCGAGGAATGCACGCAGGAGGCGTTCGCGCAGGCGGTCAAGGTCTGGCCTCGCGACGGCATCCCCCGCCGCCCGGGGGCCTGGCTCACGACCGTCGCGCGCAATCGCGGCTTGGATCGCCTGCGGCGCAGGACTTCCGAGGCGGCGAAGCTCGAGGAGGTGGCAACGTTGTCGCGTGACAATGAGTTCGAGAGCCTCGGGTACGTCGGCAGCGACATCGAGGGCGACTTCGGCGGCGACGGTGACATCCCGGACGACCGGTTGCGGCTGATCTTCACCTGCTGCCACCCGGCGTTGCCGCTCGAGGCCCGCGTCGCGCTGACCTTGCGGACCCTCGCGGGGCTCACGACGGCCGAGATCGCCCGAGCCTTCCTGGTGCCCGAGGCCACCATGGCCAAGCGATTGGTCCGGGCCAAGCGCAAGATCCGCACCGCCAACATCCCCTACCGCGTGCCGTCGGCCGAACTCCTGCCGGCCCGCACCAGCGGCGTGCTGGCCGTGCTCTACCTGCTCTTCAACGAGGGCTACTCGGCGACATCCGGCGCCGACCTGATGCGAACGGCCTTGTGCGCCGAGGCCATCCGGCTGACCCGGGTCCTGCTCGGGTTGATGCCAGAGGACCCGGAGGTCCGCGCCGCCCTGGCTCTGATGCTCTACACGGACGCCCGCCGAGACAGCCGGGTCGACGCGGCGGGCGATCTGGTCACGCTCGAGCTGCAGGACCGCAGTCGCTGGGACCGGATCGAGATCGAGGAGGCCAACCGGCTGCTCGAGGCGGCCGCCGTACTCCCCGGAGCGGGTCACTACGCCGTCCAGGCGGCGATCGCGGCCGCCCACGACAACGCTGGCGACGCGGCGGACACCAACTGGGCCGAGATCGCCCGCCTCTACCGGCAGTTGGGCCAGCTGACCCGTTCGCCGGTCGTCGAGCTCAACCGGGCCGTCGCGGTGGCGATGGCCGATGGCCCCGACGCCGGTCTCGCGCTCGTTGACGCGCTGGACGCGGGGGGCGACCTCGCGGGCTACTACCTGGTCCCGGCGACACGAGCCGATCTGCTCCGCCGGCTCGGTCGCGCGGATGAGGCGGCCGTCAGCTATCAGCTGGCCCTCGATCTGGCGCCCACGGAGACCGAACGCCGCTACCTGTCCGGTCGGCTGGCCGAGCTCAACGGCCCGCTCTCACATTGATGCAGCGGCGCGTCAGGCGTGACGCGCCGTTGCATCGATACAGGGGGCCCAGCGGGGTCAGGCTTCGGGCGGGACGTACTCGGCGTTGCGGTCGATGGCGAGGTACATCGAGTTGGCGATCGGGCGCCGGATCTCCTCGGCGATGTGGCCGAGCAGGCCGGCACAGCGGGCGAGCAGGACGGTGCCGCGCAACAGCTCCAACGGCAGTCCGAGGTCGGCGAGAGCAGCGCCGCTCACGCCGGCACCGTTGAGCGGCAAGGTGCGCCCGAGGATGTCCGGATGCACCCGGCCGATCGCCTCGAACAGCGCGAGATGGGCGCCGTAGACCCCCTCCTCGTGCGCGATCCGGATGATCACCGGCGTGCGGGGATCACCCGTCTTGTGCACCGGGTGACCGAGCCCGGGCACGAAGCGCCCGGCCGTCTTGGTCCGCGAAACTGCCTGTGCGGCAACGGCATCCCAGCCTGCATCGTCAGTCGGCAGCGCCTCCAGATCGGCGAGTACGCCGGCCAGGTAGCGCCCGGTGTCTTCGGTGACGCCCAGGTAGCGTGACCCGCCGCCCAGGATGCCGGCAGCGAGCGCACCCTGGATCGCATCGGGGGCACTGAGGTAGGTGAGCCGAGCCGCGATCGCCGTCGGGGTGAAGCCGTGGTCGGCCAGGCCGATCAGCACCGCTTCGAACAGCCGGGACTGCTGCGGAGTCGGTCGTTCCAGGGTGAGCAGCCAGTAGGCCAGCTCGCCGAAGCTGACCTGCCCCATCAGCTCGGTGGCGACGTTGTGTCCGAGCAGGGTCATCGTGGTCGCATCGGACGTGCCGAGCGACGTGGGGAAGGTCGGGAACGCCTCCGGGTGCTCTTCGGTCATTGGTCGCTGCTCTCGTCGGGGGTGAAACCGAGCCACTCGCGCACGCGGTCACCATCGGCATCCAACTCCGGCGGGGCCAGGTCATAGCGCGCCGGAGTGGCCGACAGATGGATCGGGTTGCGCACGGTCGGGACGCCGCCCGCGAGGACCACGGGGTCGAGACCGAGCTGCTCGGCCAGCTCGACCCCGCCGCGGACATCGTTGATCGGCCCGCACGGCACGCCGGCCGCGGTCAGGATGCCGAACCAGTCCTGGGCCGAGCGGGTCGCGAGTGCCTCCAACAGCAACGGCCGCAACGTTTCCCGGTTGTCGTTGCGCTGACCGACCGTCGCGAAGCGTGGGTCGGCGGCCAGCTCCGGTCGGTCGAGCGCGCGGCAGAGTTTGCCGAACTGGCCGTCGTTGCCGGCCACCACGATCAGATCGCCGTCGCCGGTCGGCATCGGTTCGTAGGGGAACAGGCTCAGATGAGCGTTGCCCATGCGATGCGGCACCACCCCACCCGCGACGTACGCCGACGTCTGGTTGACGAGCGTGGAGAGGGCGGTCGAGAGCAGGTTGGTCTCGATCAGCTGGCCGGCGCCGGTCTCGTCGCGGTGATGCAGGGCGGCCAGGATGCCGATGGCCGAGTGCAGCCCGGTCATGACGTCGAAGACCGAGATGCCCGCTCGGTACGCCGGACCGTCCGGGTCGCCGGTCAGATCCATCAGCCCCGACATCCCCTGGACCAGCAGGTCGTAGCCGGGCAGCGCGGCACCTCCGGCGGTGCCGAAGCCGCTGATCGAGCAGTAGATGCTGCGCGCGTTCCGCCCCGCGACCGCGTCGTAGTCCAGGCCGAAGCGGCGCAGCCCGCCCGGGCGGAAGTTGTTGATGAAGACGTCAGCCCGCGCGGACAGGGCGTGCGCGACCTCGAGATCGTCCGGCGCGGCCAGGTCGAGGACGATCGACCGCTTGTTGCGGTTGATGGCCAGGAAGTAGGTGCCGACACCGTCGCGGACAGGCGGCACCCAGTGGCGGGTGTCGTCGCCGGCCGGGCTCTCGACCTTGATCACCTCGGCACCAAGGTCGGCCAACAACATCGTGCAGTAGGGGCCGGCCAGGACGCGCGAGAAGTCGGCCACCACGATGCCGGAAAGCGGCCCACTGGTTGTTGCGCTGAGCGGGGTCGGAGTCATCGGCGAGCGCGCCGTTGATCAGTCGCGGACTCACCGTCTCGCTCGTCATCCAGGTCGACCTCGGCGTACGGCCGCGACTGCCACAGCGCCCAGTCGGCGGCGACGTCGCTCGCCGCGCGCAGCAGATGGGGGAGGTGGTCGTCGACGAGCCGGTCCACGGAGGTCTCGGCCGCGTGCACGGTGACGTTCATCGCGGCCCGGACCGCGCCGGCTCCGTCTCGCACCGGCACCGCGACCGAGCGGATGCCCGGCGCGAGCTCCTCGTCGGCGAGTGCCCAACCCCGGGCCCGCACGGTGCTCAGCTCGCGCCGGAACGCCTTGGGGTCGCGCGGCAGGAAGCGCGGCAGGCCGGATCGGCTGGGCTGGGCCAGAACCCGGGCCAGCTCCTGCGGATCGAGGGCCGCCAGCAGCACCTTGCCCTGAGAGGTATGCGTCGCAGGGAATCTGGTGCCGATCTCCACGCGCAGCGCGATCAGCTTGGGGACGGCCACGCGCGCGACGTAGACGATGTCGGATCCGTCCAGCTGAGACATCGAGGACGACTCCCCGGTGATCGCGACCAGCCGCTCGAGGTGCGGGCGGCCGACTTCCCAGAGGCCGAGCGAGGCGACGAACGCCATCCCCAGCGAGAGCACCCGAGGCGTCAGCGAGAAGCGGCCGTCGTCGGAGCTGACGAAGCCCAGCTCCTCGAGCGTCAGCAGGAGGCGGCGCGCGGTCGGCCGGGCCAGTCCGGTGGCCGAGGCCACCTCGCTCAGGGTCAGCCGGGAGCGCTCGGCGCTGAAGCACTGCAGCACGTCCAGCCCGCGTGCGAGGGCTTCGACGAAGTCCGGACCCTCGCCCCGACCAGCCATGGTGGCTCGACCTCCTCGGCAGTCTCTGATCAGCCAGGGTGGAGTCTTGACACTGCCTGACCCGGGATGGATCGTACTGCGTACGCCGCCATGCGGACAGGCGTCCGCGAAAGGAGCCGTCGATGGCCAAGCTGGTCGCGGTGCTGGCGACGACCCACCACCCCTTCTACTACAAGACCAGCCAACTGCCGGCGGCCGAGGCGCCGCCGTTCGCGGCCGAGTGGGTGCGCAAGGTCGAGGCCTACCGGGAGACGCTCACCCGGGCCCGGCCGGACGTCCTGGTCATGGTCGGCTCGGACCACTTCCATCAGTTGTGGCTCGACAACATGCCGCAGTTCCTCGTCGGCAAGGCGCCGTTCTACGACGCCAACTACTACAACGAGGAGCGGGAGTTCGGGCTGCCCCGGCTGCTGCTGAAGGGCCACGAGGAGCTCTCGGCGTACATCCTGCGGGAGGGGATCGATCGCGGCTTCGACCTGGCCTTCAGCAACGAGCTGCGGGTCGACCACAGCATCACCTGCCCGATCTTCACGGTGCGCCCGCAGAACGACCTGCCGATCGTGCCGATCTACACCAACATCTTCGCGCCGCCGATGCCCCGGCCCGAGCGGTTCGTGGCGCTGGGCCGGACCATCCGCGAGCTCGTCGACGCCTGGCCGAGTGACCTGCGGGTCGCGATCGTGGGCACCGGCCATCTCTCGCTGGAGCTCGGCGGACCGCGCCAGTTCGGCGCGCACGGTCCGGATCCGGAGTTCGATGCCAAGGCGGTGGAGTGGATTGCGAACGGCGACCTCGATGACTGCCTGGCCAACGTGACGCTCGACAGCCTGCATCAGCCCGGCAACGCGACGCACGGCTTCATGGACTTCATGCTGATGATGGGCGTGGCCGGCAACGTGAAGGCCGACTACGCCGACCACCTGGACCTCTTCCACACCATGGAGGCCTACTTCACGTGGTACCCCCATGGAGTCGAGGACGGGGTGGACGCCTGATGAGCAAGTACCTGCTCGACAAGTTCCTCTTCACCGTCGACCGCGACCCGGCGCTGGTCGAGCGCTACCGCTCCGACCCGGCCGGCACGGTGGCCTGGTGGGAGCGTGAGCGCGCGAACCAATTGCTCAATTCCGTTGCGGCTGAGGCCTCCACGTGGCTCCGCTTCAGCGATGCGGAGCGGGATGCGCTGGTCCGGCACGACCACGTCGCGCTCTTCGAGATGGGCGCGCATCCCTTCCTGACCTTGACCCTGTGGATCGCGATGTTCGAACCCGACTTCGACGAGCCACTGGCCATGCAGCTCGACTACGCCGCGAAGCTGTCCCACGTCACGCTGCCCTACCCGGACATCAGCACCTGAGCGACGGCGTCGACCTGTCCGGCGCCGACCAGCCCGCCCGCCACTCACAACGAGGTGACCGAGATGAACCCCGACGAGATCCAGGCCGTCAACGGCGGCCGGCCGATCGTCTTCCGCAACGGCACTGTCCTCACCATGGACTCGGCCGGCGTCCTCGAGGGCGCGGACGTCCTGGTGGTCGGCGAGACGATCGCCGAAGTCGGCCCCGGGCTGGCCGTGCCGGACGGCACGGTCGAGGTCGACGCCTCTGGCGGGATCCTGATGCCGGGCATGGTCGACACGCATCGGCATATGTGGCAGACGGCGCTGCGCGGCCTGGGCGCGGACTGGACCCTCACGCAGTACTTCGTCTTCTACTACCTGAGCTGGGGCAAGATCTTCCGCCCCGAGGACATCCGGGCCGGCAACCTGCTGTCGGCGATCGAGGCGGTCGACGCCGGCGTCACGACGACGGTCGACTGGTCACACGGCCTGCAGACGATCGACCACGGCGAGGCGGCGCTGGATGCGCTGCGAACCTCGCCCGGGCGGTTCGTCCTGGCCTACGGCAACCTGCTCGGCGCGCCGTGGGAATGGACCAACAGCGCGGACTTCCGCAGCTTCGTCGAGCGAAACTTCAGCAGCCGCAACGAGATGCTGGGGCTGCAGCTCGCCTTCGACGTCACGGGCGATCCGGCGTTCCCCGAGCGGGGTGCGTTCGAGGCCGCCCGCGAGCTCGGCCTGCCGGTCACCACTCACGCCGGTGTGTGGGGTGCGACCAACGACGAGAGCATCCGGCTGATGTGGGAGGGCGGCTTCATGACGCCCGACGTGACCTACGTGCACGCCGCCACGCTGACCGAGGACTCCTACCAGCGGATCGCGGCCAGCGGTGGCACGGCATCGGTCTCGACCGAGAGCGAGCAGAGCGCTGGCCAGGGTTACCCGCCCACCTGGGAGCTGCGCCGGCACGGCATCCCGGTGTCACTCTCGATGGACACCAGCGTGTGGTGGAGCGCCGACCTGTTCTCGGCGATGCGGGCCACGCTCTCCGCGGACCGCTCGCGCGAGCACCTGGAGGCGCACGGGCGAGGCGACACCGTCGTACACAACCAGCTGCGGGCCGAGGAGGTGGCCCACTGGGCGACCATCGGCGGTGCGCGCGCCCTCCGTCTGGACGCGAGCATCGGCACACTCACGGCGGGCAAGAAGGCCGACCTGGTGCTGATCAAGAACGACCAGTCCCCGGCGATGTACCCGCTGCTGCATCCCTACGGCAGCCTGGTCTTCCAGGCCGGCCGCGGTGACGTGCACTCGGTCCTGGTCAACGGCCAGGTGCTCAAGCACGAGCACCGGCTGGTGGGCGTCGACCTCCAAGCGGCGCGCGATGCCGTCGGCGCGACCGTCGACTACGCGCGGGCCACGATGGGCGAGGACGCGTGGCGCGACAGCCTCACCCCGGAGCTGCCGCCGGCCGAGCGGATCCCCAACCCCTACACCTACACCGACTACGAAGGCGAGGACGCCCGACACCGCGCGCAAGCTGCCGACGACGCGCCCTGACGGCCGGCGGTACTCCCTGAATGACGGTGATACGGGCCGAGATCCGGTCCGACCACCGTCATTCGGGGAGCACCGCGCGCGGGGCGGAGCACGACTCGGCGAACTCGAGCTTCTCGTGCAGGTGGGTGACCTGACCGCCCTCGTGGCCGTTGAAGGGGTAGACCCGGATCTGTTTCGGGCCGCCGAACGCGTGGTACGCCGCGAAGACCGTGGACGGCGGCGTCGTCTGGTCGGCCAGCCCGACTGAGAACAGTCCCGGTGCCGTGATCCGCCGGGCGTGGTTGACGACGTCGATGTAGGACAGCGTCCGGAAGACCTGGTCGACCTCGCGGGGTCGCACTCGGCAGTACTCGGCGAGCTCGGCGTACGGCATCTCGTCGGTGATCTCGCTGCCGCGCCGGATGTGGCTCAGGAACGGTACGTCGGGTGCCGCGCCCGCGACGTCGCCGGCCAGGTGCGCCGCGGCGAGGGTCAGGGCGCCGCCCTGGCTCGCGCCGGTCACCAGCACCGCCGAGCTGGAGCGCCCGGGCAACGCTCGGGCCGCGTCGACCGCCCGGGCCGCGTCGATGAAAAGCCTGGTGTAGTAATGGTTCTCCGGGGCGCCGACGCCGCGCGTCAGGAAGCCTTTCGAACTCGGCGCGCCGTCATCGCCCGGGTCGGCCGTGTCCGACGTCCGCCAGCCACCGCCCTGCCCGCGGGTGTCCATGATCAGGTGCGGGTAGCCCGCGATCGACCACGTGGCCCACTCCAGCGGATCACCGCGGCCGCCGCCGTAACCAACGAACTCGACCACGGTCGGCGCGTTGTCGCGCAAAGAGTGCGGCGTCAACAACCAGGCGCGGACCCGGTCGCCGCCATGCCCGGCGAACGACACGTCACCGACCTCGGCGTACGTCGCCGGCGTGGCCACCGGCGAGATCTCGACGTCGATCGGACGCGCGCGGGCGTCGGCCACCTGCGCGGCCCAGAACTCCTCGAAGTCGGCGGGCTCGGCCACCACCGGTCGGTAGTCCCACAGCTCATCGAGCGAGAGGTCGGTCTGCGCCATGAGGTGAAGGTTAGGAGATCGAGCAGTCGACCGGAGGTAGGGCAGGGGCCAGGCCCGAGGGCTCGGAACTCCCGGCGGGCGTCCAGGCCGAGGTGGCACCATGGCCGGAACCGACGAGGGGGAACGCATGAGCACCGTGCCGGCCGGCTGGCACCCTGACCCGAGCAACCCGCAGGGCGCGCTGCGCTGGTGGGACGGCGGCGCCTGGACCTACCACACCCAACCCATTCCGCCTGCTGCTCCGTCCCCTTCGCCGCCCGGGCCTCCTCCCGCCGTCCCCCGTGCCGTGCTGCCCGGCGCCGTGGCGCCGAGCGCGCCGGCCGACCTCCGGCTATCCCGTGGCCCCACACACGCCGGGCCAGGTCAGCTTCACCAAGCGGAACTCAGCCTCGCTGACCACGGTCACCGTTGTCGGGGCGTACCTCATCCTGGCCACGGCCGCCCACTTCGTCTTCCTGGGGATCCTCCCGGTGCTGATGGCCTTCCGCGCCGTCCAGCGCAAGGAGACGCTGGCTCCGCTCGCCGTCGTCGCTGCCGCCGCCGGGATTGTCGTCGCCCTCCTCGCCCTGACCTGACCGGGATCGCTTCGACCGCATCAGGAAAGCGATGAGACAACCCGTCGGGTGACCTCAGCGGTGAGCGAGGGTCGAGCCGCGGATCACCAAGCGCACGGGAAGGTAGTGCGTGCCGGTGCCGATGTCGACGCCGTCCAGCGCGGCGAAGACCCGCTGCGCGGCCGCCCGCCCGAGCTGCTGGAGGTTGGCATCGATGCTGGTGAGCTCCGGTCGAGCGTTGGTGGTGAGGACTTCCCAGTTGTCGAAGCCCATGATGGCGATGTCGTCCGGCACCGACCGGCCGAGATCGCGGGCCGTGTCCAATGCGCCTCGGGCGATCTGGTCCGACCCGCACAGGATGGCGTCGACTTCCGGGTGTTGCGCGAGCAGGAGGGCCGTCGAGTCGCGTCCCCAGTGCTCGGACCACTCACCGAAAACCTCTTGCGACCAGCTCGAGACCCGTTGGCGGCCAACGCTTCTCGGACGCCGACGGCGCGATCCTGAGCCGCGGCGTACGTCGGGTCGCCGCTGATGTGCGCGATCCGCGTGCGGCCGCCGGCGAGCAGGTGCTCGATCGGCGATCCGGCCGGCGCTGACGTTGTCCGGCGTGAGCGAGAGGTCTTGCGGGTCGTCGGACGGCGCGTAGGCGTAGACCACGGGGACCGGGATGTCGCTGTCCGAGCGACGGGCGTGGATCGGTCTGCCGGCCGACGACGATCAGCCCGTCGACCCGTCGGCTGAGCAGGGCCCGCAGCTGATGCTGCTCGCGGATGGTGTCGCCGCGTGCGTCGCACAGGAAGACGCTCACCTGGCCGGCCCCGAAGGCGTCCTCGGCCCCCATCAGGATCGGGATGACGAACCGGCCCTCGAGGTCGCTCGTCAGCAGCCCGACGGTCCGGTGCGCCCGGCTAGCAACCCCTGGGCGAGCGGGTTGGGGCTGAAGGACAGCGTGCCGGCTGCGTCCTGAGCACGCGCGCGCGGGTGCTCTCGGCGACCTCGTCGCGACCGTTGAGGGCTTTGGAGGCGGTCGAGACGGAAACACCGGCCAGCCGCGCTACGTCGGTCAGGGTGACGGCGCGCGATGCGCGGTCCGCTGACTTCGCCATCGCGTGCCTCCTCCGGTCTCGCGGCCGTGTCCAAACTGTAATGGCCGACCTCTAGACGGTGATCGAAGCCTTCACTATGCTCCGAAAACCATTTCGACAATTTTCGGAACGTAGCGCTGCGTCCCGTCTCACCGAAACTGATACTGGCGAACGTCGTTGCTCGCCAGGGCATTGCTTGACCCGCCGCTCCTCCTGTCCCTGGAGCGGACTGACATGGTTTTCGACGCACTGCCTGCGGGTGCCCGTGGGGTACCTGCTCGACGAAGAGCACGAGGAGACAACATGACGAAGATCCGGATCCGTTCGGGGCGTGTCCGCGCCGCTGACCGGAGTCGTCGCGGCCGCCCTGGTCTTGGGCGCTGGCCGCCTGCGGCAGCAGTGGAGGGGTCGTCCGACCGCTGCCGCGTCCGTCGGCGCCGAACGGCACGGACGACGGCACGCCATCTGACCCTGTGGACCCGCGCACCGCTGGAGAAGCAGGCCAAGCTGCTGGTCGACGGCGTACAACTCGACCCACAAGAACCAGGTCGCGCTGACCGTCGTGCCGAACGACGACTACGTCGCCAAGGTCGGAGCGGCAGCGGGCGCCGGCGGCCTGCCGGACCTGTTCGCCGCGGACATCGTCTACGTGCCCGAACTGGGTCAAGCAGGGCCTGTTCAAGGACCTGACCGACGCAGATCAACGGTCTGTCCTTCAAGGACCAGATCAACCAGGGTCACCTCGACGGCCGGCACGCTGGACGGCAAGGAGCACGTGCTGCCGTTCGTCCTGGACCTGTCGATGATGTTCTGGAACAAGGACCTGTTCAAGGAGGCCGGACTCGACCCCGACAAGGGTCCGACGACGCTGGCCGAGTTCGCGACCGACGCGAAGAAGATCCAGGCCCTGCACAAGCCCGGCGTCTACGGCACGGCTACCGGCCTCAACTGCGGCGGCTGCCTCGTCTTCACCTGGTTCCCGAGCGTGTGGGCCTCCGGTGACCAGGTGATGAACCCGGCCGGCACCGAGTCGCTGCTGGACGGCGCCAACGCCAAGGACGGTCTACAGCACCTGGCAGGACCTCTGGAAGTCCGGCGCCGTGCTGCCGTCGTCGCAAGGACGAGGCCGGCCCGACCTGGACGGCCGGCTTCACCGAGGGCAAGGTCGGGCTGATGCCCTACCCGGCCACCCTGCTGTCGTCGACGACCAGTTCGACGTCGGCGTCGCCGGGCATGCCAGGCGTCAACGGGGGCGCCTCGACCTTCGTCGGCGGCGACGGCATCGGCGTCTCGAAGGACTCCAAGCACGAGGCCCAGGCCTGGAACTTCCTCGTCCTGGCTGATGTCCGCGGACGCTCAGGTCGGCGTGCTGGCGAAGGACAACGACATCGTGTCGCGCGCTGACCTGGCCAACAACCAGTACTCCGCAGGCCGACCCACGCGTCGTCACCATCAACAAGGTGGCGGGCAAGGGCGAGACACCGGTCGCGCTGAACTTCCAGCAGGCCTTCAACGCGCCGAACAGCCCGTGGCTCTCCCTGGTGCGCCACGCAGTGCTGGGGGACGGGACACTCGGTCGACGCCGACAACGAGCAGATCAACTCGGTCCTGGGTCAGTAACGCGGAGTCGATCGGTCGGTGCGGTGTCCGACTGTCGGCGGCACGCCACCGACCCATCCGCGACCTCTCGCACATCGACGCGCGGAAGGAGAGCATCGTCATCGTGGCCGTCAGCGTCGCCGAGGACCCGCCGCACCCGGCTCGTCCGGCCCGGCGTCGGCGCCGCGCCGCGGCGCCGAGCGTTGGCCGGTTGGCTGTACGCCGCGCCGACGGCGCTCTTCGTCCTGGTGCTGTTCGTCCTTCCGCTCCTGCTGGTAGTGCGGATGTCGGGATCCGACTGGCCGTTGCTGAGTGGCAACCAAGGCGTCGAACCTGCCGGAGAACTACCACGCAGGCGGTCAGCAACCGGTTCTTCGTCGACTCGGTCGTCTTCACGATGAAGTACACGGTGCTGGCCACCGTGCTGCTGATCGGTCTGGGCCTCGGCCTGGCGCTGCTCGTGCAGGAGTCGACCCGATGGAAGGTCGTTGCAACGAGTGGCTTTCCTGGTGCCCAGCGCTATGGGGCTGGCGTCGGCGTCCCTTCTCTTCTACGTCCTCTACTCTCCGCTGGTCGGGCCCTTGGCTCCGGTCATGAACCACTTCGGCTGGTCCGTTCCTGGGCTCGCCCGAACGCGGCGCTGGGATCGACGCTCTTTCTGATCGTCTGGCGGTTCGCGGGCTTCTACATGCTGCTGATGCTGGTCGGTCTGCAGAACATCCCGGTCGAGCTCTACGAAGCGGCCTGGATGGATGGCGCATCGCGGTGGCAGAGCTTCCGTCGGATCACGCTGCCGTTGCTGCGGCCGACGCTCGCTCTGTCGACGGTGTTGTGCGTCACGGGTTCGCTGCTGGCTTTCGAGCAGTTCTACATCCTGACCAAGGGCGGACCGGACAACAGCACGATCACCATCGTCGCAGCTGATCTACAACGTCGCCTTCCAGGGTCAGAACGACCTCGGGGTTGCGGCGGCCCTCTCGGTGATGGTCGCTGGTGGTTCTGGTGGTGGTCAACGTGGTCCAGCTGCGCACCTTCCGCCGTACGGACGAGGACTGAGGAGCATGGTGAGCTCAGCCGACCCGCGCCCGACGACCCGCCGTCCGCACTGAGCCCGAGCCGATCACCCGCCGGCTCGCGCGCGCCGCCGCGGACGACGATCGCCGGCCTGGCCCTGCGCACGCCGTACTGGGTTTTCACGACCGCGCTGGCCGTGATCTTCCTCTTCCCGGTCGTCTGGACCGCGGTCTCGTCGGTCTCGCCGCAGGCCGGCACGAGCCAGGCGAAGGGTTGGGGATTCGGCAACTACGACTCGCTGGCGCACTACCAGGCCGGTGTCTGGCGATATCTGGCCAACTCGCTGTTCGTCTCCGGCCTGACCGTCGCTCCTCACGCTGGCCATCTCGCTGCTCGGCGGCTACGCGTTCGCCCGGTTCCGCTTCCCCGGCACGCAACGCGCTCTTCCTGCTGACCTTGGCGATCCTGATGGTTCCCTACGCGACGCTTGCTGATCCCGCTCTACGTGCTGCTCAACAAGATGGGACTGCAGAACTCACTCGTCGGCGTCGCCCTGGTGCTGACGGTCTTCCAGCTGCCCTTCTCGACCTTCATGATGCGCATCTCCTTCGAGGCAATCCCTCGGGAGCTCGACGAGGCCGCGCTGGTCGATGGCTGCACGTCGTTCGGGGCGCTGCGGAGGGTGTTGCTGCCCGGCGTGAAGCCGGGGCTGATCACCGTCGGGCTGTTCGCCTTCCTGGCGGCCTGGAACGACTTCCTGGCGCCGCTGATCTTGATCAACGACACCAACAAGATGACGCTGCCGCTGGCGGTGTCGAACATGCGCGGCCAGGTGCAAGGCGTCGTCGACTACGGCGCGACCGAGGCCGGGGTCGTCGTCCTCGCGTTGCCCTGCATCGTCCTGTTCCTGCTGCTCCAACGCCACTACGTCCGGGGCTTCATGTCCGGCGCCATCAAGGGATGAGCATGCCCCGTCACCACTACCGGCACCCGCGCGACGCCGACGCCGCCCGACCGCGGGGTCGGTTGCGCCCGCTCGGCCTGACCGACGTTCGCATCGTTGGTGGCTTCTGGGCCGCCCGCCAGGAGATCAACGCGGCGGCGATCGCTGGCGCACATCGAGCACTGGATGGAGCGCGTCGGGTGGATCGGCAACTTCGACCTGAGCGCGTCGCCGGTCAACTGCCGGAAGGCCGGCGCGGCAAGGAGTTCGCCGACTCGGAGGTCTACAAGCTGCTGGAGGCGATGTCCTGGGAGATCGGCCGGGACGACGACCCCGCCCTCGAGGAGCGCTTCCGGGCCCTGGTCGCGACGCGTCGCGGCCGCCCAGGAAGGCGATGGCTACCTCAACACGGCGTTCGGGCGCCCCGGTCAGCCCTCGCGCTGGACTGATCTCGAGTGGGGTCACGAGCTCTACTGCGTCGGTCACCTGGTGCAGGCCGGCCGTGGCTCGGGCGCGCACCCGCCCGGAAGCCGACGACGGCTTGCTTGGCTGTGGCCCGCCGAGCCGCCGACCTGGTGTGCGAGGTGTTCGCTGACACCGGGATCCGGTCGGTGTGTGGTCACCCGGTGATCGAGACGGCGCTCGTCGAGCTCGCGCAGGGTCACCGACGAGTCGCGCTACATCGACCAGGCTGCGCTGTTCGTCGAGCGCCGCGGTCACGGCACGCTCGAGGACATCGAGTGGGGCCGGGCCTACTACCAGGACGACATCCCGGTTCGGGAGGCCACGGTGCTGCGCGGTCACGCCGTGCGGCCGGCTATCTCGCCGCGGGTGCGGTCGACGTGGCCGTGGAGACGGGTGACGCCGAGCTGCTGCGAGCGCTGACCACCCAGTGGGCGAACACGGTTGCGCGGCGTACGTATCTGACCGGCGGCCAGGGCGCCCACCACCAGACCGAGGGCTTCGGCGATGACTGGGTGCTGCCGCCCGACCGGGCCTACTCCGAGACCTGCGCCGCCGTCGGGTCGGTGATGTTCTCCTGGCGCCTGCTGCTGGCTGTCGGCGAACCGCAGTACGCCGACGTGATCGAACGCACGCTCTACAACGTGATCGCCACGTCGCCGTCCCAGAGGGCACGGCGTTCTACTACGCCAACACGTTGCACCAGCGTCGCCCCGGGCGTGACACCCGCGCCGGACGAGGCTCTGTCCGCGGGCGTCGTCCTCGCTGCGAGCGCCGTGGTTCGCCGTCTCGTGCTGCCCGCCAAACGTGGCCCGCACGTTGGCCAGCCTCGCTGCCTACGTCGCGACCGTTGACGACGCGGGACTTCAGCTGCACCAGTACGCGCCGGCGCAGATCCGGACAGTCCTGCCCGGACGGGCGGCCGATCGCGCTGGACGTCGAGACGAGCTATCCGGCGCACGGGAACGGTTCGAGTGATCATCCGCGAGAAGTCGGGTCGGGCCGTGGATGCTGACCTTGCGGGTCCCAGCCTGGGCGAAGGGCGCTGTGCTGCGGGAGATTCCGGTCGGCGAGCCGGTCATCGAACGCGACGCTCCGGTCGGTGCCGTCGACGGTGACGCGCAGCTTTCAGGTAGGTGACGTCGTCGAACTGCACCTGCCGGTCGGTCCGAGGTTCACCGAGGCCGACGCCCGGATCGACGCTGTGCGGGGATGTGTCGCGGTCGAGCGCGGGCCCGAGGTCATGTGTCTGGAGTCAGTCGACCTCGAGATGGCCCGCGGCGGTCGCGCCGAGCGACGTGGGCATGGTCGAGGTGGACCGGACCATCGCTCCCCGCGACGAGGACGGGAGGGTCACGGTCACCCTCGCCGTTCACGCCGAGCCGACCAGGACGCCCACTGGCCCTATCCGGACGGCAGGCACCAACGACTGCGACTGAGCCGGAGCGCTTGTCCGTCGCGCTCGTGCCCTATCACGACTGGGCCAACCGCGGCCCGTCGACCATGCGGGTCTGGTTGCCCACACGGACCCCGCGATGAACACGGATCAGTAGAGAGTAGGACGAGAGGGGACGGATCAGCGGTCGCGCGCCGCGCCGGACGAGGCGGCGACGGAGAAAAGGACCGGCTCGGTGAGCGACGCGTGCGAGAACGCCTGCAGCACGGCCGCACTCACAACATCGAGCGCGTCGGTGGGCACCAGGGCCACCGCTGATCCGCCGAAGCCGCCCCCGGTCATCCGGGCCCCGAGTGAACCAGCAGCCTCGGCCGTCTCGACGGCCAGATCGAGCTCACGGCAGGAGATCTCGTAGTCGTCACGCATCGAGGTGTGCGATGCGGTGAAGACCGGCCCGAGGCTGGCGACGTCGCCCTGCTGCAACCAGATCGACGCACTCGCGGACCCGCGCGATCTCGGTCACGACGTGGCGGACCCGTTGCTGTGACACGACATCCGGCAGCAGTCGCAACGCGGCATCCAGCTCGGCGGGCTCGATCTCGCGCAGGCTCGTGACACCGAGAGTCCGGGCGGCAGCCTCGCAGGTGGCCCGGCGCTCGGCGTACTGACCGTCGACCATCTGATGCTCGGCGCGGGTGTCGATCACCAGCAGGGCCAGGCCGGCGGCCGCGAGATCGAACGGCTCCTGCTCGATGCTGCCGTCTCGGCAGTCGAGCCGCAGCGCGTGCCCGTCGATGCAGCGCAACGACGCGGCCTGGTCCATGCCGCCCGTGGGCGCCCCGACCACGACGTTCTCGGCGACGTCGCAGGCCGCGGCCAGTCGGGCCCGACCCGCGTCGCTGTCGCCGAGGCCGAGCCCGCCCAGCTCGTCCGCGGCCAGCGCGACGGCGCAGGACAGGGCCGCCGACGACGACAGGCCGGCCCCGAGCGGCACGCGCCCGTCGACCCACACGTCGAGCCCGGGGGTCGGCTGGCCAGACTCACGAAGCGCCCACAGGGCCCCCACGACGTACGCCGTCCAGCCGCGCGGCTGCCCCGGACCGACGTCGTCGAGGCGACCCTCCCAGCCGTCGTCCCGCTGCGCGGACCGCACCCGCAACCGACCGTCCGGTCGCGGCCGGACGGCAGCAAATGTCCTGTGCGGCAACGCGATCGGCAGGCAGAGCCCCGCGTTGTAGTCGGTGTGCTCGCCCATCAGATTGACCCGCCCAGGAGCCGACCAGACGCCGGCCGCCGACCCGCCGTACGCCGCGCGGAAGCCCTCGGCCGCGGCTGCCGCGGCCGGACGGGGAGCAGCCGCGCTCACTGAGGAGGTTCGGCGATCGCGCGCAGTCGCTCCGCGATCCGCTCCGGGGTCGTGTCGTTGACCCAGGCCCCCATGCCGGACTCGGAGCCGGCGAGGTACTTGAGCTTGCCCGGAGCGCGGAGCACGGAGGTCAGCTGCAGGTGCAGTCGGGCCAGGTCACGACCCTCGCGGGCCGGCGCTTGGTGCCAACCGGCGATGTAGGGCAGGCGCACCGGGCCACCGTCGGCGTCGACGTAGTAGCGGTCGAGCCGTTGCAGGAGCTCGAGATAGACGTGCGCGAGCTCGGCCCGCTCGTCGTCGTGCAGGGCGGGCAGGTCGGGCACGTCGCGGTGCGGAGCCAGGTGCACCTCGACCGGCCAGCGCGCGGCGTAGGGCACGTAGGCCGTCCAGTGCTTCGCGGACAGGACGACCCGCGAGCCGTCGGCCCGCTCGGCGTCGAGGACGTCGCGCAGCAGGAGACGTCCGGTGCGCTCGCGGTGCTCGGTCGAGCGCGCCAGCATGGTCGCGGTCCTCGGCGTGACCAGCGGGTAGCCGTAGATCTGGCCGTGCGGGTGCTGCAGCGAGACGCCGATCTCGCGGCCGCGGTTCTCGAACGGGAAGACCTGCGCCACCTCCGGCATCCGCCCGAGCTCCTCGGTGCGGTTGGCCCAGGCCTCGATCACGGTCAGGACGCGGCTCGGGTCGAGGTCGGCGAACGTCGCGTTGTGGTCGCTGGTGAAGCACACCACCTCGCAGCGGCCCAGGGCCGGTGCATGGGCGTAGAAGCCGTCGGTGCCCGAGCTCGGGTCGCTGACTCGCGTGCTGTAGCTGGGGAACCGGTTCTCGAAGACCACGACGTCGTAGTCGTTGGCCGGCACCTCCGACGGCTCGGTGCCGCGCCCGGTCGGACAGAGGGGGCACTCGTCGGCCGGGGGCAGGTAGGTGCGGTCCAGGCGGTGGGTCGCCAGCGCGATCCACGCGCCGCTCAGCGGGTCGCGACGCATCTGACCGGCCCGCGCGGCCTCACCGAGGACGCGCTTGTCGGTCAGGTCACGAGTGACGCTCGCCGGAGAGGTAGGGCTCGGTGTCGTCGAAGTAGATGATCTCGCGGCCGTCCGCGAGAACCCCCCTGGTCCGGCGGACCGGATGGTTCACTTGGCGGCCTCGAGGTCGTCGGGCGTCGCCAGGACAAGTCGCCCAACCCGTTGCGAGAGAACCTGTTCCGCCCGCTCGTCGATCCCGTCGTCGGTCACCAGGACGTCGACCTGCCCCAGGTCCGCAATGGTGGACAGCCCGACCACCCCCCACTTGCTGTGGTCGGCGACGACGACCAGCCGACGCGCGGCCGCCACCATGGCCCGGTCGGTCTCGGCCTCCACCAGGTTGGGGGTCGTCAACCCGGCCCGCTCGTCCATCCCGTGCACGCCGAGGAAGAGCAGGTCGACGTGCAGGGTGCGCAGGGCGCCCAGCGCGATCGGGCCGACCAAGGCGTTGGAGGGCGTGCGCACGCCTCCGGTCAAGATCACCGTCAGGTCGTCGCGCCCGGCCTCGTGCAGCAGGTTGGCGGCAGGCGGTGAGTTCGTGACGATGGTCAGTCCGGGCACGGTGAGCAGCTGCTGAGCCAGGCCGTAGGTCGTCGTGCCCGCCGACAGCGCGATCGACGCGCCCGGCTCCACCAGCTCGGCCGCCGCGACGGCGATCGCCGACTTCGGCACCGGGTGGAGGGCCGACTTCACCACGAAGCCCGGCTCCTCGGCACTGCGCCCGGAGATCGACGTCGCGCCACCATGGACCCGCAGCACCAGCTCTTGCCGCGCCAGCTCCTGGATGTCGCGACGGATCGTCATGTCGGAGACACCGAGGGTGGTGACCAGGTCAGACACCCGCGCGCCGCCATGGCGCTGCACCTCTTCGAGGATGCGCTCCTGCCGTTGTCTCGCGAGCATCTCAGCCCCTCTCGCGGATCACCGTGAACGCGCCGGCGCCGACCGTCAGGTCACCGTCCACGGGCTCATCATTCAACATGTCGTGACCGGAGACCTTCAGGGCCAGGTCCTCGTCGCGGTGGTTCAGCACGAAGAGGAACGAGTGGCTGGGGCTCTCCCGCCGCACGACCTCGACCCCGGCGGGCACCTCCAGGACCGGCTCGACCCGCGCGGCCTCGCAGACCCGTCGGATGATCTCGGCCTTGCCGTCCGGGTCGAGCCGGGTTGCGACGTACCACGCCTCACCTGCGCCGACGGCGTGCCGGGTCGTCGCCGGAGCGCCCGCGACCGGCCCGTCGACGTACGACGCCACGACGGTCGCGCCGTCGAGGTGGGTGAGCTCGGTCCAGACGCTCGCGGTCGTGCCGTCGTCGAGGCGCACCGTCTCGTCCGGCCCGAGCGGGAAGAACTCCTCGGTGCGGACACCGAGGAGCTCGCGGAAGGCGCCGGGATAGCCACCCGGCCGCACCTGCTCGCGCTCGTCGACGATCCCGCTGGAGTAGGTGATGACGACCTGCGCGCCGCCGCGTGCGGCCGCCGCGATGTTCGCAGCCGCGGAGTCGGTGCAGGAGTAAAGAGCTGGCACCACCACAACGGCGTACGACGAGAGGTCGGCGTCTGGCGGGACCACATCGACGGTGATGCCGGCGTCCCACAGTGCGGCGTACCACTCCTGGCCCTCGCGGTCGTAGTCGAAGAGCACCGTCGGGTGACCACCGAGCTCGCTGGCCCATTGGGCCTGCCAGTCGAAGACGACGGCCACCCGGGCGGTGACGGCCGTGCCGCGCAGATCGGAGAGCCGCGAGAGCAGGCCGCCGAGCTCGACCACCTCGCGCCAGACCTTGGTGTCGGTGCCGGCGTGCGGCACCAGGCCGGAGTGGAACTTCTCGGCGCCGCCGAGCGAGGCCCGCCACTGGAAGAACGCGATGCCGTCGGCGCCTCGAGCCAAGTGTGCCAACGAGTTCCGGCCCAGCTGGCGAGGAGCCTTCGCGTAGTTGATCGGCTGCCAGTTGACCGCCGAGGTCGAGTGCTCCATCAGAATCCACGGCGTGCCGTGACCGGCAGCGCCGCCGGAGCTGCGGGCCGCGAGGTTGCGCGAGACGTCGGCCGACCAGGACAGCTCGACGAGCGGTCGGTCCAGGCGGCCGTCGACGTAGTGGTCGTTGCTGACGATGTCCTGCTCGGGGGCCCAGGACCAGTAGTCCATGCCGCGGGTGTGGGCCATGGCCATGAAGTTGGTCGTGACCGGCACCGTCGGCGTGACCCGGTGCAGGACATCGCGCTCGCGCTGGTAGGTCGCGAGGACGGCGTCCGAGGAGAACCGCCAGAAGTCGAGCTCCTGGGTCGGGTTGGGATGGGTCGCCGTCCGCCGCGGCGGGATGACGTCGGCCCAGTCCGAGTAGTGCTGGCTCCAGAACGACGTGCCCCAGGCGTCGTTCAGGCCGGCCAGGCCGGCGGCGCCCGCGCCGTACCTCACTTGGAGCCACTCGCGGAAGGCGACGGCGCTGACGTCGCAGAAGCAGTGCACGTTGTGGTTGCCGAGCTCGTTGCCGACGTGCCACATCGCCAAGCGCCGGGTGCTCGCCGTAGCGCGTGGCCATCTGCTCGACGAGTCGCAGCGAGAGCTCGGCGATGACGGGGGAGGACGGGCAGAAGGTCTGCCGGCTCCCGTGCCAGAGCCGCCGCCCGTCCCGGTCGACGGGCAGGGTCTCGGGGTGCAGCCGCGACATCCAGGTCGGCGGCGACGCGGTCGCGGTGGCCAGGTCGACCCGGACTCCGGCAGCGTGCATCCGGTCCAGCACCCGATCCAGCCAGCCGAAGTCGAACTCCCCGGGCGTCGGCTCGAGCAGGCCCCAGGAGAAGATCCCGACGCTGACGAAGTTGACGCCGGCCTCCTGCATCAGCCGGGCATCCTCGTCCTGGACGTGCTCCGGCCACTGCTCGGGGTTGTAGTCACCGCCGAAGCTGATGCCTTCCGTCGGCCAGGTCCACATGGACGCTAGCCTCGTCGAAGGCACCACCGACGTCAACACAAATCAACAACGAGTTTCAGATGTCACCCAAATTTTGGTGAGATCCCGTGACATCTGGCCGACTGAGGAGTTGGCTGAGCCTGAATCTCGGCCGTTTGGTCGATCTGCTGTCGATTGCCGGCACGACCGAGTCCGGTTTCGACGCTTCGTCGACCGTCATCGAACATCTGCACCCGCCGGCCGAGCCGGGTCGGCACGAGCCAGCACGGGTCAGCACGGTCGGAAACATCGTCGGAGCACGAGCGGAGTGCGTATGAGCGAGGTCCTGTCCCTGCGAGCAGCGGGCGTCCAGCTGGTGCTGGACGTCGCCGGGCCGGCCCTGCCCCGCGTCCTGCACTGGGGCCGCGACCTGGGCGACCTGGGCGACCTGGGCGACCTGGGCGACCTGGGCCAACTCGGCGACCTCGGCCCAGCCGGTGATGCCGGCCTGGCGGCGATCTGGGGGCAGCCCCGCCCGCGCAGCGCCCTGGACCAGCCGGGGGCGCTCACCCTGCTGCCGGACGAGGAGCACGGCTGGTCCGGCACGCCGGGCTTCGCCGGCCATCGATCGGGCGCCGACGGCCTGGCCTGGTGGTCCGGCGTCGAGGTCGCTGCGGTCCTGGACGATCAGCGGGCGGGGGCTCGGTGACGGTGAGCGCCACCGGGGCCGGCGGCTCGCTGGCGCTGGCGATGACGCTCACCCTGGACGCCCACGGCGTCCTGCGAGTGGCCAGCTCGGTCACCAACTCTGGGGGCGCTGACCGGGCCCAAGACAGCGCCAACGGCGCCGGGCACCCGGCGTACGACGTCGCCGCTCTGCGGGCCCTGCTGCCGTTGCCGCCGCGGGCGACCGAGGTGCTGGACCTGACCGGCCGCTGGTGTCGCGAGCGGTCACCGCAGCGGCGGATCCTCGGCCACGGCACCCATCTGCGGGCCTCGCGGCGGGGGCGCACCGGTCACGACGCGACGCTGCTGATGGTCGCCGGGGAGCCCGGCTTCACGACCCGGCGCGGTGAGGTCTGGGGGGCGCACGTCGCGTGGAGCGGCGACCACGAGCACCTGGTCGAGCGGCTGCCTGAGGGAGCCGGGATGCACGCCGGTGTGATCGGCGGTGGGGAGCTGTTGCGACCGGGCGAGATCCGGCTCGGCGCCGGGCGAGAGGTACGCCGCGCCGGACGTGTTCTTCGTCTGGTCCGGCGACGGCCTCGACGGCCTGGCGGCCCGGCTGCACGAGCATCTGCGCGCGCGTCCCTCCCACCCGCACAGCCCGCGCCCGGTCGTGCTGAACACCTGGGAGGCGTGCTACTTCGACCTGGCGGTGGACCGGGTGCGCGCGCTCGCGACGACGGCCGCCTCCGTGGGCGTCGAACGGTTCGTCATCGACGACGGCTGGTTCCGCGGCCGGCGCGACGACACCGCCGGTCTGGGGGACTGGTACGTCGACGAGCAGCGGTTCCCGGATGGGCTGCACCCGATCGTGGATCACGTTCGGGCACTGGGGATGCAGCTCGGATTGTGGGTCGAGCCGGAGATGGCCAACCTGGACTCCGACCTGATCCGCGAGCACCCGTCCTGGCTGCTCGACGTCGCCTTTGAAAACGATTCAGTGGAGGGCCGGTCGGCGCCGGAGTGGCGGGGCCAGCACGTGCTCGACGTTGCCCAGCCCGAGGTCTCGGCGTACCTGCTGGAGCGGCTCGACGCGCTCGTCACGGAGTACGCCATCGACTTCCTGAAGTGGGACCACAACCGTGACCTGCACGCCGCCCAGCATCTCGACCGCACCGGAACCAGCGGCGTACGGCGGGTGCCCGGCGTGCACCCGCAGACGGCGGCGGTCTACGCGTTGCTGGACGAGCTGCGCCGGCGTCATCCGGGCCTGGAGATCGAGTCCTGCTCCAGCGGCGGGGCCCGGGTCGACCTCGGCGTCCTGGCCCGCACCGACCGGGTCTGGGCCTCGGACACGAACGACGCGATCGAGCGCCAGCAGATCCAGTTCTGGACCGCCAACCTGCTGCCGCCCGAGCTGGTCGGCTCGCACGTCGGCGGCCCGCAATCGCACACCACCGACCGGGTGCTGGACCTGCCCTTCCGGCTGGCCACGTCGCTCTTCGGCCATGCCGGCATCGAGTGGGACCTGACGTCCTGCTCCGCCGGAGGAGCTGGACCGGATCCGGGCCTGGACCGCGCTCTACCGCCGACTGCGCCCGTTGCTCCACTCCGGCGCCGTGGTCCGCGCCGACGCGACCGACGAGGGCACGGTGCTGCACGGCGTCGTCGCCCAGGACCGGCGGGAGGCGGTCTTCTGCTTCGCCCGGACCGCGACGTCGCCGTCCGCGGTGCCGGGCCGGACGCCCCTGCCGGGCCTGGACCCGGAGCTGAGCTACCGGCTCGAGCTCTGCCCGGAGGTCAGCGGCCTCGCGGCGATCGCCGATCAGCCCGCGTGGCTGGTCGGCGATGGCTTCGGATCGCCGATCAGTGGACGGCTGCTGACCGGGGCCGGGCTGACCCTGCCGGTGCTGCATCCCGGTCAGGCGGTCGTCCTCCGGCTGGTGTCCGTCTGACGATCGACTGAGCAGCCGGCGGCGGCGGCCCTCGGAGCCGGCCCCGGAGCGGCGTCTGGGCACCCGCCGAGGCAGCCGTCGAGGGGCCCTGAGCGTGCGTTGCTGACGGACCGGTAACAGGTCGGTGACAGGGCGGTTTCGAACTCTTGACAGGACAACTCGTTGAACTATGCTCCACTGTGATCGCTCTCGCTTGACTCTGTTGGTTTTGCTCCTGTTGATTCTGCTGGGATATCGAGATCGCATATGCCGAGGAGGCAGCAATGTCGGAAGTCTTCCCGGGGACGCCGGAACCGGCCGGTGGCGTCAGTCGCCGAAACGTCCTCAAGGCACTGACCGGCGGTGCGGCCTTCGCCGTGACGCCGTCCCTGTTGCTCGCCGCGTGCGGCTCGAGCAGCGGGGGTACGAGCTCGAGCGGCAGCACCGCCGCGGCGGCCGGCGCGGCAACCGGCACGGTCACCTTCGGGTCGAACTACTCCGACCCGGTGCCGAAGGCGGCCTTCGCCGCGATGATCGACGGCTTCCACGCCAAGAACTCCGGCGCCACGGTCAAGATCAACACGGTCGACCACAACACCTTCCAGAACAACATCAGCAACTACCTGCAGGGCACGCCGGACGACCTGTTCACCTGGTTCGCCGGCTTCCGGATGCGGTACTTCGCCAAGCAGGGCCTGGCCACGCCGATCGACGACGTCTGGGACACCATCGGAGCGAACTTCTCGGACGCGTTCAAGGCGGCGTCCAAGGGCGATGACGGGCACTACTACTTCGTGCCGCTCTACAACTACCCGTGGGCGGTCTTCTACCGGAAGAGCGTGTGGGCGGCCAAGGGCTACCAGGTGCCGGCCAACTGGGACGACTTCGTCGCGCTGCAGAAGAAGATGAAGAGCGACGGCCTGGTGCCGATGGCCATGGGGCAGAAGGACGGCTGGCCGGCCCTGGGCACGTTCGACATCATCAACATGCGGCTCAACGGCTACCAGTTCCACATGGACCTGATGGCCCACAAGGTCGCCCTGGGACGACCCCAAGGTGCTCGCCGTCTTCAAGCAGTGGCAGGAGGTCCTGCCCTACCAGCAGGCCGGGCGCCAACGGCCGGATCTGGCAGGACGCCGCCAAGACGCTGCTCAACAAGCAGGCCGGCATGTACCTGCTCGGGTCGTTCGTGGCCCAGCAGTTCACCGGCGCCGACCTCGCCGACCTGGCGTTCTTCCCCTACCCGGAGATCGACCCGGCCAACGGCCAGGACTCGATCGACGCGCCGATCGACGGCTTCATGATGAGCAAGAAGGCCAAGAACCAGGCGGCGGCCAAGGCCCTGCTGGCCTACATCGGTACGGCGGAGGCCGAGGCGATCTACGGCAAGACCGACCCGAGCGACGTGGCGGCGGCGACCAACGCCGACACCAGCAACTACAACCCGATCCAGACGGCCTCGGCCAAGCTGATCGCCAGCTCCAAGAACATCGCGCAGTTCCTCGACCGGGACACCGACCCGGGCTTCGCGGACACTACTGTGGCGGCGATGATCCAGAGCTTCTTCAACAACCCGAGTCAGGTCCAGTCGCAACTGAAGGCCTTGGAAGCGCAGGCGAAGACCGTCTTCACGAGCTGATGACCACATCCGACCTCCAGGCCAGCGCCGAGGACACCACACCGGTGTCCTCGGCGCGGCGCCGTCGGCGGCGTCGCGTCCGGATCCTGTCCAAGCGCGACGTCGTCGTGCTCACCCTGATGCTGGGCATTCCCCTGCTGCTCGACCTGACCTTCATCTGGCTCCCCGCGATCTCGACCGTCCTGCTGTCCTTCACCAGCTGGACCGGGATCGGAGGGCTCAAGACCGCGAAGTGGGTCGGTCTGCAGAACTACGACAACGCGATCCACAACTACGCGCCGTTCTGGCCGGCGGTGCGGCACAACGTCATCTGGCTGATCGTCTTCATGGTGATCGCCACGCCGCTGGGCATGCTCTTCGCGGTGCTGCTCGACCGCGGGCTCAAGGGCACCCGCATCTACCAGAGCCTGATCTTCCTGCCCGTCATGCTCTCGCTGGCCCTGATCGGCATCATGTGGGAGCTGATCTACTCGCCGAACTACGGCCTGCTCAACAGCCTGATCGGCCGCCACGGGCAGACCAACCTGATCGACTGGCTCGGCAATCCGAAGCTCAACCTCTGGGCGGTGATGGTCGAAGCGCTGTGGCGACAGTCGGCGTACGTCATGATCCTTTATCTGGCCGGGCTCAAGTCGGTCGACCCGACGTTGAAGGAAGCCGCGATCGTCGACGGCGCCAACGCCTGGCAGACGTTCTGGAAGGTCACCTTCCCGGTGATGCGCCCGATCAACATCGTCATCATCGTCGTGACGGTCATCGAGTCGCTGCGGGCCTTCGACATCGTCTACATCACCAACGGCGGCACCAACGGCCTGGAGCTGCTCTCGGCGCTGGTGACGCAGAACATCGTCGGCCAGTTCAGCCGGATCGGCTTCGGCTCGGCCCTCGGTGTCGTGCTGCTGTTGATCGCCCTCGGTCCGATCCTGTTCTTCCTGAACAACCAGCTCCGCAGTGAGGAGAAGTCGTGACCGTCCTCACCGAGCGCTCGGCGCTGGCCCCGGAGCCGGTGCACAAGAAGCCGCGGATGTCGGCCGGCCGGCTGGCTGCCTACATCATCATGATCGGCGCGACGATCCTGTGGATCACCCCGATCGTGTGGGCGCTCTTCACGGCGCTGCGGCCCTACAGCGAGACCTCGAAGTACGGCTACCTGTCGATGCCCCGGCACCTGACGCTGCAGAACTTCAAGGACGCGTGGACCGGCGGCGACATGGTCCACTACTTCTGGAACTCGGTGATCATCACCGTGCCGTCGGTGATCATCTGCCTGTTCCTGGCCTCGATGGTGGCCTATGTGCTGAGCCGGTTCAGCTGGTGGTTCACCGTGCCGATGCTGCTGATCTTCATCGCCGGCAACCTGTTGCCTCCGCAGGTGCTGATCACGCCGCTCTTCCGGCTCTACCTCTCGATCCACGTGCCGACGTTCCTGGCCGGCAGCGGGTTGCTCTACAACTCCTTCCTCGGGCTGATCGTGATCAACACGACCTTCCAGCTGGGGTTCTGCGTCTTCGTCCTGCGCCAACTACATGAAGACCATCCCGGCCGAGATCACCGAGGCCGCGTTGCTCGACGGCGCGTCGGTCTGGACGCGCTACTGGAAGCTGACCATGCCGCTGTGCCGCCCGGCGCTCGCGGCCCTGGCCACGCTGCTGACCACGTGGATCTACAACGACTTCTTCTGGGCCATCACGCTGATCTCCTCCGGCGACAAACGCCCGATCACCTCGGCGCTGGCCAACCTGCAGGGGCAGTACTTCACCAACCAGAACCTCCTGGCCGCAGGTGCGCTGATCACCGCCGTACCGACGTTGATCGTCTACATCCTGCTGCAGAAGCAGTTCGTCGCCGGCCTCTCGCTCGGCTCCAGCAAGGGCTGACCCTGCGGCGAGTGGTGGCAACCCGCTCGGCCGCTCACAACGAAGCAACGGCGCGTCAGCCCTGACGCGCCGTTGCCTCGTTGTGCGAAAACTCGTCGTCTGGTCGATGTCGATTTCGGCGTCCCGGCTTCGTTACCTGGGTGAGAGACGACATCGCGGCCGTTGACCAACCGGCCCAGGGCAGCAGGAGGAGAAATGACGACGACCACCAGGAACCGGATGCCGGACGCCTCGGCGACGGCGCCGGGCGTCAACCACGACCGGTCGCGCTGGCTGGCGCTCTATGTGCTGTGCGCCGGCGTGCTGATGATCGTGCTCGACGCGACCATCGTGAACGTCGCTCTGCCCTCGATCCAGCACGACCTCGGCTTCTCCTCCGGTGGCCTGGCCTGGGTGGTGAACGCCTACCTGATCGCCTTCGGCGGCGTGCTGCTGCTGGCCGGGCGGCTCGGGGACCTGATCGGCCGGCGGCGCGTCTTCCTGGCCGGGCTGGCCGTCTTCACGGCCGCATCGCTGGTCTGCGGGCTGGCTCCCGACCGGACGGTGCTGGTGACGGCTCGGTTCGTGCAGGGCCTCGGCGGCGCGCTGACCTCGGCCGTGGTGCTCGGGATGATCGTCGGGATGTTCCCTGAGCCGCGGGACCTGGCCAAGGCGCTCGGTGTCTACGGCTTCGTCGCCTCGGCCGGCGGCTCGATCGGCCTGCTGGCCGGGGGCGTGCTGACCTCGGCCATCAGCTGGCACTGGATCTTCTTCATCAACCTGCCGGTGGGCATCGCCACGGCAGTGCTGGCCCGCCGGCTGGTCGAGGACGAGCCGGGCGTCGGCCTGCGGCAAGGGGCCGACGTCGTGGGCGCGGTCCTGCTGATCGCCGGCCTGATGCTCGGGGTGTCGACCATCCTGCAGGTGTCCTCGGTCGGCTGGACCTCAGGTCGCACGATCCTGCTCGGCGCCGTCGCCGTGACGCTGCTCGTCGCCTTCGTAGTTCGGCAGGCCCGGGTGACCAACCCGCTGATGCCGTTGCGGCTCTTCGCATCTCGCAATGCCTCGGGCGCCAATGCGATCCAGGCCCTGCTCGTCGCCGCGATGTTCGGCGTGTTCTTCCTGGGGGCGCTCTACCTCCAGCAAGTGCTGGGGTACGACGCGTTGGGGGTCGGGTTGGCCTTCCTGCCGACCAGCATCGTGATGGGCGCCATGTCCTTGAAGCTCGCCGCCCCGATCAGCGCCCGGCTCGGCGCGCGGGCCACCGTCGTCGCCAGCCTCGCGCTGATCACCGCCGGCCTGCTGCTCTTCGCTCGGACGCCGGTGCACGCGTCGTACCTGCTGGATGTGTTGCCGGCGGCGCTGCTCTTCGGCGCCGGTGCCGGGATGAGCTTCCCGTCCTTGATGTCGCTGGCGATGTCTTCGGCGACGCCGCAGGACGCGGGGCTGGCGTCCGGCCTGGTCAACACGACGGTCCAGGTGGGCGGCGCGGTCGGCCTGTCGGTGCTGGCGACGCTGGCCGCCGCGTCGCACCCACGCTCAGGCCGTGCTGCACGGCCCGTCGGCCGCCGCCCTGAACAGCGGCTTCCACCTGGCCTACCTGGTGGCGGCGGTGTTCACCACGCTGGCCGTCGTCGTCGCCGTGGTCGTCCTGCGGCCGGAAGATGTGGCAGCTGCCGGCCACGAGGTCGGGTCGGGCGGTTCGCCAGTGGATTGAGGACACCGAGGCGCACACGACGGTGACGGTGACGGTCAGCTGCCCGGCGTCCGCGAAGAAGTCGTTGCCGCGGCTGATCGCGTCGACCCAGTCCGGGGTCAGGTGGTAGTCGGTCGTGATCTCCCAGCCGGCGTGGCTGATCAGCGGTCGGCCGCCGCTGATCATGGGCGATGTCGCCGTTGTCGCCCTCGCTGGTGATCTCGCCGCTGCCGCTGAGGGCCAGCTTGTGCGGCTGGGCAGGTCGCGGTGGCGGTGTCGCCGGCGTTCATCCCGCTGGTGTCCTGGGTGACGACCTGGTACCCGCTGATCCCACTGCTGCCGGGTGCACCGGTGGCGCCGCTGGCGCCGGTCGCACCGGTCGCCCCGCGTGGCAGCCCGGCGGCCCCGGACGCCCGGGCAGCCCTTGCGGGCCCTGCGGGCCGGTCTGGTTGAACGTCGAGGCTGCTGAACCCGTTGGGACAGCTCGTGCCCTTGGTCGCTGTCGATGAGGACGACCGGCTTCAAGGTCGGCGTGGGTGGTGTAGCAGGCGTGGATGACGCCGGCCGCGTCCGGGACGCCGCCGCGGGGCCGTGTGGCCGAGGCAAGGGCGCCGCCGGCTCCGATCGAGCGCGGCTGGAGACCGCGACGGCGGCACCGACGGTTCTTGAGGTCGCTTGCGCCTGGATCATGATCGCTTCCTTCGGATGGGGGTGAAGTCGTTGGATTGAGGTTTCATCGCTGATGAGCTGGCCGGCAGTGATCCGGTCGAGCGCGAAGTCGGCCGTCGTCGTTGACGGCGCGGACCGCTTCCTGGCGATGGCGCCTGTGAAGATGCAGAAGCAGATCTCTTCGGACGGGGAGGTAGACCGACTGCAGGTAGCGGACCGGCCGGTCCGGCGCCGGGCGCTCGACGCACAGATGCGCTGCGACCGCGGGCGACGGCGCCGTCGAGCTGGTGTGGCGCTGCGTCGACCGGGACGTACCGCTCGACGAGGAATGCGGCTGCGGACCGCAGCCGGGCTGCGCGATCCGGCGGTTTTCACGCTCTGCGACGCTAGGAGCGGCGCCGGATCGTGCGGCGTCGGTAGAACTACCGACTGTTGCTACGGCTGCTACGGCAACGGGTCCGGGGACGTCGGCTGACTGGGCTGGCTGGCCAGCCAGACGGCGAGCTCGGTCCGCGACCGGAGCGCCGAGCTTGCGATAGATGTGACCGAGGTGGGTGTCGACGGTTCGCACGCTCATGAAGAGGGCGTCGGCGACCTCGCGGCTGGTCTGCCCGGCCGCCGACCAGGCGTGACGATCCGGTGCTCGGTGAGCGTCAGGGCCGGCCGTCCGGTCGGACCGGCTGGGTCCGCCGATCGGCGGCCAGCTCGGAGTCGGCCTGCGCGCGGCCTGGACCGGCGTGCCCAGCCGGGCGAACGCCGCGTGGGCCGCTTCCTGAGCTGCGCGTCGGGCATCGGCTCGGCGGCCCGCACTGACGCAGCACCGTGCCCGAACAGAAGGCGGGTGCGGGCCAGCTCGAACGGCATGTCGCAGCTGCTCGTGCGCCTCCACCGCGCTCTCGAGCGACTGCGATCGCTGCGGCCGACATCGCCGGCGCGGCACTGATCGCGCCGTGGCAGTGGAGCGGCCATGGCGGTGGCCCAGGGCAGGCTGGTTGGCGGTCGCTGCTCGCGTCGAGCTCAGCGGTGAGCCGCTCCGCCTCCGTGGTGTCACCGGTCTGCAAGACAGCGCGGCGACCGCATCACACGTGCAGCCGCATGATGGCTGGCTCGCGGATCCCGATCGAGTCGCGCGAGATCTCGAGGGCTCGCCGGAAGTGCCGTTGCCGCTGAATTCGGCCTGTCCGGCAAAGAGCTCGGTGACGCCGAGGCTTCGATGATGGAGGGCGACCGCGGATTCGTAGTCGATCGCGAGGTCGGAGGCGAGATCGCGTTCACCGAGGCTCGCGGGCTTCGGTGAGCCGACCGAGGTGCGCGAGCGCCAAGCACGTGCGCCGAGGCGAGCATCGGAGCGCGGACGTCCATGCGACCGGCGCCAGCTCGCGGCCCTCCTGCGGCGTGACGCAGCGCGAGCGGGTAGTCCGCCGCCCAGCGTCTCGAGGATGGCGAGGTGGCCGTAGGATGTTGGGCAGGGCGCTGTCGTCGCCTTCGTCGACGGCGCGGTCCACATCGCCTGCAGCCACTGGCGCGACTCCGCGAAGCTGGTCGACGACCTTGAGGCACATGCCCAGAGCCATCCCGGCCCGGTCGGACACCGGCGGCGGGCGCCGGCCGAGCCTCCAGCGCGACCGCCCGCTCGAGCGTGGCCATGGCCAGGCCGTCGGCCGAGCCGACAGTCGTGCAGGGCCAGGTTGGTGAGTGCGTTGGCGAAGCAGATCGGGCGGCGGGCGCGTCCACCTGCTGGAGCAGCTCGACGGCGCGCTCGGCGTGCATCAGGTCGACCTCGGGCCCAGACGGGCTGGTGTCGGCGAAGGCCGCGTGGCTGCGGGCCAGCAGCAGCAGGTCATCGCCGGACTCGGTCAGCGCCTGGTCGCACAGCTGCGGCGACCGTGGCATCGCCCTGCTCCGAGGACGCGATGCGCGCCTGGAGCAGCAGGCCCGGCACGCGATGCCGGACCCGGGGCGCAGCGTCCGAGGCCGGCCGTCACGAGGCTGCGGGCCCGGCACGGTGTCACCGAGCAGGAACTGGCAGCTCGGCCGCGATGACGGTGCGACGGAGCAGGTCGCGCGATCGCCGGCCGGGGTCGGCGCTGCATGGCCAGCTCGGCCAGCTCGGCAGCGCCGTCGAGGCTGCCCCGCGCCCGGGCCTGCCCAGCGGCGAGCGTCCAAGTGCGGCCGCGACCGATGCCGACGCGGTTGCTGCGCCGAGGGCGGCATGCCGGGCGTGCTGCTCGGGGTCGGTCACGACCTGCGCCAGCCGTCGATGCAGCTCGGCGTCGGCTCTCCGGCGCTCAGGCTCGCCGTACGACGGTCGAGCCGATCAGGGGGTGGGTGAAGCGCACTCGCTGCCCGTCGAGCTCGAGCACGCCGGCGGCCAAGCGTTTCGGCGAGCGCCTCGTCGATAGGCCTCGGGTCGTCCGCACTGGCCGCAGCCAGAACGGTGAGAGTCGGATGGCCCAGCGCGGCCGTCACGACAGGAGCAGGTCGCGGGTGCGGCGCGCTCAGGTCGAGCAGCCGCTCTGCGACCAGCAGACTGCAGGTCGGCTGGCACGGGCAGCGGCTCGTCGACCTGACAGCTCACCGCCGCGACGCTGGAGGGCCCGCGACATCTCCAGGAACATCATCGGGTTGCCGTCGGTGGCCGGGCGGAGCCGGGTCAGCGTCGGACCGGGAGAAGCGTTCGCCGAGGCGCTCGTGCACGATGCGCTGCAAAGTACCGAAGCTGGCCGGGACCGACCCGACAGACGTTCACCCGCCAGGCCCAGTTCGGCATCCGCTGCCGTGGCGTCCGGCAGCGGCCGGTCCGACAGGAGGTCAGGAGTCGCACCGCGCTCGTCGCGGAGCCGGCGCAGGGCGAAGGACAGGACCTGGCGCGAGTCCGCGATCCAGCCATTGGACGTCGTCGATCGCGACCAGCAGCGGGCCGGCCCGGCTGATCTCCCGGAGGACGCCGAGGACGGCGACCGCGACGATGCGCTCGCTCGAGGCGTCGGCCGACACGCTCGGCGACGGCCAGGAGGAGCCCGGCGAGTGCCCGCTGCTGGACGTCGGGCAGTGTCTTGGCGTGAGGTCGGGGCCAACCCATCGAAGAGGTCGCCCAGGCCGGAGAAGGCCCAGCCGGCGTCGGCTTCGGTGCAGCGGCAGGACAGATGACGGCGCGCCGTCGGCGCGCGGCCAGAGCGATGGCCTGGTTCCAGATGGTCGTCTTGCCGATGCCCGCGGCCCTTCGAGCACCAGGGCGGCTGGGCCATCGGCGATGGCCGCGGATGAAGTAGTTCGACGGCCGACAGCTCAGCCGTCCGGCCGACGATGGACGCTCGAACCGTCATCCCGGCCCCTCACGGTCGCGGATCGACGCGCCGTACGGGCACCTGAGCCCGTTGGCGGAAAGGTATCCGAGAATCACTCGGAGCCGGTCGCGATCGTCAGGTGAGCGGTTCGCTGTGCACCAGTCCTTGCTGCATCGCGAACATCGCGGCGCCCGCTCGGTTGGACACGTCGAGCTTCGCGTAGATGTGCTCGACATGATTGCCCACCGTCTTGGGACTGATCCGGAGGCGCCGGGCGATGGCCTTGTTGGGAAGACCCCGCGCCAGCAGGCCGAGCACTTCCTGCTCGCGCGGGGTCAAACCGGCTCTCGACCCACCAGGCGACCGGCTCGCATCGGTGCCCGGCCGCCGCGAGCACCGCGTCGGTCGCGACCGGGTCCAACCGGCCGCTACGGACCTCGACCCGGAGCTGGTCAGCGGCGACGGCTTCGGTGAACGGCGTCCCGGTAGGGCCGGAGCTGGGTCATCGCGTGATAGGCATCGGCCGCAGCGAGCACTCGCGCCGGAGACGAGAGGAGGGCGCCGCCGATGCCGCGGTGGTAGCCCGAGCCGTCCATGCGCTCGTGGTGTGCGGCAGCCAGGAGGCCGATGCGGCGCAAGGGTTCTGGCCGGCTGAAGATCCGTTCGACGTAGTAGACGTGCATCCGCATCCGCTCCGTCTCATGGGCGGTCAATGCCGTGGGCTTGTCCCACAACGACGCCGGTACGCCGAACCGCCCGACGTCGTGGACCAGTGCGGCCCGCCGGGTCAGGTCGACCTCGGTCTGAGGCAGGTGCAGGAGGGTGGCCGCGGCGTGCGCCAGCCCGGCCGTGCCGCGGGCATGACCGGCAAAGAACGGGCAGCGCAGGTCACAGAAATCGCCGATCGCTTCCAGCGCCTGGTCCAGCTCCGCGTCGGTCAGCCGCGGCCGCTCCACCGGAGCCAGTTCCAGGAACTCGTCGACGGGGCTTCGTCGAGTCCCTCGAACAGACCCGCCGGGTCGACCCGGATCGCGGCGACGATCGCTGGGTCGAAGTGCGTTCCGCTGCGGGCAGTTACGACGTCGATGGCCTCTTCCAGACCGGCCATCGCTGGATCACCTCGCAGGCGTCGGCCACCTGCGAGACTCGGGCCGAGACGGCCAGCTGCTCACCGGCCAGGTGGGCCGGGACGCCGCGACCGTCCCACCGGGCGTACGACTGCTCGATGCCCGCCCGGACCTCCTCGCCCAGTCCCAGTCGTGCGGCCAGCACGCCGGCGGCCGAGCAGTGGTTGGCCATCTGCTCCACCATCTGGTGGCCGCCGATGGCCATCACCTGGGCCGCCCGCCGAGCCCGGTTGACCGCCGAGGTCCCGGAGCCGGCCCGGCGCAGCATGAACATCAAGGCGGGGAAGCCGGCCAAGTCCACGTCGTACGAGTTCGCGCGGAACGCGATGTCGTCGCCGAAGAGCAGGGCCGCCTCGTTGCCGTAGACGGGACAGCCGAGGTAAGTGAGGACGCTGACGTCGTGGAGCACGGACAGTTCCGAGGGGTCCAGGCCGAGCCGCCGGCCCAGCCGCATGCTGATCCGGGCCGCACGCAGCATGTGCTCCGGCGGCTGGCCCAGGCCGAGGTCCGTCGCGAGCGACAGCGACACCAACAGGTCGCTGAGCCGGACACCGGACGACTCCATCTGCCGACCCTAGCTGCGGCGTCACGACCATCCCAGGTCATGGGGTGAATGCCTCATGCGGTGCGACAGGTCGGGTTCCTACGGTGACGTGACGGACCGCGCCAGCGGTCCCCGACGAAGGTGAGGACACCATGCCGAAGTTCGTGATCGAGCGGACCGTTCCCGGTGCGGGACAGATGGATTCGATTGCCCTGGCCGCCATCTCCCGTCAGTCCAACGGGGTCCTGCGGCAACTCGGGCCGGATATCCAGTGGATCCACAGCTACGTGGCCGACGACAAGATCTTCTGCCTCTACCAGGCGACTGGCGAGGGCATCATCCGGGAGCACGGACGATGTGGCGGCTTCCCCGTGGACTCGGTGCACGAGGTGCACGCCGTCATCGACCCGGCCACTGCGGAGCTCGATCTCATGACCCGAGCTGCGTCAGTCTGACCACCGGCCTGGAGGATCCGGAGCGGGTCACCGTCGCGCTCCTGGTCGCTGTCGGCGCGGCCGAGAGCGGGCGCGACTGCGTCATGTTCCTCACCAAGGAGGCGGTCCGGCTGACCGTCCGCGCCGTCGCCACCGGTGTGGCCTGCGAAGGGTGTCCGTCGATTCCGGACCTCGTGACGCGCTACGTCGATGCCGGCGGGGAGTTCCTCGTCTGTCCGGTGTGTTTCAACGCTCGTCGGCTCGACGACTCGACGCTCATCGAAGGCGCGCGCCTCGGTGGCTCGGTCCAGCTCTGGGAGTGGATCGCCGACGGCGCAACGACATTCAGTTACTGAGGCGCGCTTGCATCGCCGGCGAGCGCTCCGGGGCCGATCCGGACGGTGACTCCAGGCCCCGGGCCTCACCCCTGTTGGGTGAGGCCTGGGGTGCTGTCCCTTGGTGACAGTTGAGCATTCGACGTCATCGCGGAGTGTGGAGTGGGTCATGACGAATGCCAGCACTTCTGGCTTGTCGACGGAGCAGATGCAGGCAGCGATCGCATCGCTGTCGACGCCAGACACCGTCGAGTCGCCGTTCGGGCAGCTTCAGTTCTTCGACGGGCTGCCTCAGCCCGCCACGGTGTCCGCGGTCTACGACGCCCTGGACCTGATGCGCGGCATCGAGGTGTTCCTCAACGCCGTGCCGGGTGCGTCTCTGGTGGCCATGCGTCGCGGCCTGCTCGCCGCAGGTGTCACCTCGGCTCGGGTCATCGGGATCACCGAGCCGAGGGCGAACTCCACCAGTTTGTTCCTGACGCCGAACACCGAGACCACCTACGGGACGACGTTCTTGGACCTCACAGCGTGGGGGCCGACGGTCATCGAGGCACCACCTCAGTCGCTGTGTGTGGTCGACGACTTCTGGTTCCGCTACGTCGCGGACATGGGCATCGCCGGCCCGGATCACGGCGAGGGCGGGAAGTACCTGTTCCTGCCTCCGGGTTACGACGAAGCGACCCCTGAGGGGTACTTCACCTACGAATCCTCGACGTACACGAATTGGGTCGTGCTCCGAGCGCTGGGTGGAGTGCCGGCCATGAAGCAGACCCGGATCTACCCGCTCGCGCAGGCCCAGGCACCGGAGGAGAACGTGTTCATCAACCTCGCTGAGGTGGTCATGAACACGGTGCACGCCAACGACTTCTCCTTCTACGAGGAGCTCAACGAGCTCGTCCAAGAGGAACCGACGGAAGCGCTGGACGCCGAGCGGGCCGGACAGCTCGCCGCGATCGGACTGGTCAAGGGGAAGCCGTTCGCACCCGACGACCGCATGCGCGCGATCCTCACGCAGGCGGCAACGATCGGTGCCGGGATTGCCCGCACCGTCGCCTACGCCCCACGAGATCCCGAGGCGGTGCTGTACGGCTCGTGGAGGAACGGGTTTGTCGGGGGGAGCCATGAGTTCCTCCGTGGCGGCGCGCGCCTGCTCGATGCCCGCACCCAGTTCCACTACCTGGCCACCGTCGTGACGCCCGCGATGGCTCATGCGCAGGTCGGTGCGGGCTCGGCGTACGCCTACACGGTCCACGACAGCGAGGGCAACCTGCTCGACGGCGGCCGCACCTACCGCCTGCACGTCGATGCGGATGTGCCGGCGAAGAACTTCTGGGCGGTCGACGTCTACGACTCGCAGACCCGATCGCTGCTCCAGGTGCCCTCGACCATCTGGCCCGCGGTGGCCAGCAATTCCGGCACTCTGCGGGCCAACGACGACGGCTCCTACGACCTCTACTTCGGCCCCAGCGCGCCGCAGGGCAACGAGTCGAACTGGGTCCAGACCATCCCGGGAAAGTCCTGGTTCCAGCTGTTCCGGCTCTATGGGCCGCTCCAAGCGTGGTTCGACCAGACCTGGAGGCTCAACGAGTTCGAGCCCGTGGGCTGAGGTCGGCGAGGCCGGTCAGTCTTCGGCGAAGAAGAGGTCTTCGATCTTCTTTCCAAACAGCCGGGAGATGCGAAACGCCAGCGGTAGTGAGGGATCGTACTTTCCCGTCTCGAGCGCCACGATGGTCTGACGCGACACCCCCAGATGCTCGGCGAGTGTGGCCTGCGTCCATCCCCGCTCTTCGCGTTCGGCCCGGAGCGCGTTCTTCATCAGCGGGTCGGTGCTCCGACCACTTGGTTGGTCACCTGCCAGGCCACGAGCCCGCACAGCGCCACGAGCCATCCGGCGCCGGACAGGTCGACCCCAGTGGCACTGAGGAGGGCGACTGCGATGGCGGCGAATATCGCCACCGTGAAGCCGATCGCCAGACCGGGAAAGAGCAGCTTGAGCTGGTACTCGTCCAGCTGGCGCACCCGGCGCACAGTGACGGCCACGATCCAGGCCAGGGGAAGCAGCGGCAGTAGCGCCCAGACGAACCGCCATGGGCTGGTCCCGTTCAGATCGCCCCATTGGTCGCGGGCGACGTTGGCGAGCAGGAAACATCCGGCCCCCACCCACGCCTGGGTGCGGAAGATGTGCTGACGACGCACCTCGGTCGGCGACTCTGCACCAGAGTCAAGGTCCCTTGTCATTCTCCGAGCGTACGCAGAGCAGGAGAGGTGAGTCAAGGAGACTTGTCATCGGCGTCGGCGGCCGCCCGTCGGATCAGCCTCGATCAGCCTTAGTCGTCGTCGTCCGCCGCCCTCGCGGCCGCCGCCTTGAACTCACGAGCCAGCTCCGCGTCGACCGTCGACTCGACGATCGAGCCGGCTCCGGCCAGGGCCGTGCGGATCTGCGCCACGCTGGGCTTCGAGCCCACCGCCAACACGCCCGTGTGGGCAATCACCCGGTCCGCCTGCGCCTCGACCTCCTTGCGGTGGTGCGGTTGGTGGAGCTTGCCCGCGGCCGCTCCGACGACGCCACCCACGATGGCGCTGCCGATGATGGCCGGCGGGAAGAGGACACCCAGGAGGGCGCCGCCGGCCAGCCCCCAGGTCATCCCGCTCATTCCGCTCTCGTGAACCCGGTGGACCTCCAGCTTGCCGTTCTTCCCACGGATGACGACGAGCACGCCCTCGACCTCGTCCTGGTGGCCGTCGCCAATCGCGTTGATCGCGTCGTACGCCGTCCACGCTCGGTCGACGTCGCCGAAGTCGGCGATGAACAAGGTGTACGAGCTGTCCGACGGGTCGGTGCCCGCGGCACTCGCGTCGGGGCCCTCACCGGTGCTGCTGTCGCTCATGGTTCCTCCTGATACTCGCGAAAATACTCGCGAAATCTCGCGAAATTCCGGTCAACGGACCGATGGCCACGTACAGACTGCCCGTTCGAGCCGGCCAGCGTGCAGGACCAAGGTCCCACGCCTGGGCGGGAGCGCCACGGAACGGCTGAACGCTGGCCGGGGCGCGTTGCGTACCCCAGGGGACAGCAGGTCGACACGAGGACGGCGATTCGGATGGCTGCACGACGCGAAACCAACTCCCAGTGGCTCCTGACCATCATCGCGGTGGTGGGCCTGGCGATCGATGCCTACGTGCACCTTCACCTGGCCTCCGACTTCGCCCACGTGAAGACGAGCACGCTCAGCCAGGCCGACCTGTTCCGGGTCGAAGCCGCCGCAGCCATCGTCGCGGCGATCGCCCTGTTGGTCCGCCGGAGCCGCCTCACCGTGGGGTTCGCGTTCCTGGTCGCGGCGGCCGGGCTCGTGGCGGTCGTGCTGTACCGCTACGTCAACGTCGGCACCATCGGCCCGATCCCCAACATGTACGACCCCTACTGGGCCCCGGCGGAGAAGACATTGAGCGTCATCGCCGAGGCGGCCGCGGCCGTCGCGGCCGGGATCCTGTACGCCCGGCTCGGGACCTCGGGTGCGCGCGGCCAGACCCAGGACGCCAGCCCTGACCTGAGCAAGACGACCTGACCCTGAACCGGACCCTGCCCCTGACCTTGACCCCCACCCTGACCCTGCCCGGCGCACCGCTCACGGCGGGAATGGCGCACCCTCTGCAATAGTTGCACGGACAACTAACAGGAGCGGTGTCCGCCAGGCGCCGCGAGACAGGAGTGGTCATGCAGTTCGGCATCTTCACCGTCGGCGATGTCACCCCCGACCCGACCACGGGCCGCGAGCCGTCGGAGCACGAGCGGATCAAGGCGACCGTCGCCATCGCCCGCAAGGCGGAGGAGGTCGGGCTGGACGTCTTCGCGACCGGCGAGCACCACAACCCGCCGTTCGTCCCGTCGTCGCCGACCACGACCCTGGGCTTCATCGCCGCCCAGACCGAGCGGCTGATCCTGTCGACGTCCACGACGCTGATCACGACCAACGACCCGGTCAAGATCGCCGAGGACTACGCGACGCTGCAACACCTGGCCGACGGCCGGGTCGACCTGATGATGGGCCGCGGCAACACCGGCCCGGTCTACCCCTGGTTCGGGCAGGACATCCGCAACGGGCTCGAGCTCGCGGTCGAGAACTACGCGCTGCTGCACCGGCTGTGGCGCGAGGACGTCGTCGACTGGGAGGGCAAGTTCCGCAGCGCCCTGCAGGGCTTCACCGCGACCCCGCGCCCGCTCGACGGCATCCCGCCGTTCGTCTGGCACGGCTCGATCCGTACGCCGGAGATCGCCGAGCAGGCGGCGTACTACGGCGACGGGTTCTTCGCCAACCACATCTTCTGGCCGCCCTCGCACACCCGCCGGCTGGTCGACCTCTACCGCCGTCGCTTCGAGCACTACGGTCACGGTCGCGCCGACCAGGCCATCGTCGGCCTCGGCGGCCAGGTCTTCATGCGCAAGAACTCCCAGGACGCGATCCGCGAGTTCCGGCCGTACTTCGACAACGCGCCGGTCTACGGCCACGGCCCGTCGCTGGAGGAGTTCACCGCACAGACACCGTTGACCGTCGGCAGCCCGCAGCAGGTCATCGAGCGGACCCTCGGTTTCCGCGAGTACGCCGGTGACTACCAGCGCCAGCTGTTCCTGATGGACCACGCCGGCCTGCCGCTGAAGACGGTGCTCGAGCAGCTCGACATCCTGGGCGAGGAGGTCGTGCCGGTGCTCCGCCGCGAGTTCGCGGCCCTGCGCGCGGACGGTGTGCCGGACGCGCCAACCCACGCCTCGCTCAAGGCCGAGCGCGACGCCGAAGCCGCTGCCGCGGCGACGGCCGCCGCGGAGCTGGAGGAGAGCCCCAAGTTGGTCCGCGCATGAGCCGCCGTCTGGTCGTCGTCTCCGGCGGGCTCAGCCAGCCGTCCTCGACCCGGTTGCTGGCCGATCGGCTGACCGCCGCTGCCGTGGGCGACCTCGAGGAGCGCGGTGAGGGCGTCGAGGTCACGGTCGTCGAGCTACGCGAGCTGGCCCACGACATCACCAACGCCGTGCTGACCGGGTTCGCCGCGTCCGACCTGCAGGGCGCGCTGGACGCCGTCCGGTCGGCCGACGCAGTGATCGCCGTGACGCCGACGTTCAACGCGTCGTACAGCGGGTTGTTCAAGTCGTTCTTTGACGTGCTGGAGCAGGACGCGCTGACCGACATGCCCGTGCTCGTGGCCGCAACCGGTGGCACCGAACGGCATTCGCTCGTGCTCGAGCATGCGCTCCGACCTCTCTTCAGTTACCTAGGGGCAAGTGTTGTGCCGACGGGGGTCTACGCCGCGTCGACCGACTGGGGTCACGGTGACGAGGCCGAAGCGCTGGTCCGGCGGATCGACCGGGCCGGGCGTCAGCTGGCGGACGCGGTGGTCACGTCGACCCGTGCGGCTGCGGTGGACGAGTTCGAAAACGTCGTGAGCTTCGGCGAGATGCTCGGCCGCTCGGCCTCCTGACGGGCGGCGCCGGGCCGCCCGGCAGACTGTAGCCATGCAGATCAACGAGGCGCGCGGCTTCAACTACTCCGGCTCGTGGGGGACGAGCGCTCTGGACCTGTGGCAGCACCACGACCACGGGACCATGGCCCTGGAGGTGGCCCGTGGCAAGGGCTACTTCCCGGGGTGGAACGTGGCCCGATGGTGGCTCTCGCATGAGGCCTACCAACGCAATCCGGAGCGGTTCCTGGCCAACCTCGAGGCCGGCCTTCGTGTCTTCGCGGACCACGGGATCCAGGTGATCCCGCTGCTCTTCAACCGGTGGCGCGACCCGATCTGCGACTTCGGCGGCGTGCCGCTGGACCACATCATCCCGGGCTCCAGCTCCTACTGCCTGCCCGGCGCCTGGACCTCGCTCGACCAGCCGGCCTGGACCCAGGCCGGCTTCGCCGACCTCGACCACGACGCCGAGAACATCTTCCGCGCCTACCTCGACAACGTCGTCGGCGCCCACCGCGACGACGACCGGATCCTGGGCTGGGACCTGTGCAACGAGCCGCTCATGGGCCCCTACGTCGAGGACCCGGACAGCGCGATCCGGGAGGGCGAGCTGCAATGGCTGACCTGGGTGCGCGACGTCTGCCGCGCAGCCGGGGCGAGCCAACCCTTGACGGTCGGCAACTACAACAGCCTCACCGCGATCCGGCTGACCGAGCCGCTGAGCGACTTCATCTCCTTCCACCCCTACTACATCCCCAACTGGGGCGAGCGCACGACGAGCAGCAAGCCGCGGTTCGAGGGCTTCCTGGACGACGTGCAGGCGTACGCCGCGAGTGTCGGCAAGCCGCACATCCTGGCCAGCGAGACGGTCTGGGGGTCCAACGACGACGCGGAGCACGTGGAGTTCATCCGGCACACGTTGACCGAGCTCGGTCGCCGCGACATCGGGTTCGCCATCCACGCGTTGAACCACAGCCTGATCGCCGACCTGCACTCCACGGCCTACGGCCCGGTCGGCCGCCCGGGGCGGCTGGAGTTCGTCGAGGCCGACGGCTCCCTCCGGCCGGGTCACGAGGTTTTCAACGAGTTCGCGCCGGCCTGAGCGACGCCGCCCGCCGATGAAGCGCGTGGTGGTCACCGGGCCGGATGCGATCGAGCTGCAGGACGTCGATCCGCCCGAGCCGGGCCCGGGGGAGCTGCTCGTCGCTCCGCTGCGGGTCGGCCTCTGCGCGACCGACCTGGAGCTGATCGACGGCTCGCTCATCTACCTCCGCACGGGGCAGCTGCAGCTGCCGATCGTCCCGGGCCACGAATGGGTCGGCCGGGTGGTCGGGGTCGGGCGAGAGGTCGGATCCGACCGGGCGGAGGAGGCGTGGGCAGCGGGACCAGGACCTGCGACGTACCGGATCGGCGACCTGGTGGTGGGGGAGTGCAGCATCGGCTGCGGGCGCTGCGACTTCTGCGCGGCCGGTGCCTACCACCAGTGCCCGGATCGGCGGGAGACCGGGATCATCGGCCTGGACGGAGCCCTGCAGGAGCGGATGACCTTTCCGAGCCGGTCGGCCCATCGGGTGCCGGCTGGCGTGGACCTGGCCGACGCGGCTCTGGTCGAGCCGACCGCGGTGGCCTACCGGGCCGTGCAGAGATTGGCACCTCCGCTGCGGGCTTCAGTGCTCGTGGTCGGCGGTGGCACCCAAGGCTTTCTGGCCGCGATGATCCTGGCCAGCCAACGGGATTCGGACGTCGCAGTGCTGGACAACCGGGTGGACCGCATGGAGCGCCTGCGGCTCTTCGGCGTCCGGGCTCCGGCCCCGGACGAGACCTTCGGCTACGTGCTGGAAGCCGCCGGCGGACCTGGTTCGTTGGACGCGGCGCGCGTGCGGATGACCCCCGGTGCTCGGCTGGTGGTGGTCGGGCTCTCCGGGCAGCCGACGGTCGAGGTGGCCGTCGACGACCTGGTCGTCAAGGACCAGACCATGATCGGCTCGATCGGCAGTCCAGGCGTGTGGCCAGAGGTGATCGCCATGATCGCTTCGGGAGCAGTGCGACCCTCGGTGGTGGTGACGCACGTGCTCGACCTGGCCGAAGTCGTTGCGGCGCAGGCGCTCGTCCGCCGCCGGGACCCCGCCGTCGGCAAGGTTCTGATCGCGCCCAACGACGACTGAGGCTCGGATCGGGCAGTCAGCCGAGCTGGGTGAGCGCGTGCACGTCCTCGATCGGCAGGTCGCCCTCGACCGTCGCCGTCACCGACATCCACTGGATGTCGACCCGCCCGCCGTACGACGAGAGGAACGACGTGTCGGCGGCGTCGCGTCCAGTGGTGATGCGCACCAACGACTCTCGGGGCGCCAGGAGCGTCGCGTCGACGACGAACCACTCGCCGTCGATGGCCGCTTCGGCGACGGCGTGGAAGTCCATCGGGTCCAGGCCAGGGGCATAGACCGCCGCGAGCCGGGCCGGGATCTCCATCGCGCGCAGCAGCGCAACGGCCAGGTGGGCGAAGTCGCGGCAGACGCCGCGCCCGGCGAGCAAGGTGTCCACTGCGCCGTCGGTCGGGCCGCTGCTGCCCGAGATGTACTCCAGGTGGGTCCCGACCCAGGACGAGACGGCCGACAGGATGGCCTTGGGGTCCTCGATCGCGCGGAACTCGCGGGAGGCGAAGCCCACCATCCGGTCCGACTCGCAGAACCGGCTGGGCCGCAGATAGGTCAGCTCGTCCGCGACGTCGGCCGCCGGCACCGGGTGGCGGCCGGTCAGCGTCGCGTCGTACCCGATGGAGACCAGCCCGGACCGGACGTCGATCACCCAGAGCCGGCCGCCATGCGGCGCGGGCACCTCCTCCCAGCGGCAGGGCTGTCCGTCGAGCGTGATCGCGACCTCCTCGACGGCGTCGTAGCGGGCGATGTCGGCGACGGCCACCTGCACCGCCAGGCGGGCCGGTGACTCGACGAGGACTTCCAGCTCTGCGCTCACGACCCGGTTCACTCGGTCAGTGTGTCGGTCCGCCGGGCTGCCCGGGGCTTGACGACGCGAACGTGACCTGGAAGGAAGTCGGTATGAGCCTTGCGTTCCTGCTGACGTCGCTCGTCATCGTCGTGACTCCGGGCACGGGGGCCCTGCTGACGATCGCGGCCGGTCTGCGCCGCGGGGTCCGGGCCAGCCTGGTGACGGCCTTCGGTTGCACGCTGGGCACCGTGCCGCATCTGGCCGCCGCCATCACCGGCACCGCCGCGTTGCTGCACGCCAGCGGTGTGGCCTTCGACATCGTGAAGTTCCTCGGCGTCGGCTACCTCTTGTGGATGGCCTGGTCGACCTGGCGCGATGACGGAGTCCTGGCGCTCGATGACGCCCGGCCGCCGGCCTCCGCGGCCCGGACCATCGGTTCTGCGATCGTGGCCAACCTGCTCAACCCGAAGCTCACGCTCTTCTTCTTTGCCTTCCTGCCGCAGTTCGTCCCGACCGGCACGGCGCACCCGGTCGTCCAGATGCTCGCGCTGAGTGGGGTTTTCATGGCCCTGACGTTGGTCGTCTTCGCGCTCTACGGCGTCTTCGCCGCCGCCGCCCGGTCTCACCTGATCAGCCGGCCCCGCGTCGTACGCCGAGTGCAGCGCGCCTTCGCCCTGACCTTCGTCGGACTCAGCGCCAAGCTCGCCACCACCGCGCGCTGAGCGAGCTCAGATCGTCGTGACCATGCCGCCGTCGATGACGAAGTCGGCTCCGGTGATGTTGGCCGCACGGGCGCTGGCCAGGAAGAGCACCAGGTCGGCGACCTCCTCCGGCCGGGAGAACCGCCCGGTCACCATCCCGGCCGCTGCGGCGGCCGCCACCGCCTCGGCGCTCTGTCCGCTGGCTCCGGCCACCAGGTCGGCCACCCCGCCGGCGCCCAGCCACAGGTCGGTGGCCACCGGTCCCGGGTCGACGGTGTTGACCCGGATGCCGCGGGGGCCGAACTCCTTCGAGAGTGACTTGGCCACGCTGACCAGCGCGGACTTCGCCGCCGAGTAGTCCAAGACGGCGGGGTCGGGCAGGCGGGCGTTGAGCGAGCCGATGTTGACGATGGCACCCCCGCCACCGGCGAGCAGGACCGGGATCGCGGCCCGCAGGGTGCGCACGGCCGACATGAGATCGAGCTCGAGGGTGCGGTGCCACATCTCGTCGGTGATGGCCAGGAAGCCATCGAGACGAGGGGGCGCGCCTCCGACGTTGTTGACGACGATGTCGATCCGGTCGCCCGCGGCCTCGATCAACCGGGCCGGCCCATCGGGCGCGGAGAGATCGACGGCCACGGCGCGGGCCGAGCCGGCGTCGACGAGCTGCTGCAGGTCGTCCGAGACCTGCAGCGAGCCCGCGACGACGAACGCGCCTTCCGCGACCAGGCCGCGGGTGATGGCCAGGCCGATGCCTCGGCCGGCTCCGGTGACCACGGCGACCTGTCCGGTGAGTTCGAGTTCGATGACGTCTCCTTGTCAGAAGGGCGCCCAGCGGCCGCGCCGGCTGCCTCGGTGTGGACCTGCAGGTTGGGCCCCGCCCTGCCAGAAGAAGATGTCGCGCGGCTGGATGAACAGGTCGCGGGGGCGCTCAGGCCTCGTCGAGGGTCTCGAGCTCCTGGATGTGTTCCTCGTGCACGCGCAGGATGGAGTCGCCGTCCCGGAAGAAGACGACCCAGCCGTCCTCCTTCTCCATCTCGACGTTCTCGAGGGTCTCGCGCACGACCTGCTCATCGTCCCCGTAGACCATGCGGTAGGTGGGCATGGCACTCTCCTGTCCGTCCGGCGTCTGGTCCGCCCAGTTGACCACGGCGGTACGCCGAGCGGCTAGGCCTCGCGACCAAGGCCGGCGTCGCGCGCCTTGACGATGGCCGCCGAGCGGTCGGCGACCCGCAGCTTGGCAAAGATGTTGGACACGTGGTTGCGCACGGTCTTCAGGCTGAGGACCAGATGGTCCGCGATCGCGGCGTTGGACTTGCCGGCGGCGATCAGGTCGAGGACCTCGCGCTCCCGAGCCGTGAGCTCCGGGAACGCCGCGGCCCGCGAGGTCGCGGCGGTGTTGAAGAAGGCGATCAGCCGGCGGGCGACCTCGGGCCCGAACAGCGCCTCGCCCTGCGCCACCGCCCGGATCGCCCGCAGGATCTCTTGCTGCTCAGCGCCTTTGAGCAGGTAGCCGCGCGCGCCGGCCCGCATGGCCGCGAAGATCGACTCGTCCTGGTCGAACATCGTCAGCACGATGATGCCGATGTCCGGATCGGTCGCGACGACGCGCGCGGTGGCCTCGATGCCGTTCAGCTCGGGCATCCGCAGGTCCATCAGCACGACGTCCGGTCGTAGCGCCAGCGTCTCGCGGACGGCCTCGGTGCCGGTGGCGGCCTCCCCGACGACCTCGACCTCGCCGCTGGACTCGAGCAGGAAGCGCAGGCCGGCCCGGAAGGCCGGGTGGTCGTCGGCCACCAACACCCGGTGCAGCGGCGAGGCTGTCGTCGCCGGTGCCGTCACACCGGATCCGGCAGCGGCAGGTCCGGCAACGGCAGGTCCGGCAGCGAGGGATCCGGCAACGGCAGGTCCGGCAACGGCAGGTCCGGCAACGGCAGCACGGCTGCGACCAGCGTGCCGGTGGCAGCGGTGCTCTCGACCGAGCACCTTCCGCCCAGCTCGGCCGCGCGCTCGCGCATCGAGGCCAGGCCGACCCCGGCTCGACGGGTCGGTGAGATGCCGTGGCCGTTGTCCGCGACCGTCAGCTCGAGACTTCCGTTGAGGCAGATCTCGACCCGGCAGCGGCGGGCGTCGGCGTGCCGCACCGTGTTGGTCATCGCCTCTACGGCGATCCGGTACGCCGCGACCTCCACTGCCGCCGGGAGCGGGGCCGTCGGCTCCGGGCCGACAACCTCGAACGTCAGCCGCTCGTCGGTCAGCCGGCTCGCCTGCTGACGGATTGCGCCCACCAGCCCGACTTCGTCCAGGGCCGGTGGTCGCAGCTCGTAGACCAGCCGCCGGATCTCGGCGATCGCGCCGCGGGTCTGGGCGGCCAGCGACCCGAGCAGACCCTCGAGCTGGGAGTCGGTCGCCAGCCGGGTGCCGGCATCGAGCTGCATCACGATGGCGGCCAGCTCCGGGCCCAGGCCGTCGTGCAGATCGCGCCGCAGTCGGCGCCGCTCCTCCTCGCGTGCAGTCACAAGCTCCTGGCGCGAGTGCTGTAGGTCCAGGGTGAGGCGCAGGGCGTGCACGCCGACCGCCCCTTGCCCGGCCAAGTCTGCGAGCAGCCGGCGCTCGCGGTCGTCGAGCTCGCGACCGGGCGGCAGCTCGACCCGCAGAGTGGCCACAGGCTCGCCGCGGAAAGCCATTGGTACGGCGAGGGATTCGCCACCACCGGTGTCGCTCGGTGTCCCGTGACTGGCGGCCGGCTGGTTATCGACCGTGCCCGACAGCTCGATCGCGGCGTAGGGCAGGCGAAGCGCCTCGGCCACGGAGTCGACCAGGCCGGTCAGAAGTTGATCGGGCGCCAGCGTCGCCTGCATCCGCTCGCCCAGCCGGGTCAGGGCGCGGTAGGGGTCGGCGCGATCGCCGTACACCCACTGCTCGGCCCGGCTGCGAATTCGCGACCGCAACGGTTCCACGACGATCGCCGTCGTGACGACGGCGGCCAGGCCACCTACGCCGCGGTTGTCGATCAACGAGCCGAGGCCGTAGACGCCCGCCGCGTAGATCAGGGCGAGCCCGGCGGCCAACGTCCCGTAGACGAGTGACTGGCTCAGGACGAGCTCGATGTCGAAGAGCTGGTAGCGCAGGATCGCGATGGCGATCGACCACGAGATAAGTGCGCCCGAGCCGCAGATGGCGATGCCGGTGAGCCAACCGGTCGAGCCGAACACGGCCTGGTCGAGCCAGCAGAGGGCCAGCGCGCCCGGGATCGAGACGCCCGCCCAGGTGAACCACAGCAACTGCAGCCGAGTGCTGCCGGTCGAGGCCCGGAACCGGGCCCGGGCGGCGAACGCGCCGCCGACCAGGTGGGCCATGATCCCCAGCACCGAGACGGTGAGGAGGTCGAGCCACGAACCGAGGTATGGCGTCGGCACCGCGAGCGCTTGATCGGGTGACGGGAACGTCTTGGTGCCGAACGTCGCGCCGACGAAGTAGACGAGATACGAGCAGAGGCTGATCAGCTCGTAGCGGCGCCACCCGCGCGAGAACGGCCGGCCGTCCGGAAAGCGGTAAAGGATGGTCGCGACGCAGATGAAGAGCAGCGGCCAGTAGTTGCTCGAGATCAGCTCCGCCCAGCCGGCGCCCGGTAGTCGTCCGGGGTGCTCCAACCCGGCGTACGTCGCGTAAGGGTCGGTGTCGAAGACCAGCGCGACGAGGAAGCCGTGGAGCGACAGCAACAGTCCGATCTGGTTGCCGGGCCGGCGAAGCGCAATGAGCAAGCCAGTGACGGTGGCCGACAGGGTGACCGTCGACAGCAGCAGCAGGTCGACCAGCCAGGTGTCGTCGAACGTCCTCTGCAGGTACGCCGCCCCGCCGAGGACTGCGACCGTCGCCACGAGCAGGGCGACCGAAGCGGCGAGCGCGAGCCCGGCCCCTCGGGGTTGCCGCTCCACGTCGCTCACGGCTCCAGCGTGACCCTCGGATCCAGGCGGCGGAAGTGCTCCCGCAAAAGTTCCCGACCAGGTCGGGACATCGTCCCGTGTCCCTTGGGTCACCGGGACCGTCACGGTCGAGGTGTTCGTCCCCGATCCTCGGGGGCCGCACCCTGGAGGAATCACCATGTACGTCACCAAGTTTCAGCGATTCCTGCCGCTCGCCGGCATCCCGGCCGCCATCTTCTTTGCGGGGTCGGACTGGACGATCTTCTCGATCCCCAGCATCGAAGGCGTCGGCAAGCAGCAGGCTTACGTGGATTGGGTGACCACCCACACCGGCCGGTTCACCCTGGCGGCCATCTCGGCCGCGCTGGCAGCGTTCTTCTTCCTGTTCTTCCTCGGCGCCGTCCGCGCGTCGTTGCGGTCGCGGGAGCCGGGCGAGTCGACGTACTCCAGCGTCGCCTTCGGGGCCGGAATCGCCTACGCCGGAACGCTTCTGCTGGATTCGCTCGTGGCCATGAGCCTGAGTCAGGCCGGGGACGCCCACGATCACTCGTCGGTGCAAGCGCTCGGTTGGTTGCAGGACGTCAACTGGGCGCCGTGGGCGGCAGCGTCCGGAGCCTTCCTGCTGGCGTTCGGGCTCGGCGGGCTCCGCACGATGGCTCTGCCGAAGGTGCTCTCCTGGGTCCTCGTCGTGTTGGGCGTTCTCTCGATCACCGGCCCGACCGGCGAGCTGGTCTTCATCGTGACGCCGCTGTGGATGATCGCGACGTCGATCGTGCTCGCGCGGCGCACCACGGCGGACGCTGGCATGGTGCCTGCGCCGCGAGCTCCAGCGCCCAGCATCGGCTGAGCCGCGTCAATGGCCTCCGGGTGGCCGATCGGCGGGCGTCAGACGACCTTGATGCTCATGCCGATCGGCGCCTGGTTGGTCGACCAGATCCAGTTGATCGCGCCGAAGCTGAGCCGCGCGCAACCGTGGGACGCGGGGTACGGCGGGACCGAGGCGATGCCGTGGATCGCGATGCCGCCGTTGAAGTACCTCGGGCGCCACAACGCACCGAGGGGTCCGATCCGGTTGCCGTCGATCACGCGTTGGATGTGGAAGCTGCCCGACGGGGTCACGGCCACCTCGGTGTTGCCCTTCTCGACGAAGGTGCGCCCGCTGCCGGTCGAGGTATTCAGGATCGTGGTGATCTTGCTGCCGTCGATGATCAGCAGCAGCTGGGTCTTCTTGTTGATCTCCATCCGGTGGCCGCTGCCGGTCGTCGTGATCGTCGGGCGCTTGCCGGCGGCCAGCGCGGCGCGGGTCTTGGGTCCCACCACGCCGTCCCGCGGAAGCCCGGCCGCCTTCTGCAACGCGTAGACCGCCTGCTGGGTCAGGTCCCCGAAATGGCCGTCGGGCTTGCCGAGCCAGTAACCCAGCGCCGAGAGCTGGTCCTGCAGCTGGCGCACGGCCGTCCCTTTGTCTCCGGCCCGGAGCTTGCCGACGACGGCCGGCGTCGTCGGAGTCGTTGGTGTCGCCGTCCCCGAGGGGCTGGGGGATGCGGTCGTGGGAGTCGAGGCCGCTGGACCCGTCGACGTCGAGGGGCTCGATGACGTGGCGGGCGGGTTGCCCGCAGTGCCGGCGGCCTCAGGCTGGCTGCCCGAGTGCGTCGTACACCCGGCGAGCACCACTGCGGCGATGACGAGCGCTGCGGCCCCGAACGTACGCCGCCGACCTACGGTCTTGCTCATCGCGCTCCTCGCCGTCCGGTCGTCGGCCGCGGCTCACTTGCGGTCCGCCGCGATGATAGCCAGAGCGGATGGGAGCACCTTCAGGTCGAGCGATGTCACATCACGGAGCCCTGCGCCGTCCTTCTCACGACGACCGCACCGACGACCTCGAGGAAACCGCCATGACGTCCGCTGTCCCTGCACTCGCCTTCGCTCGCACCGGCTCCGGAGCCCCGCTCGTCCTGCTCCACGGCCTGGGCTCGTCCCGGGCCGCCTGGGACTCGGTGGTCCCGGCGCTCGCCGAGCGATTCGACGTCATCGCCGTCGACCTGCCCGGGTTCGGCGACTCGGATCCGTTGCCGCCAGGGGTGATCGCCTCACCGGCGGCACTGGCGGCATCGGTGGCCGCACTGCTGGACGGGCTCGGCCTTGACGCACCGCACCTGGTCGGGAACTCGCTCGGCGGGTGGGTCGCGTTGGAGCTCGCCCAGCTGCGACCGACGGCATCGGTGACGCTGTTGTCCCCGGCCGGGTTGTGGCGTGCTGGCGCTCCGCGCTACGGCCTGGTGAGCCTGCGGCTGTCCCGCTGGCTGGCTGTGCATGCGGCTCGACCCTTGCGATGGGTCGTCGGGAGCCGGGTCGGGCGCACCCTCGTCCTCGGGCAGACCCACGGTCGGCCTTGGCGGATGGACGCCGATCGCGCCCGGTTGGTTCTGCACGCCATGGCCAGCTGCCCAGGTTTCCGGTCGGCGCTGGAAGCCACTGCGGCGCAGCACATTTCGGCGCGGTCGGTCGAGGCACCGGTGACCGTCGCCTTCGGCACCCGGGACTGGCTGCTCCTGAAGCGGCAGTCCCGGCGGCTCGACCAGCTGCCCGCGACGGTCCGGGTCCGCGAACTTCGGGGTTGCGGGCATGTGCCCATGACGGACGACCCGGCGGCGGTCGTCGAGGTCATCACCGAGGCGAGCCGGCGCGTCGTCGAGGTCGGTTAGGAGCGGGGCTGGGTTTCAAGACGGCTTGGTACGGCGCGCTGGGTTCCGCGCGGGGCTGGGTTTCAGGCGGCTTGGTACGGCGCGCCGGTTCCGCGCGGGGCTGGGTTTCCAGACGGCTTGGTACGGCGCGCGGTTCCGCGCGGGCTGGGTCTTGCTCGCGGGTCGCCTTTCGCGGTTTCAAGAACGGTCACGCAGAGTCGCCGAAGGTTGCCGAAAATAGTTGCTATTCAACGGGATTCGGGTGGTTGTCGGGGTTGACCGATGTCGGACGGATAGGTCTAGAATCGAACACATGAACGAGGGCAGCGTTCACCCCGACGACACGGGTGGAGTCCACCGGCGACCCGGCGCTGGACGCAGTTGTTCGCGCGCCTGGCCGGGGATGTGGCCGAGCTCAACGACCTACGACCTGACCGCCCTGGTCCGCCTGGACTCGCCCTCGACCGGGCTGCACGCGGCGGCCCGGAACCTGGAGCTGCTGCGCCGGCGGCTGGCGGTCTTCGACTCCCACTACGTGGCCGCGGTCGAGGTCGGGGACGAGCCGGCCCGCTACGCCCGGCCCTCGACGGCGACCTTCTTGCGGGAGCAGCTGCGGCTGTCCGGTGGTGAGGCCAAGCGGCGGGTGGACCTGGCCCACGCGATCACCCCGGCGGTGGCGTTCACCGGGGAGGTCCTGCCGGCGGCGTGTCCGAGCCTGGCGGCCGGGCATCAGCGCGGGTGAGGTGTCCGGGGAGCATGCCCGGATCGTGCTGGACACCCTGGGCAAGCTGCCCGGCCCGGTCCGGGCGGACTCAGGACTGGTGGTGGAGGCCGAGATGGCCACCGCCGCGGCCAAGGTGACCCCGGCCGACCTGGAGGTGCTGGCCAGGGAGGTGATGGTCCGGGCCGACCCCGACGGGACCCTGCGCGAGGTCGACCACGCCGCACAAGCAGCGCGGGCTGCGGCTGTGGAAGAAACGCGGGCAGGCCGGGTACACCCTGCAGGCCGACCTGGACCAGGAGACCGGTGAAGCCGCCCGGGTCGTGCTGGATGCCTGGTCCAAACCCGCCCCCGCCGTGCCCGCCACCCCCGCGACCGCTGAACGCGGATGGGCCGAGCAGCCGGACCAGCCCAGCGACGAGTCCGAGTGCCGAGCGGCTCGGGAGTGGCCGAGGTGCCGGGCAGCCGCGACGCCCGCACGCACGACGTGCGGATGCACGACGCGTTCGGTGACGTCCTCAAAGCCATCCTCAACACCGGGGACCTGCCCGCCTGCGGTGGCACCCCCGCGGCCATGGTCTGGCACATCAAAGACACCCAGCTCCGCGACCGGCACGGCCTGGCCGTCTAGCGAGCACGGCACCCTGCTCCCGGTCGGGGACGCCCTCCGCGCCTGCGACCAGACGCCAGCTGTACGTGCTGATCGAGAACAGCAAGGGCGTCCCGCTCTACCTCGGCCGGACCACCCGGATCGCCACCCCCGGCCAAACCGTCGCCCTAGCCGCCCGAGACCGCGGCTGTTCCTTCCCGGGCTGTGACCGGCCCCCGTCACACTGCCAGCGGCACCACATCACCGACTGGGCCAACGGCGGCCCCACCGACATCGACAACCTCACCCTGCTCTGCGGCTACCACCACCGAGAACACGCCAAACGCGGCTGGGAATGTGAGATGCGAGAACGGGCTGCCGCACTGGCGACCACCCGCCTGGCTCGACCCCACACCGAACACCCATCCGCAACACGCGGCACTTCACCCTGCCCATGGACCAGCCCACCCTGCAGCCCACTGACGAAGTCGACGGCAGGGCACCCGAGACCGGCGCAGTCGACACCGGCTAGCCTCGGCTCAGACCACCAACGATGCTGGCCAGCCAGAGGAGTTCTGTCATGAGCGACTACCGCGTCGTCAACCCCGCGACCGGACAGGTCGAGAGCGAGTTCGAGACCGCGACCGACGCCGAGATCCGCAGCGCACTCGAGCGCAGCCACGCGGCGTACCGCGAACTCGGGCGCACGACGGTGACCGAGCGGGCCGCGGTGCTGCACCGGGTGGCTGACCTCTACCTCGAGCGGGCCGAGGCGCTCGCCCTGCTGATCACCCGCGAGATGGGCAAGACCACCGCGGAGGCGATCGGTGAGATCGAGTTCGTCGCGCTGATCTACCGCTACTACGCCGACCAGGGCCCCACGCTGCTGGCCGACGAGCGGCTCGACTCCGACACCGACGGCACCGCGCTGATCCGCAAGGCGCCGATCGGGTCGCTGCTCGGGATCATGCCCTGGAACTACCCCTACTACCAGGTCGCCCGGTTCGCCGGCCCCAACCTGATGGTCGGCAACACCATCCTGCTCAAGCACGCTCCGCAGTGCCCCGAGTCCGCGCTCGCGACCGAGCAGATCTTCCAGGACGCGGGGCTGACGACCGATGCCTACATCAACGTCTTCGCGACCAACGAGCAAGTGGCCTGGATGATCGCGGACCCGCGAGTGTCCGGAGTTTCGGTGACCGGCAGCGAGCGGGCCGGCACGGCCGTGGCATCGATCGCCGGCGCCAACCTCAAGAAGGTCGTGCTCGAGCTCGGGGGCTCCGACGCGTTCATCGTCCTGGACGCCGACGACCTCGCGACGGTGGCCAAGGACGCCGCCGCGGCCCGGATGGAGAACGCCGGGCAGGCGTGCAACGCCGCCAAGCGGTTCATCGTGGCCGACCGGTTGTACGACGAGTTCGTCGAGCAGTTCACCGCCTCCATGGCCGAGTGGACGACCGGCGATCCCACTGACGAGTCCACCAAGTACGGCCCGCTGTCCTCGGAGGCCGCCGCGGCCGGGCTGATGGCCCAGGTCGAGGACGCCGTGGACAAGGGCGCGAAGGTCCGCACCGGGGGCCGTCGCCCCGACGGGCCCGGCGCCTTCGTGGAGGCCACCGTCCTGACCGACGTGACGCCGGAGATGCGGGCCTACCGCGAGGAGCTGTTCGGGCCGGTCGCCGTCGTCTACCGGGTGAGCGACGTGGACGAGGCCGTGACGCTGGCCAATGACACGCCGTTCGGCCTGGGCGGGGTCGTCTACCACTCCGACCCGGCGGTCGCCCTCGATGTCGCCAACCGCCTGGACACCGGGATGGTCTGGATCAACGCCCCCGAGGGTGGTGGCCCCGAGCTGCCGTTCGGTGGCACCAAGCGCTCCGGCGTCGGTCGCGAGCTCGGCCCCTACGGGATCGACGAGTTCGTCAACCGCAAGCTGATCCATGTGCCGGCGGAGGCCGACGCCTAGACCCGACCCGGGATCACCCTTTTCGGGTGAGCCTGAGCGGTGCGTGACGCCTCGAAACTGCGCTCATGAGTTTCTGGGACATCATCTGGTTCATCATCGTCAGCTTCGCGTTCATCGCCTACCTGATGGTCCTGTTCAACATCCTCTTCGACATCTTCCGCGACCACAGCATGGGCGGCGGGGCCAAGGCGATCTGGGTGATCTGCCTGGTCCTCTTCCCGCTCATCACCGCGGTCGTCTACATCATCGTCCGCGGGCCCTCGATGGCGTCTCGGCACGCCGCCGAGGTCAGCCAGGTGAAGGCGCAGCAGGACGCCTACATCAAGACCGTGGCCGGGTCGTCCTCGCCGGCGACCGAGATCGCCCAGGCCAAGCAACTTCTGGACAGCGGGGCCATCACCCAGGCCGAGTTCGACAGCCTGAAGGCGCGCGTCCTGTCCTGAGTCCCTCCTACCCCTGGATCGCCTGACCCTTTGGCCGTCGAAACCGGGTTCGACCCCCTCTGCAGGGGCGGGCTGACCCGGTTTCGACGGCCAAACCCGGTTTCGACGGCCAGGACAGGCGGGAGGATGGGGGAATGGGCCTGAAGGACGGGACGTCGACGCGGCTCAGCGATCGCACCTTGCCGGAACTGTCGGCCGCGGTGGCGGTCCCGACGTACGACCGGTCGGCCGTCGGCATCGGGATCGTCCATTTCGGCGTCGGCGGCTTCCACCGGGCCCACCAGGCGATGTACGTCGACCGGTTGATGAACGACGGCTCGGGCGCCGAGTGGGGCATCTGCGGGGTCGGGGTGATGCCGCGCGACCGGGAGATGCACGACGTGCTGTCGGCCCAGGACGGTCTTTACACCCTCGTCCTCAAGCATCCGGACGGCCGGCTGGAGCCCCGGGTGGTGGGGTCGTTGGTCGAGTCCATCTTTGCGCCGGACGACCCGCAGGCGGTCCTGGACCGGTTGGCGTCCGCAGGGACCCGAATCGTGTCGCTCACGATCACCGAGGGCGGCTACAACTTCAACCAGGTGACGCACGAGTTCGACCACGAAGACCCTTTGGTAGCAGCCGATCTGGTGCCAGGAGCCGTGCCCCGCACGGTCTTCGGCTACGTCATCGAGGCGCTCGATCGACGGCGGGCGAGCGGGCTCGCGCCGTTCACCGTCATGTCGTGCGACAACATCCAGGGCAACGGCCACATCGCCCGGCAGATGTTCACGACGTTCGCGCGGCTGCGCGATCCGGAGCTGGCCGAGTGGATGGACGCGCACGTGCGCTTCCCCAACTCGATGGTCGACCGGATCACGCCCGCGACCACCGACGCCGACCGGGTCGAGCTGCGGGAGCAGTTCGGCGTGGACGACGGCTGGCCGGTGGTCTGCGAGCCCTTCACCCAGTGGGTGCTGGAGGACGACTTCAGCGCCGGCCGGCCGCCGCTGGAGCAGGCCGACGTGCAGCTCGTGCCGGCGGTCGAGCCCTACGAGCTGATGAAGCTGCGGCTGCTCAACGCGAGCCACCAAGCGCTCGGCTACCTCGGCTACTTGGTGGGCTACGAGTACGTCCACGAGGCGGCGCTGGACCCGCGCTTCGTGACCTTCCTGAGCGCCTACATGGACGACGAGGCCACGCCGACCCTGTTGCCCGTGCCGGGCGTCGATCTCGCGGCGTACAAGGGGGAGCTGATCGAGCGCTTCTCCAACCCCGAGGTGCGCGACACCCTCAAGCGGCTGTGCGCCGAGAGCTCGGACCGGATCCCCAAGTGGGTGCTGCCGGTGCTGCGCAGCAACCTGGAGTCCGGCGGCCCGATCTCTCGCACGACCGCGATCATCGCCGGCTGGGCGCGGTACGCCGAGGGCGTGGACGAGCACGGCCAGCCGATCGAGATCGTCGATCGCCTGGCCGGTGAGGTGAGCGCACTGGCGCGGCGCTATCCGGCGGATCCGGCTGCGCTGCTGGGCATTTCGCAGCTCTTCGGCGATCTCGCCAGCAACGAGCGTTTCCGAGCGACGTACGTCGCGATCCTGGACCGGCTGCACGAGGTCGGCGCCGCCCGGACGCTGGTCGAGCTCAACGACGGTGCCTTCGACGACTGAGCGTTCGACGACTGAGCGTTCGACGACTGAGCGCCGTCAGGGCTTGGGGTCGGCCGGTGTGGCGCGCTGAGTGAGCTCCTCGATGACCCGGGCCGCGAGCTCGCGCAGCTTGGTGTTGGTGTCCTGGGAGTTGCGCGACAGGAACTGGAAGGCCTGGTCCTCGGTCAGCCCGTAGCGCAGCATCAGCATGCCCTGGGCGATGCCGATGACCTGCCGCGAGCGCATCGCGGTCTGCAGCTGCTCGGTCTCGTTGGTCGCCGCAATCGCGTTGCCGGCGTGCGTCGCGTAGATCTGCGCCGTGATCACGGCGTCCTCGTCGAAGGCGTCGACGGACGTGGCGTACAGGTTCATCGCGGCGTGCAGGTGGTTGGGCCCGGTCAGTTGGACCGAGAGCACGCTGAGCACGCCGACCTCGGCGGCCCGGGCCGCCCAGCGCGGCCAGCGGGGCTCGTCGCGGGTGTCCCGGATCAGGTAGGTCTCCTCGGTGCGCGCGGCCTCGAGGCACGGGCCCTGACCGAGGTCGTGCTGGGCCTGGTCGAGCTCGGCGATCACCGGGTCGGTCGCCGCAGCGGTCTCCAACCGGTCCTTGTGGGTCAGCGTGAAGCCGGCGTAGGCGCAGCCCGGGATCGACTCCTGGGCGATCTCGATCACCCGCTGCACGGTCTGCACGATGTCTGGCTTCTCGGCCAGCTCCTGGGCGAGCCGGGCAAATCCCGCTGCGTCGTCGGGGGTCAGCTGGGTGCCCACCGGGTCACGCTCCTGTCGACAAACACGGACGACGCCACCCGGCTGTCTCCAGGTGGTGCCTTGATCATGCCGCAGCCGTCAACCAGCCCCGCGCGACCGGGCTTCACGCCTGCTCGCGCGAGCACCACCAGGTCGTTCGGCCGCCGACCGTGCCGCGAACCATCGGCGCCCCGTCCCGCGGACATTGCGCACCCGGCCGGCGGAACTCGATGAGCGACAACGTGTGTACGCCGCCTCCGGCCAGCGCGCGGTCGATGGTCCGGCGTACGGCGCGAAAGAGCCGCTCGACGTCGCGGCGGTCGAGGTCCTTGACCGACCGGGCCGGGTTGATCCGGGCCAACCACAGGGCCTGGTCGGCGAGCAGGTTGCCGATGCCGGCGACCGCCTCCTGGTCGAGCAGGCGGGCCTTGACCGGCGCGGACCCACCCGCCAGCGCGAGCCGGAAGTCGCGCAGGGTCATCTCGTGGGCGTCCGGCCCGAGCGCATCGATGTCGGGATCGAGCCGCACCCGGCCGAGCCGGCGCGGGTCGACGAGGAGCAGCGCGCCGCCGTCGGCGAAGGACAGCGAGAACCGTGAGTACCGGTAGTCGCCGGGCGCACGGCCCCGCTCCCAGTAGTCGCCGCCGTCGACCTCGTGGCCCTTGCCGTCGGCGATGACGATCTTGCCGGACATGCCGAGGTGGACGCCGAGCATCGGCCCGGGCGTGCGGGCCCGGCCCACCCCGGAGGTCTCGCACCACATGCTCTTGCCGCGCCGATGAGCCACGGTGAGCCGGCGACCGACCAGCGCGCGGTGGAGGTCGCCCGGCTGGTGCGGCCGGCACTCGTAGGTGTCGGAGTCGTCGACGTCGACGATCCGCCGGCCCAGCGCCGCCCGCTCGATGACCAGGCGCGCGGACTCCACCTCGGGGAGCTCGGGCACCTCAGGCCTGCCGTTGCTGCACGGCCCGCCAACCGCCCGCGCGGTTGTTGGCGATCACCGCGCGCAGCAGGGCCAGCAGGGCCGTCTCGTCGAGCCGGGTGTCGGCGTAGATCTGGATCGACCGAGCCGTCGCGTTGCCCTGCCCCTGGTTGATCAGGCCGGTCGGGTCCGGCGCGATCGGGTCGTAGACGAAGACGTTGACGTGGTCCTTGGTCGCCAGCAGCGCACAGATGTTGCCGTCCAGCACGAAGTACGGCCGGTCGGTGCGCTTGATCGTCTCGCTGACCTCGGGGTCGGCGGCGTGCACGACCTCGCGGACCTGCCGGCAGATGGCCTGTTGCCAGCCCGGGAGCGCATCGATGTAGTGATCAACCCGCTCGTCGCGCTGTCCGCTCATCGTCCCAGTCTGGCGGGCCCCGTCCGATCGCCGCTCGGCGGCGATCGGACGGGCCTCACGTGACGCAGTCAGGCGGCGGTCAGGCGGCGGGCACCGTGGCGTCGCTCGGCAGGTCCTGCTTCTTGGCGTTGACCATCAGCAGCGCGACCAAGAACGCGACCGTCAGCAGGATCGCTCCGGCGAAGAACGCCACGTGGTAACCGTGCAGCAGCGCGGACGGCGTCAGCTTGGCGACCTGCTCCGGGTTGGTGAGATGGGCCGTGAAGTAGGCCGTCACCGCGCCGGCGAACAGCGTGTTGAGCAGCGCCGTCCCCAACGAGCCACCGATCTGCTGCGAGGTGTTCAGCACCGCACTGCCGACACCGGCGTCGTGCGAGCTGATGCCGAGCAGCGCCAGGCTCGACGCGGGGATGAAGACCCCGGCCAGTCCGACGCTCATCAGGATCTCCGACGGCAGCACGTGGGTCGTGTAGGACGTCGTCGCGCTGATCTGGGTCAGCCAGAGCATGCCGACCACCGCCATCGCCAGACCCGGCACCATCAGCGGTTTGGGTCCGACGCGGGGTAGCAGCTGAGCCACGACTCCCGCGGTCAGGATGATGCCCACGCTGAACGGCAAGAACGCGAAGCCGGACTTCAGCGGGCTGTAACCCAGGTTGACCTGGAAGTAGTAGGTCAGGAACAGGAACATCGCGAACAGCCCGGCTCCGACCAGCAGGAACATCAGGTACGACGCGCCCCGGTTGCGGTCCAACAGCACGCGCAGCGGCAGCAACGGGTTCGGGGCCCGCATCTCCCAGAGCACGAAACCGGCGAGCAGGATCACCGCGACGACCAGGAAGAAGATGGTCGACGAGTCGCCCCAGCCCAGCACCGAGGTGTCGGTCGGGTCGTCCGGGTGCTTGACCTTGGCGGCCTCGGTGAACCCGTAGACCAGCGAGACCAGACCCAGCGTGGCCATCAGGACGCCCGGGATGTCGTAGCGGGTGTTGCCGTGCGCCTTGCTCTCGTGGACCAGCGGAATCGCGGCACCGGCGACGATCAGCGAGATGGGCACGTTGACCCCGAGGCACCAGCGCCACGACGCGTACTCGGTCAGGACACCACCGACGATCAGGCCGATCGCCGCCCCGCCTCCGGCGAGCGCGCCGAAGACGCCGAAGGCCTTGGCCCGCTCCTTGGGCTCGGTGAACATCACCGTGACGATGGACAGCGACGCGGGAGCCATCAGCGCCGCGAACCCGCCCTGCAGCGCGCGGGCGGCGAACAGCATGCCCTCGGTCTGCGCGAAGCCGCCGAGCGCGGAGGCCCCGGCAAAGCCGAGCAGGCCGATGATGAAGGTGCGCTTGCGTCCGGTGTAGTCAGCGATCCGGCCGCCCAGCAGCAAGAGGCCGCCGAAGGCCAGCGTGTAGGCCGTCACCACCCATTGGCGGTCGGCGTTGGAGATGCCGAGGTCCTTCTGCGCGCTCGGCAGCGCGATGTTCACGATCGAGGCGTCGAGCACGATCATCAGCTGGGCGGCGGCCAGGACGGCGAGCGCCCACCACCGGCGGGGGTCGGCCTCTTCGGCCGACCCGAGCTCACCGGGGAAGCTGGTGGTCGGGGTGTCCGGCGCCGCTGCGGACGCAACGTCAGCGGGGGGCGCCTCGGGGGCGGTCGTGGGGTCGTCAGGTGGCGAAGCGGGGACGGTCACAGGTCCTCCAACGAGTTCGGTCGGGCGGGGGCCGGCGGGCCAGACCGGTCAACTGCGGGAGCGCACGTCGTCGTGGGCGAGAAGCCGTCGGTGCGAGCACCGATTTCTGGGCAACCATCGGCCTCGCGCTGGTATGCCCGGTGTCCACCGTAGAGGCGGGGTCCGACAGCCGCGGCTACGGCCGCCACGGCCGGCAGCACCCTCACATCAGGTCACCTCCCGACGTTGGATGAGCATGAGCCTGCGCATCCCTGACGTCGCTGACCCCTCTGACACCCGGCACGGCCGGATCGTGACCGAGCTGGGCGAGCTGACCCTGGCCGCGCACGGCGCCTGCCTGACCGGCGTGTACTTCCCCGGTCACTGGCCTCGGCCGTCGGCCGCGGCGTACGGCCGGCTGGTGGTGGTGGCGGACGATCCCGTGCTCAACCAGGCAGGGAGCGAGCTCGAGGAGTACCTCACCGGCCGGCGGACGAGCTTCGACCTGCCGACCCGCGCCACCGGGACGCCGTTCCAGGAGCGGGTCTGGGCGCTGCTGAGAGAGATCCCGTTCGGCACGACCACGACGTACGGCGCGCTGGCCGAGCGGCTGGGCGAGCGGGCGCTGGCCCAGGAGGTCGGGCAGGCCGTGGGCCGCAACCCGCTCTCGATCGTGGTGCCGTGTCATCGGGTCGTGGGCAGCGGTGGCCGGCTCACGGGGTACGCCGGGGGCCTGGATCGCAAACGGCGGCTGCTGGAGCTGGAGGAGCCGGCTGCGCTCGCGGCCGAGCGGCTGTTCTGACGCCGACGTGCCAGTGTGGCGGGATGACCAACCGAGCCGCGACGTACAGCCAGACCGGCGATCCGGATGTCCTGCAGGTGGTGGACCGCCCGCTCCGGGAGCCGGGCCCGGGTGAGGTCCGCGTCCAGATCCATCGGTCGGGGGTCAACCCCACGGACTGGAAGTCGCGCCAGGGGAGCACTCCGGGGGAGCCGGTCGACCCGCCGCAGGTGCCCAACCATGACGGGGCTGGGGTGGTGGACGCGGTCGGCGCCGGCGTCGAGGCGGCGCTGCACGGACTGCGGGTCTGGACCTGGGAGGCGGCCTACCAGCGCCCGGAAGGCACCGCTCAGGAGTTCGCGATCGTGCCGGCTCGCCAGGTGGTGTTCCTGCCCGACTCGGCGAGCTTCGACCTGGGCGCGTCCCTGGGGGTGCCGTTCATCACGGCCCACCGGTGCCTGACCGTCACCGAGGAGGGGCCGCGCCGGCTCGGACCGGGGACGCTGGCTGGCCGGGTCGTCCTGGTCGCCGGAGGAGCCGGCGCGGTCGGCAACGCCGCCATCCAGCTCGCCCGCTGGTCCGACGCCACCGTGATCACCACGATCAGCAGCCCGGCCAAGGCCCAGCTCGCAGCGGCCGCGGGAGCCGACCATGTCATCGACTACCGCCAGCAGGACGTCGTGGCCGAGGTGCGCAAGATCTCCGAGCGCGGGGTCGACACGATCGTCGAGGTCAACCCGTCGACCAATGCGGCGATCGACGCCGCGGTCATCGCGCACCTCGGCTCGGTGGCGATCTATGCGAACAACGGTGGCAACGACGTGACGTTGCCGGTGCGCCCGCTGATGGTGCCCAATGCGCGGTGGCAGTTCGTCCTGCTCTACACGTTGCCTCGAGAGGCCAAGGCGTTCGCCGTCGAGGACATCTCGGCCGCTGTCCTCGACGGTGCCGTGCGGGTCGGACCGGAGGTCGGCCTGCCGGTGCACCACTACCCGCTCGAGCAGGCGGCCCAGGCCCATGCGGCGGTGCAGTCGGGAGCGACCGGGAAGGTGCTGATCGACGTCCGCGACTAGCCGTCAGAGCTGGCTCGGTTGGCTCAGCTCGGCTCGCTCAGTCGGGGCGACCGGTCGCCGTCCAGGCGACCGCTTCGAGATCGAAAGGTCCGTGCGGCATGAGTTCTGCGCAATGCGCGCGCAGCTCCTGTCGTCGGGTCGGGTCGAGCTGCGCGACGTACGCTCCGGCCGGACCCACGCCGAGCGTGTAGGGCTCCCACCATTCGTCGTACGACGAGTAGTGCACGCGTACGGTCAGCGTCGCGGGGCGGATCTCGCGCAGCCCGGCCCGGCCGAAGAGCTCCACCAGATGTCCCTCGCGAGCCCCCGCCAGGTCGGACTCGCCGCGGGATTGCGGGTCGAGATCGTGGACCGCGCGCCAGAAGTCCGACAGCGGCCCGCGGCCGCCGGCGAAGTCCCAGACGCAGGCCGCGACCAGGCCGCCGGGCCGGGTGACGCGCGCCATCTCGGCGATCCCCGCGACCGGATCGGCCATGAAGTGGACGACGAGCTGAGCCACGGTCAGGTCGAACTCGTCGTCGGCGAAGGGCAACGCCTCGGCCGGACCGAGGCGCACATCGACGCCGGGGAGGCGCTCGCGGGCGGCCTCGACGAACGGCTCGGACGGATCAACCGCCGCGACCAACCCCGCGCCGAGTCGGCTCACCAGGACCTCGGTCAACGCGCCCGGCCCGCAGCCGACATCCAGCGCCCGCTGCCCAGGTGACGGATCGACCAACCGCACGAACTCGGCGGCCAGCGGCTCGGAGAACCGGCCCATGAACCGGCCGTAGGCGTCAGCGCTGACCTGGAAGCTCATCCCTGCCCCTCGGGCCGAGACGCTCGCGCAGCGGTCATGCGGGGACAGTAGCGCCGGGCTGGTCGTCGACGGGTCGTCGGTGGATCGTCGGCATTGGTCGGGCGACCAGCGGATTCGGCGTAGTCTGCGAGCACCGAGGATCGTTGTTCGCCGGCCTCTGTCGGCGCCGCCTCAGCGCACCACTCACCGCCGGCCGGATCTGGCCGCAGTCAGGCGCTCGCCCATGATCGACTCGCGGTTCGACGGTCCGACTCAAGTGCACCCCGGCGGTGCCCACCCTTCGACCTGCGCCTGCGGGCACCCCGAGGACGACCATGATCGGGTGGCTCAACGGTTCTGCGCGGCCACCCGGTCCAACGCACTCTCGCGGAACTGCGTCTGCGTGCCCGCGGTCAGCGAGGCCCTGGACCGGCTCAACGGCCGCGGCATGCTGCACTGACCCGACTGCTCGATCGGGTCCCGGACCGTGTCCTGCGACAAGGGGCCTTCCACCTTTGTGACGAAGGGTGAGGTCATCGCCCGCAGCAGCGCGCTGTAGCGCAGGCCCATCCGGATCTGGTCGCCGACGACGAGGTCGGTCTCGCCGACATCGACCACCAGGTGGTCACTGCTCGCTCCCAGCAGCGTGATGCCCGCGGGGAAGGTCAGCCCGTCCGGGTCCACGTCCTGCTGTCCGATGGCCAGGATCGCCTGGCGGACAACACCATCGTCGGGTCGCGGCCGGGCCGTGCCGAAGGCCGACTCGCCGATCTCTCCCCAGGGTTGAGCGGGCTTGGTCTTGAGCTCGATCACCTCGGCGGTCAGGGTGAACGCGTCGGTCCGCAGTCCGGTCACCGGTCGCCGGTGCAACGGCTCCGTCCCGAGCAGGATGGCCTCGCCGAGCCGCAGTTCGTTGACTCGGCCGACGTCATCAGTGGTCAGAGCCCACTCCAGGTTGGCCGAGTTGCCGCCGGAGACGACTGAAAGCCCTGTGCCGTAGGCGGTTTCCGCCTCAGCAGCCAGCCGGGAGAGCTCGTCCATCTTGTGTTGGTCGGGCACGACACCGCTCTGGCAAGCCAGGTTGGTGCCGATCCCGGTCAGGCGAAGGCCCTGGCAATGGCGCAGGCTGACGGCCAGTTCGACCAGGTCGGCTGCGGCCACACCCTCGCGGAGGTCACCGAGCTCGACCATCAGCACGACGTCATGCGCGACGCGCTGCCGATGGGCCGCCTCCTCAAGAGCAGCCAACACGGCGGGTTCGGTATTGAGGCTGACGTCGGCCAACCGCACGACCCGGTCGACCTGGCTCAGCATCGGCGACCGGATGAGGGTCAGCGGCCCGGGGACCTCGGCGGCCCGGAGCCGGGCGAGGTTCTCGACCCGCGAGTCACCGAGCCCGGACACGCCCCCGGCCAGCATGGCCGAAGCGACGCCGGGCGAGGCGAGGGTGGCCTTGCCGATCCCGAGGACGCGAATGCCCTTGGGGGAGAGCCGATCCACCAGCTGCCGAGCGTTGTCCCGAATGGCGTCGAGGTCGACGTCCAGCCGCGGCAGGCTCACCGCCCGCTCGGGACGAGGGCGGCACCGATCTCGGGGAAGGCCAACGCGACCATGTCGACCAGGCGGTCCAGGGGACGGGTCAGCGGGTCGGTCACGGGCACGCCGAGCTCGTCGTGGAGCTGGACGATGGACTCACCGACCTCGTCATCGGTCATTCCCTCGTGGTTGATCGCGACCCCGATGACGGTCGTGTCCGCGAAGGCCTGGATGAGGGCGATCTCGCTCGCAATCGTGGGCATCGGCATCATCGGGAAGTCACCCAGCATTTCGCGGCGGGGCGCGTGTTGCACGATGACGCCAGCCGGCCGGCTGCCGCGCAGGATGTGGGCCGACGTGAGGTACGCCGGGTGGCTGAGCGCGCCCTGGCCCTCGACCACGATCACGTCCGGATGCTCGCCCTCGAAGGCGGCGACCACCTGGTCCTCGACCTCACCCGAGCAGAACTGCGGCACCAGCGCGTCGAGCGCAACGCCGTACTTGCCGCCTTGGATCAGCGTCGTCTGCCCCGTGCCCACCATGACCGCTTTGATCCCACGCTCGTTGAGGGCCTGCACGAGAAGCGTTGCGGTGGTGCGCTTCCCGATCGCGCCGTCGGTGCCCAAGACGGCGATCCGCGGGCAGGTCACGTCGAAGATCCGGCCGGAGAAGAGATGCAGGTCCTTCTTCTCCTTGGGCCGGCGGACGTCGGTGATGGTCACGCCGGACAGGATGCTGGCCGCGACGAACTCCGCGTCGTCGTTGAGGAACTCGTGCAGGCCGTTGATGACGTGCATGCCCCGGGCCATCCCGTCGAGCAGGACGATCCGTTGCTCCGGCGAGAGGAGCCCGTCGGCCGGGGCGAGCCCGCAGATCAGGTAGTCAGGCACCTGTCCGGCCGCGTCGATCGCCTCGGTCAGACCGGCGACGACCGGGATGCCGTTGGCGACGCCGTCCAGGAACAGTCCCGCGTCCACGCCGGCCTGGCGGCTGTCGATGATGCTGAGGATGTCGTACTTCTCGGAGTGCCGGACCAGGCCGTTGGCCGTCTTGCCGTCCTGCTCGCCGAACTGGCCCTCGCAGTAGACGACGGCGGTGCTCCCGGCGGGCAGAGCTGGTCCGATGGCCGGTCCGGTGGCGGGTTCGAGCACGGCGTCGGCGAAGGCGGAGCCGTTGATGGGCGGGGGCATTGCACTCCTCTGAGCGACTCAGAGGAGGCGACGGGATCGGAGCGGGGCTGGTGCAGCCCAACGGTCAACGAGGCGTCTTCCCTGATGGTGCGGCGATGTGCCGCGCAAATCGAACGTTACCAGGAAATCGGCCTCCTCCTGGCCAGCGAGGGTCGGGCTAAGGGTCAAGGACGGCGAGGAGATCGCACACGGTGCGGGTCATCGCCTGGCGGCCCGGCGCGAGGTACTTGCGGGGATCGACCAGCTCGGGATCATCGGCCAACACCTCGCGGACGGCCGTCGTCATCGCGACGTTGAGGCCGGTGCCGTAGTTGACCTTCGCGATGCCTGCGGCGACGGCGGCCCGCATCTCATCGGCCGGCACGCCCGAGGAGCCATGCAGCACGAGAGGTACGTCGAGCCGGTCCCGGAGCCGGGCGATCAGGCCGACATCGAGCCGGGCTGTGCGCGTGGTCATGGCGTGGGAGCTGCCCACCGCGACGGCCAAGGCGTCGACTCCGGTCTCCTTCACGAAGACGGCAGCCTGGTCGGGGTCAGTGCGAACGCCCGGCGCGTGCGCACTCTGGGGTGCGTCGGCCTTGCCGCCCACGTAGCCGAGCTCGGCCTCGACCCAGAGGCCGGCAGCGTGGGCCAGATCCGTTGCTGCGCGGGTCTTTTCGACGTTGTCGGCGTAGGCCAGCGCTCCGGCGTCGTACATCACCGAGCCGAAGACCGAGCCGGGCAGCTGCGCTATCAGCGCGTCGTCGGTGACGTGGTCGAGATGCAAGGCGAGGGGTACGGCGGACCCGCGGGCCACGGCGGCGGTGGCCGCGGCGATGGGTTCCAGCTCGCCGCCGTGGAAGCGCACGGCGTTCTCGCTGATCTGCAGGATCACGGCGACCTGGCTGGCCACGGCGGCCGCGGCGATCGCTTCGGCGTGTTCGAGGGTGATCACGTTGACCGCTGCGACCGCCCGCCGTCGCTGGCGAGCGCGGTCGACGAGCTCGCGGGCGCTGACGATCACGAGGTGGGCGGCCCGTCGGTGAGCATGACCGAGCGGGTCAGGTTGCGCGGCCGGTCCGGATCGAGCCGCTGGGCCTCCGCGCGGCGTACGGCGAGCAACTGGGCCCGCACCAGGTCTGCGACCGGGTCGAGGTCGTCGTCGACCAGCGTCGCGCCGGTGACCGCGATGTCGTCGCGGAGCCCGTCGACCGGACGGCCGAACACCCACACCGCGCGGCCGGGCTGCGCGATCGAGATCGGTCCGTGGCGGTACTCCATCTGCGGGTAGGACTCGGTCCACAGCTGCGCGGCCTCGCGCATCTTCAGCGCCGCTTCCTGGGCCACGCCGTAGGCCCAGTCCTGCCCCAGGAAGGTGATCTGGTCGGCCGACTCGAGTGCTGCGGGGATGGGCGCCGATCCATCGAGGACGTCCGCGGCCTGCTGCAGCACCGGTCCCAGCGACTCGCCGAGCGAGCCGCGCAGCAGCATCAGCACCGTCGTGGCGAAGACCGTCTGGACCACCGACTGCTCGTCGGCGAAGTCGAGCACGACGGCACTCTCGGCGGCAGCCGGCACGGGAGTCCCGGGCACGGCGGTGATCGCGACGACGGGTGAGGTCGTGGCCTGGATGGCCCGGACCACCTCGGTCGTCGTGCCCGAGCGGGAGATGGCCACGATGCGGTCGTAGGAACGGTCCGCCGGGAACTGGCTGGCGGCGAACGCATCGGTCTGGCCCAGGCCCAGCTGCTCGCGTCGCGAGGCGTAGGCGGCGGCCATGAACCACGATGTGCCGCAACCGATCACGGCGACTCGCTCGCCGGACTGGGGCAGTACGTCGGCGAGGTCGGGTAGGCGGTCCAGGGCGGTGGCCCAGGCGGCCGGTTGGTGCCGGATCTCCCGTCCCACATGGGTGGGTCCGGGGCTGAGGTCAGCGCTCACGTGGGTGCTCATCGGTGGTCAGGTCCTTCCGCACAGATCTGGATCGGTCAGGTCGTCCCGGGTGGGTTGCGCTGTGGTGCCGCCGAGCGCGGTGACGGCGAAGGCTCCGGCCCGCACCGCGCGCCCGAGGCTCTCGTCGAGAGTGCGGCCGTCGAGCCAGCTGTCGACGAACGCCGCGTCGAAGGTGTCGCCGGCACCGGTCGTGTCCACGGCCATCGCGGGGATGCCGGGCACCGTCGTCAGCTCGCCCGAGGGGGAGACGGCGAAGGCGCCGGCCGGGCCGTCCTTGACGACGACGAGCGGGCCGCTTGCGGCGATGGCGGTCGCAGCCTCGAGCGGATCGGCGCGACGACCGATCGCCGTCACCTCGGATCGGTTGGGCAGCAACAGATCTAGATGCGGCAGCAGGTTGTCCAGGCCAAGCCACTCGCCGGTCGGGTCGTCGTTGGTGTCGAGCGACGTGGAGATCCCCTGGGCTCGCAGCAGCGCGAGCAGCGTCGGCAGCTCGGCGGCCAGGCCGGGCTGCAGGTAGAGCGAGGAGACGTGGACGTGCGCGAGCCCAGAGCCTCGGCGGACGGCGACCGCGCGCGCGACGTCATCCGCGCTCAGGGTGGGGATGGCGCCGGGCAGGGTCAGGATGGCGCGGTCATGCGGGTGGGCCAGCACGACGGTCAGGCCGGTCGGCACGTCGGTGCGCCTCAGCACGGCCGACAGGTCCACCCCGGCGGCGTCGAGCTGATCGCAGAGCTGCCGCCCGAAGGTGTCGGTGCCCACGGCCGCGCACAGCGCGACCGGACGGCCGAGCCGGGCCAGCGCGTGGGCGGTGATCGCGGCCGACCCGCCGATCGTCAGCTGGGCCTGGTCGAGCAGCTGCTCGGCCTGCCCGAATCGGGGCACGATGTCGCCGGTCAGGATCAGATCAGGGTTGGCGTCGCCGACGACGAGCACCAGCTGGTGCACCCGATCCGGCCCCAGACATGACGGCATCATCGCCGCTGAGGCCCGAAGTTGTCCAGAAACAATCAGCATCGATGACTGATCTTGCTCGGCGATTGCACGCCGTGCCATGCTCGGCGGGTGACCACTGTCTGCTTCGTCGGTGCCGGCTCGGCCGAGTTCACCCGCCAGCTGCTGCGCGACCTGCTGTCCTTCGACGACCTGTTCACCGAGTCCTCGATCCCTCACCCTGGTGATGCACGACATCGACCAGCGCCGGCTGGATCTGGCCGAGGGCCTGGCCCATCTGGCGGTCGCGGCCCACGGCCGGACCGTGACCGTCCGGGCCGAGGCCGACCGGCGTACGGCGCTGGCGGGCGCCGACTTCGTGATCAACTCGGTCAACATCGGGGGACACGCCGCCACCGTCACCGACTTCGAGGTGCCCGCGCGCTACGGGCTGCGGCAGACGATCGCCGACACGCTCGGTGTCGGCGGCATCTTCCGTGGTCTGCGCACCTTCGGCTTCCTGGACGGACTGGCGACCGACATGCTCGCGGTCTGTCCGGACGCCTGGTTGCTCAACTACACGAACCCGATGGCGATGAACATCCAGTACCTCGCCGCCACGCATCCGGACCTGAAGGTGCTCGGGCTGTGCCACTCGGTCTTCTGGACGGTCCACGACCTGTCCGAGCTGATCGACGTGCCGCTCGACGAGGTGACCTTCCACAGCGCCGGCGTCAACCACCAGGCCTGGGTGCTCAAGTGGGAGCGCGACGGCGAGAGCCTCTACCCGCTGCTCGACGCGCGGATCGCGGCCGACCCGGACCTGCGGCGACGGGTGCGCGTGGACATGTACCGCCGGCTCGGCTTCTATCCGACCGAGACGAGCGAGCACTCCAGCGAGTACGTCGCGTGGTACCTGCACGACGACACCGAGATCGAGCGGCTGCGGATCCCGGTCGGCGACTACCTGCAGATCAGCGCGGGCAACGCCCAGGAGATCGAGGACCTCATCCCGCAGGTCGCCGCCGGCCAGTACGTCGAGCCGGAGGAGGAGGCTGCGGAGTACGCGCCGCAGGTGATCCACAGCATGGTCACCGGCACTCGCCGTACGATCCAGGTCACGGTTGCCAACCACGGGCTGATCGACAACCTGGCCCAGGGCGCCGGCGTCGAAGTCCCTTGCCACATCGACGGATCCGGCGCGTCACCCGTTGCTGTCGGGAGCCTGCCGCCGCAGTGTGCGGCGCTCAACCGGCAGTTCCTCTCGGTCGTCGAGCTGACCGTCCGGGCGGCGACGGAAGGCCGCCCCGAGCTGGTCCGGCAGGCCATGATGGCCGACCCGAACACCGCGGCCACGCTGCGACTGGACGACATCTGGAGCCTGGCCGACGACATGGTCGCGGCCCACGGCGACCGGCTGCCGGAGGCCTTGCGCGGATCGCTGCGCCCTCTGAGTTCGCGATCGCCCTGGTCAGGGCTGAGCGCCATCGCGCTCGGCGCCAGGGCTCGGCGTCAGGGCAGGTCGACGACGTGGACCTGCGGGCCGAGCCGGCGCAGCTCGGCCAGGTCCGCGGGCTGACGCCCCAGCGTCCGTGACGATGTCGGAGGCGCTCGCGATGTCGCCGATCTTGGCGAAGCCGCGCTTGCCGACCTTGCTCGAGTCGGCCACGACGATGACCCGCTCCGCGGCCCGGACCAGCGCGCGGTTGGTGTGCGCCTCGACCTCGTGGTGCGTCGTGAAGCCGGCCGTGGGGTGCACGCCGTCGACGCCGATGACGGCCACGTCGACGTTGATGTTCGACAGGGTGAGCTCGGCCAAGCGGGCCGACCAGCTCGTAGGACTCCGAGCGGGCACTGCCGCCGCAGACGACCAGCTCGATGTTGGACCGTACGGCGAGCTCGGAGGCGATGTTGAGCGCGTTGGTGACGACCCGCAGGCCGGGTCGCGAGGCCAGCGCGCGGGCGACCTCGGTGGTGGTCGTCCCGCCGTTGAGCCCGACCGAGCTGACCTCACCGGAGAGCAGGCCGATCGCCACGGCGGCGATGGCTCGCTTGGCGTCGTGGTGCTGCCCGCCGCGATAGCGCATCGGCAGCTCGTAGAGCACGCCCGGACGCGACCGCGCCGCCATGCGTGCGGGTCAGCAGCTTCTGCGACTCCAGCAGGTGCAGGTCGCGACGGATCGAGGCCTCGGACACGTCGAGGCGCTCGGTGAGCCCGGCCACCGCCACCGACCCGTGCTCGCCGAGCTCCTGCAAGATCAGGCCGAGCCGGTCCTCCTGTCGCATAGCGGGCACCATACGCGCAAGTGGCTGATCGGTTCGAGCATTTAGCCGTCTCCCTGTGCCGTGGCGGCCTCGAGCAGGGAAGGTAACGACCGCGTTTCGGTGCGGCCGGAGGGTTGACCGGCTTCGAAATACCGTGCAAAACTGCGCAGGATTCACGCTCGTCCATGCTCGATGCCGGTGCGAACCAGGGAGTCTCGATGGCCGTTCCTCACCTCACTCGCGGGGTCCGTCGGAGCCGACTGGGCCGGCCCGCGCGCGCCGCGGTCGCGGCCGTCGCCGCCGGTGGCCTGCTGGCCGCCGCCGCAGGCTGCGGCGGCAGCAGCGGGGGGAGCAGCTCGAGCTCGACGCCCGGCCCGGTGACCATCACCGTCTCCCACGGCTACACCGACGTGGAGGCCAAGGAGATCAAGGCCCAGGCCGACCAGTGGAACGCGCAGAACCCCACCAAGAAGGTCAACCTGGTCTTCAACGGCGGCAACGACAGCGCGCTGCAGAAGACCATCGCGGGCTTCACCGCCGGCAACTTCCCGGACGTCGCCTATGAGTACGGCTCCTCGGCCGCCCAGCTCGCGCGGCAGCCGAAGCTGGTCGACCTCACCAACAAGGTCAAGGCCCCGGCGTTCGACTGGAACGACTTCTACCCCTCCGAGCGGCAGGCGGCCACGGTCAACGGCAAGGTCGTCGGCATCCCGGCCCTGGTCGACAACCTGGCCCTGGTCTACAACAAGAAGATGTTCGCGGCGGCCGGCGTCCCGGCCCCGACGGCCGACTGGACCTGGCAGGACTTCCGCGACGCGGCCAAGAAGCTCACCAACGCGAGCACCCACACCTACGGCTGGGCCTACGTCAACGATGCGAGCGAGGACACCGTCTGGCGCTACCTGGCGATGCTCTGGCAGGCCGGCGGCGATCTGCTGAACTCCGACAACACCGCGCCCGCCTTCAACTCGCCGGCCGGGCTGGCCGCCCTGCAGCAGCTGCAGGACATGGCCGTCACCGACAAGTCGGTCTACCTGGACACGGGCAACGGCAACTACCTCAACCTGTTCAACAGCGGCAAGGTCGCGATGCTCTGGACCGGACCTTGGGACCTGTCCAGCATCAACAGCAACGTGAGCTACGGCGTGACGCTGCTGCCGGGCTACAACGGCAACCACGAGACGATCTCCGGGCCGGACCTCTACATGCTCTTCAACCACTCCTCCGACCGCGCGGCCGCGGCCTTCGACTTCGTGAGCTGGCTGACCTCGGCCAAGGTCCACCTGGAGTTCGCCATCGCCACCGGTGACCTCCCGGTGCGCAAGTCGGAGACGACGCTGCCGGACTACCAGACCTTCTTGAAGAAGTTCCCGTCCGAGGCGGTCTTCGTCGACAACCTCAACAACGTCAAGCACGTGCGACCCAACATCCCGGACTACGCCGAGGTGTCGACGGCCGTCGGCCAGATGGTGCAGTCGGTGCTGCTCGGCCGGGCTCAGCCCGCGGCCGCTCTGAAGTCCGGCAGCGACGCGGTCAAGTCGGCGCTGGCTGGTTCGTGAGCTCGGTGAGGCAGGACGAGAGCAGGGGCCCGTCCGCCCGCCGGTCCCGCCGACCGCGCACGATCCTCCCGCCGGACCAGCACCTGGCGCAGGGCGACGGGCGGTCCAGGCGCGCGCGGGGCCGACGGCAGGAGGCGCTGACCGGCTGGGCGATGGTCAGTCCGGCGGCGATCCTGATCGGTGTCTTCGGGCTGATCCCCGTCGTCTGGTCGTTCGTGCTGTCCTTCCAGCGCAACGATCTTCAGACGCCCGGCCAGTGGGTCGGGCTCAAGAACTACCACCAGCTCAGCCAGGACCCGCTCTTCTGGTCCTCCGTGCGGCACACCGTCGTCTACACGGTGCTCTTCGTGCCGATCACGCTGGTCCTGTCGTTGCTGGCCGCGGCCGCGCTGAACCGCCGGATCCGGGGGATCACGGTCTACCGGCTGGCCGTCTTCATCCCGGTCGTGACGTCGACCATCGCGACGGGCGTCATCTTCACCTGGCTGATGGACCCGGACTTCGGGCTGATCAACGCGGGCCTGCACCGGCTCGGCCTGCCGACGTTCGAGTTCTTCGCCTCCCCGACCCAGGCGCTGCCGTCCGTGGTCATCATGACCGTCTGGGGGTGGGTCGGCTTCGGCGCGCTGATCTTCCTGGCCGGTCTGCAGGGCGTGCCGCAGGATCTGCTCGACGCGGCCCAGACCGACGGTTGCAGCAAGCGCCAGACGTTCTGGCGGATCCAGGTGCCGTTGTTGCGGCCGGTCAGCGCGTTCCTGCTGGTCTGGCTGACCATTAACGCCCTGCAACTGTTCGACGAGGTCTATGCGACGACCAAGGGCGGTCCGGCTCAGGCGACGACCGTCGTCGTCTACTACCTCTACGAGCAGGCGTTCCAGTACTTCCATGCCGGGTACGCCGCGGCCATCGCCGTCGTACTCTTCGTCGCCATCGCCGTGATCACGTTCGTACAGATGCGACTGTCGCGTGAGCCGCTGGCCGTCGGGGAGGCTCGACGATGACGACCATCGAGCAGGTCGACCGGACGGCAGCCGCGTCGGTGCCGATGCGTCGCCGACGCCGGCACTGGCCCTCCGGGTGGCACCTGGTCCTGATCCCGGTGGCCCTGCTGATGGCGGCGCCGCTGATCTGGATGGTCATCACCAGCCTGTCCACGCTGGCCGAGACCCGGCACTTCCCGCCCGAACTGCCGTCGAGCTTGCACTGGCACAACTACGTGGTCGCCTGGACCGAGTCGCCATTCGCCCGGTGGATGCTCAACAGCACCATCGTTTCGGTCACGTGTGTGATCAGCAACCTGGTCCTGTGCAGCCTGGCGGGCTATGCCTTCGCCCGGCTGCGGTTCCGCGGCAGCGGCATCATCTTCCTGGGCATCCTGGCCACCCTGATGGTGCCGTTCCAGGTGGTGATGATCCCGACCCTGCTGATCGTCAAGCACCTCGGGATCGTCGACAGCCTGCCGGCGCTGATCGTCCCGAACCTGGTGGCGCCGTTCGGGATCTACCTCCTGCGGCAGTTCTTCGTCTCCCTGCCGGTGGAGATCGAGGAGGCGGCCATCATCGACGGCGCCGGCCGGTTCCGGATCCTGTTCCGGATCCTGTTGCCGCTCATGGGCCCGCCGCTCAGCACGGTCGCCGTGCTGACCTTCCTGTCGGTGTGGAACGACTTCCTCTGGCCATTGGTCGTGACGTCCTCGCCGAACACGATGACCATCCAGCTCGGGCTGGCGACCTTCCAGAGCGCGCACTTCACCCGGTGGCCGGAGCTGATGGCCGGCACCGTGATGAGTCAGCTCCCGGTCCTGATCCTTTTCATTGTCGGACAACGCTTTTTCGTCAGTTCCATCGCGAACACGGGGATCAAATGAAATCGACACGAGTCATCGCTGCCCTCTCTGCCGCTGTCGTCGTTGGCGCAGCCGTTGTCGTCGGCGCCGCGCCGGCCCAGGCCGGAGTCGCGCCCCGCGTGTTGGTCGTCGCGCCCGAGCGGCTCCGATCACGGCGCGGGCACGGTGGCCTCGCCGCTGCGCACCATCCAGCTGGCTGTGGATCGACTGGCGGCCGGCGGAGTGGTCGAGCTGCGCGGTGGCACCTACCACCAGCGGGTGCACCTGGTCGGGCGTGCACGGGATCGCGCTCGCGGCGTACCGGGGGGAGCGGCCGATCCTGAGCGGCGCGGGACTCACGCCGCCGAAGGGGCTGACCGCGTTGGTCGAGATCGCCAACAGCACCGCGGTGACGGTGAGCGGGCTCGAGCTGACCGGCTATCGGACCAGCACGCTCAACGCACGTGCCGGCCGGCGTCTACATCCACGGCCATGACTCGGCGATCACGATCACGGGCAACCACGTGCACGATCTGGGCAACTACAACGGCACGCTGGGCAGCTTCGACATCAACGCCCACGGCATCGCGGCGTACGGCGACGATCCGCACGCGTCGATCACGGGTCTCACCATCAGCGGCAACGAGGTCGACCACCTGCACCTCGGCGCCAGCGAGAGCGTCGTCGTCAACGGCAACGTCGACGGCTGGGCCATCACCGGCAACTCGATCCACGACAACGGCAACATCGGCATCGACGCGATCGGCTTCGAGCCCACGCTGACTGGCTCGTACCGCTACACCACCGCCAACCGGGCCCGCAACGGCTTGATCGCGGACAACGCCATCGCGCGGATCCAGTCGCGGGGCAACCCGGCGTACTGGGAGGGCGGCGAAGGGGCTGCGGCGTGGTGCAACTGCGCGGACGGCATCTATGTCGACGGCGGGACGCACATCGTCATCAGCGACAACCGGGTCAGCCAGGACGACATCGGCATCGAGGTCGCCGCGGAGAACCCGCACGGCAGCGGCGACCACGTGCTGGTCGTGCACAACCACATCACGGGCAGCCTCTTCACCGGCATCACCACGGGTGGCTACTGCAACGGCGCCGAGGACTGCGGGGGAGTGCACACGGGCACGTCGTTCGACAACACGTTCGTCGACAACTGGTTGAAGGGCAACAACCAGCTCAACGACGGCTCGCCCGAGTTGCTCGTGCAGTACTACGCGTCCAACGACACGTTCGAGCACAACACGATCATCGCGACCAACAGCGCGCACGTCGTCTATGGCACGGTGCCCGGTGGCACGGAGCACGGAAACGTCAGCAACGACAACAGCTTCTCCGCTGTTGGGGTCGGCGCTGGGCAGGCGCAGTTCGGCTGGTCCGGGCACGTCTACACCGGGTTCGCCGCCTACCGGCACGCCACTGGCCAGGACAGCTTGTCGTCCTACCGCTGAGTGCCGGGCTGGGTCTCATGCGGCCTTGGTTTCAGACGGGCTGAGTACGGCGCGCTGGGTGGCGCGGGGCTGGGTTTCAGACGGCTTGGTACGGCGCGCTGGTTCCGCGCGGGGCTGGGTTTCCAGACGGCTGGGTACGGCGCGCGGGTTCCGCGCGGGGCTGGGTCTTGCTCGCGGGTCGCCTTCGGCGGTTCGAAGAACGGTCACGCAGAGTCGCTCGAAGGTTGCCGAAAATAGTTGCTATTCAACGGGATTCGGGTGGTTGTCGGGGTTGACCGATGTCGGACGATAGGTCTAGAATCGAACACATGAACGAGGGCAGCGTTCACCCCGACGACACGGGGCTGGAGTCCACCGGCGACCCGGCCTGGACGCTGTCGTTCGCGCTGCCTGGCCGAGGATGTGGCCGCAGCTCAACGACCTACGACCTGACCGCCCTGGTCCGCCTGGACTCGCCCTCGACCGGGCTGCACGCGGCGGCCCGGAACCTGGAGCTGCTGCGCCGACGGCTGGCGGTCTTCGACTCCCACTACGTGGCCGCGGTCGAGGTCGGCGACGAGCCGGCCCGCTACGCCCGACCCTCCACGGCGACCTTCCTGCGCGAGCAGCTGCGGCTGTCCGGTGGCGAGGCCAAGCGGCGGGTCGACCTGGCCCACGCGATCACCCCGCAGGTGGCGTTCACCGGGGAAGTCCTGCCGGCGCGCGTGCCCGGCCTGGCGGCCGGCGATCAGCGCCGGGTGAGGTCTCCGGCGGAGCATGCCCGGATCATCCTGGACACCATCGGCAAGCTGCCCGGCCCGGTCCGGGAGGACTCGGGACCGGTGGTGGAGGCCGAGATGGCCACCGCCGCGGCCAAGGTCACCCCGGCCGACCTGGAGGTGCTGGCCCGAGAGTGATGGTCCGGGCCGACCCCGACGGGACCCTGCGCGACGTCGACCACGCCCACAAGCAGCGCGGGCTGCGGCTGTGGAAGAAACGCGGGCAGGCCGGGTACACCCTGCAGGCCGACCTGGACCAGGAGACCGGCGAAGCCGCCCGGGTCGTGCTGGACGCCTGGTCCAAACCCGCCCCCGCCGTCCCCGCCACCCCCGCGGCCGCTGAACGCGGATGGGCCGAACAGCCCGACCAACCCAGCACACCAGCGACCGGCAGTCCGAGCCGGCGAGGGACGAGCGCGACGGCCGAGTGGCCGAGGTGCCGGGCACCCGAGACGACCGCCCGCACCACGTGCGGATGCACGACGCGTTCGGTGACGTCCTCAAAACCATCCTCAACACCGGCGACCTGCCCGCCTGCGGCGGCACCCCCGCGGCCATCGTCTGGCACATCCGACGACCAGGTGCTGCGCGACCGGTACGGCTTCGCCGTCTCCGAGCACGGCACCCTGCTCCCGGTCGGGGACGCCCTGCGACGTCTGCGACCAGGCCCAGCTGTACGTGCTGATCGAGAACAGCAAGGGCGTCCCGCTCTACCTCGGCCGCACCACCCGGATCGCCACCCCCGGCCAGACCATCGCCCTGGCCGCCAGGGACCGGGGCTGTTCCTTCCCCGGCTGTGACCGGCCCCCGTCCCACTGCCAGCGACACCACATCACCGACTGGGCCAACGGCGGCCCCACCGACATCGACAACCTCACCCTGCTGTGTGGCTACCACCACCGAGAACACGCCAAACGCGGCTGGGAATGCGTGATGCTCGAACGGGCTACCGCACTGGCGACCACCCGCCTGGCTCGACCCCACACCGAACACCCATCCGCAACACCCGACACTTCACCCTGCCCACCCACCAACCCGACCGACCAACGCAGCGACGCCGACCAGCCCGGCGCTGACCCGAGCGTCGCGCCGGACGTCGGCGTCGCGACCGGGGTCGGGTTCGAGACCACGTGCGGCACCCCGTCCGGCACCACGTTCGGCACCACGTCCCAGACCAAGGGCAACGACCAAGACATCGCCGTCCCGGAAGGCTGGCTGCCGGACACCGGGTAAGGGGTTCGATGGCTGGCGCGGCGGCGCGGCAGTCAGTCGAGATCGAGCGTGATGGAGCCGGCCGGGTCGGCCCGGAACGTGCCTTCTCCGGTGACACCCTTCAGCTCGTTGGTGCCCGAGACCACCGTCAACGTGGCCGTGGCCGCGCCGTCGGCGAACCGTCCGACGTGGTGCAGGACCAGGCTCCCGTGCCGGCCGCCGAACGTCCCCTTGATCCGCTCCAGCCCGACGTACTCGGCGCTCTGGTCGGGGGCGTAGGCCATCAGCCACTTCGTGGTCGAGGTGCCTTCAACGTCGCCGGCGTACGTCTTCTCGACCAGCGCCTCGGTGAGCTTGGCGACACCGGTCCCCTCGTCGAACGGCGTCTCGTCCCAGGAAGTGACATCGAACGTGGCGTGTAGCTGCGTGGTCATCCGGACCTCCTACATATGATCGAGTCATACATACGATGCCAAGGGTGTGGCACATGGGCAACTCGAACGATGCGCGCACGGCCAATCTTCTGGCCGCGGCCGTGCTCGGGCTGGACGACGCGTTACGGGAGGCCGTGACCGAAGCCACCGGGCTGGATCTGGCGGCCGCGACGGCGATGGTGGCGATGCTCGACTTCACGCCGGCGGGCTCGGTCCTCATGTTGAGCCGGGTCGTCGGGCTCACCCACAGCGGCACGGTGCGGCTCGTCGACCGGCTGGTCGCGCTCGGGTACGCCGATCGAGGCGACGGACCCGACGCCAGATCGCGCACCGTCCGGCTGACCCGGCCCGGCCGCATCCTGGCGCGGAAGGCTCGGCGAGCTCGTGCGGCCGTGCTGCAAGAAGTCCTGCTGGACCTGAAACCCCAGCAACGCCAAGCTATCTCCGACCTCAGCGCGATCCTGATTGGCGGGATCGCTCGGCGTCGACGGGCCGGGCGGGCCGAAGGATCGGTGCCGCTCGGCGGCGCGCTCTGCCGGTTGTGTGACTTCACCGCCTGCGGCCGCAGCCACGGCGAGTGCCCCGCCACCTGGCCGGCCGACCGGCCGAGTCAACGACCGGTCAGCACGCGGCAAGACTGAGTCAGCGACCGCCGCGTCGGCTTCCGACGCGACTGCCGGAGGAGAAGGCGGCAGCGCCCTTCGGGGCCGGACGACCCTGTGTCCCACCGGGACTCGCGGTGCTGCCCGAGCCGCTCCGGCCTCCACCGGTACGGCTGGCGCCCGGAGCGCGACCCGCGCCGTTGGCACGGGTCGTGCCTCCAGCGCGATCGCCGGCTGTTCGGCCGCCGCCCTGACCGGATCGGCTGCCCGAGCCATTGCCACCACGACCCGAGCCGTTGCCACCGCGACGCCGCCACCGCCACCGCCACCGCCACCGCGGCCGGGAGCGCCATCGCGCTCTGCGGCCAACGCGCCGACCGGCGGCTTCACGAACGACCGCTCGCCGGGCGCCAGCTCGGCCAGCAGCTCGTGTCCCGGCCGCAGCCGGGTCGTCGTCGGCTGGATGCCGGCCTTGCGGGTCAAGTCGCGCACGTCGCGCACCTGGTCATCGCTCATCAGCGTGATGACCGTGCCGGCGTTGCCCGCGCGAGCGGTGCGGCCGGAGCGGTGCAGGTAGGCCTTGTGCTCGGTCGGCGGGTCGAAGTGCACGACCAGCCCGATGTCGTCCACGTGGATCCCACGGGCCGCGATGTCGGTCGCAACCAGGGTCTGGACGGCGCCGGTCGAGAACGCCTCGAGGTTGCGGTTGCGAGCGTTCTGAGCCAGGTTGCCGTGCAGCTCGACCGCTGGCACGCCAGCGGTGACCAGGCGGCGGGTCAGCATCTTGGCGCCGCGCTTGGTCCGGGTGAAGACCAGGGTCCGCCCGGGTGCCGACGTCAGGTCGGTCAGCACGGCCAGCCGGTCGTCGGACTGGATGTGCAGCACGTGGTGGGCCATCGCCGACACCGGCGACAACGAGGAGTCCACGCTGTGGGTCACCGGGTTGGACAGGAAGCGCTTGACGAGCACGTTGACGTCGCCGTCGAGCGTGGCCGAGAAGAGCATCCGCTGGCCGGCCTTGGGGGTCTGATCCATCAGGCGCCGGACAACGGGCAGGAAGCCGAGGTCGGCCATGTGGTCGGCCTCGTCCAGCACAGTGATCTCGATCGCGTCCAGGCGGACGTGGCCGCTCTGCAGGTGATCGGCCAGGCGGCCCGGGCAGGCGACGACGATGTCGACACCGCCCCGCAGTCCTGACGTCTGCCGGTTCGCGCTGACCCCACCGAAGACGGTGAGCGTCCGTAGCCCGAGGGCGGCGGCCAACGGCGCCAGGGTCGCGTCGATCTGGGTCGCCAGCTCGCGAGTCGGCGCCAGGATCAAGCGCGCGGGGCCGGCTGGGCTGACGAGGAGTCCGACTGGCGGCCAGCCGGGCCAGCAGCGGGATGGCGAAGGCGTAGGTCTTGCCGGAGCCGGTGCGGCCCCGGCCAAGCACGTCGCGCCCGGCCAGCGAGTCCGGCAGGGTCGCCGTCTGGATCGGGAACGGTGCCGTAATCCCCTGCGCGGCAAGGGCTTTGACCAGATCGGCCGGAACGCCGAGGGCGGCGAAGGACGGGTCGCCGGTCGGCTGCGCGGCGGGCTGGCTCTTCACTGTCGGGTTGGTGTTGCGGTTGTTGGTGGTGGAGCGGACGGGGGTCTGAGTCGTGCGAGTCATTGTGGACATAGGTGTGTTACGAGGGCGGCGAGCCGCCATGATTCTCCGAACGTCGTGAGTGGTCGTCCTGCCCGGCGCAGACCCTGGTGGTCGCGGCGCGTGGTGGTCGACGTGCAATCGGCTCGAGGCAGAACTGTGCGAGCCGCTCCGAAGAGCATAGCGGACTCGGACCAACCGGACGGCCAGGCCTCCACCGCCGGCCCGGATCAGGGTCAGTGGGCCGGGGTAGGTTGCCCAGATGGTCGAGCCCCACGTCCTGATGACCGGCATCGCCTTCGGCGAGTGCCCGCGCTGGATCGACGATCGACTGTGGTTCTGCGACTGGCTCGCCCAAGAGATCATCGCGCTCGATCTCGACGGTTCGAGCGAGGTCAAGGTCCACGTCGACTTCCCGTCGATGCCGATGTCGATCGACCAGCTCCCCGACGGGCGGGTGCTCGTGGTCTCCTCCAGCCAGGGGCTGTTGCTGACCCTCGAGCCGGACGGAAGCCTCGCGCCGTACGCCGATCTGAGTGCGATCACCACCGGCTACAACGAGCTCGTGGTCGACGGGCGGGGCAACTGCTACGTCAACGGCGGCGGCTTCAACCTGATGGCGGGCGAGGAGTTCAAGCCGGGCATCGTCGCGTTGGTGACGCCCGACGGATCGAGTCGCCAGGTGGCCGACGGCATCGCCTTCGGCAACGGCATGGCCGTCACGCCGGACAACTCGACGCTGATCGTCGCCGAGTCCTACGGCAAGCGATTGACGGCGTTCGACATCGGCCCGGACGGTGACCTCTCCGGCCGTCGGGTCTGGGCCGACCTCGGCGAGGGCACGCCCGACGGCATCTGCATCGATGCCGAGGGCGCGGTCTGGTACGCCGACGTCCCGCACCAGTGCTGCGTGCGCGTCGCCGAGGGCGGCGAGGTCCTGCAGACCGTGACCCTCGACCGCGGCGGCTTCGCCTGCATGCTCGGCGGACCGGACCGGCAGACCCTCTTCATCGTCGCGACCGAGTGGCGCGGGATCTCCGGAGCCGAGCAGACGAGCCGCACCGGTCAGATCCTCACCCTGCCGGCTCCGTCGCCCAGCGCCGGCTGGCCGTGACCCGCATCGCTCAGGTGGCCGGCGTGATCGGCTCTCGAGGCGTCTTGGTCCAGCCGGAGCGGCCGATCAGCTGACGGCCCAACGCGCGCAGGAGGACGGGGAAGATCAGCCAGGAGTAGAGCGTGTAGGGCAGCACGGTCACCAGTCCGACGAGCGCGCCCCGCAGGCCTCGACCTCGACTGGTCAAGGACACCAGCGCGGGCCCGAACGACAGCGTCAGGAAGAAGACGATGACCGGCCAGGCGGCCGACCAGAAGGGCAGCTGCTCGACCACCGCCAGCAGGATCGCGACCAAGAGCCCGAGGCCGGTGATCATCTGCAGCACCGGCGTCAGCAGGTAGTAGGCCATGTCGATCCGCGCCGACAGTGACAGCGGAGCGCGCGCGGTCCCGGGAAGCAGCCGGACGGCCTGCCAGCTGCCCTGAGCCCATCGGGTGCGTTGCCGGTAGAGCCGCCGCAGGTTCGACAGTCCTTGCTGCTCGACGAAGGCGCTCGAGTCGTGAGCCCCGTGCCAGCCGGCCTGCAGCAGACGTACGCCGATGTCCTGGTCCTCGGTCAGCCGATGCCGCCACGGCCCCTCGGCCCCGTCGGCGGCCGCGTCCAGGGCCGCCAACCGGTTGACCTGCCCGTTGCCACCCATGTTGGCCGCCCCCCACCAGGTGCGACCGGACTGGAACAGCGCGCCGAAGATGCTGAACTCGACGTCCTGCGCCCAGGCCAGCCAGGCCCGGCGGTTGTAGATCCGCACCGTGCACTGGACGCCGGCCATGAGGGGGTCGGTGAAGTGAGCGACGGTGTGGATCGGTGCATCCGGCGAGAGCCGGCCGTCGGCGTCGACAATGACCACCAGCACGCGGTCGGGGTCGAAGTCGCGACCGAGCGGTCCGTCGAGGACGTGTGAGTGCAGGTGCCGCCAGGCCGCGTTGAGGGCAGCCGCCTTGCCCTGACGTGCCTCTGGGGGTTGGCGGCTGAGCACCTCCAGGTCGGGCCCGCGTAGCCCAGCCAGGATCTGCGCGGTCCGGTCCTGCGAACCGTCGTCGATGACCAGGATCAGTCGGTGGGTGGCGTGCACCTGACGGAGTCGCTGGACGCTGTCGGCGATCGTGACCTCTTCATTGAGCGCCGGCACCAGGAAGACCCACAGGTAGTCGGACTCTCGGCCCGGCGGCGGCGCACGGCGATGAAGTCGCGCGACGTTGGTCCGCAGGACCACGGTTGATACGAGCGAGCTGATCGTGATGGCGAGGACCACCCAGAACAGCACCTGCGTCGGCCAGGAAAGCCCGGCGTAGGGGTCGAAGCCGGTCGACGCACTCATGGGTCCCTCACCGCAGGAAGACCTCCTCCAGCGGGTCCTGTACGGCGGGCCGGGTCATCCCGCGTCCAGGGGCAGGCCGGGTCAGCTCCCTCGGATCCCGGTCAAAACCGGCCGCCCGCAACACATCCAGTCGGTTGAAGCCGCTGCCGTAGGGGATCGGAGCCGGGGTGTCGAAGGCGATGTTCTCGAACGCCGCGAGGATCCGCTGAGCGGCCCGCCCGTCGCCGTACGGGTTTTCGCGGCCGGCCATATCGGCCTGCAGGCTCGGATGGTCGAGCAGGTCGCGGGCTGCACTCACGATGCGGTCGATGTTGGTGCCGACGAGCTGCAGCGTGCCGGCGTCGACGCCTTCCTGCCGTTCGGTGGAGTCCCGGGCGACGAGCACGGGCGTCCCGAGCGCCGGCGCCTCCTCCTGGATACCGCCCGAGTCGCTGATCGCGAGGTAGGCCCGGCCGAGCAGACGGGCGAAGGCCAGGTAGTTCATCGGTGCGACCAGGGAGACGTTGGCCAGGCCGTCAAGCAACGGCCGAAGGGTCGACGCCACAACGGGATTCGGGTGCAACGGCAGGACGAAGCGGACATCCGGATAGGCCGTCGCGAGCAGGCCGACCGCGGTGCCGATCCGCTCCAACCCGGGGCCCCAGTTCTCCCGGCGGTGCGCAGTCACGACGACGACCCGGGTTGCGTCGTCGTGCTCCAGGTCGGCCAGCTCGGGCGCGTCGTACGGCGCCTTGAGCCGGGCCGCCCACTGGAGTGCGTCGATCGCGGTGTTGCCGGTGACGAACACTCGATCGGCCGGGACCCCCTCGCGGACGAGGTTCTGCTCGTTGAGAAACGTCGGGGCCAGGTGGAACGCCGCGATCCGGGCGATCAGCTGACGGTTCAGCTCCTCGGGGAAGGGCGAGAGCGTGTTCTCGGTGCGCAGCCCGGCCTCCACGTGCGCGACCGGGATCTGCAGGTGGAAGGCCGAGAGCGCTGCGGCGACCGCACTGGAGGTGTCGCCGTGCACGACGCAGGCGGCCGGATAGGCGTCGTAGTCGCGCTCGCCCACCTGCCGGTTCGGGGCGCCGAAGGTCTCGGTGCAGAACTGTTGGAGGCCGAGCAGCACGGCCGCGAACAGCTCGTTGAGGGTCAGCTGGGGCTGCCCGACGCCGAGGTTCACATGGGGGGCCAGGCCGTCGAGCGCCAGCACCGACTCGACGATCCCCGGATGCTGTCCGGTCGCAATGACGAACGGCTCGCAGCGTTCGCTGTCGGTCATGGCGCGCACCAGCGGGAGCAGCTTGATCGCTTCCGGCCGGGTGCCGATGACGATCAACACCTTCCGCCGGGTGTGGGGTGTGTAGTACTGCGGAGGGTCGAGGACGACACTGGCCACGCGATGTCCCTTCTGGGCCGGCCGCGAGGGCCGGTCCGGTCGGGCTGGAGTCGGTGCGATCAGCCCACTGCGGCCGGGAGCCGGCTGCATCCCCCGGATCAGGTGAAGCGGGGCCCATCCGACCGGGTTTGGCTAGGTTCCACGGCAGATTCGGCAGGGTCTGCGAGCGACGAAAGGCGGCCGGATCGCTATGACGACGGAGCAGGCGGGGGAGCAGACCGCGGAGCCGGGCCAAGCGCCGGACCGGGAAGCGGTCGCCTGGTCGCTCAGCGCGCGGTCGTTCGAGTTCTCGGCGCCGTTGGCGGCGATGCCACCGATCGGCGCGTTGGTGACGCTGACGACAGGAGGCGGCGAGGAGTTCCTGGGCCAGATCGTCGAGACCCGCGAGGTCGAGCGGACGGCGTCGGCCGCCGGAGGCGCCCGGGTGTCCGGCCGCGGGACGCTGGTCGCCCAGCGCTCGGGATCGGACCTGACCCCGGTCGGCCCGTACGCCGTGCTGGCCGACTCGACGATGCAGGTCGCCGAGCCGGCCGTCGTTCGTGATTGGCAGGATGCGTCCGGTCGCGGTCGGACCGTCCTGCCGCTCGGCTCCCTCGCTCACCCGGCGTCAGAGGCGGCCCAGCTCACCGCCGCGGGCTTCAACCGGCACACCTTCCTGTGCGGTCAGTCCGGGTCGGGCAAGACCTACGCCCTGGGCGTGGTCCTGGAGCAGCTGCTGCTCAACACCCGGCTCAAGATCGTTGTCCTGGACCCGAACTCCGACTACGTCCACCTCGACTCATTGGCCGGCGAGCCCGGCGCCGGAGGGCCGATCGGACCCATCGCGGTCTTCCGGGCGACGGGTGCCCACCGGCTGAAGATCCGCTACGGCCGCCTGCCGTTCCGCCAGCAGGCGCTGGTCGTGGCGCTCGACCCGATCCGGGACGCCGACGAGTACGACCTGCTGCGCCGGCTGGCCGAGGAGACCGGCACGACCGAGTACTCGCTGCGCGAGATGCGGGCTCGGGCCGGCGAGGTGAGCGGCGCGGACGAGGAGGTGGCGCGGCGGCTGGTCCTGCGGATCGACAACCTCGGTGTCGCCGATTGGAGCATCTGGGCCAACGCCGAGGAGACGCCGCTGATGTCGCAGCTCCCGGACGACTGGCGGGCCGCCGTCATAGACCTCGGTGACCTGCCCACCTCCGAGGAGCGGTCGGCCGTCGTGGCCTCGATCCTGGCCGGGCTGTGGATGCGCCGGGTCGACAAGGAGCCGATCCTGGTGGTGATCGACGAGGCCCACAACGTCTGTCCGCAGGAGCCGACCGATGCCCACCAGGCGCTCGCCATCGAGCACGCGCAGCGGATCGCGGCCGAGGGCCGCAAGTACGGCCTCTACCTGTTGCTGTCGACGCAGAGCCCGCGCAAGCTGCACCAGAACGTCCTGACCCAGTGCGAGAACCTGCTGCTGATGAAGATGAACTCGGCTCCCGACGTGGCCCGCATCGCCGATGTCTTTTCCCATGTGCCGGCCGGATTGATCAGTCAGGCAACGGGATTCGCGCTCGGTGAAGGTCTGGCCGCCGGCCGGATCTCGCCGGTGCCCCAGCTCTTCCACAGTGGCAAGCGGGTCTCGCCCGAGGGCGGAGCCGACATCCCGACGACCTGGGCCGACCCGGTCTAGCTCACCGCCAGGGCGCGCGCGGGTTCCAGTCGTAGACCACGGAGGTGCGCAGGACCAAGTCCTGCACCGAGCGCCGTTTGCGGCTGACCACGCACCAGAACAGGCCGATCGGGAAGAACGCGCAGAACACCGCGCGGGCTAGTGCAATCAGCGGGTTCAGCCGGCGGCCGCGGGAGTTGACGACGCGCAGTCCCATGACGTGACCGCCGTAGGTCCGACCGCTCGTCGCCCAGCCCAGGGCCAGGTAGCAGATCAGCAGGGCCAGCACGAACGTCGACCGAACCGCTCCGGACGGAGTCGGCAGGCTGAAATGACGCGGGTGCAACAGGTAGCGCACGCCGGCCACCCCGACGTACGCCGCGAAGGCGACGACGACCACGACGACCGCGTCGATGGCGCAGGCCAGGAATCGCGTCACTGGGCCGGCGTGCTCGCCTTGGTAGGCCCTCGCCTCCTGGGGGACGGGCGAGATCCAGTTGGCCGTCATGGCCGAGGAGTCAGCCCCGAACCGTTGACCGAAGGAGCCGCGGGTGTTTGCGTCGTCGCGATGACCACGATCTCGTCAACCGCGGATGGCCCCTGGTCAGGGTGCCGGCGGCGACGGAGGCGGACCCGGTCGATCACCCGGGCCACGGCGTCGTCGGCCGAGATGCTCTGCATCCGGACCTCCCGGACGCCTTCGGAGGCAACCGAGTTGGTCGACTCGCGGATGACTTCGGGGATGTCGATGGCGTTGAGGATCTGCTCGGTGAGCGCGACCAGGTCGAGCTGGTTGATGACGGCAGCGACGTCGAGGCGCGCGGCGATGGCGTCGATGTCGACCGACCCGATCACCTGGTTGAGGTCGACGCTCTCGACCAGCGCGTCGATATCGACGTGTTGGGCGATGGTCGAGTTGAGATCCACCCGCTGGAGCGCCGCGTCGACGGCCTTCGGCAGCAGCCGGTCCAGCAGGCGCGAACCGGCCTGCTCGATCACGTGGCGTTGCTCGCGACCGAGCGCTCCCAGGCTGTCCAGCCGACCTCCGGGTTTGCGCAGGGACGGGACCCGCGGCAGGGGGAGTGTCTGCGCGACGCCCTTGGCCAGCCGGGCTCCGCCACTGGTCACGATCGAGACGCAGACCGTCACGACCACCCCGGCGCCGGTGACCACGTCGAGGACGGAGACCGGTGCGGGCGCCGACCCTCGACCGGCCGGCTCGACCTCGGGCTCCTCGTCGAACTCGGCCTCAGCCTCGACCTCGGCCACGTCGATGGGCGTCGACCTCGACCTCGGCCACGACGACGGGCTCGACGACCACCTCGGCCACGACGACGGGCTCGACGACCACCTCGCCACGACGAGGCTCCACCTCGACCTCAGGCGCGTTGTCCGGGCCGGCGTCACTCACGACGTGACCCTAGGCCCAGCGCGACCGGTTTGTCCTCACCTTTCACGGGTGAGGTCAGGCCGAGGTCAACTCACGCGGGGGCGACGGCAGCAGCTCGGGGTCCCGATCGACGAACTGGCGGGACAAGTTGGTCAATGCGGTCGTCAGCAGGGCGTCGTCCCCGGCGCCCCAGTCGCTGAGCTCGGTGGCCAACCAGGCCCGGATCGCGACCGCGAACTTGTCGATCTCCTGCTCGCCCCTGGCGGTGAGCTCGAGCTCATCCTCGGCGCCGGTGAGATAGCCGTGCTCGCGGGCGATCGTGAACGCCGGGCGCAGCACGGGGAGGGCACGCGCACCTGCCGGGCGATCGACACCAGGCTGGTGGGCGCACCAACCCGGTCCCGCACGTGGACCTGAGCGACGCACCAGCCGTCGGCGACATCCAACGTCGTCCCGGACGTCTCGTGGATCGTGGCGAATGCCTCTCGGCCCTTCTGCCGGATCACCCGGGCGATCGCGGTCTGCAGCTGCTGCGCACGGTCCGAGCCTTCGGGCATGCCGAAGCCGTCGCCGACACTCGACGCGCCTGCCTGAGCGGTGCCGCGCAACGGGACCTGCTTGAGGAAGAGCGACAGCACGAAGGCCGCGATGGCCACCGGCACTGCGGCCAGGAAGACCACGTGGATGGCGTGAGCGTAGGCCTCGACGATCGGCGCGATCTGCTCGGCGGGCTTGGCGTGCAACTCTTTCGGCGTACTCACCGTTCGTGGGTCAACCTGCGCGCGCAGGAAGGCGGCGGCCAGGGAGTTGCCCAGGACGTTGGCGTAGATCGTGCCGAAGATGGCCGCACCGAAGGAGCTGCCGAGGGTGCGGAAGAAGGTCACCCCGGAGGTCGCGACGCCGAGGTCGCGGTAGTCGACGATGTTCTGCACGATGATCGTCAGGACCTGCATGCACAGGCCGATCCCGATGCCCAGCACGAGCATCCCCGCGGCCATCGTCCAGTACGACGACGTGGCGTCGATCAGGGAGAGCAGGAAGAGCCCGAGGGCCATGACGGCCGACCCCAGCACGGGGAAGATCTTGTAGCGCCCGGTGCGGCCGACGATCGTGCCGGACAGGATGCTCGTCACCAGCAGGCCGGCGACCAACGGCAGGGTCTGCACGCCCGAGCTGGTCGCCGAGACACCCTTGACGTACTGCAGGTAGGTCGGCAGGAAGGTCATCGCGCCGAGCATCGCGAAGCCGACGATGAAAGCCAGCACCACGCTGACGGTGAAGACCGACGATCGGAAGAGGCGCAGCGGGAGGATCGGGTCGACGGCCCGGCTCTCGACGAAGACGAAGATGCCGAGGCAGATCAGCGAGCCGACGAACAGGCCGATGATCGTGGGCGACCCCCAGGGGTACTGGGTGCCGCCCCAGGACAGGGCCAGGGTCAGCCCGGCCGCGCCCAGCGCGACGAAGACGACGCCGAGGTAGTCGATGGCGGGGCGTTCGACGGCCTTGATCGACGGCAGCGTGAAGGCGCCGAGGGCGATGACCGCGATGCCGATCGGCAGGTTGACGTAGAACGCCCACCGCCACGAGAGGTGGTCGGTGAACAAGCCGCCGATCAATGGCCCGAGGACGGTGGTGACACCGAAGACCGCGCCCAGGGCGCCCTGGTACTTGCCCCTCTCCCGCAACGGGATCGCATCGGCGATCAGCGCCGTCGCCGTCACAGCGAGGCCGCCCGCGCCCAGGCCCTGCACCGCGCGCCAGCCGATCAACCAGGACATGGTGTGGGCCAGGCCGCAGGCGGCGGAGGCGACGACGAACAACCCGGCCGAGAGCTGGAAGATCCGCTTGCGCCCGAACAGATCACCGAACTTGCCGGCCAGGACGGTGCCGATCGTGTCGGTCAGCAGGTACGACGAGACGACCCACGACAGGTGACCGGCGCCGCCCAGGTCACCGACGATCGTGGGCAAGGCCGTCGAGACGACCGTCTGGTCGAGCGCGGAGAGCAGCATGCCGAGCAGGACGGTGACGAAGACCAGGTTCATCCGCCGTCGGTCCAGGCTCACCCCGCCCGGCGATGCGCCGCCGGACGAGGACGCGGTTGGCGCCTCAGCTACGGTCATCCCGACCACCACCAGATGCTCGACGCCACTAGGGATCCGCTCGAGGCCCAACGATGCCGAGTGCGCTCGGACTCGACCTCACCCGCGCGGGGTGAAGCGGAGGGAGTCACCGCTAGATGATGTCGAGACCGGCCAGGCCGGTGAGCAGCATCCAGGTGCCGAAGATCAGGCTCACCACCAGGACGATGACCCGGTTGCTGCGCTGCAGCCAGACGGAGAACCGGTCCAGCACACCGGCGAAGCGGTCCGGACTGAGCATCGCGCCGCCCACCAGGATCAGGTGGGCCGCCTCCGCGATCGCGACGAAGATGAGGAAGTCGACCAGCGACTCGACGGGGCCGAGGTGGGCGTCCCGGATCGCGCCGACGGCGCCGAGAGTGAAGATCCAGAACTTGGTGCTGATCACCACCATCCCGAAACCCAGGGCCCCCGCCTTGGCGGGAGTCAGCGACGAGAGCATCGCCATCCACCTCGGCGGCGGCGCGTCCTCGTCAACGTGGGTGAACAGCTGCCGCAGGCCCGTCACGTAGAAGACCAGGGCCACCACGAGCAGGATCCCGGAGACGACCTCTCCCGGGCCGCTGGAGTAGTTCCGATCAGGCTGGGCCGGGGCCAGGATCAGGCCGAAGATCAACCCCTGCAAGAGCCGGACCGAGGTCATGCCGGCCGTCCAGGCCAACGCCTTGGCCAGTCCGTGCGGGGAGCGCAGCAACGTCACGGTGACGACGATCTGCATCGGGACGAGGGCGCTGCCGAGCGCGAGCGGCAGGAGGGTCGTCCACAGGCTCAGCACGCGTCCCAGGCTCGGCCCGCCGACGCCGTTCCGGCCTCACCCGCACAGGGGGAGCGGCCGGAACCGTTGTCGAACGGATCGTCAGGTGCGGCGGCGCTTGCGGGCGGTGCTGCGCAGGAGGGCGCCGCTGAGCAGCAGCAGCAGGGCCAGACCGACCAGACCGCCCACGTCGGCGCCGGTGAACGACAGCTCCTCGGCCTGCACGCTCGGCACGGTCGCCGTCGCCGAGTCGGTGCCCCCGCACTGGGCGCACGGATGGATGGACCCGCCGGACACCGTCGCGGTGTTGGTGGCCTCCGTGGCGGCCGGCCCGGTCAGGTCGGCCACCACGTCGAGTCGCGGTGTGTGGTGGCCGGAGGCGACGACCGCGGCGTACGTGCACGTCACCGTGGCGCCGCCGGTCGCGCAGATCCAGCCGCTGCCCCGGGCACTGACCAGCGTCATGTCCTGCGGCAGCGGGTCGGTGACCACGATCGGGGCCGTCGTGGCGTTGGGTCCGTCGTTGGTGACCACGATCCCGAAGGTGACCCGCCGGCCGTCCTGGCCGACGACGCGCTTGTCGATCCGCAGCTTCGAGAGCGGTGTCACGTCGACCGGGTCCGTCGCGTTGTTGTTGGCCGGGTCGAGATCCTCGGCCGGAGAAGAGATTCCAGCGGTGTTGATGACCGAGGGGTAGGCGCTCGCACCCACGGCCACGGTCAACGCGATGGACCGCACCTCGGCGACGTCCAGTCCGGTGGCGGACACGCAGGTGACCTGCTGTCCGACGGCGCTGCAGGTCCACCCGGTCCCCGTCGCGGACACGTAGGTCGTCCCGGCTGGCAGGTCGTCGACGACCGTGAGCGGCCCCGGATCGGGCGTCGGGCCGGCGTTGGTCGCGACCAGCGTCCAGACCCCGTGCTGGCCGACGACAAAGTCGCCGACGTGGGTCTTGGTCAGCGAGATGTCGCTTTGCGCGGGCACCGGCACCGTGTCCGTGCTGCTGTTGTCACCCGGCAAGTCTCCGCCGGTCGACGTCGAGATGGTCGCCGTGTTGGAGACCGAGGGGTACGCCGAGGGCTGGACCGTCGTGACCACCGTGATCGGATCGGCCGTCGTGGCCGCGCCCAACGGGGAGGTCAGGGTGCAGGTCAACGTCGGCGCCGCGACCGTGCAGGACCAGCCGGTGCCGTCGGCCGAGACGAGGGTCAGCCCGTCCGGCACCGTGTCGGTCACGACCACGTCCGCGGCTTCCGATGGCCCGGCGTTGTGGGCGGTCAGGACGAAGTCGAGCGGGTCTCCGACCCGGGCCGCGCCGAGGTGCGTCTTGACGATCGACACGTCGGCGGAGGGGACGACCGAGAGGTCGTCGGTGTCGGTGTTGTTGGCCGGCGTCGGGTCCGGTGTCGGCGAGGAGACGGTGGCCGAGTTCGTGTAGGTGCCAGCGGGCGCCGCGGCGTCGATCTGTGCGGTCAGCAACAGGTCCGGCGCATCCGCTCCGGTCGCCAGCTGGTCGGCGGGGGAGTAGGTGCAGGTGACGTCCTGCGCCCCGGGAGTGCCGGCCGTGCAGGTCCACGGGCTCGCGGCCGACACGTAGGACAGGCCGTCCGGCAGGGTGTCGACGACGGTGAGCGGCACGTCGGCGTTGGACGGCCCGGCGTTGTGGACGGCGATCTGGTAGGTCACCTGTTCACCCGAGTGCGCCGTCCCGCCGGGGATGGCCAGGTGAGTCTTGGTGAGCTGCAGGTCGGCATCGTCCGTGATCCGGATGGTGGCGCTGTCGGTGTTGTTACCCGGGTCGTCGCCTCCGGTCGAGGTGGCGATGGCCGCGTGGTTGGTGAGCTGGGTGCCCGTGGGGAGTCCGGGATCGGTCGCGGCCGTGACCACGATGGTGCTGGTCGTGCCGGCGGTCATCGTCGGCCCGGCTGCACGTAACGGTCTGCCCGGCGATGTCGCAGCTCCAGCCCTGCCCGGCGGGCGGGGTGACCGCGGTCGGCCGGAGGCCCGTCGGTGCCGTGTCGGTCACCGTGACGTCGTCGGCGTCGGACGGCCCGTTGTTGGTCGCGTCCAGGTGGTAGCTCACCGAGGCGCCGGCCACCACGTCGCCGCTGCCCTGCCGCACCTTGCTGATCGCCACGTCGGCGTGGTCGACGACGACCGTCGGGTCGATGTCGCTGTTGTTGGTCAGGTCGTCGTCGATCAGTGGGCTCTCCACCGCGGCCGAGTTGAGCAGCACGGCCGGTCCGGCATCCGAGGCGATGGCCGCGGTCACCGTGAGGGTCGACGCGTCGTCGCCGGCGGCCAAGGTCACGCCGTACGTGCACGTGACCGTCCGGCCCACGGCGGAGCAGTCCCAGTCGGTGCCCGTGGCCGAGACGTACGACGTGCCCTGGGGCAGGTCGTCGGTGACGGTGATCGGTCCCGGGTTGCTCGACGGTCCGTGGTTGTGGACGACCAACGACCACGGGAAGTTCGTGCCCGCGACCGCCGTGCCGGTGTGCGACTTGGCGATCGACAGGTCGCTGATCTGGTTGATGTCCGTGCTGTCGTCGTCGCTGTTGTTGGCCAGGATCGGGTCGGTCGTCGGGCTCGAGACGTGCCCGGTGTTGACGATCGGCGCCGGCGGCGCCCCCGGGTCGACCTGAACGGTGATGTTCACGGCGGCCGAGTCGCCCACGGCCAGCGAGCCAGTGAGGGTGCAGGTGACGACCTGCCCGCTGGCCGCGCAGGACCAGGTGCCCGTCACGTCGGTGAAGCCGGTGTAGGTCAGGACGCTCGGCAGGGTGTCGGTGATCCGCACCGGTGCGGCCGCATCGGATGGCCCGTCGTTGAAGATGCTGAACCGGTAGGTGCCGGTGGACCCCGCGGTGAACGTGCCCGTGTGCGCCTTCTGGATGGACAGGTCGGCCAGCGTGACCGCGGTCCCGGTGTCGGTGTCGGTGTTGTTGCCCGGGACCGGGTCAGGAGTCGGGCCGGTGACCGTCGCGGTGTTGTCCAACGCTCCGGTGACCGAGGGGGAGATGTCGGCCGTCAGGACGATCTCGGGGGCCGGGCCGACGGGCAGGTCGGCCGCCCGGGTGCAGGTCACCGAGCGCCCGGATCCGGTGCAGGTCCAACCGGGTCCGGCCGCCGAGACGAAGCTGGTGCCGGCCGGGAGGGTGTCGGTCACGACGATCGGTCCCTGGGCCAGTGAGGGCCCGTGGTTGGCGACGTCGATCGTCCAGGTGCCCGTGCCGCCGGCGATCAGCTGCCCGGCGTGGGCCTTGGTGACCGACAGGTCGGCGCTGGTCGTCACCGTCGCCGTGTCGCTGTCCGTGTTGTTGGCCGGGTTCGGGTCGAACGTGCGGCCGGTGACCGTGGCGGAGTTGGTGAAGGTGGTGCCGGCCGGTGTCGCCGTCGGCACGTCGGTGACGACCGTGATCAGCGGCAGGCTGGCTCCGGCGGCGAGGGTCGCAGTCGGGTTGGTGCGCTGGCAGGTGATCGTCAGCCCGGAGGCGGCGCAGGACCAACCGGTGCCGGTCGCCGACGACAGCGTGACGCCGCTGGGCAGCGTGTCGGTCACGACGAACGGCCCGACCGCCGTGTCGGGGCCGGCGTTGGTGACCTTGACCGTCCAGGTCGCTTGTCCACCAGCAACGGTTGGGTCGACGTGCGTCTTGTCCAGGATCAGGTCGGCCGAGTCGATCCGGGTCTGGGCGGTCGCCGGCCCGGCGCTGTAGGAACCATTGGCGTTGCCGGTCGCCCCGGTGGCATCCTCACCCGCGCCGACCGCCGAGTTGACCTGCGGCACGGTCGAACCCACACCCGGCGCCGTGACCACGTCGGTCGTCGGGGTCGCTTGGAAGGTCACCACGACCGCCTGGCCGGGATCGAGGACGGCGATGTCCGACCAGCGCAGCAGGCGGCCGACCACGATCGGGTCCTGGGCATCAGCCGGGGCGCCCGCGACCGAGATCGTCGCGGAGCCGTCGGCGTAGGCCCAACCCTGCGGGAGGGTGTCGGTCGCATCGACGCCGAAGGCTGTGGCCGTGCCGGTGTTGGTCACCGTGACCCGCCAGGTGAACGGGCTGCCGATGTAGGCCGGCGCCGGGTCGACTGCCGTCTTGGTCGTCGTCAACCGGGGGAAGGCCGGCGTCACCTTGGCCGTCGTACTCGGTCCGGTGTAGTTGCGTCCGCCGCTGGGCAGGCTCGCATATGACGGCACCGCAGCGGTGTTCGTCAGGGCGGCTCCGGTCAGGGTCGTCGACGGCGCGAGCTGCGCGGAGTAGGTCAGCTGGACGTCCTCGCCCGGTGGCAGCCCACTGCCCGCGGTGATGTCCGGCCAGGTGATCGTGCCGCCGCCATTAACTGGGTCGGCGCCGGTGATCGTCCCGCCCGAGGTGATCGAGGTCGGGTCGACCACGACGCCGGTCGGGACGACGTCACGGACCAGCACGTTGTACGCCGTACTGGTGTTGGGCCCGTTCGAGTTGCGCACATCCAGGGTGTACGTGAACGGCTGCCCCGGGTCGGGCGTGGTGTCGTCGACCGTCTTGGCGATGCCGACGTTGGGCTCGATGATCGTCACGGTCGCCGAGGCCGAGTTTCCCACTCGCGCATAGGGGAAGTCGGCCGACGTCGGGTTCGAACCGTTGGTGAGGTTCCACGCGGTGTGGGCGGAGTTGGTCGCGAGCCGGCCGGCCACGTTGACCGGCTGGTCGAGGACCACGCCGCTGTAGTTGACGACCAGCAAGCGCGGGAAGGGGGCGGCCGGGATGTCGCCGATCAGGTAGCCGGTCAGGATCGACCCGTCGGGCTGGGGCACGGGCGTCAGCTGGGTGGGGGTGTTGACCTGCGTGCAGGGCTGCGTTGGGCTGGAGAGGAGCTCGCACTGGAACGACACGACCTGCCGGTTCCCGATGCCGGCCGGTGCGCGGTCGATGAGTGACCCGTCGAAGAACACGGTGTTGGCCGGCACCGTGGCGGTCACCGTCCACGTGACCCGCTGGCCGATGGTGGCCCGGGTCGGCGTGACCGTCTTGGTGATCGAGGCGCCCGCGATGGTCACGTTGGAGCTGGCGCTCACGGCGTACCCGCGCTCGTTCGGGTTGATCGGTGCGAGTGGGTCGGTCTGGCCGTCGTTCAGCGTGCTGCCGGTCAGCGTGGCGGTGTTGGTGTAGGTCACGCCGGCGACGACTCCCACCGGGACGAGGACGGTATAGGTGCGAGTGATTGTCGCGCCGGGTGCGACGTCGCCCAGCGCCCAGACCAGCCGGGTCGTACCGGCAGCGCAGCCGTTGGTCCCGGTGCCAGTCGTCGGCGCCTGACCGGGGTTCGCGCCGTAGGCCTGGAAGGTCAGGCCGGCCGGGACGCAGTCGGTGATGAAGGAGTCATGCATCGGCACCCGGTTGGAGCCCGGGTTGGTCGCGGTCACCGTGTAGGTGACGATGTCGCCGCCGACCGGCACGGGGTCGTTGTTGCTCTTGGCCAGGGCCGGTGCTGGCTGCCGGATGCTCACGGCGTACGACGCGGAGACGGTCGGCAGGGCCGCCCCGCCTTCGCTCTCCTGGCTGTCGAAGCTGGCGGTGTTGGTGCGGGTCAGGTTGTTCTGTCCCGTCGGCAAGGCGCCCGTCGTCACGCGGGTCATGAGCGTTACCTGGAACAGCTGGTCGGTCGCGGTCGAGTTCTCGTAGGTCGGCGGGAAGGTCACCTCGCCCGTCGTGGGATTGACGGTCACTCCTGGCGGGACCGCGCCGGGCGTCGTGGAACCCGCATCGGGGAAGAAGTTGAGGACGGCCGGTGGGATGACGACGAACCCGGGTGGCAGCGCATCCGTGAGGTCCCCGTCGAAGACAGCGGTGTGGGCCGGGACCTTGACCGAGTAGGTGTAGGTCACCAGCTCGCCGATGGTGGCCTGGTTGGGCGTGTTGTTGCCCGCCTCGGTGATCGATGTCGTGCCCGTCTTGGCCACGATGTCGCCGGGCGTGCGCACGTTGGACGCGTCGGAGGCAGCGGGTGCGTTCTGCAATGCCGCGGGCACCGTCAGGTCGACGTTGCTCACTGGGAAGAACGTCGCCGTGCCGCCGGGGACGTCGGTCAGGGCTTGGTAGCTGTGGACGTAGGCCGTGTTGGTGTACGTCGTGGAAACGCCTGCGGGAGTGGGGATCGTGAGGTCGTAAAGGATGCTCGTCGTCGCCCCGGGGGCGAGCAGCTGGCTGTCGACGGTGGCCGAGGCCGGGTCCAGCGCGGCCGTGACGCGGAGCAGGCTCAGGCTGGTGGCGCCGGCGAAGTTCGGCTGGTTGGCGTCGCCCGGATCGGTACACGCAACGGTGGGTGCCGTGGCCGGGGCCGGTACGGCGCGGACGTTGCTGATGTCGGCGCAGGTGATGCCGGCGGGCAGCACGTCCCACACGTCGGTGCCACCGAACGGGTACGCCGAGACCCCGGTCCCGCCGTTGGTCACGTCGATCCGGAAGGTCGCCACCGAGCCCCCGTGGACCAGGGAGCCGTCCACGTTGCTGTTCGGACGGGTTCGGACCACTGGCCGGGTTGTCGACCTGTGCGACGCCCTTCACGACGACGGCTGGGGGAGCCGGGACCCTCGTGATGTCGGTCGAGGTGCGCAACGAGGCCCGATGACCGTCCTCGCCCTGGATGCTGAGCTTCATCTGGTTCGCGCCGGTCAGGCCGGCCTTGGTGACCGGCGCCGAGACGACCCGGGCCTGGAAGACGACCTCGAAGACAGCGTTCTGGGGGACGAACTTGTCACCGGTCGGACCGGTGCCGAGGGTGAAGGTGAGCGAGCGGGCGCCGGTCGAGACCGTCCAGGGAGCCTGCGAGGCATCGGTGCCGTCCACGGCCGACCCGGGGACGTAGACGGTTCCGGCCGGCAGGAAGTCGGCCACGAGCGGGTTCCGCGTCTCGGTGGTGCCGGGGAAGTCGGCCCGCAAGGCGAAGCAGATGACATCGCCGAGCCGGAACTGGGTCTCGGCCGCGGGCAGGCTGGCCGAGTGGCCGTAGCCGCTGGTGTCGGTCGGGCAGGTCGCGTCCGTGACCGACCGCGGCAGGATCGTCTTGTCGATGCTCGGGCCGTTGGTCGTCTGGGTCGCCGATGAGGTGTCGCCGACGGTCTGCAGGCCGGACTCGCCGGTGCCGGGGCGCGGGGTCGTCTGGCCGGTCAGCGAGGCGTGGTTGGTGAAGGAGTCGCCGGTGGTGGTGGGCTCACCCGCAAGCGGGCCGCCGAGATAGGTGTGCAGCATCGCGCCGCTGTAGGTGATCGTCGCGGTGCCGTTGCGCGGCAACGACTGCGAGTTGAAGACGACCGTGAACGTGCCGTCGGAGTTCTGGGTCACCGAGGAGTAGGGGACCGAGGGCGCGGTCCCTGCCCGTCCGGCGCAGTCCGGGGGCGATCCGGTTGCGTAGTTGGTGCCCGGACCACCCAGCGGGCAGACCCCCGCCGGGATGACGTCGGTGATCGTGAAGTCGGCGCTGGCGTACTCCGAGGTGTCGACGGTCAGGGTGTAGGTCGCGACGCCCCCGGCCGTGAAGGTCGTCGGATCGACCGACTTGCGCATCCGGACGTCCTCGATGCTGACCGTGTGCGATGCCGTGGCCAGGACCGCCGTCGGAGTGCCGGGTGCGACGGGGCCTTCGTAGGTGCCCTGGACCGATGCGAGGTTGGTGGCCGACGCCTCCGAGGCCAGCTCGCGCGTCGACGGGCCGGTGTTGTTGTCCAGGTTGGCGATCTGGGTCAGCCCGGTCGGGCTCGGCTGGGTCCCGGGCCACAAAGCGTTGGCGCGCAACGGGATTCCCGCTGCATAGCGGACGATGATCGACCCGCCGGCCGGGATGCTCCCGAGGGTCCACTCGACCCGCGTGTAGATGCCGGGCGGATAGGTCTGGGTGCCGTTGGGCGGCGGGTTCTGGACGGTCGAGACCGACGTCGGGGTCAGGCAGTTGGGCGGGGTCGGCGTGGCGGTCAGCGACGGTGCCCCGGCGTACTCGCGGGCCGAGGAGTTGTCGACACCGCCACAGCCGAGGAACTCCAGGGTCGCCGGCAGGTAGTCGACCAGGACCAGCCCGGAGCTCGCACCCGCGTCGGTGGCGTTGACGGTCAGCGTGTAGACGGTCGGGTGGTCGTGGATGCCCCGCAGCAGCTCGCTCTCCGGGCTGGGTTCGGCCTTGCTCAGCGACACGGCCGAGATCGTCGTGGTGGTCGAGCCGGAGACCCCGGACTCGGTGTAGCTGCCGGGGACGACGACGCCGTTCGCGTCGAAGTCCGGTGCCGCCTGGGGGTCGGAGCTGGCGAAGACATTGGCGCCGCTGTTGGTCACGGTCGACCCCACCGGGTACGTCGCGGGGTCGGGCAGCACCTGGAAGGTCAGGGTGTAGTCGGAGTCCGGGCACGACGTCGGCGACGTTCGGCCAGACGAGCGTCACCTGGCCGGTCACGGGGTCGGTCGAGCTGGTCGGCTCCCCGGCCGAGGCGGGTGACGTCGACCCCGAGACGTAGGTCACGCCGAGCGGCAGCGTGTCGTTGAAGCTGATGTTGTACTCGTTGATCGCATCCGGGTTGCTGCTGGGGTTGGTCACGGTGAGCGTGTAGGTGATCGGCTCGTCCGCTCGCACCTGGGCGGGCGCGCCCTTGGCGATGTTCAGTCCCGGCGCCGCCACGGCCGCGGGCAGGACGGCGGGCACCATGAGCGCAGCGACCACCGACAGGACGGCGAGGCACCGCACCCCGACCTTGCGTCCCCGGATGGTCATCTGGCTCAGTGCTTCTCGGTGGCCGGTAAGTCGAGCGAGCCGCCCAGCGCCAGGGTGACGTGGACGTCGACGTCGGCCAGTCCGGCCTGGTCGAGCGCGGCGCGCAGCGACGCCGGGCTGGCCTCAGGGGGCTGGCCGATTGCGGTGATCTGCACCGCGTTCTGCTGGTAGGTCACGTCGGTCACGGTCCAACCTTGGGCCCGGGCCCACGCGGTCGCAACCGGTTGCACCTCGGAAACCAGTTCCTCCTGCTCCTTGATCTGCCAGGTGCCGTAGCCGAGCGGCACCGCGACCAGGATCAGCATCAGCGCGAGGGTCACCACGGTGGCCGCCGAGAAGTGACCCGGCGGATGGCCACCGAGCGCGGCCACATCGCGGACCCGGTAGACGAGCAACACGACGGTGCCGGTCGCGATGATGGCCGCGACGTTGGTGCCGAAGAGCAGCAGCGCACCCGCCGCCTCGCCGGGGTAGCCGGACTCCAGGGTGAGTCCGACGACGGCCAGCGGGGGCACCAGCGAGATGGCGATGGCCACACCGGGCAGCACGTCGGAGATGTCGGCCCGGACGAGCGCGAACGCGCCGACCACACCGGTGGCCAGGGCCGCGAGCAGGTCGATCAGGGTCGGGCTGACCCGGCTGGCCACCTGGCTGCTGGTGGCGGAGTCGACCGGCAGCTGATGGGTGAGCCCGACCAGATAGCCGACCGCGACGACGACGACGCCACCAGACACGACGTACGCCGCGCTGGTGGCGATCATCCGGCGCTCGGACAACGCAACCGCTAGCGCGCAGCCCAGGATCGGGGTCATCAGCGGGGCGACGATCATCGCGCCGATGACGGTGGCCGTGGAGTCGGCGACCACGCCGGCGCTCGCAATGATCGCGGCCAGGACGAGCAGCGCCCAGAACGCCGAGGTCTTCGCGCCCGAGTCGGCGCCGGTCGTGAGGTAGAGCCGCGAGGTCATCCGCTCGATGTCGCTCGGTGCGACCCGCAGCCTCCCGCTGGTCGGAGGCGACTCCACCGGCGTCGAGGCGGTACTCATCGGCTGCTCATTGTCTGGTCAGCGGGCTGTTCAACGCTGGCTCAGCGCTCGCCCAGTGAGGTGGACGCCAGGGCCCAGATCACGACGACGTCGATGGCGATCACGACGATCGCCCAGAGCGGGTAGTAGGGCAGCCAGAGGAAGTTGGTGACCATCGACAGGCAGGACAGCGCGATGCCGGCCCAGCGGGCCACCACGTTGCCGGTGAAGATCGCGACGCCGGTGACGGCCGAGAGCAGGCCGACGATCAGGTGGATCCAGCCCCAGGCGGTCGCGTTGAGCTCGAAGGCGTAGTGCGTTGTCGTGACCAGGAACGTGCGCCCGTCGATGATCGCGACCAAGCCGGTCAGCAGCTGGGTGACGCCCGCGATGGCCAGGGTCGCGCCGGCGAAGATGCTCACGCCGAGCCCGAACGAACTCCCCTCGCGGCGTCGCCCGATGGACGTGCTCATCGTTCCCTCCCCGCCACCACCACAAGGACCGCTGTCGGCCAGTTGGCCCCGGCCATGCTCGGCGGGACCCCCGCGAGGAGGCATCCCCCGCGCCGGGTGAGGTCGGCCGGTCCTGCGGGGCCGTGATGACTTCGTTATGCGGTCGGGCTCGCGAAGACGCGCGACCAGTCGTGCTTGATGCTGATGACGGTCCAGTCGTTCTTGGCGGCCACGTCGAGGGCGTCCTCCGCCCCGGTGACGTAGTCGAACTCCCGGTCGGCGTCGTCGTGCAGGAGCAGCAGCCTCAAGGCCGGGCGGTCTGCAAGGCCGGAGAAGGCCAGCATCGGCAGGTCGCCGTTGGAGTTGCCCACCGACAAGATCGGCCGCCGCCCGATCCGGCTCCAGATCCGCACCGGCTTCTCGGGACCGTCGTCGAAGAACTCCATCGCGCTCTTGTAGAGCAACCGGCTCTCGCCGTCCGTGTCCTGGTAGGTCAGCCCCAGCGCGCTGCCGATGACGCGCTCCGGCGGGATGCCGTAAAGATCGCCGGCGACCGGCCGCATGAAGTCACGGTCACCACCCGAGGCGATGTACGACGTGAAGCCGTTGGCGCTCAGGTAGTCGAGCAGCTCGATCATCGGCGCATAGCCGCAGGCTCGGTAGGACCGCCCGAGGGTCGGGTGGTTGGTGGTCTCGAAGAACGCCGTCACCCGCGCGTCGTACTCCTCGACCGGGAGCTCGCCGAACGCGCGAGTTACCGCGCCCAGCAACAGGTTCAGGTCGCCGTCGTCGCCGTGGTAGTGCTTGACCATCGCCGCGCCGAGCCAGTGCATGTCCTGCTCGTACGCCGCTTGGTAGGGCTGCTGGGTCTGTAAGGCCGGATCGTCCTTGGCCATCTCGCCGAGCCGGCGGACGGTGAAGTCGAGCTGGATCGGCATCGGCTTCTCGCACCACAAGGTGCCGTCGTTGTCGAGCACCGCGACCCGGGCGGCCGGTTCGACATAGTCCGGCCCGCCCTCGGTGGTGACCCGCTCGACGAAGTCGACGATCGCCGACCTGGTCGGTCCTTCGACCCAGGACGCCAGGTGTTGGTCGGTGTGGGCCATGGGCTCTCCGGATCGGTTGGAGCGGCTGCGAATGTTCTTGAAATCAGAGCGAGTCAGCTCGGATCGGCCAGCGAGGCGCTCGCGAGGCTCCACATCACCAGCACGTCGATGGCGATCACCAGGATCGACCAGAGCGGGTAGTGGGGCAACCAGAGGAAGTTGGCCACGGCCGACACGGCCGCAACGAACACACCGACGCCGCGGGCCACGACGTTGCCGGTGAAGATGAAGACGCCGGCCAGGGCGACGATGATGCCGAGGATCAGGTGGATCCAGCCCCAGGTCGTCGCGTTGAACTCGAACACGTAGTTGGGCGTCGTGAGGTAGAACTTCCGGCCATCGATCAGGGAGACCAGGCCCTCGATGAACTGGAAGATGCCGACGGTCACCATCACGACGGCGGCGAAGAAGCTGCCGCCGACCGCCCAGGCGCTGGGGTACTCACGCGGGGATGTGCTCATGGGTCCATGCTGGGTCGGCTCTCGACCGACCGGCCTCCCCCGTCCCGGGTGAAGGTCAGGCGTTGGCCCGCTTCGGGTCCGGGATGAGCAGGCCGAGCAGGGCCGAGAAGATCGCGATCAGGATCGCCCCGAAGAACGCCGCCCAGAAGCCGTCGATGCTCAGGTGGCTGCTCAGCCACGCGGTGATCCCGAGCAGGGCCGCGTTGACCACGAGGGCGAACAGGCCCAGCGTCAGGATCGTGATCGGCAGCGAGATCAGGTGCAGGATCGGGCCCAGGATGGCGTTGACGATCGCGAACAGGAAGGCGATCCACAGATAGGTGAAGAACCCACCGGAGACGTTGATGTCCGGGACGATCCACGCCGCCAAGCCGATCGCGGCGGCGAGGACGAGCAGACGTAGCAAGAAGCGGATCAGCATCAAGAGCTCCGTTCGGTGGTGACCTGGTCACGGACATCCTGCCGGACGTCAAGCCGCCGGGGTGATCTCAACGCGCTCCCCAGGAGTGGCGATGACGACCTGACACTCCGGCGCCTGCACGGCGGCGTGCTCCGCGAAGTCCTGCGCGGGGGTGACGTAACGGATCGGCCGGGTGCGCCACAGCACCGGGATCCGCAGTCGGCCCCAGTGCACCGGGATCGCAACCCGCGGTCGCAGCAGGGTCAACGCGACGGCCGCCCGCTCGGCGTCGAGGTGTCCGGGCCCGAGGTTGAGTCCCCAGCCGCTGACTGGCAGCAGGGCGACGTCGAGCCGTTGCCCGGCAACGGAATCGGCGATCTCCCGCATCCCGTCGAAGATGTCGGTGTCGCCGGCCAGGTAGACCGACCGCGAACCGGTCAGCAGATAGCCGACCGCGGGCACCGGCGGGCCACCTTTGTTGCGCCGCCCGTCATGGTCGGCGTACGTCGCCTGGATCGTCACCGGGCCGACCACCCGACGGGCGCCGACCGCCAGCTCGACCACCGGAGCGGGCATGTGGTTGCGCACCACAGCCGCGGCGCCGACCGGCGCCACGATGAGCGTCGGCGGCGAGAACCGTCGCAACGACGGCAGGTCGGTGTGGTCCCGATGCAGGTGTGAGAGCAGGACGACATCGGTCGTGGCGACCTCGTCGCGCCTCCGGCCGATGGCCGACCCAGTGCAGCGGTCCGATCCGACGGCGCAACAGCGGATCGGTGATGAACTGGACGCCGTCGAGCAGGACCGAGGCGGCCGAGTGACCCCACCACACAATGGAGCAGGTCGGCTCGACCGCCTCGTCGCTCATCGCCTGGGCCGGTTGCGGTTGCTCACTCGGTGAAGGCGGCGCGCAGGGCCTCTTCCTGGGCGGAGTCCAGGTTGGTCGAGATGAGCTCGGCGTGCTGACCCTCGAAGGCCCCGACGACCTTGTCCTGGACGGCGTCGGACGTCATCACGAAGAGCGCCGAGGTGCCAGGGGTCACCTTGTCGCGCACCGTCTTGATGAAGTCGTCGCTGATCCCTACGTCGGCCATCGACCCGGCCAGCGCGCCCATCGCGGCACCGACGGCCAGGCCGATCAGGGGGATGAAGAAGATGATCCCGAAGAGCAGTCCCCAGAAGCTGCCGCCGAGCGCGCCACCGGCCACCATGTTGTTGGCCTGCTTGGTCTTCGGCTTCTTGGCTCCCTCGGGCCAGCTCACGATCGCCGCGTCGTGCACGGTGATCAGCTGCTGCTTGGCCAGTTCCTCCAGGGTCATCTCGGCTTGCTCCGCGCCCGTTGCCGTCGGGAACTTCCAAACGCTCAGCGTGCTCACGATGTCCTCCTTGTGTCGGTTCGGTCCGTCGTCGGCACCGTAGGAGTCCCCAGGGTGCTCACACCTCACCCGCTATCGGTGAGTTCAGCTGGCGTCGCTTCGGCAGAGGGCGGTTTGGGGGTCGGCCCGAAGAACACCCCGGTCCACCTCGCGTCGGGGTCGGCATCCACCAGCAGGGCGCGCACGAGCAGGGACATCGGCACGGCCAACAAGGCCCCGAGCGGCCCCAGGACGAAGGTCCACAACGCGAGGGAGAGGAACGTCATCGTCGTGCTCAGGCCGACTGCGTCGCCGACGACCCGGGGCTGGATGAAGGTCTGCAGCACGACGTTGATCGCGCTGTAGACCACGATGACCACGACCATGTGCCCCACCCCGCCGTCCAGCAGGGCCAGCAGGGCCGGTGGGATGACGCCGATCACGAAGCCGATGTTGGGGATGAAGTTGGTCAGGAATGACAGCAGACCCCAGGTCAGCGGGAGCGGGACGTTGAGCAGGTACAGCGCGATCGTGTCGAGGACGGCGACGATGGCGCCGAAGACGGTGGTGACGATCAGGTAGCTCTGGGTCGCCTTGACGTACTTGGCGAGAGCGTCGGCCAGGTGTGGGCGCGTCTCGGCGAGCTTGGCCGCGCGGGCGCCGGCCCCGGTCACGTCAGCCGCCAGGAAGAACAGCAGGGTGACCAGGAAGAACAGGTCTCCCAGCGTGCCCAGGAAGCTGGCGAGCAGGTTCTGGACAGCGTCGAGCAGGCGGCCGAGGTCCAGGTTGCGACAAGGCCTCCTGGGTCGGCGCCTTGTCGAAGCCGGCGTCGGCCAGGCGCTTGCTCAGCTCGTGGATCTGTTCCTGGGCCTTGTCGGCGTACTGCGGCAGGATCGTGGCCAGCTTGACCGTCGACAGGGCGATCCCACCGACCAGCACGAGGACGACGGCGTAGACCGCGATCAGCGACAGGATGACGGTCGCCCAGGCCGGGACAGCCTTGCGGCGGGCCCAGTGGGACAGGGGCGCCACGGCAATGGTCAGGACCAGGGCGAGCACGATGGGTGCCACCAGCCCCGAGGCGAAGCGCATCCCGCCCAGGATGACGATGGCGGAGGCCAGCCCGAGCAGGACGACGACGCCCCTGGGCAACCCGGTCGTCCCGGCGGCGGCGGGTTGGTCGCTCATCCGGAGAGCAGCTCGGCCTTGGCGGTGTGGAACTCCTCTTTGGTCAGCACTCCGGCGTCGCGGAGCCGGGCCAGTCGGGCCAGCTGCGAGACCAGGTCGGTCTCGGGGGGTGCCGGGGGAGGTGGCGCGTAGGCCTGGGCCCACTGCGCGGCCTGGCTCTCGGCGTACGCCTGCGGGTCCGCCGGGCGATGCTGCCCATGCCGGCTCAGCGCCCCGGCGGTCATCGTCGCGGTCCCGGCGATGACCGCGGTCCGGCCGATCGTGCCCAGCAGTCCAGGGCGCCCCATGCGCATGATCACCATGCCCACCACCCCTCTCTTTGCAGGACGACGGATCGGACGCTAGGGCGCGAATTCAGGGCCGGGCCTCCCCCGTGCAGGGTGAGGCGCTGTCCGGAAAGTCGCCGCATCCTCAGAGGACCGAACGGCTCAGCACCCACCAGCTTCCACTCACATCACTACATCCACTAACACTGCGGCGACGCTGGTGCACCAGGCGAGGAGGGCAGCGCCATGGACGAGTACACGATCCGGGTCTCGGGTCGGCTGTCCGACGCCCTGTTGAGCGCCTTCCCGACGCTGCACGGGCAGACCCTGCCGATCCAGACCGTGTTGCGGGGGGAGCTGCCGGATCAGTCTGCGCTACAAGGAGTTCTGAACCAGCTGGACGAGCTCGGCATCGAGATCGTCGAGGTCGCCAAACTGCCCCAGGCCGACGGCTCCGCCGGCTCTCGGCAGCCCCGCCTGCGACTACACCGCGACTGATGCCACCCCCCAGGAAGCGGCCGGCGGGCGGCGCCCCCCAGAACGAGCCCGAGCCCCCACCCCCGAGCCCAGCCGAGGACCAGCCCGTGAGCCCAGCCGAGGACCAGCCGCCGAGCGCGCCCGAGGACCAGGCGGCGAGCGCGCCCGAGGCCGAGGCGGCGAGCGCGCCCGAGGCCGAGGTGGCGAGCCAGCCGAGGTCGAGGTGGCGAGCCCAGCCGACGACCAGCCGCTGAGCGCGCCCGAGGACCAGGCGGCGAGCTGCCCGAGGCCGGCCGAGCGCCAGCCGAGGCGCGCCGAGGCCGAGGTGGCGAGCCCAGCCGAGGCCGCGCAGCACGAGTCAGCGCCGATGGCCGATACCGCCGACCTCACCGAGGTCGAGATCGAGACCCTGCGTCTGCGGGTCCAGGAGCTCGAGCAGAAGTTGGAGACGGACGGTGCAGCGGCCGCCGCCGCGCCGGCTCCGCGCCGGGTGCGCGCCGGATGGTGGCGCCCCACCATCGCTGCACTGCTCGTGGTGATCGCGGCCCTGTGTGCGCCCGCCGCGGTCGTGGCCCGCTGGGCGCGCGATGAGGTCAGCGACACCGATCGCTACGTCTCGACGGTCGCGCCGCTCGCCAGCGACCCAGCGATCCAGTCGGCCATCATCAACCGGATCACCACGGAGATCTTCACTCGGGTCGACGTCCAAGCGGTCACGAACCAGGCCGCCGATGCCCTTGCGGCGCAAGGGCTTCCAGTGGTCTCGACGACTCTGAGGGCACTGGCCGCACCGATCGAGTCCAGCCTGCAGAGCTTCGTGAAGACCCAGGTCACCAAGATCGTGGAGTCACCGGCCTTCGCCAACGCGTGGGTCGCGGCCAACCGCACCGCGCACGAACAGCTGGTCGCGGTCCTGACCGGCAAGGACACCGAGAACGTCACCATCACGGACGACGCGGTCAAGGTCAACCTCGCACCCCTGATCGCCACCGTGAAACAGCAGCTGGTCGCGCAAGGGTTCTCCCTCGCCTCACAGATCCCGACGGTGAACGCGAGCTTCACCATCTTCCAGTCCCAGGACATCACCAAGGCCCAACGGGCCTTCTCGGCCCTCGACAAGGCCGCGACCTGGCTGCCCATCTTGGCCCTGGTGGCGCTGGCCGGCGCGGTCTTCCTGGTGCGGAACCGGTTGAGGATGCTGATGATCGGCTTCCTGGCCGTGGCCGCCTCGATGCTCCTGCTCGGCGCCGCACTGAACATCTTCCGCGAGGTCTACCTCAATGCCCTCCCGGCCTCGACCTCGGCCAGCGCGGCGGGCGTCCTCTACGACACGTTGACGCACAACATGCGCCTCAGCCTGCGCGCCGTACTCGTCGTCTCCTTGGCGGTCGCGATCGGTGCCTGGCTCGGCGGCGGGTCCTCGGCCGCGGCGGCGACCCGGCGCGGGATCACCCGCGCCGCCGCGGCGATTCGTGGCGGCACCGAGCACGTCGGGCTCAACACCGGCCCGGTCGGCGCCTTCTTCTTCCAGTACAAGAACGCCTTGCGCGGTGTCGGCCATCGGCGTCGCTGTCCTGGCCTACGTGCTGGCCAGTCACCCGACCGGGTCGTGGACCCTCACGGTGCTCCTCGTCCTACTGGTCGTCCTGGCCGTGATCGAGCTGATCGCTCGACCGCCGGCCCCGTCGACCAATGAACCCATCAGCCTCGGGCCCGAGGCCGCGCGACAGGTGTGAGCCCCGCGAGCCCGACCGGTCCGTCCGACCCCGAGGGACGACGAGGTGGGCGAGACGGTCCCGCTCAGCCGGGACGACCTGCCGGAGATGTCGATGGGCCCGACCGGGCCGACCCGGCCGACCAGCGCGCGCGGCGCCGATCATCCCGCTGTGGCTGAGCCCGATCGACCAGCTGGCCGCACGCGGTGGGCCCGTGGGCCGGCTGGCCGCCTGGGTGTCGGCGTCCCTGGTCATGGGCTGCGTCGTCCGGTTCTTCCTGATCGCCGGTCGCGACCGGGTGCTCGTCCTCGGCGGCCAGGCGTTCACGGCCGTGATCCCGCTGGCCATCGTGGTCGCCTCCGTGGCGAGCGACGGCAACGCCCTCGCCGACCGCCTGATCGCCCGGTTCCACCTCACCGGCAGTGCGGCGGACGCGGTGCGGACGCTGTTCTCCCGGCCACCCGAAGCCACCGGCACGATCAGCCTGCTGGGCTTCGTGCTCGTGGTCTACTCGGTCTTCTCGCTGACCCGCTATCTGCAGCGCACCTACGAGGCGGCGTGGGGACTCCCGCCGGCCGGCATCCGGGGCACCCTCGCCGGGCTCACCGGCATGGCGTTGCTGTTGACCCAGGTCGCCGCTCCTCGCGGTGGTGGGGAGCCTGCTCGGCCACGTCCCGGGGGGCACGTTCTTGTCGGTGCTCCTCCATGTCCTGGCCGCCAGCGTGCTGTGGCTGCAGCTGCAATGGCTGCTGCTCTCGCGCCGGGTGCCCCGCCCGATGCTGGTGCCCGGCGCGATCGTGGCCGGCATCGGCCAGGCGGTCATCTCGGTCTTCAGCGCGGTCTACATGCCGCACATCCTGGGGGTCGACTCCCAGCGGTACGGCGTGATCGGGGTGACCTTCGGGCTGCTGACCTGGTTGATCGTGATCGCCGCCTCGTTCGTCGCGGCGGCGGTGATCTCGGCGGAGGTGGGGATCCGGCGCGGCTTCGTCCTCGAGGAACCGAAGTCCTGAGGCCGCGCCCGCCGGGTCGGGACCTGTGGAGCTGGGTGGACCGGTCAGGCGACGTCGGAGGCGGCGGCCAGGGCGGCCTCGACGTCGGCCACCGGGATCCGCACATGCAGCCCGACCTCGCCGCCGGCCTGCTCGACGGCGGCGGCCACCCGGGTGGTCCAGGTGTGCTCGAAGACGATGACGACCGCCGAGCTGTCCGGCTCCAGGGCATCGCGCACGACGTCGAGGTCCTCATCGGAGATCAGGGCGACCCCCTCGACCTTCAGCTGCCCGAGGCCGTGGGCGTCGATCTCCTCCTCCAGGTCGACCACGAGGAGGTCCCCGGACTGTTCCCGGGCGAGGAGGACCAGGTCCAGGATCCGCACGTCCCCGGTGGCGATGACGTCCGCGATCGACCGAGTGACACCGGGATCCGCCGTCGCACCGGGGAAGGTCAGCACGAGCAGCTCGACCGGTCCCGCCATCAACGCCTCCAAGGTCTGGCCCAGCTTTGGGCGACACGCTCGCACGGGCCTAGGAGGCGCACTTCACCCACCGCGGGTGAGGGGTCCACGGGCGAGTCCGGCTTCGCCGGTGGCGCTCGCCGGTGGTTCAGGAGTCGAGCAGGCCGGCTTGCCGGGCCGCTCGCAGCGCGTCCGCCCGACGGGTCGCTCCCAGCTTGCGATAGAGCGAAGCCAGGTGCGTCTTCACGGTGTTCTCGGTGATGTAGAGGACCTGCGCGATGTCGGCGTAGGAACCGCCGAGGGCGAGCTCGTGCAGCACGTCATGCTCCCGCGCCGTCAGCTCGACCACGAGGCCGCCGTCGAGCGAGGTCGGTTCCGAGGCGCGTCGAGCCGGGGCCCGTGGCCGGTCGCGCAGGTCGATCACCGGCTCGGCCGTGGGGGGTGGGGCGGTCTCGAGGGCGATCGGTCCGGCCTGGCTCGGCAGTTGGTTCCTCAGTTGGCTCGGCACTCGGTTCGGTGCGTCGAGCAGTGCCTCCAGCTCGGTGACCGCTGCCGGCTGCAACTGGTCAGTCGTGGTCTGGTCCGTGAGCAGGTCCACGATCAGGGGCGTCGTGGCCACACCGCTCACGAAGAGCCGCTGGTGCGGCGTCATGGTGGCCAACAGGTCTCGCACCTGAGCCTGAGCGTCGGTGCGCTGGCCCTCGCGGGCCAGGAGCCAGGCCCGGTACGCCGAGGCCGCGATCGCCGGTGTCGGGTTGGCGACCAGTGGGTTGTTGGTGGCGGTGAGCCGGGCGAGGAGCACCAGCGCGTCGGCCGTCCGGCCGCGAATGTCCAGGGCGACTGCGCGCGCCACGTCGGCCTGGCTGCCCAGGTCGAGCGCCTCGAGCTGCGTGATCTCCGCATCGATCCCGTCGAGGTCACCCGCGGCCACCGCACACCACGAGCGCAGCGTCGAGAGATGGGCCTGCACGAAGATCGGCGGTGGTTCGACCGTCGAGGGGAACGTCTCGAGGTGGGCGCGGGCCTGGACGATCTCGCCATCGTGCACCAGCAGATAGCCGCGCATCAGATGCTCGGCCACGAGGACGAAGGAGTCGTGCTCGCGCTCCAGGTAGTCACCGGCCAGAGCCAGCTCGGCGTCCGTGACGGCGAAGTCCAGTCGCTGCATGGCCACCCAGGCCACGACGACCCGGGCCCGGGCGACGAACGAGTCCCTGGCGCCCCCGCTCGACTCGGCAATCAGGATGGCTTCGCGCGCATGGACATCGGCTGCGGGCAGGTTGCCCGCCGCCCACTCGATGACGCTGAGGTGCGCCAGTCCGACGGCCAGTTGGCGGTCGCTCCCACTGGCCCGTGCGGTCCCGAGGGCGGCCTCGGTGTGCACCCGCGCCGAGGCCAGGTCGCCGAGCCAGGTCTCGCAGATGGCGACCTCGCTCAACAGCCATCCGCGCGTGGCGTGGGCCTCGTCCAGGTCGTTGCGCTGCGCGGCATGACGATGCCGGGAGCTGCTCTGACCCGCGCAACCGAGACCCTGCCGCGCCGGGGTCACGGCATCGGTGTGGGATCCGACGCCGATCCGGGCCAGCCAGCAGCGCAGGATGAGGGCTGGCCTCGACCAGGGTGCGATCGAACTGCTCGGGCACCTGGAGGCTCCCGCGGTCGGGCCGGTCCTCAGCCGCCGGGGTGGTCGCTGCGTCGGCCGCCCGGATCGCGTCGCTCGCGAGTCGCACCGCCGCCCCATGGTCATGGGCGAGCCGGCGTTCGAGGGCCCGGATCGCTGTGACAGCAGGGATTTCGCTTTCCAGATGATCCGGTACGGCGGCCAGCGCGCGAGCGACCACGGCGCGGTGACCCGTCGCGAGCAGTCCGAGGCCGTGCTCACAGAGCAGGCGGACCAGCCATCGGGTGTCGTCCAGGCGGCTCGCGTAGTGCATCGCGCTCGCCGGGTCTCCGCGCATCAGGTGGTGCTGCACGATCCGGACCTGGGCCGCGGCGTACAGCGCGTGGTCCTCCGCGCCGACCATCACCCGACGCCGGAGCAGCTCGACCAGCAGCGGGTGGTAGGTGAAGGTCGTGGGCCAGCCGTCGTCGCCGGCCGAGCTGCTCGAGGCGATGACCAGCATGCCCTCGGCGGCCAGGCGGCTGAGCAGCGCGACGGCATCCGGGTCGGCCGACATCGCGACCGCGTCGTCAGCGCTGACCGTGTCCGTGGCGCACGTGCAGAGCAGGACGTGGGACGTGCGGGCGTCCAGGGTGTCGAAGACCTCCCCCAGCAGGTAGTCCAGGACCGGTTGCTCGGTGACCGCGAGGGCGTAGCGCGCCGCGACCCGGTCGGACGCGCCGCTGACCGCCCGGGCGCCCAGGACCAACGCGGCCGCCCAGCCCCGGCCGCGCTCGCGGACCGTGATGACGTCCATCTCCGAGGACCCCGGGGCGTGCGCCGTGATCAAGGCGTCGGCCTCGTCGTCGGTGAAGAGCAGCTGGTCGGCCCGGACCTCGGTCAGCGAGTCCGAGAGCTTGAGGCTGACCAGGGGCAGCGCCAGGTCGCGCCGCGTCGCCAGAATGACGTGCAGCGAGCGCGGCCGGGCTTCCAGCCCGTGCGACGATCAGCCCGAGCTCGGCGGCATTCAGCAGGTGGGCGTCGTCGACGACCAGGATCTGCTGCGGGGCGCGGTCGTGGCCAGGGCCGACCTCGGCCAGGGCCTGGCGTAGCGACGGCTCATCGCCGAAGCCGGAATCCGAGCGCGCGCTGACCCAGCGGACGGCCCGACCGGTCGCTGCGACGCGGGCCACCCAGCCGCGCAACATCACGCTCTTGCCGGACCCCGCGGGCGCGACAAGCAGCGTCAAGGGCCCGGCGCTCGCGCGGTCGAGCAGGACGTCCAGGCGCGGCCGAGGGACCCAGTTGCGGGGTAGGTCCCGGGACTGGATCTTGGGCACCGCCTTGCTATCGCCTGTCTTGCCCTTGCCAGGCGCGGTTGTCATGCGTCCCTCCTGCCACCAAGGTTGGACGTCACCAAGCGTGCACTCCGGGATCACGCCGAGCAATATGGCAAACCGGGCATTGTCCCAGTTCAGCGCGGCATTCTCCCCCGAAGCAGGTGATGTGTCCGGCTCTCGGCAGCGGTCACTCTGAGTGCTTTCGGACGGTCGGACAGGAAAGGTGCTGCCATGAAGACCATGTCCCACTGGAGGCGGCGCGCGCAAGCATGTCTCGCGCCCGCGATCGACCGGTCGCAGTCGTGACGACCTCGGGGCCCGGAGGTCCGGTGCCGCCACCGGGAAGCCCAGGCGGTCCCCTCCAGCCACCGGGCGCGGGGCAGCCGCTGACCCGTGCGGCGGCCGCCGCGGCTCGACCGGCGCCCCCGCGCCGGCAGCCTCGCCCGGGCCCGTACTGGGCCGGCGTGGCGGCCACGGCCGTCGTGTCGGCGCTGATCGGTCTGCTGGGCGCCCTGGTGGCGCGCGACATCCTGAACCTGGACCTCCGGCTCCCGACCTGGGTGCTCGGCGGCAACGACGTCTGGCGGTTCACCATCCTGGGCGCGGTCTCGGCGATCATCGCCGGCGCGCTGCTCGAGCTGCTCTTCGTCGCGACGCCCGACACCGACCCGGTTCTTCTCCTGGATCGTCGGGCTGCTGACCGCCGCCGCCGCGATCCTGCCCTTCTCCCAGGGCGGGACCACCGGCGATCAGGTGGCCACGGCCGTCATCGTCATCCTGATCGGCGTCAGCCTGTTGAGCATCCTGCCCGGCGTGGCCGCCCGGACCATGCGGCCGATCTGAGCCCACGCGGCCGGTCCGAGCGTCAGCTCTCGCTGGTCTCGGTTTCGTCGCCGGTCTGACTGGCGTGGCTGACCAGCCAGGTGCGGGCGTCCGCGAGCGCCAGCAGGGTTGACTCGCCGACGACCTCCGTGGCTTCGAAGACCTGGATGTCACCGCGGGTGTCGTGGGCGTAGGACTTCCGGTAGCGCTCGATCATCGCCGGGTCGACGCCGCTGAGATAGAGCCGTCCACCGACCTCGGCCAGCTGTGCGCTGTACGTCGTGATCATCGCGAAGAACGTTGCGCCGAGGGCGGTTCGGCCGCGAAGACGGAGTACGACGACCGGCTGGACGCTGCCCTGAGATTGGGGCAGCCGCGTGGCGAGCGTGCCGGCGCCGGCGTAGAGCAGGCTGCCGTAGACGTCGAGCACGGTGACCGAGCGGTCGGGCAAGGTCGCAGGAGCGGGCCGTTCGATGACCTGGCCCTCGGCGTTGCGCGACATCTCGACCACGCGCAGGTCGAGGGCCTCGCGGTTGAGCTGCAGCAGCAGTGAGATCACGAGGCCGGTGCCGACCGCGGCCGCAACCGGCAACGTGAGCGTCGCGACGAAGGTCACGGTCATCGCGATCTTGGCTGTGGGGTGAGTGCGCCACACGGTCGCGACCTCGCCCAGTCGCAGCGAGCTGACGCCCACGACCATCAGGACGGCGGCCAAGGTAGGGGTGGCCACCTGGGAGACGACGGCCGAAAGGGCCACGATGATGATCAGCATCCAGAGCCCGGCGTAGATCGAGGCCCATCGGCTGCGCGCTCCGACCGTCTTGTTCATCGCCGTACCGCTCACCGATCCGCCGACCGGGATGCCGTGGATGAAGGACGAGGCGATGTTGCCCGCGCCCTGGGCGATGAAGTTGCGGTTGACGTCGGCCGGGCCGCCCGTGCTGTTGGGTGCGGCCTCGGCCACCCCGGCGCCCTGCACGAGCACCACGGCGGCGACCGACAGCGCCCCGAGGATGACGCTGGGCGTGAGATCGACCAGGTGCGGCAGGACCAGCGGCGGCAGGCCGGTCGGAATCGTGTTGGCATCAGACACCCGCTCGACCGAGTCGGCGCCCAGGACGATGACGGCCACGCTCGGCAGGGCCACCGCGACGAGCGAGGCGACGATCGAGATGCGGGTCCGCCCGAGGCCGACCAGCAGGAGGATGGCCAGGATGCCGGTGATCGCCGACGGGACATTGATCCGGCCCGGGTGGAGCAGGACGTCGAGCGCCTTGGTGACGTTGAGGCCCTGGTCCGAGGACGACCCGAGCAGATCCGGGATCTGGCCCAGCACGATGTTGACCGAGACCCCGCTGAGGAAGCCGAGCATCACCGAGCGGGAGACGAAGCGTACGTAGCGGCCGAGCCGCAGGAAGCCCGCCGCCGCCATGAACGCACCGGCGAGCAGCGTGAGCATGATCAGCCCGCTGTCTCGATCGTTCGCGGGCAAGCTGACCAGAGCCGATCCGGCGGCGAGCGAGGCGGCCGAGGTCGTCGTCACGAGCATCAGGCGAGTGCTCGCGGTCAGGCCGCCCACGAGCGGCCCCGCGATGGCTGAATAGAGCCCGTACGCCGGGTTGACCCCCACGAGCGTCGCACTGGCCATACCGTCCGGGACCGCGCTGATCGCGAGGGGCAGTCCGGCCAGCAGGTCGGCCTTCAGGTCGATCCGCCTGCGGCCGCACGCCGTGCAACCAGCGGCGTACGGCGTTCAGCATCGGCACGTTCGGGGGCATGGCGGGCGCTCTCAGCCCGGCCGGGGTGGCGCCGGCTTCGAGGGCTGACCGGGGAGGTCGGTCTCGCGGCGCAGGAAGGCCGCGAAGGCCAGCTCGACCGTCTCGTGCAGCTTGCCGGCCTCGACCCAGGTCGACCAGGCCAGCGTCCGCCGGGCCTTGGCCAGCGCCTGGACCGGGAGGCCGGCGATCCAGAGGTCGGTGCCGTGCCGGGCCAGGTGGTCGTTGATCGAGCCGAAGACCTCCATCACGTAGAACGACGTGCCCCTCGTGCCCTGGACGTCGACGACGAGCACTTCCGGCGTGGGCTCGTGGGCCTCGGTCAGGTCCAGCAGGGTCTGCTCGATCGCCCGGATGTTGGCCGTGAACATGCCGCCCTCGATCCGCAGCGCCAGCAGCCCGGGCAGCTCGACCAAGGGCGGGTCGTCGTGGTCGGTGACCGGCCGCACACCGCCGCCCTTCGCCTGCGCGCGCACCTCGACGATCACCGGGTGGTTCAGGGCGTGCAGCACCAACAGATAGGTGAGGGCGACGCCCACGATGACGCCGACGAGCAGGTTGGTGAAGAGCGCGATGACGGCGGTCGCCACGGCCAGGGCCAGCTCGGTGTGGTCGACCCGAGCGACCCGCTTGAGGTCCTTGAGGCTGACCAGGCTGCTGACGGCGACGAGCACGACCGATCCGAGCGTCGCCTCCGGCAGGTCGCTCAGGACGGGGGCCAGGAACAGCGCGGTCAGGATGGCCAGGGCGGCCGTCACCAGCTCGCTCAGCTGGGTGCGTGCTCCCGCAGCGGCGTTGACCAGGGTCTGGGAGAAGCCGCCGGCCGCGGGCACGGTGAGGAAGAACGCCCCGGCCACCGAGGCCGCACCCACCGCGACGATCTCCTCGTTGTTGCGCAGCGGCGGGTCGTCGGGCTCCCGCGTCGCCCGGGCGACCGAGATCGACTCGAGCAGCGCCATCAGGGCGATCGCCAGGGCGTACGGCGCGAGCGTGCCGAGGTTGTCCGTCGACGGCAGGGCCGGAGCGACCAGGCCGCGCGGGACGTGGGGGATCAGGGCGACGCCGTGATCGTCCAGATCGGCCAGCCAGACCAGCCCGATGCCCGAGGGCCAGGGCGACGAGCGGGCCGGGCACGCGGGGGGCGACCCGGCGCAGCACCAGGACGAGCGCGATGGTCACTGCCGACAGGCAGGTCGTGACCAGGCTGATGTCGGACAGGTGGTCGAGCACGTTGCGGATGCCGTCGACGAACCCGTCGGCCGACGTGGTCAGGCCCAGCACCTTGGGCAGCTGGCTGACCGAGATGGTCAGGCCGACCCCGACCTTCAGCCCGATCAGGACCAGCTCGGAGACCGACTCGACCAGGAAGCCCAGGCGCAGGATGCGCATCCCGATCAGGGCCAGGCCGACGAGCAGGGTCAGCGTCGCGGCCGTGGTCGTCGGGGACTTCGTGGCCGCGGGGCCGACGGCGGCCAGCGCGGTCGCGGTGAGTGCCACGATGGTCGACGTCGTGCTCAGGCTCATCTTGCGCGACCCGCCGAGCAGGGCGTAGACCGCCATCGGCACGATGCAGGTCATCAGCCCGACCTGCACGGGCAGTCCGGCGACGGTCGCGTAGGCCATGGCCTGCGGGATGACCACGCCACCGGCGGTCAGCCCGGCGACGATGTCCGGCCGCAACCAGGACCGGTCGTAGGCGCGCAGCCACGACAGGGCGGGCACCGAGCGCGCCAGGACGGTCGTCATCCGCACCTCCGGGCGCAGTCAGGGGGCGAGCCGACGCTGGGACGCTCCCATCTAGTCACAGGCGCTGCTCGGTTGATCTCCCCCGCTGAGGGTGAGGTCCGGGCGGTCGGCCGCCGCCGAGAATCACGCTGTGCCAACGCCCACATCTGGATCGACGGCGCGCCCGCTGAGCACGGGCGAGGCGGGCGCCATGCTGCCCGTGCCGGGGGCCTCGTTCCTGATGGGCAGCAACCGCTTCTATCCGGAGGAGGGCCCGGTGCACCGGGCCGAGGCCGGTGCCCTCGACGTCGACGTCACGCCGGTGACCAACGACGCCTTCGCCGCGTTCGTGGCGGCTACCGGGCACATGACCGTCGCCGAGCAGTCTCCGTCGGCCGATGAGATCCCCGACGCCGATCCGGAGCTGATGGTCCCCGGCTCGCTGGTCTTCGCGCCGCCGCCCGGGCCGGTGCCGCTCGACGACTGGACCCGGTGGTGGGCCTGGGTCCCGGGCGCCGACTGGCGGCACCCGACCGGGCCGGACAGCGACCTGGCCGACCTGGGCGATCACCCGGTCGTGCACGTGGGCTTCGAGGACGCGCTGGCCTTCGCGACCTGGGCCGGCAAGCGGCTGGCCACCGAGACCGAGTGGGAGCATGCGGCCCGCGGCGGCCTGGATGGCGCGACGTACGCCTGGGGTGAGCAGTTCCGGCTCGGGGGGGCGTTGCAGGCCAACACCTTCCACGGTGACTTCCCCTGGCGCAGTGCCGACCCGCTCGGCTTCGACCGGACCTCGCCGGTGGGGTCGTTCCCGGCCAACGGCTTCGGGCTGCAGGACATGATCGGCAACGTGTGGGAGTGGACGAGCACACCGTGGAGCGTGAATCACTTGCCGGGCAACAAGGTTCGCGAGGTTCGTGAGCCCGTTCCGGCGGCGAGCCACGCCTGCTGCGGACCGGCTCCGTCGGCCGCCGGGGTCGGCCTGGGCGAGCACGCGCAGCGGGTCATGAAGGGCGGGTCGCACCTGTGCGCGCCGTCGTACTGTCGTCGCTATCGGCCGGCCGCGCGGCAGGGGCACGAGGTCCGCAGCACCACGAGCCACCTCGGCTTCCGCTGCGTCCGTGAGAGCTGAGTCGAAGTGATGCGCCGCCGCCCGGAGCTCAAGCTCGGCCTGCAGGTCGTGGCTCGTTGCCTGGTGACCATCGTCGTGCTGCTGGCGCTCTATTACCTGCTGCCAGTCCGCGGCGATCGCCTGGCGGTCGAGGTCATCTGGGTGGTCGTCGAGCTCGCGCTCTTCGCCGCGGTGGTCGCCTTCGAGGTACTGCGGATCCTCAAAGCGCACCATCCCGCGCTCCGCGCCGTCCAGGCCATGGCCGTGATCGTCCCGCTGTTCCTGGTCATCTTCGCCCGCATCTACCTGCAGATCTCGATGCGATCGCCGGGATCATTTTCGATGCATCTGGACAGCACGCGGGCGCTCTACTTCACCATCACCACGTTCGCCACGGTCGGCTACGGCGACATCACGCCGACGACGGACTCGGTGCGGTTGCTGGTGTCGGCGCAGATGCTGCTCGATCTGGTCGTGGTCGGCATCGTCGCCAAGCTGCTGATCGGCGCCGCCCAGCGCGGAGTCGCGAACAAGCTCGGCGAACGGGACCCCGGGCAGTCCCCCCTGCCCTGAGCTGGATTCGCTAGCACGGTGCGTCTCCGTGCCAAACCTATTGGCACGGGGACGCACCGTGCTAAGCTCGCGGCCAGCCAGGCGTAGCCGCGGCGGGCGGCTTCGGTGGCGGCCGCGCCGATCCGGTCCTGGCGCCAGACGATGCCGTCCGGGCCGACCAGGTCGGCCAGGCCGGAGTGCTCCACCGCCGACCGCTGGCTCGGGTCGAGGTCGGCCAGGTAGACCTGGTTGCCGCTCGCCTGCAACGAGACGATCAGCTCGCGCAGCCAGTCGACGCTCGTGAGTGAGTAGAACGAGCGGTCGCGCAGCTGCAGCACGACCACGGCGTGGTGGGTCTGGTCGTGCGTCGGGAACTGTTCCGAGGCCTTGTAGACCGACGCGAAGTACGCCGCGCCGGTGAGCGTGATCACGGTGACGGCATCGCTGGGCAGGACGGCGGGCGGGTTCTCCTCCCGCCAGACGGCCACGCCGGAGCCGGCGCCGTCGAGCGGGTCCGCGGCGCCGTCCGGAGTCTCGGGCACCCACGCGACCATCCGGGCCCGGTCGCCGAGGGTGAAGACGAAGAGCAGCACCGACAGCGCCACGCCGGTGAAGATGGCCGGCGTGAGCTCGTAGAAGACACCGACGACGACGGTGATGATCGCCGCCGCCAGGTGGGGTCGCGAGATCCAGGACGCCGCACGGAGGTGGCGGACCTCGTTGGTCAGCGCGTCGAAGCCGATCACGATCAGGATGGCGGCCAGCGTCGTGAGCGGGATCCGCTCGGCCAGGCTGCCGGCAACGGCCACGAGCACGACGAGCAGCACGCCGGCGGCGACCGACGCCCAACGGCTGCGAGCGCCGGCCGAGACGCTGACGCCGGTGCGCGACAGGGAACCGCCGGAGGGCAGGGCCCGGAAGAAGCCGCCCGCGATGTTGGCCGCGCCCTGGGCCACGAAGTCGCGGCTCACGTCGGAGCGACGGCCGTCGGGGTTGGGGTAGGCCGCACCCACGGTCGCCGCCTCGGACAGCCCGACGATCGCCGCGGCGATGGCCGCCGGGATCAGCTGCGGGACCAGCGAGAGGTCCGGCAGGTGGGGTTTCGGGACCGCCGCCCAGCCGGTCGCGATGTGGGCGATGTCCTTCACCGTCTCGACCGAGTGCAGGTGAAACGCTGACACCGCAACGGTTCCGACGACGAGGGCGAAGATGTCGGCGTACGAGCGCAGGGGTGTGGCCTTGGCGATGATCAGTACGGCGATGCAGCTCGCGCCCACGGCCACCGTCGGCCAATTCCAGTCGGTGACGTGGCCGGTGATGTCGAGCGCCTTCGCCACCTTGCCGCCGTGGCTCTTGCTCGAGTAGCCCACGAGGTCGTCGTACTGGCCGAGCAGGATCAGGATGGCGACGGCGGCCACCAGCCCGGCCTGGACCTCGGTCGAGATGAAGCGCACGACCGACCCGAGCCGGAGCAGCCCGAGCACGGCCATGACGACGCCGATCAACAGGCTCAGGGTGAACATCGCCTTGGCCGGGTCGACGTCGCCGCTCAGCGCGCCGATCTTGTCCGCGGTCACCAGCGCGAGCGCGTTGGTGGCCGTGATCACCAGCAGGGACGACGAGGAGAGCAGCGCGCCGACGACGACCGTGATCGAGCCGGCGTAGAGGCCATAGACCGGGTCGACGCCGGCCACGAGGGCATAGGCCATGCCCTCGGCCACCGAGACCAGCGAGACGGTCAGGCCGGCGGCCAGGTCCCTGGGTAGATCAGCGGTGCGGGGCGCCCAACGGCTGGCCGGGTGCGTCACCGGGGTCAGTCGCGAGCCAGGGCTGCGTGGAAGTCGCGTTCGAGGTCGAGGTAGTGGTCGTCGCCGACGTTGATCTCGACCACCCGGATCCGGCCGCCGGTGAAGGCGAACGGCGCGTGGTACTCCTTCGTGACCGGGTCGGAGCCGTCCCGGCCGATGGTGAGTCCCTCGCCGCACAGTGCGAAGTGACCGGACTGCGTCTTCCACGCGGTCTTGGCGACGGCGACATCGTCGACGTAGAGGACGGCGGTCCCCAGCGCCTCGCCGTGCTCCCCGTGGCTCTCCTTGACGAACTCGGCACCCAGCACGTGGGCGCCGGCCGTGAGCTCGTCGGGAGAGACCAGCTGCTGCTCCGGGGGGATGCCCAGGAAGTTGTTGACGTACCAGAGCTTCCGGTCCTTGATGAAGAGCGTGTGGCCGCCGAACCGAGCGCCGTTCGCGATGATCACGCCCTGCGCATCGGCGTCGGCGATGTCGACCTGGGCCAGGATCTTGAACGACCGGCCCCGGATCTCGGCCGCCGCGAACTCGGGCACGGGGGAGGTGTCCGGGTAGTAGCGGTAGATCCCGCCCTCCGGGACGTCGGCCACCGGCATCAGCCGCAGCAGATCCTCGACCGAACGGTTGTCGAGCGGCAACACGTCGTACTTGCCGGCCTCGACGTACCAGAGGTTGACCAGCTCCTTGACCTTCTCGGGGTGCTGGTCGGCCAGGTCGTGGACCTCGGCCCGGTCCTCCTCGGAGTGGTAGAGCTCCCACGTCTCGTTGACGAAGTCGGCCGCAGTGGCGCCCTGCTGGGGCGCGCGTTGGGCGACGACGTGCCAGCCCTCGTGCCACAACGCGCGGGTGCCGAACATCTCGTAGTACTGGATCTTCTTCTGGGTCGGCCCGTCGGTGTCGAAGGTGTACTTCATCGAGACGCCGGGCAGCTCGGACTGCGCGTAGCCGAGGACCTGCTCGGGCATCTCGATGCCGACGCATTCGAGGATGGTCGGCACCACGTCGACGGCGTGGTGGTACTGGGTGCGGAGCTCGCCGCGAGCCGGGATGCCGTTCAGCCAGGAGATGACCAGTGGGTCGGCGACCCCGCCCTGGTAGGTGTAGCGCTTGAACATCTTGAACGGCGTGGAGAACGCCGTGGCCCACCCGGTCGGGTAGTGGTTGTAGGTGTTCGGCGATCCCAGGTCGTCCAGGTGGCTCAGGTTGTCGGCCATGTCGTCCGGGTAGGCGTTGAAGAACTTGTTCTCGTTGACCGAGCCGTTGGGGCTGCCCTCGCCCGACGCGCCGTTGTCCGCGCAGTACATGACGATCGTGTTGTCCAGCTGGCCGGTCTCCTCGAGGTAGTCGATGATCCGACCGACCTGGGCGTCGGTGAACTCCGAGAATCCGGCGTAGACCTCGGCCATCCGCGCGAACAGCCGCTTCTCGTCGTCGTTGAGCGTGGCCCAGGGGCGGACGTGGTCGATCGGCGTCGCGGCCTCGCCGGGGAGCGGGTTGATGTCGGAGAACTCGGTGCCCTCGGGCAGGATGCCGCGCTCGATCATCCGGGGGAGCACCCACTCGCGGTAGGCCTCGTAGCCGTCGTCGAACTGCCCGGCGTACTTCGCGATGTACTCCTCCGGGGCGTGGTGCGGAGCGTGGTTCGCGCCGGGGCAGAACCACAGGTACCAGGGCTTCTTGGGCGCGGACGTCTTGCTGTCGGCGATGAACGAGATCGCTTTGTCGGCAAGGTCCTTGGACAGGTGGTAGCCGTCCTCGGGCATCGATGGCTGGTCGACGTAGTGGTTGTCCTCGACCAGCGTCGGGTACCAGTTGTTGGTCTCGCCGCCGATGAACCCGTAGAAGCGGTCGAAGCCGCGCGCGAGCGGCCAGTTGCGCTTGCTCGCGCCGACCGCCCACTCGTCCAACGGCACATTGTGGTTCTTTCCGACCCAGAACGTGTTGTAACCGTTCTCCCGCAACACCTCTCCGATGGTGGCGTTCTCCATCGGGATATGCCCGGTGTGGCCCGGGAAGCCCTGCGCGCCTTCGGCGATCTGGGCGAAGCCGTTCTGGTGATGGTTGCGCCCGGTCAGCAGGCACGAGCGAGTGGGCGAGCACAGTGCGGTGGTGTGCCACTGGGTGTAGGTGAGGCCGTTGTCCGCCAGCCGCTGCATGGTCGGCATGTTGATCCGACCGCCGTACGGCGACCACGCCGCCAGCCCGGTGTCGTCGTACAGCACCAGTAGCACGTTCGGAGCGCCATCGGGAGCCGGCGGTTCGCGGAACGGCGTCCAGTCCGCGACCGAGTCGCGTACGTCGAGGTTCACCACACCGTTGAAGCGCGCAGGCATCGCTCAGACTCCTTGACCTGGTCCGACTGGAACCCTCACCTCGACGCTAGGCCGGTGCTCCGGTGCTGCGATCCCCCGAAACAGGTGATGGTCCTTCGCTTCGGTCAGTTTGTCAGCCCGGCGATCCCGGCGCCGATCAGCTTCGCGCCAAGCAGGAGCAGCACGACCATCATGATGACCGCGTTGTGGTCGCTCATGAAGTCCTTGATCGTCGCCAAGGGCGCGGCGGCCCGGCTCGGTGCGATGACGAAGAACAGGACGGGTCCGGCGACCGTGACCGAACCGATGACGATGAAGACCGTGACGGCAATCGCACTCTGCCCGGTGCTGAGCCCGGCCTGCGCGATCGAGGCGGCCGAGGCGAGGGTCAGGGCGAGGTTCTTGGGGTTGACCCCCGACAGCAGCGCACCGAGTCCCAACGACTTGCCGGCCGTGAAACCGTCGATCGCCGCCATCCATTTCGGCGGGGTCGGTTCGACGCCGGGGCGAGGCCGGCCGGTCCACTGCTTGGCCGCCAGGACCAGGAACAGCAGGCCGAAGAGGAGCTTGATCCAGTTGACGACGTCCGAAGACGTGCTGCCTGACTCGTCTGAGCCGCTCGCGACGATCAGCACCACCACGCTGACGATTGCGAGCCCGGCGACCCACCCGATCGCGAAGGCCGGACCGTTGCTCCGGGCCTTCGGCGTGCCCAGCATGAGGATCACGGCGATGATCGGCACCGGGCTCAGCGCGACCCCGAACGCCGCGGGGAGCAGATCACCGATCGCTTGACCCAGCATGGTGATCCGGCCTTCCTGCCTCGGGATGGTGCCGATCATCACGCTCGGGCAGGCTGTGTGTCGCCGCCTCACCCCGCACGGGTGAGGCCCTCGGATCGGGCTTACGCGGAGCATGGTCACAGTGGTTGAGCCAGATCCTCGTTTGGGAGGCAGCATGAGCACGTCCACGGGTGGTCGAACCGAGCCGAGTTCCTGGGCCCTGGGAGCGAGCGTCTTCGCCGGCATCGTGATGGCGACGATCGGTCTCCTGCAGTTCTTCGAGGGGCTCGTCGGCATCATCGACGGGAACAAGTTCCTGGTGAAGACGCCGAACTACGTCTTCGAGCTCAACGTCACGGCCTGGGGCTGGGTCCACCTGATCCTGGGCCTGGTCCTGGTGCTCACCGGCTGCTTCATCCTGACCGGGAACATCGTCGCCCGCACCGTCGGGGCGATGCTCGCGGGTCTGTCGGCGGTGCTGAACTTCATCTGGCTGCCGCACTACCCGGTCTGGTCGATCATCATCATCGCGATCGACATCGTCGTGATCTGGGCTCTCACCACCGGCCGAGCCGATCCACTGGACGGATGACGAAGCGGGATCAGTTGCGGCGCAACAGGATCCCGCGGATGTACGACGCCTGCCCGGCGTGCTGCAGGTCGTCCGAGATCACGCTGACCAGTCGGACGGCCAGCGTGACCGGCGGGTCCCAGCGGTCGTCGACGACGCGCTCCAGGTCGTCGTCGCCCAGGCCCGCGACGTAGGTGATCGTCTGCTCGTGGACGGCGTCGAGGTAGCCCAGCAGCAGCTCGCCGGAGGCCTGGACCGCGGCCACGTCCTGGCTCGAGTCGCCGTAGCCGATGGCGTCGTCGTCGGGCCGGTCCAGGCCGAACCGCTCATGCCAGCCGCCGCCGACCCACACCTGCTGATGGCCGGCGACCTCGGCCACATGGTCGTCCTGGACCCGGGCCAGGTGCCAGACCAGCCAAGCGATGGTGTTGGCCTCCGGGTCGAGGCGCTCGGTGAGCTGGCCGTCGGCCAGGCCGTCGATCGCGGAGTGCGCGACCTGACGGACTCGGACGAAGCCGTCGATGAGCAGGTCAGTGGCTGTGGTCATGCGAGGAGGCTACGACCCGCTGGACTCGCTCGCGCGGGCACCGGGGGCACGGGTTAGCGTGCAGGCATGGACCTCGGACTGCACCTGTCGAACTTCACCTGGCCCGGTGGGCCGGCCACCTTCGTCGCCGACCTCGACCGCGCCGCACGACTGGCGGAGGACGTCGGCTTCACCAAGCTCTCCGTCATGGACCACGTCTGGCAGATCGGTCACCTCGGGCCCCCCGAGCACGAGATGCTCGAGGCGTACACGACGCTGGGATATCTGGCCGCCCGAACCGAGCGGATCCAACTGCTGGCCTGGGTGACCGCGGCCATCTACCGCGAGCCGGGGATGCTGGCCAAGGCCGCGACAACCCTCGACGTCCTCTCCGGTGGCCGGGCCTGGCTCGGCATCGGAGCCGGGTGGAATGAAGAGGAATGCGCCGGCCTCGGCATCCCGTTCCCGTCCACCGCAGAGCGATTCGAGCGACTCGAGGAGACCCTGCAGATCTGCCTGCAGATGTGGAGCGACGACGAGTCGGCGTACGACGGCAAGCACTACCAGCTCGGCCGCACCCTCAACTCACCGCAGTCCGTGCAGCGCCCGCATCCGCCGATCCTGATCGGCGGCGGGGGAGAGCGCAAGACGCTGCGGATGGTCGCGCAGTACGCCCAGGCCTGCAACCTCTTCGACAGCCCAGAGCTCGAGCACAAGCTCGAGGTCCTGCGCGGCCACTGCGAGGACCTGGGACGCGACTACGACGAGATCGACAAGACGGTGATGGCCCGGCTCGACCCCGGACCGGACGGCGAGCACGTCGACGAGATCCTGGCCAGCCTGGAGCGGCTCGGGAAACTCGGTGTCACGCATACCCACACCGGGTTGAAGGACACGTCGTCGCCGGCCGCCATCGAGATCTTCGGTGAGCAGATCATCCCGCAGGCCAAGGCCTTCTGACGCTGGCCACTCACTGACCGCAGGGCGGTTTCGGTGTGACCGTGGTGACCGGGCTGGTCCACTGGCCGATCTGGAAGATGACGAACTCGGCCGGCCGGACCGGGGCGACCCCGATCAGGGCGACCAGTCGGCCGTTGTCGATGTCCTGCTGGGTCATCGTGGTCCGGTCGCAGCGCACGAAGAACGCCTCCTCGGGAGTCGCACCCTTCAACGCCCCGCTCTGCCATTCGGCGAGGAGGAAGTCGAAGACGCTGCGCTGGACCGAGGCCCACAACGGCTCGTCGTTGGGCTCGAAGACCGCCCACTGCAGTCCCTCGTCGAGCGAGTGCTCCAGATAGATCAACAGCCGGCGGACATCGACGTACTTCCAGTCCGGGTCGCTGGTGTCGATCCGGCTCGGCACCTGGCCCCGGATGACCGTGGGTCCCGATGGCGCGTGCTCTGGCTCCTCGATGCGCTCCATCCGGCCATTGTGGCCGGTTTCGCCCCAGTGGATACCCCTGGGCCGCAGCCGGACCGGCCGATGCGCTCCGGAACCGGCCGCTGCGGACGGTGACGTCCGTACGCCAATCAGCGCACTCCTGTCAGCAATTTCCCTACAAGTCTTATAGGGATAGCCGAGAACTGCTAGCGTCCCGCCATGCACGATCGTCCGCAGCACCGTCTATTCCTCGACGAGGCATGTCCGGCAGCCCTCGCTGCCCGTGCCTTGGCGGCGGTGCGAGCGCTCCATGCGGACGCGACCGACCTCTGTTGTTGATCTAGAGCACTCTCTAACAGCTGCAGAGCGCGGTCTTCGCTTCACCTGTACGGCGTAACGAAGGTGTCTTCGTCATGCCCAAAAACCTTGTGAATCCATCAGTTTCAGTGCGGTTGGGAGGAACAACTCGTGCGATCCATCAACAAGCGAGCGATCGTGGTGGCCGGCGTTGGTGCGCTGGCGCTATCGCTCGGACTCGCCGCCCCTGCGGTGGCCGACTACGGCCCGTCGGGCACGGACGTCGTCGGAGTCGGCGGTGACACCCCGCAGTACGACGTCGACTTCGGTGCCGACGGCGACATCGGCGGCGACCTCGGCTACAACGCCGCGAACAACGTCAACAAGCTCGTCAACTTCGACGCGACCGGCTGACGCGAACGGCCGAACGTCGTACTTGAACGGCAGCACGCTGGCCTCGCCAAAGGCGCGGTAACCCGACGATCGTGCTGCGCGCGGGCACGGCACCGGTGCAGCGCCCGCAGTCGACCGGCGCCGGCATCGCGGCCATCCTCGCCGACACGGGCGCGATCCACAAGATCGACTACGTCCGCGTCGGGCCGGCTGCCCACAGCGGCCGAGCAGAACACCGCTCAGAGCCACGGCTGGGGCTTCCTGCACGTGGTGCAGCTCGGCACCGACACCCTGCGAGATCGCGGCCAACAGCACCACCAACGCGCCGGCCGGCCTGTCGGCCGCCGAGCTGATCAGCATCTACTCCGGTACGGTGACGAAGTGGAACCAGCTGCCCGGCAACTCCGGCGGCTCGTCAGACACGATCATCCCGCTGATCGCGCCGACCACCTCGGTGATCAGCACCACGCTGCTGGCCGACCTCAAGGCGGCCAACGGTGGCGTGGCGATCACCCTGGCGGTCCAACGTGCAGACCGTCGAGCAGAACGACCCGAGCGCGATCACTGCCTCGTCGGCTCCGGCCGACACGATCGTCGCCTTCTCGGCTGCGCGGCTGGACCTCTGGAACACCGGGTACTTCCACAACCCGGTCACCGCCTTCCCGGGCGGCTCCGTCGCTGACGCCGGGCATCAAGCTGCTGACCGGCACGGCACCGGACGGCGCGGCTGCCTACGGATCGACGCTGACGCACTACGTGGTCTTCCGGCAGAGCGACACGACGGACGCCCCGTGGCAGCCGGGCAGCACGAAGAACTGGGTGCAGGTGCTGTTCTCGGACCCCGACCGGCAGCCCGTTCTTCAAGAAGCGGCCGGCCAGGCCCTGCTCGCCGTCCGCCGGCATCACCCCGGCGTACAGCGACCTGGGCAACGTCTCCTCGGGCTGAGCCTCGACCGATGCGCCAGGTCAGCACAGGACGCCCCGTGCCGCACCCTCCTGCTGATCGCCGTCTCGACTGCGCCAGGACATCCGACATGCACCCCTCCTCACTCACAACGAAGGACAATGATCATGACATCGCGTCAAGTCGGCACTCGCCGGGACCGCGGTCCTGGTCGACCGCCGGGCTCCTCGCGGGCTCCGGCGGCGCCGCTCTCGCCGCCGCCCCGCCGTGGGAGCCCGACCCCAGCTCGATCGGCGGCCTGACGTTCTACGACGCCGCCGGCAACCAGATCACCGGCGGCAACATCAACGACGCGCCGTTCGCCACGTACGTCCAGGCCGGGGCCGCCGGCCGCGCCGGCGACACCAAGGCGACGCTGTTCGGCTACCTGCCCAAGAACGGCGTCGCGATCGGCGCCTGGACCGGCGAGGCGCTCAGCGGCTCGCCGACCTACCCGAACGCCTCGGCGCCCGGCGCCGCTGAACGCGTCGGCGCTGCCGCTGGTCACGCTGAGCGCCGCCGACGAGACGATCGCCGCGCTGGCCGGCGACCTGCCGAACACCGCGACCGACGCCTACCAGGGCCTGTACCAGCTCCGGCTCAAGACGTCGGGGTCCGGCCAGGCCGGCCGGCTCGACGTACGACTCGGCCGACATCCTGATCAGCGGCACCACCTGGAGCTGGTCTACCCGGCGATCGTCGCGACCGCGACGACGCACGACGCTGACGACCACCCCGGCCAGCCCGCAGGAGCGCCGGCACGGCGGTGACGCTGAACGCCACGGTCACGCCGGCGGTGCGCCGGCACGGTCCAGTTCAAGGACGGCGGCGCCAACATCGGGTAGCCCGGTGACGGTCAGCGCCGGGGCAGCGTCGACGTCGACGAGCTCGCTGGGCGTCGGATCGCACACGCTGACCGCGGTGTTCACGCCGTCGAACACGACGCTCTACACCGGCTCGACCTCCGCGGGCGTGCCGTTCGTGGTCAGCGCGACCCCCGCGGCGGCCACGACGACGGGCTGTCGGTCAACCCGTCGACCGCGCCGGCGTTCACCGCGGTCATCCTGCACGCGGACGTCACCAAGACGCTCGGACTCCTCGGCACTGGCCGCGGGAACCGGGTCCGTGAAGTTCCTCGACGGCGCGACGGTCCTGGGCACGGCGCCCCTGACCGCGTCCGGCGCGGACCTGTCGTCCAGCACGTTCGCCGTCGGGACGCACCAGGTCACGGCGCAGTTCGTCGCCGACCGACTCCGATCGTACAACGGCTCGACCTCGGACCAGGTCGCGTTCACCGCGACCCAGCCGACGTCGGCGCCGGCGTCGCAGACCGTGAAGGTGTCGCTCACGTCGGGCACCCTGACGATCACGACGCCGTACTCGGCGGCCAACCCGTTCGACCTCGGCAACCTCGTCCTGGACCCGCCGCACGCGCAGTACACCGCGTCCGCGCCGTTCGGTGACGCGGGCGACCCGGCCAACGGTGTCTCCATCGTCGACACCCGGGCGGGTGACCAGCCCTGGACGGCGTCGGTCACGACGACCGACTTCGTCGACGGCAGCTCGGACGTCATCAACGGCCAGAACCTCTCGTTCACGGACGTCAAGCCGGGTTACGTCACCAACGACGCGCTCAACGCCACGACCGACCCGATCGTCAACGAACGACGTGACCGACGCGGCCACGGCGTACGCCCCCGGCGACGCCGGCAGCGACGGCGCCAAGGGCGGCCCGCACCAGTTCGCCACTGCCTGCAACGGCCTGGGCGCGGTCTACGTCTTCGGCAATCTCAACCTGAAGGCGCCCGCGTCGACCAAGGCCGGGCAGTACACCGCAACCCTCACCTTCACCATCGCCTAGCCGGCCGGCCGGGAGCGGGGATCACCCCGCTCCCGGCCGCCGACCAGGCACCCTCACCAGGCCAGGAAACCCAGTGACCACACCCTCTCGTGCACCACGCAGCGTGCTTAGCGTCGTCGCTCGGTTCGCGCTGCTCTGCCTCGCCGTCATGCTCGCTGCCGGGCCCGCGTCGGCGACCACGGGCTCGACCGGCCCCACCCAGGTGACGTTCGGCGTCGAACCGGCGACCGCCACCCGCCCCGACGCGCGGCCGAACCTGTCCTACGGGGTGACCCCGGGCTCGACCGTCCGCGACCACGTCGCGATCGTGAACTTCTCCTCCGGCCCGTTGACGCTCGCCGTCTACGCCACCGATGCGGTGAACACCTCGGCGGGCGGTTTCAGCCTGCTCGATGGCGCGCAGAAGCCCCAGGACGTCGGCGCCTGGACGTCGGTTGACGGGCACTCGACGCGGTCTCCGGTGACCGTCCGGGTTCCCGGACGGCACGGTGCGGCACCGGGTTCGTGATCCTGCCGGTGCTCGTCCACGTCCCGGCCGGTGCCGCTCCCGGTGACCACGTCGGTGGGGTCGTCGCGGTCCTGTCGACGATCGGCACCAACACCACGGCGCCAAGGTGCGGCTGGACCAGCGGGTCGCGACCCGGCTCTTCGTGCGTGTCTCCGGCACCGCGCGGCCGCAGTTGACCATCCAGGGACTGACCGCCACCTACCACCCGGGTGCCGGCGGTCTGGACGGGCACGGTGACGGTGGCCTACACGGTGCACAACGAGGGCAACGTCTCGTTGGGCGCCCACAGTCGGTCCACGTCTCCGGCCTGTTCGGGGGCTCCGGGACGGCACCGACGGTTGCCGACGTGCCGCTGCTGCTGCCGGGTGCCTCCGTGCGCGAGCGCATCGATGTGCCCGGGGTGCGCCCTGGTCCGGCTGACGGCGACCGTGACCCTCCACCCCACTCACCCGGCGGGCTCGGTCGATCCCGGGCTGCCGAGCCAGATCGTCGCCCACACGTCGTTCTGGGCTCTGCCCTGGGCTGGTTCCTGCTGCTGTTGCTGGCGATCGGCGGCCTCATCCTGCTCGGGCGCCGGCGCCGCCGGGTTGCCTGGCAGCGCCGCCATCGCGCGGGCCGCCCACCCGCGACGACGGCGGACGAGCTCATCACCCGGCGGGGGTGTCCTCGTGAAGCGGCTCTCGATCGGCGCCATCGTCCTCGCGGCGCTCTGCGTCCTGATCGGCTTGACTGGACCGACGGCGAACGCGGCCGCCGGCGTCCCGTACACCGACCCGCGGGCCATCAGCGCGTTGGCCCTGTGCGGCCCGGACGGCAAGCAGGTCACGTCGGGGCGCATGATCAGAGACCGTTCGTCTGGCGGGCCGTCTCGTCGACGGCCGCCCCGGCGCCGTACGACAAGGCGGGACGCACGGCAACGCTGTTCGCCTACCAACCCCGTCCGCAGGTGGACGCCGCGGAGTGGAGCGGGGACCTGCTGACCGCCTCCGCGCGCTACACCGACGTCGCGCACCCGATGGCCGCGGCCACCGCACTGGATGAGCCGCTGAAGGACTTCCGTCTGAATACCCCACCAAGGTCGACGGCTTCGTGCAGCTGCGGCTCTACCTGGGCGCCCCGCAGCAGCCGGCGTACACCTGAAGTACGCGGCGGCCAACATCCAGGTCACCGGAGACACCTGGCACCTGGTCGGTACGCCGGCGGCCGTCAGCTGTACGTCCGGCAAGGCCGTGTCGCTGGAGGCGATCCTGCCGCAACGCGAAGCACCGACGCCCACCGCGGGCGCTCACGCGACGGCGCCGGCCCCGGCTGCGACGCCTCGGCCGCGCCAGCCGGGGCCACGCCTCCGCGAGTCGCCGCGGGACTGGCGGCCGACGTCAGGCACCGCGATCGTCGGCCGAGAGTGGCACCGACACGGCGACGGTGGTCCTGCTCGTCGGCCTCGCGGTCGCCGCCGCGGGTGCTGTCGGGTGGTGGCCGCATGCGCCGCCGGGCCGGGGGTGACTGAGTCACGTCTGAGAGCGTCCCGATGACGCAAAGCGACTGCCCCGCAACGGCTTTGAACCAGACTGATTCATATCTCTAAAACCCTACAAATCGCTAGGCTTTACCTGACAATAGTCGAAGGACGCCGGCCCTCGGCTCTCCTCCCGGCGCTCCTCGAAGGGCTATCCCTATGAACCTCCGTGTCCGCCGGCTGGTCGTCGCTGTCGGTTCCCTGCTCCTCGTCACGGGCGGCCTGGCCGCATCCGGTGGCGCCGCCCAAGCGGCCGCCCCGCCCTACGAGCCCGACCCGGGCTCGATCGGCGCGCTCACGTTCTACAACGCCCCGGCCCGTGGTGACGGGCGGCAACATCAACGACGCGCCGTTCGCGACCTACGTGCAGGCGGCGCAGCCGGCCGTGCGGGCGACACCAAGGCGACGGTGTTCGGCTACCTGCCGAAGAACGGCATCGCCAGCGGAGCCTGGTCGGGCGAGGCGCTCACCGCCTCGACGACCTACCCGAACGCCGCCGCGCCGGCCGCCCTGGCCGGCTCCGCCTTCCGTTGGTGTCGTTGACCTCCAACGACTCGACCATCGCCACGCTGATCTCGGACTTCCCCAACACCGCGACCGACGCCTACCAGGGTCTCTACCAGATCCGGGTGAAGACCTCCGGCGTCGGGCAGCCCCCGGACGCGACCTACGACTCGGCCGACATCCTGGTCACCGGCACACCTGGGCCCAGGTCTACCCGGCGGTCGCGCAGTCGACCACGACCGCCCTGACCGTCACCCCGTCCTCGCCGCAGACCGTCGGCACGACGGTGACGCTGAAGGCGACCGTGACCCCGTCCAACGCGGCGGGCACCGTGCAGTTCAAGGACGGTGCGACGAATATCGGTGCGGCCGTTGCGGTCTCGGGCGGGGTCGCCCAGACCACGACCTCTTCGTTGGCCGCCGGCGCGCACAGCCTCACCGCCGTCTTCACGCCGACCGACGCGACCTCGTTCTCGGCGTCGACCTCCACCGCGGTGTCCTACACGTCACGTCGCCGGCCACCACCACCACCACCGCGCTAGCGTCACGCCGGCCAGCCCGGTGGCCCTGGGCACCTCGGTGACCCTGAAGGCCACGGTGACCCCGAGCGGGGCCGCCGGCAGCGTGCAGTTCTTCGACGGCGCGACAGCCTCGGCAGCACGGTCGCGGTCTCCGGCGGAGTCGCGCAGACGACCACGTCGGCCCTGGCCGGTGGCGTGCACTCGCTGTCGGCGAAGTTCACGCCGACCGACGCCGCCGCGTTCACCCAGTCGACGTCAGCACCGTCAGCTACACCGTCACCTCGCCGGCGACCACGACCACGACGGCCCTCGACGTGACGCCGGCCGGGCCGGTCACGTCCGGCTCGGTCGTGACGTTGAAGGCCACGATCACCCCGTCGGCTGCGGCGGGCACGGTGAAGTTCTTCGACGGCGCCACCCAGATCGGCGCCGCGGTGACCGTCTCCGGCGGGGTCGCGCAGACGACCACGTCCACGCTGGCCGTGGGCACGCACTCGCTGACGGCGGCGTTCACGCCGACCAACGCGGCCCTCTACACCGGCGTCCACGTCGTCGGCGAGCTCGTTGACGGTCAACGCCATCGCCACCTCGACCGCGCTCACCGTGTCCCCGGCCTCGCCGGCCACCCAGGGCGCGACGGTCGTGCTGAAGGCGACGATCACACCGACCGCGGCGGCCGGCACCGTCCAGTTCAAGGACGGGGCGAGCAACCTCGGCAGCCCGGTGACGGTCAGCGCTGGCATCGCGTCGCTGTCCACGACGGCGCTGAGCGTCGCGACCCACTCGCTCACGGCGATCTTCACGCCGTCCGGCTCGACCTACCTCGGGTCGACCTCGCGGCGGTGTCGTACGTCGTGATCGCGCCGGTCGCCGGCTCGACGACGACCACGCTTGACGGTGAGCCCCACCGGCGGTCGTCGAGGGCACCAGCGTCAAGCTGACCGCGACCATCACGCCGGCCGCCGCCGCCGGCAGCGTGCAGTTCTTCGACGGCGCAACGGCCTGGGCAGCCCGGTGACAGTCGCGTCGGCCAAGGCGTCCTGACGACGACCCGCTGAGCGTCGGCACGCACGCGCTGTCGGCGACCTTCACGCCGTCGAACTCGGCGCTCTACAACCCGTCCACCTCGGCGAGCACGTCGCTGATCGTCAAGGCAGCGGCCGTGGCCACGACGACGGCGCTGGCCGCCGCGCCGGCCAGCCCGGTGACCAAGGGCACGTCGGTGGCCCTGACGGCGACGCTGTCGCCGCCGGGGCGGTCGGGAGCGTGCAGTTCCTCGACGGCACCAAGGTGCTGGGCACCGCCGCGTCGCCAGCGGTTCGGCCACGCTGACCGTCACCACGCTGGCCGTCGGCTCGCACTCGCTGGGCGCGACCTTCGTGCCGACCGACGCACGGCGTTCAAGGGGTCGACCTCGAGCCAAGCACACTTCGTCGTCAGGCGGCTCCCGCCGTCACGACGACGACGGTGCTCGACGTCACGCCGACCACGACGGTCGTGCACGGCGACGCGGTCAAGCTCAAGGCGACCGTGACGCCGTCGCGGCCGCCGGCAAGGTCCAGTTCCTGGACGGCACCAAGGTGCTCGCCACGGTGACCGTCTCCGCCGGGCCGCGACGTTCACCACCTCGGCGCTCTCGGTGGCCGACCACACGCTGACGGCGAAGTTCGTGCCGACCAGCACCGCGGCGTACACGACGTCGACGTCGGCCGGGTGGACCTGAAGGTGACGAAGTCGGCGACGCGCGCCGCCGGCGGCCGAAGCTCTCGGCCAAGACGCAGCACGGCAAGACGCTGGCCACGGCGCGACGCTGGCGGCCGGCGAGAAGATCACCGTCACCGGGACCGGCTTCGACGCGGCCGAGTCGGTCACCATCACGGTGCACTCGACGCCGGTGGACCTCGGGACGGTCGTCACCGACGGGGTCGGCAACGTGGTCGCGACGGTCGTCGTGCCGACTTCGCTGGCCGCCGGGTCGCACACGCTGACCCTGACCGGTGCGTCGACCACGGGGTCTTCGCCTTCAAGATCGCGGCCGCCCCGACGACGTCATCGGGCCCTCCGGCTCGTCCTCGACCACCGGTGGGGGCGCCAGCGCCGGCACGACTGGCAGCAGCTCCGGCGACCTGCCGCTCACCGGTGCCAACCTGATGCTCCCCGGCGTGGTCGGCCTGCTGCTCCTGGTCATCGGTGGCGCGCTGGTCGCGGGCACTCGGCGGCGCCGCCGGGCCTGGTCACGCCGGCGCACCGCAGACGACGCTGACAGCAGAGCCGGGGAGGACGGTGTGACGACGATGTTCGAGCACCGCCGCGCCGCTGTCGGCCGCGCCGGGCGGGAGCCCGGCACGGCTGGACGCGGTCGGGGTGTCGGCCTGGTTCGGGTCGAACAAGGTGCTGGAGCGGGTGTCGCTGGCCATGCCGGCGGCGACGGTGACGGCGCTGATCGGGCCGTCGGGCTGCGGGAAGTCGACGTTCCTGCGGATCCTGAACCGGATGCACGAGTCGGTGCCGTCGGCCGCGCTGGCCGGTGAGGTGCTGCTCAACGGGCAGGACATCTACGCCGCGGGAGCGGGTCACGACGACCCGGCGGCGGGTCGGCATGGTCTTCCAGAAGCCGAACCCGTTCCCGGCGATGAGCATCGCGGACAACGTCACGGCCGGGCTCGAGCTGACCGGGATGCGGGTGTCGCGGTCGGCGCGGGCCGACCTGGTCGAGCGGTGCCTGACCCGGGCCGGGCTGTGGAACGAGGTGAAGGACCGGCTCGTCCCAGCCCGGGCAGGCGCTGCGCGGCGGCCAGCAGCAGCGGCTGTGCATCGCGCGCAGCGCTGGCGGTCGACCCGGATGTGCTGCTGATGGACGAGCCGTGCTCGGCGCTCGACCCGACCAGCACCCGGCGGATCGAGGAGACGATCGGCGAGCTGGCCTCGCAGGTGACGATCGTCATCGTCACGCACAACATGCAGCAGGCGGCCCGGGTCGTCGCAGCAGTGCGCGTTCTTCCTCGCCGAGGCCGGGCACGCCCGGCCACATCGTGGAGGCCGGGCGCGACCGAGCAGATCTTCGAGCAACCCGGCGACCCGCGCACCGCCGACTACGTGCACGGCCGGTTCGGATGACCGCCGATCCTCGACCGGCCCCCGCCCGCCGGCGCCGGAGTCCCGGACGTCCCGCGGACGATCGACCCCGGGCACACCGCGACCGACAAGGTCGTTCCGCGGGCATGGCCCGAGCCATCGGCCTCTTCGTCCTGGTGCTCACCGGCTCGATCGGGCTGTTCCTCGGCTACCAGGCCATCCCGACGCTGCATCACTACGGCCTCGGCTTCTTCACCCGGACCCAGTGGCAGCCCGAGCTCGACAGCATCGGCATCGCCGCGGTCCTGGTCGGCACGGTCGACGGTCGCCCTCGTGGCGCTGGTCGTCGCGTTCCCGCTCGCCTTCCTGACCGCGCTCTTCATCAGCGAGTACGCCCCGCCCTGGCTGCGCTCGACGCTGGTGTCGCTGGTCGACCTGATGGCCGCGATCCCGAGCATCGTCTACGGCCTGTGGGGGCTTCTTCTTCCTCCAGCCCAACGTCGATCTACCTCAGCCGCTGGCTGAACCAGCACTTCGGCTGGCTCCCGTTCTTCCGCGTCACGACACCGACCCGAACGCGGCCGACTGGCCGCAGACGCGGTACACCGCATCGGCGTTCATCGCCGGACTGACCGTGTCGATGATGGTCGATCCCGCTGGCCTGCGCCGTGATGCGCGGCGTCTTCGCCCAGGCACCGCTCGGTGAGCGGGAGGCGGCGTACGCGCTGGGCGCGACCCGGTGGGGGATGATCCGCACCGTCGTGCTGCCGTTCGGCCGCGGCGGCATCATCGGCGGCACGATGCTCGGCCTGGGCCGCGCCTCGGGCGAGACGATCGCCGTGCTGCTCATCATCTCGCCGGCCTTCGACATCAAGTTCCGGCCGCTCGAGATCGGCACCGAGACCATCTCGGCGCTGATCGCCGGCCGGTTCGGCGAGGCCACGACGTCGCAGCTCTCCGCGCTGCTGACCGCCGGCTTCGTGCTGTTCGTGATCACCCTGCTCGTCAACACCATCGCCGCCATCTTCGTCACCGAGGCCGCAGCGGCGCCGCCACGGAGATCTGAGCTGACGATGACCACCACGACCCGACCCCCGGACCAGCGTCCCCGCGCCGGTCCCGCTGCGACCGCCGGCCGGCCGCCGGCGCCGGATCGCGCTGCCGCCGCTCGCGGATCGAGGTCCCGCGCCGGCCCGGCAGGCTCGGCCAGGACGACATCGCTGCCGTCGTCGGTTCGCTCGTCGCCTCGCTCGCCATCGTCTGGCTGGTCTTCAAGCAGCTGCTGCCCTGGAGCGGCAAGATCGGCTTCTTCGTCTGCTGGTACTTCGGTTCCTGATCGTGATCTACGCCGCGGTCACCGCGCTGCACCACCCGCGGCCGGTCGTCATCGACCGGCTCGTCGCCGTCGGTCGTCGCGCGGCGCCGCACTCCTCGTCGGCGTTCGCGCTGGCGTCGACGGTCTGGCTACATGTTCTGGCGAGGGCAAGGCCGCCTTGCACCACCTCAACTTCTTCACCCACGACATGGCCGGCGTCGGCCCGCAGGACCCGCTGACCAAGGGCGGCATCCTGCACGCCTCGTCGGCTCGCTCATCGAGATCGCGATCGCGGTCGCCATCGCGCTGCCGCTCGGCCTCGGCACCGCCGTCTACATGACCGAGGTCGGCGGCCGGCTGTCGAGGTGGTCCGCACCGTCGTCGAGGCGATGACCGCGCTGCCGGACATCCTGGCCGGCCTGTTCATCTACACGACCCTGATCGTCGCCCTCGGCTTCCCCGCACCGGTTTCTGCGCGGCGATGGCGTTGACCGTCATGATGCTGCCGACCATCGCCCGCTCGGCCGAGGTGACCTGCGGGTGGTGCCCGGCGGCCTGCGGGAGGCCGGCCTGGCCTGGGCGCCTCCCAGTGGTCGACCGTACGACGCGTGGTGCTGCCGACCGCGCGGGCCGGCCTGGCCACCGCGCTGATCCTCGGCATCGCCCGCGGCATCGGCGAGACGGCGCCGGTGCTGATCACCTCCGGTGCCTCGACCTTCCTGAACCCGACCCGCTCCACAACCCGATGAACTCGTTGCCGCTGTTCATCTTCGTCGTCGGTGCGCAGCGGTGAGCCGCTCTACATCGCCCGCGGGTTCGGCGCGGCCAGCGTGCTGCTCGTCGCTGGTCGTCGTGCTCTTCGTCGCTGACCCGCTTCATCGCCCGAGACAAGCGGGGCAACCGATGAGCGCCGACCAGAGGACATCTCCATGCGCAGGTTCGCTCGTCCGAGCCGGCCGCTGGTCGTCGCCGCGCTGCGCTCGCCGGTCGGTGCTGGCCGCCGGCGCCGGCCAACGCCGGCGTCGAGCCACGCCCTGATCCAGGGCTCCGGCTCGAGCTGGTCGGCCAACGCCATCAACCAGTGGATCGCCGACGTCACGTCCAACGGGCTGCAGGTCGTCTACACCCCGAACGGCTCGGCCCAGGGCCGCAAGGACTTCGCCTACAAGACAACCGACTTCGCGGTCACCGAGATCGGCTACCAGGGACTCGACCCGGCGACCGGCGCTCAGCGACACCTCGCTCGGCCGCGCCGTACGCCTACCTGCCCGTCGTCGCCGGCGGCACGTCGTTCCCCTACCAGATCCGGGTCGGCGGCCAGCTGATCCGCAACCTGCGGCTGTCCGGGCGAGACGCTGCCAAGATCTTCACCAACCAGATCACCAACTGGGACGACCCGGCGATCACCGCCGACAACAACGGCCGCGAGCTCCCGTCGCTGCCGATCATCCCGGTGGTCCACTCGGAGGGCTCCGGCACCATCGGCCCAGTTCACCCGCTACATGGACAGCGTCTACCCGAACATCTGGCGGCCTTACCAGGGCCAGGTCCGGGCTCACCGAGTACTACCCGCGCAAGGGCTCGATGATCGCCCAGAGCGGCTCCGACGGCGTGATGAACTTCATCTCCTCGGCGGCCGCCAACGGCGCGATCGGCTACGACGAGTACTCCTACGCGCTGGCCAAGAACTACCCGGTGGTCAAGCTCGAGAACGCCGCCGGCTACTTCACCCTGCCGACGCAGTACAACGTCGCCGTCGCGCTGACCCAGGCCAAGATCAACACAGCAACAACGACCGCTCGACCGCGAACTGTACCTGCTGCAGAACCTGGACAAGGTCTACACCTACAGCGACCCCCGCACCTACCCGATGTCGTCGTACTCCTACATGGTCATCCCGACCGGCCACGACGACTCGAAGATGACGACGGCCAAGCGGCAGACCCTGGCCGACTTCCTCTACTACTCGGTGTGCGAGGGGCAGAAGGAGATGGGGCCGATCGGCTACTCGCCGCTGCCGGTCAACCTGGTCCAGGCCAGCTTCACCAGATCGACAAGCTGAAGACGGCCGACCCGAACGTCGACCTGACCGAGCGCGATCGGTGGCGCACCTGCCACAACCCGACGTTCGTCGCCGGACAACCGACGCCGCAACTACCTGGCCGAGATCGCGCCCGAAGCCGCCGGCCTGTGACAAGGTCCGGCGCCGGGCCGTGCACCGGCAACGGCGACACGGGCACCGAAGAACCCGACCGGCATCGGCGCGTCGGCGGCGGTCGAGCGGCAAGGCGGCCGCCACCAGCGAGCGGGCGGCACGCGGCCGGCGCGGCCACCGCGACGGCGACCGCGGCGCCGGCCGGCGGCCGGAGCAGTTGATCCGGTGACCGGGACAAGCCGGCACCGGCGCCGCGACCGGCGGCGCGTGAACGTCACAGCCGTCTCGGCCGAGCTGCCGCTGTCCCGGTCCGAGCCGACCGCCGGCGTGCTCGCGCCGCTGACCGTCGGGCTGCTCATCCTGGCCCTGGTCCTGCCGCCGCTGCTGGGTCGCCGGTTCGCCAAGCCGCGCAAGGACCGAACGTGACGGGGCGCAGGAGCCTTGCAGTGCTGCTGGCCGGCGGCCGTGGTCATGATCGGGGGCGCCCTGGGCGCGGACTCGGCCGCAGCGTGCTGGCAGCGGCGTCGACGTCCGGCGTTCACGGCGACCAAGACGATCACGCGGGACCACCTGGAGCAACGGCCAGGACGACGTCGTCGACACGCGCAACGGTCACGTTGTCGGTCAGCACCACGACCAACCTGCGCGACCGCCAGGAGGTGCGGGTCAGCTGGACCGGCGCGCATCCGACGGGCGGCATCCTGGCCGACCAGAACTCCGGCGACGCCAAGCAGGAGGAGTACCCGATGGTGCTGCTGGAGTGCCGGGGCGTCGACTCGACCACGGTCCCGGCCGAACAGCAGCTCGAGCCAGCAGACCTGCTGGACCTCGACGGCCGGCGAGCGGTTCGAGCAGTCGTACAACACGGCCTTCCCGCCCTGGCGGATCGACCGCTACGCCGACGCCGGCTCAACGCACGGCGCTCGCCGGCGCAGCCCGACCAAGCGCCCCGCCGCATGCTTCGCACCGGCGCCGGACGAGTACTGGGTGCCGTTCGTCGCCGCTGACGGCACGACGTACGCCGGGGGCACCGGCGGCTGCGCGGGGATGGCGCCCGAGGCGGCCAACGTCGGCGGTCTGTCGTTGCCCAGCAACGAGACCTACGGCGTGACCGAGCTCAACGGCTCCGGACAGGCGGACTTCGACGTCTGGACCGCCGAGGACAACGCCTCGCTCGGCTGCTCCGACACGGTGGCCTGCTCGCTGGTCGCGGTGCCGGTCATGGGCATCTCCTGCGACGCCGGCCGCAGCAGCCCTGCCCGCCGTCGGACCAGCCCGGCGCGGACGCGGCCGCGATGCCGACGCCGCCTGCCGAGGCACCGGGCAACTTCGCGCCAGGGCAGGTCGTGCAGCCGACCGGACGGCGAGGACGTCAGCGTCAGCGGCGCCCTGTGGTGGGCGGCGTCCAACTGGCGCAACCGGATCACGCGTGCCGCTCAAGTTCGCGCCCTTGTCCAACGTCTGCGACGTGGTCGTCCAGCGGCAGCCGGGTCGACGTCTACGGCTCCGAGATGCTCACCCAGGCCACGGCGCAGTGGGCTCCGACGTTCTGCCTGAACCCGAAGCTGTTCCGCTTCAAGCACATCCAGACCGGCGAGCCGGAGGCCCGCAACCTGTTGTCGGCCGGCAACATCGAGGCGGCCTTCGTCGAGCACCGGCCAACCGGGCGGCTACACCAGACCGGTCGTCAGTGCGCCCGTGGCCGTGACCGGCTTCGCCATCACCTTCGACGATCGACGACTCCAGCGGCCACGAGGTCACTAGCCTGCGGCTCACGCCGCGGTTGCTGGCCAAGCTGATGACCGAGTCCTACCCGGCCATCAACGCGATGCGCGACGAGTACCCGCCGCTGGCCGGCCAACCCGTTGAACATCACCGCTTGACCCAGAGTTCATCGCGCTGAATCCCGGTATCAAGCAGGGCGTTCCGGCCAGCACCGCCGCGGCGACGCTGCTGTCGATCTCAGCTGACTCCGACGTGACCTACGCGCTGACGTCGTACATCAACGCCGATCCGGACGCCCGAGCCTGGCTGGACGGCGCGCCCGACCCTGGGGGATGGTCGTCAACCCGAACTACAAGGGCATCGACCTGCCGACCTACTCGTGGCCGCTGCTGGACACGTTCGAGCCGCCCAAGCTCTACGCGTCCGACACCAACGACTGTCTGTTCAACAACCCGGTGCCGTACCTGCCGTTGGTCGCCGCACCGCTCCCGCGGTTCGCGCAGATCACCCAGGCCATGCAGTTCTCGATCGCGAACTCGACGGTGGTCTGCCAGCAGATCGCCGACAACACGGTCGAGGGCGAGAAGCTGGTGGCGACCGGACGGCAGACCGCCGGCTTCCGGTTCATGATCGGTGTCACCGCACTGGCCGATGCGGCTCGCTACCAGCTCGACACGGCGTCGCTCCTCACGCACGTAGATCCATCGGCGCCGGCCGCCTTCACCTCGGCCGACGGCCGCACGTTCGTCGCGCCCACGAACGCTGCACTCTTGGCCGCAGCCCGGCTGCTCAAGCCGGACGCCACGAGCAACACCTGGCCGATCCCGTACGACGCGCTCCGAGGATCGTCGGGAGAGTCGGCCTACCCGGGGACGATGGTCGTCTACGCGGCCGTGACGACCAAGGGCCTGTCGAAGACCGACGCCAGCGACTACTCCCGGCTGATCGACTACATCGCGACGACCGGCCAGAAGCCAGGCTCCGGCAACGGTCAGCTCCCAGCGGGATACCTGCCGATGACCGCAGGGGACGACCTTGGCTCGCTGGCGTCGTATGCCCAGACCGCGGCGAAAGCCGTTGCGGCGCAGAAGGGTGCGGTGCCCTCGGTGACGGCCAAGGCGACGTCTTCGCCGGCCGGCGGGTCCGGCTCGACCGGCACGTCCGGCGCGGCATCGAGTGGTGCGTCCTCGACGGGCGCCGCCGGGGGAGCGACACCGTCGACCGCCGGTCTGGCTCAAGGGACCGCGGTGCTCCACCTCACGCCGGCCAGCGACACGCAGGGCCTGACTTCGTCCCTCGCGGGTGTCGCGCTGCCCCTTCTGCTCGGGCTGTTCCTCGTCGGTGGAGCGGTCGCGTCGATCGGCAGCTACGTGGCCAGGCGGCGGCGATGACCGCGACCATCGAGCGCCCGGCCGACGCCCCGCTCGAGTCGCCAAAGACGCTTACCGCTCGAGCCTCGTACCCGCCCATGTCGACCGCGATGGCCATCGTGCTCTGGGTGTGGGTCGGTCTGGCCCTGCTGTCTGTGTGGGCGTTCGCCTACGCCTTCGGACTGTCGGCGGTGCAGGAGCAGCGCAGCCAGCAGAAGCTCTATGCGCAGTTCCGCACCTCGTTGACGCCGTCCGAGGCGCCCGCGATCGGAGGCAACATCGTGCCAGGGACCCCGGTCGCCCTGATGCAGATCCCGGCGATCGGGCTGCATGACGTGGTCATCGTCGAGGGCACCGACTCCGGCGATCTGCGCGACGGGCCGGGGCATCGCCGCGACACACCGTTGCCCGGTCAGCCCGGCGTCTCGGTCCTGATGGGCCGTAGCGTCACGTACGCCGCGCCCTTCCGGTCGATCGCCAAGCTGCAGGTCGACCAACCACTGACCTTCGTCACAGGCGAGGGCAGCTTCACCTACGAAGTGATGGACGTGCGCCGAGCCGGCGACCCACTGCCGTCGCCGTTGGCGGCTGACGCCTCACGCATCGTCCTGGTCACGTCCGAGGGGACTGGCTGGCGCGCGGGGTGGGCGCCGAACCACGTCGTCTACGTCGACGCGCAGCTGGTCGACAGCGCCACGAGCAGCCCAGGACTCAGCTCCGCACCGGTCGGCGCCCCGAACGGTCGACCCGCGGCGGTGCCGCTGGACGAGCAGCCGATGCAGGGCGACACCTCGGGGATGTTCTCGTTGACCCTGTGGCTGGAAGCGTTGGTGCTGTTGGCGATCGCCTATGCCTGGGGTCGCGGGCGGTGGGGTGTCTGGCAGACCTGGCTGGTCGCGGCACCCGTCGCCATCGCCGTCGTCTGGGGCGCGACCGACGCGGCCGTCCAGCTGCTTCCCAATCTCCTCTGAGGGTCCTCGCGAGCCGCAAATGAGGACACACGGGACGGGAAGTCTACTTCTCTGATAGGAATCACAGACTTTCTTGCCAATCGCCTGCGGAAAGCCCTTGCAGGGCCCTAGATTTGGGATCAGGAGACGCTCCGGCCGCCGCTACGAGGGTGCGGGGGCCGGGGCGTCACCGTTTCGGATCCGCCGTTCTTGCCGAGGGCGAGGAGACTCCCGTGTGGCCGCGCACCACGAGGCCCCTGGAGGCCGTCCTGGAGCCGCGACCGGGAGACACGGTGATCGAACCCGCCGCGGCCGACGGGGACTTTGTCTTCCTGCAGGGCGACGGACGGTTGGACCTCACCTGCGGTTTCTGCGGACGGGTCCTCGCTCGGGACCTGCTCTCGATCGAGCGGGTCGCCGGCCTGTGCCTCGTCTGCCCCGCTTGCTCCAGCTACAACCAGACGCCGTCCGTCTCGAATCCTTCGACGCCGTCCCTAGACCTCGGTCACGGCCATCTCGCCGAGGAGTGACCAGCCGTCCTGCGGCAGCGAGAAGTTCACGATCTGCGGAGTCTCGACCAGGTGCGGCGGCAGGGTCTGCCGAGCGGCCTGGAAGTGCCCGGACTGCACGTGAGCGGCGCCGGCCTGGTCGTCGCGGAAGGCCTCGATCAGCACGTAGACGTCGGGTTCGTCCAGGCTGCGGGACCACTCGAACCACAGACACCCGGGCTCCTGCCGCGTTGCGGCGGTGAAGTCCGCTGTGATCTCGGCCCAGCTCTCGACGTCGTCGGCCTTGACCCTGAACTTCGCAGTGATGAAGATCATCGACGCACCTCCGTCACGCAGTCTCCTCCGTCACGCGGCCTCTTCGGTCACCTGGCCGCCCGGGTGGGCCAGCGCGATGACGAAGGAGATGCCCAGCGCGATGGCCATGCCATAGAGCACAGCCGAGGTCGCCACGGCGAAGTCATGCGCGACGGCCGCGTTGATCTGGGCCTGCAGCGCCGCGGGCGCCGAGCCCAATGCGGACGAGCTGTGGTCCCCATGCGAAGCGGTCTGGGCGATCGATGAGGCGACCCGACGTGGCACACCCAGGTGGACCAGCGAGGACGACAACCGGTGGGCCAGGACCGTGGTCAGCACGGTGCCCAGCACCGCGATCCCGAGCGTCGAGCCGTAGTTGCGGACCGTCTGCGTGATGCCCGTGACCTCGCCGTACGACGCGTTGATCGCGCGGTTGACGGCGTCGGTGCTCGCGGGTCCGAGCAGGAGCCCGATGCCGGCACCGGCCATCACGATGAACGGCCACTGCGCGCTCAGGTGCAGGTCGGTGAGCTTGCTGGCCCAGAGCGCGAAACCGACTGTGGCCAGGGCCGATCCGATGACCACCGGGCGGCGAGCGCCGCCCCGGTCCAGCATCCGGCCGCCGATCTGCGCCGCCGGAGCGAAGCCGGCGAAGAAGACCAGCAGATAGAGCCCGGCCTGGTTGGCGTTGAAGCCGAGGGAGACCTGGGAGTAGACGCTGGCGAAGAAGAACGCGGGCACGAACGCCGTCATCGAGAAGAAGAGCACGCCGTTGTCGACCAGGAACGCCCGGCCCCGGAAGATGCTGATCCGGATCAGCGGACTCACCGTGCCCGCCTCGACCCAGGCGAAGATCACCAGGACGACCAGTCCGCCGACGATGCACAGCCAGGTGGCGGGGCTGCTCCAGCCCCAGGTCTGGGCCTGCTCGAAGCCCAGCACCGACAGGCCCATGCCGAGCGCGACGAGGGCCGCACCCCGCCAGTCGATCCGCTCCGGCCGGCTGGTCGTGGGGATCTTGGCCATGACCGCCAACACCAACGCGACGATGGCGACCGGGATGTTGATCCAGAAGATCGACCGCCAGGTCCACTGGGTCAGGATGCCGCCGGCGATCGGCCCGATCGCGGTCAGCCCGCCGCTCACGCCGAAGAAGATCGCCAGGGCCCGGCCGCGCTCGTGGAGCGGGAACGCGGCCACGACGATGGCGAGGGCGGCCGGGATCATCAGGGCGCCGGAGATGCCCTGGAGCACGCGGAAGAAGATGATCCAGGCCTCGGCGAGCGAGCCCTTCGGAGTCAGACCGCACAGGCCGGACGAGGCAGCGAAGCCGACGATCCCGATGGTCACCATCCGCCGCGAGCCGATCACGTCGGCCAGCCGTCCGCCGAGAGCGAAGGTTGCGGCGAGCGCGAGCAGGTAGGCGTTGACGACCCACTGCGTCCCGGACTGGGTCAGCGACAGCTCGGACTGGATACTCGGTGACGCGATCGCGACGATGGTCTGGTCGATGAAGGTCATCGCCACCGCGAACAACATGGCGGCCAGCGCCAAGTTCTTGGACCCGGCGTGAGCAGTCCCCGGGGTGGCTCCGGCGGTGGCTTGGTTGGGCGAGAAGTCCTGCGCTGCAACGCTTTGGTCGGGACCTTCGGCATTCGTCATATGGACCCATCTCGTTGTCGGCAGCACTGGTGGTCGTGAGCCGACTCGCTGGTGCGAAAACGGACGCAACGACAGTACGCTCGGGGCTCAGGCCGGACAACGGAGGGACGGAGCGTGAGCGATTCGCTGTCGGCCTCGTCGCCGTGGCGTGGCCGCACGCTCTGGGCCCGAGACCGGTCGGCGCCGCTGCGCGAGTTCCTGCGCACCGAGTCGGGGAGCGCCGGGGTCCTGGTGGCCGCCGTTGTCGTGGCCCTCGTCTGGGCCAACGTGGACTCGAGCTCGTACGAGTCGGTGTGGGGGACGCACCTGTCCATCCGGCTCGGGGGTCGCGGCCTGTCCTGGGACCTGCGCACCTGGGTCAACAGCGGCCTGATGACCTTCTTCTTCCTCGTGGTCGGGCTGGAGGCCCGCCGGGAGTTCGACCTGGGGGAGCTGCGCGAGCGGCGCCGCTTCATCCTGCCGTTGTGCGCCGGCCTGGCCGCGATGGCCGTCCCGATCCTGATCTATCTGGCGATCAACCATGGGCGGACCAGCGCGCACGGCTGGGGCACGGCCATGTCGACCGACACCGCCCTGGCACTGGGCCTGCTGGCCGTGCTGGGTCGCGACGTGCCGGACCGGGTCCGGGCCTTCCTGCTCACTGTCTTCGTGGTCGACGACATCGTCGCGCTGGTCGTGATCGCCGTCGCCTACAGCGAGCAGATCGAGATCGGGGCGCTGCTGCTCGCGGTCGCCCTGCTGTTGGCCGTCCTGGGAGCCATGGCGCTCGGATTGGCCCAGCGCGGGCTCTATTTCGGGCTGGGCCTCGGCATGTGGGCCGCGCTGGTTCGCAGCGGCGTCGACCCGGTGGTGGCCGGCCTGGCGATGGGGCTGACGGCCACGGCGTACTCGCCGTCGCGGGTTGCTCTGGAGGAGGCCACCGGCTTGGTCCGCCGCTTCCGCGAGCAGCCGACCGCGGAGCTCGCGCGGTCGGCCACGGCCGGGCTGACCTCGACGCTGTCGCCCAACGCGCGGTTGCAGAACTTCTACCACCCGTGGTCGAGCTATGTGATCGTCCCGCTCTTCGCCCTGGCCAACGCCGGCATCGCGATCGACGGCGGCTTCCTGTCCCACGCCTTCACCTCGCCGATCACGCTGGGCATCCTGGTGGGCTACGTCGTCGGCAAGCCGATCGGCCTGATCGGGATGGCCGGGTTGATCGCGCTGCTCACCCACGGCCGGGTCCGGCCGCCCGTGGGCTGGGCCGCGGTGACCGGCAGCGGCACGTTGGCCGGCATCGGCTTCACGGTGTCGTTGCTCATCGCGACCCGGGCCTTCCACGGCCAAGAGTTGGACGAGGCCAAGCTCGGTGCGCTGTCGGCCGTCATCGTCGCCTCGGTCCTGACCTGGGTCGTCTACCGGGTCACCGCCCTCTTGCCTGCCGCTCGGCGGGCTCGGGCCTTGCTCGGCACCTCGCAGCAGATGCTCGACCTGATCCCCGCCGTCGACCCCGAGCGCGACCACATCCGCGGCCCCGCCCAAGCCTCGGTGACGGTGGTGGAGTACGGCGACTTCGAGTGCCCCTACTGCGGACAGGCCGAGCCCGTCGTACGGGATCTGTTGTCGGACACCGACATTCGCTACGTCTGGCGGCATCTGCCGCTGACCGACGTGCACGAGTCGGCGCAGCTGGCGGCGGAGGCAGCTGAGGCAGCGGCCGCCCAGGGAATGTTCTGGCCGATGCACGACCTGCTGCTGCAACGCCAGGACGCACTGCAGCCCAAGGACCTCGTCCGCTACGCCGCCGAGCTTGGCCTGGATCCCGACCAGTTCCACCAGGACGTCATGCACCACGTGCACACGGCCCGGATCGCCCAGGACGTCGAATCCGCTGACCTGAGTGGTGTCTCGGGCACGCCGACGTTCTTCATCAACGACCAGCGGCACTACGGCGCCTATGACATCGAGACGCTGAAGGCCGCCGTCACCACCGCCCGGCTGCGCTCGGACGTCGCCACGGCCCGGCCGGTCGCGCACTGAGCCGGTCGCGCGGGCCGCGTGTTCACCCAGGCGACGGCCGTTCGACACCTGTGGTTCCGCGGGCGGCCTGCGGGGCCGGTCAGCGTGAGGTGTCTGCGGAAGGAGACACCCATGTCCGAGCAACCCCTGTGGTCCGACGGCGGGCCCCGTGACCCCGACTACCTGGACGCGCCCGGCGCCGATCTGGACGTGGCCGGCTTCGGCCCGCTCGACGATGACCGATGACGAAGACAGAGGACGAGTACGACGACGACGAGGAGTTTCTGCACGGCTAGGCGGTTGACTAGCGCCATGGCGACGGTCCAGGTCCTGCGCGCGCACGATCGGCCGGCCGTCCCCTGGCGCAACGGCGGGGGAGTGACTCGAGAGGTCGCCCGCGGCCGAACCGAGGGTGCAGCCGACACCACGGGCGACGGATTCGACTGGCGGATCAGCATCGCCGATGTCGGGGCGCCCGGTCCGTTCTCGGCGTACGACGGGGTGGAGCGCACCATCGTGCTGGTCGAGGGCGGGTCGATGGTGCTGACCGTCGCTGGCGCCCGCCACGAGCTCGGTCTTTACCAGCCATTGACTTTCGACGGCGGCGCGGCCACCTCATGCGAGCTGCCGCAGGGTCCGACTCGAGATCTCAACCTGATGACAACTATCGGTCGGGCGAGCGGCACCCTCGTGGTCGATCGGCTCCTCGACGACCGACCTGTCTCACTGCCGGGCGCCGAGCCGCTCGTCCTCGTCGCCCTGGCCGGCAGCGTGGTGGTGAGCACGCCTGGCGGCCCATCGAGCAGCCTCGGGCCTCTGGACGCGTTGTGTTGGCCGAGCCTCGAGCCGGTCGAGCTGCGGGGACCCGGCACCGTCGCTGTCGTCCGCCTGAGCGCGGGCTGATCCACCGTCGAAGCTGTGCAGATCGTGTGCCGCTGCGCCGATCGGCCCCGCTGACCTCATAGAGTCCAGATAGGGCGGACACTTGTCAGGTCCGGTCTGGCGAACGAGGAGTGGCATGTCGGGGAAGTTGTCCCACGTCAAGGAGCGGCTCGGTCGACGACTGCTCACGCGAGCGGTGGGTGAGGACTTCGACCTGTCCCGAGTGCGCGTTGTGCCCAAGGCGCTGCGCATGCCGGTGCTGCGGGAGGGGGTGGACCCCGTGCCCGCCCTGGCTCAGCTGCGCGAGGCCGAGCCGGTGGCGCCCCTGGCGCACTTCTTCGGCCGCACCATCTGGCTGGCCTCCGGGTCCGATGAGGTCCGCAGCGTGCTCGCCAACCCGACCAGCTTCAGCAACGACATCCGGCCGCTGATGGGCACCGAGGGCGGCGTGCACTCCTACGGCATCGGTGGGCTGGGCTTCACCGACCCGCCCGACCACACCCGGCTGCGCCGGATCCTGACCCCGGAGTTCACCGTACGGCGATTGGAGCGCCTGCGGCCGCGCATCGCCGACATCGTCGAGCAGCAGCTGCGGCTGGTCGAGCAGGTCGGCCCGGTCGCCGACCTGGTGCGCGACTTCGCCTTCCCCATCCCGTTCCTCGTGATCTGCGAGCTGCTCGGCCTGCCCCCGGAGGAGCGCGAGGAGTTCCAGCGGATCGGCAACGCGCGCTTCGACCTGACCAAGGGCGGGGTCGGCACGTTCTCGGCCGCCTCGGAGTCACGGGACTTCCTGCTCGCCGCGACGCAGCGCCAGCGCGAGAAGCCGGGCGACGGCCTGATCGGCTCGATCATCACCGAGCTCGGCGACGACATCGACGACCTGACCCTGAGCGGCTTGGCCGACGGCGCCTTCCTGGGTGGTTACGAGACCAGCGCGAGCATGCTGGCCCTCGGCACCCTGGTCCTGCTGCAGAGCGCCGAGGGCCGGGCGGCGATGCTCGAGGGCGGTGACTCGGTCGCGGTCGCCGTCGAGGAGCTGTTGCGCTACCTCTCCGTCGTCCAGGTGGCCTTCCCGCGATTCGCTCGCCACGACATGGAGCTCTTCGGTCGACAGGTCGAGGCCGGTGACGTGGTGCTGGTCTCGCTCAGTGGCGCCAACCGCGACCCGCGCCTGGGCGGCGACCTGGAGACCTTCGACCCGCGCCGGGCCAGCGTCTCGCACTTCTCCTTCGGTCACGGCTTCCATCGCTGCGTCGGGGCCGAGCTGGCCCGGATGGAGCTGCGGACGGCGTATCCAGCACTCCTGCAACGGTTCCCGCAGATGCGCCTCGCCGTTCCTGTCAAGAAGCTCGAGTTCCGCAAGCTGTCACTGGTCTACGGCGTCGAGGCGCTGCCGGTCGAGCTCGGCCCCGTCGCGCACTGACCTCGGTGCTCCCGCCCCCGCGCGTTGCTCCCGCAGCGACGGTGATCCGAGCGGTTTGGGCGCCGAATCACCGTCGTCCAGGGAGTACGACGGGCTAGCGCAGGCGGGGGCCTGTGATGACCAGCCGGCCGACCTCCACGTCGTACGCCGCAGAGCCGAGGTCTGCGATCACGACCTCGGCATCGGTGGCCAGGGCGCGGCGACCGACGCCCACGACCAGGCCGACGCCAGCGGCCCGGGCGGCATCGACGCCGGAGCCGGCGTCCTCGAGGACGGCGCACCGGGCCGGGTCCAGCCCCAGCTCAGCTGCGGCGCGCAGATAGCCCTCGGGAGCCGGTTTGCCCTGACGCAGGTCATCGGCGGTCAGCAGGACCGGCGGGGGAGCAATGCCGGCCGCGGCCAGCCGGGTGCTCGCCAGGGCCCGGGTGCCGGACGTGACGATCGCCCAGCGCTCGCGCGGAAGCTGCGGCCGTCAGCTCGGCGGCGCCCGGAATCGCGCGAACCGTCGCCGCGTCCGCGAGCTCGAACCGGTCGATCAGCTCGGTCCCTTCCCCGGCAACGGCCTCCGGCAGCAGGGCCGCGACCGTGTCGGCGGACCGTCGGCCGTGCACCTGCGGGTAGACGACATCGGGGTCGAGGTCGTAGTGCAGGGCCCAGCGGGTCCAGGCACTCAACACGCTCGCGTCCGAATCGACCAGGACTCCGTCGCAGTCGAACAGCAGGGCGGCGACGTCGCAGGTCCACACCGGGACGTCGTCCCGGCCCTTGCCGTCGGTCACCGGGCGGCGAGCTGCTCGGCGCTGCGGAAGGCCAACGCCAGGATCGACAGGACCGGGTTGAAGCCCCCGTTGGTCACGTGGACCGAGCCGTCCATCACCCAGAGGTTGTCGTGGCCGTGCACCCGGCCGTAGGGGTCGGTCACCGAGGTGGCCGGGTCGTCGCCCATGCGGGCGGTCCCGGCCTGATGCTGGCCGCCCGTGGCGCCGGCCCCGATCGCACCCGCGCTCCAGGTCTGCCGGGCGCCGGATGCGACGAGCCACTCCAGGGCCTTCTCCCGCTGCGCCTCGGCGGTGCGGATCGTCTCGGGGTGCTGCCGTCCGGAGATCCGCGCGACCGGCATGCCGTGGCGGTCGGTGTGGTTCGGGTCGAGGGTGACGCGCACGTCCGGCATGGGCACCTCCTGCACCGGACCGAAGACGTGACTGGTCCGTCGGTAGAGGTCGCGCATCGCCTGCTTGCCGGCGAGTCCCCAGCGAGGCGCGTCCGGCGGCAGGGCCCAGTTCCAGTGCAGGATGGGCAGTTTGACGATCTCGTTGGCTAGCACTCCGCTCCCGATGACCCCAGGGATGCGGTTGACGTAGTCGCAGGTGGCGATCCGCACGTTGGGGCCGGGCCCGTCGATTACCGGCTCGTCGAACCGGCCGAAGCCGCCGACGTAGATGTGACCCTGCAGGTTGCGCCCGAGCTGGTCGCTGTGGTTGCCCAGCCCCTCGGGATGACGCTCCGATCGACTGGCCAACAGCAGGCGCGCGGTCTCGATCGCAGCCGCAGCGACGACGACGTGGCCGGCCCGCAGCGACCGCTGCTCACCGGTGTGCTCGTCAACGGCCCGCACGCCCGAGACCCGGCCAGTGGGGTCGGTCGTCACCTCCAGGACGCGCGCTCCCGTGACCAGCTCGCATCCGGCCTCGATCGCCGCGGGGAGCAGGGCGTTGTACGGGCCCGTTCTTGGCGTCGCTGGGGCAGGCGAAGCCCACGCACTCGCCGCACTGCACGCATTGCCCGCGGCCGGCTCGGGGCACCGAGTTGATCAGCATCGGCACCGGACCCGTTGCCAGACCGAGCTTTTCGGCCCCGCGGCGCAAGACCTGCGCCTCGGTGTTGTCCGGCAGCGGCGGCATCGGGTACGCCGCGGAGCGCGCACCCTGGTTGCGGTGTGCGGATCCGTCCCCGCTCACGCCGATCTCCTGCTCGACCCGGGTGTAGTAGGGCTCGAGCTCGTCGTACTCGAACGGCCAGTCGGCCAGGGAGCTGCCCTCCGGCACGCCGTGAGTGGTCGCCAGGTGGAAGTCCTCCGGCGTCAACCGCCAGGCCATGCCTTGGTAGAGCCGAGTGCCGCCGCCGACGACGTAGGGGAGCGCCCCGTAGCCGGGCTCCCACGGCGCCACGACGTGCTCGACCCCGTCCTCGTCGACGTAGACCCGGACGCCACCGTCGTCGAGATAGGGCGGCGCGTTGTGGCCGTAGCGGCTGAGCCGGTAGTTGCGCAGGTGGTCGTTGCCGATGTCCTCGTAGCCCAGGACCTCGCCCCGGTCGAGCACCAGCACGCGCAGGCCGGCTTGAGTCAGGACCGACGCGGCGACGCCACCACCGGCCCCGGCTCCCACGATGATCACGTCGTAGGAGTCGGCCGCGTCCCGCAGGCGTCGGGTCGGCAGCCCGAGCGGGGTTGGTGGCCCGAGTAAGCCGGTCGGTCGACGCGGACCGGGCTGGTAGCCGACCATCGCCCAGCCCGGGGCGTTGCGGGCGCCGTAGTAGCGCTCGACGACCAGCCGGATCAGCGTGTCGACGAATTCGGTTGCACCGACAGGCCATTCGGCCTGGGTTCGGCCGGCCTGGAGGTCGGCCACGATGGCGTCCTGGTCGGCCGGCTCCACCCCCGCGAACCCGCCGGCTTCGCCCAGACCGCGCGCGTCGAGCTCGGCCGACAGGGCAGTGAAACCGGGGATGAGCAGGTCCCGCCAGACCTCGCGGTTGAGCCCGACGGCTTCAGCCGCGAGGTCGTCCACCAACCCGGCCTGCGACGCCGATGGGTAGTCGTCGGCCGGGATCAGCCGGTCGACGAACGCGCCGACCACGGCCCAGTCGACGATGGTCACGAGACCCGCCTAGCGAGCGGAGGCGAGCTCGGGCTGCTGGTCGATCCAGCGGGCCGACGCCTGGGTCGACTCCTCCTTGCTGGGCAGGTCCGGCACGTCCACCTCGACCACGAACCAACCGTCGTACGTCGCGGGCAACGCCGCGAAGACCGCGTCAAAGTCGACATCGCCACGGCCGGGCTCGGTCCAGACGTGTTCGGTGTTGGTTGCCGCCTGGTAATCGTCACGCTGGTCGGCTGCTCGCTTGGCCGCCACCTCGTGCACGTCCTTCAGGTGCATGGCGCGCACCCGATCGGCGTAGTCGCCGACGAGCACGGCCGGGTCACTGCCGCCCCAGAACAGGTGGCCGGTGTCCGGGCCGAAGGCCAGGATCGAGGCGTCGATGGCGTCGAGCATCGACCGCACCTCGCGCTCGGTCTCGATCCAGCTGCCGACGTGGGGGTGGAAGCAGGGCGTGAGGCCCTCGTCGCGAATCGCGCCGGCCACCAATGCGATCCGTTCGATGACCAGGTCCAGCCGGTCGGGGTCGAAGTAGGCGCCGACGGCCGGGCTGGCGATCCGGCCGGGGTTGAGATGGCTGGCCAGGAAGACCTCGGTCTGGCCGAGCTCCAGCTGCACGGACGCGTGTCGCTTGGCCTGCTCGACCAGCTCCGGCAGGTCCTTGGCCGGCCCGTCGAAGTGGGCTCCGAAGTAGCCCGGCGCCGGGCGCACGCCGTGGTCCGCGAGCACCTCGCGGTATTCGGCCGGTGTCCATTCGGCCGGCACGTCGGCGTGCATCGCGGTGAAGCCGGCATCGGCGATCCCGGCGACGGCAGCGCGAACGTTGGTCGGGCTCATGTCGAAACCATTGGGGCCGAGGACCCAGGGAAGCGGGTTCACGGCGACTTTCGCGGCCAGGGCCATGGGTGGCGATCTCCTTCGTGGGGGTGTTCGGGGACGTTTCGGGGGCGGGGGGATGGTCGGTGGTTGGGTCAGCCGGCTTCCGGCACGATCAGCGGGCGCAGGGTCTGCTGGGCGATGGTGAGGCCCTGCAACACCTTGGGCTCGGTGCCGCCCCACAGCGGGTCCTCGTGCTCGACCGACAGGACGCCGTCGAAGCCGGCCTCGTAGAGCCGGTCCACCACCCGCGGCCAGTCCACCTGACCGCGGCCGGGCACGCGGTAGCGCCACCAGCCGGTCTGCCAGGGGTTGCCGCCCTTGTCGACGATGCCGAAGACGCCGAACCGGTTGCGGGCCTTGGGATCCAGCTCGACGTCCTTGGCCTGCGCGTGCACGATGCGATCGACGTACGGCGTGATCGTCTCGACCGGATCGATGCCGATCCACATCAGGTGCGAGGGGTCCCAGTTGAGGTAGAGGTCGAGCGAGAACATCCACTCCCACAGCTCGGGGGAGTAGGCGATGTTGCCGGGGTAGCCGTCCGGGTGCCAGCCCTCCATGACGCAGTTCTCGATGATCAGCTTGACGCCCCGCTCGCCGGCGTACTCGACCAGCGGGGGGAAGACGCGCTCGGCTTCGCGCATGTTGTCGACGACGCTGCGCGAGGGGTCGCGGCCGACGAAGGTGCCGACGTATCCGACGCCCAGCGAGCTGGCCGCGTCGATCGAGTGCCGCAGGTGCGTGGCGATCTCTTCGCGGCGGGCGGGGTCGGGATGCAGGTTGTTCTCGTAGTAGGCGAACGCCGAGAGCTCGAGGCCGTGCTTGTCGAACAGCTCGAGCGTCTCGTCGCGCTGCTGCGGCCCGAAGTCCGCCACCGGCAGGTGCGAAGCCTCGAAGTCGCGGCCCCCGGTCGATGGCCACACCGCGACTTCGAGGGCTTCGTAACCTGCTCCCGCGGCCCACGCCGCGATCCGGTCCAGGGGCCAGCCGGGCAGGCAGGCAGTGAGCATTCCGAGTTTCATCAGGCGACCGCCGTCCAGGTCGATGTCCGCGAGGACCGGACCACGGCCTCGACGATGCGCGCCGACCGTACGCCGTCGGCAAAGGTGGGCAGGCCCTCGGGGCGCTCGCCGTGGATGGCGGCGTAGGTGTCCGAGACATAGGCCGCGAAGCAGTCCGCATAGCCCTGCGCGTGTCCGGCCGGCAGATAGCTCAACCGGCGCTGCTCGGCCGAGCCCGCTGCCGGGTCGCGGACGACCGTGCGGCCGCCCTCGCTGGTGCCCAACCAGAACGCCTCGGCCTGCTCCTGGTCGAAGACCGCGCTGCCGTCCGAGCCGTCCAGCTCGAACCAGAGCCGGTTCTTGCGACCGGCCGCCACCTGCGACACCACGAGCGACCCGGGCACGGCCGTGCCCGTCCGGAAGAGCACCGTCGCCGTGTCCTCGGTCGCGACGGGCACCGTCTCACCGTCGCTCTGCCCGCCGAACGACTGACCACCGTCGAGGACCCGCTCGGCCACCGCAATGGACAGCTGCGCGATGACACTGTCGATCCGCTCACCGCTGACCCACTCGACCAGGTCGCACCAGTGCGAGCCGATGTCCGCGAACGCGCGCGACTCCCCGCCGAGCGCCGGGTCCACCCGCCAGTTCGAGGCGCGCGAGGAGAGCAGCCAGTCCTGGAGGTACTGGCCGTGGAGCAGATGCCAGCGGCCGAACTCTCCCGCCTGCACCCGAGCCCGGATCTCGCGGATGACCGGGTGGTACCGGTAGACGAAGGGGACGGTCGCGACGACCCCAGCCCGGTCGGCCAGGGACTGCATCCGCAGTGCATCGTCCAGCGAGACGGCCAAGGGCTTCTCGCAGATGACGTGCTTGCCGGCGGCGACCAAGGCCTCGACGTACGGCGCGTGCGTGGCGTTCGGGCTGCAGACATGGACGACATCCGCGTTGCTCGCGGCCAGGTCGGCGATGTCGGCAAAGGCGCCGTCCAGGCCCCACTCCAGCGCCACCTCGGCCGAGCGCTCCGGACGTGAGCCCAGCACGCCGATCACCTCCGCGCCCGCGAGGAGCGCGGAGCGCCGGTGGACGGCGGCGATCATGCCGGTGCCAACGATGGCGACCCGCAGACCCCGACCCGTGGCGTCGGGCCGGAGGGGCTCAGCCGTGTGCGTCGATCGCTGCCGCGAGCGTTCCACCGACAAGTCGCTGGCCACGGTGCCGCCTCGGGTTCGAAAGGGATATCGCAGGGCGTTTTCGCCCCCGCGCGAGAGCCCGCCCGCTGGGTTACGGTTGGACGGCACAGAGGTGAAGTTGACGTTAGACAGCGCCCCACATGTTTACAACGCTTGAATTACGTTGTTAGAAAACAGAACTCAGACCTTGTGATTGCGTCGCGAGCGGACCTAACTTGCCGGGAGTACCCACCCCGCCGAAGTCGGCGCCACTTGAAGGAGTCAGCATGGTCGAACAGCGGGCTAACGGCGTGAATCTGTCGCGTCGTGGCTTCCTCGGCGCGGCCGGCGCCGCAGCCGCTCTGCCGCTTCTCGCGGCTTGCGGAAGCAGCGGTGGCAGCGGCGGCAGCGGTGGGGGCTCGGGCGCCAAGGAGATCAAGTTCTGGGACATGCCCTGGGGTGGTGACCAGTACAACCCGGCGGCCAAGGCCCTGGTCGGCACGTACAAGCCGACGGGGAGCAATCTCCCGGCGACCTACCAGGAGATCCAGTGGGCGAACTTCACCCAGACGTTCTCCTCGGCCATCGCGTCCAAGACCGGCCCGGCGGTGAGCACGGGCGGCGGCTTCCAGGCCTTCCAGTACGCCCAGCAGGGTGCGATCGCGTATGCCGACAACCTGATCAAGACCATGCAGTCGGACGGCACGTACGCCGACTACCTGCCCAACCTGGTCGACAACATGAAGACCCCCGAGGGCTACGCCGCCGTGCCGTGGCAGCTCGACATCCGGGTCTGGTGGTACAACAAGGCGACCTTCGCCAAGCTCAACCTGACCCCGCCCACGTCGTGGGACGAGATGAAGGCAGTCGGCCAGGAGCTGGCGGCTCACGGTTACTACGGCTTCGCGGCCGGTGCCGGTGCGGGCAACAACCTCGGCGCCCACGCCATGGTCATGATGATGATCAACAACGGTGGTGGCCTGTTCGACGCCAACGGCAAGCTCAACTGCGTCAGCGACGCCAACATCCAGGCGATGGAGTTCGTCAACTCGCTGGTCAAGGCCAAGATCGTCGACCCGCGCTCGGTCAGCTACACCGGTGACAACCAGAACGCCCAGTGGAAGAACGGCAAGTTCGCCATGGGCATCGACACCGCCGGCCTGGACGGCAACATCGGTGACACGAGCGGCAACCTGGTGCTGATGAAGCCACTGAAGGCTCCGAGCGGCACTCCGGCCTGTCTGGTGTTCGAGAACAACATCATGATGTACAAGAACACCCCGTCGCAGGCCTCGTCCGAGGCGTTCCTGCTCTGGTACATCCAGAACATGAAGGCCTACTGGGACAAGAACCTGCTGTCCGGCCTCCCGGTGCTCAAGTCCATCGTGGCGCTGCCCGGCTTCCAGGCGCAGTCCAACAAGGTCGCCGCGATCAAGGACTGGGTCCCGGTCGCCAAGACCTACGCCGCTCAGGGCACCGTGCTCTCCCCGGCGCTGGCCCAGGTCGACGGCGGTCAGCCGCTGCAGGCCTTCACCCAGAGCATCCTGGGCGGTGCAAACCCCAAGGCCGCCCTGACCACCCTGCAAAACACCCTCAGCACCATCGTCACGAGCTAAGGACGCCCGGGATGAGCGCGTCGGGGGCAACGACGGAGCTAGACGTTCCTTCGAGGCCGGCCCGCGAGGGCCGGCCTCGAAAGGGGCCGTTCAACTCCACCAAGGTCACCCTGGTGGGCTTGGTCCTCCCGTCGATCATCCTGCTGGTCCTGATCAACGGTTACCCGTTGATCTACGCGTTCTTCCAGTCCCTGCACAACGGGACGCTGATTGACTCCGGCACCTATGTCGGCTTCCAGAACTACTCCACCGTCCTGCACAGCGATGCCTTCTGGCAGGCCGCCCGGTTCACCCTGCTGTTCACCGTGGTCGGTGTCTTCGGCAGCTGGGCGGTCGGCCTCGGCATGGCGCTGTTGCTGCGCACCGACATCCCCTTCCGGGGCACGCTCAAGGTGCTGCTGCTGCTGCCGTGGGTCGTCCCGATCGTCGTGTCCGCAACATCGATCAACTACCTGGTCGCGACCGCCGACAGCCCGATGCCGAAGCTGTTCCACGCCCTCGGGCTGGGCTCGCCGCTCTTCCTGGCTGATCCGACCTGGGCCAAGATCGTGGTCTGCCTCTACAAGGTCTGGGTCAGCTTCCCCTTCATGATGCTGATGGCCAGCGCCGCGCTCTCCAGCGTCGACGAGACCGTCTATGAGGCGGCCAAGATCGACGGCGCCGGCAGCGTGAAGTCGTTCCTCTTCATCACGATGCCGATGATCGCGCGGCCGACGTACATCTCGTGGATCTTGATGACGATCTTCTGCGTCAACGACTTCCCGACGATCTATCTGCTGACGGCCGGCGGTCCGATCAGCGCGACGACGACGCTGGTGGTGCTCGCCTATCGCACGGTCTTCCAGAACTTCCAGGTGGGCATCGGCGTATCGATCGCGTTCATCACGACCCTTGTCCTGGTGGTCATCTCCTCGGCGCTCTACCGCCAGATCAGGAAGGCCCACGTCTGATGACGATCATCCAGCAGACCGTTGACGAAGCCCCTCCTGCGGAGGAGCAGGTCATCCGGCTCAGCCGCAAGAGCAAGGGCCGCTGGCTGCGCTTCCTCATCGTCCTGGTGATCACGATCGTGGCCCTCGTCCCGGTCGCGGTCGTGGTGATCCTGGCCATCCGCCCGGGCACGGACTCCACGAGCCATGCAGCGGTGACGTTCGAGAACTTCTCCGACGTCTTCAAGAACACCGACACGCTGAAATGGCTGCGCAACAGCCTTGTCGTGACGCTGTCGGTTGTCGTGGTGTCGGTGGTCGTCGCGGCGCCGGCCGGCTACGTGCTCTCCCGGGGGCGCGGTCGCACGGTCGCGGGCTACTCGCTGCTGCTGTTCGTCGTCCAGTCGCTGCCGGTCATCACTGCGGTCATCCCGCTGTTCATCCTGTTCGCCAAGATCCACCTGGTCGACAGCCTGACCGGCCTGGCGATCATCTACGTCGGCGCTTCGATGTCCGTCGCGGTGTGGATGATGGCGGCCTACATGGACTCGATCCCGCGAAGTCTGGAGGAGGCCGCGTGGATCGACGGCGCCTCGGTCTTCGGCTCGTTCACCCGGATCGTCTTGCGCAACTCGCTGCCCGGCATCCTGTCGACGGCGATCTTCACGTTCCTCGTCTCCTGGAACGACTACCTGGTCGCCATCGTCTTCATCCGCACCGAGACCAAGTTCACCCTGCCGCTCGGGGTCGAGTCGTTCTTCCAGCAGAACGTCACCGACTGGGGCTCGGTCATGGCCGTGGCCTGCGTGATGATGGCTCCGCCGGTGCTCGTCTTCGCCTTCCTCAACCGCTACTTCTCGGTCGGCGGCATCGGCGGTTCGCTCGCCGGTCAGTAGGCGATCAGTCGAGCGTCTTGGCGAGCGGGTCCCAGTCGGCCGGTACGGCGGGAGTGGGCTCGAGATCCGTTGTCACGTCGACAAACCCGCCGCGCTCGATCGACTCCTCGGTCGAGAGCAGGGCGTCCAGGACGTGCAGGGCCAGTCGCCCGCTGGCCCGATGAGGCACACCGGCGCGCAGCGCGCGCGCCAGGTCCAGCGGACCGATCCCGCGACCGGACGGGCCCGGCGGGGGCCGGGATGCTCGTCCGGACGGTCGCGCCGTCGGCCTGGGCCGAGCGCACGACGTCGATGGTGCCGCCAAACATGTTGGGATCCGGCGTGATCAGGGTCGCATCAGTGCCGGCGATCTCGACCACGCCTACGCGCTCGAGGGGTGAGTCGAAGCTGAACGTCGCCTGGGCGACCGCGCCCCCACGGAACTCATAGAGCGCCCCGACGTAGGTCGGCACCGTCACCTCGAAGGTCTGACCGGCCCGCGGCCCGGCGCCGATCACCCGGGTCGAGCCGGCCGACGAGCCCAATGCGCTGACCCGCCCGATCGGGCCGAAGATCTGGGTGAGCGCCGTCAGGTAATACGGCCCCATGTCGAGCAAGGGCCCGGCGCCGGCCTGGTAGAGGAAGTCCGGGTTGGGGTGCCAGTGGTGCGGGCCCCCCTGCTGCATCACCACCGAGGCGGTGAGCGCGCGACCGATGTCGCCGCGCTCGATCATCCGGCGAGCGGTCTGGATACCGGGGCCCAGCACGGTGTCCGGCGCTCCACCGAGCCGTAGGCCCAGCGCGTCGGCCTCGGCGACCAGGGCCTGGGCATCGACCCGGCTGGTCGCGAGCGGCTTCTCGTTCCAGACATGCTTGCCGGCCGACAAGGCCTGGCTCGCGACGTCGGCATGCGCAGCGGGGATGGTCAGGTTGACGATCAGCTCGACCCGGTCGTCGGCGAGCGCCGCCTCGACGGTGCCGGCGCCCGGCACGCCGTACCGGTCGGCCTGGGCTCGCGCGCGGTCGGTGAAGACGTCGGCGACGAAGACGACCTCGAGGTCGGGGTAGGTGACCATGTCCGAGAGGTACTGGTCGCTGATCGTGCCTGCTCCGATGACGGCCACGCCGACCGGGCCAGTGCGCTCGCTCACCCGATGAACCTAGGAGAGCGCTCGGCGGCGTGCAACGTCTGAGTTCTGTCGGCCCGGGTCAGAACTCGGTGCGCAGGTCCTTGCGGGCCAACGCCTGCCCCAATGCGTCCGAGGTCAGGGCATGCTCGATGCCGACCACCAGTCCGCCGCCGGTGCCGGACCACTCGCCGAGGGTCGGCTGGCTGATCACCAGGTTGCGGGTCGCCAGCGGCAGGGCCCGGCGATAGACCACGGCCCGGATGCCGGCCAGCATGTCGCCGCTCGGCACCGTCAGGCCGCCGCCGACGACGATCCGCGCCGGGTTGTAGAAGTGGACCAGGTTGGCGACCACCTCGCCGATCCGGCTGGCCGCCTCGCGGACCAGCCCCACGGTGACCTTCTCGTTGACCCGCAGCGCGGCCATCAGCTCCTCGCGAGTCGTCGGCAGCTTGGTGTCGAGCCGGCCGGCCGGGCCGGTCTCAGCGGCGGCCAGCTCGCGCACCTGCCGCAGGATGGCGGGCGCGGACGCCACGGCCTCGATGCAGCCGTAGTTGCCGCAGACGCAGAGCACCTCGTCGGCGCCGTGTACTCGGACGTGGCCGATGTCGCCGGCCGAGCCGTCGGCGCCGTGGTAGAGCTCCCCGCTCGCCGTCACCAGGCCGCCGCCGATGCCGCTGCTGACCTTGATGTAGAGCAGCGGGCTCTGGTCGGGTGGCAGGGCCCGGGCCTCGCCGAGCGCGCGGAGGTTGACGTCGTTCTCGCACCGCACCGGGCAGCCGAACTCGGCCTCCAGCGTCTCCGCGACCGGGTAGTCGTCCCAGCCGGGCATGATCGGCGGCTTCACCGTGATGCCGTGGTTGGTGTCGATCGGTCCGGGCAGGCCGATCACCATCACCAGCGGCAGCGGTCGTGGGTGGTCGATCTGGCCGAGCATCGCGTGGAAGCCCTCGGCCACCGAGGCCAACACCGACTCCGGCCCGTCGGCGACGTCCAGGAACATCTCGGCATCGACGAGCTTCTGCTGGCCGAGGTCATGCACGCTGAGTCGGGCGTAGTTGACGCCGAGGTCGGCGACCAGGATCAGCCCGAACGACGGGTTGAGGCCGAGCTCCTCGGCCGGCCGGCCACGCCCGATCGTCGTTCGTACGCCGAGATTCCGGATCACGCCCGCCTGCTCGAGCATGTCCAGGCCGACGGTCACGGTCGACCGGGCCAGGCCGGTGACCCGGACCAGGTCGGAGCGGGTGACCGCCTCGTGGCTGGCGATCAGCCGGGCCAGGGTGCTGGCCACCGATTCGACGCTGACCCGGGCCGACACCGTCGGCACCAGCAGGCGGAGGTTGGGGTTGGCCGGCAGGTCGGTCATCCCCTCAACTTACCCGGCCGACCTGGAAATCCTGACCGCTAGCGTGGCCTCATGCTGAAGCTCGGATACAAGGCCTCCAACGAGCAGTTCCCACCGCAGGAGCTGTTGTCCTACGGCGTGCTGGCCGAGGAGGTGGGCTTCGACTCGGTCTTCGTGAGCGACCACCTGCAGCCGTGGCGGCACGACGGGGGCCATGCGCCGTTCGCGATGTCCTGGCTGGGCGCGCTGGGGGCCCGCACCGAGCGGATCACGATGGGGACCAGCGTGCTGACCCCGACGTTTCGTTACCACCCGGCAATCGTCGCGCAGGCCTTCGCGACTCTGGGCTGTCTCTTCCCGGGGCGCGTGGTCCTGGGGCTGGGCACCGGCGAGTCGATGAACGAGGTGCCGCTCGGTCTGGAGTGGCCGGACGGCAAGGAGCGCTTCGCCCGGTTCCGCGAGGCGGTCACGCTGATCCGCGAGCTGTGGTCGCAGGAGCGCGTGACCTTCGAGGGCGACTACTACCGCACCGAGCGGGCCACGATCTATGACCGGCCGGAGCAGCCGGTGCCGTTGTGGCTGGCCGGCTCGGGGCCGGCGGCGACCCGGTACGCCGGGCGAGTGGGCGATGGCTACATCACGACGTCCGGCAAGGCGCCCGAGCTGTACTCGGAGACCTTGCTGCCCGCCGTGCGCGAGGGCGCGGAGAAGGCCGGTCGCTCGATCGGCGACCTGGAGATGATGATCGAGGTCAAGGTGTCCTTCGACCACGATCGGGCGGCCGCGATGGACGCCACCCGTTTCTGGGGGGCCTTGGCCCTGACCCCGGAGCAGAAGGCCGGGATCGAGGATCCCGTGGAGATGCAGCGGCTGGCCGACGAGCTGCCGGCCGAGCGCACGGCGTCCCGGTTCATCGTCTCGACCGACCCGGAGGAGCACGTGGAGGCGATCCGGCGTTACGTCGACCTGGGCTTCAACCATCTCGTCTTCCACGCCCCCGGCCCGGATCAGGAAAAGTTCTTGCGGCTGTACGCCGCGGAGATCCTGCCGCGCCTGCGCGCCCTCGAGGACTCCACGCCTGCCTGAAACCGGGTGTCAGGACCTCCAGATTCTCACTCTCGAAAGCTGCTGAAAACACTGCTGTCCCAATCGTTTCTACCGCGAGTAGCGCGTCCCGGCCACTCGACTCAACAGGCGCGATGGACGAGTCAGCGCGAGTATGGGGCCGCTGGCGGACCGCCAGCGCGAGAGAGGACTGTGACCATGGGTCAAGCAGATGCGCCCAGCACGACGACCTCGGGGATCACCCGCCGGTCGGTGATCGGAGGGGTCACCGCCGCCGCCGCCGCGACCACCTTGCTGCGAGGAACCCCGGCCGAGGCGAGCACCGCTCCGAACCGGAAACCCACGCGCAACAAGCGAGTCGAGGCGTTGCTGCGCAAGATGACCACGGCCGAGAAGCTCGGGCAGCTGCAGCTGATCGGTGACCTCGCGACGGCTCAGAAGGACGTCGCTGCCGGCATGCTCGGTGGCGTCTTCTCGGTCGTCGGCGCCGCGACCCTCAACGCCCTGCAGAAGACCGCGGTCGAGCAGACCCGCCTCGGCATCCCGCTGATCTTCGGCCTCGACGTCATCCACGGCTACACCACGAACTTCCCCATCCCGTTGGCGCAGGCCGCGGCCTGGGACCCGAAAGTCGCCGCGACCGACGCGCAGGTGGCGGCTGGTGAGGCTCGGCCCAGCGGCATTCACTGGACCTACGCGCCGATGATGGACGTCACCCACGAGCCGCGATGGGGCCGGATCGCCGAAGGCGAGGGCGAGGACCCCTACCTGGCCAGCACCTACGCCGCCGCGAAAACCATTGCCTTCCAAGGCGCGAGCCTCACCGGACCGACAACGCTCGCCGCCTGCGCGAAGCACTTCGTGGCGTACGGCGGGACCGAGGGCGGCCGCGACTACAACACGGTCGACGTCTCGATCCAACGGCTGCACAACCTCTATCTGCCGCCGTTCAAGGCCGCCGTGGATGCGGGGGTGTCGACCGTGATGACCAGCTTCAACACCGTCTCGGGCGTCCCGGCGCACGGCAACCGCTACACCGTCCACGACATCCTCAAGGGCCGCTACGGCTTCGAGGGCTTCGTGGTCAGCGACTACACGGGCATCCAGGAGCTCATCGTCCACGGCCTCGTGGCCGACGGCGCTGGCGCGGCCCAGGCCGGCCTGACCGCCGGGGTCGACATGGAGATGGTCAGCACCAACTACGTCGACAACGGCCCGGCCCTGCTGGCGGCCGGCAAGATCACCATGGCTCAGATCGACGACGCCGTCCGGCGGATCCTGGGCATCAAGGACGAGCTGGGCCTGTTCGAGCATCCCTACGTCGACGAGGCGCACGAGACAACGACGCCTGGCGCGGCCGCTCGGGCGGCCGCTCGGGCCGTCGCGGCCGAGACCCTGGTGCTGTTGCGCAACGAGTCAAACACGTTGCCGCTCAGCCCTTCGGTGGGCAAGGTGGCGGTCATCGGCCCGCTGGCCAAGGCCGACTACGACCTCAACGGCACCTGGACCGGGCTGGGCACCGGTTCGTCGACGACGCCACCCGTCACCCTGCTGGCTGCGATCACAGCGGCCGCTCCTGGCGCGACGATTGTCTATCAGCCCGGGTGTGCGGTCGACGACACCGACACCTCGGGCATTGCGGATGCCGCGTCGGCAGCGAAGGACGCCGACGTGGCGATCCTGTGTGTCGGCGAGACGGCGGCCATGAGCGGTGAAGCATCGGCCCGCAGTGACATCGGTCTGCCCGGCGTGCAGCAGCAGCTTGTCGATGCCGTCGGAGCGGCTCAAGCGAAGACGGTCGCGGTGCTGATCAATGGCCGTCCGCTGACGCTGGCGGGGGTCGTGGCCGCCGTACCGGCCATCCTCGAAGCGTGGGCTCCGGGGCTCGAGGGTGCGGGAGCAGTGGCCGATGCGCTCTTCGGGGCCGCCAACCCCGGCGGCAAGCTGCCGGTGTCGTTCCCGCGGGCGGTCGGACAGATCCCGATCTACTACAACCACGAGAACACCGGCCGGCCCTACGACCCCAACAACAAGTACACGTCGAAGTACCTCGACCTGCCCAACGGCCCGCAGTTCTCGTTCGGGTTCGGGCTGTCCTACACGACGTTCACCATCGGCGGCCTGCACCTGTCCTCGCACCGGATGGCCCGCCGCGGCGGACACCTCGAGGTGACGGCGACGGTCACCAACACCGGGTCCCTGTCCGGCGACGAGGTCGTGCAGCTCTATCTGCGCGACCCGGTCGCGAGCATCGTCCAGCCGGTCCGCCGCCTGCGCGGCTACCAGCGGGTGAGCCTGAAGGCAGGCGAGCACCAGACGGTGACCTTCCGGCTGACCACGGACGATGTCGGCTTCTACGACAACGACGCGAAGTTCGTGGTCGAGCCGGGCGATATCGAGGTCTACGTCGGCAACAGCTCCGACGCCAGCGACCTCACGGACACCTTCACGGTCAGCTGATCGCGGCCGCCGAAGGGGAGCGGGACATCCGTGCGTACAGGCCGACTGAGCCCACGAGCACCAGGACGAACCCGACCGCCATCGCCCAGGTGAGCGGGCGTCCGGTGTCGAACTCGCTGTGCGCCCGCACGGCCGCAACGCCGATCAGCGCGAGCATCAGCACCTCGACCTGGACCATGATCCGCATGGCGCTCCAGCGGCGTTCGGCGAAGGCGCCGATGGCCGCCACGCCGAGGGCGAAGATCGCACCCATCACGCGGGCGGTGAGTGGCGTGAGGGGCCACGGCCAGATCTGGATGGCTCGGGCGGGCAACAGGAAACAGAAGGCGCTGGTCGCCGCGGCCAGCAGGCCGATCGGCTCCGATCAGCCGAGTCACGGGCAGCGCGACCAGCAGGTCGTCCGGCCCGGCGAGGCTGGAGTGCGGCCGGTTGACGACCCACACGGCGAAGACCAGGAACGGGGTGGTGAAGTAGAGGGCGACCCAGAGCCAGAAGGCCACGTGGTGACGGTTGAACTTGTCCCAGTGCAACAGTGTCGCGATGCCCATGAGGGTCGCGAACGTCGCGACCGGCGGGAAGCCGGCCTTGATCGTGTGCCACTGGTCGGCCAGCGCAGCTCGCACGAAGAAGTAGGCGCCGCCCAGATAGACCGAGCCGAGCAGCATCGCGGAGAAGGTCGGCCTGATCGGCCACGCAAACAACCGGTCGGTGTCGCCGGGCCACGGATAGAGCACCGCGAACGCGAGCACGAGGAACGGCACGATCACGACCGACAGCGCCTTGGTGGCCGGCAGGACCCGGTCGTCGTGCGGCGTGGGGGACTCGGCAGGGATGCTCACGGCGCTCGCCTCCTCGGCGGCAGGCCAACGGTAGTCCCGTGGTGTCAGCGCTGTCAGCATGGACCCGACGTCAAGTGGAGGAGAACCGATGGAGTACCGCACCTTGGGCCGCACCGGCTGCGTGGTCTCGACCCTCGCGCTCGGCACGATGACCTTTGGCAATGAGACCGACGAGGACGGCGCCCACGAGCAGCTGGACCGCTTCATCGAGGCGGGCGGCAACCTGGTCGACACCGCTGACGTCTACAACGGCGGCGTCAGCGAGGAGATCATCGGGCGGTGGCTGGCGGCTCACCCGAGCGATCGCGAGCAGGTCGTCCTGGCCACCAAGGGCCGCTTCCCCACGGGGACCGGCCCGAACGACGTCGGGCTGTCGCGGCGCCATCTGAGCCGCGCCCTCGACGCATCGCTGACCCGGCTCGGCGTCGACTGCGTCGATCTCTATCAGGTGCACTCCTGGGACCCGGTGACCCCGCTGGAGGAGACGCTGCGCTTCCTCGACGACGCCGTGCGAGCCGGCAAGACGCGCTACGTCGGGTTGTCCAACTTCACCGGCTGGCAGCTCCAGCGGGCGGTCGACCTGGCCGAACGGCACGGCCTGAGCCGGCCGGAAACCCTTCAGCCGCAATACAACCTGCTCGTCCGCGAGATCGAGTGGGAGATCCTGCCGGCCTGTGCCGCCAACGGCCTGGGAGTGCTGCCCTGGTCGCCGCTCGGGGGTGGCTGGCTCACCGGCAAGTACGACGCGCAGCGGCGCCCGACGGGTGCGACCCGGCTCGGCGAGAACCCCGACCGCGGCGTCGAGGCCTACGACCGGCGCGGTCGCTCCGAACGCACCTGGGCGGTCATCGACGCCGTCCGCGAGGTGGCGGACGGCCGGGGCGTGACCATGTCGCAGGTCGCCCTGGCCTGGGTGGCCGACCGATCGCCGGTGACCTCGGTGATCCTCGGCGCGCGCACCCTCGCGCAACTGGACGACAACCTGGGCTCGGCCGGCCTGCATCTGAGCGCCGACGAGACCGCGCGGCTCGATGCGGCGAGCGATCCGGTGCCTGCCGACTACCCCTACGGCCAGCCCGGCGTCGACCAGCGGGACCGCCGGCTGCCCTGACGGTCAACCGGTGCGACAACCGGTCAGCCGGTGATGCCGGCCGCCGCGTCCAGCCGTTGCAGCAGGTCGTGCGCGGCCAGCTCCACCGCCTTGTGCCGCCACTCCGCCGCCCGGTAGACGCACGCGATCAGGCCGGTGCGGTGGACCCGACGGAAATCGCCGCAGACGAAGGCGTAGCGCGCCTTGGTCTCCTCCGACGCGCCCTGGGTCAGGCCCAGGTGCCAGCTCGCGTACTCCTCCCACGAGTGCCGTTCCAGGTACTCGTTCTGGTCGGCGGCCGAGGGTTGGACCTGGCCCCAGTCGCTGTCCAGCACGTACTGGTGGCCGTCGATCAGCCGCTCGACGTGCCGGACGGCATCGGGATTCGCGGCGTACGCGCTCATGGCTGGGGGTCCAGGCGGATCAGTGCTTGAAGGCGTCCTTGACCTTCTCGCCGGCCTGCTTGAGGTTCGAGACGCTCTGCTCGCCCTTGCCCTGCGCCTCGCGGGTCTCGTCGCCGGTGGCCTTGCCCTCGAGCTCCTTGGCCTTGCCCTTGAGCTCGTCGACCTTGTTGTTGGCCTTGTCCTCGGTGCCCATGTCGGTCCCTCTTTCTCTGCGAGTCTGTGCGACTCGCTGCGAATCTGCGGGCTGCGCTGCCGAACCCTGGTCGAACCCCCATCGTTGCCCGGACGGCCGGACTTCGCGCGCTGAGCGCCCCGGAGCGGGGCACCGCAGTGGGCGGATTTCGGCTCCTGCGGAGCCTTGCCCAGCCCCCGGTGATGGGCCATCCTTGTGCTGCCTCGAGCAGCGGGGGCGGCAGTTCGAACGACGAGGGAGTGTCGGTCCGTGTACGACGAATCGGCCGAGGGCGAGCTCGATCCTCACCTGAACTCCGGGCTGAATGCTGAGCTGAGTCCCGAGCTGAGTCCCGATGGGGCCGCCCGGCTCGGCAGCGTGGTGTTGCGCCCCGGCGTGGACGAGACCGTCCTGCTGCTCGCCGGTGATGTCGACCTGTCCCTGTCCGGCGATCTCGACGAGGCCTGCCGGGAGGCCATCGCGCGCGCTCGCCCGATCCGGCTCGACGTCTCCGGCGTGAGCTTCATCGACTCGACGGCGATCGGCTACGTCGTCACCGTGGCCGCGGCCGAGCGCGACCAGGGCCGGACGCTGGTCATCGCCGGTGCGAGCCGGCGCACGGCCGACACCTTCCGGCTGACCGGGCTCGGCGACCTGCTGGGCCTGGACTAACCGCTCACCCGGCGTCGACCGGGCGGACGACGAGGACGGCCGTGTCGTCCTGCACCGGGTCGGTCCGGAACATCGTCTGGATGATGTCCGCACAGCAACGGTCGGCGTCGCCGCGCAGGGTCATCGACCGCAGTCGCTCCAGGCCGGCCAGGTAGGTCGACGGCGGACGGCGCTCGACCAGGCCGTCGGTGAAGACCACGAGGGCCTCGCCCTCCTCGACCCGGATGGTCGTGGTCCGGCGCGGCCAGCCGGCCAGGACGCCGAGCGGCAGGTTGGGCACGACCGGCGCCACCTCGACCTGCCCCTCCCGGCCGGCCACCAGCGGCGCCGGGTGCCCGGCCGAGCTGACCCGGAACTGGTGGTAGGGGTACTCGGCCACCGCATAAAGGACGGTCGCGAAGACGCCCGGCTCGAAGTGCTGGATCTTGACGTCCAGGTGCTGCAGGGCCTGGGCCGGGTCGGGGTACTCCAGCGAGTAGGCCCGCAGGGCGCTGCGCAGCCGGCCCATCACCACGGCGGCCGGGAAACCGTGGCCGGCCACGTCGCCCATGACCAGCCCGACCCGCTGCCCAGGCAGCGCGAAGACGTCGTACCAGTCGCCGCCGAGCTGACCCTCGGCGTGCAGGTAGCGCGCGGCGATGTCCAGGCCCGCGATGGTCGGCGGGGTCGCGGGCAGCAGGCTGCGTTGCAGGGCCAGCGTGGCCACCCGCTCCTCGGCGCCGAGCTGCGCGTCGATGGCCAGCGCAATCAGCTGGGCCAACCCGGTCAACCGGGCCACGTCGTCGGTGGCGAAGCGGCGGGCGGTCAGGGACCCGGCGTACAGCACTCCCAGCGCGCCGCTCGGTGACGTGAGCGGTACGCCGATGAGCGAACGGAGGTGGTGCTCGCGCAGGACGTGGTTGACCACGTCGTCCGGCCCGAGCTCCTCGATGACGACCGGCCGTCCGGTTTGCGCGATCGTGCCGGCGAAGCCGACCCCGACCCGCACGCGGACCCGCTCCCGCATCGAGGGCTGAGCGCCGACCGCGGCGTAGGTGTCGACGAACTGGCCGGACGGGTCGACGAGCAGCACGGCGACGGTGTCGGCTGCGAGTTCCGTCGCGACCTGCTGGAGGCGCTGCGAGACCAGATCGCCGCGAAGACCGCCCTGAACATTGCCCTGAACATCGTCTGGCAGCGACCGCGAGCCGGCCGGCTCACCGGTGCGGCTGGGAGCGGTATCGGTCATGGCCGGGGGGCCCTCTGAGCTGTCGCCACGTCGCCTCCGAGCATGCTGGATGGACTGGCTCCCGTCTTGGCCAGGACAACCATGCCCGACCGAACGGCCATCGACAAGCGGTCGCCACCGCGGCGGGCACGAGTCCTTCCCCGGCCGCCGCCGATAGGGTCACGCCGTGTCCTGGGGCCATCTCGCGGAGGGCTTCGCCGCCGCGCTGATGATCGCCACCATCACCGCCCCTGTCGGCGTCTCGGGCGCGGTGTTCCTGCTTCCGGTGCAACTCAACGTTCTCCAGGTCCCCAATCCCTCGGTCACACCGACCAACCTGCTCTACAACGTCGTCGCCGGACCAGGAGCGCTGCTGCGCTACCGGCGAGCCGGTCAACTCACCGGCCCACTGGCCCGCCGCCTGTTGGCCGGAACACTGCCCGGAGTGATCATCGGGGCCGTGGTGCGGGTCTACGTCCTGCCCGGCCCCAGGGCGTTCAAGCTCGTCGTCGCCGGGGTCCTGCTGCCGTTGGGCAGCTGGCTGATTCTTCGCACCCTGCGACCTGCGACCGGACCGCGACGACCGCTGACCACAAGCCGGATCACCATGATGGCCGTCGCCGTTGGCGTGGTCGGTGGCATCTACGGCATCGGCGGCGGCTCGATCTTGGCTCCGATCCTGGTCGGGTCCGGCCTGGCCGTCGCCGAAGTCGCACCGGCTGCCCTCGCCTCCACCTTCGTCACCTCCATCGTCGGTGCTGCCACCTACGCGCTCCTGGCGATCAACGCGAGCGGATCGATCGCACCCAACTGGAGCGTCGGACTCGCCTGCGGACTCGGGGGACTCGTCGGCGGCTACCTCGGCGCGCGCCTCCAACCGCATCTGCCCGAACGTCAACTCCGACTGCTCCTCGGAGCCATCGCCGTAGCTCTCGCGCTGCTGTACCTGGTCGAAGCCAGCCGATAGGGCATCCCCCTGAGGTCGATCTCCGGGTCTACCTCTGGCGGCGGTAGCGTGCCGGGCGTGACGGAGTCGCAGCCAGGCGCGCAGCCGCAGTCGCCGCAGACCATCGTCGTGATGGGGGTCTCGGGTTCGGGCAAGACGACGATCGCTCGAGGCATCGCCGCCGCGCTGGGCTGGGCGTTCGCCGAAGGGGACGACTTCCACTCGCCGGCCAACAAGGCCAAGATGGCCGCCGGTCAGCCGCTGACCGACGAGGACCGCTGGCCGTGGCTGCGCATCATCGCGGCCTGGATCGACGAGCAGGCCGCGGCCGGCCGCAGCTCGGTCATCACCTGCTCGGCCCTGCGTCGCGCCTATCGGGATCTCTTGCGAGACAACCGATCCGGTGTGCGCTTCTGTGAGCTCCTCGCTCCCGAGCAGCTCATCGCCGACCGCCTGGCCGAGCGTCGCGGCCACTTCATGCCGGCCTCGTTGCTGGGCAGCCAGCTCTCCACACTCCAGTCGCTGCAACCCGACGAGCCCGGCGTCGTGGTCTCGGTCGATGGCACCCCCGAGCAGATCGTGGCCGACGCGCTCCAGCAGCTCGGGCTCAGGAAGCGTTGAGCGCGCGCTGCACGGTGTCGGCCGAGACGTTGGCGCCGCACGAGATCACCAGCACCCGCTGATCTGGTCGCTCCTGGGCGAGCCGGAGGGCGGCGGCGATGGCCACTCCGGCGGCGCCTTCGACCAGCTGGTGCTGCACGTCGATCATCAACCGCAGCCCCGCGCCGATCTGGTCTTCGGGCACCAGGATCCACTCGTCGACGAGCTCGCGGCACAGGTCGAAGGTGACCGCACCGAGCTCGACCCCGCCCGCCGTGCCGTCGCTGAGCGTCGGCTCGGCGTCAATCTCGATCACCTGACCGGCGGCGACCGACGCGGCCATCGCGGCGTCGTTGGCGGGGGAGGCCCCGATGACCCGTACGCCGGGCCGTTGGGCCTTGATCGCCGCCGCCACCCCCGAGATCAGACCGCCGCCACCGACCGCAACCACGACGACGTCGAAGCCGTCAGCCGGCGTCTGCTCGAGCAGCTCCGCCCCGATCGTGGCCTGTCCGGACACGACGTCGAGGTCGTTGTAGGGACTGACGTAGGCCAGTCCCTGCTCCTCGGCCAGCGCCCGGGCCAGGGTCTCGGTCGCGCCGCCCTCGGCGCCGAGGTGACGCACCTCCACCCCTAGCCGCCGGATGGCCGCGACCTTGACCGGCGACGCGCTCTCCGGCACGCAGACCACGCCGTGGCCGCCCAGCACCGCCAGCGCGTTGGCGACCCCCAGGCCGTGGTTGCCGGACGACGCCGTGATCAGCCCGTGCTCGCGAGCCTCGGCGCCCATCGCGGTCAGCTTGGCCAGAGCACCCCGGGCCTTGAACGACCCGGTGACCTGCAGGTGCTCGCACTTGACCTGCACGCTGGCCGAGCCATCGGGCAGCGCGAGCTCGACCACCGGCGTACGAACGACGTGTCGTGAGACTGCGTCCTGGGCGCGAGGCAGCCGCGCTAGGACTTCATCGATCGCCGTCACTCCGGCTCACTCAGGATTGCCATGTGCCGCAATGGAAACCGACTCCCACTCACGCCAGGTCTCCAAGCGAGATTGGTAATCGGCTTCGGCGATGGCCAGCGGTCCGTCGCCGAAGAAGATCCGCAGCGGCGGCTGATCCGCATCGACGACGGCCAGGACGGCCGCCCGGGTCGCGGTCGGGTCGCCGCGCCGCGCCCGTCGCGCCGCCATCCGCGCCGAGTACTCCTCGCGGAACTCGTCGTACGCCTTGAGCGGTGTGGCCGTGCGGGAGGACGGACCGGCCCAGTCGGTCGTGTAGCCGGTGGGCTCGATGATCGTCACCTTGATCCCGAAGCCGGCGACCTCTTGGGCCAGCGCCTGGCTCAACCCCTCGAGCGCCCACTTGGACGCGTGGTACATCCCGATGCCCGCGAACGCGCTGATCCCACCGATCGAGGACACCTGCAGGATGTGGCCCGAGCCCTGCTTGCGCAGGTACGGCAACGCCGCCTGGGTCACCCAGAGCGCGCCGAACAGGTTGGTCTCCATCTGGTCGCGCGCGTCGGCCTCGCTCAACTCCTCGACCATGCCGAACTGGCCGTAGCCCGCGTTGTTGACGATCACGTCCAGCCGTCCGAACTGCTGGTGCGCCGCCCGGACGGCCTCGAACGCAGCCGCACGATCGGTGACGTCGAGCTGGATGGCGAGCACCCGCTCGCCGAACTCCTCCTCGAGGTCGATCAGCGTCGAGGTGTCGCGGGCGGTCGCGGCCACGGAGTCGCCGCGCTCCAGTGCCGCGATCGCCCACTCCCGCCCGAAGCCCTTGGACGCGCCAGTGATGAACCAGGTCTTCTCAGTCATAGCCCGATCCTGGCCTCAGCCGGCGGTGGCCTCGAACGCGGGGGTCGTCGGGCGCTCGCTCGGGCCGGCGTCGACCGCGGGCGAGCTGGCAGCGACCGCCGGTCGCCGCAGCTCGTCGATCCGCACCAGCGCCACCCCGGCGATGATGAAGACGCCGCCCAGCAGCTGCATCCGCCCCGGCAGCTGGCCCAGCAGCAGCCAGGCCCAGAGCACGGCAAAGAGCACCTCGGTCAGGCCGAGGAACGACGCCAGCCGGGCCCCGAGGTGACGCACGGCGCCGATCCCCGCGACGTACGACAGCGTCGCCGCGAGCAGCGAGAGGCCGAGCACCGGCACGATCCAGCTGGTCGTGTGGTCACCGAAGTGCACCGAGCCGTACGTCGCGTGCAGCGGCAGGACTCCGACCAGCCCGCACACCAGCAGGGCCAATGCCCCCACGGTCATGCCGGCCGCGGCCATCGCCAGCGGCGGCAGCGGCTCCTCGGTGCGCGCCGACAGCAGGAAGAACGACGCGAGCCCGACCGCCGCCCCCAGGCCCCACAGGACGCCGATCGGGTCGAGGTGCTGGCTGCTGGTCAGGTCGAGCACCAGCACCAGTCCGACCAACGCGCCAGCCGACCCGACCAAGGTCAGCGGGTGCGGCCGCTCGCCGTGACCCAGCCACTGCCAGAGCACGACCAGGACGATGCCGAGGTACTCCAGCAGGAGGGCGACGCCGACCGAAAGCCGTTGCACTGCATAGAAGAAGCAGAGTTGGCAGGCGGCCACCGACAACAAGCCGAAGAGGACGACGGTGCGAGCGCTGCGCAGGAGGTCGCCCCGGCGGCCAACCTTCATCGCCGGCCACTGCCGGTGCAGCTGAATCCACGCCGGGATGAGTAGGACCACAGCCGCGATGCCGACGCGGGCCGTCACGGCCGCTCCCGGCGACCAGCCCGCATCAGTGAGCGCGGTGGCGAAGCTGCCCGACGTGCCAAAGGTGGACGCTGCAACGAGCGACAGGACGACGCCCGCCCCGCCGAGTCGTGCCGTCTGCTGGCTCATCACGCTCACCTGCCTGCGTCGCTCGATGCTTGTAAGAAGTAAAAGCCGGTACACTCATGACGCTAGGGCAGGCCTCCGACAGGAGTCAAGATGATTTTCGCTCATGACACCGAGATGGCCCTCGCGGCCGCCGCGGCGCTGGTCAACACCGCGCCCGACCCTCCGATGGGTCGGCGGCTCAGTTGGCTCGGACTCTGAGGACGGGCTGCCCGACCAGGCCGCGCTCGACGCCTTCGTCGCGCAGTGGCAGTGGACCGGCGTCCGGGCCCACGATGCCGCCGAGCTGAGCGCCGTGCGCCGTCTGCGCCCCCGCCTGGCCCGAGTCTGGAACGTGGACCAGGACGAGGCCGTGGACATCGTCAACGAGCTGCTCCGCGACTTCCGGGCGTTGCCCCAGCTGGTCAAGCACGACGGCTGGGACTACCACCTGCACGCAACGGCACCGGATGCGCCGCTGGCCAACCGGATGGGTGTCGAGGCCGCGATGGCCCTGACCGACGTGATCCGGATGGGCGAGCTGGATCGCCTCCGGGTGTGCGCGGCCGATGACTGCCACAGCGTCGTCGTCGACCTGTCCAAGAACCGCTCCCGTCGCTACTGCGACGGGGGATGCGGCAACCGGGCCAACGTCGCGGCGTACCGCGCCCGCCGCACCCAGGGCGCCTAGCTCGCCGAGACGCCGTGAGTAGCGTGCGGTGCATGACCACTCCCATTGCCACCGGTACGCCGTTCAGCGGGTTCGCCGTCAGCGACATCGCCGCCGCGCGGACGTTCTACGCCGACGTCCTCGGTCTGGCCGTCGACGAGGAGCACGGCATGCTGCGGATCCAGCTGACCGGCGACGCGGCCGTCCTCGCCTACCCCAAGGCCGACCACGTGCCCGCGACCTACACGATGTTGAACCTGCCGGTCAGTGACATCGACGCCGCTGTCACCGAGCTCGTCCGGCGGGGCGTGAGCTTCCTCCGGTACGACGGGATGCCCCAGGACGACAACGGTGTGATGCGCGGGCTCGACGCCGGGGAGGGGCCCAACATCGCCTGGTTCACCGACCCCTCGGGCAACATCCTGTCGGTGCTGCAGGGCGGCTAGCCCCCGCTAGCCCCTGGCGGGCTGGCTAGCCTGAGCGCCATGGCAGCTCAGCGGGTCCTGTTCATCGGCGGCACCGGCGTCATCAGCACCGCGTGCGTCCACCTGGCCGTCGAACGCGGTTTCGACGTGACGCTCCTCAACCGCGGCACCACCAGCGCGCGGCCCGCGGCGCCGGGCGCGCGATTGCTCACGGCCGACGTCCGCAACACCGAAGCAGTGCGAAATGCCTTGGGGGACGACGAGTTCGACGTCGTCATCGACTTCCTGGCCTTCACCCCCGACCACGTGCAAGCCGACATCGACCGGTTCGTCGGCCGGGTCGGGCAGTACATCTTCATCAGCTCGGCCTCGGCCTACCAGAAGCCACCCGCCCGCATCCCGGTGATCGAGTCGACGCCGCTGCGCAACCCCTACTGGCAGTACTCCCGGGACAAGATCGCCTGCGAGGACCTGCTGACCGCGGCCTACCGGGAGTCCGACTTCCCGGTCACGATCGTGCGCCCCTCGCACACCTACGACCACACGCTCGTGCCGCTCGATGGGCACTGGACGGCGCTCGACCGGATGCGCCGCGGCCGCCCGATCGTCGTGCACGGTGACGGGACGTCGCTGTGGACGCTCACCCATCACACCGACTTCGCGCGGGCCTTCGTCGGGCTGCTCGCCAACCCGCACGCGCTGGGCGAGGCCTTCCAGATCACCTCCGACGAGGCCCTGCCCTGGGACCAGATCGCCGGGCTGCTGGCCGAGGCCGCCGGCGTCGAGCCGCAGATCGTGCACGTCACCTCGGACGCGATCGCCGCGGCCGACCCGGAGTGGGGCGCCGGGCTGATCGGCGACAAGGCCCACTCGATGATCTTCGACAACACCAAGATCAAGGCCGTCGTCCCCGGCTGGGTCGCCACCGTGCCGTTCGCGACCGGCGCCCGAGAGATCGTCGAGTGGCACGACGCCGACCCATCGCGGCAGGTCGTCGATCCAGCGCTGGACGCGACGATGGACCGGCTGATCGCGGCGTACGCGCCCCGTGGCCGCTAGCGAGGACGCCGAGCTCGTCGCCGCGGCCGACGCGCTCTACGCCCTGCCGGCCGAGGAGTTCACCGCCGCGCGCAATGCGGAGGTCAAGCGGGTGCGCACCGCCGGCGACCGGGACCTGGCCGCCGCGATCCAGCGGCTGGCCCGGCCCAGCGCCGCCGCGGCGCTCGCCAACCGGCTGGTACGACGGGACGCGGCTGCGTTCGAGCCGCTGCTCGAGCTCGGCGTGGCCCTGCGCCAGGCCACAGCAGCCCTCGACGGTGCGCAGCTGCGCACCCTGTCCCGGCAGCAGCAGCAGGTCGTCACCGCGCTCGTCCGACTGGCCCGCGAGGTCGCGAAGGAGGACGGCCTGAAGGTGAGCGAGGGCACGCTGCGCGAGCTGGACGACACCCTCCGAGCCGCGATCGCCGACGCCGGTGCGGCCGAGCAGCTGATGGCCGGCCGGCTGACCGGACCGTTGCAGCACAGCGGTTTTGGGCCGACGCCGAGTGGACATCTGACCGTCGTACCCGATCGGCCGGCCCGATCGGCGGCGAAGGCGGCGGCGAAATCCGAGCCGGCGGCGGACCGGGCCACCCAGGCGAACGAGACCCGCCGGGCCCGCGCAGCCGAGGCGGTCGCGACCGCCGAGGCGGCGCTCGAGGCCGCCGTCACCGCCCGGCAGAGCGCCGCCGCGCGCGTCACCGAGCTTGAGACCTCCGCCACCGAGCTCCGGGCCCGGGTCGAGCACTTGCGAGCCGACCTGGCCGCCGCGCAGACCGAGCACGCCCGCGCCGAGCGCGACCAGACCAAGGCCAAGGACGCCCTGACCAAGGCCAGCCAAGGGATGCGCGCGGCCGCGCGCCGGCTGGACGACGCGACGGCGCGGCTGGAACAGCTCGACTGAAGACCCGTGGCGGCCGAGCCCGGGATGTCACACTGACCCCGGCTCTCCGGGGCCGCACCGGACCGCCGGACCAGATCCGCGTTCCGCCAAGGACTCTGTCGAGAAAGGGTGCCGCCGATGCTCGTGACCACGACGAACGATCTGCAGGGCTGGGAGATCCAGCGGGTCTGCGGCGAGGTGTTCGGCCTGACCGTGCGCTCGCGCAACATGTTCTCGCAGATGGGCGCCGGCCTGAAGTCCATGTTCGGCGGCGAGCTGGCCGGCATGACCAAGGCCCTGTCCGACAGCCGCAACGAGGTCATGGGCCGGATGATCGAGGAGGCCCGGGCCCGCGGCGGCAACGCGATCGTCGCGATGCGCTTCGACACCTCGGAGATGGGCGACACCTGGACCGAGATCTGCGCCTACGGCACGGCCGTGGTCGCCGTACCCGTCACGGAGGGGGCGCGCCAGACCGCCCAGCAGCTCGGCTATGGCGTCGCCGCCCAGTAGCCGCGCCGTGTAACCTGCTGCCCGCGCCCCAATAGCTCAGACGGCAGAGCGTCTCCATGGTAAGGAGAAGGTCTAGGGTTCGATTCCCTATTGGGGCTCTGCGCGACGCCATGGCCGGCTCGGTGAGCCGGGCCCGGCGGTCGCACTTGGCGGGGTAGCTCAGGTGGTTAGAGCAAACGGCTCATAATCGTTGTGTCGCGGGTTCGAGTCCCGCCCCCGCTACGCAGTTCGACTGGATGGCTGCCCATCCTTTACCCTGGAACCTCGCGCGCCGGGTCGCGCGAGCCCCAATTTTGCGAGTTCGAGAGAAGGCTGTGCCGTGGCGAGCAAGAGCTCGGATGTGCGTCCCAAGATCACGCTGGCCTGCGTGGAGTGCAAGGACCGCAACTACATCACCAAGAAGAACCGGCGCAACGACCCCGACCGGCTCGAGATGAAGAAGTTCTGCCCCCGCGACGGCCGGCACACCCTGCACCGCGAAACCCGCTGACGCAGGCCAGTGCCTGTCAACGAGAGTTACGTCGGCCGCGTCTACCCACCCACCCCGTTCTTCGAGATCGGGCGTGAGGCCATCCGCTCGTTCGCCGAGGCCCTGGCGGCCGGCGCACCGGTCAACCCGGTCCACCTGGACACCGCCGCGGCCCAGGCGCTCGGCTATCCGGACGTCATCGCGCCGCCGACGATGGCGATGATCGTGGCCCACCGGGCCAACTTCCAGTACACCGAGGACCCCGAGGCCGGGATCGACTACGGCCGGGTCGTCCACGGCGAGCAGAAGTTCCTCCACCACCGTCCCGTCGTGGCCGGCGACCGCCTGGTCGCGGTGCTCAACGTCGACACGATCCGCAGCGCCGGCGGCCACAGCATGATCGTCCTGCGCACCGAAATAGGTCACGAGCCGGGCGCCCCCGGATCGGGCGACCTCGAGCCGGTGTGTACGGCGATCGGCACCATCGTGGTCCGAGGCGGCGACTCGTGAGCTCTGCGCAGACCACCCCGGTCACGACTCCGGCGTACGACGAGGTGCAGGTCGGCGACGCGCTGCCGCCGCGCACGGTCCAGATCACCCGCGAAGACCTGGTCCGTTACGCAGGGGCCAGCGGGGACTTCAACCCGATCCACTGGAACCCGCGGTTCGCGACCGAGGTCGGCCTGCCCGACGTCATCGCCCACGGCATGTTCACCATGGGCTCGGCGGTCGAGATCGTCTCGGCCTGGGCCGGCGACCCCGGCGCCATCACGGCGTACGGCGTGCGCTTCACCAAGCCGGTCGTGGTGCCCGACCCGGGCTTCGCGGTGCTCGAGGTGACCGCGGTCGTCGCGGCCAAGGACGACGAAGCCCGCACCGTCCGGGTCGACCTCACGGTTCGCTGCGAGGACGTCACCGTCCTGGGCCGTGCGCAGGCCACGGTCCGGCTGCGTTGAGCGGCGACCCCGCCGAGCTGCGTCCCCTCTCCGACGCCCCAGACCGCGACCGGGGGCCTGCGGTCGAGACCTCCCGGCGGACCCGGGCCGACGTCATCAACGCCCGCAACGCCACCGCCACGGTCTTCATCTCCAACGGCTTCCTGATGGCCAGCTGGGTCGCCCGCATCCCGGCGGCCCGCTCCAGCCTGCATCTCTCGCCCGGCCATCTGGGGTTGTTGCTCCTCTGCCCGGCGATCGGGTCGGCGCTGGCCCTGCCCACCGCGGGGCATGTCGTCCTGCGGCTCGGCCCCCGGGGCGCGATCCGGGTCTTCGCCGTCGTCTGTGCCGGCGGCACCGTCCTGGCCGGAGCCGGCGTGAGCGCCCACCAGCCGCTGGTAGCCGCGCTGGGGCTGTTCTTCTTCGGGCTCGGCACGAGCCTGTGGGACGTCGCGATGAACGTCGAGGGCGCGGCCGTCGAGCAGGCGCTGACCCGTTCGATCATGCCGCGCTTCCACGCCGCCTGGAGCCTGGGCGGTGTGGCCGGAGCCCTCGTGGCCGCGGGGTTCGCGGCCCTGGGGCCACCGCTCGTCGTGCACCTGGCGATCACCAGCACCATCGCCCTGATCTGCGCCGAGCTGGCCAGCCACTGGTTCCTCGCGGCCGACCCCCACACCGACGCGGCGCCGGCGCCGCCGCGGGCCGCACTGCGGGCCTGGACCGAGCGCCGTACCTTGCTGATCGGTCTGGTGACCTTGAGCGCGGCCCTGGTCGAGGGCGTGGCCAACGACTGGTTCGGCCTGAGCCTGGTCGACGGCTATCACCAACGGCAGGTGATCGGCTCGCTCGGGTTCGGCGTCTTCGTGACCATGATGACGATCGGCCGGACCTTCGGCACGGCCGTGATCGACCGCTACGGCCGGATCACCACCCTGCGGGTCTCGGCCCTGACGGCGGCGATCGGGGTCATCCTGGTCGTCGCCGGGCCCTGGGTGCCGATCGCGATCCTCGGCGGGATGCTGTGGGGCGCTGGGGCGGCGCTGGGCTTCCCGATGGGCATGAGTGCTGCCGCCGATGACCCGGTGTGGGCCGCGCCGCGGCTGGGCGTCGTGACCTCGATCGGTTACTTGGCCTTCCTCGCCGGTCCGCCGCTGGTCGGTTTCGTGGCCGACGGGGTCGGCGTACGTCGCGCGGTCGCGGTCGTCCTGGTCGCCCTGGTCGTCATCGCGGTCCTGGCTCCGGTCGAGCGACCGCTCGAGCTTGGCGGCGGTCCGAGCGGGGCGCCGATGGGCAGGGGCGACGGCGGCTTGACCTCCTGAAGCCGGAGGTACGTCGTGAGCTGCTGGCCGCCGCGGAAGGCCAGCCGGCTCAGCACCTGCTGCAGCTCGGCGACGTCGCGGGTGACGATGGTCAGCAGGTAGTCCATCTCACCGGCGACCAGGTCCGCGGCGACCACCTGGGGCATCTCGCGCAGCATGTCCTCGAAGGCGTCGCTGGATCGTGGGTCGTGCCGGGTCAACGTCGCGGCGACGTAGACCTGGAGCGCGAAGCCGGCGGCGGCCGGGTCGAGCCGGGCGCTGATCACCCGGATCACACCCGACTCCTTGAGGTGCCTGACCCGGTGCAGCGTGGCCGCGGGGGACAGGCCGATCGACCGAGACAGGTCGACGTTGGTCACATCGGCATCCGTTTGGAGTAGGACCAGCAGCTGGATATCAATTTCATCAAGTGGAACGGCCATGGCACCGAACAATAGTGTGCCAAGGAGCCGATCGGCGGACTATCTGGGCCGCGTCACGGATGATTGAAACATGAAGCGCACGAACACCACCGCCATTGCCGCCCTCACCGCAGCCGGAGTGCTGTGGGGATCGAGCATGGCGCTGTCCAAGCTGTCGCTGGAGTGGCTCCAGCCGGGCTGGCTGACCGTGATCCGGTTCGGCCTGGCCGCGTTGCTGCTCGCCTTCCCCGCCCGCGCACACCTGCGGGCGGCGTTGACCCCGACCATCCTGGTCTGGGGTGTGCTGGGCGTTGGCGTGACGGTCGTGGTGCAGAACGTCGGCGTCGGTCTGACCAGCGTCAGCCACGCCTCGATGATGGTGGGCTCGATGCCCGTCCTCGTGGCGGTCATCGCGGCCGTCTGGCACCGGCACCGGCTGCCGGCCCAGGCCTGGGCCGGGCTGGCCATCTCCCTCGTGGGGGTGGCCGTGGTTGCCGGCGGCGGCGGCGGGCAGTCCAGCATGATCGGCGACGCCCTCGTCCTCTTCTCGCTCGCGATCAGTGCCGCCATGACGGTGGCCCAGGTCGACATGCTGCGCGGCCGCGACCCGATGGCCGTCACGGCCGTCCAGTTCATGGCCGCTGCAGCGGGCGCCCTGCCCATCGCCCTGCTGACCGAGGGCGCCCCGGCGGCTCCGTCGTCGGCCGGCCCGGTTCTCGGCGTCCTCGGCCTGACCGTGGTCGGGACGATGCTGCCGTGGGTCTTCTTCGCCTTCGGCCAGGCCCGGGTGCCGGCTGCCGTGGCGGGGTCGTTCCTCAACATCGAGCCGCTCGTCGGTGCGGTCCTGGGCGCTGCGTTCTTCGGTGACGCCGTCGGCCTGGCCCAGATCGGCGCCGGTCTGGCCATCCTGGCCGGGGTCGCGCTCAGCACGCTCGCTGCCGCCGCGCCGGCTCGGGAGACCGCACCGTCGACTCAGCCGAACCCGACGCCCGGCCCGACTCCGGACCCGACTCCGGACGCTCGCCCGGTCCGGATTCCGCGGCGTACCTTGCGGGCCGTGCCCGACCAGGGCTGGTCGTTCGACGACATGTCGGCGGACGCCCTCGTCCTCGAGCGCTGGGGCGCCGCGGCCTGACGATCACGGGTCGTGGACCCGCACGTCCTGAGCCGAGCGCGCACCTCACCAGCGCGGCAGCGAGCCGGCGAAGGCCACGATCTCGGCCGCCAGCCGCCCCGGCTGCTCCATGCCGATCATGTGCGCGACGTCATCCCAGATGACCGCCCGGGCCCTAGGCGCGTTCGCGGCGAGATGCCGGGCGGTCGCAGCGACCTCGGAGAAGTCGAGCGAGCCAGCGATCGCGAGCACCGGGCAGGCGAGCTCGGCGAGACGCTCGGCAGCCGGCGGGTCCAGCCGGACCTGCCGGCCAACGACCCGGTCGCCGCGGTTGAGCTCGCGGTCCCACTCCCGGATCGTGTCCCGGATCCAGGCCGGCACGCGGTCCGGTGCCTGCCCGGGTCCGTCGACCCACCCGCGGACATCGATGTCCGCGATCGCGTCCGCGTCCGGCGGGTCGGCCTCGTCCAGGCGCTCCATCTCGGCAAACAGCGCGGCCTCGTCGGCAGGCACGTCTGGCTCGTAGCCGGCGAGGCCGGCTCCGACACCCACCACGGCGGCGACGCGTGTTGGGTACTCGATGGCCGTCGAGAACGAGTGCACGCCGCCCATCGAGTTGCCGACCAAGACCGCGCGGTCGATCTCGGCCGCGTCGAGCACGGCCACGATGTCGGCCGGGTGCGAGAAGGCCACATCGTCGGTGGTGGACTCGCCCCAGGACCTCATGTCGTGACGCAGGGCCCGGAAGCCCGCGTCGACCAGCCGCTCGGCGACGCCGTCCCAGGACTCCAACCGGGCAATACCCGCATGGACCAGCAGGATCGGCCGGCCGGTGCCCTCGTCACGCAGCCGCAATCGACCGCCTGGCACCTCGACGTACCGATCGCCCGTCCGCGCCGTCACTGTCATCCGGTCGCCGCCAACGGGCTATCGAGGTAGGTGCCCGAACCCGTGGTCACCAGCTCGCCGTCGAAGACCAGCACCTCGTTGACCAGGCCGCCGCGCTCGTTGCGATAGTTGATCACCACGGTGTCCACGCCGACGTAGGTCCCGACCAGCTCGAAGTGCAGGTCTGGCAATCCCCGCAGGGCCGTGACCCAGTAGTCGCGCAGCGCCGCCTTGCCCCGGACGACGCCGTCACCGCCGATGAACTGCGCCGCGACGGGGATGAGAAGACGACGTCCTCGGTGAAGTGCGCGAGCACCGCCTCGACGTCGTGGTCGTTCCACGCCGCCAGCCAACCGGCCACGAACCGTTGGGCCTGGTCGCTGTCCATGCCCGGCATCGTAGGACGGAGCGCCTGGCGGGCTGGGTAGCGTTCTCCTGCCATGACCTCCGCCCCGCACACCGCCCCGCCCGATGGCACGTCGCTCGCTGAGCTGACCACGCTGCGGGTGGGCGGACCGATCGCCCGGCTGGTCACCGTGACCACGACCGACGAGCTCGTGGATGCGGTGCACGAGGTGGACGACGCCGACGAGCCGTTGCTGATCGTGGCCGGTGGGTCCAACCTGCTGGTCAGTGACGAGGGGTTCGACGGCACCGTGGTGCTGGTGCGGACGACCGGCGTCGAGGTGGCCTCCTCGGACCTGTGCAGCGGTATGTCGCTGCAGGTCGCCGCCGGAGAGCCGTGGGACGACGTGGTCGCGCGCTCGGTCGAGGAAGGCTGGGTCGGGATCGAAGCGCTCTCCGGGATCCCGGGCTCCACCGGCGCAACCCCGATCCAGAACGTCGGCGCCTACGGCCAGGAGGTAGCCCAGACGATCAGCTCGGTGCGCACCTGGGACCGCCGCGAGGAGCGGGTGCGCACCTTCGCCGTGGGCGAGTGCGGGTTCACCTATCGCAGCTCGCTGTTCAAGTCCGAGCCGCGGTACGTCGTCCTCGACGTCACCTTCCAGCTCCCGTTCGGTGACCAGTCAGCGCCCATCGGATACGCCGATGTGGCTGCGGCGCTGGGGGTTTCGCTCGGCGCGCGGGTGCCTCTCGCCGAGGCTCGCGAGGCGGTGCTGGCCCAGCGGCGGGCTCGCGGCATGGTGCTCGATCCGGCCGATCACGACACCTGGAGCGCCGGGTCGTTCTTCACCAATCCGATCGTCTCCAGCGCGGCTTTCGCCCGGCTCACCGCCCGGGCCGGCCTCGCGGGCGCCGGCCAGCCCCCGTCGTACCCGGCTGAGGGTGGGATCAAGACGAGCGCGGCCTGGCTGATCGAGCGGGCCGGCTTCGGCAAGGGCTTCGGGCTGCCGGGCCCGGCGGCGTTGTCGACCAAGCACACCCTGGCCCTGACCAACCGCGGCGGTGCTGACGCGGGAGACCTGGTGGTGCTGGCCCGGGCGGTGCGGGACGGCGTCGCCGACCGGTTCGGCGTCGTCCTCGAGCCCGAGCCGCGCCTGGTCGGCCTCGAGCTCTGAAACCCCACGATCAGGGGGCGGCGAGCCAGCCATCGACCTGGCCCAGAAGTTGGCGGCGGACACCGTCAGGGGCCCGCGAGCCGCGGATCGAGTCCCGAGCCAGCTCGGCCAGCTCCTCGTCGGTGAAGCCGTGCTGCTCCCGGGCGAACCGGTACTGGTCGGCCAGCCGCGACCCGAAGAGCAGGGGATCGTCGGCCCCGAGGGCGATCCGGGCCCCGGCCTCGCGCAGTGCGCGCAGCGGCACCCCCGCTTGCTCGGCGTAGACGCCGAGCGCGACGTTGCTGCCCGGGCAGACCTCGAGGGTGATGCCGCGTTCGACGACGTCGTCGAGAACCCGACGATCCTCGACCGAGCGCACGCCGTGGCCGATCCGGTCCGGCGCCAGGTGGTCCAGCGTCGCGCGGACGTGATCGGGGCCGAGCAGCTCACCGCTGTGCGGCACCGACGCCAGCCCGCTCGAGCGGGCGATCCGGAAGGCGCCGGCGAAGTCGGCCGTGGTGCCCCGCCGCTCGTCGTTGCTCAGCCCGAACCCCACCACCCCGCCCGGGTGACCGCCGGCGTGCAGTGCAGCGAGCCGAGCCAAGGTGCGGGCGTCCAACGGGTGTCGCATGCGGCTCGCGGCCACGATCAGCACGATGTCCACACCCGTTGCGGCCGAGGCGTTTCGGGCGGCGTCCTGGATGATCTCCAAGGTCGGGGTGAGCCCACCGAGATGCACGGCGTACGACGTGGGGTCGACCTGGAGCTCGAGCCAGCGCGAGCCGTCACGGGCGTCGTCCTCGGCCGCCTCGTGCACCAGGCGCCGCACGTCGGACTCGTCGCGGACGCAGGACCGGGCGATGTCGTAGAGCCGCTGGAAGCGGAACCACCCCTTCTCGTCCGTGGCCCGCAGGCGCGGCGGCGCGCCGGAGGTCAGGGCGTCGGGCAGGTGGATCCGGTGTTTGTGGGCCAGGTCCAAGAGGGTCGCCGGTCGCATCGAGCCGGTGAAGTGCAGGTGCAGATGCGCCTTGGCCAGCCGGGCGAGATCGCGCACCCGGTCAGGCCCGCCGTTCGGTGACCCAGCGGAACGTCCGGGCCGCGACGACCAAGCCGACGACGAGCCAGACCAGCAGCACCAGGATGCCGAGTCCGGTCTGCCACGAGCCGCCGGGCTCGGCGTGCACCATCTCGGGCGGCAGGAGGATCGAACGCAGGCCCTGGGCCATCCACTTGAGGGGGAAGAGCGAGGCGATCGCGTGCATCCACGACGGCAACTGGTTGTAAGGGAAGTAGACCCCGGAGATGAACTCCAGGATCAGCACGACCGGCGTCACGACGTTGGCCGCGGTGCGCCCGGAGCGGGGGACGGCGGCGAAGGCGATGCCCAGCGCCGTGCCGGCCGCCGTGCCGAGCACTACCAAGCCGACCAGCTGCGCCCACTTCTCGGCCGTGTCGGGCAGCGGCACGTCGTAGGCGATCGCGGCCACGGCGAGAAGCAGTGCGATCTGGATGGCCGTGGTGAAGATGACCTGGCCGACCTTGCCCATGAAGTAGGCGATCGCCGGCATCGGCGTGCCGTGCAACAGCTTCAGCGTGCCGTTGTCCCGCTCGACCGCGATCGTGATCGACAGGGCCTGGAAGCTGCTCAGCATCACGCCGGTGGCGATCATGCCGGTCAGGTAGTACTGCGCGCCCGTGACGCCGGTGCCGTTGATCACGATGAAGTCCGGGCGGTTGAAGACCGACGCGAAGATCACCAGCATCACGATCGGGAAGAAGAAAATGAAGGTCAGCGCCTGGGTCTCTCGGAAGAACTGCAGCAGCTCGATCCGGGTCCGCGAAAGACCAATCGTGGCAACGCTTCTCGCCGGTCGGACATCGGTCGGACTCATGGCAGCACCGCCTCCTCAGCTGGGCTCGGGGCCGACGGCTCGACCTCCGCGAGCATGGCCAGGTAGACGTCCTCCAGACTGGGCCGGCGCACCTCGAGCTCGGGGATCGCCGGGCCCAACCGGCCGGCCAGGGCCAACACAGTGGTCGTCGGGTCGGAGGTCCGCTCCTCGCGCAGCTCGCCGCCTTCCCGCCAGCGCACGACGGGCGTACGCCGAGTCGGCCCGCCCAGCCCGTCGACCCGGTCGACGTCGAGCAGCCGACCGCCGGCGATGACGCCCACCCGGTCGGCCAGCTGCTCGGCCTCGTCCAGATAGTGGGTGGTCAGCAGCATCGTCGTACCGCTGGCCCGCAGCCCGCTCAACAGCTCCCAGAACGAGTGCCGGGCCTGGGGATCGAAGCCGGTCGTCGGCTCGTCCAGGAAGAGGAGCTCGGGGTTGCCGACGATCCCCAGGCCCACGTCCAGGCGGCGCCGCTGGCCACCGGAGAGGGCCCCGGCTCGCTTGCTGCGTTGCTCGGTCAGCCCGACCGAGTCGATCACCTCGTCCGGGTCCCGCGGGTTCGGGTAGAAGCCGGCGAAATGCCGGACCAGCTCGGCGACGGTCAGCTCGCCGGTCTCGCCGGTGGTCTGCAGGACGACGCCGACCCGCGACCGCCAGGCCCGGCTCGGCCGGGCCGGGTCGTGTCCGAGCACCGAGACCTCGCCCGCGTCCCGGCTGCGGAAACCCTCGAGGATCTCGACGGTGGTCGACTTCCCGGCGCCGTTGGGGCCGAGCAGGGCGAAGATCTCGCCGGTCTGGATGTCGAGGTCGATCCCGTCGACGGCCGGGCGCCCGGCGTACCGCTTGACCAGCCCGCGGACCCGCACGACCGCGTCCCCAGGCGTGCTCTGCATCCGCCTACCTTCCCGCATTCGGTGCGGAGGCTGCAGCGCCGGGCCCGGTCAACCGATGGCGACCGCCGAAGCCGCAGCGCCTATCGGTCGACCAGGCCGTGTTGGTAGGCGTAGACGACGACCTGGACCCGATCACGGAGCATCAGCTTGTCCAGGATCCGGGCCACGTGAGTCTTGACGGTGCCCTCGCCGATGAAGAGTCGGTGGGCGATCTCGGTGTTCGACAGTCCGCGCGCGATCTCCAGGAGCACCTCTCGCTCGCGTTCGGTCAGTCGGGCCAGCTCCGGCGGCTCAGCCGAGCTGGTGGAGCCGGTCGACCTACGCGAGTTCGTGGACCCATCGGCCACAAACGTCTCGATGATGCGACGCGTCACGCCCGGTGTGAGCAGAGCCTCGCCGGCAGCGACGGTCCGCACGCCCTCGACGATGGTCTGCGGGAGGTCGGTCTTCAGCAGGAAGCCGGCGGCGCCGGCCTGCAGCGCATCGAAGACATACTCATCGAGCCCGTAGGTCGTCAGGACGAGGACCCGGCTGCGCGATCCCATCGCGGTGAGGCGTCGGGTCGCCTCGATCCCGTCGAGGGTCGGCATCTGGATGTCCATCAGCACGACGTCCGGATCTACGGCGGCGATCAGCTCGATCCCCGCTGCTCCGTCCGCTGCCTCGCCGACGATCTCGATGTCCTCGTCCGCCTCGAGGATCATCCGCAGGCCACTGCGGACGACGGGCTGGTCGTCGACGAGCAGGACGCGGATCGTCATCCGACCGGGAGAGCGGCATGCAGCTGCCACTGGCCGTCATCGGCCGGACCCGCATCGAACCGGCCACCGAAGACGGCGACCCGCTCCCGCAGCCCGGGGATTCCACGGCCGCCACTCGGCGCGCCCGAAACCGTTGCGACCGTGCGGTTGCAGACGCGTACGTCGAGCTCGCTATCGGTGTAGGACACGACGACCCGCGTGGGTGAGCCGGCAGCGTGCTTCAGCACATTGGTCAGCCCCTCCTGGACGATCCGGTACGCCGACAGCTCGAGGGCGGCGGGCAGGTCACCGGGTGTTCCCTCCACGACGAGCTCGACGTCGAGGCCTGCGTCGCGGGTCCGGGCGATCAGGGTCGACAGGTCGGCCAGCGACGGCTGCGGTGTGCGCGAGGCGTCCGGCTCGTCGCGCATCAGGCCCAACAGTCGGCTCATCTCGGTGATCGCCTCCAGCCCCGTCCGCCGCACCAGCTCCATCGCCGTTCGCGCCTGCTCGGGGTCGCGGTCCAGCACGGTCTGGGCCGCGCCGGCCTGCAGCACAACGATGCCCAGGCTGTGCGAGACGATGTCGTGGAGCTCGCGGGCCATCCGCCGCCGCTCCTCCGCGCTGGCGGCCGCCGCGAGCGCCTCCTGAGCCTGGGCGCGCTCCTCCACGTCACGTTCGACTGACTCCAGCCGCTTCTGGCGCCACCGCGTGGTCAGCCCGACCAGGAAGGTCAGCCCGACGATGGTCCAGTCGTAGGTCGCGTCGCCGATGGTCTTGATCTGCGGGTCGTTCAGGTCATGCAGTCCGACGCCGATCGTGAGCAGGACCAGCGGAAGCAGGACCGAACGGGCGTGTGCCGCAGCGGAATACGAGACGACCAGGACCATGAAGAGCGACGTCGGTGAGTCCGATGCGCCATAGATGACGGCTGGTACGGCGATCGCGCTGACGACCACCACGAGCGATGCGACCGGACGGCTCCGCCGCCAGGCCAGCGCCACTGCGGCCATGGCCATTGCGAGCGAGCTGACCCAGAGCGGCCCCAGCCATTCAGTGCCGAAGAACACGTCGAGCTGGGCCAGAACGCCCAGGATCAGGGCGATGGTCACATCGACCGGGGAGCTGTCGATCCGGGCGGTGGCGGCCGTCAGCCAGCGCCACCCGGCCTGCGCCCTCTCCCTCACGGCCGAAACATACGCGCGCTGCACCCCCGGGCGCCTCTGCCTGAAGGCAGACCCGCGCATCTCTCCCGGGAGAGAGTGAAATCGACCTGCGGCCAGACGACGCCAGCGGGGTCGGCCCAGCACGGTGTGAGGGCCAGATGAACCGACTCCCCTGGAGGCTCGCCATGACCACACTCACCTCGACCGCCCGCCGTACCGCTCGCTGGACACCAGTCACGATCGCCGCTGCCGCGCTCGCCCTCAACGCCCTCTTCATGGTCCTGATCAACCTCTTCATGAACCGGCCGGACCACGATGACATCGCGAGCACCGACCTCTATGTCGGCGGCCTGATCCTGTTCGGCAGCGTCGTCGTCCTCGTCGCGTCGCGGCTGGGCTGGGCCGACGGAAACCGCTGTGCCAAGGCGGCACTCACCCTCGCCGTCCTGGTCGTCCTGGCCACGCCGGTCTGGTACTCGCTGCTGCAGCCGACGCTCGGGGTCGGCGCCGCCGCGCTGGCCCTGCGGGCCCGGGAGATGGGCGTCCGCACCCGGACGACGACCGTGGCCCTCGTCCTCGGCCTGGTCGGCATCCTGGTCGGTGTCGCGTTCGTCCTCGGGACGTTCGTGCACTTCCTCACCGTGTGATCGTTGACCACGGACGGCGGGCCACGGCGTTCCACGATCGCCACGCGCAGGGCATCCTGGGGGGATGCGTGTGGTCGTGGCCGGCGCCGGGCTCGCCGGCCTGGCCGTCGCCGTGGGGCTGGCCGGCGGGGGTCACGAGGTCCTCGTCCTGGAAGCCGATCCGATCGGCCACGAGCCGGCCGCAGGGCTACCGGCTCCATGTGGACTCCCGCGGCCTCGAACCGCTGCGGCGGCTCCTCCCCGCGCCGAGCTATCGACTGGTGGAGGCCACCTGCGGCCAATTCGCCGAGCCACGGCGGCTGGCTGTCCTGACCGGCCGCCTCCATCACCTGCGCACCGTCGCCACCGGGCCGTCGGTGGTCGATGGCCGACTGGTCAGCACGGCCGTCGACCGGGCCACGTTGCGGGCCGTGTTGCTTGCCGCGGCCAACGCTGCCGGAGCCGAAATCCGTTGGGGCACAGCCATTTCTAGTGCGAGTGCCGATGAGGAGGGCGTCGAAGTCGTCGACCGGGCCGGCCGGGTCGAGCGGGCCGCGCTCCTCGTCGGTGCCGACGGGGCAGCCTCGGTTGTGGCGGCCTCAGGAGCGGCCCCGCGGGTGATCCGGGACTCCGGGGGCGGGAGCATCGTCGGCCGCAGCCCACTCGACGCCGTGTCCGTCCGGCTGCTCGACCCGCTGGAGCACGGTTACGTCGTGATCCGGGGGCTGCGTACCGCCACCGGACTGGGGCTGCTGCGCTTCACCGAGCGACCGGACGAGGCCGGTCGGCGGCTCGGGCTGCCGCTCGACCCGGTGGGGGACTACGTGATGTGGAACGTCGGCCTCCGGTCCCGCGACGGCCTGGCCGGCGAGAGCCCAGATCGCTTGCAGCAGCTAGCGATTCGGCTGACCAAGAGCTGGCACTCGGACGTCCGGGCGGTGATCGCGGGTGGTGAGCCGGATGCGACCTTCCTCGCTCCAACCCTGCAGGCCGAGCGGCCGCCGCCCTGGGTGCCGTCGCCGATCGTGGCGATCGGCGACGCAGCCCACGTGATGCCGCCGGATCGCGGATCCGGGGCCAACCTGGCGCTGGCCGATGCGGCCGACCTGGTGCAGGGTCTGACCGCGCTCGACAACCAGCGAGCGCCCGATCACGCGGCCCTGCTGGCGACTCTGGCCGCCAGTCAGGCGGTGATGGTCCAGCGGGCCTTCGCCGTGAGCGAAGGGCCCGGCCGCGGTCAGCTGAGCAGCTTCTGGATCCGGGCCACGCCCTCGACCAGGTCGTCGTCGCCCAGGGCGTAGGACAGCCGCAAGTAGCCGCTGGGTCCGAACGCCTCGCCCGGCACGACCGCGACCTCGGCCTCCTCCAGGATCAGCTCAGCCAGCTCGGCCGAGGTGTGCGGCGTACGTCCGGCGATCTCGCGGCCGAGGACACCCTTGACCGAGGGGTAGGCGTAGAACGCGCCCTGCGGCGTCGGGCACTCCACCCCGTCGATCTCGTTCAGCATCGCCACGATCGTGCGTCGCCGCCGGTCGAAGGCCTCGCGCATCGTCGCCACCGCCGACAGGTCTCCGGTCAGCGCCGCGATGGCCGCCTGCTGCGAGACGTTGGCGACGTTGGACGTCAGGTGCGACTGCAGGTTGGTGGCGGCCTTGATCACATCGCGGGGCCCGATCATCCAGCCGACCCGCCAGCCGGTCATGGCGTAGGTCTTGGCCACGCCGTTGAGGACGATGCAGGTCTCAGCCAGCTCAGGCACCTGAACCGGCATCGAGCTGAAGACCGCGCCGTCGTAGGTCAGGTGCTCGTAGATCTCGTCAGTGATGACCCACACGCCGTGCTCGAGCGCCCACTGACCGATGGCCCGGACCTGGTCGGGGGAGTAGACCGCGCCGGTCGGGTTGCTGGGGGAGCAGAAGAGCAGGGCCTTGGTGCGCTCGGTCCGGGCCGCTTCGAGCTGCTCGACCGTCACCAGGTAGCCCTGGTCCTCGCCGGCGAAGACCTCGACCGGGACGCCGCCCGCGAGCGTGATCGCCTCCGGATAGGTCGTCCAGTACGGCGCAGGCAGCAGCACCTCCTCGCCCGGGTCGACGATGGTCGCGAACGCCTGGTAGACCGCCTGCTTGCCGCCGTTGGTGACGAGCACCTGCTCCGGCGTCACGTCGTACGACGAGTCGCGCTGGGTCTTGGCCACGATCGCGGCCTTGAGCGCGGGCAACCCGCCGGCCGGGGTGTAGCGGTGGTTGGCCGGGTCGGTGCACGCGGCGACCGCTGCGGCGACGATGTAGTCCGGCGTCGGGAAGTCCGGCTCGCCCGCCCCGAAGCCGATGACCGGGCGGCCGGCGGCCTTGAGGGCCTTGGCCTTGGCATCGACCGCGAGGGTGGCCGACTCGGCGATGCCGCCGATCCGGGCCGAGATCCTGGCGTGGGTCGTCGGGAGGCTGGGACGCGAAGGGCTGCTGGGCTCGCTCACGCAGCCCATCGTCCCATCCCACGGAGTCGCTCCGGCCGCCCGGTCTCGCGTAGAGTGGCCCCTCGGGTGGTTGACGACCGCCATGCTGCCGCCTGCCCTGAACTCGATCTGACGTCCTGATCGATGGGTACGGCGGCCGGCTCGGCAGCCGTCCGCCCCCCGTAGGGCAGTGGCTCAATTGGTAGAGCACCGGTCTCCAAAACCGGCGGTTGGGGGTTCGAGTCCCTCCTGCCCTGCGTCAGATGAATGAGACTAGGTGAGGTTTGTGACCGACATCAGCACGGCGGACGAGCGGGACCCCCGCGCCTCCGCCCGTGACCGCCAGGGTGGTCGAGGTGGCGACGGCAAGGCTCGCCGGGGACTGTTCAGCCGGCTCGGCCTGTTCTTCCGGCAGGTCATCTCCGAGCTGCGCAAGGTCGTCCGGCCGACACGCAACGAGCTGATCACCTACACGGTGGTCGTGCTGGTCTTCGTCACCGCCGTGATGGCGTTCGTCTCGGTGCTCGACTACGGCTTCGGGCACCTGGTGCTCTACGTCTTCGGCGGCGGGAAGTAGCCCGGCCGCCGACGCCCGCAGCACCACCCTCAGCAACCCCTCAGCACCGTTTTCAGCCAGGAAGCCAGGAAGCAGGTCAGTACACGTGTCCGAGCAGTGGACCGACACCCAGGTCGACGTCGCCGACGACGAGCAGGTCGCGGTGAGCGACGACAGCACGGCCGACGAGCCAACGGCTGAGTCGACCCCCGACGAGGTTGTCGCCGACGAGGCCGTGGCCGACGAGGCGTCCCGACGAGGCCGACGACGCCGCGACCGAGGCTGTGGCCGACGAGGCAGCCGACGACGAGGACCCGGCCGAGACGTTCAAGGCCGAGCTACGCCGCGCGCCCGGCGAGTGGTTCGTCATCCACAGTTACGCGGGCTATGAGAACCGGGTCAAGGCCAACCTGGAGACCCGGATCGTCAGCCTCAACATGGAGGACTTCATCTACCAGGTCGAGGTCACCATGGAAGAGGTGACCGAGATCAAGAACGGCCAGCGCAAGCAGGTCCGCCGGGTTCGCATGCCCGGCTACGTGCTGGTCCGGATGGACCTGACCGACGAGTCCTGGGGCGCCGTGCGCCACACCCCGGGCGTGACCGGGTTCGTCGGGCACACCCACCAGCCGGTGCCGCTGAGCCTGGACGAGGTCTTCGCCATGCTCGCGCCGACGCTGGAGACCAAGGACAAGCCGAAGACGCCCGAGATCAAGGTCGTCGACTTCGAGGTCGGCGAGTCGGTCACCGTCATGGAGGGCCCGTTCGAGACCCTGCCGGCGACCATCTCCGAGATCAGCGCCGACAGTCAGAAGCTCAAGGTGCTGGTGTCGATCTTCGGCCGGGAGACTCCGGTCGAGCTGTCGTTCAGCCAAGTCGCCAAGATCTAGCGTCACTGATCTAGCTCTCACGACCTCCTCAACCAGCAGCCGCCACCACAAGGAAACAAGGAAAAGACGACATGCCCCCCAAGAAGAAGGTTGCAGCCCTCATCAAGCTGCAGATCCAGGCCGGCGCCGCGACGCCGGCCCCGCCGGTCGGCCCCGCCCTGGGTCAGCACGGCGTCAACATCATGGAGTTCGTCAAGGCCTACAACGCCCAGACGGAGTCCGAGCGCGGCAACGTCATCCCGGTGGAGATCACGGTCTACGAGGACCGGTCCTTCACCTTCATCACCAAGACGCCGCCGGCCGCCGAGCTGATCAAGAAGGCCGCGGGCGTGCCCAAGGGCTCCGGCGAGCCGCACAAGACCAAGGTCGGCCGGCTGACCAAGGAGCAGGTCCGCACGATCGCGCAGTCCAAGATGGAGGACCTCAACGCGACCGACATCGACGCGGCGTCCAAGATCATCGCCGGCACCGCCCGGTCGATGGGCATCACCGTCGAGAGCTGAGCGTTGGCACTCGACGTACGACGAACGGCACCACCTGTGGGAGGACCGGCTTCGGTCCGCTGAACCACAACTCCGAGCTAGACCAAGCAGCACCAGTAACCAAGGAGCAGCACGATGAAGCGCAGCAAGTCCTACCGAGCAGCGGCCGAGAAGATCGACGCCGACAAGCTCTACGCACCGCTCGAGGCGGTCCGGCTCGCCAAGAGCACCTCGACCACGAAGTACGACGCAACCGTCGAGGTCGCCATGCGCCTGGGCGTCGACCCGCGCAAGGCCGACCAGATGATCCGCGGCACCGTCAACCTGCCCAACGGCACCGGCAAGACGGCCCGGGTCCTCGTCCTGGCCACGGGTGACCGGGCCGAGCAGGCCAAGGCGGCCGGCGCCGACTACGTCGGCTCGGACGACCTGCTGGAGCGGATCCAGGGCGGCTGGCTCGACTTCGACTCGGTCGTCGCCACGCCCGACCTGATGGGCAAGGTCGGCCGGCTGGGCAAGGTCCTCGGTCCGCGCGGCCTGATGCCGAACCCGAAGACCGGCACGGTGACGATGGACGTCGCCAAGGCGGTCTCGGAGATCAAGGGCGGCAAGATCGAGTTCCGCGTCGACAAGCACGCCAACCTGCACTTCATCATCGGCAAGACCTCGTTCACCGAGCAGCAGCTGGTGGAGAACTACGCCGCCGCGCTCGATGAGGTGCTGCGGCTCAAGCCGTCGGCGTCCAAGGGCCGTTACGTGCAGAAGGCCACGCTGGCGACCACGATGGGCCCCGGCATCCCGGTCGACCCGAGCCGCACCCGCAACCTGTTGTCCGACGACAACGAAGGCTGAGCAGGCAGAGCGGGCTGGCGCTCAGCCGGAGGGGCATTGCGCCGTCCGGGTGAACGGCGGCGCGGTTCGCCGAAGTCACGGACACGCACCGTGAGCGCCCTTAAGGTGGAGACCGATCCGCGGCCGCGATCCGTTGATTCGACGTCCGTGGGGGAGTCGTCTCATGCGCTCGCGTTTGCTCTATGTCGTTTCTGCTGCTGTCCTCTCCGCCGTCGCCCTGACCGCCTGCTCGAGCGGCTCGAAACCCGCTTCCGGAGGCGCCGGTGCGTCGCCGCAGCAGCCCAAGGTCGGTCAACGTCTCGGCGATCGTCGCCCGGGCGGGTACCGCCACCAGGGCCTGAAGTCGCGCACATCTGAACGACGACGGTCCTCGGCGGCAAGACGACGACGATCGACGGCGACGTGTCCTACCAGCCGGCCGCCATGGCCCCGATCCGCCGTGGGCGGCATGACCTCAGGAGCTGCTCGTCGGCAAGTCGTTCTACGTCAAGCTGCCCGCGAGCGCCGGCCGGCCAGGCGAAGCCTGGGTGACGATCAGCGTCGCGAAGATGTCCAAGCTGGTCGGCATCGACTTCGAATCGCTGCTGAACAACCAGCCGCCCCGACCAGGACGTCCAGCTGTTGTCGGCGTCCGGTGACCTGAAGGTGGTGGGCACCGAGACGGTCGACGGCAGAGACCCAGCACCTCAGTGGCACGGTGGACGCGGCGAAGGCGCTGAAGTCGCTGGCGGCCACCTCCCCGGCGTACAAGACGCTCCAGCCATGGCCGGTTCGACGGGGATGACAACACCCACATCGAGCTGTGGGTCAACGCGCAGGACATCCCCGTGCGGTTCGTCGAGACCTACACCAGCAAGCTCGGTGATGGCACGACCACGATGAACCTCACCAAGATCAACCAGCCGGTGCACATCGTGGCGCCCAAGGCCTCGCTGGTCCAGCCGTTCCAACCCACGGCCGGCTGATCGTTTTGACCGGCGGGACCGGCCGCCCGTACCCTGGAGCCAGCCACAGACCGCTGGTCATCCTTCGGACTCGTCCGTTGGATCGAAGGTCCCGCTCCGGTGGGCGACCCGCGCAGGTGAACGAAGTGCAGTGACGGGCCCGTCAGCCGGGCTCATCCCTTCGCCCCGTGCATCTGCGCCGGGGCGTTTCTCTTTTCCGGGGCCGCCTTCGAACGGCCGGCAAGAACCCGGAAGGAGACCCATGGCGAGGTCGGACAAGGCAGCAACGGTTGCCGAGCTCACGGACAAGTTCCGCGAGTCCGGTGCCGCAGTGCTGACCGAGTACCGCGGTCTCACCGTGGCTCAGCTGACCCAGCTGCGCCGCGCGATCAGCGCCAACGCGACGTACGCCGTCGTGAAGAACACCCTCACCGAGCTCGCGGCCAAGGAAGCCGGGGTGACGGCCTTCGACGGCCAGCTCGCCGGACCGACGGCGATCGCCTTCATCACCGGCGACGCGGTCGAGACGGCCAAGGGCCTGAGGGACTTCGCGAAGGCGCACCCCGCGCTCGTCATCAAGGGCGGCTACCTGGACGGGAAGCCGCTCACTGCTGGCGAGATCACCAAGCTCGCGGACCTCGAGTCCCGCGAGGTCCTGCTGGCCAAGCTGGCCGGGGCGATGAAGGCCTCGCTCACCCAGGCCGTCTACCTCTTCGCCGCGCCGCTGTCGCAGACTGCGCGTCTCGTCGAAGCGCTGCGCGTGCAGCGTGAGGAGCAGGGCGGGCCGCTTGCAGCAGCCGCTGTCGCCGACCCCGCGCCGGTTGCCGAGGAGGCGCCGGCCGAGCCGGTCGCCGAGGCAGGCGCCGGCCGACACCGCTGCGGAGGCCGACGCTGCGCCGGCCGCTGAGGCGGACGCTGATCAGGGCTGACCACCCGCTCGAAGACCGACGTACTACCCACCAGCACAGTTGCATCAGACCGAAAGGACGCCACCATGGCGAAGCTAGGCACCGACGAGCTGCTCGACGCGTTCAAGGAAATGACGCTGCTCGAGCTCTCTGAGTTCGTGAAGCAGTTCGAGGACACCTTCGGCGTCACCGCGGCCGCTCCGGTCGCCGTGGCCGCTGCCGGTGGCGGCGCGGCCGCCCCGGCCGAGGCCGCCGAGGAGCAGGACGAGTTCGACGTCGTGCTCGAGGCCGCTGGCGAGAAGAAGATCCAGGTCATCAAGGAGGTGCGCGGGCTCACCAACCTCGGTCTGAAGGAGGCCAAGGACCTGGTGGACGGCGCGCCGAAGCCGGTCCTGGAGAAGGTCAACAAGGACGCCGCCGAGAAGGCCAAGGCCGCCCTCGAGGGCGCCGGCGCCACGGTGACCGTCAAGTAGTACCTGCCCTCGGGCAAGATTTCGGCCCCGTCGGACCCCCTCAACGGGTCCGACGGGGCCATTTTCTTGGGCGTAACCCGGCGGCCAGGGGCTCGTTACCTGGGGTGTGGGCGTCCAGATCGCAGTCGAGGGACTGACCAAGAGCTTCGGCTCGCAGGTCATCTGGCAGGACGTCTCGCTGACCCTGCCGGCGGGGGAGATCTCGGTCCTGCTCGGGCCCTCCGGCACGGGCAAGTCGGTCTTCCTCAAGACGCTCGTCGGCCTGCTCCGCCCGGACCGCGGCAGCGTCTGGATCGACGGCCAGGACGTGCCGAAGCTGCGCGAGCGCGAGCTCTACGCCGTGCGCAAGCTGTTCGGCGTGCTGTTCCAGGACGGCGCGCTCTTCGGCTCGATGTCGATCTACGACAACATCGCCTTCCCCCTGCGCGAGCACACCAAGAAGTCCGAGTCCGAGATCCGCTCGATCGTCGGGGCGAAGATCGAGCTGGTCGGCCTGCAGGGCGCGGAGGCGAAGCTGCCGGGTGAGATCTCCGGCGGCATGCGCAAGCGGGCCGGCCTGGCCCGGGCCCTCGTGCTCGACCCCGAGATCATCCTGTTCGACGAGCCGGACTCGGGCTTGGACCCGGTGCGTACGGCGTACCTCAACCAGCTGATCGTCGACCTGAACGCCCAGATCCGGGCGACCTTCCTGATCGTCACCCACGACATCAACACGGCCCGGACCGTGCCGGACAACATCGGCCTGCTCTATCACCGCCACCTGGCCATGTTCGGTCCGCGCGAGATGCTGCTCTCCAGCCAGGAGCCGGTCGTGCGGCAGTTCCTCAACGCCCAGCGGGTCGGGCCGATCGGCATGTCCGAGGAGAAGGACGCCGACGAGCTGGCCCAGGAGCGCGACACCGAGCTCCCGCCGCTGCCGCCGATCCCGCTGCAGCTCGAGCCGAGCGACGGAGGGGTCCGGCTGACCCAGCGGCCGCCGGGCGAGTGGTGCCGGGCCCACGGCATCACCCCGCCGCCGGGGTCGTTCGGCGGACTGCCCACGGCGGCCGATTCCGCTGCGGCGGTGGCCTCGTGAGCAACCCGGCGGCCGCGACGCTGCGCTCGACCGGCAGCCTGTTCGCGCTGTTCCTCGACGTCGTCCGGGCCCTGCCGCGACGGCCGTTCCAGACCAGGGAGTTCATCAACCAGTCCTGGTTCATCGCCAGCGTCACGATCCTGCCGACGGCCCTGGTGGCCATCCCGTTCGGCGCGGTGATCGCCCTGCAGCTCGGCACCCTGACCCAGCAGATCGGCGCGCAGAGCTTCACCGGCGCCGCGAGCGTGCTGGCCATCCTGCGTGAAGCCAGCCCGATCGTCACGGCCCTGCTGATCGCCGGCGCGGGGGGCTCGGCGATCTGCGCCGACCTCGGCTCGCGCAAGATCCGGGAGGAGATCGACGCCCTCGAGGTGCTCGGCGTCAGCCCGATCCAACGGCTCGTGGTGCCGCGCGTGCTCGCCACCATGCTCGTCTCGGTCCTGCTCAACGGACTGGTCTCGGTCGTCGGCACCGTGGGCGGCTACTTCTTCAACGTCGTCCTGCAAGGCGGTACGCCGGGGGCCTACCTCTCGTCGTTCACCGCGGTCGCCCAGCTGCCGGACCTGTGGGCCGGTGAGATCAAGGCGCTGATCTTCGGGCTGATCGCGGCCGTCGTCGCGTCGTACAAGGGGCTGACCGCAGGCGGCGGGCCGAAGGGCGTCGGTGACGCGGTCAACCAGTCGGTCGTGATCACGTTCATGCTGCTCTTCGTCACGAACTTCGTGCTGACCGCGGTCTACTTCCAGCTCGTGCCGGCGAAGCTCGGGTGATCCGGTGAGCCTCCTGGATGCCATCAACCGCACCGCCCGGCGGCCGCTCGACGCGCTCGAGGACCTCGGTGAGCAGCTGCTGTTCTACGTGCGCAGCATCGGCTGGAGCGCTCGCACGATCCACCGCTACCGCCGCGAGGTCATCCGGCTGCTGGCCGAGGTCAGCCTGGGCTCGGGGGCTCTCTCGGTGATCGGCGGAACCGTTGGGGTCATTGGCTTCCTGGCCTTCTTCACCGGCACCGAGGTCGGCCTGCAGGGCTACCAGGCGCTCGACCAGCTGGGCACCGGAGCCTTCGCCGGCTTCATCTCGGCCTACTTCAACACCCGCGAGATCGCGCCGTTGGTCGCCGGGCTGGCCCTGGCCGCGACTGTGGGCTGTGGCTTCACCGCCCAGCTCGGCGCCATGCGGATCTCCGAGGAGGTGGATGCGCTCGAGGTGATGGGCATCCCGAGCCTGCCGTTCCTGGTCACCGCGCGGATGATCGCCGGGCTGATCGCCGTCATCCCGCTCTACATCGTCGGGCTGCTCTCGTCCTACGCCGCAACGAGATTCATCACCACGTCCTACTACGGCCAGTCCAAGGGCACCTACGACCACTACTTCCATCTCTTCCTGCCGCCCGGCGATGTGCTGTGGTCGTTCGTCAAGGTGCTCGTCTTCGCCGTCGTGATCATCGGGATCCACTGCTACTACGGCTACACCGCCAGCGGCGGCCCGGCCGGCGTCGGGATCGCCGTCGGCAAGGCGGTGCGCACCTCCATCGTGGCCATCAACGTGATCGACTTCTTCCTCTCCCTGGCCATCTGGGGTGCGACGACGACCGTGCGGATCGCGGGGTAGCGCGATGCTCCAGACCGCTGCCCGCTCGCGGCCCTTCCTGCCCCGGCTCGGCCGCCGGAGCGCCGGACTGGCCTTCCTGCTCGTCCTGGCCGTGTTGATCGGGCTGGCCGTCGCGACCTTCCAGCAGCGGTTCACCCCCGTCGTACTCGTCACGCTGAAGACCGACACGATCGGCAACCAGCTGCAGGCCAAGTCCGACGTCAAGATCCGCGGGCTGATCGTCGGCGAGGTCCGGTCGGTGAGCACCTCGGGGCAGGGCGCGCGGATCGAGCTCGCCTTGCAGCCGGGGGCGGCCCACAACATCCCGGCCAACGTCTCGGCTCGGTTGCTCCCGAAGACCCTCTTCGGCGAGCGGTACGTCGAGCTCGTCCTGCCAACCCAGCCTCAGCCGAGTGGTCCGGCGATCCGCAGCGGCGACGTCATCCCCCAGGACCGCAGCTCCAGCGCGATCGAGCTCGAGCAGGTCTTCGACGACCTCCTGCCGCTGCTGCAGGCCGTGCACCCGGCCCAGCTGTCGGCCACGCTCAACGCGCTGGCGACCGCGCTGGAAGGCCGGGGCAAGCAGCTCGGCCAGAACCTGGTCGCCCTCGACACCTACCTCAAGGGGCTCAATCCGCACCTGCCGACCTTGACGAGCGACATCCAGCGGCTGACCTCGGTCGCGACGACCTACTCGGCCGCCGTCCCGGATCTGCTCACGACGGTCCGCAACCTGTCCGCGACGGCGGACACCCTTGTGGCCAAACAGGATTCGCTGAACCCGTTCCTGCGCGGCGTGACCGGTCTGGCCACGACGGCGACGTCGGTGCTGCAGCAGGACGGCGGCCGGATCATCCAGGTCGGCCAGCTGAGCCGGCCGACCCTGCAGACCTTGGCGAAGTACTCCCCGGAGTTCTCCTGCCTGACCAAGGGCCTGACCGGCATCGAGCCGCGGCTGACCCAGGCCTTCTCCGGCGATGCGCTGCACATCACCCTCGAGGTCATCACGCCGCGTCCGGCCTACCAGCAGGGGCAGGAGCCGGTCTTCGCCGACACCTCCGGGCCGGACTGCCGGGGGTTGCCGCGTCCCAGCGGCACCCAGGCCCACCCCTATCAGCCGAAGACGTTCGACGACGGCGTCGGTGGCGGGGAGTCGATGGGCGACGCCGGCACGCCGGCCGAGCAACGGATCACCGACGCGCTCTTCGCACCCGAGCTCGGGCCGCATCCGGCGCCGGTCTCGAACCTGCTACTCGGGCCGATGGTCCGCGGCACGGTGGTGAACCAGTCATGAGGACCACCGCGAGCCTGGTCAAGCTGATCGCCTTCGCCGTCGTGACGCTGCTCGCGTTCGGCGTCCTGGCGGCGACGATCGCCAACGTGCAGCTGGGTGCCAAGGCCCGCTACACGGCGATCTTCACCGACGCGACCGGACTGCAGAAGGGCGACGACGTGCGGATCGCCGGCGTCCGGGTCGGCGAGGTCAAGAGCATCGGCCTACTGACTCGCGACGGCCGGTCGGAGGCCAGGGTCGGCTTCGAGGTGTTGAAGTCCTCGACCCTCACCCAGGGCACCGACGCCGTCATCCGTTACCGCAACCTGATCGGTCAGCGGTTCGTCGCGCTGACCGAAGGCACCGGCTCGGCCGCTCCGATGCCGGCCGGTGCGACCATCCCGGTCAGCCGGACCCAACCGGCCCTGGATCTCGACGTCCTCTTCAACGGCTTCAAGCCGCTGTTCGCCGCCCTCGTCGCCGAACGACGTCAACGAGCTGTCCGGCGAGATCATCCAGGTGCTGCAGGGCGAGGGCGGCAGCATCGACCAGCTGCTCGCCCACACCGCGTCGCTGACCTCGACCCTCGCGGACCGAGACCAGGTGATCGGGCAGACGATCACCAACCTCAACGACGTGCTCGGCACGGTGCAGGCCCACGACAGCCAGCTGGGCGACCTGGTCGACCAGCTCGACCGGTTCGTCTCTGGTCTGGCCCAGGACCGCACCGTCATCGGCGACTCATTGACCAATATCAACGGCCTGGCCGACCAGACGGCCGACTTGCTGGTCGCTGCCCGACCGCCTCTGAAGGGCGACATCGGCCAGCTGCGCGACCTGGCGGCGCTGCTCAACAAACCCAGTAACACCAAGGTGTTCAAGCAGTTCGCGGCCAACCTCCCGGGCAAGCTCGCGACGATCACCCGGACCGCGACCTACGGCTCGTTCTTCAACTTCTACCTGTGCAACTTCGACGGTTCGGTGGTCCTGCCCACTGGCGGCAAGAACGCGACCATCCCGGTGGGCAACGGCATCGGGTCGGTCGACGCGGCGAGGTGCTCATGAGCAGTCTGCGCGGCGTACCGTTCCGCGAGCGCGACCCGCGACCGATCGGGGCCATCGGCCTGGCGCGTCCTGCTGGTCCTGGTGCTGCTGGCCTTCAACATCCAGAAGCTGCCGTTCATCGGCGGCGGCCGGACCTATCACGCGGCGTTCTCCGAAGCCGGCGGCATCGCGACCGGCGATCCGGTCAAGATCGCGGGCGTCGACGTTGGCCAGGTCACCGGCGTCGACCTCGAGAACGCCCACGTGATGGTCACGTTCACGGTCAAGGGCAGCACCCGGCTGGGCCAGCAGACTGCGGCCGCGGTCAAGCTGCAGACCCTGCTGGGCAAGAAGTACCTCGCGATCACGCCGGCCGGGCCGGGCCGGTTGTCGAGCAGCCGGGAGATTCCGCTGGCGCGGACCACCCCGTCGTACGACGTGGTGGATGCCTTCTCGGATCTGACCACGACGACCCAGCAGATCGACTCCGGTCAGCTGGCCCAGTCGCTCGAGACGCTGGCCACGACGTTCAAGGACAGCCCCGCCGACGTCAAGGCCTCGCTCGACGGCCTGTCGCGGCTGTCGGAGACGATCGCGTCGCGCGATGACCAGCTGCGCCAGCTGCTGTCCCGGGCGAGCGCGGTCAGCGGCACGGTGGCCAGCCGCAACGACCAGGTCGCCTCGCTGATCCAGAACGGCGACTCGCTGCTGCAGGAGCTGGACGCGCGGCGGGCCGCCATCCACACGCTCTTCCTGAACACTTCGCGGTTGGCCCAGCAGCTCACCGGCCTGGTCTCGGACAACCGGGCCCAGCTCACGCCGGCGCTGGCCCAGCTGCACGGTGTGCTGACCACTCTGCAGTCGGAGCAGACCTCCCTGAGCAAGGGGATCGCCGTCCTCGCGCCGTTCACCCGGGTCTTCGCCAACGCCCTCGGCAACGGCCCGTGGTTCGACGCCTGCGTGGCCAACCTGGTCGTGCCGTCGGTCGTGCCCGGCCTGCCCTCGGCCGGCTGCCCGGGAGGTGGCGCGAAGTGAAGCCCGGACGCAAGCCCGCAGTCCTGATCAGCGCGGCCGTCGCCCTCGTCGCGGTGCTGGGCGCCGCCATCGTCTGGTGGCCGAGCTCGGACCAGGTCACCGTGACCGCCCACCTGTCCAGCGCCGTCGGGCTCTACCCGGGCTCGGACGTGCGGATCCTCGGGGTCAAGGTCGGGAAGGTCCTCTCGGTCACGCCGGACGGCGCCAGCGACACGGTGCGGCTGGAGTACGACGGGAAGTACCGCGTGCCGGCCGACGCGCAGGCGGCCGTGGTCTCGCCGTCGTTGGTCAGCGACCGCTACCTGCAGCTGCTGCCGGCCTACACCGGTGGCGCCGCGATGCGCAGCGGAGCCGACATTCCACTGGCCCGGACCGCCGTGCCGGTCGAGCTGGACCAGGTCACCGGCAACCTGGACCAACTGACCAAGGCTCTGGGCCCGAACGGCGCCAACTCCGGCGGTGCGCTGTCGGACCTGCTCGACACCGCGTCGAAGAACCTCGACGGCAACGGGCAGCGGATCAACGACACGATCGCCAACCTCTCGCAGGCCACCGCGACGTTGGCCGGCGGCAAGGACGATCTCTTCACCACGGTCAAGAACCTCCAGTCGTTCACGAGCACCCTGGCGGCCAACGACCCGCAGGTGCGGACGCTCAACACCGAGCTGGCCAGCGTCTCCGACCAGCTGTCGGGGGAGCGGGACGACCTCGGCGCGGCCCTGCAGAACCTCGCCGTCGCGCTCACCCAGATCTCGAGCTTCGTCCGCGACAACCGATCGGTGCTCACGACCGACGTCTCGCAGCTGGCCGACGTGACCTCGGCCGTGGCGAAGCAGAAGGACGCGCTGGCCGAGACGCTCCGCAACGCTCCGGTGGCGCTCTCGGACCTCGGCCACGCCTACGACCCGGCGTCCGGCACGCTCGACAACCGGGTCGACATCCCGGGGGCCGAGGGGGTCAGCCAGCTGCTGTGCGCGCTGATCGGGCACGGCAGCAGCGCGGCGACGACAGCCAAGGCGTGTGACCTGCTCAACTCGCTCGGCGACCGCCTCGGCAGCGGTGGGCCAGACCCAGCCCGGCGACCTACCCCTGGGCCTGCTCGGGAGCGGCTCGTGACGGCGCCGCAAGCCCCTCGCCGTACGCCGAAGCGTTGGGCGACAACGATATTCGCGCTCGCCTCGCTCGTCCTGCTCAGTGGTTGCCAGGGCGCGTACGACCTGCCGCTGCCCAGCGGCTCGGCGATGGACGGGAAGGGCTATCAGGTGACGGTGCAGTTCGCTGACGTCCTGGACCTGGTGCCGCAGTCGGCGGTCAAGGTCAACGACGTGACCGTCGGCAAGGTCCAGCGGATCACGGTCGACGGGTGGAGGGCCAAGGTGACGCTCCACGTGGACGACTCGGTGCACCTGCCGGCCAACGCCACGGCGACCCTGGAGCAGACCAGCCTGCTGGGGGAGAAGTACGTCGAGCTGGCCGCCCCCACCGACACCGCACCGCAGGGGCAGCTGCGCGGCGGGGCGGTGATCCCCCTCGCGCGCACGAGCCAGGACCCGCAGGTCGAGGACGTCCTCGGCGCGCTGTCGTTGCTCCTCAACGGCGGTGGCGTCGGCCCAGCTCAAGGTGATCACCACCGAGCTCAACCAGGCCACCCACGGCAACGAGTCCTCGATCCGCGACCTGGTCGCTCAGCTGGACACCTTCGTCGGCGGCTTGGATGCCCAGAAGTCCCAGATCGTGAAAGCGCTCGACGCCGTCGACACGCTCTCCGGTCGACTCAACGCCCAGAAGGCCGACCTGGCCACCGCCCTGGACCACCTCCCGGCCGGGCTGAAGCTCCTCGCTGACCAGCGCAAGCAACTGACGACGATGCTCAGCTCCCTCGACCGGCTCGGCGCCGTCGGCACCCGGGTCATCACGGCCAGCAAGGACAACACGGTCGCCGACCTCAAAGCCCTGGAGCCGACGTTGGCCCAGCTGACCAAGGCCGGCGACGACCTGCCGAACTCGCTGCGGCTGCTGCTGTCCTTCCCCTTCCCGGACGACGCGACGCAGGGGGCGATCAAGGGCGACTACGCCAACCTGCACGCCACGCTCGATCTCAACGTGGCCGAGCTGCTGCAGCAGAACGCCGCCGGGCTGAAGTCCCACGGTCTGTCCGGGTTGCCATCGCTGCCTGCGCTCCCGAGCCAGCCGGCGCTGCCCAGCCTGCCCGGGCTGTGCCTCCCGCTCGTACCGTGCGGTTCCGGCGGCGGCTCCGCTGATGGGTCGGCGAGCGCGCCCAAGGTCCCCGACCTCGGGTCGCTGCTGAAGTCGCTCCAGAAGTCGTTGCCGGACACCGCCCTGCCGTTGCTGGGCACAGCGCCACCGTCGGCCGGCCAGGCCCAGCTGTTGTCGCTGCTGCTCGGGGGGTTGAGCCGATGATCCGTCGCTCGGTCAAGGTCCAGCTGGTCGCCTTCGCGGCGATCACGCTGCTGGCGGTGTCCTTCCTGTCGGCGCGCTACGTCGGCCTGGGCCAGCTGCTGTTCGGCGGCGGCTACGTCGTGACCGCCGACTTCGCGGACAGCGGCGGCATCTTCAGTGGGGCGGAGGTGACCTACCGGGGCGTCCAGGTCGGCCGGGTCGACCACCTCCGGCTGACCCCCGGCGGCGTCCTGGTCGACCTGCGGCTGGCCGACGGCACCCGCGTGCCGACCGATGCCGTGGCGGTCGTCGCCGACCGATCGGTCGTGGGCGAGCAGTACGTCGATCTCCAGCCGAAGCGGGCCAGCGCGCCGTACCTGCGGGCCGGGAGCCGGATCCCGCGCGCCGACACCCAGATCCCGGTGCCGGTGGCGACCGTGCTCCAGGACGTCGACACCACGGTCAACTCGGTCAACCGGCAACAGCTCGTGACCGTCGTCAACCAGCTCGGAGCCGCGTTCGCCGACGGCGGCGCCGACCTGCAGCGACTGCTCGACTCGGGCACCGCCCTGACCCGGGCCGCGACCCAGGCGTTGCCGCAGACGGTGCAGCTGATCGACGACGGCAGCACCGTCCTGACCACGCAGCAGGCGAGCTCGGCCGCGATCCTCGACTTCAGCCGCAACCTGAAGCAGCTCAGCGGCACCCTGGCCACGCACGACAGCGACATCGGAACCATCCTCGACCAGGGCACCCTGGCCAGCGCCCAGGTGACAAAACTGTTGCAGGACAACCGAACTGGCATCTCCACGTTGCTCACCAACCTGGTGACCATCGGGCAGGTCACTGCCACCAACAACGCCGGGCTACGACAGATCCTGGTGACCTACCCAGACACCGTCGCGGGGGCCTACACCGTGCTGCCCGGTGACGGCACGGCGCACTTCGGGCTGGTCCTCAACGTCAACGATCCGGCTCCCTGCCTGGCCGGCTACGGCGGCACGACCCGCACCGATCCGGCCCAGACCACCGGGCTGCCGCCGCTCAACACCGCCGCCCACTGTGCGGCGGCGAGTGGCTCGAGCACCGACGTCCGCGGTGCCCAGCACGCACCTCGGGGCTGACCCGTAACCCCGACGCCCCCGCCTCGTTTCCCGGGTGTCAGCGACCAGCCGGTGACCCACAGACGAGCCACCGGAGCACCCGACCCGAAGGAGGGCCGCCCGCCATGACCGCCTCCCTCGGCCGACGCGCTCACCGCGCACGACGGGACCGCCGACGAGTCGACCACCGGTGCCGGCGCCACCACGCCCGCGGTGTCGGCTCGTCGGCTCCGCCCGCCCGGCCTCCGGTTCGCGCTCACCCTGGCCGTGCTCGCGGCGCTCGTCCTGGCCGCCGTCCTGGGCCGGCAGGGGCTGCACCAGCGGGCGCAGGCGCAGGACCGGGCCGACGCGCTGGCGGCCGCCCGACAGGTGGCGGTGAACTTCTCGACCCTCGACTACCGGCACTTCGACCAGGACATCGCGCGGGTGACGAGTGGCGCCACCGGGTCGTTCCGGAGCGACTTCGCCGGCCAGGCCGCGCAGATCAAGCAGGTCGTCGTCGCCGACAAGTCCACGTCGACCGGGCAGGTTGGCCAGGTGGCGTTGGTGTCCTCGTCACCGACGTCGGCCCGGGCCCTCGTCGTCTTGGACGCCACCGTGACCAACACCAGCGCAACCACTCCGACGGCCCGGCACTACCGGGTCCAGCTCGACCTGACCAAGGTCCATGGCCGCTGGCTGGCCAGCCAGCTGACCTTCGTCGGATGAGCGAGCAGGAAGGACGGCCGATGGCGACCATGACCGGCCGGCGACGGATCGCCGGCGACCGCACCCGCGCCCGCCGAGCCGGCGGCCCGGAGGACCTCATCGTCGAAACCGAAGTGCGCACCGAGCCGGACGAAGTCGTGACCCACGAGACCGAGCTCGACCCGGCGGTCAGTCCGACGCGGGACGCGAGCCGATCGCCGTACGTCGTGGTCGTCGGCCGAACGCCCTCACCCTGGTCCTCGCGGTCTGCCTGGTCGCGCTGCTCGTCGCCTCGGCCCTGGTCGCCGTCTCCACGCGGGACAAGCGGGCCGACGTCGCCGGCGGGAGCGCGGCGCTCGCGGCCGCTCGGACGAGCGCGGCCACGATCCTGAGCTACGACTACCAGCACCTGGACGCCGACTTCGCGGCCGCGACCGCGCTGACGACGGGGTCGTTGCGCAGCGACTACCAGGCGACGACCAGCAAAGCCGTGGCCCAGCTCGCTACCCAGACCCACGCGGTGGTCAGCGCCAAGGTCGTCGCGGGGGGCATCGTCACCTCGACCGCGACGAGCGCCACCGTCCTGCTCTTCGTCGACCAGACCACCACCTCGAACCGGCTCTCCGGTCCGCAGGTCGACCAGAACCGGGTCCAGCTCACGATGAAGAAGGTCGGCCGGCACTGGCTGGTCAGCTCGCTCAAGGCCCTCTGACCGGCGCGCCGGCTACTCGGCCAGCTACTCAGCCAAGGCCGCGATGATCGGCCCGAACCGCTCGAGATCGTCCGGCCCGGCCAGGTCCGGCAGCGCGACGAACGCCGTCGACACACCCAGCTCGGCCAGCTGTCGATAGCGCGCGACGTGGTCGGCCGCCGGCCCCGCGTGGTGGGCCGCCGCGTAGCTCGCCGCCGACGTGCGGCCACGCAATCGCTCGACCAGCGCGGCCGTGTGCTCGCGGTCCCGGCCAACGACCGGCAGGTCGAGCACCGTGATGGCGACCTCGGCCGGATCCCGGCCGGCCGCGTCGCACGCAGCCCGCAACGTCTCGATGCCGTCGGCGAGCTGGACCGGGTCGCTCGGCAGGTTGCAGGCATCGCCCAGCCGCGCCGCGATGTCCAGCAAGCGGGGTCCGCGACCGCCGACGACGACCGGCATCGGTCCGAGCGGACGCGGATAGCAGGTCGTCTCGGGCAGCTCGACCAACTCTCCCGAGTACGCCGCAGTGCCGGGCCGCCAGAGCGCGCGCATCGTCTCGATGCCCGCGGCCAGCAACCGCAACCGCTCGGCCGGGGGCGGGAACTCCACGCCGTACGCCGCATGCTCGCGCTCCCACCAGCCGGCTCCGACCCCGCAGAACGCCGCGCCACCGGAGAGCACGTCGAGCGTGGCCAGCGCCTTGGCCAGCAGACCTGGTGCCCGCAAGGAGAGCGGCGAGACCAGGGTGCCGAGGCGCAGGCCGGGCACGGCGCCGGCGAGGAGGCCGAGGGCGACGAACGGCTCCGGCAGGTCCTCCCACTCGCGGCCGACCTGGGGGATCTGGATCAGGTGGTCCATCAGGGCGACGCCCTCGAAGCCGGCCTCCTGGGCGGCCCGGGCCACCGCGACCAGCCATCCCGCGCGGTCCTCGCCCGGATCCTTGTCCCAGGGAAACCGTGAGAGCTGCAGGACGAAGGACAGGGGCCGGCCCGACCCCGGCGGCCGATCGGTCGTGGCGGCCGCCGGGGAGCTGGCCGGCGCCGGCGTCCTGTGGTCGGCGGGTGGTTCCCGGACCGCCCGGACGACCTCGATCCGGTCCCAGCCCTCTTGGCGCAGCTGGTAGGGCACCGAGCGCACCTGGCGCAGCTGCCCGGTCAGCGCCGCGGCCGGGACCGGCTGGTCGCGCTCGCGGTTGCGGGCGCGGCACAGCTCGGCGGGGGTGTCGAAGCGGACGGCGACCGCCGGCAGCCCGGCGCCCCGAGCCAGGCGCAGCCAGCCGGCCCGCCGGTCAGGGTCGATGCCGAGGGTGTCCACGACGGTGGTCAACCCGCGGCCCAGCCTGGCCGCGACGACCAGGTCGAGCACGGCGAAGGCATCGGCCGAGGCACTCAGGTCGTGCCGGCCGCTGCCGACGACGGCTCGCAGCGCGTCCGAGGAGACGATCTCGGCCGCCCGGTAGCGCTCGGCCGCCCAGGTCGACTTGCCGGCGCCGGAGGCTCCGACCAGGACGATCAGCGCCGGGTCCGGCAGCGGCGTACCCCCGTTGTCTCCCGGCGTACGCGCGTCGTTCCCCGGCTCGGCTGTGGACACGGCGGCCAGTTTCGCACCCTGCTTTCCCGTGCTCCCACCCGCGCGCGTTGCTCCCTGGGGGCCGGTTGTCACCGGACATTTCGGGCGCGATCACCGGCTTTCAGGGAGTACGGCGGCGGGATGGCAGCACGGGGAGGGGCGGTACGACGGGAGGGAATCTGCGCGTTGCCCTTGACGGACGGGGCTGGGGCGGTCATCTTTGACGGCGAGCCTCTGGGCACCGCGTGACGACTTCGTCATGGGCGGGTCTGCCGGAGGCCACTGGACGTGCCATTGAGCACGTGTTACTGTGGCGCCTTGCGCTGTCTTCCGTCCCCGCCCTTCTCGCCGTCAGCCGGATGCTGACCGCGATTCGGATCCGGGGCAGTCGTCATGCGCATGGAGCTATCGCAGTGAGATCCACACCTCATTGAGATCGTCACAGGACCGTGGAAGGACCTTTCTTGGCTGCCTCGCGCACCGCCCACCAGCAAAACGTCACCACCGCAATCACGGCATCCGGCCGTATCTCTTTCGCCAAGATCAGGGAACCACTTGAGGTTCCGGACCTGTTGGCGCTGCAGACGGATAGCTTCGACTGGCTGCTCGGCAACGAGCGCTGGGCCGCCCGGCTCGCTGCCGGCAAGGCGGCCGGCCGGGAGGACATGAACGAGAAGTCCGGTCTGGAGGAGATCTTCGAGGAGATCTCGCCGATCGAGGACTTCTCCGGCTCGATGAGCCTGTCCTTCCGTGACCACCGGTTCGAGCCCGCCAAGTACTCCATCGAGGAGTGCAAGGAGCGGGACATGACCTACTCGGCGCCGCTGTTCGTCACGGCCGAGTTCATGAACGCCACCACCGGTGAGATCAAGAGCCAGACCGTCTTCATGGGTGACTTCCCGCTCATGACCGAGCGCGGCACGTTCGTGATCAACGGCACCGAGCGCGTCGTGGTCAGCCAGCTGGTCCGTTCGCCGGGCGTCTACTTCGAGCGCACCGCCGACAAGACCTCGGACAAGGACATCTACACCTCCAAGGTGATCCCGTCCCGCGGTGCGTGGCTGGAGTTCGAGATCGACAAGCGCGACATGGTCGGCGTCCGCGTCGACCGCAAGCGCAAGCAGTCGGTCACGGTCCTGCTCAAGGCGCTCGGCCTGTCCGAGGCCGACATCCTGGAGCAGTTCGGCGACTTCGAGTCGATGCGCCAGACCCTGGAGAAGGACCACACCACGGGTCAGGACGACGCGCTGCTCGACATCTACCGCAAGCTGCGTCCGGGCGAGCCGCCGACGCGCGAGGCCGCGCAGAACCTGCTCGACAACCTCTACTTCAACCCCAAGCGCTACGACCTGGCCAAGGTCGGCCGCTACAAGATCAACAAGAAGCTCGGTCTGGAGCAGCCGCTGTCGGCGAGCGTGCTCAACCTCGACGACATCGTCGCGACGATCAAGCTGCTGGTGACCTTGCACGCCGGTAACACCACGATGCCGGGCACGCGCGACGGCAAGCCGCACGACGTCCGGGTCGAGGTCGACGACATCGACCACTTCGGCAACCGGCGCCTGCGCACGGTCGGCGAGCTGATCCAGAACCAGGTCCGCACCGGCCTGTCCCGCATGGAGCGGGTCGTGCGCGAGCGGATGACGACCCAGGACGTCGAGGCGATCACGCCGCAGACCCTGATCAACATCCGCCCGGTGGTCGCGTCCATCAAGGAGTTCTTCGGCACCAGCCAGCTCTCCCAGTTCATGGACCAGACCAACCCGCTGGCCGGTCTGACCCACAAGCGGCGCCTGTCCGCGCTCGGCCCGGGTGGTCTGTCCCGGGACCGCGCCGGCATGGAGGTCCGCGACGTCCACCCCAGCCACTACGGCCGGATGTGCCCGATCGAGACCCCGGAAGGCCCG
>CAWIBR010000006.1:0-101731 GCA_963834425.1 uncultured Actinomycetota bacterium
CTTGGTATCGCGCAGGAAAATCCGCAGGCCCTTCTGGGTTTTTGCCGCGGCAGCATCCAGCGGCTCGGCGTGCAGCACGCGGGCGCGAACGTCCTCACCCTGCAATTCGGCGCCGAACTCATCAGCACGGCGGCTCCGGGCTCGAGGATGTCGCGATACTGGGCAAGGCCTTCGGAAAACAGCACCGCCTCGAAGTGGCCGGTCGGATCGGACAACCCGATGATCCCCATCTTGTTGCCGGTCTTGGTGCGCCGCTCCATCCGCGACACCACGGTCGCGGCAACCTTGCCCGCGGTTGCGCCGGTTTTGACGGCACGGGAAAATTCCGCCCATGATTGCACCTGCAAACGTTTCAGCGCGGTGGCGTAATCGTCGAGCGGATGGCCGGAAAGGAAAAATCCGATCGCGTCATATTCGCACCGCAGCCGCTCGGCCGGCAGCCACGGCTCGATCTGCGGCAGCATGATGGTGGGCGCGTCGGCCGCACCGCCGAACATGTCGTTCTGTCCCATCGTGCCGCCTCGTGGCTGCGCTGGCAGGCCGCCAGGATCGCTTCAGCGCCGCAAATACGCGCGCGCGGTTGGAATCGAGCGAATCGAAAGCGCCGGCGGCGGCGAGGCTCTCGATGACGCGCTTGTTGATCGCGCGCGGATTCACCCGTGCGGCGAAATCGGCCAGCGACGTGAACAGCCCGTCCTGCGCGCCTCCACAATCAATTCGACCGCCTGGGCGCCGACGCCTTTGAGGCCCGCCAGCGCATAGTAGATAGTGCCGTCGCTGACTTCGAACGTCGCAGCGGAGCGATTGACGTTGGGCGCCTCGACCTTGATGCCGAGCCGTTGCGCCTCGGCGCGAAACTCCGACAGCTTGTCGGTATTGCCCATATCGAGCGTCATCGAGGCCGCGAGGAATTCGACCGGATAGTGCGCTTTCATATAGGCGGTATGGTACGACACCAACGCATAAGCCGCGGCGTGGCTCTTGTTGAAGCCATAATCGGCGAATTTGGCCAACAGGTCGAAAATCGTGTCGGCTTGTTCTTTCGTGATGTGTGTTCTTGATCGCGCCCTCGATGAAGCGCTTGCGCTGCGCTTCCATTTCGCTGCGGATTTTCTTGCCCATCGCGCGGCGCAGCAGATCGGCTTCGCCGAGCGAATAGCCGGACATCACCTGCGCGATCTGCATCACCTGTTCCTGGTAGATGATGACGCCGAAGGTTTCCTTCAGGATCGGCTCGAGCATCGGATGCAGGTATTCCGGCTCTTCGTCGCCATGCTTGCGCGCGCAATAGGTCGGGATGTTGTCCATCGGACCCGGGCGATACAGCGCGACCAGCGCGATGATGTCCTCGAAGCGGTCGGGCCGCATGTCGACCAGCGCGCGGCGCATGCCCTCGCTTTCCACCTGGAACACGCCGACCGCGTCGCCGCGCGGCCAGCATGCGTAATCGGCGCATCGTCGAGCGGCAACGTCGCAAGATCGAGTTCGATGCCGCGCTGCTTCAACAGCTTGACCGCGAGATCGAGCACCGTGAGCGTTTTCAGGCCAAGGAAGTCGAACTTCACCAGACCCGCCGGTTCGACCCATTTCATGTTGAACTGGGTCACCGGCATGTCGGATTTCGGATCGCGGTAGAGCGGCACGAGTTCGCTCAAGCGGCCGATCGCCGATCACGATGCCGGCGGCATGGGTCGAGGCGTGGCGGGTCAGGCCTTCGAGCTGCTGCGCGATGTCGAACGGCGCGCGCGACCACGGGGTCTTCGTCGCGAAACGCCTGCAGCTTCGGCTCGCTCTGCGATCGCCTGCGCCAGCGTCACGGGGCGCCGGGTTTTGCGGCACCAGTTTTGTCAAGCTGGTCGACCTGGCCATAGGGCATTTGCAGCACGCGGCCGACGTCGCGCAGCACGGCGCGCGCCTGCAGCGTTCCGAAGGTGATGATCTGCGCGACCTGATCGCGGCCGTAGCGCTTCTGCACGTAGTCGGATGACTTCGTCGCGCCGGTCCTGGCAGAAATCGATGTCGAAGTCCGGCATCGACACGCGTTCGGGATTGAGGAAGCGCTCGAACAGCAGGCCAAAGCGGAGCGGATCGAGATCGGTGATGGTCAGCGCATAGGCGACCAGCGATCCCGCGCCGGAGCCGCGGCCCGGCCCGACCGGAATGCCTTCGGCCTTCGCCCATTTGATGAAATCCGCGACGATCAGGAAGTAGCCCGGAAAGTTCATGCGGGTGATGACGTCGATCTCGAACTCCAGCCGCGCGCGGTAGTCTCTTCGGTCTCGCCCTGCGCAAGGCCGTGGACCTTGATGCGATTGGCAAGCCCCTCCTCCGCCTGCCGGCGCAGTTCGGCGGCCTCGTCGCTTTCAGCGCCCGCGGCGCTGCGCCGGCGCCGACCGTGAAGCGCGGCAGGATCGGCTTGCGCGTGGTCGGCCGGAACGCGCAGCGCTCGGCAATTTCGACCGTCGAGGCCAGTGCTTCCGGGATATCGGCGAACAGCACCGCCATTTCGGCGCGGGTCTTGAAGCGATGATCCGGCGTAAGCTGATCGCGGTCGGTTTCGGCGACCAGACGACCGCCGGCGATGCACAGCAACGCGTCGTGGGCTTCGTAATCGTCCGCGGTGGCAAAATACGGCTCGTTGGTCGCGACCAGCGGAAAGCCCTTTGCATAGGCGAGATCGATCAGCGCGCCTTCCGCCCGGCGCTCCTTCTCGACGCCATGACGCTGCAATTCGATATAGAGCCGGTCGCCGAAAATTGCGGCCAGCCGGTCGCAGCGTAATGCCGCAAGCGCCGCCTGATCGGCATTGATGGCGAGCGCGATCGGCCCCTCCGGCCCGCCGGTCAGCGCGATAAGGCCCTCGGCATTGCCGGCCAGCCAGTCGAACTTGATGTGCGGCGTCTGGTGAATCGGCGTCTCAAGGAACGCCCGCGAATTCAGCCGCATCAGGTTGCGATAACCGGCCTCGCGCGCCGCCAGCAGCACGATCCGCGCCGGGCCCGCGGCCAGGGCATTGCGGGCGTTGGCATCCTGGTCGCCGAAATCGACCGCAAGCTCGCAGCCGATAATCGGCTGGATGCCGTAGCCGGCCATCTTGTCGGAGAATTCCAGCGCGCCGAACATGTTGTCGGTATCGGTCAGCGCCAGCGCCGGCTGGCGGTCCGCCTTGGCGAGTTCGCCGAGCTTCTGGATCTTGATCGACCCCTTCAGCAGCGAATAGGCCGAATGAACGTGCAGATGACGAACCAGTGTGGAGTCGGGTCGGCGCATGGCCAAGCCGACGCTGGCGCCTACGTGGGCCCACGAATCGCCCAGCCGGACCGGTTCGGAGAGGGTGGTGACGATCCGTTCGGCGACCTCTCTGGCGTATCCCCGGTGCGGCAGGCTTTCGAGCAGGACGGCGAACTCGTCGCCGCCGAGCCGCGAGACCGCATCGCCGGGTCGGACCGCGTCGGTCAGCCGCTTGGCAACGACCCGGAGCAGCTCGTCGCCAGCGGCGTGGCCCAAGGTGTCGTTGACATCCTTGAAGTCGTCGAGGTCGACGAACAGTAGGGCCTGGATCGCGCCGCGGCGATCGGCCCGGTCCAGGCTCGCCTGCAGCCGCGCGCTGAATGCGGCGCGGTTGGCCAGGCCGCTGAGGGAGTCGGTGTTGGCTTCCAGGGTCAGGCTGCGCTGGCTCCCTGCCATGGAGTCGGCCATCGCGTTGAAGCTGGCGGCCAGGTCGCCGAGCTCGTCGTCGCGGTCGAGGACCACCCGGTGATCCAGCTGCCCGGCGGCGAGCTCGTTGGTCGAGTCCCGTAGCGCGCCCAGTGGGCGCAGGACCTGGCTGGAGAGCCGTCGGGAGAGCGCCACGGCGACGGCGAGGGCGAGCAGGTCGAGAAAGGCCAGCACGGCAAGTGCCTCCCGGTAGGTGCGGGTGGTACTCGCGAGGTCGGTGCGTACCGCGGCCCGGTTGACCAGTGCGGCCTGGTCGAGCATGGCCAGGGCTACGGGGGCGTGGGTCGAGACGGCCAGACCCCTGACGGCGACGGAGGGGGGACTTCCCGGTGCGCCGACCCAGGTCATGATCGCGCGCCATTCCTGGAATGAGTTCTGGAGCAGTGACTTGGCCCGCGGCGTGTCCTCCACCGCGATCGCCTGGGCGAAATCGGCGCTGGTCCGCAGGCGTGCCTGGGCTACTTCACTCGGCCACGCAGGGGTGAGGGGGCTGGAGACCAGCACGGACTGGGAGACAATCTCGGTCCGCAGCTGGGCACTCGTGGCCGCTTCGCTCTCCATGCGCACGGCTGAGCTGCGGAAGGTGTCGACGACCAGCCTCGTGCCGACCAGGCCGGCCAACCCACTGAGGATGACGATGGCCGTGAGCAGTGCGAAGGCACGGTTCCAGCGAGAGCGAAGGCTTCTTGTTCTCGGGCGACCGTCGGGCATGAGTTGCGGCATGCCTGCAGCGTCGACGGGTGCGCCGTGGCGACCTAGTGCCGGAAGTCCCGCGTGCCTCGCCGCTGAGCGTGGACATTCCTCCGATTGGCCCATTCGCCTCGAGGTGTTGTCCTCCAGTGCTCGCCAGCAAACGCGTCCGTCAGCCGCCCGGCCATCAACACCCCGTTGAAGTCCCAGCAGAGCGGGACTCTTGGCCCCTCCTGCCGCTCCGGCCGCAGCTGGGGGGCCCGGCCGGTGGCCCACTAGCGGTCAGCGTCACCCGCGTCGGCGAGGCCAACTGGTGCCAGCTTCGGATTTTCGAACGGACATTGGTGGTCGTTGGGCTGGCCGTCGACGGCGTGGCGCATCACCCCGGTCTGGGTATGGAGGATCCTGCACACAAACCACGAGGAGGGCGGCCGTGACACCTATCGGCGGCGGGGACAGTGTCTTCGTGCTGCACACCGGTGGGACGATCGGAATGGTCGACACACCCGATGGCTCGGCCCCGGTCGCCGGAGCCCTGGGGCCTTACCTCGACTGGATCGTCGACACCGCGAGGGGTGAGCTGCCGCCGATCGCCTTCCTGGAGCTCGATCCGCCGATCGACTCGGCGAACGCGACGCCCGAGAGCTGGCGCACCGTGGCTCGGGTCCTGCACGAGCACCGCGACGACCATCCCGGCTTCGTGGTCCTGCACGGGACGGACACCATGGCCTACACCTCGTCGGCCCTGTCGTTCCTGCTGCCGTCCTTCGGCAAGCCCGTCGTCGTCACCGGCTCGCAGATCCCGGTCTCCCGGGCCCGCAGCGACGGTCGGCAGAACTTCATCGGAGCGCTTCAGGTCGCGGCCCGCGGTGAGGTGAACGAGGTGTCGCTGTTGTTCGGGGAGGTGCTGCTCCGGGGCAACCGGGCCACCAAGGTCGACGCGTCGGGTCTGGACGCGTTCGAGTCGCCGCGGTTCCCCGCGCTGGCTGACATCGGCATCGACATCGTCGCCCGTCACGTGGTGGCCGACGCCGGCCAGGGGCAGCCGCGCCTCGTGGCCGGAGACCTGGGATCAGTCGCGGCCATGCGGCTGTTCCCAGGCTTTTCGGCGTCCGTGCTGTCGAACATCTGCCGACCCCCGTTGCAAGGACTGGTCATCGAGGCGTACGGCGCCGGGAACGGGCCGTCGGATGACCCCGGCTTCCTGGCCGCGATCGAGGAGGCGACCGCGCAGGGCATCGTCGTCGTCGTTGTCACGCAGTGCCTGCGCGGGTCGGTGCAGCCTGGCGCCTATGTCACCGGGTCGGCCATGCTGCGAGCAGGTGCGGTGCCGGGCTACGACATGACGTCGGAGGCCGCGCTCACCAAGCTCTCCGTGCTGCTGGGCCAGGGCCTGGACCCGGCGAGGGTCGCCGAGATGATGCAGGTCGACCTGGCCGGCGAGCTGACCCGCTAGGCGCGGGAGAGGATTTCGGCCCGACCCAGCCTGCGCACGGCCCAGCCGACCAGGATGAAGACGATCCCGAGACCCACGACCAGGGCGGCCACCCCGAAGGCGACCACGGACGTGAACAGGCTGGCTCGCAGGAACGACGCCGTCATCACGGTGTTCCGATTGGGGTCGTCCTGCGGCAGCTCGGCGTACGTCTTGCCGCCAGCGATCTCCTTCGCGTGCTTCTCGATCGTCTGCGCCTGCTCGTACGCCGTGAACGGGCCCTCGACCTTCTCGCCCGCGAAGTGCGACGCATCGTCGGAGACGGTTATCTTCTCCGCCGACAGCGTCTGCTGGACCGCGATGTAGGTGCCCACGCCGGCAACTAGGAGGATGACCCCGGCGATCAGGACGAGCAGGCCGACCAGGCGCACTCCCCGGCTACCGGGAGATGTCGCGGCTGGCGTCGACGCGGTCGGGATGGGGCTGGCGCTCTCCTCGCTGCGATCTTCGGTTCCGGCCATGATCTCTCCTCGCGGGGTTTGACGCTTCCGATCGCGCCTACCGTGTCATGAGACGCCGAACCGTGGACGACGGGTGGATCAGGGAGTCGCGGGACCGGTGTCCGGCAGCGCCTTCGACCGTGGCACCAGGGCCATCCCCACCAAGCCGAACGGCAGCATCAACCAGTAACTGAACAGCCGGTACGCAAACGTCGCCACCACCGCATCACCTGGGTTGACGCCGGCCAGCGTGAGCAACGCCGTCAGGCCGGCCTCGACGAAGCCCAGTCCGCCGGGCGTGGCCGGGATGTTGCCGAGCGCCTTTGCGCCGCAGAAGGCCAGCAGCGTCAACGACGGTCGTGGATGGGATCCGATCGCGGCCAACGCCACCTGCAGGGCCGCGAAGTCCAGCAGCCAGCGGGCGACGGTCACGACCAGCGCGTGCTCCCATCGGCCCCCCATGACGCTCGTGATCCGGTCGCGCTCGCCGAGCAGCCGCTGCGGGAGATCGGTCAGCGGAGCGGCGTGCCGGCGCAGCCGGTTCCGAGCGGCCTGGGTGACTCGGCCCGCCCAGGCCAACGGTCGGTCCGTGCGCAGCAGCACCGCACCCACGGCGACGATCACCACGAACGCGCCCACGCCGGCGGCAGCGGCCTCGAGCAGGCTCCGGTTGACCGAGCCGCGCAGCACCGCAGGGATCGCGAGCACCGGCAAACCGAGCACGACGGCGAAAACCAGCAGGTTCACCGCGGTCAGCCCGCTCACCACCGCCTGGGAGTCCAGTCCCGCGCCGACCAGGATCCGGTACTGCAGCGCCGCCCCGACCGGGCCGCCGCCGGGCACGATGTCGGACAGGGCGTTCGAGGCGAGCTGAGCCGCGATGACCGGACGCCAGCGCGCCCCTGGCAGGGACAGCCGCTGCAGGTCCCACAGGCTGGCGCACACGGCCGCTTGCAGAAGGAACATGGCCAGGAGCGACAGCGCGGAGAACCGGGTGATCTGGCGCCAGGACGAGAAGGTGTCCACCAGGCTGGGAAAGACCAGATAGAGGGACACCAGCGTGATGGTCAGCCAGATCAGGTTGCGGCGCAGCGACCGTGGCTTCTCCTGCTCGCCGCGCTGGATCTCGCCGGGGGTGTCGGTGTGCCGCTCGATGGCGCGTTCGAGGCGAGCGCCGACCGAGGCCGCTGCCGCCTCTTCAGCCATGGCGGCCAGCCTGGCACGTCCGCATTGGCTCGCACCCCTCGACCCGCTGACCCGGGTGCGCCGCACCCGGGTCAGCGTCGGCTCCGAGCCTCGTCGGGACTAGCGGACGAACTCGTACGACAGCAGCATCAGGCCGTCGCCGATGGTCCGGGTGCTGAGCAGGTGCAACGGCTTCGGCTCGCCGGTGTCGCCGAACAAGCGCTCGCCGGCCCCGACCACGACCGGGAAGACGACCAGGCGCAGCTCGTCGACCAGGTCGTTGTCGATCAGGGTGCGGGCCAGCTGGTAGCTCGCGTAGACCAGGACCTCACCGTCGACGTGCTGCTTCAGCCGCGCGACCTCGGCGACCACATCGCCGCTCAACACGGTGGCGTTGGTCCACTGCGCCTGGTCGATGCTGCGCCGACACGACGTACTTCGGGAGGGCATTGAGCCGCTCCGCCCACTCGCCTTCGCGCGCCCGCCACCGTGGTGCGAACCAGGCATCGCTGCGCCGGCCGAGCAGGAGGGCCGCGGCGCCCTTGGCCTCGTCGGTCTCGAGCTCGGTCCAGGCCGCGAGGTCCGCGCCGCCGTACCGGGCGAACCAGCCGCCGCGGCTGAAGTCCTCTTGCCCGTCCGGGTCCTGCACGACTCCGTCGAGCGAGGTGTTGGTGCTGATCACGATCGTGCCCATCTGGTCCTCCTGATCGGTGCGAGTGTCGGTCGTCCATACCGACACCACGCGCGCCCGGAACTGAGCGCCGGCTATCGCGAGGGCAGGGTCGGCGGCAGCCCGAACATGGGGAAGACGTGCGCCTCGAACCGGCTCATCGCCCGGATCCGGCCGCCGTCGGGACTCATCGTGAACAGGCCGGTGGCCCGCGGAACCCCGCCGGCGTCCAGGACGTACGCACCGAACGCCGGCTCCCCGTTGGCCCGGGTCGGGACCAGCCGGTAGCGACGACCGGCCACCAGGAGCAGCTCGAAGAAGCGCGTGACCGCGACGCGGCCTTCGTACTCGAGGGGCAGCGGCGGCATCGACAGGAAGATGTCGTCGGTGAAGAGGTCGACCAGGGCGGCCAGGTCGGCCGATTCGTACGCCGCGACGAACCGGGCCACCAGCGCCTCGTCCTCCGAGGACCCAGGCCGCCCCGACTGGACGTCTCGTCGGACCTGGCCCCGGCGTTGGTCCAAGCTCGTGCGTGCCCGGGCCAGGGCGCTGTTGACCGAGGGCACCGTCGTCTCGAGCATCTCGGCCGTCTCGCTCGCCCGGAAGCCGAGGACGTCCCGCAACACCAGCACCGCGAGCTGGCGGGGTGGCAACACTTGTAGGGCGGCAACAAAGGCCAACGAGATGGACTCGGTCTGCTCGTAGCGTGCTTCCGGCCCGATCGGCAGGTCGAACGCACCCTCCATGAGCGTGTCCGGGAAGGGCTCCAGCCAGACCGCCTCGCTGAGCCGGGTCGGCTCGGGAGGGTGTACGCCGGGGATGTCCCAGGCCTTGGCCGGCCGGCGCCGGATGGCGCGAATGGCGTTGAGGCACTTGTTGGTGGCGATCCGATAGAGCCAGGTGCGGATCGACGCCCGCTCGCCGAAGTCCCCGAGCCCGCGCCAGGCCGCGACCATCGTGTCCTGCAGGACGTCCTCGGCGTCCTGGATCGACCCCAGCATCCGATAGCAGTGGACGTGCAGCTCGCGTCGGTAGGGCTCGGTGAGCGCCCGGAACGCCTCGCCGTCGCCGGCCCTCGCCCTCGAGATCACGTCATCGGTCACGACACCCACCATTCCAGCCCACCCCTCTCGGGCCGCGACCTTGCTGATCGGCCGCGGCTGCATCGTCGTACCGACCCCGGCGGAGCCGAGAACTGATCGGTGGGGTGACGGCTGGTTGATGCCGGGTCAGGTCAACGCCAGGAAATAGGTCCAGGCGCTCTGGGTCATCTCGGCTCGGGACTTCAGGATTGGGCCGCGGTGCGCGACCTCCACGACGTACTGCGCCTCGTCGGTCGGCACGGCGGTGAACGTGAAGGGGTAGCTGCAGATCCCGTCGTCGTAGTCGGGCTGGCCCTTCTGCAGGTGGGTCGTGCCGATCGTGTGGCCGGAGGCGTTGGTGAGCGTGACCGGCGCCCCCGCCCGCAGGTCGCTGTAGCCGCCCTGGCCGACGCAGTTGGCCTGCAGCGTGGCCGCGCTGGTCAGGATCAGGGTGCCCCTGACGTTGACCGTGGCCGGCCCGGCGTCGGCGTCGCTGCGCGAGCGCGACCAGATCAGCCCGCCGCCGGCGACCACCGCCAACGCGAGGACGACGAGGGCGGACAGCAGCCGTGGTCGCCGGAACCGGCTGCCGGGCCCGGCCGGTGTCGGCTGGTCGAGGGCGTCGAAGTCCAGGTCGACCGGCGGCAGCTCCTCGTCGGAGGGCGACGACGCCATCGACGCCGTCGACGCCATCGACGGGGCCGGAGCCCTGGCTCATGTGCACCTCGCAGCTGTCCGCCGCCTGCTCGTGCGGTTGACGTCAGTCTGCCCCCTCGTCGGGCGCGGGCGCGGTCAGTGCAGGTGCACCAGGACGATCTTGAGCAGGATCATCAGCAGCCCCAGCGAGGCGGCCAGCGCGGTCATCGACCAGTCGGGCTCGCCCGCGCAGCCCGGCGGCCGTGCCGGCGCTCCAGCCGTACCACGCCAGCAGGAGCATCGTCACGGCCAAGGCCGTGATGGCGGCCGAGTAGGCCGAGGCGCCGAGCAACCGGACGACGACGAGCACCGCCAGCGGGACGAACGACTCGCTGACCATCGGCCACTTGGCCGCCAGCGACGCCGCGGATCATCGCCCCGGTCGGCAGGTGTCCGGCTCGCGCGTGACCGATCACCTCGGCGTACTCCTCGGCCAGCCAGTAGACGACCAGGGTGACGACGACGGCCAGGACCAGGAGCGCCGTACGCAGGGTGCTGCCGGCGGTGGCGAACACGGACGCGGTCACGATCAGCCCGTAGATCCCGGCCGCCTCACGACGATGCGGTTCGGGCTCCTGGTCACTGCCGATGTCGGTCACGCCCAGATCATCCCCTGTCCGCGCGAGGCTCGGTCCCCCGATTCGCGGGAGGGGCGGGCGGCCACGACCGCGTTGCCTGGGCCCGGAGGTGCGCATCGATGAGCGTGTGGGCGGCGTTGGCGTGGGGTGCGTTCACGTCGGCGTCCCTGTACATCGGCCAAGGGTTGGCCGGGCCGATGCGTGGACACGAGCGCACCACCGGGCTGGTCATGGCCTTCGGTGCCGGCACGATGCTCAGTGCCGTGGCCTACGAGCTCGTGCCGGAGTCCTCGCTCTCGCACGGCGTGGGCATCGGGATCGGGCTGACCCTGGGCTCGCTCGCCTACTTCATCGGCGACCGGCTGGTCGACCGGGACGGTGGCGAGGACCGGCAGCAGATCGCCGGTGACGTCGAGCAGGGCTCGGGTGCCGCGATGTTCGTCGGTGCGCTGCTCGACGGCGTGCCCGAGGCGTTCAACCTGGGTACGACGATCGCGCTGGGCGGCTCGGTGAGCATCGCCTTCGTGACCGCGTTCTTCGTCTCCAACGTGCCGCAGGGTGTCGCCGGCACCACGAGCCTGCTTGCCGCCGGCTACAGCCAGCGCCGGGTCTTCCGGATGTGGACGGCGCTGACCGTCGCCTGCGCCCTGGTCGCGGCGCGTGGGCTTCCTGGTGGCCGACTCGCTGACCGCGGGTGGTGTCTACTCCGAGGCGTTCGCCGGGGGAGCGGTCCTGACCATGCTGGCCGACTCGATGATGCCCGAGGCGTACCGGCACGGCGGCAACCTCGACCGGGCTGCTGACCGTGTTCGGCTTCATGGTCGCGGGAGTCCTGTCCGATCGTGCAGTGACCGTGATCCGTCGTCGGATCATCCTCGCGGCTCCGGTCGTCGCGCTCCGGCCTGGACGCGAGGGTCGCGAGGACGACGATCGACGCCCCGGTGCCGAGCCTGAGGTAGGCCGTCTGTGAGGCGAGCTTGATGGCTTGCCCGACCTGGTCGACCGCAAGGAGGTAGAGCTCGAGGTAGGCCGGAAGCCCCACGCCACAGGCCGCGGTGAGGGAGAGAAGGGGGAGGCCAAGAGTTGCCGAGTCGATGAAGAGCGCTGCGGGCGCCCAGGCACGCTCCGTAGTAGGTCATCGAACCGGGGTCCAGAACCAGTCGCAGGCCGAAGGCGACGGCCGGGACGGCCCACCACAGTCCCCGTCGTGCCACCAGCACCGACGCCAGCGAGGGCCACGCCGAACTGAAGGGGGCTTAGCCAGGCGGGGTACGCCGTGCGCACCGGAAGGCCGAGCAGGAGGTGTAGGCCTGAGGAGGCCGATAGCGGGATGTGGAAAGAAGCCAGGGATCGCAGGCTGACGAGGCGCCGCGATCGGGAACGGGAGCCAGACGAGGACGGGGATACCGAGAGCTGCCAGCAGGGCGCGCAGTTGCCGATCGGAGCGGCAACTGCGCGACAGACCGTGACGCCGACGACGCCAGGGCGTAGTCGCGATCGCCGAGGCCCTTCAGGATGCCGCTGCTGAGGCTTCGGTTGCGGGACAGGGCAACTATCGCTGCACAGGTACACACCACGGCCAAGGCGTCGTCCAGGTGGCCGAGGTCGCAACGAAACTCGACAGCGGAAGGAACAACACTCCGTTGACGAGCACCCGAGCGGCCGAGACGGAACCGCGTACCTGACGGCCGACCAGCTTCGGCCGAGCGGATGCAGATGAGACCGCCGGCGAAGATCGCGGCCTTGTCCAGGACCGAGCCGCCGGGAATCAGTTGTGACGGTCACGCGCGACGATGAGGGCAAGGGACCGATCTGAAGCTGTGGGTGGGTGGTAAAGAGCTCCAGCGGATGTTGACCGCGCAACAACGCCGACGCGGTGACGAAGAAATCGCAGTCGCCCGTCACCGGCAACGGAGCGGCCATCAGGGCCGCGGCTGCAACGGCGATCATTAGATAGCGCGCTGGCACGATGATTGGCAACAGAGATCAGGTGTCGGTTGGGTTGGGCACTCACCTTGACGTGGGAGTGTCGGGCGGAGAGCCCCCGGGGTGCGGCCGCGGGAGCCGGGTCGGAGACTGGGGGCATGGAGTACACCACCCTCGGCAACACCGGCCTGCAGGTCTCGCGGATCGCCCTCGGCTGCATGACGCTACGGCGACCCGAACCGCGGCAACCACCCGTGGACGCTCGACGAGGAGGCCAGCCGGCCGTTCATCAAGCAGGCGCTCGAGGCCGGGATCAACTTCTTCGACACCGCCAACGTCTACTCCGACGGGTCGAGCGAGGAGATCGTCGGCCGGGCCCTGAACGACTTCGCCGAGCCGCGACGAGGTCGTCCTCGCGACCAAGGTGCACGGCCGGATGCGCCCGGGCCCGAACGGCGCCGGCCTGTCGCGCAAGGCGATCATGACCGAGATCGACCACAGCCTGCGCCGGCTCGGCACCGACTACGTCGACCTCTACCAGATCCACCGCTGGGACCCGCAGACGCCGATCGAGGAGACGCTCGAGGCGCTGCACGACGTCGTCAAGGCCGGCAAGGCGCGCTACATCGGCGCCTCCTCGATGTACGCCTGGCAGTTCGCCAAGGCGCTCTACGTCGCCGACCTGCAACGGCTGGACGCGGTTCGTCTCCATGCAGGACCACTACAACCTGCTCAACCGCGAGGAGGAGCGCGAGATGCTGCCGCTCTGCCTCGACCAGGGCATCGGCGTCATCCCCTGGAGCCCGCTGGCCCGCGGCCGGCTGACCCGCGACTGGGACGAGACGACCGAGCGCTCGCGAGACCGACGAGTTCGGCCAGACGCCTGTACGCCGAGGGCGACCGCACGATCGTCGAGCGGGTCGCCGCGGTGGCCGCGAGCCCGCGGCGTTCCGCGGGCGCAGGTCGCGCTGGCCTGGGTGCTGCAGAACCCGGTCGTCACCGCGCCGATCGTCGGCGCGAGCAAGCCGGGGCATCTCGAGGACGCCGTCGCCGCAGTCGACCTCGAGCTCTCCGACGACGAGATCGCCCAGCTCGAGGAGCCCTACACCCCGCACGGCGTCGTCGGGTTCTAGTCAGACCGGCCGTTCGTCACTCGATTGCCGGGTTGTGCGACACCCCGGGACGGGTATTGAATCGCTGAGCGTGATGGTCCAGCGACGTACGGTCCGCAAGTTCCGACTGCTCGCGCTGACCCTGGCCGGGGTCACTGCCGCCGCCGCTGGCGGGTTACTCGCCCCGGCGCCGGTCGCCGCGCCAGCACCGGCAGCGGCCGGCGCGGCCGCCGACGGCCCGGGCGCGCTGTCGCACTTCGACCTGGCCCGCAAGGACTGCCTGGGCACGGCCCGCAACACCACGTCGAAGGTCTGGTACACCGTCGCCGGGCGGCGTGCTGTCCGACGTCTACGGCCCGACCATCGACAACGACCAACGTCGAGACGCTGCAGTTCGCCGTCACCGACGGCTCGACCTTCACCGACCTGCAGACCCGCGACACGACCTACACGGTCCGCACGACCGACCCGACCGGGATGGCCTGCGAGGTGACCAGCACGCCGCAGCGCGGCGGCTACCGGCTGGTCACCGACTACCTGACCGACCCGGCGCGCAGCACGCGTCGTCATGCACACGCAGCCTGACCGGCTCCACGGCCGGGCCTGAAGCTCTACGTCCGGCTACGACGCGACGCGTCAACGGCAACGGCGGCGGCGGGCACCGGACAACGGCGGCGCCGACGACGCCGAGCGTCGACCCGGCCACGACCGCGCTGGTCGTCGTCCGACACCGACCCACGACCAACGCGGTCAACCGCGACTACGCCGGCCCGGTCTTCGCGGCGCTGCGGGCCGACCGGCCGTTCCTGGCCGCCTCCAGCGGCTACGTCGGCACCGGCCCGCGACGGGCTGACCCAGCTCGACGCCGTCCCACGCGGCTCGACGGCGATCACGCCGACCGCGCCGGACGGCAACGTCGTGCAGACCGCGCAGCTCGACCTCGGCGCGCACGCGGCAGCGTCGACGCTGGCGCTCGGCTTCGGCGACGACCAAGGCCGCAGGCGATCGGCACCGCCGGGGCCAGCGCGACGGCCAGCTTCGGCGCGACGCCAGCGGCCTACGAGCCGACCTGGCGCAGCTACGACGAGGGCCTGACGCCGCCGCCCGCCAGCCTGCCCGGGCTGACCGCGCGCGCAGGCCGCGCGAGCCGACGCGGCGTACTGGCTGTCGGCCAACGTGCTCAAGGCGAGCGAGGACAAGACGTTCCCGGGCGCGGTCGTCGCCTCGCTGGCCAGCCCGTGGGGCCAGGCGGTCAGCGCCGGCGACGCTGCCCGAGCGGCAAGCCGGTCTACTTCGGCTCGCTACCGCGAGGTCTTCTCCCGCGACCTGTACGAGGCGTTCACCGGCTTCCTGGCCGCCGGCGACCTCGCAGACCGCCCGGGCCGCGACGCGCTTCCTGTTCGAGCGCCAGCAGCTGGCCGACGGCCGGATGCCGCGCAACTCGCTGCTCAACGGGCTCAAGGCGCCCGGACACCGGCGGCGACCAGCTCGACGAGACGGCGTACCCGATCCTGATGGCCTGGCAGTCCGGCCTGGCCGGCGACAACGCGCTCTGGACCGCACCACATCAAGAAGGCGGCCGACTTCGTGGTCGCGCACGGCCCGTCGTTCGGCGTCGGAGCGCTGGGAGGAGCAGGGCGGCTACTCGCCCTCGACCATCGCCGCCGAGATCGCCGGCCTGGTCGCGGCCGGCCGCGATCGCCGACGAGCACGGCGACCACGCCTCCGCCCGGGTCTACCGGGCCACCGCCGACCACTTCCAGCGCTGGATCAAGGGCTGGACGGTCACGACGACCGGCCCGTACGGCGCCGGCCGCTACTTCATCCGGCTGTCCAAGACCGGCGACCCGAACGCCGGCGATCACCTACAACCTCGGCAACGGTCGGCCCGACGCCGACCAGCGCGCGGTCGTCGACGCCGGCTTCCTCGAGCTGACCCGGCTCGGCGAGCTGCCGGCCGAACGACCCGGACGTCGCCGCCTCGCTCGCCGGTCGTCGACTCGACGATCTCGGCGACCACGCCGAGCGGCCCCGGCTTCTACCGCTACGGCACCTCGACCGCCGGCACCGAGGACGGGTACGGCGACTGCTACGAGCCGGACCCGACCGACCTGCACGCCGACCGGCCAGCCGTGGCCGACAACGGACACCGGCTCCGGTCACCTGTGGCCGGTGCTGGCCGGCGAGCGGGCCGAGCAGGACCTGTCAGACCGGCGACGCCGACCGGCGCGTCGACGCCTGCTGCGGACGATGGACGCGATCGTCCTCCGGCGTCGGCCTGGTGCCCGAGCAGGCCTGGGAGGACCCGGACCTGCGCCGCCTCGCCGTACGGCACCGACCCGACGACCGCCTCGATCGGCTTCGCCGACGGCCAGGCGGCCGGCTCGGCCTCCCCGCTGACCTGGGCCCAGGCCCAGGAGGTGCGGCTGATCCCGGTCGCTCGGCGCCGGCACGGCCGGTCGAGCAGCCGGCCATCGTCGCCGCCCGCTACGTCGCACGGCTCGGCGCCGGCGCTCGCCGGTCGACGATCACCGCGCCGGCCGACGGCGCGACGGTCGACGACCGCGACGGTCGACGGTGACCGGCACCGCCGACGCCCGGGCGCGCAGGTCGACGTCGCCGTCGACGCCGACCGACACCGGCGGCGCCGACGGTCACCGGCTCGACCGAGCCGAGCGCCGGCGGCGCCTGCTCGGTCGACCGTGCCGGCTCGCGCTCGGCACCAACGTGGTCACCGTCGGCCGCGACCGACGGGCACGGCGCACCGGCTACGCCCAGCTCGACCGTCGTCGTCGACGTTCGTCACCGGCACGGCCGTGCTCGACGTCGACCGACCCGGACGGCGACGACAACGGGCCGGGCACCTACGCAGTACCCGACCGTCGCCGAACTTCCACGCCGGGCGCCTTCGACCTCGAGCGGTTCCAGGTCATCGACGCACGGCGACACGACGTCGTGCCTGCGGGCCGACGCTGCGCGACCTGACCCCGACCTTCGGCTCGCCGCTCGGCGCGCAGCTGCTGGACGTCTTCGTCCACGACCCGGCGGCCACGCCGACCTCGACCGCGGCCGCCGTTCGCCAGCCGCAACTTCAGCGATCGCGGCCGACTCGGCCGTGGAGCCAGCGGGTCGAGGTGCAGGGCTTCGCCGACCCGGTCTACGTCGACGCGGCCGGGCAGCGCTCGCTCGGGCGCCGGCGGTGCACGGCCAGCCAGGCGGCCCGGACGATCACCGATCGCTGCTGCCGCGTCGGCGCGCTCGGCACGCCGGCGCCCGGGCTGGAAGTTCGCCGTGGCCCTGCACGGCCAGGACGGCTTCTCGCGGCGACCAGGCCCGGGCCTTCGCCGCCGACGCCGCAGGACTACAGCTTCGGCGTCTGCGCCGCCGGGCGGCTCGAGCCCGATCTGCGCCGTCGACTCCCGGCACGGTGCCCAAGGTGATGGACGTGCTCACCCCGAGCCGGCGTCGACCAGGCCACCGAGCTGGACCCGACGCGTGGGCCCGGTCGTGATCGAGGGCGTCCCGGTGCCCTGAGTGGCTCGCCAGGCGGCTCCCCGCGTGACGGGCTAAGTTGAAGTTTGGACTTCTTCGTCACTGCGAAAGGGACTGCCCATGGCTCTGCCCGTCAAGGCTCGCGACCTCCCCGGCCGGTTTGCGGCCGGCGCGTTCATCCTCAACGCGGGGCTGGGCAAACGCCACGTGAGCGAGGAGCGAGCCGCTGGGCTGCACGGCATGGCCAAGGGCACGTACCCGTTCCTGGCCTCGTGGGAGGCGCCGAGCTTCGTCCGGACCTTGTCCAAGGCCGAGATCGCCCTCGGCGTGACGTTGCTGACGCCGTTGGTGCCCACGGCGCTGGCCGGCGCGGCCCTGACCGGCTTCGCGGGCGGGCTGCTGGGGATGTACCTGCGCACGCCCGGCCTGCGCAAGCCGGGCAGCCTGGCGCCCAGCGACCAGGGCACGGCCATCGCCAAGGACGTGTGGCTGCTCGGGATCGGGCTCGGTCTGCTGATCGACAGCCTCGGCCGCCGCGGCGACTGACGACCGACCGCTGAGACCCTGACCTCCGACCTCTGACCCCCGACCTCTGGGACGAATCCCCCAAACGGGTGGGCGGCCTGCAGGAGCGTCGCGCGGGCGTCGATGCAGGTCAGGCACACCGATGTCGGGGAGGACGATCGTGCCCACGGGGGTCAGGCCGGAGCTGCCCGGTCACCAGCGGCCGGGATCCGGCGCAGCCGCGCGGCGCACGGCCGCCGCGCTGGCCGAGCTCGAGCCGGACGGTTGGCTGGTCCTGCACGACCTGCAGCGGCCGGGCCGGCGGTTCGCGAGCATCGACCACATCGCGGTCGGCCCCGGCGGCATCGTCGTCATCGACACGAAGGACTGGGTCGGTCAGGTCGAGGTCGTCGACGGCGCCCTCCGGCAGAACGACATCTCACGAGAGCGTGAGTGCGAGCTGGCCGAGGCGTCCGCTGCTGCGGTCACCGCATGGTTGGACCCGGCCCACCGCACGGCGGTGATGTCGGTGATCGCTCTGGTCCACCAGGCGACCCCGACCCGACAGCCGGCGGCCACCGCGGTCTACGGCATCGCCGACCTCGCCCCGTCGCTGCGCCAGCTGCCGCATCGGCTGCGCACCGGCGAGGTCTGGGCGGTCGCCGACCTCCTGCGCCGTACGCTCGCGGAGGGCTCGATCCCGATCCAGCTCACGACCGCGGCCCTCGCGACCGCGATCGCCGAGGGGGAGCGGGCCCGGCCCGCGGGCCGGGCCGGCGTGCGGGCCCGGTTCCGGGGCATGCTGAAGCTGCGCCGGACGTCTGGCGCCGCGTACTAGCTCGTTGTCGATCTGGGGGCATGCTGTTCGTCGGATGAGAAGACAGAGCAGACAGGGAACAAAGGGAACACTGCCCTGCGCCCACGACGAAGGAGCTACGACATGTCGCAGTACCTGATCCTGATCTATGAGGACGAGGCGTTCTACGCCAGCGCGTCCCCCGAGCAGCTGGGCCAGGTCCTGGAGGCCCACAACCGCTTCGCCGAGCAGGTCGGTGAGCTCGGGGCGACCATGCTCGGCGGCAACGCGTTGCAGCCGACCGTGACCGCCACCTCGATCCGGGACGACGTGGTGACCGACGGGCCGTTCGCGGAGACCAAGGAGGCGCTCGGCGGCTACTACCTGATCGAGGCGGCCGACCTGGACCAGGCCCTCGCGGTCGCCAAGCTCTGTCCGGCCGGTGCCGGTGGCGTCGAGGTCCGGCCGATCTGGGACACCGCCGCCATGGGCGGCTGAGCCCGCACCCGAAGGATCGACATCGCGAACGACACGTCAGCAGAGGGCAGCCCGGGCACCGAGGTCCGGGCTGCCCTGACGGCGGCCTACCGCTCGGAGTGGGCGTTCGTCCTGGCGGCGACCGCACGGACGACGCGCGATCTGGACCTGGCCGAGGAGTGCACCGCCGAGGCCTTCAGCCTGGCCCTGGTGTCCTGGGCTCGCGACGGCATCCCGCGATCGCCCGGTGCCTGGCTCACGACCACGGCCCGGCGCCGGGCCATCGACCAGCTGCGCCGGGCCCAGACCCTGCGCGCCAAGCTGCCGCTGCTGATCGACCCCGAGACCGGCACGTCGTACGACGCGCGGGAGCCGGACCCACTGGACCAGCTCGAGGGTGGCGAGGAGGACGAGGTGATCACCGACGACCGGCTGCGCCTCGTCTTCACCTGCTGCCACCCGGCGCTGGCCCGCGAGGCCCAGGTCGCCCTGACCCTGCGGCTGGTCTGCGGCCTCACCACGGCCGACACCGCGAGCGCGTTCCTGGTCAGCGAGACGACCATGGCTGCGCGGGTCACGCGGGCCAAGAAGAAGATCGCCGGCGCCAACATCCCTTATCGGGTGCCGGCCGCGGCCGAGCTGCCGGAGCGGCTGGACGCCGTCCTGACCGTGGTGCACCTGCTCTTCACCACCGGCCACACCGATCCGCTCGGGGTGGACCTGGTCCGCAGCGAGCTGGTCGACCGGGCCGTCGGGCTCGGCCGGATGCTCGTCATGCTCATGCCGGACGAGCGCGAAGCCCTCGGCTTGCTGGCCCTGATGCTGCTGACCGACGCCCGAAGGGACGCGCGGGTCGACGCCGGCGGCCACCTGGTGCTGCTCGAGGACCAGGACCGCTCGCTGTGGGACCGGGCCCAGATCGCCCAAGGCCAGCAGCTCGTGCTGCAGGCGCTGCGCGGCGGGCGGCCCGGCCGGTTCGCCCTCCAGGCCGCGATCGCCGGGCTCCATGGCAGCGCACCGTCCTGGGAAGAGACCGACTGGAGCCAGATCGTCGCGTTCTACGACCTGCTGCTGCAGGCGTGGCCCTCGCCGGTCGTCGCCCTGAACCGAGCCGTCGCCGTCGCCATGGTGCGCGGCCCGCAGGCGGGGTTGGACGCCGTGGCCGAGATCGAGCGTGACGGACGGCTCGCGGCGTACCGCTATCTGCCCTCCACCAAGGCCGACCTGCTGCGCCGGCTCGGCCGGGACGAGGAGGCGGCGGAGGCCTACCGCCAGGCGATCGACCTGGTGGGCAACGGCTCCGAGCGGGCGTTCCTGACTGCGCGGCTGGCCGCACTCGCCCGTCCGAACGACCGGCGCTGAGCAGCGCTGACCGGAGCTGCCCGGCTGGGCCGCGGCACACTGGCCCGATGACGGACTACGGCGCGACCAACCAGGCGATGTGGGACGAGCGGGCGCCGGCGCACGCGGCGTCTGTGGACTACGCCGTCGCGCAGTTCGCGGCCGACCCCGAATTCCTTTCGCACGTGGTGCGATTCGACCGGCCGCGGCTCGGCGACCTCACGGGGTTGCGTGGCGTGCACCTGCAATGCCACATCGGCACCGACACCGTCTCGCTCTCCCGGCTGGGGGCGCGGATGACCGGGCTGGACTTCTCGGCCGCGGCCATCGACGAGGCTCGCTCGCTGGCGCGGGCGGCGTCTGCTGACGTCGAGTTCGTGACGGGCGACGTGTACGACGCCGTCGGCCTGCTCGGTCGCGAGGGCTTCGACCTCGTCTTCACCGGCATCGGCGCGCTCTGCTGGCTGCCGGACATCGACCGCTGGGCCGGGGTGGTCACCGGGCTGCTGCGTCCCGGCGGCCGGTTGTTCCTGCGGGAGGGGCATCCGATGTTGTGGGCCATCGACGAGCAGCGGCTGGACACCCTGGCGGTCGAGTACCCGTACGTCGAGGTCGCCGAGCCGCTGGGCTCCGAGGACGACGGCAGCTACGTCGCGACCGAGCAGGTCTTCGAGCAGCGGACGCAGTACACCTGGAACCACGGGCTCGGTGAGATCGTGACGGCCCTGCTGGACCGCGGGCTCGTCCTGACCCAGCTGATCGAGCACGACACCGTGCCGTGGCAGGCGCTGCCGGGCCGGATGAGCCTGGACGAGCCCACCCAGGAGTGGCGGCTTTCGGAGCGACCCGAGCGGCTGCCGCTGACCTACACCCTGCAGGCGATCAAGCCGGCGTGAGGCTGCCCGAGCCGGTCGCGCAGGCGGCGGGGTACGGTCGGGACGAGGATCACTGACCGCCCGAAACCCAAGGAGAGTCATGCCCGTTCGTACCGCGCACACCGCCTGGACCGGGACCTTGCAGGAAGGGTCCGGCAACGTCGAGCTGGTCAGCTCCGGCGTCGGCTCCTTCGACGTGTCGTTCCCGAAGCGCGCGGCCGACGAGGCCGGTGGCGTGACCAGCCCCGAGGAGCTGATCGCGGCCGCCCACTCGTCCTGCTACGCGATGGCGCTGTCGGCCGAGATCGCCGGAGCCGGCGGCACGCCGCAGAGCCTGGACATCACCGCCGACGTCCGGCTCAGCCCCGACCCCGCGGGCGGCTTCCGGATCAGTGCCATCACGCTGACGGTGCGCGGCACGGTCGACGGCCTGGACGAGGCCGGCTTCGTGGCCGCCGCCGAGAAGGCCAAGGCCGGTTGTCCGGTGAGCAAGGCGCTCACCGGCGTGGACAAGATCACGCTGGACGCCGCGCTCGCCTGAGCTCAGCGCTCCGCCGCTCGTCACCGCGTCATGGCGCGGTCGGCTCAGAGCTCGGCGATGGCTCGACGAATCCGCTTGTCCGACACCGGGAACGCCGTGCGCAGCGGTTGGGCGAACAGGCTGACCCGCAGCTCCTCGACCATCCAGCGGATGTCATCGACGGCGCCGGACTCGCGCCGGCTGTCGGGCAGCCGGGCCACGGCCGCGGCCAGCTCGTCCTGCAGCTGATGCACCTGCCACATGGCCGCGTCGTCGCGCTGCGGATGGTCGGAGACCCGCGACAACCGGATGCCGATGCCGTCCAGGTAGCGCTGCAGGTCCGGCAGCCGGCGCGCTCCCGCTGATGCGACGAAGCCATCGGCCAGCAACGCATCGAGCTGCCCGGTCACGTCGCTCAGGGTCGGCAGCAGGGACATCGACGACAGGGCGCTCACCTGCCGCCGGATCTCCTGGCCGGAGGCTGAGCAGGCTCACGACCTCGGTGAGCACCCGGGTGAAGGTCGCCGGCAGCGCCGGACCGACCCGGCTGCGCAACGCGGCGTACTCGTCGGCACCGCGTGGCACCGGCCCGTCCTGGGCCACCAGCTCATCCAGAGCCGCGTCCAGCACGTCGGCGAGCAAGGCCGGAGTCCCGCCCCGGTGCGGGGGAGCCGCCAGGACCAGGCGCTGCTGGTTGGACAGGGTCCGCAGCGCCGCCGGCGCAGGGTCCGGCAGCTCGAGGGCGAGCAATCGGCGTACGCCGCGGGAGTGGCGCCGGTGCGCCTCCTCGGCCGAGCCGAGCACCCGCACCGAGACGGAGTCGCCGTCGTCGACGAGCGCCGGGTAGCCGTGGACGAGCCCGCCCGCGCGTTCGACCTCGATCACGTCGGGCAGGTCCGGCGGCTCGCCCACGGCCCAGGTGCGCAGGCCCTGCCGTCGCACGTCGGGGCCGACTCGGGCCGTGGCCTCGCCCAATGCCTCCGCGGTGCGCGGTGCATGCCGGGCCGCGAGGTCGGCCAGGTCGAGACCTCGGTCGACGACGGGCGATCTGAGGTCGGCGCTCTCGTGGACGACGAAGGTGATCCGCAGGTGCGGGGGGATGCGGGCGAGATCCCAGTCCTCGTCGCGAATCCGGTTGCCCCCCATCGCTTCCAGCGCATCGGCCAGGGCCGTCCGGAGGTCGACCGAGCCGACCCGTTCGCTCAGCGCGGCCAGTGCCGCAGTCGCGAAGTTGGGCGCGGGCACGTAGCTGCGCCGGATCGCCTTGGGGAGCGAGCGGATCAGCGCCGTCACGAGCTCCTCGCGCAGGCCCGGCACCTGCCAGCTGAACGGCGCAGGGTCCAGGTGACCCAGCACATCGAGCGGCACGTGGACGGTGACGCCGTCCGCGGCTGACCCGGGGTCGAACTCATAGGTCAGCGGCAGCGCCACTCCGCCGGCGCGCCAGGTCGCGGGGAACGCCTCCTCGCTGACCGCGGCCGCATCCTGGCCGCGCAGCACGGAGTCGTCGAAGGTCAGCCGGTCGGGTTGCTCGCGCCGCTCGCGCTTCCACCAACGATCGAAGTGGCGTTGGGAGACCACATCGGCCGGGATTCGGGCGTCGAAGAACGCGAACCGCGCCTCCTCGTCGGCAAGGAGACCCCGCTGACGGACGCGCGCCTCGAGTCGCTCGACCTCCTCGATCCGGGCCGCGTTGACCCGGACGAAACGGTGGTGGGTGGTCCACTCGCCGCCGACGAGCGCGTGCCGGATGAACAGCTCGCGCGACAACTCCGGGTCGATCGCGCCGTACGCCACCCGGCGACCCACCACGAGCGGGAGGCCGTAGAGCGTGACCCGTTCGTACGCCATGACCGCGCCGCGCCGGGCCGACCAGTGCGGCTCGCTGTAGCTGCGCGACACCAGGTGAGCGGCAAGCGGCTCCACCCAGGCCGGCTCGATCCGCGCAGCCACCCGGCCGAACAGCCGCGAGGTCTCCACGAGCTCGGCGGCGACAACCCAGGGCGGCGGGCGCCGGGCGAGCGCGGATCCCGGCCACAGGACGAAGCGAGCGCCCCGCGCGCCCAGGTAGTCGCGCCGCTCGCCGTCCCGCATCCCGATGTGCGAGAGCAGCCCGGCCAGCAGGGCCTGGTGCAGCCGGGCGGCGTCGGTCTCGGCCGGCAGCTGGCCGCTGGGGACCGACAGGCCGATGTCCTTGGCCACCCGGCGGAGCTGGCTGACCAGGTCCTGCCACTCGCGGATCCGCAGGTAGTGGAGCATCTCGGCTTGGCAGAGACGACGAAAAGCACTGGAGGACAACGCCTTCTGCTGCTCGCGCAGATAGCGCCAGAGGTTGAGGTAGGTGACGAAGTCCGATCCAGGGTCGGCAAATCGTGCATGCAGCTGCTGGGCTCGCTCCTGGCGGTCGACGGGTCGCTCGCGCGGATCCTGGATCGACAGCGCTGCGGCGACGACCAGCATCTCGCCCAGGCAGCCGGCCCGGTCGGCCTCGAGGACCATCCGGCCCATGCGGGGGTCCACGGGGAGCCGGGCCAGGCGTCGACCGAGGGCGGTGAGCCGTTGCGGCTGGTCGGCTGCGGTGGGTTCCAGTGCACCCAGCTCGTGCAGCAGCGCGCGACCGTCGCGGATCTGGCGTCGATCGGGCGGCTCCAGGAAGGGGAACGCCTCGACGTCGCCGAGGCCGACCGCGGTCATCTGCAGGATGACCGAAGCCAGGTTGGTGCGCAGGATCTCCGGGTCGGTGAACTCCGGGCGCGCGGCGAAGTCGTCCTCGGGGTAGAGCCGGATGCAGACGCCGGCGGCAACCCGGCCGCAGCGCCCGGCCCGCTGCTGGGCGCTGGCCTGGCTGATCGGCTCGATCGGCAGGCGCTGGACCTTGAGCCGATGGCTGTAGCGCGAGATCCGGGCCGTGCCCGGGTCCACGACGTAGCGGATGCCGGGGACGGTCAGGGACGTCTCGGCGACGTTGGTGGCCAGGACGACCCGGCGGCCGGTGTGCGTGGAGAAGACCCGGTGCTGCTCGGCCGACGAGAGCCGCGCGAAGAGTGGGCAGCACCTCGGTCCGGGGTAGCTCACGACGCCGCAGGGCATCGGCGGTGTCCCGGATCTCCCGCTCGCCCGAGCAGAAGACGAGGATGTCGCCGTCGCCCTCGGTCCACAGCTCGTCGACGGCGTCGAGCACGGCCTGCACCTGGTCGCGGTCGTCCGGCGTCTCGGCCTGCGGGCCGTAGGGCCGGTAGCGCACCTCGACCGGATAGGTGCGACCGCTGACCTCGATCACCGGCGCATCGTCGAAATGGCGCGAGAACCGTTGCGGGTCAATGGTGGCCGAGGTGATGATCAACTTGAGGTCGGGTCGTTGACGCAGCAGGCCGTGCAGGTAGCCCAGCAGGAAGTCGATGTTCAGGCTGCGCTCGTGGGCCTCGTCGATGATCAACGTGTCGTAGCGACGCAGCATCGGATCCCGCTGCACCTCGGCCAGCAGGATCCCGTCGGTCATCAGCTTGAGTCGGGTGTCCGGTCCGGTGTGGTCGGAGAAGCGCACCTGGTAGCCCACCGTCGTACCGAGCGGGACCCCGAGCTCCTCGGCGATCCGGTCGGCGACCGAGCGCGCCGCGATCCGGCGCGGCTGGGTGTGGCCGATCAGCCGGCCGTCCGCGCCACGACCGAGCTCGAGGCAGATCTTGGGCAGCTGGGTCGTCTTGCCCGATCCGGTCTCGCCCGCCACGACCACGACCTGGTGGTCTCGGATCGCGGCGGCCAGCTCGTCGCGGCGCTGGCTGACCGGCAGCTCCTCCGGATAGCGGATCAGCAGCTGCGTGGTCGAGGACATGACCCACCCAGCCTAGGTCCGATCCCACGCCTGGTCTTGGCCGTCGAAACCGGGTTTGGCCCCCGAAACCGGGGTCTTGAGGCTGACTCCAGGGGGTGAAAAAAACCCGGAACCGACGGCCAAACCCGGAACCGACGGCCAGGACAAGCGCGGTCAGTCGATGTGGGCCATCTCGGGCCAGAGCTGGGCCCAGGGCAGGCGAGGCCCGGTGCAGACCCAGAGCCGCTCGCCGTCGGTGTCGGTGTCGGTCTTGATCCCGGAGTGGATCGTGCCGTCCGGCCGGCACGAGGTGAACCAGGTCTGCAGCTGGGAGGCGTCGTCCCAGCCGACCGCCAGCACGGTCTGGGTGCCGTCCGGTGGTCGCCCGAAGTCGGCCATGCTGTTGTGCCCCGAGTAGGCCTGCGGCAGGTGGTACGACGGCCCGTACCGGGCGAGGGCACCCGCGTCGGAGTAGTCCTCGGTCAACAGGGCCGGCGCTGGCTCGCCGGCGGTGCGGGGCAACGCGTCGTACGCCGCGGCGACCTGGCGGGCGAACGTCGGCCAGCCGACCATGCCATCGACGTCCTGGTTGACCGCTTCGACGAAGCCCGGAACGTTGTCGGTCGGGAAGACCGGCAGGAAGAGCATGGTGCTGGCGGCGAGGCTCAGCACCGTTGCGGCAGTGAACAATCCGAGCCGCAGCCGCTGATGCTTGCGGCGCAGCCAGTCGACCGTGACGATGGCTCCCGGCGCGACCAGCGCGAGCAGCTCGGGCCCGTCGTAGTAGGCCTTGCCGCCCGCAAGGAGCACGATCGCGATGACCACGACATAGGACACGCTGATCAGCCGGTACGGCCGCAAGGCCGCGCGCCGCCACGGGGCCAGGAAGCCGGCCACGAGCACCGGCAGATAGAAGGGCGAGGTCAGGGCCAGCTGCAGCACGATCACCTGGGGGCGGCTGCCATAGGTGCCGTTGCCCTGGCTCAGCGAGGAGGCCATGGTCAGCTCCGGCCAGCTGTGCGTCGCCTCCCAGATCAGGTTCGGAGCGGCGATGACCAGGCCGGCCACGGTGCCCAGCAGGACCCATCGCGAGAGCAGCAGGCGCAGGTCGCGGCTCCAGGCCAGGCCGGCGAGCAGACCGATGACGGGCAACGCCACGAGGTACTTGTTGAGGATCGACGCACCGGCCAGGGCCGCCGCGAGGCCGATCCAGCGCGGGTCGCGGGTGCGTACGGCCCGGACCACGAGGTAGGTCAGGGCGAGGCCCACGACCACGTCGAGGTCCTCGGTGCTCAGCAGGTGCCCGACCGCGAGGGTCAGCGAGCTGACCGCGATGACGATCGAGGCCAACAGCTGAGCCCAGCGGTCGCCGCCAAGCTCCCGGGTCAGGCCCGCGACGAGCAGGACGATGGCTCCGGCCGCCAGCGCGGCCGGGACGCGCAGCACGACCAGGTTGTTGTGGGCCAGCACGTCGGCCACCCGGGCCACGGCCGGCACGAACGGCGGCTGGTCGACGTAGCCCCAGGCCAGGTGCCGGCCGCAGAGGACGAAGTAGAGCTCGTCCCGATGCCAGCCGTAGCGGTCGGCGAGGGCGATCAGGACGACGACGACCCCGGCCGCCACGGCCAGCGGCGCGCGCGTGCGGTGCTGCGGGACCGCCCCGCCGATCGGTTGGCTCAGCTCGGATCTTCGTTGTGGGCGGCCATCAGGCCGCGGGCCGAGGCGTAGGACATGACCGACCAGCGGGACCGGTCGGACAGCAAGGAGCCAAGGCTGCGCGACGAACCGACCGAGAGGGCCGAGGCGAACGACCCGATGCTGGCGATCGAGAAGGCGGATCCGACCGAACCGATCGAGAGCACCGAGCCGCGCGAACCGATCGACAGGATCGAGTCCTGCGACCAGAGCGACCATTTCGATCCCGACCCGGGTGCGGGCAGCAGTCGCCCGAGGATGCGTTGGCGCATGCCGTCAGCATGCCGGGTCAGGTCGCACTGCGCTCGCTCATCGGGCTCGCCGGCCCGGCGCCCGCCTCGTCCTCGGCGGGCGCGCCGGTGCGCAGCAGCCGCCGCCAGTCGCTGGGCTCCCAGGCGGCCGGAGTGGTCGTCGCGACGAACTCGGTCAGCACCCGCACGAAGCGCTCGGGGTCGGTGCGGAAGGGGAAGTGCCCGGCCTCCTCGAAGACGACCAGACGGCTGCCCGTCATGGCGTCGTGGGCCCGGTAGCCGTGGTCCACCGGCACGACGGCGTCGCGCCGGCCCCAGACCAGCAGGGTGGGCATGCCGGCCGCCAAATAGCACCGGTCGAGCATCGTGACCACCTGGCCCCGCCAGTCGACAACGCCGCGCAAGGTCCGGATGAAGGCGCTGCGCGAGCGGGCGTCGGGCAGCGCGCTGACCACGCGCAGCAGGTCGACCGAGTCCAGCCCCACGTCGGTGCCGCAGAGCCGCAGCAGCTCGGCGACCACTCGACTCTCCAACTTCACGCCGGGCAGTCGGAAGACCGCCAGCAGTTGGTCGGCCAGCGGCGCGGAAACCAAGCGCAGCAACGGGTTCAGCTCCTGGCCGACGCCGCCGGCGCCGACCAGGACGAGCCGCTCGGTGCGCTCGGGGAACTGGTAGGCGAACTGCATCGCGACTCCGCCGCCCAGGGAATGGCCGACGACGGTGACCTGGTCGATGTCGAGCACCCCGAGCAGGTCGCGCATCCCGTTGGCGTACGCCGCGACCGAGTAGTCGGCCCGCGGTTTGTCCGAACGACCGTGGCCCAACAGGTCGGGGGCGATCACGGTGTGCGTGCGCGCGAGCGCCGGGAGGACAGGAAGCCACGCCTGTGAGCTGTCGCCGATCCCGTGCAGCAGCAGCAGGACCGGGCCACTACCCGCCATCCGGTAGGCCCGGCGATAGCCGTGAATCGTGGCGAACCGTGGCCGCAGCTCGTCCGCCGGCCCGGCATCGGGCAGCGCGCTGAGATGCCCACGGGGTCGTGCGGGCGAGTGCACGGCCCCATGCTCGGGCACGGTCGAGCCCTTCGGCCAGCAAAACCAGGCCCCCGGACCGAGAAGTCACGCAGGTTTTACATAGGCTCCAGCGATGAGCGATCGCGGCACGGCAGTGGTGACGGGTGCGAGCAGCGGCATCGGTGCGGCGACGGCTCGCCGGCTGGCGGCCGAGGGCTTCGACGTGGTTGCCGCGGCGCGGCGCGTGGATCGCCTCCAGGAGCTCGCGGCGGAGCATCCGTCGATCCGCGCCGTCGCGCTGGACGTCACCGACCCGGCATCGGTGGCCGACCTGGCCGCCGGTCTCCCCGACGTCGCCCTGCTGGTCAACAACGCGGGCGGCGCGATCGGCACCGATCCCATCGAGCGCGCGAATCCCGATGACTGGCAATGGATGTACGACGTCAACGTGATCGGCGTCCTGCGCGTGACCCAGGCCTTGCTGCCCGCGCTCGAGGCCGGCGCGGGCGGTCACATCATCGTGATGTCGTCGACCGCCGGTCACATCGTCTATGAGGGCGGCGGCGGCTACACGGCGGCCAAGCACGGCGCGACCGTCGTCGCCGAGACGTTGCGGCTGGAGCTCAACGGCCGGCCGGTGCGGGTCAGCGAGATCGCGCCGGGGATGGTGCGCACCGATGAGTTCGCGACCAAGCGGATGAGGGGCGACACCGACGCGGCCGCCGCCACCTACCGCGGCGTGGCCCAGCCGCTCGTGGCCGACGACATCGCTGACTGCGTCGCCTGGGTGGCCACCCGCCCGGCCCACGTCGACATCGACCTGCTGGTGGTCAAGCCGCTGGCTCAGGCTGCGGCGTACAAGGTGCACCGGGTCGACTGAGGGCCCTCAGTCCGCGACCGACTCGACCCGGTCCAGGGTCAGGGCGGCGACCTCGGCCGCGTTGTTCTCCGGCAGCCAGTGGCCGGCCTCGAGCTCGACGAACAGGTACGCCGCGCTCACGTAGCGGCGGGTCGCCTGCGCCGCCGCCCGACCGAGCGCGAAGTCGTGCCGGCCCCACACGTAGGTCGTGGGCACCCGGATCCGGCCGATGTGGTCCGGCGCGGGAGGCCGGCAGGCCGCGGTACCAGCCGAGGGCGCCGGCCAACGCTCCCGGCTCGGCGAGCGCCGCGGCGTACTCCGCAGCCGCCGCTGCTGGGACGCCGCTCGAGCGCAGCTGGCCGCTCCATCCGCCCCGCGATCAGGCGCTCCGGCAGCCAGGGCAGCTGGAAGAAGCCCATGTACCAGGACCGCAGGCCCTGGCTGCTGTGGGTGAACGACCAGCCCAGGGCGGCCGGGTGCGGCGTCGAGAGGACGGTCAGCGAGGCGACCCGCTCGGGGTGCAGGCCGGCGAGCGCCCAGGCCGCCATCCCGCCCCAGTCGTGGCCGAGCACGTGGGCCTGGTCGACACCGGCGGCGTCCAGCAGCGCGACCGCGTCGTCGGCGATCGCGCCGATCCGGTACGCCGAGCGAGCGGTCGGCCGGGCGCCGGGGGAGTAGCCGCGCTGGGCGGGCGCGAGGGTGCGCAGACCGGCCTCGTGCAGCGCCGGGGCCACACCGTCGAACGCCGACGGGGTCTGCGGGAAGCCGTGCAGCAGCAGCACCGTGCGGTCGGCGTCGACCGGCCCCTCGTCGCGGACCTGGAAGGTCAGCCCGTCCCGGCTGAACTGGTGCACCCGTTCGCTCGCCATCCCGGCAGCCTAGGCGCTGGAGCCGGGCGCCGGTTATGCCGGCGTTGGCGAGCTTTCGGCGGCCCGAGCTGAGCACGACGCGCCACGCCAGGGCCGCGTCCGCTTTTCCCAAGCCGCCGCTGGCCTGGCAGGATCGTCGGATGGGCTCCCACCGGACACGGGTGACACGTGCGCCCCGTGCGCCCGGAGTCCACGCCCGGCCGGTCGGCCCGCGGCACGCCGCCCGGCATCCGGAAGGCCCTTCGCACCCGCCCACCGCCCGCTCCGCGGCGCCCGCGACGAGCCACGCCCGGCTCTCCCCGGCCCAGGCGCGGCGCCGGGCCGCGGCCCGCGAGCGGATGCTCCAGCGCCGCCGGCGCTCGCTCGGCGCCCTCTCGCTCCTGGTCCTCGCCGTCACCGTGGTGATCACGCTGACCCGGCCGAGCCCCCAGGAGGCCGTGGCCGCCTCGCGCGACGTCACGACCACGGTGCCCACCGACGCGTCTACACCTCCAACGCGGCCGCGATGCTCCCGCCCGGAGCGCGCAGCCGACCAGGCCGCCGCGGGTGACCTGAGCGCGCCGATCCCGCCGCCACACCGGCCGTCACGGCCAAGCCGGTGACCTGGACCCAGCCGCGCGGGGCGACCATCCACTGCCCGGTCACCGTCACGGCCTGCGTCGACCTCAAGGCCAAGATCACCTGGCTGCAGCACGGCAGCACGATCTTCCTCGGACCGGTGCGCATGCAGCCCGGCGAGGGCAACAAGAAGACCCCGCGGGGCACCTTCACGATCAACAAGAAGGCCGCGGTCTACTTCAGCCACACCTACGGCGGCGCCATGCCGTACTCGGTGTTCTGGGGCCACGACGGCATCGCCTACCACGAGGGCACCCTGACCGGCTTCTCGCACGGCTGCATCCACCTCTCGATGGCCAACGCCAAGAAGTTCTTCGCCGCCCTGCACAAGGGCGAGCGCGTCTACGTCGCCTGACCGACTGGGCGGATCGGCTCAACCGCACGCGAGGTGTCGTCGATGTCCCCTGGGTGAGCTCTGAGCGAGACGCTGGCGCCGCTGGATCGGCCTCGCTGCTGATCGGCTGCCTCGTCCTCGCGTCGGCGTCTACGCGCGCCACGTCGAGGTGGCGCGGGCCGCGGTCCGGGCTGGCTATCCGCCGCTGCCGGCCGACGAGGCGCCGCACCGGCTGCTGCCCCCGGCGGACCACCGAACTACGCGACGTCGTACACCTTCCTGCACACGCTGCCCGACGGCCGGCCGGTGGCCTACGACCCGTGCCGGCCGATCCACTACGTCGATCCGCTCGGCCCACCTGCCGTCGTACGGCACTGGCGATGATCCAGCAGGCGGTGGCCCAGGCGAGCGCCGCGACCGGCCTGAAGTTCGTCTACGACGGGCTGACCACCGAGCCGCCCAGCGAGCACCGGGCAGCGTCCAGGCCCGGTACGGCGACCGCTGGGCTCCCGTGCTGATCGCGTTCAGCGACAGCCGCGAGTCGCCCGACCTCGGCTCGGACGTGATGGGCCGCGGCGGGCAGCGTCTCGGTGGCGCCGTCCGGCCCGGCCTCGGCCCGCTACGTGACCGGCGAGATCCGGCTGGACCAGGACGACTTCGACACCGTGCTGCGCCGGGACGCGATCGGCTACGAGTCAGGACCGGGCCGCGATCATGCACGAGCTCGGGCCACGTGGTCGGCCTCGGCCACGTGCCGGACGCCACCCAGCTGATGGACGCCCACAACGTCGGGCAGTGGTCCTACGACGTCGGCGACCGAGCAGGGGCTGGCGCTGGAGGGCGAGGGCGCGTGCCACGAGCGACACCTGAGGGTCTCGTCGGACGAGCCGGAATGCCGGGCCGCGCGCGCGGCTGTTCACCTGGTCTGAGGCTGGAGCGGTCATGATGGATGGACCGCCCGAGGGAAGGTGAGCTGGTGCAGGACCCACGTGGACTGTTCGAACTGGAGACGGCCCGGACCGATTTCGGTGCGCCCGGTGCTGCTCTTCTCGCTGTCCGGGTTCGTCGATGCGGGCAGCACCGGGCGGCTGCTCTCCGAGCACCTGATCGAGACCCTCGACCACGAGGTCGTGGCGACCTTCGACGTCGACCAGCTGCTCGACTACCGCGGGCGGCGCCCAGCGATGACCTTCTCCAAGGACCACTGGTCGGAGTACGCCGACCCTTCGCTGATCCTCTACGCCCTGCGCGACCAGTCCGGCCAGGAGTTCCTGCTGCTGCAGGGGCCGGAGCCGGACTGGCAGTGGGAGCGGTTCTGCGAGGCCGTGCGGATGCTGGTCGAGCGGCTCGGCGTGCGCCTGGCGGTGTCCTTCCACGGCATCCCGATGGCGGTGCCGCACACCCGTCCGCTGGGCGTGACCGCGCACGCGACCGACCCGACGCTCATCGCCGGCAACGAGGCCTGGATGGGTGAAGTCCTGGTGCCCGGCAGCGCGTCGGCGTTGCTGGAGTTCCGGCTGGGGGAGTGGGGTCACCCGGCCCTGGGCTACGCCGTGCACGTGCCGCACTACCTCTCGCAGGCGGACTTCCACGACGCCGCTCTCGTTGCGCTGCGGGCGATTTCGGCGGTCAGCGGGCTGTCGCTGCCGGATGCCGCGCTGGAGGATGCCGCCGAGCGCACCCGCGCCGACATCGTCCGCGAGGTCGGGGACTCCGAGGAGGTTGGCCGGGTCGTCGACGGCGCTGGAGCAGCAGTACGACGCGTTCCTCGAGGGTCGCTCGCGGGGCAGCCTGCTGGCGGGCGAGACCACCGAGCTGCCGAGCGCCGACGAGCTGGGCGCGGCCTTCGAGCAGTTCCTGGCCGAGCAGACCGACGAGGGGCCCACGCCGCCCCGCTGAGCCGGCCGGGCGGCGGCGCGGCATCGGGATGGAAGACTCGCCGCATGGACGTCCTCCCCACCTTCTCGCCCGCCCCGGACCGCTACGACTCGATGACCTACCGCCGGTCCGGGCGCAGCGGCCTCCAGCTGCCGGCCGTGTCGCTCGGCTTCTGGCACAACTTCGGCGACGACATGCCGCTGGAGCGGCAGCGGGCGATCGTCCGCCGGGCGATCGACCTCGGCATCACCCACCTGGACCTGGCCAACAACTACGGGCCGCCCTACGGCGCGGCCGAGCGCAACTTCGGCATCCTGATGCAGCAGGACCTCCGGCCGCTGCGCGACGAGCTGGTCATCTCCTCCAAGGCCGGCTACGACATGTGGCCCGGACCGTACGGCGAGTGGGGCTCGCGCAAGTACCTGCTGGCCTCGCTCGACCAGTCGCTCGGCCGGATGGGCCTGGACTACGTCGACATCTTCTACTCGCACCGGTTCGACCCGGAGACGCCGCTCGAGGAGACGATGGGGGCCCTGGCCTCCGCCGTGCACTCGGGCAAGGCGCTCTACGCCGGCATCTCGTCGTACTCGCCGGAGAAGACCCGCGAGGCGGCCGCTCTGCTCGCCGGGCATGGGCGTGCCGCTGCTGATCCACCAGCCGTCGTACTCGATGCTCAACCGCTGGGTCGAGGACGGCCTGCTCGACGTGCTGGAGGACGAGGGCGTGGGCTGCATCGCCTTCTCGCCGTTGGCCCAGGGCATGCTGACCGATCGCTACCTGGGCGGCATCCCGGCCGATTCCCGTGCAGCGCAAGGGAAGTCGCTGTCTCCGGACCTGCTCACCGACGAGGCGATGGCCCACATCCGCCGGCTCAACGAGATCGCGGGTGAGCGGGGTCAGTCACTGGCCCAGATGGCGCTGGCCTGGGTGCTGCGGGACCCGCGGGTGACCAGCGTGCTGATCGGAGCGAGCAGCGTGCAGCAGCTCGAGGCCAACGTCGCCGCCCTGGACAACCTGACCTTCCTCGACGAAGAGCTGGCCGCGATCGACGCCGACGCCGTCGACTCCGGCATCAACCTCTGGGCCGCCTCCAGCGAGGACTAGCCCAGCGGTCAGGCCGGGTCGGCGGGTGGCTCGTCGATCGGCAGGCGGACCTGGAAGCGGGTGTCGCCGGGTGCCGAGACGACCCGCAGGTCGCCCCGATGCCGTTGCACCACAATGCGATACGAGATGTCCAGGCCCAGGCCGGTGCCCTCACCGACCGGCTTCGTCGTGAAGAACGGCTCGAAGATCCGCTTGAGGTTCTCCGGCGGCACGCCGGGCCCGGTGTCGCCGACCTCGATCAGCACCTGGTCGCCGTCGAGCGCGGTCCGCAGGGTCAGCGTGCCCTGGCCGTCCATCGCCGAGATCGCGTTGTCGATCAGGTTGGTCCACACCTGGTTGAGCTCGGCCGGGTAGGCCGGGATGTCGGGCAGCCCCGCGGCGTAGTCCTTCACGACCGTGATCTCCTTGCCGTGCAGCTTGCCGCCGAGCATGACCAGCGTGCTGTCCAGGCCGTCGCGGACGTCGATCTCCTGGTGGGCCGCCCGGTCGAGCTGGGAGTACTGCTTGGCGGCGCCGACGAGGGCGGAGATGCGGTGCGTCGCGTCCTCGATCTCGTTCATCAGCAGCTCGGTCTCGAGCGTGTAGGCGACCCAGCGCAGCCCGCCGTCGAGGTACTCCGGCGGGATCGTCTCGGCTGCGCCGTCCAGCCACGGGGTCGTCACGCCGGCCGCGACCAGGGTCGGGGCGATCTCCCAGCCCGCGTGCAGGCCGTGGTCGTCCATCCAGTCGCTCAAGGCGTCCTCGGCGTCGCTGGCCTCCATCGGCGAGAGCTTGGGCGCCTTGGCCAGCCGCTCGACGGCGTCCTCCTGGAGCGAGGCGAGCTGGACCAGCTTGTCGCCGTTGAGCCGCCCGTCGGCCAGCGCCGAGAGCTTGTGCCGCATCATGCCGACCCGCTCGCGCAGCGAGGAGGTGGCCCGGACCGCAGCGGCCGCCGGGTTGTTCAGCTCGTGGGTCAGCCCCGCGGTCAGCCGGCCGAGGCCGAGCAGCCGCTCGCGCTGGCCGACGATCACCTGGCTGTTGCGCATGCCGACGAAGAGTCCCTCGAGCAGGTGCATGGCCATCGGGAACCAGGTGCGCACCATCGTCGCCAGGTTGTCCGAGGACATGACGAAGAGGCGGGCCTCGGTGATGGCCTGCATCGAGTTCATGTAGGTCTGCTGCTCGGAGGTCTCCAGGTAGGCCTGCATGGCCCCGCCGTAGACGCCCTTCTGGTTGGTCCGGCTGATCTCGACCTCGTCGCCCTCGACCCGGCGGGTGAGCACGATGGTGCCCTCGAGCAGGACGAAGAAGCAGGTGGCCGGCTCGCCCTCGGTGTAGACCATCTCGCCCGAGGCGCGGTGCTCGACCCGGCCCTGCTCACTCATCCAGGCCAGCTGGTCGTCGCTCAGCGACTCGAAGAGGAAGAGCTCGCGAATCTGTTCCGGCGCAAGGAGTTCGGTGCTGGTGAAGGTGTCGCTCATGCTCATTGTCCTTCCAGGTACCGATGCACCAACGTGACGGCCAGCGCGCCCTCGCCGACCGCGGACGCGACCCGCTTGACCGACTGGGAGCGCACGTCACCGGCGACGAACAGGCCCGGCAGGCTGGACTCCAGCAGGTAGGGCTCGCGCTCGAGCGACCACCCCGGCGGCCGCTTGCCGTCGACGAGCAGGTCACGTCCGGTCACCACGAAGCCGTCCTTGTCCAGCTGCACTCGGTCGGGCAGCCACCCGGTGAGTGGCTCCGCCCCTATGAAGATGAACAGGTGGCTGACGTCGATTTCTTCCTTGTCGCCCGTCTGGTCGTCGACCAGCAGCACCCGCTCGAGATGGTCCTCGCCCATGCAGGCGTCGACCCGGGTGCAGGTGCGGACGTCGATGTGCGGGACGCCGCGGATCTGGTCGATCAGGTAGGTCGACATCGAGCGCTCGAGGTCCGGCCCGCGGACGGCGATGGTGACCCGGGCGGCGTGCCGGGCGAAGAACATCGCGGCCTGGCCGGCCGAGTTCGCGCCGCCGACGACGACGACGTGCTGGCCGGCGCAGGCCGGTCCCTCGGTCGAGGCCGAGCCGTAGTAGACCCCGCGGCCCACGAGCCGGTCGGCGCCGTCGGCCGGCAGCTGCCGGTAGTCGACGCCGCTGGCCAGCACGATGGCGTGCGAGGCGATCTCACCGCCGTCGGCGAACTGCACGACCCGGCTCGGGCCGCGGGCCTGGATGCCCTTGACCTCACGCGTCGAGAGCACCTCGGCGCCGAACTTCACGGCCTGCCGATGAGCCCGGTCGGTCAGCTGGCCGCCGGAGACGCCGTCGGGGAAGCCGAGGTAGTTCTCGATCCGGCTGCTCTGCCCGGCCTGCCCGCCGGTCGCCGTCCGGTCGACGAGCAGGGTGCGCAGGCCCTCGGATGCGCCGTAGACCGCGGCGCCCAATCCGGCCGGGCCGCCGCCGACGATGACCAGGTCATAGAACTCACCCGACGGTGTGGTCGTCAGCCCGATGGCCGCCGCCAGCTCGGCGATCGAGGGGCTGCGCAGCGCGGTGCCGTCGGGGGCGATGACGACCGGGACGTCGGACTCGTCGGCGTCCGCGGCGCTGAGCAGGCGCTGGCCCGGCCGGCTCGTCCGCGGCGTACCACCGGTAGGGGACCGAGCTGCGGGCCAGGAAGTCCCGGATCTCGTACGACGGCTGCGACCAGTGATGCCCGATGACCTTCGTCTCGGTCACCGCCTGGTCGCCGGTCGACTGCCAGGTCGTGATCAGCTCGTCGACGACGGGGTAGAGCTTCTCGTCCGGGGGCTCCCACGGCTTGAGGAGGTACTGGTCGACGTCGACGACGTTGATCGCCTGGATCGCGGCGTCGGTGTCGGCGTACGCCGTCAGCAGGGCGCGGCGCGCGTTGGGGAACAGGTCCATCGCCTGCTCCAGGAAGTCGATGCCGTTCATGTGCGGCATCCGGTAGTCGGCCAGGATCGCCGCCACCCGCTCGCCGCGCCGGAGGATCTCCTTGAGGGCGTCGAGGGCGTCGGCGCCGGACTCGGCCCGCACGATCCGGTAGTCCTCGCCGTAGCGGCGCCGCAGGTCGCGGGCGACGGCCCGCGAGACCGACGGGTCGTCGTCGACCGTCAGCAGCACCGGGCGCGGAGCCAGCTGCGGACCGGCTGCGCGTCACGGTGTCCTGGCTCATCTGGCTCACCCTGACCTCCTCGCTCGCGGATCCTCAGTCTGTCAGGCATCCGGCGCGGCGAGCCGTCCGGGTGCGGCCCGCTGCGCCGGCCCCCGGGGCGCTGGGAGGATGGGCGGGTGAGCGGCACCGGGACGCCGAGGCGGGCCTGGCTGGTCTGGTCGGCCGCGCTCGCGGCGTACGTCATCGCCGTCCTGCAGCGCACCTCGCTCAGCGTCGCCGGGATCGACGCCGCCCAGCGGTTCGGGGCCTCGGCGAGCATCCTGGCGACGTTCGCCGTGCTGCAGCTGCTCGTCTACGCCGGACTGCAGATCCCGGTCGGGGTCTCGGTCGACCGGCTCGGCCCGCGCAAGCTGATCGCGACCGGCGCGCTGGTCATGGCCGGTGGGCAGGTGCTGCTCGCGGTCTCGCACCAGCTCGCCCTGGCGCTGCTGGCTCGCGCCCTGGTCGGCGCCGGCGACGCGATGACCTTCGTCAGCGTGCTGCGGCTGGTCAACGCGTGGTTCCCGCCGCGCCGGATCCCGCTGGTCACCCAGCTGACCGGCATGATCGGCCAGACCGGTCAGCTGCTCAGCGCCATCCCGCTGGCCGCCCTGCTCCGGCATGCACGGCTGGACCCCGGCCTACCTGTCCCTCGCCTCGCTGGGGGTCTCGCGGCGGCGCTGGCCGTCATCTCGGTGCGCAATGCCCCCGGACCGCCGAAGCCGGTGACCGCGCTCGGCCTGCGCGCCGTGCTGGGCGAGCTGCGGGCGGCCTGGCTGCACCCGGGCACCCGGCTCGGGCTCTGGACGCACTTCAGCTCGCAGTTCTCCGGCACGGTCTTCGCGCTGCTCTGGGGCTTCCCGTTCCTCGTCTCGGGCGAGGGTCTGTCGACGCACGCGGCCAGCCTGATGATGAGCCTGCTGGTGGTCGGATCCCTTTGTGCCGGACCGGTTTTCGGCCGGTTCGTCGCGCTGCACCCGCTGCGCCGCTCCTGGCTGGTGCTGACCATCGTCGGCACGACCGCCGGCGATGTGGACCGTCGTGCTGCTCTGGCCCGGGCCGGCGCCGATCGGGCTGCTCGTCGTGCTGGTGCTGGTCCTGGCCGTCGGCGGCCCGGGCTCGATGGTCGGCTTCGACTTCGCCCGCAGCTTCAACCCGCCGACCCGGCTGGGCACCGCGACCGGCATCGTCAACATCGGCGGCTTCGTGGCGTCGCTGGTCACGATGCTCGCCCTCGGCGTCGTCATCGACCTGGTCGAGCCCGGCGGCGGGGGAGCCACGCACGCCTACTCCCTGTCGGCCTACCGGGCCGGCTGGTCGGTGCAGTACGTCGTGTGGGCGATCGGCCTGGTCGGCATCCTGACCAGCCGGGCCAAGGTCCGGCGCCGGATGGCCGCCGCCGGCGTCGTGGTGCCGCCGATCCGCGACGCCATCGCCCGCGAGTGGCGCTCCCGTCAGGGCCACGACGGCTGAGGCTGGCTCACCAGCCGGCGCCGAAGCAGGTCATCGGGGCCAGCCGGTCGGCCGAGCCGTCAGCGCCGGTGTCGCCCAACGCGCCGGCCAGCGCGTACGACGGTCGCTCGCCGGCGCTGAGCCGGCGGTGGTAGGCGACGGCGACGTCGCAGGCCGACGTCGTCGGCGACCCGGGCCACCCCGGCGACGACGCTGCCGGTGCCGCTGTGCAGCAGCGCGGCCGTCATCCCGAGCGACTCGCCGCCCGGGCCGCACGGTGGCCAGTCCGAGGTCGCACGCCGAGAGCACGACGTGCGCCGGCGGCGGGTGCATCCGGGTCAGGTCGTGGCCGAAGACCAGGCCGCCGGCCAGCTCGAGCGAGGAGAACAGCGGGTTGTCGGCGTCGTGGACGCCGTGGGCCGCGACGTGCACGCAGTCGGGCGCCGGCCGCCGCCTCGAGCAGCTGCTGCGGCTCGCACAGCGGCAGCACCGTCGCGCTCGGCCACAGCTCGGCGCAGGACCGCACCTCCTCGTCGGCCCGGCTGACCCGGGGACCGGTCGCGAAAACCGTTGTGCGAGAGGGATTGGTCGCGTCGGTTCGAGCACGGCCCGGCCGCGCAGCCACTCGCCGGCCGACCGGGCCACCGCGAGCGGCCGGCCGCGCAGGCCGGGCAGCAGCGCCCACGGCAGCGTGGCCAGGGCGCCGGTGGGCACGAGCACGAGCGGGCCCTCGCCGGTGAGCGTCTCGAACGGCTGCCCAGAGCTCGCCGGCCAGCCGGCCGAGGGCGCTGCGCAGGGACGAGAGCACGACCGGTCGCATCACGCGCGGAGGTGCTGCTCAGGGCGAGCACGTCCAGGTCGGCGCGGGTGCGGCGGACCTGGTCCAGGATCGGTGCCAGCGGTCCGAGCCCGACCAGCCGGGCCGGGCCCGGACCGACGACGAGCGCGTGCAGCGTCGGCATCGACGTCGAAGAGCGCGACCAGCGCGCCCGGCGGTCCCGGGCGCCTGGCGCAGCGCGCGTCTCGAGCACGCCGGCCGAGCGTCTCCGGCGCCAGCCCCCGGGGCCGACCAGCTGCCGCTCGCGGGCCGCGGCCGCTCGTTCGAGCTCGCGGCACGCGGCCCGCAGCGTCGGTCGAGCGTCGCGACGTCGCGACCGCCGTTCATCTCCTGCTGGCGCAGCTCCAGCCGGAGGTGGCGCAGCTGCTCGAGCAGGTCGGCCATCCGCGGGTCCTCGGGCGGCTTGACCGGCGCCAGGCCGATGGTGATGGCCCGGGACCGCTCGAGCCAGCGCAGCACCGCGGCCGGCTGGTCGGCCCGGACGGCGTCGGCCAGGCCCATCTGGGCCAGGGTCGCGCCGTGCCGGACCACCGAGGTCTGCAGGTCGACGCTGCCCAGCCGCGACTGGTGCCGACCGCAGGTCGGCCAGCCCGGCGCGGATCTGCTCGCGTGCGGCCCGCGGTCTGGCCCTGCGCGGCCGGCGATCCGGGCCCGCACCTCGCGGGTCAGCAGCCGGGTCAGCAGGTCGTCGGACTGCCGCAGCCGGATCGGCCCGGTCAGGTCCCGCGCCTCGTCGACGAAGCCGGCGTCGACCAGCGCCAGGCCGACCCGGAGCCGGAGCCGGACCGCCAGGTCGGGCAGCCCCTGCCGGCGCAGCTCGTCGGCCAGCGCCGACCGTGGCCGCGAGATGCTCGGCCAGGCCGGCGCGGCGTACCGGCGTGGTGATCCGCAGCAGCGCCTCGGACGACCGTCGTGCCGACGCTGGGAGCCCCGGCGGCTGAACAGCCGCAACGCCTTCCGGGCGTAGCGCCGGCAGTCCCTGGCCCGCCCGTCGGCGAGCGCGATCTCGGCGAGGGCCTGCCAGGCCTCGGCCTCGCTGCAGGTGCATCCGGGACTGGCCGAGGATCCGGGTCGCGACCAGCAGGTCGGCCTCGGCCTCGCTGAACAGGCCGGCCGTGGTCAGCGCGTAGCTCGAGTCGACGATGGTGACCGCCCGGTCCACCGGGTCGGCGTCGCCGAAGATGTCGATCGCCTGGTCGAACCGGGCGAGCGCCAGCGGGCAGGTCGCCGCGCAGGGCGGCCAGCTCGCCGAGGTTGCTGACCGCCTTGCCGGCCAGCACCGACTCGCCGGCTCGCTCGGCCTGGTCGGCCGAGCGCAGGAAGGCCGCCTCGGCCGCGGCGAAGTTGCGCTCGTCCTTCTCGGCGACGCCCGAGGTTGAGCAGCACCTTGGCCTGGTCCACCGGTGCCGAGTCGAGCAGGCCGACGGCCCGGCGCATCTGGTCGCGGGCCTCGGCCGACCGGCCCAGGCGCAGCATGCAGCAGGCCGCGCTGGCCGAAGGTGTAGCCGGCGACCGACGGGTGCGCGCTCGGCGGCCTGCTCGGCCTCGTCGAGCAGCGCGAGGCTGCGCTCCACGTGCGACTGCTCGGCCTCGACCCAGGCCAGGGTGAGCAGCACCCGCACCCGCAGCGCCGAGTCCGGGCTCGACCCGGCTCGAGGGCCCGGCGCAGCAGCCGGGCGGACGACGGGTAGGCGCCCCGCAGGCTGGCCTCGAGCGCTCGACGATGGAGGTCCTCCGCCGAGGGCGTGGAGGCGTCCGGCGTCACGCCGGCGGTCGCTCCAGCCCGGTCTCCTCGGTGACGGCGCGCCACATCCGCTCCCACGGGTCGGTCGCCGTGCCCTCGCGGTCGAGCCCGCAGCAGCCGCCGGGCCAGCCGCCCGGCCAGCACCGGCGTCGAGAAGCTCGTCCCGCTCCAGGTGCCGAAGCCGCCGCGGAAGCGGTCCGGGTCGATGCTCGACGCGCCGGCCCTGGGCCGTCGAGTAGGCGACCGTCGGCTGGCCGCCGCCGTTGAAGGTCGTCGGGAAGGTGCTGACCAGGGCCGCACCGACCTTCCAGTGCGCAGACCCAGGGGCCGCCGTTGCTGAACAGCGCGATCGTGCCGTCCGGGTTGAGCGCGCCGACGCTGACCACCGGGATGCAGTCGCGGTCGAACTGCTCGACCTCGCCGCCCGGGTGCGGGAAGAACGCGGCGGGGAAGACCTCCCGCGACGGTCGCGTCGTTGCCGGCGGCGGCCAGCACGGCGACGCCCCGCTGACCGAGCGCCTGGACCTGTTGCAGCAGAACGGGATCGAAGTCCTGGTCGTGCGGCAGCTCGTGGTAGTAGCCGAGCGAGAGCGAGACGATGTCGACCGGGGGCGGAGTCCCCGCCGTCCACGGCCGTCGCTCGACCAGGCTGCTCAGCACGCCGAGGGCCCGGATCAGGTCCGCCTCCTCGACCACGCCGTCGGAGGACATCACCCGGATCGCCCAGATGTCGGCGCGCGGGCAGAGCTGGCGGATCAGCCCGGCGATGAACGTGCCGTGCCCGGCGTGCGCTGTCCAGGCCGCCGTCCATCGGGCCGACCAGGTCGCCGGTGAGCTCGGGGTCGGTGGCCGGGTCGGTCGGCCCCGCGTGCACGCCGGCGTACACGACGTCGGTGGTGACGCCGTGCTTGAACCACGGGTGCCGCCCGCAGCCGGTGTCCAGGACCGCGACGACGGGCCGGCGGCCCGTCCCAGCCGGGCGCGTAGTCCGGGCTTCGGCCCGACCCAGGAGACCGGTGCCCGGCCGCCGGATGCCGGCCACGACGTACTCGAGCAGGCCGTTGGCGTCGGAGTCCGGCAGCCCGGCGACGTGGGACATGCCGGTCATCGGCAGCCCGGCGACGTGCGAGCCGCCGAAGAGCAGGTGGTTGAGCCCGACGCCCGGAGAGCCGGGCGCGCAGGTGGTCACCGCCGGCGGTCGCGGCGGCCCGGGTGCGCCTGCAGCACCGCCCAGGCGTCCGGCGCGTCGACCGGCTCGGTGCCCGTCGGGACCAGCCGGACGACGTGCGCCGGCACGACCGCGTCGTCGTGGACGCCGTCCGACCTCGTCGGGCAGCAGGCCCTGCGGGTAGAGGCCGAACGCGCCGCCGCGTCGGTGATCAGCCGGCGCAGGTCGTCGTCGTGGGCGACCACCGCGGGCACGATGAGGGTGTCCGCGACGTAGACGGTGGACCGCAGCGAGGGCTGGCCCGGGCAGCCGGACCGCGGTCAACGGGTCGAGGACGAGGGCGCCGTGCCGGGCCAGCAGCTCGGCGTCCGGCGGCACCGGGTCGACGTCGCGCCAACCGCTGCGCGGCGGCGGTGGCGGCGGTGCGGACGACGAGGGCGGCGGTCTCCGGGGGAGTGGTGCCGCCGTTCGGGCCCTTGCCGTCGTCGTCAGTGGCCATGGGCTCATCCTCGGGCGAGTCGATACGGTTCGATCCACCGCATCACCGGTTGGTCACGCTAGCGGTGCGCTGGGTGATCGAGGAAGGCCGCTCCGGCTGCCGGTCCGGTCAGTCCTTGGCGTCCGACCACCGCTCGACGGCCCGGACGTCGGCGACGAACCGGACCTGCGAGGAGCCGAACCAGAGCGCGGCCGTCGAGTCCAGGGTGCGGTGCAGCTCGGCGGCGACCGCGTCGGCGCGTCGCCCTCGGCGCCTCGACGAGCAGCTCGTCGTGCAGGCACAGCACGATCCGCGCGTCCAGGTCGGCGACGGCCAGCCGCACCGTCGCGGCCCAGGCCTTGAACAGCTCGGCCGCCGCGCCCTGGATGACGGCGTTGCGGGTGAACCGGCCGCGGGCGGCCGCGACGGCCCGGGCCTGGCTCTCGTCCAGACCGGCCGGGGTCGGCCAGACCGGCACCCGCCGGCCGCCGTACGTCGTGACGGCGCGCCCGGCCCGGCCGGCGTCGTCGGCCGCCCGCAGGTAGGCCATCGCCCGCGGGTAGGTCGCGTCCATGCCGCGCAGCGCCTCGCCGGCGGCGCCGGAGGTCTGCCCGTACATCGCGGCCAGGACCGCGACCTTGGCCGTCGGCCGGTCGACCCGAGCCGATCGGCGACCGGGGAGTAGAGGTCGGGCTCGGCCGCCGCGGTCGCCAGGGCCGGGTCGCCGGAGACCGCGGCCAGCACGCGCGGCTCGATCTGGCCGAGGTCGGCGCGCACCAGGATCCGGCCCGTCCGGCGCCCGGACCGCCGAGCGCAGCTCGGCCGGCAGGTTGTGCAGCCCGGCCTGCGCGGTCATCCGGCCGGCCGCGCCGTCGCTGGCGTGCCACGCGGCCGCGCAGCCGGCCGCCCTCGACCTGGCGGTCCAGCCAGGCGTAGCCGTAGGTCGTCTCCATCCGCTCGGCCTTGCGCCACTGCAGGAGCGCCTCGACGAGCGGGTGCAGCGTCGCGAAACGGCTCGAGGCGCCACGAGCGGGTGTCCGGGACGGTCACCCCGACGTCGGCGAGCAGCTGTCGCACCTGCGCCGGGTTGCGCAGGTCGGCGCTCGCGCCGCGCGCCAGGGCGAGCACCCGGCCGTCGCGTTCGCGACGGCGGGCCAACCGCTCGCCTCGTCGGCCGGGCGGGGCCCGATGAAGCCGCCGATCACCCGCTCCGCCTCGACCACGTCGAGCGGCAGGCCGATCCGGCCCAGCTCGACACTGAGCAGGGCGGCCGCCGACTCCGAGCGGGCGGTGGTCCGCGGGTCCCCGCCGGCCGGCGACCGGCGGCAGCAGCTCGAGCTGGCGCCGGGCGACCCAGATGGCGAGGTCGGCCCAGCGGGCCGCCCGCGGCCGGGCTGCGCGAGAGCCAGTCCGGCTGCCAGCAGCCCGGCCGCAGGTAGCCGTCGGGACCGACCGGGTCGTCGGGGTCGTCCGGGTCGGCGTCCGGCGACGCCCCCGCGGCCGGCCGCGCCGGTCCCCGTGGCCCAGTCGCGGCCGGCTCGCTCGACGCCGGCCGGCTCGGTCCGCCCGACGGCTAGCGAGGAGGTCGAGCTGGCCCGAGCTGGGGATGTGCTCCTCGGGCCGGCCGGCGGCGAGCGCCCACACCTGCGCCGGGTCGTCGCCCAACCGCCGCGGATCAGCCGGTGCACGGCTGCGAGGTCCCAGCACGCCGCCAGCCGGACGCCGGCCGCCACCAGCGCGGCGGCCTCGCCTGGCTGCTCCACCACACCCAGCGCGGGGCGAAGCGCAGACTCCAGCTCCTCGACCGACCCGCCGGGTCGGTCGTCCGGACCACCAGACCCGCTCGCCGTCGGCGAGCGCCACGTGCGTCCGGGGTCACGCAGAGGCCCAGCGGCTGTTGCCGGCGCGAAGCCGCCCTTGCCCAAGGCGTCGACGACCGCGACGGCCCCGACCGGCCGCGGCTCGGCCGGCGAGCGGACGGCTCTGAGGCGTGGGCACGCACACATCCTGCTCTGGAGGTGCGAACGATCTCTCCACGGCGTATCAGGCAGGGGGGCCGCAGCTCCTGAACGGTCAACGTTCGGACTACCCGAGAAGGCACCCTGATGACTGACAGCGGCACCGACAAGACCAGCGACCAGACCCAGAGCCCCGGGGACGAGGCCCCCCAGGACCAAGCAGCCCCGGCCCAGACGGCCCCCGAGCAGGCGGCCCCGGACCAGGCGGCCCCGGACCAGAAGCCGATCCGCAAGAAGCCGGCCTCACACGTGGCCGGTCTCTGAGCAGCGACTGAGGTAACGCCAGACATCGCGACGTCGATGTATCAGTAGGTCCTCGGTCGCCTCTTCGGATCAGCTGCGCACCCCGCGGACTGACCACGAGAGGTTGACGCATGTCGGCCAAGACCGCGCTCGCCACCGAAACGGAGCTGGCTGTGGAGTCCCCGGAGCGATCACGTCCCGCGGTCGCCTAGGCGACGCGCGATGTGGCCCCTGACCGACGGGTTCGCGCATGCCGCCGGGTCCGCCGTCGCCGACCTGGCGGCCGACCGCTTCCGGGCCTACCGCGCGGGCGACGAGGCCGCCCTGGAGACGCTGGTCGCAGACCCTGACCCCGCTGCTCTGGCACATCGTGCGGGCCTACGGCCTGGACACCGCGACCGCGGAGGACGTCGTCCAGAACACCTGGCTGACCTTGGTCCGCAAGGCCGACACCGTCGCCGAACCGCAGGCCGTGCTGCGCTGGCTCACCGTCACGGCCCGCCGGGACGCCTGGCGCGCGGCCCGGGCCAACGGCCGGATCGACCTGACCGAGGACACCGCGACCTTCGACCTGCGGACCGCGCCCGTCGACAGCCCCGAGCAGCAGGTCGTGCGCACCGCCGACGAGCGGGCGCTGTGGTTCGCGGTCGGCAAGCTCAACGAGCGGTGCCAGCGGCTGCTGCGGATCATCGCCTTCCACGACCGCCCGGACTACACGGCGCTGAGCCAGGAGCTCGGGCATGCCGGTCGGCAGCATCGGGCCCGACCCGGGGCCGGTGCCTGGACAAGCTGCGGGCCGAGCTCGCGACGTCGACCAGTGACTGGAGCCCGGCATGAACGCCGACGACGTACGGCCGGGCGACGCGTCCGGAGATGGGGACCACATCGAGGGGGAGACGACGATGGAAGACCTGATGGCGACGGCGGATGCGGCGCTGCTGGACCAGCTGCAGTCGATGTGGGAGCACACCGACCCGGTGCCGAGCGGCCTGGTCGAGCGGGTGACCTTCGCCATCGGCCTGGACAACCTGGACGTCGAGATGATGCGGCTGACCGAGGAGGTGCTGGTGCCGGCGGGCGCTCGCGGCGCCGAGCACGTGCGCACCATCACCTTCGGCGGCGAGAGCGTGACCGTGATGGTCACGGTCAGCCAGGAGCGGCGGCAGGACGTCTTCCGGCTGGACGGCTGGCTCGCGCCGTCGGCGGCGCTGTCGATCGAGCTGCGCCGCGCCGACGGCTCGCTCAGCACCGTCTCCGACGAGGACGGCCGGTTCGTCTTCGAGGACGTGCCGCCCGGGCTGGCCCAGCTCGTCCTGCACCCGACGCCGAACGCCGCCGTCGAGCTGCGCCAGGACGTCGTCGCCCCCGCCGTACAGCTGTAACGCGGTAACCCGCTCCGGACGGATCAGGCCGAGACGGCCTGGTCCGTCTCCTGCGCGCGCACCGTGCCGCGGGACAGCACCAGCGGTACGACGAAGCCCACGGCCAGCGCGACCAGCACGCCGAGCCCGGTGTAGGCCCACGCGCCGGTCTTGCCGCCGAGCCCGAGCGGGCCGAGGAGGTAGCCCTCCCAGGTGAAGGCGCTGGCGTAGCCGGTCACCAGACCCCAGCCCAGCACCGTGCCGAGGAGCATCGACCCGACGGCGACCCAGCCGATCGAGCCGTAGCGGCCGCGGGCGTCGTAGAGCGCCTCCTGGTCGTAGGGCGCGCCTGCGCAGCGCCAGGTCGGCCAGGAAGACGCCGCACCAGGCGGCGATCGGTACGCCGAGGGTGATCAGGAACGCCTGGAACGGGCCGAAGAAGTTCGGCGCCCGGAAGACGACGTAGATCGAGCCGATGATCATCAGCACGCCGTCGATCGCCGCGGCCTGCCAGCGCGGGATGCGCAGGCCCAGGGTCAGCAGGGTCAGGCCCGAGGAGTAGATGTCCAGGATCGCGCCGGAGATCAGCCCGCCGACCGCGACCACGACGAACGGGATGAGGTACCAGGTCGGCAGGATCGCCGCGAGGGCGCCGATCGGGTCGGTGCTGATGGCGTCGGAGAGGGCCTTGCTCGACCCGACCAGGAGGAGCCGTAGGCCAGCAGGACGATCGGCGCCACGCTCGCACCGAACGTCGTCCAGAAGACGACGCCGCGGCTGGACGCGCTGCGCGGCAGGTAGCGCGAGTAGTCCGCGCCCGCGTTGACCCAGCCGAGCCCGAAGGCGGCTCCGGTCGTGACGGCCGCGCCGAGGATGCCGGTGAAGGAGCCGCTCGGGATCGCGCTGACCTTGTCCCAGTGGATGTGGTCGAGGGTCAGCAGGATGTAGCCGACCGTCACGATGGCCAGGACGACGGTCAGCCAGGTCTGGATCCGCAGGATCGCGTCGAAGCCCTTGATGCCGGCCAGGACGATCACCGCGATGACGACCAGGAAGGCGACCACCTTGACCCCGGTGCCGTGGGCCCAGCCGAGCTGCTCGAAGACGGTCGCGACCGCCTTGGTCGACAGCGAGACCAGGATGATCTCCCAGCCCACCAGCAGCAGGTAGGACACCGCCGACGGCAGCGCGTTGCCCACGACGCCGAACGCCGCGCGGGACAGGACCATCGTCGGGCGCCGAGCCGCGCTTGCCGGCCAGCGCGACCAGGCCGACGAACAGGAACGACACGACGATCCCGAGGACTCCGGCCAGCAGCCCCTGCCAGAAGCTCACGCCGTTGCCGAGCACGAAGTAGCCGTAGCTCACGGCGAGCACCGCGATGTTCGCCGCGCACCACGGCCAGAACAGGCCGCGCGGCGTCCCCTTGCGCTCGGACTCGTCGATGACGTTGATGCCGTTGGCCTCGACGGCCAGGCCGCCTGGCGCCGTCGTCACGTTCGTCGAACCACTCACGTCGGTGGCCATCTCGCCCCTCCTGGTCGGGTCAGTCGTCCATGCTTGCGTCTCGGCCTCAGTACGTCGAGCACACGCGCCGCAGCACCGGGCCCAGGCCGGTCGCGGCCCGCTCGGCGGCGGCGACCACCTCGTCCGGGTCGATGACCTCGCCGGTCGCCTCGACCACGGTGACGACCGAAAGCCCGAGGACCTCCAGGCCGGCGTCGCGAGCCGCGATGGTCTCCAGGACGGTCGACATCCCGAGCACGTCGGCCTGGAGTCGTTGCAGCGCATGGGCTTCGGCCACGGTCTCGTAGTGCGGTCCACGCAGCATGGCGTAAGTGCCCTCGACGAGCGCCGGGTCGACAGCCCGCGCGATCGCCCGCAGCCGGGGCGAGTAGGCCTGGGTCAGGTCCACGAACTGGGGCCCGACCAGCGGCGTGCTGCCGCTGAGGTTGAGATGGTCGGCGATCAGGACTCCGGTGCCGGTGCCCCAGTCGGCGCGCAACGAGCCGTTTGCGTTGGTGAGCAACGCGATTCGCGCGCCGGCCGCCGCCGCGGTGCGGACGGCGTGGGCCACCTGGCCGGCCCCGTGACCTTCGTAGAGATGGGTCCGGCCGAGGCAGCGCCAACACGGTGCGGCCGTCCACGTCGTAGGCGCGAGCCAGCCCGGCGTGGCCGACCGCGACGGGGGCCAGGAAGTGGGGGAGCTCGGCGACGGCCACCTCGGCCCGCGGCGTACCGAACGCCTCGGCCGCTCCGCCCCAACCGGACCCGAGCACCACGACGGCGTCGACCGCTTCGACGCCGAGCCGCCGGCGCAGGGCCACGGCCGCTTCCTCAGCGCGTGCGGGCCAGTCGGTCGAGGTCATCGGGAGCCCTCAGGCCGCAGCCTTGGCCCGGACCTGGCGTTTGATCCGGCCGAGCATCGAGACCATGCCCCGCAGCCGCAACGGGCTGACCGCCTCGCCGAGCCCGAACCGGTACGGCGCGTCGTCCGGCACGGCCAGCAGCTCGGCCGGCGCCAGCCCGTCCAGGCCGGCGTGCAGGATGCCGGCGAAACCACGAGTGGTCGGCGCCGACGGCGGCGCGTCGAAGAAGAGGTTGACCACCTCTTGGCCATCCGGGCGGTCACCGCCAGGCGACACTTCGACCACCAGGAAGAGCGGCGACTGACACTCCTCGACCTGCTCCATCAGCTCCAGGTGCCCGGCGTAGCGCTCGGGGAGCTCGGGCAGCCCGTCGCTGAACTCCAGCAGCAGCTGGAGGCGGTCGCTGGCCGACATCGCCTGGAAGTCGTCGGCGATCTCGGCCAGCGCTGGCGGCAGCGGCGCGTCGGTCACGAGGCGGCCGACCCGGCCCGTTGCCAAGGGGTGGCGCCGGTGGCCGGGCCGGTCTCGATCGGCACCCGCACGCTGTTGCCCCACTCGGTCCACGAGCCGTCGTAGTTGCGGACGTGCTCGAAGCCGAGCAGGTGGGTCAGCACGAACCAGGTGTGCGAGGAGCGCTCGCCGATCCGGCAGTAGGCGACGACGTCGTCCTGCGGGGTCAGTCCGACCTCGTCCAGGTAGATCGCCTCGAGCTCCGGGCGCGCCTTGAAGGTGGCGTCCTCGGCGGCGGCGCGGGCCCAGGGCACGCTGGCCGCACCCGGGATGTGGCCGCCGCGCATCGCGCCTTCCTGCGGGTAGTCGGGCATGTGCAGCAGCTCGCCGGAGAACTCGCCGGGGGAGCGGACGTCGACCAGCGGCTGGCCGATGTGGCCGAGCACGTCGGCCTGGAAGGCCCGCAGCTGCGAGTCGTCGCGCTCGACCACCGGGTAGTCGACCGGGGTGGGCTTCGGTGCGTCGCGGGTCAGCTCGCGGCCTTCGGCCTCCCACAGGGTCCGGCCGCCGTCGAGCAGCCGGACGTCGGCGTGGCCGAAGAGCGAGAAGACCCAGAGCGCGTAGGCCGCCCACCAGTTGTTCTTGTCGCCGTAGAGCACGATCGTCGTGTCCCGGCCGATGCCGCGAGCGCCCATCACCTCGGCGAAGCGCGCGCCGTCCACGTAGTCGCGGGTGAGCGGGTCGTTGAGGTCGGTGTGCCAGTCGACCTTGACCGCGCCGGGGATGTGGCCGGTGTCGTAGAGCAGGACGTCCTCGTCGGACTCGACGACCACGAGCCCTTCGTCACCCAGATGGTCGGCCAGCCAGGCGGTGGTCACCAGCCGCTCGGGATGCGCGTAGGCCGCGAGCTTGGGGTCGTTGTCGAACGGGACAGAAGGCGCGGACACGATCAATCACCTCGGGTGCTGAGGGCGTGGGCTGGTCGGGCGGTGCAGCAATGCCAACCCGGTCATGCTTCCAGGTCATCCCGCGGCTCCGGGAGTCACCCCGAGGCCGCCGCCCGCAGGGCCTCGACCGCCTCGATGGTGTCGGCCTCCGCCGGGCCCTTGTCCTCGCGGTAGCGGACCACCCGGGCGAACCGCAGCGCCAGCTTGGCCGGATAGCGGGGTGAGGTCTGCACCCCGTCGAGGGCGATCTCGACCACCAGCTCGGGTCGGACCCGCACCACCCAGCCGTCGGTCGGGCCGTCGGCCAGGGCCAGCAGCGCCTCGGTCTGCTCGGCCAGCATCGCGTCGGTCAGCCCCTTGAAGGTCTTGCCCAGCATCACGAACCCCCCGACGGGCCCGAACCGGCCGTCCGGGATCCAGGGCGCCCAGGTGGAGGTTCGAGAGCTTGCCCGTGCGCCGACCGTGACCCCACTCGGCGGCCAGGATCACCAGGTCGAGGGTGTGGACCGGCTTGACCTTGACCCAGCCGGCGCCGCGGCGCCCCATGGCGTACGGCGAGGAGTCGGCCTTCACGACGACGCCTTCGTGGCCGCGGGCGAGCGCGTCGGCGGTGAACGCCTCGGCCGCTGCCAGCTGGTCCGGGTCGGCCGGGTCGGCCACGTCGACCCGCGGCACGAGCAGGCCGGCATCGACCGCGCCGGCCAGCGCAGCGCGGCGTACCGATCCGGGCTCGTCGAGCAGGTCGGCGCCCGCCAGGTGGAGGGCGTCGAAGACGAAGAGCGTCAATGGTGTGGTGGCCGCGCCGGTCGTGGGGTCCGATGCGGGTCGCCGTGCGAGACCCGGTGACCTGGAACGGTTGTGGGCGTCCGTCGGGTCGCAGCGCGATGACCTCGCCGTCCAGGACGGCCTGCTCGGGGACGCCGGCGAGCACGGCCGCGACGACCTCGGGCATCCGGTCGGTGATCTCGTCCAGGGACCGGGTGAAGATCCGGACGCGGTCGCCGTCGCGGTGCACCTGGACCCGGATCCCGTCGAGCTTCCACTCCACGCCGGCCGGACCGGTCCGCTCGAGCGCTGCGGCCAGCGTCGGTGCGGAACCGGCCAGCATCGGCGCCAGCGGCGTCCCGACGCGAAGGCTGAAGCCGGCCAGGCCGTCGGCGCCGGCGGTCAGGGCCGTCACGGCGACCGCCCCCAGGTCTCCGGCCAGTGTCTGGGCGCGGCGGACCGTCACCTCGGGCACTCCGGCCGCCCGCGCGACGGCGGCGAGCATCACGCCCTCCTGCGCGCCCTGGCGCAGCTCGCCGCTGACCAGCCCGGCGAGCAGCCGCTGCTCCGGAGCCGTGGCCCGGTCCAGCAGCGCGGCGAGCAGGTCCCGGCGCTCGGTCTGCGAGCCGGTCCCGGCCAGCCGGGCGGCCGCCGCGAACGCCGCGTCGACCTCGATGACGGTCAGCGTCGGCGAGGCGGCGGCGTCGGGCAGGACGCGCAGCGCCGTCCAGCCGATCCCCGTGCGTCGTTGCCGCAGGTCCCCGCTCAGCCAGGCGACCACGACCGGGACGAGCTCCTCAGCCACCGGCTCGGCGACGCACCGCCGCAAGAGGTCGGCGACCAGGGTCACCTTGGTCGTGCGCGACGACGTCGCCGCGACCGCCTGCGCTGACGTCGGCGACCTCGCGGAGCAACACGTCGCCGATTCTGCGCCGTGCCACCGACAGACCTCCGACACAATGCCGGGGTGGACCTCAACGCGGACGTGGGCGAGAGCTTCGGGCGCTGGGCGCTGGGCGACGACGCGGCGATGCTCCAGCTGGTGACCAGCGCCAACGTCGCCTGCGGGTTCCACGCCGGCGACCCGGTGGGCATCCAGCACACCTGCCGGCTGGCCATGAAGAGCAACGTCGTCGTGGGGGCGCAGGTCGGCTATCGCGACCTGGCCGGCTTCGGCCGGCGCTTCATGGACGTCAGTCCCGGCGACCTGAAGGCCGACGTGATCTACCAGATCGGGGCCCTGCAGGCCCTGAGCCGGTCGGTCGGCACGACCGTGCGCTACGTCAAAGCGCACGGCGCGCTCTATCACGCGGTGAACCGCCATGAGTCCCAGGCCCGGGCGCTCATCTCGGCCGTGCTGACCAACGACGAAGGCCTGGCCATCGTCGGCCAGCCCGGCTCGATGTTGCTGGACCTCGCTGCCCAAGCCGGGCTGCCGGTCGTCCGTGAGGGCTTCGCCGACCGCGGCTACGACGAGCAGGGTCAGCTGCTGCCGCGCGGTGAGCCGGGCGCCCTGCTGACGGACGCGGGAACCGTTGGGCGGCAATCGCTTCAGCTCGCCCAGTCCGGCCGCTTCGACACCCTCTGCTTGCACTCAGACACCCCCGGAGCTGTCACGCTGGCCCAGGCTGCCCGGCGGGCGTTGGCGGCCGCGCGGCTGCCCATCGCGGCCTTCGTCCGCTGACCGACCCATGCCCCCCGCCCACCTGACGCCGTACGGCGAGCGGGGCCTGCTCATCGAGATCGACGCGGGTGCCGAGGATCCCGCGGCCCTGGTGGCCGGTTGGGTGTCGGCCGTCCGCGGCGGCGGAGCTCGCCGGGGTACTCGACATCGTGCCCGCGGCGCGCTCGGTCCTGCTGCACCTCGCCGACGCTCAGACCGCCCAACGGCTACGGCCGTTGATTGCTGGACTGCAACCGTTGTCCGAAGACATGCGCCGATCAGGCGACCGTGTGGTCGAGATCCCGGTGGTCTACGACGGCCCGGACCTCGACGCCGTCGCCACCATGCTGCGGCTGTCCCGCGACGAGGTGGTCGCCCTGCACACCGGCGGCCTCTGGACCGCGGGGTTCGCCGGTTTCGCGCCGGGCTTCGCCTACCTCACCGGCGCCGACGGCCGACTGTCCGTGCCGCGCCGGGCCGAGCCCCGGACCCGGGTCCCCGCGGGCGCCGTGGCCTTGGCCGCCGGCTACTCGGCGGTCTATCCGCGGCCCTCGCCCGGCGGGTGGCAGCTGATCGGCCGCACCGAGGAGCCGATGTGGGAGATCACGCGTGACCCGCCGGCCCTGGTCGGGGCCGGCCAACGGGTCCAGTTCGTCGAGCGCGTCCCGTGACCCGCCGGGTCGAGGTGCTCGCGCCCGGGCCGTTCGCGACGGTCCAGGACCAGGGTCGCCCGGGCCGGGCCGCCTGGGGCGTCGGGCGCTCCGGCGCCGCCGACCGGGGCGCCGCGGCCCTGGCCAACCGGCTGGTCGCCAACCCGGCCTCGGCCGCGCTGCTGGAAGTCACGATGGGTGGTCTGTCGGTGCGGGCCGAAGCGGCGCTGACCGTTGCGCTCACGGGCGCCGACGCGAGCGCCCACGTCGACGGACGAGCGGTGACCTGGTGTGCGCCGGTGGCGCTTCCGGCGGGGGCGGTGCTGACCCTGGGAACGCCGCTTGGTGGGCCTGCGGACCTACCTCGCCGTCCGGGGCGGCATCGATGTGCCTGCCGTGCTGGGCTCCCGGTCCTACGACGTCCTCGGTCGCCTCGGTCCGGCGCCGCTCGCCGCCGGCGACCGGCTCCCCGTCGGAACCGAACCCCGGAGGTGGCCGACCGTCGAGAGCGTGGCCGGCCGCGGCGACCCGCTCGGCGGGCCGGCCCGGAGGGCGGTGCGCCTGACCGGCTGGACCGGCCCGCATCCGGAGGTGTTGGGCCAGTCCGGGATCGACCAGCTCGGCCGGACCGAATGGGCCGTGACGGCCGAGAGCGACCGGACCGGGTTGCGTCTGTCCGGGCCGCCGCTCGCGCGCGACGCGGAGTCGCAGTGGCCGGTCGAAGGGCTGGTGCGCGGCGCGGTGCAGCTGCCGCCGTCCGGCCGACCGGTGGTGCTGCTCGCCGACCATCCGGTGACGGGTGGCTACCCAGCGGTGGCCGCGCTGGACGACGTCAGCTGCGACCGAGCCGCCCAGCTGCGCCCCGGCGACCGGGTTCGACTCGAGCTGCGAACGCCCGGTTGACCACGCGGAACGCGCCGGAGCCGTGTCGTCGGGAGTTTCGGGCGCTGCTCGGGCATGATCGACAGGCGGCCCGACCGCCGCGGGGGGAAGGAACGGCATGAGCGTCAGCATGGCCACGCGCGCCGAGGAGGCGACCATCGCGACCGACGGGGGACTGGCGACATCGGCGACTCGCCTGGTCGAGCGCCTGATGGACCTGGGCATCGATGGAAGCGGGCGGATCGACTCGGCGACCCTGATCGCCGACAAGGCCCGCAGCACCCGACCCGATGCCGAGAGCGCGATCGACGCGGTCGTCGGGCGCCACCTCAAGATCGCCGCGGCCGGCGGGTTCGTCACCGGGCTCGGTGGCTTCGTCACGCTGCCGGTCGCGTTGCCGCTGAACGTCGCGGAGTTCTATCTGGTGGCGACCCGGATGGTCGCCTCGATCGCCTGCCTGCGCGGCTACGACCTGCGCCAGCCGGAAGTCCGCTCCGCCGTGATGCTGGCCCTGGTCGGAGCCGACGCCGACGACCTGCTGGCCAAGGCCGGCCTGACGCCAGGGGAGCGGCTGGCGACGCTGGCCGCCGAACGCCTGCCCGGACCGGCGCTGATGCTGGTCAACAAGGGGGTGGGTTTCCGGTTGCTGAGCACCCTGGGCCGCAAGGGTGCCCAGCGGTTCGGCAAGGGGGTTCCGTTCCTCGGCGGTGCCGTCGGAGCAGGCATCGACACCTTCCTGCTCCGCCGGATCGCCGACCATGCGCGGCACGAATTTCCGCCCTCGCTGGTGCTGACGTCGTTCGCGACGTAGAAAGGTCCTATGAAGGGACTCCGGTTCGCCGCGCTGGGGGCCGTTTGGCGCGCCCTGCGAGCCGGCCACCGTCCCGGCACTCCGGGGATCGGTGACCGGATCCGGGCGCTGCCCCGGCTGGTCACGTCAACCGTGCTCGGTCGCTACACCGGGTTGAGCCGTGGCCGGCTGTTCGTCATGGCGCTCGCCGTCCTGTACGTCGTGTCTCCGGTTGATCTGATCCCCGAGCTCTTCGTGCCGCTGCTCGGTCTGATCGATGACGCCTTCGTCGTGGCCTGGCTGGCCGGGGTCGTCCTGCTCGAGACCGAGCGGTTCATCACCTGGGAACGCAGCCGGATCGTCGTCGGCCAGGTTGTGCGCTGAGCCGACGGCACGCCGACCGGACCCCCGGTCATCCACAGATCGGCCGCTCGTCCCACTGTCCACAGGCGCCTGCTCTGCCTCGGCGGACAGGAGGAGGCAGCCGCCACAGTGCTGGGCATGCCGACCTCCCGCCCGCGCCGCCGTCCTCGTCGTCAGCCCTCCACCCAGCCCTCCGCTCGGCCCTCCGCTCGGCCCTCCGCTCGGCCCCCGGAGGGGTTCGACGTGGTGCGGGCCAACGGCCCGCGCGACATCGTCGCCGCGGTGCCGTTCCAATGCGGCTTCCAGCCGACCAAGAGCGTCGTCGTGATCAGCCTGCGCGGGCCGCGCCATCGCTTCGGCATGGTCAGCCGGCTCGACCTGCCGCCCGACCCCCAGGGTCCGGCCGCCGACGACGAGTCGGCGACCGAGGGCCAACCCTGGGACCACGAACAGGTCGCCGACGACATCGCGGCGTTCGTGGCTCGCGATGGTGGCAACGGTGCGGTGGTCGTGGTCTACGACGACGCGCCATGGGGTCCCGGGCGCCATCCACACGAGGCGTTCGTCACGGCGCTCCTGGGTCGCCTCGATCGGCGCGGGCTACCGGTGCTGGATGCGCTCTACGTCACGGCCGAGCGGTACTGGTCCTACACCTGCGAGGGCGCGGGATGCTGTCCGGCCGACGGGTTTCCGGTGGCCGAGGCCCAGAGCAGCCCGGTGGCCATGGCCTACGTGATGGCCGGACTCGCCCCACTGGCCAGTCGAGATGCCCTGGTCGAGCGGGTCCGGCCGAGCTCCCCCCTCCTGGTCGCCGCGGTCGAGGACAGCACCTGGGGGTGGCTCGCTGCGCAGGCGGCCGACCTGGACGGCGTCCTGGACCGGTTCGCGCCGGCAACCGCCCTGCCCGGGATCCGGCAGGAGCACCTGCGCCGTTGGACCCGAGAGACCTTCGTCCTGATGGCTGCCCTGGTCGACACCTACCGCGACCGGGGCGGTTCGATCACGGTGGAGCAAGCGGGCCAACTGCTGGCGAGTCTGCAGAGTCGCGACATCCGCGACGCGGTCCTGATGGGCTTCTGCCGGTTCGGGATGGCGGCGCCGGAGGACATCACCGAGCTGATGGCGATCGGCTTCGATCCCGACCTGGCCGTCGTGGACAACCTGGACCGCTCCCCGGCAGCCGGCCTCGAGGGGTCGGAGCGAGCGGCGGCCACGGACGAGGCCGTCGAGCGTCTGCTCGTGGACCTGTGCCAGCGGGTCGAGGGGCCGTTCGCCTGCGCACCGCTGACGATGCTGGCCTGGCACAGCTGGGCGCGCGGCGACGGCGCGACGGCCCGGGTCACCGTGGAGCGCGCGCTCGGTGAGGACCCGACGTACCGGCTCGCCGCCTTGCTGCTGAGTGCCCTCGACCACGCCGTGGCCCCGGAATGGGTTCGGGCCATGCGCCGCTCGGATGAACGCGCTGGCTGATCGTCTCGATCAATGAGATGTGAGTGCCCAACCCCTGACACGACGAAGGATCCCGCGCGCTATGCTTTCGCGCAGGTCATGAGTGTCAGCGTCAAGCCCCGGCTCGCTGGCCGGCAACCCTCCTCCGCGGTGGGGTGCCCCGGGTGATTGACCTGGCCACCCGCCACCAGGCGGGCGGCAAGCGCGGGCCCCACCCTCCAGGGCCCTGGACCTGAGGAGCACTCTGTGCCACAGCGAATGTGTTGCCGCTGAGCTGAGGCGGTCGCACTCGAGAGCCTCAGGCTGCCCGACCTTCGCTCGGGTACGCCGCCTCGGCACGCCCACTCCCACCCCGCACCACCCCTGACAACTAGACACAACCCTGAACCAGGAGAGATGACCATGAGCGACGGTTGGTCCTTCGAGACCCGTCAGATCCACGCCGGCCAGACCGCGGACCCCACCACGGGTGCCCGCGCCCTGCCGATCTACCAGACCACGTCCTACGTCTTCAAGGACACCGATCACGCGGCAAACCTGTTCGGGCTCAAGGAGTTCGGCAACATCTACACGCGGATCATGAACCCGACCCAGGACGTGGTGGAGCAGCGCCTCGCCAGCCTGGAAGGCGGAGTGGCCGCCCTGCTCGTCGCGAGCGGACAGGCCGCGGAGACGCTGGCGATCCTCAACGTCGCCGAGGCGGGCGATCACATCGTGGCCAGCCCTCGGCTGTACGGCGGGACCTACAACCTCCTGCACTACAGCCTGCCCAAGCTCGGCATCACCGTGTCCTTCGTCGAGGACCCGGACGACCTCGAGTCCTGGCGCGCGGCGTCCCGGCCGAACACCAAGGCGTTCTTCGCCGAGACCATCTCCAACCCCAAGCAGGACGTCCTGGACGTCGAAGGCGTCGCTCGGGTCGCCCACGAGGTCGGCGTGCCGCTCATCGTCGACAACACGGTGGCCACGCCGTACCTGCTGCGCCCGATCGAGTGGGGCGCCGACATCGTCGTCCACTCGACCACGAAGTACCTCGGCGGCCACGGCACCTCGATCGGGGGCGTGATCATCGACAGCGGCAACTTCGACTACGCCCAGGACCCGGAGCGGTTCCCCGGCTTCAACCAGCCCGACCCGAGCTACCACGGCCTGGTCTTCGCCCGTGATCTCGGCGTCGGCGGCGCTCTGGGGGCCAACCTGGCCTACATCCTCAAGGCCCGGGTCCAGCTCCTGCGCGACCTGGGTCCGGCCGCCTCGCCGTTCAACGCCTTCCTGCTCTCGCAGGGCCTGGAGACGCTGAGCCTGCGGATCGAGCGGCACGTGGCCAACGCCGAGCGGGTGGCTGCCTGGCTCGAGGCCCGCGACGAGGTCGAGTCCGTGGCCTACGCGGGCCTGGCGTCCAGCCCCTGGCACGCCCTGGCCGAGAAGTACCTGCCGAAGGGCACCGGCGCCGTCCTCGCGTTCGAGATCAAGGGCGGTCTGGAGGCCGGGCAAGCGGTTCGTCGAGGCGCTGGAGCTGCACAGCCACGTGGCCAACATCGGCGACGTGCGCAGCCTGGTGATCCACCCGGCCTCGACGACGCACAGCCAGCTCACCGTCGAGGAGCAGCTCACGACCGGCGTCACGCCCGGCCTGGTCCGGCTGGCCGTCGGCATCGAGCACATCGACGACATCCTGGCCGACCTCGAGGCCGGGTTCGTGGCCGCCAAGGGCGCCTGATGTCCGAGGTCGAGCGGGTCGCGGCGGGCGGTGCCTGGCGGCCGGGGGACGACCCCGGCAACCGGCAGTTCGCCGTCGTCGGCCCGCTCGACCTCGAGACGGGCGGCCACCTCCCGGAGGTCACCGTCGCCTACGAGACCTGGGGCACGCTCAGCCCGGACCGCGACAACGCGGTGCTGGTCGAGCACGCCTTGACCGGCGACAGTCACGTGAGCGGTCCGGCGGGTCCGGGTCATCCGACGCCGGGTTGGTGGGACGGCTTGATCGGCCCGGGACGGCCATTGGACACCGACCGCTGGTTCGTCGTCGCGGCCAACGTCCTGGGCGGATGTCAGGGCAGCACCGGGCCCTCATCCGCGGATCCCGATGGACGACCGTGGGGATCGCGCTTCCCGTTCGTGACCGTGCGCGACCAGGTCGAGGTGGAAGCCCGGTTGGCCGACGCGCTCGGCATCGGCTGCTGGGCCATGGTCGTCGGCGGGTCGATGGGCGGCATGCGCTCCCTGGAGTGGGCCGTGACCCATCCCGACCGGGTGGCGACGGCGATCGTGCTGGCCTCCACGCCGTATGCGACCGCCGAGCAGATCGCCTGGTGCGCACCACAATTGGCGGCGATCCGGTCCGATCCCGACTTCCACGGCGGCGACTACTACGACACCCCGACCGGCCCGGTGGTTGGGCTGGGGATCGCGCGCAGCATCGCGCACATCACCTACCGCAGCGAGCTCGAGCTCGCCGAGCGGTTCGGTCGGGACGCCCAGGGCGAGGAGCAGCCCCTGGGCGGTGGTGGGCGGTACGCCGTCGAGAGCTACTTGGACCATCACAAGGACAAGCTGGCCGGGCGCTTCGACGCCAACTCCTACCTGGTGCTGAGCGAAGCCATGAACTCCCACGACGTGGGCCGCGGCCGCGGTGGCGTCGATGCTGCCCTGCGGCGGATCACGGGCAACCTGGTCGTGGCCGCCGTCGACAGCGACCGGCTCTACCCGCCGCGGCTCTCGGAGGAGATCGTCGCCTCCGTGCCCGCCGCCGCCCCGGTCCACATGATCAGCTCGCCGTACGGACACGACGGCTTCCTGATCGAGGTCGGCGAGGTCGGGACGCTGGTCCGCGCTGCGCTGGCCCGCACCCGCGTCAGCTGCGCCTGACCAGCCTGTCCACACGATCCCGCAGGGCGGGCCAGGCCGCCGCGAAGTGCGGATGGAGTGGGTATGCCGCGACATCCTCGATGCGCACCCAGGCCAGGTCCTCGGTCTCCTCGTCGGCCGGCGTCAGGCCGGGCCGGGTCGCGATCTCGGCCAGGACGTAGGTGTAGGACCAGCTCCCGTGGTCATCGACCACGAGGTCGAGGACATGCACGCCCTCCGGGCGGAGCCCGGCCTCCTCGGCTGCCTCGCGGAGCGCGGCCTGCTGAGGCGTCTCCTCGCACCGCGCGCGCCGCCCGGCAAGGCCCAGGTGCCGCCGTGGTGGGTCCAGCCGGCACGCAGCTGCAGCAGCACCTCCGCCGAGGAGGCGGGTGCCGCCGCCCCAGGCTCCGTGGCCCGGGTGGTGGACGAGGAGCAGGCCGGCCGCGCCGTACCGGCCCCAGTGGCGCTCCCCGCACGCACAGTCGACCCACACGTTGGGGGAGTCGGGAGCTGCGGACATGCTGCGAATCTAGGCGACCCGGCCGATCGGGGTGCCGTCCGGTAGCGTCGCGTCAGCAACCGGGGCAGCGCGACCACCTGGTGCCCCTGCCTGAGGAGGATCGATGTCGATCGTCGTCGGATACGTCCCCACCAGAGAGGGACGTGCCGCTCTGCGTCGAGCGGCCGAGGAGGCGCAGCTACGACGGACCCGGTTGATCGTGATCCACTCCGAGCGCGGCGGCAAGGACTTCGACGCCGAGGACGTGCAGGCCTACGAGACCGAGCTCACCCGGGTCCAGCAGGACCTCGAGGCGGCGGGCATCTCCCACGAGGTCCGCCAGCTGGTCCGTGGCTTGGAGCCGGCCGAAGACCTGATCGCGGTGGCCGAGGAGACCGGAGCTGACTTCATCGTGATCGGGCTGCGTCGCCGCACTCCCGTGGGCAAGCTCATCCTCGGCTCCAACGCCCAGCGGATCCTGCTCGACGCCCCCTGTCCCGTGCTCGCGGTCAAGGCGGAGGCTTGAGCAGGGGATGATGGAGGCAACGAGTCCGGCGAACTGATCGGGCGATCAGGGCGCCAGGGCCTGCGCGGCGCGGACGCGGATTGGCGCCGGAACCGGCGCCCTCGGGCTACAATTGTAGGTATCTGCTCATGCAGCGGGATTTCCCGCCGCTCGGGCATGTCCCCGATCATCTCGGCGTTCCCCTCCATGGCAGCCACGGCTGCCGGCCAAGTCACGCCGTCTGCAAGGAAGGTCGTCCGTGTCGCCGGTCACGACTCCCAGCTCCAGCCCCGCCAGCCCCGCGGTGGTCCCCGCAACCAGTGCCGCTCGCCGTACGACGAGTGCCACCGTCCCTCCCGCCAAGACCGCAGCCAAGAAGGCTCGCCCGGTCAAGGCGGTGCCGGACGCACCGGCCACGAAGGCTGACAGCAAGGCTCCCGCCAAGACCGCTGCCAAGACCACGACCAAGTCGGCCGCCAAGGCACCCGCCAAGGCACCCGCCAAGACGGCGACCAAGGCTGACCCCGCGGCTACGACCAAGTCGGCCGCCAAGGCACCGGCCAAGACGGCCGCAAAGGCGACCACCAAGACCGCTGCCAAGACGGCCACCAAGGTGGCGACGAAGGCTGCTGCCGGCAAGGTCGCCGCGAAGGCTGGCGCCGAGGGCGAGGCCGCAGCCGAAGGAGTCGAGGTCGACCTGACGGCTCTCGAGGTCGTCGCGGCGCCAGAGGGCGTCGAGGCCGAGGCGGACGGCGACGACGAGGAGAAGGAAGAGGGCGGCTTCGTCCTCTCCGACGACGACGAGGAGGACGCGCCGGCCCAGCAGGTCGCGACCGCCGGTGCCACGGCCGACCCCGTCAAGGACTACCTCAAGCAGATCGGCAAGGTCGCCCTGCTCAACGCCGAGCAGGAGGTCGAGCTGGCCAAGCGGATCGAGGCCGGCCTGTTCGCGGAGGAGCGGCTCAACTCCGGCTCCAAGATCGACTCCAAGCACAAGCGCGAGCTGTGGTGGATCAAGGAGGACGGCAAGAAGGCCAAGAACCACCTGCTCGAGGCCAACCTCCGCCTGGTCGTCTCGCTGGCCAAGCGCTACACCGGTCGCGGCATGCTCTTCCTGGACCTGATCCAGGAGGGCAACCTGGGCTTGATCCGCGCCGTCGAGAAGTTCGACTACACCAAGGGCTACAAGTTCTCGACCTACGCCACCTGGTGGATCCGGCAGGCCATCACCCGCGCGATGGCCGACCAGGCCCGCACCATCCGGATCCCGGTGCACATGGTGGAGGTCATCAACAAGCTGGCCCGCGTTCAGCGCCAGATGCTGCAGGATCTCGGCCGCGAGCCGACTCCGGAGGAGCTCGCCAAGGAGCTCGACATGACGCCGGAGAAGGTTGTCGAGGTGCAAAAGTACGGCCGCGAGCCGATCTCCCTGCACACCCCGCTCGGCGAGGACGGCGACAGCGAGTTCGGCGACCTGATCGAGGACTCCGAGGCCGTCGTGCCGGCCGACGCCGTCTCGTTCACCCTGCTCCAGGAGCAGCTCCACTCGGTCCTGGACACCTTGTCCGAGCGCGAGGCGGGCGTGGTGTCGATGCGCTTCGGCCTGACCGACGGCCAGCCGAAGACGCTGGACGAGATCGGCAAGGTCTACGGCGTCACGCGCGAGCGGATCCGGCAGATCGAGTCCAAGACCATGTCCAAGCTCCGTCACCCCAGCCGATCGCAGGTGCTGCGCGACTACCTGGACTGAGTCCAGACGTGCCCTGCTGCTATCGGTGCAGGTCAGAAGCCCTTTCGGGGCCTGACACGCCGAAGGTAGCAGGGGCACAGCGCTCCTAGTCCAGATATCGAGTACGGTGGATCCGTGCCAAAGCGGTCCGCCTCTGACCTGGCCCTCCTGCCGTCGTGGGACCTGTTCTTGCGTGCCGAGCGGAAGTCCCCGGCCACGGTCAAGAGCCACGGCGACGGCGTGCGCCGATTCCTCGAGTGGTGCGCCGCCAACGAACGGCCGGCTGAACTCACCCGCGCGAACATGACGGGCTTCATCGCGGGAGTGCTTGACGGGGGAGCCGAGCCCGCAACCGCCCGGACCCGTCACCTCGCCGTTCGGCGATTCTCGGGTTGGCTGGTCGAGGAAGGCGAGCAGGATATCGACCCACTGCTCGGGCTCAAGGGCCCGAAGATCGACGTGAAGGTGGTCGAGCCGCTCACCGACGATCAGCTGAAGGCGCTCCTGGCTGCCTGCTCGGGCCGAGACATGAGCGACCGCCGCGACGAAGTCCTGGTCCGATTTATGTTCGAGACCGGCACTCGCGCTGGCGAAGTCGTGGCGTTGACAGTTGGACGACGTCGACCTTGCTGGCTGGGCAGGGCCATCGTTAGGCGCGGCAAAGGCGGCAAGGGGCGTGAGGTCCCGTTCGGTCCGCACACCGCGCGGGCCATCGACCGGTATCTCCGGACCCGCCGCGGCGCACCGGCTCGAAGCACGCCCCGAGCTGTGGCTCGGCGACCGCGGCAAAGCCTTCAGCTACGACGCGCTCCACAAAACCCTGACCGAGCGCGCGGCGAAGGCTGGCATCGAAGGCTTCACGCCTCACAAGCTGCGGCACACCGCCGCGCATCGCTGGCTCGTCGCAGGAGGCTCAGAGATGGGCCTGATGGCCGTAGCCGGATGGGCGCGACCCGACATGCTGCTCCGCTACACCAAGGCGCAGGCGTCGTTCCGCGCCGCCGAGGAAGCCCGACGGCTCAACCTCGGGGACATCTAGCCTGTCCGCATCCTGAGGCTTCCGGAGGGAAGTTTCCGCCGCCTGAGTCTCGCCTTGCGCGATGAGAGATTTCGAGCGAAGTCAGAGATCGCGGTGCGGGAACCCTTTCATCGGATTGTGCGAACTCCTGAGCAGGAAGCAGCCGCTGACGAAGACGCGATTTGGCGCATGGCGGATGCATGCGGCGCACGCGACAGGGTCAAGCCCTGTCTCGGATACGAGGCCATCGTCACCGAGGCCGCACTTCACGCGGGGCTTGACGGTCGGAGGACCGCTTACTACTGGCAGTTGCTCGCCGGCATGTCTCACGCTCAGAACTGGGCTGCTCTGACCGCGTTAGACCGGCGTCAGGTTCTTGCCGCAGGCCCGCGGGGTTACGACGAGAACTCGCCCACCGTCGAGCTGACCAGTCAGTTCCCTTGCGCTCGTTGCCGTGGGCCTGATGTTTTCCATGCAGATCGGTCGCTCAGCCAGGGGGCGGTATCTCACTCTCACTCGATGAGCTTCCGGCCGTGGTCCGGGGCGCATCTACCCGCAGGGGACACGGGGGCCGCCACCCGACCGGACGGCATCTCGCACAGTAGCTCGGCACCCAGAAAGGGTGAGCCTTCAGTGCCCTACGAGATGACGCCCCACAGCCAGTGACCGCGGGGCGTCATCATTTAAGTTGCCAAGCGCCAAGGAGCAGATCTTCGCCTCAGTCGGCTAAGAAATGGTGCTGACGCTGGTGCACCCGGTGGCTCCGGAGGTGAGTCCGCCACCCGAGGTGATGCCCCAGGCCTTGCCACCCTGCTTGTTGATCGCAGAGACGCAGTACTGAGTGCCGGTGGCGTCGATCATGATCTTGACCTGGTCGTTGGGGCTGACCTTGGACGTCAGCGTGTTCTGCGCGTTGATCGCCTGGTTCATCGTGTAGGTGGTGCTCTGGGCCGTAGCCGGGAGCGGGCCGACGCTGATAGCAGCGGTGGGGGGACCGTCGGTCAGAGCCGCGGCCACGTCGGTCGCGATGGCCTGAGCGTCGGACTTGGCGGTGGCCTCGTAGCCCTTGGTGCGCTGGCTCAAGTACAGCGGGATGGCGATGGCGGCGAGGATGCCGATGATGATCATGACGACGAGGAGCTCGATCAGGGTGAAGCCGGCGTCGTCGTCTTCTGCCGGGCGGATGCGCTTAATCATCGCGGGGGTGCTCCTTGGGAGGCTCGGGCTTAGGGCTCCTCTCATGCTTCGGCACCCGTCGACCCCGCTTGAGGAGTCGTTCACGAAAGGGTCAAGGATCAGTAAGGACCAAGAGTCGGAGCTGCCGGTCGGACAGCATTTCAGGGCATGACACTGCTCTCCCACATTGCCTGTGGACGGGGCGCTGTCATGCGTTCACGCCTCGGCGGGCTGGCTCACCACTGCGTGTCCTCTTCGGCCCGGTCGACGAGGTGAGCGGCCCGGATCAGATACGCCGCCAGCTGCCGGGCCTCAGCGCTGGTCATGTGCGCAGCAGGCTCGTGGAGCGAGAGATGCACTGGCGTCAGAGCGTTCCACCGGCCGTCGGCTGCGGCTTCGATAGCCAGGTCGTACCCCTCAGCGGCGTCGGAACGCTCGACCCAGTGCTGCGGGTAGCTCTCGGCCACCTGATGAGTCAGCGCCCAGAACGAGACGTGAGCGATGTGGCGGTGATGGCTGCGCCAGTCCCTCAACGCCTCGGCCGCCTCCTCCGGCGTCTTGAACGTGCCGAAGTCAGCGGCGTACTGCGCCGAGTGGGCACGGCACCACGGCGGGCACCACGCCGGCTTGTCGCGCTCAGGGACGATACTGATCGGGAAGCTCTCAACGATTGTCATGGGGCAAGACTCCTCAGTCCAGGATGTTACGCCCCACAGCGCTCCTGACCTGCACGTTTACCAGCAGGGACCGCACAGCGCTCAGCCCATCTCACTGCCCGACTACCTGGACTGAGTCCAGGCCCGCGCCCCAGCGATCCGGCAACGCCGTGGACGGGGTGGGTCGACGCTCGGCGCCTGAATAGAGCGAGCGGCACCCCTGGCGGGACCGGTCTGGGCGAGCATGACGCCGTTCGGTTCAGCGAGCTGTGCCAACTGCTCTCCATTGGCGCGTCCGGTACTCCAAACTGGTTCGAGGCGAGGCCGGGAAGCACGTGAGCCTGCGCGCCGATGCCGGATGGATCCAGAGGGAAGGCGCTGATGGACTGGAACTGGACGATGGCCCTCGCAGCCTGCGGCGTCGGCATCGTGGTCGGGCTGACGGGCATGGGGGGTGGGGCACTGATGACGCCCATGCTCGTCCTGTTCTTCGGTGTTCCGCCGCTGGCCGCAGTCTCCAGCGACCTGGTGTCGGCGGCGGTGATGAAGCCGGTCGGATCGTTCGTGCACTTTCGGCGGGGCACGGTCAACCTCCAGCTGGTCGGCTGGCTGTGTGTCGGATCGGTGCCGGCGGCGTTCTCCGGGGTCCTGGTGGCCCGGGCGCTGGGCAAGGGCGACCAGGTCCAAAACGTCATCCAGACCGCGCTCGGGATCGCCCTGCTCGTGGCAGCTATCGGGCTGACCCTGCGCGCCTACCTGCGGCTGTTGGAGCGGGCCCGGAACCGGACAGGCCAGGCTGCGCCGCTGCCGCAAGGGCTCCCGCGCGTGCATGTCCGACCGTTGCCCACTATCGCCGTCGGCGTGGTCGGCGGCTTCCTGGTCGGCATGACCTCGGTCGGCTCCGGGTCACTGATCATCATCGCCCTGATGGCGCTCTACCCGGGCCTGCGCGCATCCGAGCTTGTCGGCACCGACCTGGTGCAGGCCGTGCCCTTGGTCTGGTCAGCCGCCCTTGGTCACCTGCTCTTCGGGGACTTCCAGCTCGCGATCACGCTGTCGTTGCTGGTGGGGAGCGTCCCGGGGGTCTATCTCGGAGCGCAGCTGAGCTCGCGCCTGCCGGGTGGCATGATCCGACGAGCACTGGCCTTCGTTCTGTTGGCCTCGGCCCTGAAGCTGTTCGATATCAGCAGCGCGCGGACCGGACTGATCCTGCTGGGGACGCTGCTCATTGCGCCACCACTGTGGATGCTGGCCCGGCGTCAGGCACGGGTTGCCCGCGCTGGCCCCGGGGATGCTCTCCACGCGCCACCCGCGCACCCGCCAGCTGGAGCCGACCGCGGCTCGAGGCAGCTCGGCCACCCCTGACGAATGAGCGGCCTCGAACTCGGCCGCTGAGCGTCCTGGCGGCTCGACCAGAACTGCTGTCCGGCTCGCGTCCGTGACGGCGGGAATTGCCGTTTTATCCGTCACCCGCAACGGGTGATACCTCCGATACCTCGCGCGCTTAACCTGAACCTGTCGGGGGTGTGGCGCATAGCCAGGGCGACGCGACCGGAGGGTGGCGCAGTCTCCCGTGGTGGGGTAGGCGCCATGCCCCCGAACCATGCGCCGGGCACTTTGTCAGATCAGCCGAGCGGCGTCAGTACCGTCGCCGGAGCGGCCCGCACCGTGGTCCCAGCCGGGTCGAGGGCGGTCACGGTGGCCGTGTCACTCACTTGGCCGGCGGCGACGTCGGCCTGGGTCACCGAGTACGCCGCGGCGGCGGAGCACGTCACCTGGCCGCCCGGCGCCAGCGGCGCAGCCGGACAGGTCATCGCGCCGGTCGCCTGGTCGGTCGCCGTCACCGAGTGCAGGGTCACCGTGCCGACGTTGCGTACGACGACCGAGAAGGTCACGGTGTCGCCCGCGTCGGACCGGCCGTCGCCGTTGACGTCGGTCACGCTCGAGTGCGCCGTGGCCGCCAGGCCGCTGCGGTGCATCACCGGAGTGGACGTGCCAACCGGGCCCGACGTCACGGTCGCGGCGTAGGAGTCCAGGGCGCTGGCTGTCGCGGTGTCCGTGACCGAGCCGGCGTCGACGTCGGCCTGGCCGATGATGTACGCCGCATCGCTCGTGCAGGTGGCCTGCGCGCCAGGAGCCAGGGGCGCGAGCGGGCAGGTCACCGAGCCCGCCACGGGGTCCGAGACCGTCGGGGCCGACAGACGGCACGTTGCCGGTGTTCGTGACGCGGAACGACCAGGCGATCGTGTCGCCGAGGTCGATCTGGAAATCGCTGTTGACGTCTCGCACGGTCGCGTTCTCGGTGATGGAGAGCGCCGGTTGCGGCGTCGTCGTCGCGGTGTCCGTCGTCGCGACCGCGGAGGTGATGGTGGCCGAGGCACCGGCCGGGTTTCCGGTCGCGGTCGCCGTGTCATGGACCCGCCCGGCCGCGACGTCCGCATCCGTGACGGAGTACGGCGCGGTGGGCGTGCAGGTCGTCGCCTCGCCCGGGGCGAGCGTGGTGGACGCGCACGTCGTCGATCCGGCCCCCGGATCGACGACGGTGACGTGGTCGACCGGCGTCGTCCCGGTGTTGGTCACCGTAAAGACGTAGGCGATGGTGTCCCCGCGGTCGGTCAAGCCGTCGCCGTTGACGTCCACCGCCGGGGCGGCCTGGGTGCTCACCGAAAGCGAGGCCGGGATCGCGGTCTCGGTGATGGTGCAGTTGACGAAGTCGCCGATGCCGACCGAGACGACCGCCGACGAGCCGGCGTCGCCACTCGGCAACGTGGCGTCCGCGCCGCTGTTCCGGGTGCAGGACCAGTCGTCCTGGTAGTTGGTCAGGCTCCCCGCCGTCGCCGCCTCGGACAGCGTGACGTCCGCCCCGCTCGAGTCGGACAGGAAGGACAACCGGCCGGTCGAGGTGCCGCCACCCGTCCCGCTCGAGTCGCTGCCCAGGCTCGCCCCCGCGGCATCGGTGACGTCGACCCGGAATGCGTCGCCCGGGTAGGCGTTGACCACGGTCTGGCTCAGCTTCACCTGCGAGACCACGACACCGAACGCGATGGCACCGGCGTGCGCAGTCGACAGCTGAGCCGAGATGGTTGTCGGGTTGTCGGCAACCAGGATCGGCGTCCCTGTCTTGGCTGTCGAAGTGTGCGTTCCGGCACAGGTCACGGTCGACGTCCCCACGCCGGTCAGGCCGCCCAGACAGGCGTTGCCGAGGCCGTTCCGCCAAGCGTTGTGGATCAACAGATCGAGGTTCTGGTCGGACTGCCAGGTGATCGACTCGCCGGCGTCCGTGCTCTCCGCATCCGCGGTCACCACGGAGTAGCCGCTCACCGGGTCACCGGCGGCGTCCACGATGCCGATGCCGCTCAGGGTGACCGTGCTGCGGCCCGCGGCCTGTTGATAGAGCGCCGGGTCCCCGTCGATGTCGCTGTAGTGGTCGGGGCTGCCGAGGAAGGAACTCGACGTTACCGGCAGAGCGACCGGGCGCATCCGCACACCCGACAGGGCGACCGAGAAGGTCATGGTGTCGCCGCCGGGCAGCGCTTCGGTGATGGTCTGGCCGCCCGGCGCCATGGCCGCCGCGGCCTTGACGTCAGACAGGTCGAGCCAGCAGGTGGCCCGGGAGAACGCACCAGTGCCCGCCGTGGCGTGATCGCAGTCCGGGGCTGATCCGACGGCTGATCCAATGGCTGACGGCGGCGGCCGGCGGCGCGCCTGGGGGCACATCGCCCGCCGCGGCCGCGGCCGGCCCAGCGCTCATGGCCAGGCCGAGCAGGGTCATTGCCCCCGCCAGCACCCCGGCCACCATCCTCGCCCGAGGCACGGAACGCACCGTTGTAGTCACGACTTCGCTCCAGACCCCGATAAAGGCGAACGGCCGCGATCCTACGCAGTAAGCACCCGGTCTACAGCGAGTCACCAAAATTGGTGGCGAGCAACCTCACGACGCTGCGGCGCCCGGCCCGGAACCGAGGAACGGTTCGGCCTTGGAGGACCACTCCAGACGCTGACCGTGCCGCCCCCGGTAGGTCACGACCCAGAACCGGGCCGCCTGAGCCTGGTCGAGCATCTGGTCGGCCCGGACCTGGAAGCTGACCGACTCGTGGGCCGGGATGTTCTCCGTGAGCTGGACGTCGAGGGGGAGCCGGTACCCGACCCGGCCGTCGTCGTACCGCACCAGCGCCTCGTCGACTCGATGCGGGATGTCGGCCTGGTTGCGGATGGTCAACGTGATGGCGACCAGCCGCCACTGGTCGCCGTTCTGGGCGTAGTGCGGCTGGCAGTCGATGCCGAAGCGGGGCTCGACTCTGCGCTTGCCCTTTCGCAGTCGCATCGGGACGAGCTTCACCGGACCTCCTGTACGCATTGACGGCTCTGCCAGCATGAACAAACCGCAGAGCACCCCTTGGCACCACCCCAGCGGTACCCCGGCAGTACAGGACAGGTTCGCGCATCGGAGGCAGGTATGCCACACACGTCCGGGAATGGCATCCGAAAGATCACCGCGGCGATCAAGAAGGCGATCGCGAAGTTGACCGGCAAGTCCAGCTGAGGCGCGGGCACACAGGCCGCGCCCCCCGAAGCCGCAGGGGGCAGGGCTCGGGGGGCGCGGTGGGAATAGCGTGACGTGTTTCGGCCGCGCGCGCTAGTGGGGTCGGCCACCAAAGATTCGGCGCCGCCTGCTCGGCGCGCCCCGGGAACCCGGCGCGTGGGTCGCCGTGGGGCGCCTTCGGGTGATCCTGCGGTCCAGGCCGGCGATCCGATCACTGGCTCGCGCCGACAGGACGAGCAGCGCCTCGGTGCCCGACCGCGGCAGCACTCGGGCCCTCAGCCGCTGAGCGCGCTCGGTCGTTGCCCGCACGGCCCGCACGACGATGGCGACATCTTGGGCGAGGTCCTCCTCGGAGCCCGTCGATGTCGGACGGGCGGCGTAGCGGACGCTCTCCAGCGCGCCGACCAGGCGGGACAGGGCGTCTCGGGCCTCCTCGCCCAGCGAGGCCGCCAGCACCAGCCGTTCCTGGGTCTGCCGCGGAGTCGCGCCTGTGGGCAACATCACGCCGAGGTCGCCGACTCGTTCGAGCAGCTCGGCCCACGCGGTCTCGGCCCGGGACACGGCATCGCGGGCCCGTCGCCGCCGGCGGCGACGAGCCATGAGCGCGGCGACGGGGGTGGCCAGCCCGGCGATCAGGACCAGCGCGATCAGGACCCAGCCCTTGACCGGCACGTGCGAGGCGATCCGGGCCGGGGTGCTCGCGCTGGTTGACTTCTTGGCGCTGGCCCCGCCGATGTCGCCCTTCACCCCGGCGTTCGTGGAGGGCTTTGCTGTGGGCGCGGTCGCGCTGGAGCTCGTGCTGCTGCCCGGGGCCGGCACGACGGTCGGCTGCGAGTACGACGGCGCAGCGCCCGAACGCACGGCCGGGGTCGGTTCGAAGCGGACCCAGCCCACGCCCTCGAAGTACAGCTCCGGCCACGCGTGAGCATCGTTCAGGCTCACCGTGTTGGTGCCGTTGGACTGGTGCGTGCCGGGCAGGAAGCCGACGCCGATCCGGGCCGGGATCCCGAGCAGTCGGGCCATCACCGCCATGGCCGAGGAGAACTGGACGCAGTAGCCGTGCTTGCTCGCGAGGAACGAGCTGACGGCGTCCACGTTGCTCTTCGTCACGACGTTGGTGTCGTAGATGAACCCGCCACCGGTCCGGAACCAGGCCTGCAGGGCGGCCGCCTTGTCGTACTCGGTCGTGGCCTTCGCGGTGACCCTCTTGGCCGTCCGCAGGATCGAGGCGGGCAGGAAGTCCGGCAGCTGGGTGTACGCCGAGACGATGTCCTGGCTGGGCGGCGGTGCGTCCTGCAGCTGCGTCACCGTCGGCTCGACGTCCAGGTAGTTGACCGTGTAGGTCAACCCGCGAGTCGTCGAGCCGCGGCCCACGATGTCGAGGGAGTCCTGCGCGTAGACCCAGTTGCCGGATACCGAGACCTTGGTCGTGGGATACGGCACCGGCAGGTAGCCCTCGGTCAGGGAGGTGACCTTGACCTTCATCCGCTCGGCGGTCGCCGTGACGGCCGAGCTCAGCCCGGTCGGAGTGGGCAGCGCGCCCGAGACCGACTGGTCTCGTGAGGGCCGGCCATCGCTCGTGCGCCAGGTCTCGCCGTCGAACTGGTCGTCGGTGACCAACCGAAGCGGTGGCGGGAGGGCCTGGCTCGTGGTGTAGCTCAGCACCGGCTCGGTGCTGCGCGCCGTGAGGTTCTGCTTCAGGGTGAGGATCGGGTCGACCGACGTGGCGCCGAGGCCGCCGCCGGAGCCGCCCGAACCACCGGTGTGGCTGGGGTCGATCAGTCCGTTGGCCAGGCTGGGCAGCAACAGCGGTACGACGATCGCGGCCGCGATCACGGCTACACCGAGCCGTCGGGCGCTGGCACCGACCACCTCGAGGTCGTCGTCCCCGAACCGGCGCCGGCTGCTCTCGGGACCCTTGCGCAGCACGCGGCCCCACTCGTTGACCCGCAGCCGCCCGTCGTGGCCCAGCAGGATCAACCAGCCGGCGGCCACCATCGCGAACGACACCGCGCTCGCGCCATTGGGCAGGACAGCTGCCGGGACGCAGTAGAGGACCAGCAGTGGCAGCCCGGCGGCGACCGCCATCCCGTAGGTGACGGCCAACGCGTCGACGGCGACGGCGACGGCGACGACGCCCAGGACCAGCAGGAAGCTGATGCCCGGCACGGCGGGCGCAGGCGTGGAGAACTGCCGGGTGGCCTGCATGCCGCTGCTGACCAGGTCGCCCATCGTGCGCAGGGCGGCCGGACCCGGCAGGAAGCCCAGGATGGCGTCCTCGTGGGCGAAGACCAGCGTCAGGGCAAGCAGCCCGACGACGGCTTGCCCTAGGACGACCAGACCGGGGGAGCGAGTGACCGAGCGCAGCCCGATGCCAGTCGCCGTGATCAGCGCGACCAGGAAGATCGCCTGCCAGGCCCATCCGTTGCCCGACACCACCGGGAGCAAGGTGCCACCGGCCAGCAGCGTCGCGAACGCAGCCAGGTACGGCGCGGACTGGTCGCGTCTCATCGGGTGATCACCGCGAGGACCTGGTCGTCCGTGCGCAGCCGCTCCCAGGCCTGGACGACGGTGTCGCCACTGCGCGCGCTGGCCACCGCCCACCCGGCCTGACGCAGGATCACGCAGGAGCGCTCGTGCTTCGCGTCGGCCGTCTCGCTGGGGCCGGTCCGCCCGAACGACTCGGTGTCCACGACGATCGCGACGCACGAGGTGCCCTGTCGTCGAAGCCGGGCGAGCTCCTCGGTGCTCTGGTCGTCCATCGTGCCGACGATCGCCACGAGCAGACCGCCTCGCTGGCTGGCCCGGGAGAGCGTGATGCCCTCGGCCAGGGTCGCGAGGTTGCCCGGTTCGAGCACGGCCAGCTGGTCCAGGAGTGGACCGTCGCCGCCGCTGGCCGGGTCGCTCCAGGTATGCGGGTCCGGGCCGTCGACGAGGCGCACCAGGTAGCCCAGGCCGACCAGGTGGTGCGCGACGGAGGCCGTGGCGGTCACCGCCCACTCCAGCGAGGACGCCAGCCCCTCACCGTGATGGGCGACCTTGCGGCGGTCGATCAGGATGCTGGCCCGGCTCTGCCACGGCTGCTCCTCGCGGCGGACCATCAGCTCGCCCCGCCGGGCGGTCGAGCGCCAGTGCACGCGCCGGAGGTCGTCACCGTGGCGGTACTCACGCGTCGCGATGTCGTCCTCGCCCGACGCGGCGACGGCCCGGGGTCGGCTGTCGCCACGGCCACCCCAGTCGCCGCGCCACGGCAGGCCCGGCAGCGGATGGACGGCGGGGGTGACGATGAGCTGGTCGCGGGTAGTGAACGAGCGGGCCTGCTCGACCAACCCGAACGGGTCGGTGAGGCGGACGGCCAACGGCCCGACGATGAACCGCCCCCGCACTTCCGAGCGGACGGAGTAGGCGACCCCGCGTCGCTCGCCGGGGGCCAGGCCGGGGAGGACGAAGCGAGGCCGGGTGCCGAGCACGAAGGGCACGCGCTCCTCGACCAGCATCACCGAGCAGCGTGCGCTCGAGACATTGGCCAGCTCCAGGTGGACCCGAGCGGCCTGCCCGGCTTCGACGCGGTGGGGCACCAGGGTGCGGGTGCACGAGACACGAAAATGCCTGCGGGACAACACGACTGCGCAGACGATCGGCAGGATTACCAGGAGGACGCCGACCCTGAGGAGGTCGGACTGGCCCAGCACCAACGCGCAGACGACCGCACTGACGCCTGCGGCCAGGACGGCTCGCCCCCGGATGGTGAGGGAACGCCACGGTGCCGCCCGCAGCTGCTGCCTGAGCCCGCGGGACGGCGCCGGGACCTGACCGGTCGCCCCGCTCGCGCCCTGCATGCTCATGGCTGGCTCACGTCTGCTCGCCCGGCTCGCCTACCGCGCGAGGGCCCCGGGGACGCGCACCCGGGCGAGCAGGTCGACGACGACATCGGTGGTGGAGCGGCGGGCCAGCTGGGCGTCGGCGGTCGGCAGCAGGCGATGGGCGAGCACCGAGACCGCGAGCGCCTGCACGTCGTCGGGGAGGACGTGGTCGCGGCCGGCCAGGGCAGCCTGCGCTCGGGCAGCCCGCATCAGTTGCAGGGTGGCCCGGGGCGACGCGCCCAAGCGCAGCTCCGGGCTCCGCCGGGTCGCGGTGGCCAGATCCACGCCGTACTGCTTGACCGCGTCGCTCAGGTAGACCCGGCGGACGGCGGCCATCAGCCGGCGCACGTCGTCGGCCGTCGCGACCGGAAGCAGATCGTCCAGCGGGGAGTGCGCGGTGTGGCTGCCCAGCATGTCCAGTTCCGCGGCGGGCGAGGGGTAGCCCATCGACACCCGAGCCATGAAGCGGTCGCGCTGGGCCTCGGGGAGGGGATAGGTCCCCTCCATCTCGATCGGGTTCTGGGTTGCGATCACGATGAACGGCGACTCCAGCCGGTACGTCGTGCCGTCGACCGTGACCTGCCGCTCCTCCATGCACTCCAGCAGGGCGGACTGCGTCTTGGGGGAGGCCCGGTTGATCTCGTCGCCGACGACGACGTTGGCGAAGATCGCGCCGGGCTTGAACTCGAAATCGCGGGTCTCCTGGTGGAAGACGCTGACGCCGGTGATGTCACTTGGCAGGAGGTCCGGCGTGAACTGGATCCGGCGTACCGAGCTGTCGATGGCCTTGGCCAAAGCCTTGGCCAGCAACGTCTTTCCGACTCCGGGGACGTCCTCGATGAGGAGGTGTCCGTCGGCCAGCAGCACGGTCACGGCCGTCCGGACGACGTCGCCCTTGCCCTCGATGACCGATTCGACTCCGGCGATGATCCGGCCCGCGGTCAGCCGGAGGTCGTCCAGGTCCAGCGGCTCGCCCGGATCTCCGGTCGGTGCCGCGTGGGCCGGCGAGACGTAGCCCCGCGTGGTGCGCGGGTCGTCCACACCGGTGTCTGAGTGCTCGGCGCTCGGAGCGCTCACGCAGTCCTCCCTCGAAATGCCATGACGTCCCTGACCTTGATTTGACCATTGTGCGGGACCCCGCGCCTAGGTGCGGCGCGAGGCCGACGGCGGACACCCGTTCGTCGCCTGCCGTTGGCCGCTCGTACTCCACTTCGCTCCCCAGTTCGGAGCGGGCGGCCCGGATGTTCGCCCCCCGGCCGAGGTTTGCCCGGCGGACGCCGGCACTTCAGGGCCGGCAGGCGCCCAGCGGCGACAACTCTCCCCACTGGCGCTCCACGGAGCTGACCTGCGCAAACGACCTCGGCATCCGACCGATTGAGCTCAAAGTTCCTTGACCGTGGGGGGAAGTGGGGTAAGGTGGGGCACGCGGGAGCGGAGGGGTTCCTGCTCGGACCAGGTCTGCGATGGGTGGGAGGTGGGCGCCGTGTTCCTCGGCACCCATTCCCCCCGGTTGGACGAGAAGGGCCGGCTGTTCCTGCCGGCTCGGTTCCGGGACAAGCTCGCCGACGGGCTGGTGGTCACCCGAGGGCAGGAGCGCTCGCTCTTCGTCTTCCCGATGGAGGAGTTCACCCGGCTCTCCGAGCAGCTGCGATCGGCCCCGCTGACCAACAAGGCCGCTCGCGACTACCTCCGCGTCTTCCTCTCCGGCGCCAGCGACGAGGTGCCTGACCGGCAGGGCCGGATCACCATCCCGCCCGTGCTGCGCGAGTACGCCCGACTGACCCGCGACTGCACGGTCATCGGCGCCGGCGCCCGGATCGAGATCTGGGACTCGGCCCTGTGGACCGCCTACCTCGCGTCCACCGAAGAGGCGTTCGCCGACCAGGCCGAGGAGGTGGTGCCCGGCTTCATGTGAGGGACCTCCTGCGACGAGGTCTCCACCCGCTCCCCGCCGTCCTGGCGCACCTTCCCCGGTGCCAGGCCGCGCAACCCCTCACCACCAACCGGAGCGGTTGGGGACCTGGCTGCAGGAAGACACAGCAGGGCACGCAGGGCACGGCAGGGCAGAACGCAGCAAGGCCGCATCCGCACGAGCAGAGGGCAGTCGATGGACGAGCACGACGGTGACAACGCTGGCGACGGAGTCGAGGCCGGCGCGCAGGACCGGCACCAGCCGGTCATGCGCGACCGGGTCACGGCCCTGCTCGCGCCGGCCTTGCACGCGCCCGGTTCGGTCGTCGTGGACGCCACGCTCGGCATGGGTGGGCATGCCGAGGCGTTGCTCGCGGCCTGCCCCCAGGCGCAGCTGGTGGGGCTGGACCGCGACCCGGGCGCACTGCGGCTGGCCGGCCGCCGGCTCGAGCGGTTCGGGGATCGGCTGCAGGCAGTCCATGCGGTCTACGACGAGCTCCCCGAGGTGTTGCGTCGCCTCGGCATCACGCGCGTCCAGGGCGTGCTCTTCGACCTCGGTGTCTCGTCCTGGCAGCTGGACGAGGCTGAGCGCGGCTTCGCCTACCGGTTGGACGCACCGCTCGACATGCGCATGGACCCGACCGCCGGGCCGACGGCAGCCGACGTCGTCAACGGCTACTCGGTCGAAGATCTGACCCGCATCCTGCGTGAGTACGGCGAGGAACGCTATGCCCTGCGGATCGCGAAAGCGATTGCCCGAGAACGGGATCGCGAACCCTTCACCACATCGGCCCGGCTGGTGGACCTGCTGCGGCAGGCCATCCCCGGCGCCTCGGCCCGCTCCGGCGGGCATCCGGCCAAGCGCACGTTCCAGGCGCTACGGATCGAGGTCAACGGCGAGCTGTCGGCCTGGGCCGCGGCGTTGCCCGCGGCGGTCGACGCCCTGGCCGTTGGCGGGCGGATCGTCGTCCTGGCCTATCACTCGCTCGAGGACCGGCTGGTCAAGCAGCTCTTCGCGAGCGGGGCCAAGAGCAGCACCCCACCGGGGCTGCCGGTAGAGCTGCCTGGTCACGCGGCGTACCTGCGGTTGCTGACCCGTGGGGCCGAGGTGCCCGGCCCCGACGAGGTTGAAGCGAACTCCCGGGCGGCCTCGGCCCGACTCCGGGCGGCCGAGCGGGTGCGCGACGGGCGGGCGGCATGAGCCAGGCCTTGGCCTCGACCGCTGCTCGCGCGGCCCGGGGCGCGGCGGCGACTCCCCGGCGCGAGAACCCGTCCCCGGGGAGCAAGGGAAGCCCGGGGCGCGGCGAGCGGCCCGAGGTGCGGCGCCCGCTGCGGGTCGTGCAGGCTCCGCAGACCGCGGGCTCGCCGCTGGGCTTCGCGATGATCTGCGCGGCGCTGCTCGGCGCCGGGCTGCTCGCGTTGCTCCTGCTCAACACGGCGGTGGCCCAGGACTCCTTCGGTCTGCAGCGGCTGCAGGACAACGTGCAGCAGCTCGCCGACCAGAAGCAGGCGCTGGTCCAGGCGAACGACCTGGCGGCCTCGCCCGCTCAGCTCTCCGCCAAGGCCTGGGCGCTGGGCCTGGTGCCGGCGTCCGGTACGGCGTTCCTCGAGCTGCCTTCGGGCAAGGTCATGGGCGTGGCGAACCCGGCTCCGCGGGCCACGCCGCCTACCGTGATCACCAGTACCAGCCGCACCGGCAGCACCAGCAGTCCCGCCACGGCATCGACGACGACCACGACGACTTGGACAACCACGAGTGACCCGGGCACCGCGCCCGGTCTGGCGCCGGCCGGCCCGGTCAGCGCCACCGCCGTGACCGGGACCGCGCCGCCCGCGCTGGCTCCAGCGGCACCGAAGACCAGCACGACCAGCGCGACGAGCACCACCAGTCCGACCAAGAAACCGACCAAGAGCACCACCCCGGGTACCCACTGAGTGGCCCCGCCGACCACGACGAGGTGACCCCGTGACCCCGCCCCGCGACCCGCAGCGCCCGGGGCGTCCCCGGCCGCCGAGCCCGCGGCCGGAGCCACGAGGCACGACGCGGCAAGCTCCCCGTCCCGCGGCTCGCACCGCCAGGACGGCGACCAAGACCGCTCCCAGGCGCGTGGCCAAGGCCCCAGCTCAGCGGCCAGCACCGACCCCGTCCACCGCGTCGGCCGCCGGCACCGCGGCGTACGGCGACGGTCGGGCACTCGCCGCGCCGGGTCCGGATCATGCTCGGGGTCGCGTTCTTCGTCCTGACCCTCTTTGCGGCCCAGCTGCTGCGGATCCAGGGGCTGGACGCGTCCTCCCTCGAGCGCAGCGCTCTGGGCAGCCGCACCACGACCCAGGTGCTGCCGGCCTCGCGCGGCCAGATCCTGGACGCCGACGGCCAGCCGCTCGCCCTGTCGGTCGACCGGCGCAACGTGACCGTCGACCAGACCCTGGTCAAGAACTACGGCGTGCCGCAGGGCGCCACGGCGGCCCAGATCGCCGCCCTGAACCCGGCCACCACCGGGATCTCCGGGGCGGCCCAGCAGCTCGCGCCCATCCTGGACATGACCGTCGCCGAGGTGACGGCCAAGCTGACCGGGACGCGGCGGTTCATCTACCTGACCAAGGGCATCACGCCCGAGGTCTGGGACCACGTGGCCTCGCTGAAGATCCCCGGGATCTTCAGCGAGCAGACCTCGCAGCGGGTCTATCCCCAGGGCGCGCTGTCGGCCGCCCTGGTCGGCTTCGTCGGGGCCGACGGCAAGCCGCTCGGCGGGCTGGAGCTGCAGCTGAACACCGCGCTGACCGGCAAGGCCGGCTCGATCACCTACGAGAAGCAGCCGGACGGTTCGCTGATCGCGACCGCGCCGGTCGAGCAGAAGAACGCCGTGCCCGGCCAGAACGTCCGGCTGACCATCGACCAGGACCTGCAGTGGAAGGCCGAGACGCTGCTGGCCGCGCAGGTGGCCAAGACGCACGCGCTGTCCGGCACCGTCGTCGTCATGGACGTCAAGACGGGCGACCTGCTGGCCCTGGCCGCGGCGCCCACCTTCGACCCGGCGAACTACGGCCGGGCGGCCGCGACGAGCCTGGTCGACCAGGCCCTCGCCGGCGTCTACGAGCCGGGGTCGACGAGCAAGGTGATGACCGCTGCGGCTGCGCTGTCCGAGGGCGTGGTGACCCCCAACTCCGTGGTCACCGTGCCCGGCACGCTGCACCGCGCCGACCGGACCTTCCACGACGCGGAGAGCCACGGCACCGAGCAGCTGCTGCTGTCCGGCGTGCTGGCCAAGTCCAGCAACATCGGGGCGATCGAGGTCGGCGAGCGGCTCTCACCGCAGACCATGTGGACCTACCTGACCAAGTTCGGGGTCGGGCAGCCGACGGGCTTGAACTTCCCCGGCGAGAGCGCCGGCATCCTGGCCAACTACAAGGACTGGAACGGCTCGCAGCGCTACACCGTGCTGTTCGGGCAAGGCCTGTCGGTCAACGCGGTCCAGGCCGCAGGCATCTTCCAGACCATCGCCAACAACGGGCTGCGGATGCCGCCGCGCCTGGTCGACGGCTACCAGGGTGCCTCGGGCAGCACGACCACGACCGCGCCGAGCACCGGCGTCCGGGTCATCACCCCGGCCATCGCCAAGGAGCTGCGGGTCATGATGGAAGGCGTCGTCAGCAAGGACGGCACGGCGCCGGAGGCCGAGATCCCGGGCTACCGGGTGGCGGGCAAGACGGGCACGGCCCAACGGTTCGACCCGACGTGCGGCTGCTACCGCGGGTTCACGGCGTCCTTCATCGGCATGGCGCCGGCGGACAACCCGCAGCTGATCGTGGCGGTGACGCTGCAGCGACCGGTCAAGGGCTACTACGGCGGGTCGGTCGCGGCACCGGTCTTCCAGCAGATCATGAGCTACGCCCTGGCCCGTCTGGACATCCCGCCAACCGGGACGAAGTCGCCCAAGGTCCGGATCTACCCGAAGTGAAAGGTAGCCTCCGAGCGTGCCGACGACCGGCGGCCTGCGCCCGACCGTGACCCCAGCCCTGCCCCTGCCGACGGTGGCCGCAGTGGCCGGAGCGCAGACCTCCGACCTGCCCAGGACCCCCGTGACCGGCGTGAGCCTGGACTCCCGCGCCGTACAGCCCGGGGACCTGTACGCCGCGTTGCCCGGCGCGCGGGCTCACGGCGCGAGCTTCAGCGACACGGCCGCCGCGGCGGGAGCCATCGCGATCCTGACCGATCCGGCCGGCCGCCCGGCCGCGGGCGAGACGGGGCTGCCCCTTCTCGTGGTGCCGGCCCCGCGGGAGGTGCTGGGCGAGGTCTGTGCCGAGGTCTACGGGCGGCCGGCCGAGCAGCTGCTGATGCTCGGGGTCACCGGCACCAACGGCAAGACGACCACGGCGTACCTCATCGAGGCCGCGCTCACCGGCGCCGGTCACCGGACCGGGCTGGTCGGCACCATCGAGACCCGGGTCGGTGACGAGCGGGTCGACAGCGTGCGCACCACGCCCGAGGCCACCGAGCTGCAGGCGCTGCTCGCCGTGATGGTCGAGCGCGGCTGCACGGCCTGCGCCATGGAGGTGTCCAGCCACGCGCTCTCCCTGCACCGCGTGGACGGCGTGACCTACGACGTCGCCGGTTTCACCAACCTCTCGCAGGACCATCTGGACTTCCACGCCGACCAGGAGGAGTACTTCGCGGCCAAGGCGTCGCTCTTCACGCCGGAGCGATGCCGGCAGGCCGTCGTCTGCGTCGACGACTCCTGGGGGCGGCGATTGGCGGCAGAGGCGCAGGTGCCCGTCACGACGTTGCGGACGTCCGGCGGTGCAGGACCGCCCTTCGGTCGACATCCGACTGGGTGGTCGGTGAGCAGCGGCCGGCCGATGACGGGGTGGGGACCGACTTCAGTCTGGTGGCGCGGGACGGCCGGGTCGTGCAGCTGCGCTGCCCGCTGGCGGGAGACTTCAACATCGCCAACACCGCGCTCGCCGCCCTCATGCTGATGGCCGTCGGCGTGCCGGTCGAGCAGATGCGACCCGGCCTGGCGACGGCCCAGGTGCCGGGTCGGATGCAACGGGTCGCCGGGCCGGCCGGCGGCCCGATGGCGGTCGTCGACTACGCGCACACGCCCGAGGCCGTGTCAGCGGCGCTGCACGCCCTGCGACCGGTGACCCCCGGTCGGCTGGTGGTGGTCCTCGGCGCCGGCGGTGACCGCGACTCGGCCAAGCGGCCGCTGATGGGGGCGGCGGCGGCCCGCCAGGCCGATGTCGTCGTGGTCACCGACGACAACCCCCGCTCGGAGGATCCGGCGTCGATCCGGGCCCAGGTGATGGCGGGGGCGCTCGGCCTCGGCAGCGCTGCCGTGATCGTGGAGGTGGGTGACCGTCGGGCGGCGATCAACCAGGCGCTCAGCTATGTGAGCGGTCCGGGTGACACCGTGCTGGTCGCCGGCAAGGGCCACGAGCGCGGGCAGGACGTCGCGGGCACCGTGCTGCCCTTCGACGACCGCGAGGTGCTCGGCCGCGCGCTGCGCGACGGGGCGGCTCGATGATCCCCCTGAGCCTGGCCCGGATCGCCGAGGTCACCGACGGCGAGCTGCACTCCGTTACGAGCGGCGCCGCGGCAGCTCGTGGTCGACGGACCGGTGGTCACCGACTCGCGGCTGAGCGGGCCCGGCGGCCTCTATGTGGCGCGGGTCGGGGAGAGCGCTGACGGGCACGACTTCGTCGCCGATGCCGCGGCCCGTGGCGCCGTCGCGGCGCTCACGTCGCGCGTGGTCGCGGACCTGCCCTGCGTCGTCGTGCCGGACGTGCAGCTCGCGTTCGGTCGGCTGGCCCGCGCGGTGATCGACGCCGCGAGCAACCTGACCGTGGTCGCGGTGACCGGCTCCTCGGGCAAGACCAGCACCAAGGACCTGCTCGCCCAGGTCCTGGTCCGGCTCGGGCCGACCGTCGCCGCCGAGGGCTCCTACAACTCCGAGATCGGGGTGCCGCTCACCGTCACCCGGGTCGAGCCGGACACCCGCTACCTGGTCGTGGAGATGGGCGCCCGCGGTCCCGGTCACCTGACCTACCTGACCGAGATCGCGCCGCCCGACGTCGCCGTCGTCCTCAACGTCGGCAGCGCGCACCTGGGGGAGTTCGGCAGTCGCGCTGCGGTCGCGGAGGCGAAAGGTGAACTCGTGCAAGGCCTTTCGTCGTCCGACGTCGCGGTCTTGAATGCCGACGACCCGGCGGTTGCGGCCATGGCCTCACGAACGAAGGGTCGGATCGTCCGGGTCGGCCGCAGCCCGGACGCCGACGTCCGGGCCGAGGACGTCACGCTGGACCGACGGGTCCGGGCCCGGTTCGACCTGGTCAGCATCCTGCCCGGCGCCTCGGGCCGGGCCGCGGTCTCGCTCCAGGTGCACGGCGAGCATCACGTGGCCAACGCACTCTCGGTCGCCGGCGTCGCCCTCACCCTCGGGCTGTCGGTGGCCGACACCGCTGACGCGCTGTCCGCAGGCGGCGACGACCAGCCGCTGGCGGATGGAGGTGCTCGAACGCGCCGACGGCGTCACCGTCGTGAACGACGCCTACAACGCCAACCCCGAGTCGATGCGGGCCGCGCTCGAGGCGCTCGTGGCCATGGCGCGCGGCCGTCGGTCCTGGGCCGTCCTCGGCGAGATGCTCGAGCTGGGGCCGACGTCCGACGAGGAGCACGCGGCCCTCGGCCGGGCCGCGGTGGCACTGGGGGTCACCCGGCTCGTCGTCGTCGGCGAGGGTGCTCGAGCCGTGTACGACGCGGCGGTTTCGTCGGGGTCGACCGCCCCCCACCCCGACGAGGCGCTCCTGGTCCCGGACATCGACGCGGCGTACGCCCTCTTGCAGGGTGAGCTGCGCTCGGGTGATGTCGTGCTGCTGAAGTCCAGCCGTGACTCGGGCCTGCGGGTCTTGGGCGACCGGTTGCGCGAGGTCCCGCTGCCCGGACCGGAGGTGGGCCGCCCATGAGGCTGGTCCTGCTCGCCGCCGCCGTCTCGCTGGTCATCTCGCTCTTCGGCACGCCGCTGTTCATCCGGTTCCTGGTCAAGCGCAGCTATGGCCAGTTCATCCGGGACGACGGACCGACCTCGCATCACACGAAGCGCGGCACGCCGACCATGGGTGGTGCGGTGATCATCGGGGCGACCGTCTTCGCCTACTTCTTCGCCCACATCGTCACGCTGCGCGGGGTGACGGTCAGCGGCGTCCTCGTCCTGTTCCTGATGACCGGGCTCGGCCTGGTCGGGTTCATGGACGACTACCTGAAGATCTCCCGGCAGCGCAGCCTGGGCCTCGGCGGCTGGGCCAAGCTGGCCGGCCAGTCCGCGATCGCCATCGCGTTCGCGATCCTGGCCCTGCAGTTCCCCAACGAGAGCTTCCGGCGGCCCGCCTCCACCCAGATCTCGTTCATCCGGGACACCCACGTCGACCTCGCCTTCGCCGGACCGGTGATCGGCCTGCTGCTCTTCGTGGTGTGGGCCCAGCTGATGATCTCCGGCTGGAGCAACGGCGTGAACCTCACCGACGGGCTGGACGGCCTGGCCACCGGTGCCTGCGTGATGGTCTTCGCGGCGTACGTCCTGATCGGCACCTGGCAGTCCAACCAGAACTGCCAGGTCGACGCGTCGCTGAAGTGCTACGAGGTGCGAGATCCGCGCGACCTGGCAGTGGTCGCGGCCGCGGTGATGGGCGCGTGCTTCGGCTTCCTGTGGTGGAACGCCTCGCCCGCCAAGATCTTCATGGGCGACACCGGCTCGCTCGCCCTGGGCGGGGCCCTGGCCGGGCTGTCGATCACCACGCACACCGAGCTCCTGCTCGTGATCCTCGGCGGGCTGTTCGCCCTGATCACGGCCTCGGTGATCATCCAGGTCGGCTCGTTCAAGCTGACCGGACGACGCGTCTTCCGGATGGCGCCGTTGCAGCACCACTTCGAGCTGGTGGGCTGGAACGAGATCACCATCGTGATCCGGTTCTGGATCATTGCCGGCCTGTTCGTGGCCTTCGGCCTCGGCATCTTCTACGCCGAGTGGGTCGTCGGATCATGAGCGCGGCCGGACTGGACGGCCTGACCCATCGGGACGCCGACTGGGCCGGCCTCGAGGTCGTCGTCGCCGGCATCGGACTCAGCGGATTTGCGGCCGCTGACGCGCTGCTCGAACGGGGTGCGCGGGTGCTGGTGGTCGATGGGCGGGACGGCGACCGGGAGCAGGAGCGGGCTCAGATCCTGCGCATCCTGGGTGCTCGGGTCGAGCTGGGCAGTCGGCCGGAACCGGCTGCGCTGCAAGGGATCCAGCTCGTCGTCACCTCTCCCGGCTGGCGGCCCGACCAGCCGTTGCTGGCTGCCGCCGCGGCGGCTGGCATCCCGGTCTGGGGTGAGGTCGAGCTGGCCTGGCGGATGCGCGCCCGCGAGGGTGCGGCGCCCTGGCTGACGCTGACCGGCACCAACGGCAAGACCACGACGGTGCAGATGCTGGAGTCGATGCTCCGCGCCGGTGGGGAGCGCGCGGTGGCCGCGGGCAACGTGGGCCTGCCGCTGCTGGAGGCCGTGCTCCATCCGGACCCGTACGACGTGATCGCGGTCGAGCTGTCGAGCTTCCAGCTGCACTGGTCGCACTCGATCAGCGCCCAGGCCAGCGCCTGCCTGAACGTCGCGCCGGACCATCTCGACTGGCACGGCTCGCTCGAGGCCTACGCGCACGACAAGGGCGTGGTCTACGAACGGACCCAGCTGGCCTGCGTCTACAACGTCGCCGACCCCGAGACCGAGCGGCTGGTGCGCGAAGCCGACGTCGTCGAGGGCTGCCGCGCCATCGGCTTCACCTTGGGCACACCGGCTGTGGGCATGCTCGGTGTCGTCGATGACGTCCTGTGCGACCGCGCGTTCATCGAGGAGCGCCGCACTGCGGCGGCCGAGCTGGCGACCCTGGAGGACCTGGTGCGGCCGGGCGACGCACCCGGTGGGCCGGCGGCGCACACGGTCGCGAACGCGCTGGCCGCGGCGGCGCTCGCCCGCGCCCACGGCGTCTCACCACGCGCCGTACGGGACGGGTTGCGTGCGTTCGCGCCCGGCGCGCACCGGATCGCCGGCGTCGGCCAGGTCGGCGGCGTGACCTACATCGACGACTCCAAGGCGACCAACCCGCACGCCGCCGCCGCGTCCCTGGCGGCCTTCGGGTCGGTGGTCTGGGTGGCCGGCGGCCTGTTGAAGGGCGCCTCGGTCGAGGACCTGGTGCGGGCGCACGCCGCTCGGCTCCGTGGCGCCGTCCTGCTGGGCCAGGACCGCGCGGTGATCGCGGAGGCGCTCGCGCGACACGCGCCGGATGTCCCCGTCGTCGACGTGGCCAGCACGGACACTGACCTGATGGACCGCGTCGTGGAGGCTGCGGCCGGGCTCGCGCGGCCCGGCGACGTCGTGCTGCTGGCGCCCGCGGCCGCCTCGATGGACCAGTTCCGCGACTACGCGGCGCGCGGTGACGCCTTCGCCGACGCCGTCCGCCGGCTGGCCGGGGGTCGCGGGTGACGCAGGCCGCTACCCGGCCGGCTCCGGTCCGCTCGCCCCGCCCTCCTGGAGGCTCGCCGGCCCAGACCCGGCTCCGTCGTCAGCTGCCCTGGGTCGCCCGGCTGGACTCGCCGGTGACGACGTACTACGCGCTGCTCGGCGCGACCAGCCTGTTGCTCGTGATCGGGCTGGTCATGGTCCTGTCCGCGTCGTCGGTGACGTCCTACCAGGACACGGGTTCCTCGTTCACGGTCTTCAACAGCCAGCTGATCTTCGCGCTGGTCGGCATCCCGCTGATGTTCCTGGCGTCGCGGCTGCCGATCCGGGTCTGGAAGCGGCTGGCCTGGCCGTCCGTGCTGCTGGCGATCGTGTTGCAGGGCATGGTGTTCAGCCCGCTCGGGGTCAGCGTCAACGGCAACCGCAACTGGCTCGCCTTTGCCGGCCAGCGGCTGCAGCCGTCGGAGGCCGCCAAGATCGCGTTGGTCCTGTGGGCCGCGACGGTGCTGAGCCGCAAACGGAGCTCCCTCTCCAGCTGGTCCCACGTCATCGTGCCGGTCATCTTCCCGGTGGGCGTCATCGTGATCGGACTGGTGTTGGCCGGTCACGACCTGGGCACCGGCCTGGTCCTGCTGCTGGTCCTGGCCGCCGTGCTGTTCTCGGCCGGGGCACCGGCGCGGATCTTCGTCACCGCCGCCGGCGCCATGACCGTGCTGGCGCTGGCCCTGGCTCGCAGCTCACCGAGCCGGATGGCCCGGATCCATGCTTGGCTCACCGGCTCGTGCTCGGACCAGTGGAGCACCTGCTTCCAGTCCATCCACGGCAAGTACGCGCTGGCCGACGGCGGATGGTGGGGCGTCGGCCTGGGCGCGAGCCGGGAGAAGTGGTCCTGGCTGCCGGAGGCTCACAACGACTTCATCTTCGCGATCATCGGTGAGGAGCTCGGCCTGGTCGGTGCGCTCGTGGTGCTCGCGCTCTTCGCGATCCTGGCCTGGGCCTGCTATCGGTTGGTGGCCCGCAGCGACGACCCGTTCGTGCGGATCGCCACCGGCGGGATCATGGTGTGGATCCTGGGCCAGGCCCTCATCAACGTCGGTGCGGTCATCGGCATGCTGCCGGTGATCGGCGTGCCGCTCCCACTGGTGTCCAGCGGCGGAACCGCTCTGCTGACCACCATGTTCGCCCTCGGCATCCTGCTCTCCTTCGCGCGCCAGGAGCCGGAGTGCCGGGCCGCGCTGGCCGGGCGGACCTCGCTGTTGCGGCGCTCGCTCGTCGTGGTCCCTGGCCTGCGGGCCCGGCTCCAGGGACCGCCGAGTGGGAGGCGGGGAGCACGATGACCGCCCCGTCGTCGGTGCTGCTGGCCGGCGGGGGGTCGGCCGGCCACGTCTCGCCGCTGCTGTCCGTCGCCGACGCCCTGCGCCGCCGCTGGCCGGACGTCGTCATCACCGCCCTGGGCACGGCCGAAGGTCTCGAGGTGCGCTTGGTGGCCGAGCACGGATACCCGCTGCGGACCATCCCGCGGGTGCCCATGCCCCGGCGCCCGGATGCGAACCTGCTGCGATTCCCGGGGGCACTGAGCGCTGAGATCGGCGCTGCTGCAACGGTTCTCACCGACGTCCAGGCCGACGTCGTGGCCGGCTTCGGCGGCTACGTCTCGACCGCGGCGTACTTGGCGGCCCGTCGGCTGCGGCTGCCCTACGTCGTCCACGAGGCCAACACCCGCCCCGGCCTGGCCAACCGGCTCGGAGCTCGCTTCACGCCGTACGTCGCGACCAGCTTCGCCGGCACTCGACTCCCGCACGCGGTGCGCACCGGCCTGCCACTACGCCGCGAGATCAGCCAGCTCGACCGCGGCGCACATCGCGCGGCGGCCCGCGCGAGCTTCGGCCTGGACCCGGACCGCACGACGCTCCTCGTCACGGGCGGCTCGCTCGGCGCCCAGCGGCTCAACCAGGCCTTCGAGGCGTCGGTCGATCCGCTCCGCGAGGCCGGCGTGCAGGTGCTGCATCTCGCGGGACTGGGCAAGGGGTTCGTGCCGCCCGCTGCCTCGGCGGGTGATCCGGCCTACGTCGTGCTGGAGTACTGCAATGACATGGCCGCGGCCTACAGCGCCGCCGACGCCGTCGTCTGCCGAGCCGGCGCCAACACGGTCAGCGAGCTGACAGCGGTCGGCCTGCCGGGGGTCTACGTGCCCCTGCCCATCGGCAATGGCGAGCAGCGGCTCAACGCCGAGCCGGTCGTGGCCGCTGGCGGCGGTCTGCTGGTCCCGGACGCCAGCCTGACGCCGGAGTGGGTGCGGGACGTCCTGCTGGATTGGCTGGCCGACCCGGCCGGCCTGCACCGGGCCGGCGAGGCCGCCGCGGCCTGCGGCGTGCGGGATGGGGACGAGCGCGTCGCCGATCTGGTCGAGTTGGCGGCGAACGGGCCGAAAGCGTTGGCCCGCAAGGGAAGTCGCGGATGACGATCCCGATCGACCTCTCCCTCGACATCCCTCCCGCCGAGCTGCTCGGTCGCGTGCACTTCGTCGGCATCGGCGGGGCCGGCATGTCCGGGATCGCACGAGTGATGCTGGCCCGCGGGTTGCCGGTGAGCGGAAGCGACGCCAAGGACTCGCGCATCATCACGGCGTTGCGCGCCGAGGGAGCGCACGTCACGATCGGCCACGACGCGGCGAACGTGCAGGGGGCGCAGACCGTCGTCGTGTCCAGCGCCGTCCGGCCCGGCAACCGCGAGGTGGTCGCTGCTCGCGAGCTCGGGCTGCCGGTGATCCATCGCTCGCAGGCGCTCTTCGCGGTGATGCAGGGACGCACCCGGGTTGCGGTCGCCGGGACCAACGGGAAGACCACGACGACCTCGATGCTCACGGTGGCGCTCCAGCGGGCCGGCGTGGATCCCTCGTTCGCGATCGGGGGAGAGCTGACCGAGAGCGGCACCAACGCGCATCACGGCACCGGTCCGGTCTTCGTCGCGGAGGCGGATGAGAGCGACGGCAGCTTCGTGCTCTACCGCCCGCATGTGGCCGTCGTCACCAACGTCCAGCCCGATCATCTCGACCACTACGGCACGGCTCAGGCGGTCGAAGACGCCTTCCTGACCTTCGTGCTGGGCATCCCCGAGGGTGGCCTCCTCGTCGCCTGCGCCGACGACCCCGGATCGCGTCGGCTGGCCGAAAGCGCTGCGGCGCAGGGGATCCGCGTCGTCACCTACGGTGCTGCCGCGGAGGCCGACGTGCGCGTGGATGCGAGCGGAGGCGGCGTGACGATCGTCGAGGACGGCGTCGTTACCGGGCAGCTGCGCCTGCAGGTGCCCGGGTGGCACAACGTCCTCAACGCTGCCGCCGCCTACGCAGCCGCGACGCGCGGGCTGGCGCTCGACCCGGCCGCGATTCGCGACGGGTTGGCCGGCTTCACCGGCACGCGGCGCCGGTTCGAGACGCGCGGCACTGCGGGCGGGGTGCGCGTGGTCGACGACTACGCCCACAACCCGGGCAAGGTGGCGGCTGCCCTGCAGACGGCCCGCTCGGTCGCCCGGACCGGACGCGTCGTCGTCGTCTTCCAGCCCCACCTGTTCAGCCGGACGCGGGACTTCGCCGAGCAGTTCGGTGCGGCGTTGGGCGCTGCCGACGAGGTGGTCGTGATGGATGTCTACGCCGCCCGGGAGGACCCGGTGCCCGGAGTCACGGGAGCGCTGGTGGCTGCGGCGGTCCCGCTGCCGGCGGAGCGGGTGGCCTTCGTGCCGTCCTGGTCCGCAGTGGCGGCCGAGGTCGTCGCGCGAGTGCGACCGGGCGACCTGCTGCTGACGGTGGGGGCGGGCGACGTCACGTTGATCGGTCCGGAGGTGCTGGCGTTGCTGGCGGCGCCGACGGCGGGGGGAGGAGCGGCATGAGCAGGCCCACGATGACGCGCGGTATTCCGAGTGCGCGGGGGAGCGGGCTGACTGGTCCGGTCCGTCCGGTCGTGTCCACACCGGCCGAGCCGGAACCTTCGGGCCGGGCTCGCTTCGCGTTGCGGGCCCGGCAGGTCCGGCGGTCGTCCTGGCGGTGGAAGGTCGGGATCCCCGTGGTCGCGGCGCTGATCGTTGTCGCGATCTGGCTCGTCTTCTGGGGACCGGTCTTCGTGCTCAGACACGTTGTGGTGCAAGGAGTTCCGGCCTCCTCTGCCGCTCAGATGCGCACGACTGCGGCGCTGCCCAGCGGCGAGCAGCTGGCTCGGCTGGATCTGGCCGCAGCTCAGCAGCGCGTGGCCAAGATCCGAGCGGTCCGCTCGGTCAGCGTCGCTCGCTCGTGGCCCGACACGGTGACCATCACCGTCACCGAGCGCACCCCGGTGGCGGTGGTCAAGGACGCCAGCGGCGACCTGCACCTCGCCGACAGCACCGGCACGACGTACGCCGAGGTGCCCTCGGCGCCCACCGGCCTGCCGCTCGTGAGTGCCGATGCCACCGACCCGGCCGCCGTCCAGGCCGTCGTCGCGGTCCTGGCCGGACTGCCGCCGTCGCTGCGCCGGCAGGTGACCACTGCGTCGGCCAAGGACCCGGCCGCCGTCACGCTCGTCCTCGGTCGAGTGACCGTCGTGTGGGGGACCTCCGATGAGACGGCGCTGAAAGCCCAGGTGCTGCAAGCGTTGCGCCGCGACAACCCCTCGGTGCGGCGGTTCGACCTCAGTGCACCGCGGTCGCCGGCGGTGGGGTGAGCCCGCGCCGTACCGGTTGAACGGGCAGACCCGGGCCGACACGCCGCCCTCGGTCGTTGATCGCGGACTGACCCGCACCTAACGTCCTACTTCGACGAGGTTGACATAACTATAACCCTCTAGTTGAGGGTGAGAGTCGGCCCGTTCCGCGAAACGAGAGGCACCGGACGTGGCAGCACCGCAGAACTACCTGGCCGTCATCAAGGTCGTCGGGATCGGTGGCGGTGGCGTCAACGCGATCAACCGGATGATCGAGGTCGGCCTCAAGGGTGTCGAGTTCATCGCGATCAACACCGACGCGCAGGCGTTGCTGATGAGTGACGCCGACGTCAAGCTCGACGTCGGGCGCGAGCTCACGCGCGGCCTGGGCGCCGGCGCTGACCCGGAGGTCGGCAAGAAGGCCGCCGAGGATCACGCGGAGGAGATCGAGGAGGTCCTCAAGGGGGCCGACATGGTCTTCGTCACGGCCGGCGAGGGCGGTGGCACGGGCACCGGCGGCGCACCCGTCGTCGCGCGGATCGCCCGGGGGCTCGGGGCCTTGACCATCGGTGTCGTGACCCGGCCGTTCACCTTCGAGGGCCGGCGTCGGTCCGGCCAGGCCGAGACCGGGATCGCCGGGCTCCGCGAAGAGGTCGACACCCTGATCGTCATCCCCAACGACCGGCTGCTGTCGATCAGCGACCGGGCGGTCAGCATGCTCGATGCCTTCCGCAGTGCCGACCAGGTGCTGCTGTCCGGCGTGCAGGGCATCACCGACCTGATCACCACGCCGGGCCTGATCAACCTCGACTTCGCCGACGTCAAGAGCGTGATGCAGGGCGCCGGCTCCGCGCTGATGGGCATCGGCTCGGCCCGCGGGGAGGACCGCGCCGTCCAAGCGGCCGAGCTCGCCATCTCCAGCCCACTCCTCGAGGCCAGCATCGACGGCGCCCACGGCGTGCTGCTCTCGATCCAGGGCGGTTCCGACCTCGGTCTGTTCGAGATCAACGAGGCCGCCCGCCTGGTCCAGGAGGCGGCGCACCCGGAGGCGAACATCATCTTCGGTGCCGTCATCGACGACGCCCTGGGCGACGAGGTCCGGGTCACCGTGATCGCCGCCGGCTTCGACAGCGGCTCGCCGCAGCGCCGTCCGGACGAGCGGGGTCTGGGCCAGGTGGCCAGCGCCCGAGCGACCAACCCGATGGCCCGTCCCTCCACGCCGCCGGAGACACCTGGTGCCATCCCCGGGACACCGGGCGGCGCCACCATCGCGCCCAGCCCCGCGGCGCCGGCGCCGGCCGAGACCGAGCCGGCCGCGACCCCTGAGCCGATCACCGTCTCCGACGACGAGGTCGTCCTGGTCGATGACCCCAAGCAGCCCGTGCGGGTCGGCCGGCCGCCGCGCGCCGTGACCTTCGACGACGCCGACGACCTGGACGTGCCCGACTTCCTGAAGTGAGCCTGCGCCACGACGAGTGGCTCGCGGGCTCGGCCGGCCGGGTGCGGTTCGCCGTCACCGACCGGGCCGGCGGCTCGAGCCGCACGCCGTACGACGAAGCCAACCTGGGCGGGCACGTCGGCGACGACCCGGCTGACGTCGAACGCAACCGGGCCGCCCTGGCCGAGTTGTTGTCACTGCCTCGCGAGCGCCTGGTCTTCATGAGCCAGGTCCACGGCCAGCAGGTCGTGCAGGTGGACCGGCCATGGACCGGCCCGGCTCCCGAAGCCGACGCGATGGTCAGCACCACGCCCGGGCTGGCCCTCGCGGTGCTGGTCGCCGACTGCGTGCCGGTGCTGCTCGCGGACCCGGACGCCGGTGTCGTCGGGGTCGCCCATGCCGGGCGACCCGGCCTGGCGGCCGGGGTCGTGCCCGCTGCGGTCGCCGCGATGCGCGACCTGGGCGCTCGCCGGATCACCGCCCGGCTGGGCCCCTCGGTCTGCCGCCGTTGCTACGAGGTGCCGGCGCAGATGAGGGCGGACGTCGCATCGGTCGCGCCCGAGGCGTTCGCGATCGACCGGCACGGCCGGCCGGCGCTGGACATCGCGGCCGGCGTCCTGGCCCAGCTGGCGAGCGAGTGCTCGGACCTGGACCAGCTGCCCGGCTGCACGCGGGAGAGTCCTGAGCTGTACTCCCACCGCCGCGATGGCGTGACCGGCCGCTTCGCCGGCGTCGTGGTGCTGGCATGACCAGCCCCGGCGATCGGGCGGCCGAGCTGGCCGAGGGTCTGGAGCGCACCCACGCGCGGATCCGTGCGGCCGCCCAGGCTGCCGGGCGCGCCGCGGACGACGTGCGGCTCGTCGTGGTGACCAAGACCTTCCCGGCCGCCGACGTCCGGCTGCTCGCCGAGCTCGGGGTTCGCGACGTTGCCGAGAGCCGCGACCAGGAGGCGGCGCCCAAGGCGGCCGAGCTGGCCGAGCTGGATCTGTCCTGGCACTTCGTCGGCCGCCTGCAGTCCAACAAGGCCGGCTCGGTCGCGTCGTACGCCTCGGTCGTGCAGTCCGTCGACCGGCCCTCGCTGATCGGGCCGTTGGCCCGCGGCGCCGATCGAGCGGGCCGGGAGCTGGGCGTGCTGATCCAGGTCAGCCTGGACGGTGACCCGGCCCGCGGTGGTCTGGCCGTCGGGGCCGCCCCGTCGTACGACGGGTTGCTCGCCCTCGCCGCGGCGGTGGCCGCCGAGCCGACCCTGTCGTTGCGGGGACTGATGGCGGTGGCACCGCTGGGCGCCGACCCGGGGGCGGCGTTCGGCGAGCTGGCCCGGATGGCGGAGGTGGTGCGCCGCGACCACCCCGCTGCCACCTGGATCTCGGCCGGGATGAGCGCGGACCTGGAGGCGGCCGTCGGTGCGGGGGCGACACACCTGCGTGTCGGGAGCGCCATCCTCGGTTCGCGGCCTCCCCTCGGGTAGCGTCACTGCTGTGCCTGGCGTGCACCATGTCTATTGCTGAGCATGATGTGACTCCAGGGGAACAGCACGAGTACCCAACGACACGACAACCGGTTGAGGAGCTCGCGATGGCGGGTGCGCTGCGCAAGACCATGGTCTATCTCGGGCTGGCCGAGGATGAGCTCGGCTACGACGAGTACGACGACTACGACGAGCCGGAAGCGGCGACGGGCGCTCCGGAGAACCGGGCCGCTGTCACCCCGATGCCCCAGCGAGCGCACCTGTCGCGCGTCAGCGGACCGGGCTCGGCGGGCGAGCTGTCGAGGATCACGACCATCCACCCGCGCACCTACAACGAGGCCAAGACGATCGGCGAGCACTTCCGCGACGGCGTGCCGGTGATCATGAACCTCAGCGACATGAACGACGCCGACGCCAAGCGACTGGTCGACTTCGCCGCTGGACTGGTCTTCGGGCTCCGCGGGTCGATCGAACGGGTCACCAGCAAGGTGTTCCTGCTCTCGCCGGAGCACGTCGAGGTCAGTGGTGAGGACAGCGAGACGGTGAGTGATCGCACCGTCTTCAACCAGAGCTGACGTTCGTGCGGGGCGTCTGGGAGATCGCGTATCTCGCTGTCTTCCTCTTCCTCGTCCTGCTGATCGGCCGGTTCATCCTCGAACTGGTCCAGAGTTTCGCCCGCGACTGGCGGCCCCACGGGGTGATCCTGGTCGTTGCCGAGGTGATCTACACGATCACCGACCCGCCCCTGAAGTTCCTGCGCCGGCTGATCCCGCCGCTGCGACTGGGCGGGATGTCGCTGGACTTCGGGATGCTCGTCCTGTTCATCGTGACGGTGATCCTGCTGTCCTTGCTGGGCAACCTCGCCTCGTGAGGGTGCTGTGAGGGTGCTGTTCGAGGGTTGTTCGACGGTTCTGTTGTGATTCTCGACCCGACGGGTCTTCGGCGCGGCTCACCGCTCGCCCGGGGCGATTGTCCGATGGGTTTCTCGACTGCTCGGCGCGCCCGGGGCCAGAGTTCACGGGTGCTGTCCCTGATTCGCTACGGTGAGGGCGAACTTATCGACTTTGCTGACGAGGTGACGAAATGCCGTTGACTCCCGATGAGGTTGTGAACAAGCGCTTCAGCGCGACCAAGTTCCGCCAGGGATACGACGAAGAGGAGGTCGACGAGTTCCTCGACGAGGTGGTGGCCGAGCTGCGCCGCCTCACGTCGGAGAACGAGGACCTGAAGTCCAAGCTCGCTGCCTGCGAGCGCCGCGTCGGCGAGCTGTCCCGCGGTGACGGGGCGACCTCGGTTTCCGAGCCGGTCGCGCCGGCGCCGGCCCCCGAGCCCGAGCCAGTGGTCGCCGCCGCTCCGGAGCCCGAGCCGGAGCCGCCCGCGCCCGCCCCGGTCCTCGCACCCGTCGCACCCGCGCCCGCTCCGGTCGCAGCGTCCTCCGGACCGGAGGGCGCAGCCGGGATGCTGGCCTTGGCTCAGAAGCTGCACGACGAGCACGTCGAAGCCGGCCGAGCCGAGGGTGCCAAGGTGGTCTCGGAGGCCAAGGAGCACGCCGACCGACTGGTCCGCGAGGCCGAGGAGAAGCAGCGCCGCACGCTCGGCAACCTCGAGCAGGAACGGGCCGTCCTGGAGCGCAAGGTGGAGGAGCTGCGCTCGTTCGAGCGCGACTACCGGCGCCGACTCAAGGCCTACCTCGAGGGGCAGTTGCGCGACCTCGACGCGCTGCCCGTCGCTGGTGAAGGGCCGGAAGGACCGGCCCCGGCCGCGTCCGGCGGTTCCCCGCTGCCGACTCGGTCCAGCGCTGCCCACCAGCAGTCCGACTCCGGCGACAGTGGCTCCGGTTCGAGCTCGGCCGAGCCGCCGCGTTTCCCGTTCGGCAACTGACAAGCGGTCCGCACGCGCACGAGGCGGCTGCCGGGTGCATCCCGGCGGCCGCCTCTCGCGCATCCTGGGCGTTGCCTGGGCGGCGCGGGAGATTGAGCGCCGCCCGGCCCGCGCCTATCCTTCCCGCACCGGCCTCCGCGCCGTCCGATGAGCACCTCGAAGGGGGCTACGGAGATGGCTAGCAGGACAGGGCAGGCTGCCCCGGCCAAGAAGTCGGCGCCGGCCAAGCTCGCGCGGCCGGTCAAGACCGCACCGCGCGGCCCAGCGGCAAAGACCGCCAAGCCCGCCCGGGGGGTCGCGACCACGAGCCCCCCAGCGAAGGCGAGGAGTACGGCGAAGTCCACCGCCAAGCCCGCAGCGCAGAGCCCAGCCAAGGCGACGAAAGCGGCGAAGTCCACGGCCGAAGTCCACGGCGACCAAGATCCACGGCGAAGCCGACCGTGAAGTCCACGCGCCAAGTCCACCGCCAAGTCCACCGCGAAGGCCACTGCCAAGTCGTCGGCGAGCAAGGCGGCCGCCCCGGCGAAGGCAGCGACAACGACGTCGGTCAAGAAGGCCGCCGCCAGGACCCCCGCCGCCAAGACACCGGCTGCGAAGACACCGGCTGCGAAGACACCGGCTGCGAAGACGCCGGCGGCGAAGACACCGGCTGCGAAGACGGCGAAGGCGGCGCCGGCCAAGACCGCGAAGACGGCGCCGACCAAGACGGCAAGACAGCGACGAAGACAGCCGGCGAAGGCAGCTCCGGCCAAGGCAACGCCGGCCAAAGCGCCAGCTGCCAAGCCGGCCCGGGCCGGCCGGCTGGCCGTTCGCGGTGACGAGTCGCCGTGGACCGAGAAGGAGCTGAGCATCGTCCGGGCCGAGCTGCAGGCCGACATCGACCGGCTCCGGGCCGAGATCAACCTCGCCGAGCACGACCTGGCCGACCTGTTGCGCGACTCCGGCGACGGCGCGGGTGACGACCAGGCCGACGCGGGCGCGAAGACCTTCGAGCGGGAGCAGGAGATCTCGCTCGCCAACAACTCGCGGGAGATGCTGCAGCAGAGCCAGCGGGCGCTGTCCCGGATCGATGACGGGACCTACGGCCTGTGCGAAGTGTGTGGCAACCCGATCGGGAAGCTGCGTCTGCAGGCCTTCCCGCGCGCGACCCTGTGTGTCGCGGACAAGCAACGCCAGGAGCGTCGCTGATCACCGAACCCACCCAGCCCTCCGAACCCGCTGACCCCGCCCGGCCCACGGACGCTGAGCCACCCGCACCGGATCGGCCACCGCGCGGTCTGCTCGCGCTCGTCGCCGGTGTGGCCCTCGCCGTCCTCGTGCTCGACCAGGTCACCAAGGCGCTCGCGGTCGCCCACCTCACCGAGGGGCAGCCGACCGGCTTCCTCGGTCCGGTGCTGCGCTTCGACCTGACCCGCAACGCCGGGGCGGCCTTCTCCACGGCGACCGGCATGACCTGGGTCCTGACCCTGATCGCGGCTGCGGTCGTGGTCTTCGTGGTCCGGGCCTCGCGCCGGCTCGGTAGCCGGCTGTGGGCCGTTGCCTTCGGCCTCCTGCTCGGTGGTGCCTGCGGGAACCTGTCGGACCGGCTGTTCCGCGCTCCCGGGGTGGCTCGGGGGCACGTCGTCGACTTCCTGGAGTTCCCGCACTGGCCGATCTTCAACCTGGCCGACACCGCGATCGTGTGTGCCGGGGTCCTGGTCGTGCTGCTCACTCTGCGCGGCGTGAGCTGGGAGCGCCGCCCCACCCCGCCGAGCGATGTCTGACCACCGCTCGCTGCCCGTGCCCGACGGCCTGGAGGGCGAGCGGGTCGATGTCGCGCTGAGCCGGCTGTTCGGGATCTCTCGCAGCCGGGCGGCCGACCTGGTCGGCGACGGCGCCGTCCAGCTCGACGGGGCGACGCCCGGCCAAGTCCGACCGGGTTCACGCGGGCTCGTGGCTCGAGGTATCCCTGCCCGACCCGCCATCCGCCGCGCCGGTGCCGGCCGAGGCGGTAGCCGGCCTGGTCATCGTCTTCCAGGACGATGACCTGGTCGTCGTCGACAAGCCGGTCGGGGTGGCCGCGCACCCGAGCCCCGGATGGAGCGGGCCAACGGTCCTGGGCGGGCTGGCGGCGGCCGGTGTCGTCGTGGCGACCTCGGGTGCGGCCGAGCGCCAGGGCATCGTGCACCGCCTGGACGTCGGCACGAGCGGGCTGATGGTCGTGGCCAAGAGCGAGCTGGCCTACTCGCGGCTCAAGCGGGCGTTCAAGGAGCGCACGGTCGACAAGACCTACCACGCGCTGGTCCAGGGTCACCCGGACCCGTCCCGAGGCACCATCGACGCCCCGGTCGGGCGGCACCCGGTCCACGACTACCGGTGGGCGGTCGTGGCCGAGGGCAAGCCGAGCATCACCCACTACGAGGTGATCGAGGCGTTCGCCGCCGCCTCCCTGGTCGAGGTCCATCTCGAGACCGGCCGCACCCACCAGATCCGGGTGCACTTCTCGGCGCTGCGCCATCCCTGCGTCGGTGACCTGACCTACGGCGCCGACCCCACCCTGTCGGCCCGGCTCGGCCTGCAGCGGCAGTGGCTGCACGCGGTCCGGCTGGCCTTCGAGCATCCGCGGACCGGCGAGTCGGTCACCTTCGAGAGCAGCTACCCCGCCGACCTGTCCCACGCCCTGGACGTCATCCGGGGCGGCGGCGCAGAGTAGGCACCCGTGGACGAACCAAGCTCTACGCCGTACGACGCGGTGCTCGATGTCACCACCCGGCGCGCCCGCGCGTGGCTCGGCTCGGTGCAGCAGCGACCGGTGCCGGCTCGCGCGAGCATCGAGGAGGTGACCGCGCTCCTCGGTGACGACCTGCCGGCCGGACCCACCGATCCGGCCCAGGTGATCGAGGAGCTGGCCACCGCGGCCGAGCCCGGCCTCGTGGCGATGGGGTCCGGCCGGTTCTTCGGCTTCGTCATCGGCGGCGTCCTGCCGGCTGCCCTCGGCGCCGACTGGCTGACCAGCACGTGGGACCAGAACTCCGGCATGCGCCAGGTCACCCCCGCCGTGTCCGCGCTCGGTGACGTGGCCGGGCGCTGGCTGCTGGAGCTGCTCGACCTGCCGCGAACCGTCCAGCGTCGGCTGGACGACCGGCGCCACGATGGCCAACTTCTCCGGCCTCGCGGCGGCTCGCTATCGGGTCCTCGAGCGGGCCGGGTGGGACGTCGAGGCCGACGGCCTGCAGGGGGCGCCCAGAGTTCGGGTCCTGGTCGGGGCCGAGGTGCACAGCTCGGTCGAGGTCGCGCTGCGGATGCTGGGCCTGGGTGCTCCGACCGTGGTCGCCGCCGACGACCAGGGCCGGATGCGGCCGGACGCACTGGGCGAGGCACTGGCCGAGGGCGAGGCCGGGACGCCGACGATCGTCGTGCTGCAGGCGGGCAACGTGCACTCCGGGGCGTTCGACGACTTCACGGCGCTGGTTCCGATCGCCCGGGCGGCCGGCGCCTGGGTCCACGTCGACGGCGCGTTCGGGCTCTGGGCCGCGGCCAGCCCGCAACTGCGCTCGCTCACCGCCGGCCTGGCTGATGCCGACTCGTGGGCGACCGACGCCCACAAGACGCTCAACGTGCCCTACGACTCGGGCGTCGTGATCTGCGCCGACCCGGTCGCCCATCGGGCCGCGCTCGGCGTCCACGGGCCGTACCTGATCCAATCCGAGGCCGGGGACCCAGCCGACTTCGTGCCCGAGCTGTCCCGGCGCGGGCGCGAGATCGTCATCTGGGCGGCGCTGCGCTCGCTCGGCCGCTCCGGCGTCGAGGACCTGATGGCCGGCCTGTGCCGGGCCGCCGCCCGGTTCGCCGCCGGCGTGGCGGCCATCCCGGGGGCCCAGGTGCTCAACGACGTGGTCTACACCCAGGTCTGCGTCGGGTTCGGCTCCGACGAGCTCACCCAGCGGGTCGTCCGACGCGTGCTGGCCGACGGCACGGCCTGGATGAGCGGCAGCCGATGGCGCGATCAGGCCATCCTGCGGGTCTCGGTGAGCAACGCCGCGACGACGGACGAGGACGTCGACCGCAGCCTGGCCGCGTTGGCCCGGATCGTCGCCGAGGAGACCCCCTGAGTCCTGAGTTGTCAGACCCTGACGCAGCATTTTGTCCCGCTGGGTCTGACAAGTCGGGCGGGTCTGGCCAACGTCCGGGCGACGCGCCGGGCGACACGCCGTCCGGGCTGGGATGTCGGCGCAGCGCCCCGAAACTGTCTGCGCCGCAACCTAGAATCGCCCTCATGCCCGGTGGTTCGAACGACTCCTTCGTCCACCTGCACGTGCACACCGAGTACTCCATGCTGGACGGCGCGGCCCGGATCGACGACCTGTTCGCCGAGGCGTCCCGGCAGGGGATGCCGGCCCTGGCCACGACCGACCACGGCTACGTCTTCGGGGCCTACGAGTTCTGGAAGAAGGGCCTCGCCGCCGGGGTCAAGCCGATCATCGGGGTCGAGGCCTACGTCACGCCCGGCACCCACCGCAGCGACAAGACCCGGGTCAAGTGGGGCGATGCCACCTCGGCCAGCCGGGACGACGTCTCGGGGTCGGGCGCCTACACGCACATGACGCTGCTGGCCCGGTCGACGACCGGCATGCACAACCTGTTCCGGATGGCCTCGCTCGCCTCGCTGGAGGGCCACTACTTCAAACCGCGGATCGACCGCGAGCTGCTCTCGACGTACGGCGCGGGCCTGATCGCCACCACTGGCTGCCCCGGCGGTGAGATCCAGACCCGCCTGCGGCTGGGGCAGTACCGCGAGGCGCTGGCCGCGGCCTCGGAGTTCCGGGACATCTTCGGTGCCGAGAACTACTTCTGCGAGCTGATGGACCACGGCCTGCCCATCGAGCAGAACGTCCGCGAGGACCTGCTCCGGCTGGCCAAGGAGCTGGACCTGCCGCTGGTCGCCACCAACGACCTGCACTACACGCACGCCGAGGACGCCAAGGCCCACGCTGCCCTGCTGTGCGTGCAGTCCGCCTCGACCCTGGCCGACCCGAACCGGTTCAAGTTCGAGGCCGACGACTTCTACCTGATGTCCGCCGAGCAGATGCGGCACCGCTTCCGCGAGCTGCCGGAGGCCTGCGACAACACCCTGCGGATCGCCGAGATGTGCGACGTCGCCTTCGAGCAGGGCGAGGGCCGCTACATGCCGCGGTTCGCCTGCCCGCCGGGGGAGGACGAGCAGTCCTGGTTCGTCAAGGAGGTCGAGCGCGGCCTGCAGGTCCGCTACCCGGGCGGCGTGCCGGACTACGCCCGCCAGCAGGCGGCGTACGAGACCGAGGTCATCGTCGGCAAGGGCTACCCGGGCTACTTCCTGGTCGTGGCCGACTTCATCAACTGGGCCAAGGACAACGGCATCCGGGTCGGGCCGGGTCGTGGGTCGGGCGCCGGCTCGATGTGCGCCTACGCGATGCGGATCACCGACCTCGACCCGGTCAAGAACGGCCTGATCTTCGAGCGGTTCCTCAACCCCGAGCGTCCGTCGATGCCGGACTTCGACGTGGACTTCGACGAGCGCCGCCGCGGTGAGGTGATCCGCTACGTCACCGAGAAGTACGGCTCGGAGCGGGTCGCCCAGATCGTCACCTACGGCACCATCAAGGCCAAGCAGGCCCTGAAGGACTCGGCCCGGGTGCTCGGCTTCCCGTTCGCCGTGGGGGAGCGGCTGACCAAGGTGATGCCGCCGGCGGTGATGGGCAAGGACATCTCGCTGGCCGGGATCTTCGACCCGCAGGACAAGCGCTACAAGGAGGCCGACGAGTTCCGCAAGCTGCACGAGACCGATGCCGAGGCCCAGGAGGTCGTCGCGACGGCGCTCGGGCTGGAGGGGCTGAAGCGGCAGTGGGGCGTGCACGCCGCCGGCGTCATCATGTCCAGCGAGCCGCTGGCCGGCCTGATCCCGATCATGAAGCGGGAGCAGGACGGGCAGATCATCACCCAGTTCGACTACCCGAGCTGCGAGGCGCTCGGCCTGGTCAAGATGGACTTCCTCGGCCTGCGCAACCTGACCATCCTGGACGACGCCGTCAGCAACATCTCGGCCAACCGCAGCCTGGACCTGGAGCTCGAGACCCTGCCGCTGGACGACCAGCCGACCTACGAGCTGCTGGCCCGCGGCGACACCCTCGGCGTCTTCCAGCTCGACGGCGGGCCGCTGCGCGCGCTGCTGCGCTCGATGCGGCCGGACAACTTCGAGGACATCTCCGCGGTCATCGCGCTCTACCGCCCCGGTCCGATGGGCGCCAACTCGCACAACGAGTACGCCGACCGCAAGACCGGCCGCAAGCAGGTCACGCCGATCCATCCGGAGCTGGCCGAGGCCCTGGAGGACCTGCTCGGCGACACCTACGGCCTGATCATCTACCAAGAGCAGGTCATGGCGATCGCCCAGAAGGTCGCCGGCTACTCCCTCGGCGCCGCCGACCTGCTCCGCCGGGCGATGGGCAAGAAGAAGAAGTCCGAGCTCGACGCGCAGTACGAAACCTTCGAGTCCGGGATGAAGGAGCGCGGCTTCTCCCCGGCCGCCGTCAAGGCGCTGTGGGACATCCTGCTGCCGTTCTCCGACTACGCCTTCAACAAGGCCCACTCCGCGGCGTACGGCGTGCTGTCCTACTGGACCGCCTATCTCAAGGCGAACTTCCCGGCCGAGTACATGGCGGCGCTGCTGACCAGCGTGCGCGACGACAAGGACAAGTCCGCGCTCTACCTCGGCGAGTGCCGGCGGATGGGCATCAAGGTGCTGCCGCCGGACGTCAACGAGAGCTCCTCGGAGTTCACCGCCGTGGGCACCGACATCCGGTTCGGCCTGGCCGCGATCCGCAACGTCGGCTCCAACGTCGTCGAGGCCATCGCCGGCGCGCGGCAGGAGAAGGGCCGGTTCCGCGACTTCGAGGACTTCCTGCGCAAGGTGCCGGCTGTGGTCTGCAACAAGCGGACCATCGAGTCGCTGGTCAAGGCCGGAGCCTTCGACTCGCTCGGGCACGCGCGGGCCGGGCTGGTCGCGGTGCACGAGGTCTACGTCGACTCGCTCGTCGATGAGAAGCGGCACGAGGCGGTCGGGCAGGACTCGCTCTTCGGCGGGTTCGACGACGTGCCGGCGGTCGAGCTCGCGGTGCTGCCGCCGATCCCGACGGGTGAATGGGAGAAGTCGACCCTGCTGGCCTTCGAGCGCGACATGCTCGGGCTCTACGTCTCGGACCACCCGCTGCTCGGTGTCGAGC
>CAWIBR010000007.1:0-60092 GCA_963834425.1 uncultured Actinomycetota bacterium
GCAGCCTCGGGACTGGCGGCAGATCGCCGATCTCTACGCCAGCCTGTCGGCCCGGACCCGCTCACCGGTTGTCGAGCTCAACCGGGCCATCGCGATCGCCGAGCTCGACGGGCCCGACGCCGGCCTGGCGATCCTCGACCACCTCGACGACGACCTGGACCAGTACCGCTACTTCCACTCGGCCCGCGCCGACCTCCTGCGCCGCGCCGGACGCACGGACGAAGCCCACGCGGCGTACCAGCGCGCACTCGAGCTTGGCGCGCACCAACGCCGAGCGACGCTCCCTCACCCAGGCGCTAAGTCGAAACTCACCCCCGGGGACTGAATCCCGTTGGTGCGTCTACTCGGCGGGGAGCGCTCCGGCAAAGCAGCGCTTCATGAACGGCGATGAAGGACTGGCGGCCGGCAGGGGTGCCGCGGTAGACCGTCACGTGGACGAGCACTTCCTCGATCTCATCCACCGTTGCGCCGCTGGTCGAGCGCGCCTCGGACGTAGATGGCCAGCTCCTCGTGCCGACCCAGCGCCGCGAGAATGCCGAGGGTCAGGAGGGCCTTTGACTTACGATCAGCGCCGTCCCGCTCCAGCGCGGCCCCAGGCCAGCTCCGTGACAAGGTGCTGGAACGTCATCATGAACGCATCCGGGCCGGCCAGGTTGGCGTCGACGACTCGTCGCCCAGCACCTCGCGCCGGATGCGCAACCCTCGCTCGTACTCCTCGTTGCTGCTCACAGCTGGGACGATACGCCCTCGGCCGACGGCGACCCGCTCGACGGTGTCCGCGGCGAGGCCGGCACCGTCCAGACCCGACGAAATGCTCGGCGATTCCGCGGGCCGGATCGGCGTATGCCGCGTGGCGGGTCGTAGTTGCGCCTCGGTTGCCGGGTGTGGAAGGAAGTCCTCGTGACCAGCCCGGCTGAGCCGCCTGACCGGCCGACCGACGGAGTCGCACGGCACCGTCGGGAGCACCGGACCGGTCGTGCCGCTAGGGGTGGCAACGCGCGCCTGGTTCGCGATCTCCTTGCAGACCTTCGGCGGTCCCGCCGGGCAGATCGCGGTGATGCAGCACGAGCTGGTCGACCAGCGGCGGTGGATCGGCCAGCGGCGGTTCCTCCACGCGCTGTCGTTCTGCACGCTGCTGCCCGGGCCAGAGGCTCAGCAGCTGGCGATCTACATCGGCTGGCTGCTCAACGGCGTCCGCGGCGGTCTGGTCGCCGGTATCCTGTTCGTGCTGCCCGGGGTGGTCGCCCTGCTCGGGCTGTCGGCCGTGTATGTGAGCGCCGGTGACACCACCGTCGTCACCGCCGTCTTCGCCGGCCTGGCACCGGCGGTGCTGGCGATCGTGGCCCAGGCCGTGATCCGGGTCGGTGGTCGGGCCCTGGGCATCCCGCCCTGGTCGTCGCTGGCCGTGGCCGCGTTCGTCGCTCTGTGCGTGTTCGCCGTGCCGTTCCCGTTCGTGGTGCGGCGCGGCCGCGGCGTCGGCTGGGCGCTCGGTCGCTGGGCGCCGCACGCGATGCGCGACCCGAAGGCACCGGCGGCCACGCCGACGGACCGACGCCCGCTGATCCCGCGACGACGCGCTGCACGCCGAGCGCCCGAGCCGCGGCCCGCGGTCAAGGTGCTGGCCGTCGGCCTGGTCGCATGGGCCGTCCCGGTGGGCGTCGTCGCGGCCCTGGCCGGCCGCGACAGCATCTTCGCCGACCTGGCGCCTGTTCTTCACCGGCGCTGCGCTGGTCACCTTCGGCGGCGCGTACGCCGTGCTGGCCTACGTCGCGCAGAAGGCCGTCGAGGTCTACGGCTGGCTGGCACCCGGCGAGATGGTCACCGGCCTCGCGCTGGCCGAGACGACGCCCGGACCCGCTCGTCATGGTGGTCCAGTTCGTCGCCTTCGTCGGCGCCTATCGCCACCCCGGCTCACTCGAACCCGTGGGTGGCCGCCGTGATCGCGGCCCTGCTGACCACATGGGTGACGTTTGTCCCGTGCTTCGTGTTCGTCTTCGTGGGCGCCCCGTACGTCGAGCGGCTGCGCGGCAACCAGGCGCTGTCCGCTGCCTTGACGGGGATCATGGCGGCCGTCGTCGGGGTGATCGCGAACCTGGCGATCTTCTTCGCCGTTCACACCCTGTTCCGCGAGATCAGCACGTGACCTGGGGGCCGCTCCACCTCCAGGTGCCCGATCCCGGCACTCTCAAACCGCTTTCACTGGCGGTGGCCGCGTTCGCCGCGCTCCTGATCTTCCGGGTCAAGTGGTCCGTCCTGCGGACCCTCGGCGCCTGTTCGCTCGTAGGCCTCGTGGCCGGCCTGGTCGAACTGGTCGACGCACTGAGGCGAGTCACTCGAGCACGAAGACCGGGACCGGCCGCTTGTCGGCGAGGCGTTGCTCGTAGTTGGCCGCACCAGCGAACTTGGTCGCTGCGGTGGTGAAGATGGCCGTCCGCTCGTCGGGGGTGGCGCTGCGGGCGCGGACCATCACCGTCGTGCCGTGATGGGAGATCGTCGCGGCCGGATCTGCCTCGAGGTTGAGCGTCCAGGCGGGTGTCTTCGGCTGGCCGAAGTTGGTGCCCAGGAGGGCGAGCGTGTCCTCGAAAGGGATCGCGATCAGGTGGGTGGCCCGCGGAAGGCCGGACGTGCGGCCGGTCGTGGTCAGCGCGACCACCGGAAGTCCGGCCAGGATGACAGGGAGAGTGACGCGTCCACGGCTCCAACGCGAGACGAGTCTGTCCAGCGGCACCAGCGTCCTGGGAGTCATCCATGCGCCCGGCCGGGAGCCGGCGAACGCCTGAACGGCCCGCTGGAAGGCGTTCGGGTCCGGATAGCGATAGTTGAGCCGCTCGGCCAGTCCCATGACCTGGGACGCTAGCTCGAACTCAACCGAACGACGACCTCCGCCGCCTGCTCGTGCGTGAGCTGTGCCAGGGTCAATCCATGAAGGTCAACCGGTCGACGCCGCCACCTTCCGTCGTGCCCGTCCTGTCCTACCCGGACGTGCGGGCGGCGGTGGCCTGGCTGAGCGCGGCGTTCGGGTTCGTTGAGCGGACGCGGATCGGGGAGAGTCACCGGTCGCAGATGAGCATCGGTGCCGACGGAGCCGTGATCGTCGCCGAGCTGCGCGGCGAGCAGTCCGAGGACCAGGGCCCGGTCACGCATCTGACGCGGGTCAGGGTCGAGGACGTGGGCGCCCAGTTCGAGCGGGCCCGCGCGCACGGCGCCCCCGTGGTCGAGCCCCCCACTGACCGCGAGTACGGCGAGCGTGACTGCACGGTGGAGGACCTGGCCGGCCATCGATGGCAGTTCGCCGAGACCCTGCGTGACGTCGCCCCCGAGGAGTTCGGCTGCCAGACGGTCGCGCCCTGGCCCGCCTAGGTCGGTGCGGGGCTGGCCGTTCGGCTACCAGCGGTCATGCACGAGGGCGCGGATGCGCGCGTCGTACAGGTCCCTGACGCCGGCGATGAAGGCGTCCGACAGTGGCGGGACCCGTCCGGCGGCGGCATTGGCGAGCGCCTGTTCGGGGCTACGGGCGCCGGGGATGACCGTTGACACGCCTGGCTGTTGCCACACCCAGGCGATGGCGGCCTGCGCGGGCGTGACGTCCGCCGGCCCGGCCGCTCTCGACCAGTGCCGCGAACTCCCTGGACGCTTCGACGCCCGTCTCGAAGTCGACGCCGCTGAAGGTCTCGCCGACGTCGAACGCACTGCCGTCACGGTTGTAGCTGCGATGGTCGTCGGCCGCGAACTCGGTGTCCGTGCGATAGCGCCCGGAGAGCAGGCCGGAGGCCAGGGGCACCCGGGCGATGATGCCGACGCCGGCATCGGGCGCGGCCGGCAGCACCCGCTCGAGCGGCTTGAGCCGGAACGCGTTGAGGATGATCTGCACCGACGCCACGTGCGGCCGGTCGATCGCCGACAGCGCCTGGTCGACCGTCTCGACGCTGACGCCGTACGCCGCGATGGCGCCGGCGTCGACCAGGGCGTCCAGGGCGTCGTAGGTCGCATCGTCGTCGATGACCGCGCTCGGCGGACAGTGCAGCTGGACCAGGTCCAGCCGGTCCACGCCGAGGTTGCGCCGCGAACGGTCGGTCCAGGCCCGGAAGTTGTCCAGGACGTAGTTCTGGGGCACCTGCTCGACGCGGCGGCCCATCTTCGTGGCGACCACGAAGTCGTGGTCCGGGTGGGCCGCCAGGAACCGGCCGAGCACCCGCTCGCTGCGCCCGTCGCCGTAGACATCAGCGGTGTCGAAGAACGTGACACCGCCGTCGGCGGCAGCCTCCAGCACCTCCAGCGCAGCGGACTCCGGCACGTCACCCCAGTCGGCGCCCAGCTGCCAGGTGCCGAGGCCGACCACGGACACCGACTTCGCCCGTACGACCCAAGGTGCGTTGCTCCACACCGAAAGATAAGCCCGCCCGTCCAGGCGCGTAGGGTCCGGCTATGGCCCTCGTCCACAAAGCCACGCTGTCTCCGTCGAAACAGGAGCTCGTCGAGACCTGGCTCCAGCGGGCAGTCCTGGGCATCGGGCTTGGGGCCGATCGGCAAGCTGGCCGAGTACCGCTTCGACGATCCCGCTGGGCAGGTGGGCGTCGAGACGATCCTGTGGCAGACCGCTGACGGCGTCGTCGTGCAGATCCCGCTGACCTACCGCGCCGCGCCGTTGGCGGGCGCCGAGGCGCATCTGATCGGGACCAGCGACCACTCCGTGCTCGGGAGTCGATGGGTGTACGACGGCTGCGGCGACCCGGTGTGGGCCGCCACGCTGGCGGCCGCGATCGTGACGGGAGGCACTCAGGCCGACATGTACTTCGAGCAGGAAGGGGGACGCGTCGATGTGCCGGCGCGGATGCAGGTCCGCGGCAGCGGCAGCCCCGGCGCCGAGCGTCCCGGACGTGACCTCGATCGACTCGGTGACCGACGAGGGCACCGTCACCGTGGTCCGCGCCAGGGGCCTCAGCCTCATCGCTGGCCCGGGTCGTGGGCGCGCCTCTCGAGGGTGACTACCTCCTCAACGGCCGGGTCGGCGACTCGGGTGAGACGAGCGTGCTGGCGAGCCTCCGTCGCTCCTGAGCCCGGGGCCCCCGCCCGGCGCTCCTAGGGCCGGTGACTCGAGGACCTCGACGGCCAGGACGGTGGGCAGGTGCCGGGCGATCTCCCCCCAGCTGTCTCCCTCGTCGCGGCTGGCGAAGACCGATCCCGTGTTGGTGCCGAAGTAGACCCCGGCCGGATCCCGCCGGTCGCCGCTCATGCCCTGCCGGAGCACCGTGAAGAAGCACGCCTCCTGTGGCAGCCCCGCGCGCTGGGCCTCCCACGACGTACCGGCATCGCGCGAGCGCCAGACCGCGGCGGCTGCGTCGGGCGGGTACCGGCCCTCGGTGTCGCCGTTCAGTGGCACGGTCCAGATCGTCTGTCCGTCGCGGGGGTGGGCCCAGAGCGGGAAGCCGAACCTCGAGGGCAGGCCGGCGGTGATGTCGTGCCAGCTGCGGCCGCCGTCGGCGGAGCGCCAGACCCCCTGGTGGTTCTGCTGATAGAGCGGGTCGCCGGCGCCGGGAGCTCGTTCGATGTGGTGCACGCAGAAGCCGGTGTGCCCGTCGGAGGCTGCCGCGGGGTGGCGCCTGGCCCTCACCATCGGCGGGGTCGGCCAGGTCGTTGCGCCGCTCCCACGTCACGCCGCCGTCCTCGGTGGCGAAGACCCCTGCGGCGGAGATGCCGACCCAGACCTTCTCGGGGTCTTCCGGGTCGGCGACGATCGTGTGAAGGACCAGCCCCGCTGCGCCGGGGCCCCACTCGGAGGCCGACGGGTGGTCGGTCAGCCCTTTGACGGTCTCCCAGCGTCACGCCGTCGTCGTCACTGACGAGCAGCCTCGCCGGCTTCGTCCCCGCGTAGAGCCGGGAGCCGACCCGCCCCAGCGACCAGATCTGGGAGAAGCCGTCGCCGAACGGTGCCGGCGTCTCGGTCCAGCCGATGGACTCGGCGAAGCCGGGGTCGCCCGCGGCCCAGGCGTCCACCTGGCCGGTCGTCAGCTTGGTCAGCTCCCAGGTGCGGCCGTCGTCGCTCGAGCGCCAGACCCCGGCACCAGACCAGTCACCCCCGCCACCGGCCCACATCGTCCCGGTTGCCGGGTCGCCGATGACGTGGTTGATGGGCCACCCGTCGCAGTACGGCCCGCGGACCGTCCACTGGCTGCGATCGGCGTCGCCGTCGAGGACGAACGCGCCTTTGGTCGTTCCCACCAACAGGCGCATGGCTGCATCGGACATCCGAGGACCCCTCCTCCAGACTCGTCCGCCCCTCGTGGGCAGCGGTTCGCCTCCAGTGTTGCGACGCGTCCACGGAGGGACAACCCCCCGCGACGCGCGGTGACTCACCGACTGATCGTCGCCTCGACGTCGATCCGTCCGAGCTTGGCGGGGTTGCGGACGGCGTAGATACGACTGATCCGGCCCTCTTCGACCACGAAGCTGATCGCCGTGTCGTAGCCGTCGTCGGTGCCGACGATCCGGGCTCCGACCGCGCCGTTCAGCAACATCGGCAGGATCTGGGCCTCCGGGGCGAGCCGGGTGAACGGTCGCAGCAGGTTGGCGACCTTCTTCGCACCCGATCACGGGGTTGACGACGGCCTGGACGACCCCGCCACCGTCGGCCACGAGCACGACGTCAGGCGCGAGGACGTCGAGCAGCCCCTGCAGGTCGCCCTGGGTCACCGCCGCCAGGAACCGCTCGACGACCTCCTGCTGCTCGCCGCGACTGACCTCCATCCGGGGCCGGCGCGCCGCGACGTGCTCCCGCGCTCGATGCCCGATCTGCCGTACGGCGGCTCGCGGACTTGCCGACCACCTCAGCGATCTCGTCGTACGGCGTGTCGAACACCTCGCGCAGCACGAAGACCGCGCGCTCGGTGGGCGTCAGCGTCTCGAGGACGGTGAGCATCGCGATCGAGACGCTCTCGGCGAGCTCGACGTCGTCGGCCACGTCCGGGGCGGTGAGCAGCGGCTCGGGCAACCACTCACCGACGTACTCCTCACGCCGCCGGGCGTTCGAGCGCAGCCGGTCCAGGGCCTTGCGGGTCACCATCCGCACCAGGAACGCGCGCGGGTCGCGTACGCGCGGCGCGCGCGTCCGGCGCCGATCGCGTCCCATCGCAGCCAGGTGTCCTGCACGACGTCCTCGGCGTCGGTGGCCGAGCCGAGCATCTCGTAGGAGACGGTGAAGAGCAGCCCGCGGTGGGCGACGAACGGGTCCTCGGTCATGGTCACGCTGACGACCCTACGGCGGTGGGCTGCGCGAGCGGCTTGAGTCCGCAGGCCGCAGCGAAACCGTCCGACTCGATGCCGAGCGCGACGTTCGGACGGGTGGTGAAGTTGGCGAACGCGATGACCGCAGTGAGCTCGACCAGGGCGGCGTCACCGAGCTGGGCTCGCAGCGACGCCACCATCTCGTCGGTCACCGTCGGCTCGGTCACGGTCATCGCCTCGGCGTAGGCCAACACCTCACGCTCGAGCGGCGAGAACGACGTCCGACTCGCGCCACCGCGGGACCTCGCGGGCCTTGTCCAGGTCGAGGTTCTTGTTGTGGGCCTCGAAGTAGTTGAAGTCCAGGCACCAGCTGCAGCCGACCTGAGCGGCAACCGCCATGTGCGCGAACGACTTGAGCTGCTCGTCGCAGGCGTCCCACTTCTGGACCTTGCCACCGACGCCGGCCATGCCCATGAGCACCTTCTGGTTGTGCCAGTAGACACCGAGCGAGGTCGGGACCTGGCCGAGGCTCTTCTTCGCGAACCGCTTGATCAGCATGCCCTTGAAGCCGGTGATCTCGGCAGCAGGGATGCGGGTCGTTCCGGTCATGTCGTCCTCCTGTGTGAGTCGGTACGACATCCAGACGACGGCCGGCCGCGAGATGTGACAACGCGCCGCATCCGGCCCCTCGTGGTTCCCGGGAAGTTCACGGTGGAATGCGCCCTAGGGTTGCCGCGTGACGCGCCCCTGCCTGGTCGGTGTCCAGCTGCCCGAGGTCGAGAGGTTCGTGCCCTGGCCCGAGTACCTCGACCTGGCGCGGCGAGCGGAGATGGTTGGTTTCGACTCGACTGGGTGGGCGACCATCTGCTCTACGACTTGCCGGACGGGACGACACGCGGGCCATCTGAGGCCTGGACGACGCCATCTCGCGGGGTCGGCTGATCGTTGGGCTCGGGGCCGGACGGAACCGACGGGAGTACGACGCGTTCGGCTTTCCCTACGACCTGCGGGGTTCGCGATTCGCGGAGGCGTTCGCGATCACGTGCGGGGACTGGCCGACGCAGGTGCAACCCATCTTCAACTCGTCCTCGACCCCATCACCGCCGAGAGCATCGACCTGATCGGTCTCGTCCTGGCTGATCTGGACCGTTGAACGCCACGGAACGCCACCGAATGCCATTGCGACGCGGTCCGGGGGATACTGCAACGAGTCGAGCACCCCAGGAGTGGCGATGATTGAGAAGCTTCCGGGCGGGAACGACTGGCGCACGCACCCCGCCGCATCTACTGAACCGCCTGATGACGCCGATCATGCTTCGGATCCATCGGCGCAGTGGCGACAAGTTCAGTGGGATGAACTTGCTCTACCTCACGACGACCGGCGCTCGGTCGGGTGAGTCGAGGACCAATCCAGTCGCGCGGTTCGACGACGGTCAGGGCGGCTGGTTCGTGGTCGCCTCCGCCGGTGGAGCAACGCAGCATCCCGGCTGGTACCACAACGTGGTTGCGCACCCCGATCAGGTATGGGTGGAGGTCTCCGGCAGGCGTCATCACGTCAAGGTCGAGCAGCTCAGCGGCGATGATCGGTCCTCGGCCTGGCAGCTGATTACCACCCAGGCGCCACGGTTCGCCGGCTACGAGACCAAGACGGACCGCCCAATACCGGTGCTGCGCCTGACATCTGACGCTGCCGTGGCCTAACAGCGATGCAACACGGTTCGAGCGTTGGGCCCGACGACCGCGCGCTGCTTGCGCTGTTCGGTGCCATCGCGTCACGTGACCGCGCCGGAGTCACGCACCGGCTGGAATCGTCGCCGTGGCTGGCCAGCCGTCCGATCCGAAGGGGGCGAGCCGCCAAGACGCCGAGACGTATTTCCTTGCGGCCGTGCGTCATCACGTCTACGCCGGTGACACCGCGTTGCACCTGGCTGCAGCTGCGTATCAACCAGATCTGGCCGAGGAGCTGGTTGCGAACGGCGCCGATCTGCGCGCCCGCAACCGGCGGGGGGCCGAGCCTCTTCACTACGCCGCCGATGGCGGTCCTGACAGTGCGCACTGGGATCCGGTCGCGCAGCAACAGGTGATCACCTATCTGGTCGGAGCCGGCGCGGACCCGAACGCGTTGGACAACAGCGGCGTGGCGCCGCTGCATCGAGCCGTTCGAAACCGTTGCTCGGCGGCGGCGATTGCCCTCATCGAGGGCGGCGCGGATCCCCGGCTGAGGAACGCGGGCGGTTCGACGCCGTTGCACCTGGCCGTTCAGAACACCGGCAGGAGCGGTTCCGGCTCTGACGCTTGCAAGCACGAACAGGGCCGGCTCATCACCCTGCTGCTACGACACGGCGGGAGTCCGACCGATGTCGATGCCAACGGCCAGTCCGTCGCGGCCGCGGCGTCCAGTGACTGGGTCCGCCAGCTGCTCCCCGCGCCATGACGGGCAGCGGTCAGGGCGATGAGCCGGTCGGCCGAGTGCGCGTGGGGCGAACGATGCCGGAGTCGTAGGCCAGGACGACTGCTTGCACCCGGTCGCGCAGGCCGAGCTTCATCAGCAGCCGGGTGACGTGGGTCTTCACCGTCGTCTCGCCGATGACGAGCTGCGCGGCGATCTCAGCGTTCGACAGGCCGGTGGCCACGAGGCGGAAGACCTCCAGCTCTCGACCGGTCAGTTCGTCGAACCCGGCTGGCGGTGGCAGTGCGCGATCGGCCGCGATGAACTCCTCGATCAGCCGCCGGGTGATCGTCGAACCGAGCAGCGCGTCGCCCGCGGCGATCATCCGCACGGCGTTCGTCAGCTGGGGCGCGGGAGTGTCCTTGAGCAGGAAGCCACTGGCTCCCGCGCGGAGCGCGTCGAAGACGTACTCGTCGAGGTCGAACGTCGTGAGGATCAGCACCCGGGTCGCCTGGCATTCGGCGTGCTCGACGATGCGCCTGGTCGCCTGGATGCCGTCGAGGTCGGGCATCCGGATGTCCATCAGCACCACGTCGGGCTGTGTCTCGCGGGCGAGCGTCACCGCCTCGAGCCCGTTCGTCGCCTCACCGACGACCTCGAGGTCGGCCTCGGACTCGAGGATCATCCGGAATCCGGTGCGGACCAGCTGCTGGTCGTCGGCGATGACGACGCGGACGCTCATGCGACGGCCTCGTCGAAGACGCGCGGCAGCCGCACGATGAGCCGCTCGCCGGGCCCGGCGAGGCTCTCGACTCGCAGCGTTCCCTGGCAGAGCGGGGCCCGCTCGCGCATCGCCGTCGTCGGCCAGTCCAGGTGCGCTGCGGCCCCGCGACGGTGACGCTCAGCTCGATGTCATCCGCGCCGAAGCGCAGCACGACATCGACCGGGTCGGCGGCGTCGGCGACCTCGGCGAGCGCCTCCTCGAGGATGCGGTAGACACCGAGGTCGACGCTGGCCGGCACCGGCCCCGGCGTCGCCCTCCACATGGAGCACGACCGGACGCTGCGCACTGCGCAGGCGATCGACGAGTGCCGGGATCTGCCCGACGCCGGGCTGGGGGGCCAGGTCGGCTGCGCTGTCGCCGCGGCGGAGCACGCCGAGGATGCGTCGCATCTCGACGAGGGCCTGCCGGCCGGTCTCCTCGATCGTTGCCATCGCAGCTTCCGCCGCCTCCGGGTCGTCGTCGAGCAGGCGTCGCGCCGTCTGGGTTTGAACGAACATGGCGGCGACGCTGTGCGCGATGAGGGCCTGCAACTCGCGGGCGATGCGGGTGCGCTGCTCCGCGATCGCGAGCAGCTCCCGGCCACCCTCCTCGGCGGCGAGCAGGTCGGCCGTGCGCTTGAGCTCGGCAGCCGTCGCGCGGCGAGCGCGCAGGATGCGACCCACGGCCCAGGGCGCCGCACAGGACACGATCCCGAACACCCAGGACGTCGCCCCGGACGGAGCGAGCAGGTTGTTCACGGCGTTCACGAGTGCGGCGTAGGCCAGACCGAGGGTGGCGTCTCTCCGGGCCGAGTAGGCAGCGACCGAGTACGTCGCGATGAACGGGACGAGCTGCGGGAAGTTGACCGTCGTGACGTCCGCGAGCGCCACGATGAGCAGCGGGCACGCTGGATGTGGCAACCACCATGGACACGAGAGGTCGGCGCCGCCGCCAGGCGAGCGGCACCGTCAGCGTCGCAACGAGAGGACGTTCGCGGCCAGAGGCCAGTGGTGGTGACCGTGATCGCCGAGCGGTGTCGATGATGACCTCGATCTCGCACAGGACCAGAAGCCCGGCCGCTAGGCCGACGTCCAGCCAGCCTTCAGCGGGCCTGCGGCGCCAGAGCTCCGTGGTCAGCGCGCGCATGGCGCTCGCGACCTCGGCGAGCGGGATCTGGCCAGGACCTGGAAGCCGCCGCCGTGACGCGACCGGCCCGCAGCTCCCCGCCGTAGAGGGCGAGACGTTCGCGCATGCCGATGAGTCCTTGACCGACTGCGTCATCCGGCGGTCGCGCTCGCTGCGTCCCCGGCCAGTGTCGACGATCTCCAGGACGAGGGAGTCCGCGGAGAAGGCGACGCGCACCAGCGCGCGGGCCGGCCCGGCATGCTTGATCGCGTTGGTGAGTGCCTCCTGCACGATCCGGAACGAGACGAGGTCGAGCGCGGGTGGCAGCGAACGCGGGTCACCCTCGACGCTCACCTGCACCGGCAGGCCGGACGCCCGCGCACGCTCGGCCAGCGTGTCGAGCTGGGCCAGTCCAGGAGACGTGTCACTGAGCAGGTCGGCGTCACTGCGATACAGCACGCCGACCATCCGGCGCATGTCGACCAACGCGTCGCGTCCGCAGTTCTCGACCGAGCGAAGTGCCTCGGCCGCGGCCGCCGGGTCGCGGCGCGCGACCGCCCGGGCCGCCGCGGTCTGGATCACCATCACGCTCACGCTGTGTGCGACGACATCGTGCAGCTCCCGGGCGACGCGGGTGCGCTCCTCGACGACGGCCTGCCGGGCGCGCTCGCGCTGCTGCTGTTCGAGACGCTCGGTTTCGGCGCGCAGCGTCGCGTTCAACGTCGTCCGGCTGCGTACGGCGCGCCCGGCGCCGAACGGAACCGCGAAGAAGAACGCCCAGACGAACAGCACGTCAAGGACCAACGTGCCGCCAGGGCTCGACGTGTTCGGATCGCCCGCGACCACGACCACCGGGAGCGCCAGAAGCACGGTGTCGATCCATCCGGAGCGTCGGGGTCTGGGCCGCCGACCGAGCGCGTAGTAGTCGAGGACCAGGATGATCGGACCGATCGCGAGTGGCCGCGAATCGGCGTGCGACAACACGGTCGCCGCCGCTCCAGCAAGCGCGATGGCCCCACGGGGGTGACTCTGCGCAGGGCCACCGTTGCTGACATCACCAACGCCGCCGGGACAGCGATGCCGGGATTCGAGGCGCGAGACCTCGCTGCCTGCGGCAACTGCGCCGAGCAGGACAGCGGCGAAGGCATCGACGACGCGCGGGTCGAGTCGGCGAACCCATCCTTCGAGCACGTCCCATCTGCTCACCGTCGCGACGTTAGCGGCTGCGCGCGCGGCGGGACATCCTCCTTGGCGACGACCTCGGGTCGTACCTGAGGAGGAGTCCGGCGGTTCAAGAATCGCTATCGCGACGGACGACATGGCCGAGCCGCGAGGACAGGCTGGCCGCCATCCAACTCCGGATACCAAGCTCGAGGAGGAACGATGGTCATCACTCGAAAGCTGCTCATCAGCTTCGCCGCCGTGGTCGTGGCACTGTTCGTCATCGCCAACCCGTTGGGCGATGCCCACCACGGCCTGGGCAAGCACAACGCCTTCGCCGCCCACCTGGGTGAGGGCGTCTGGGCCGCCTTCCTGATCGGAGCCGTCGCCTTCATCGCGCTCGTGCTCGTGGCCCTGGTCCAGCGCGGCCTCCGGTCCGCGCGGAGCGGGCAGCACTAGCCCGGCCGGCCCGGGCGAGACGCAGCTCGTGATGGCGGGGACTCGGGCATTGATAGCTGTCGCCGGCGGCCCCTACAGTCCAGCGCGTGACTGACCCAGTGATCAGCGAGCGCGATCGGTTGCAGTACTTCCTTGACCAGCAGCGTGACGCCGTCGTGGCGATCGTTGACGGTCTCGAGGAGCCCAGCTCCATGCGCCGGTGTTTCCGTCCGGCTGGACGCCCATCGGCCTGGTCCGGCACCTGGCCGGTGCGGAGGCAATGTGGTTCCAATGGGTCGTGCTCGGGGTCCAACCGGAGGTGACCTGGGACGACGGTCTCGACGACCCGCCGTACGACCCGGAGGCGCCGTTCACCACCGAGCATTCCGCCGCCGCGGTGATCGAGCAGTACCGCCGTCAATGCGAGGTCTCGAACGAGATCCTGCAATCGCGAGACCTGGACGCGGCTCTGCTCGGCCAGCCTGGGTTCGACTGGCCCGGGGAGCCCATCACCGACGTTCGATGGGTGGTCCTGCACATGATCGAGGAGACCGCACGCCACGCCGGCCACCTTGACGCCGCACGAGAACTCATCGACGGCGCCACCGGCCGTGGCCCCCGCTAACGGAGGATCTCGTAGCGGCCGCTCGGGCCGCTGACCTGAGCTGCGAGGGCGGGCTCTCGCGCCGGCCGGACCTCCACTTCAGCGTCGAGGCAATCCAGGTGGGCGACCACGGAGCCTGGGTCTGGATGCTCGATGTGGAAGGACTCGGAGGGGCCGTTCAGTCGTAGTGCTGCAGGGCCGGCCACAGGGCGGCCCACCCGGTGGACGGGACCCGGCACAGGGCGACCACGCTGCCCTGCTCCTCGTTGTCGATGCCGACACCGTTGTCCATGGTGGCCAGTCCGCCGGCAGTCGTCGAAGTGCGTGGACAGGTCGGCGTAGTCCTCGGTCCAGGCGAGCACCAGGTTGCGGCTCTTGGGGTGGCGGCCCTTCGAAGTACAGCTCGTTCTGGCCGCTGAAGACCGGGGGCAGGTCCCGGCCGTACCGCGCGACGGCTCCCGCCTCGCCGTAGTTGCCGGTGAAGACCACCACCTGTCTGCGCTCGCCGGCGGGGATCCGCTCGTAGGCGGCGCGCAACGTGGCGACGTACGTCGGCCAGCCGACTTGGTCGCCGATCGTCGGGTTCAGCGCCGCTTGGACGCTGACGTGTGACAAGGGCAGAAGGGGCAGCGCGATGAACGCGTTCACGGCGCCGTTGAGGGCGATGGCCGCGACGAGCAGCCAGGTGGGGCCTCGGTCGGTCGCCCAGCCGGCGGCCAGCAGGAACGCCAGCAGGCCGAAGGCGTAGTAGATCTGGCCGCCGGCCACGAACGTCACGGCCAGCGCCACCACGGCGGCCAGGGCCAGACCTCGCACCGGCCGCCAGGCGGGACGGCGCAGCAGCGCGACGAAGCCGATGACCACGACCACGAACAGGGGTGGCCCGATGAGCAGGACCTGGTAGGGGATCAGCTGTGCCCGGACGTCGCCGGCGTTGTTGTCGTGCAGCGCCCGAGCCATCGTCAGCTGCGGGAAGTGATGGGTCGCCTGGTAGATCAAGGTCGGCGCGGCCAGCACCAGGGCGATGACCACTCCGGCCCACAGGTGGCGCGAGCGCAGGACCGATCGCGGCCCCAGAGCCAGGATCCCGGCCGCCAGGGAGATCACCAGGATCGCGACGAGCAGCTTGTTGTCGGCGGCGACGCCCAGGACCGCACCCGCGGCGAGCCACCAGCGGGCGTCGCGCAGCAGGGCGCGGGTGACCGTCAGCAGCGCGGCCGCCCACAAGGTGAGGTCGATGGTGGAGGTGACGAAGTAGTGGCCGCCCAACAACGGCAGTGCGGTGGAGGCGTAGCCCCACGCGGCCAGCCCCTGAGCGCGGCGACTCCCGCCGAGCTCCCGCGCGCGTCAGCGCGGCCAGGACGACGCCGGCGGCGGTGAAAAGCGGTGCCAGGGCCCGCAACCCGAAGACGGTGTCACCGAAGAGGTGGATCGACGCCTTCGCCAGCAGCGGAGTCAGGAACGGCTGGTCGACGTACCCCCAGCGCGGGGGCAGCATCCGGAAGTACAGCTCGTCGCGGTGGTAGCCGTACCGCGACAAGGTGGCGTAGAGCAGGGCGCAGACCACGACGACCGCCGCCGCGATCCAGCGCCAGGGTGGGGCCACCAGGATGCTGAGCCGGCGCGTCGCCGTCCGCCGGCGCTGCCCCACCCGAACGGGACCCCAAACTCGCCTCCCCGTCTGCCCAGCTGACCCGGTCCCGAGCCTAACCGGCACCACCTGCGATCACAGCACGTCGACGAGGAGGTCAAGATCATCGTCGGGACTGCGCCCCGCCCAAGACACCTACTACGTCAGTGCTGTTCTTCGGCGACGCCGGGCTACGGTGTCGAACATGAAGGTCACCGTCGTCGGTTCTGGCAATGGTGGTCTCGCGACCGCCTTCGACTTCGCGAACCACGGTCACACCGGTGCGGCTCTACGACAGTCCCCATTTTCCCGACCACGTGGCCGAGGTCGCGGCCGCCGGCGGCATCCACGCCACCGGTGTGATCGAGGGCTTCGCTGAGATCGCCTACTCCGGGCACGACAGCGAGGCTGCTCTCGAGGGGGCCGAGCTGATCGTGCTGGTCGGCCCGGCGTACAGCACCGAGCACCAGGCCGCCGCCGTCGCGCCGCACCTCGTGCCCGGGCAAGCGGTGCTGGTCTGCCCGGCCTCGTGCGCGGGCGCGATCACGTTCAAGCGCACGGCCGGCCTGGCGCTGGATGACGAGACGATCACGGTGGGCGAGACCAGCACGCTGCCGTACGCGGTGCGCATCGTCGCGCCGGGACGGGTCAACGTCTTCCACAAGCTGGGCGCCGGTGTTTCGTCGCCGCCCTCCCCCGTTCGGGCACCGGTCGACTGCTGTCGATGATCCAGGACGTCTACCCCGGGACGGAGGCCGCCGACAGCGTCTTCCAGACGACTCTGCAGAACGGCAACCCGGTGATCCACCCCGCAGTGACACTCCTCAACACCGGTCTCATCGAGCGGACCGCCGGCGCGTTCCTGTTCTACGAGGAGGGGGTCACCGAGGCCGTCGGCCGGGCGATCGAGGCGGTCGACCGCGAGCGGCTGGCCATCGCCGAGGCGCTCGGGGTGCGAGTGCTGTCGGACCCGGACCTCGGGGTCGTGCAGGGCTACATGCGTGAGGCGAACTACTCGACCGGCTACTCCACCGCCCCAGGCTTCCTCGGGATCGGCGCTCAGAGCCAGCTCGACAACCGCTACCTGACCGAGGACGTCGGCTACTCCTGGTCTTCCTGGCCGACCTGGCCGGCCGGGTCGGCGTCGAGACGCCGACGATGGAGGCGCTGATCACCATGGCGTCGGTCGTGCTGGCTCGAGACTTCCGCGCCGAGGGGGCGCGCACCCTGGCGACGCTTGGGCCTCGACGGCATGAGCGCCAGCGACCTCGCCGCCCTCTGACCGGCGGCTGCCGAGGAGGAGATCCTCGCCTACGAAACCGGGCTCATCCAACCCGGCCAATGAAGCCCCGGTCGCCGAAGGGTGGCGTCGGACCCGGCTTGGGTCACCCGGATGGGCTAACGATGGCGGTCCGGCACCCGCCGCTGCGCTCCGTGACCCCGATCCGACGGTTTCGCCCGTCGAACCGGGCCGTCCGTCGTCAGATCGGCCGCCGCACGCCGTCTGATCTGCGAATACTTCATCTTTCTGGGGTAGTGCTCGGAGCTCACCTGGGTCTAGGTTGCCGATGGCGCGACCCCCGACCGGGGTCGCGAAACCCGACAGGAGAAAGGGGTCTTTGGTGAAACGTCCAGCCAGAGCTGTCGTGATCGGTGCGGCATCGGTGCTCGCCGGAGCGACCGCCATCGGAGTCAGTGCCAACGCGGCGACCGCCGCCGGTCAGGCCGCCGCTTCGAGTGCCGCACAGAGCGCGACCCACAAGGTCATCGTCCTGCTGAAGGATCAGCCGGCGTCCGCGCCGAAGAACAGCCCGGCGTTCGCGACCCGCGAGTCCAAGATCGCCTCCTCGCAGGCGTCCGTCGCGGCGCAGCTCAAGGGCGACGTCCAAGAACGTGCACAGCTACAAGCTGGTCAACGCCCTGTCGGCGACGGTCTCGTCGGCCGAGCAGACTGCGCTGCAGCACAACCCGTCGGTGGCCGCAGTGATCCCGGACTCGGTGATCCACGGCGCGACCCCGGACACGCGCGCAGGCGGCAGCCGCCGCAGCGCCGCCCGGCACCCGCGTCGCACCGCCGAACGCCTGCCCGACCGGCTCCAAGCCGATGCTCGAGCCGGAGGCGCTGCAGACCACCAGCACCAGCTCCGACGACCCCACCGCCAAGACCGCGCGCAGCCTCGGCATCGACCGGTGCCGGCGTCAAGGTCGCGTGGATGGCCGAGGGCATCGACATCAACAACCAGGACTTCATCCGTGCCGACGGCTCGCACGTCTTCGTCGACTACCAGGACTTCAGTGGTGACGGCGCCGAACGCCCCGACCGACGGCGCCGAGGCCTTCCTCGACGCCAGCGCGATCGCGGCTCAGGGCCTGCACTCCTACAACATCCAGAACTTCTCGGCCGCACCCGCTGACCAAGCCCTGCAACATCCGGATCGAGGGCATGGCGCCCGGCGCCTCGCATGGTCGGCCTCAAGGTCTTCGCGCGAGAACAACGCCACGCTGACCTCGGGCTTCCTGCAGGCGATCGACTACGCCGTGAGCGTCGACAAGGTCGACGTCATCAACCAGTCCTTCGGTGGCAACCCGATCCCGGACGAGGCCGCCGACGCGGTGCGGATGTTCGACGAGGCAGCGGTTGCCGCCGGCGTCACCATCACGGCCTCCACCGGCGACGCGGGCCCGACCAACACGATCGGCTCGCCGGCGACCGACCCGGCCGTCATCTCGGTCGGCGGCTCGACGACGTACAAGTTCCTCGCCCAGACCGGCTACGGCGGCTACTACCCGCTGGCCACGGACGGCTGGCTCGACAACAACATCAGCCCGCTGAGCTCGAGCGGCTTCACCCAGGCCGGGCGCAGCCTCGACCTGCTCGCACCGGGTGACCTCGACTGGGCGCTCTGCAGCACCGACCAGGCGACGTACGGCGGGTGCGCCAACTTCGTCGGCGGCGCCACGCCGATCGAGGAGTCCGGCGGCACGAGCGAGTCGGCTCCGCTGACGGCGGGTGCGGCGGCCCTGGTGATCCAGGCCTACCGCAACACCCACGGTGGTGCCAGCCCGACGCCGGCGCTGGTCAAGCAGATCCTGACCAGCACCGCCGATGACCTGGGCCACCCGGCCGAGGAGCAGGGCGCCGGCCGGCTGAACAGCTACCAGGCCGTGCTCGCCGCGATGTCGATCCACGACGCCAACGGCAGCCCGGCCCGACAGGGCAGCACGGTGCTGGCCAGCCAGACCCAGCTCGACGCGACCGGCCAGCCCGGCTCGTCGCAGAGCTGGCAGCTCTCGCTGACCAACAACGGCGCGACCACGCAGCGCTGACCTTGGGTCAGCGGACGCTGGGCAACCCGTTCGACGTGCAGACCAAGAGCGTCACGCTCAGCGACACGGCGAGCCAGCACTTCGACGACTTCGCCGGCCAGACCGGTCAACTACGAGCTCACGCACTTCACGGTGCCGGCCGGGGTCGACCGACTGGACGAGGACTACGTCTACCCGGGTGACCCGAACGCGTCGCTCAACGCACGCGTCCGCGTCGCACTGCTCGACCCGACCGGGAAGTTCGCCTCGCACTCGCTGCCGCAGGGCGTGGGCAACGCCGGGCACGCGGACATCCGCAACCCGGCAGCCGGGCACCTGGACCGCCATGGTCTGGAGCCGGTCGTCCACCATCGGCGGCACGGTCGGCACGGTCAAGCTGCAGTTCGCCATGCACGACTACCAGAAGGCCGGCTCGGTCACGCCGTCGTCGCTCACCCTGGCACCCGGTGCCTCGAAGACGGTGACGGTCAAGGCCAAGACCGCTGGTAGCCCTGGAGATTCGGCGAACTCGGTGACCATCGCGTCGTCCGGCGGTCAGTCCACGTCGGTGCCGGTGATCATGCGCAGCCTGGTCAACGTCAGCAAGGGCGGCAAGTACAGCGGCAGCCTCACGGGTGGCAACGGCCGGTCGTTCTTCACCGGTCAGACGGCCTACCTGCAGTTCGACGTGCCGCCGTCGCAGCGGGACCTGACGGCGAACTTCAAGTTCGCCAACAAGGACACCGACCCGGTCTACGGCTACCTGATCGACCCCGCGGGCAACGCTCAGGCCTTCGGGGCCAACGTGAAGGTCGTCGGCTTCGACTCCAACGGCGCGGCCGTCACGTCGCCGCTCTCGACGATCTCGCTCTTCGCCCGGGCGCCTGCGTCCGGTCGATGGACGCTGGCGTTGCTCTTCGCGCCGGCGGTGTCGGGGCAGAACCTCGCGGTGCCGTTCTCGGGCAGCGTGCTGCTCAACACGGTGCAGGCGTCGGCCACCGGAGTGCCCAACAACAGCAACATCAAGCTGAAGGCGGGCCAGGCGGTGACCGTGCCGTTGACGGTGAAGAACACCGGCTTGTCGCCGGCGAGCTTCTTCGTCGACGCGAGGCACAACACCACCGCGACAGTGACCCTGCCGCAGCTGGTGCCGCGAGCCGATCACGTTGCCGCTCAAGCCGACTGACGCGTCGCCGCAGTTCAACGTGCCGACGGAGACGACCAAGCTGACGGTCAACGTCCACTCGACGCGCGACGTCATGTTCGACACCTCGTGGATGTTCGGGTTCGGTGACCCGGACGTGCCGGGGATCTCCACCGGACACGACGCGTCGGCGACCTACACCGGCTCGCCGGTGCCGTCGGGTCCGTGGAGCGTCGTGCCGTCGGACATCGGTCCGTTCGGCAACAACCCGGCGCCGGCCGCCCAGGTCACCACCGCGATCACCGCGACGACGCTGGCGTTCGACAACACGGTGAGCACGCCGATCGGCAACTTCGAGTTCGGGGCGGTTGACCCGAGCACGCCGTTCAGCATCATCAATGTGCCGTCCGGCCAGAGCGTCACCATCCCGGTGACCTTCACGCCGAGCGGTGCGAAGGGCACGGTCGTCAGCGGCCAGCTCTTCGTTGACAACCTGTCGCTCATCTCGGGCCTGGGGACCACCCCCGGCGCCGCCGAGCTGTCGGCGATTCCTTACCGGTACACGATCGGCTAGTCCGAGCGTCACCACGACAGCAGGCCCGGCCGACCACGGCCGGGCCTGCTGTCGTTTCAAGTCGCGGAATCCGCTGACGTGGCTACGTTGGCTTGAGTGAGTGCATCCAGCGGTCTGACCCGTCCCCGTCGTACTCCGCGGTCTCGCACCATTGGTGCGCTGAGCGCAGGTCTGTTGGTGGCCGTGGCCGCCTTCCTGCCGGTCACCTGCGTCGCAGGCCGCCACCAAGCCTGCGGCCGCGACCCCGAAGGTGCTGACCGGCGCCTCCTGCGGCACCACGACCAACACCGAGTACGCAACGGGCACAACGGCCGCCGCCATCGGCTGGGCCGGCAACAGCCAGGGGGTCGTGGCCTGCCTGAGCGGCAGCTTCGTCGTCATCAACAACCAGCAGACCTACGGCTACGGCGTCTACGACGGCAGCCAGACCACGCTGGGTCAACGCCGGCGGCTACCTCCCGGCCCTCGTCACGAGCTTCCACCGCGGCGGCGCCGACATCAGCATCACCAACTTCGGCGACAAGGTCAGCATCGGCGGCAACGACTTCGTCGTGATCTACAGCCGGGTCTCGGTCACGAACCCCACGGCGGCCCCGATCTCGGTCGACCCGCAGCCGACCGCGAACCTCACGCCGCTCAACACGGCTCCGCTCGCCGTCGGCCCGGGCAAGACGGTCAACCACGACTACGCCGCTGTTTCGGACAACTTCGGCGGCAGCTACGCCTACCCGGCGGCCAGCCGATCTCGTTGCAGCCGGCGGCTATCAGCCGCACTACACGCACATGCGCGCCTTCTGGACCGGCCAGGTCCAGCAGCTGGCCCAGATCCGCCAGCTGCCCGACCCCAGCCTGGCCGACGCCTACCGGGCCGGCTTCATCTACACCCAGATCTCCCGCGGCGGGGCCGACCTGAAGACCGGCGTCAACGGCTACGACAAGGAGTACAGCCACGACGTCATCGGCATCCTGGCCAACATGCTGACCCAGGGCTACCGCACCGACGGCACGACCAGCGACCTCGACCTGCTGCTGCAGGCCCGCAGCGTCGTCGGCACCCAGGCGCAGTACGACGACGGCATCTGGAAGTACTCCTGGCCCTGGGCGATCTACCTGCAGAAGACCGGCGACCTGGCCTCGGTGAAGGCCAACTTCGACACCCCCGGCCCGCAGGGTGACGCGCTCGAGCCGAGCATCAAGGACAGCGCCCACGCCATCGCGGCGGCTCGCACCGGTCCGGGCGGGATCATCGAGAACACCCCGGACATCGACTCCAACGGCTACTGGACGATCGACGACTACTCGGCGCTGATGGGGCTGGCGTCGTACAAGTGGCTGGCGCAACAGGTCGGCGACCAGACCGAGGCCACGTGGGCGGCCAACGAGTACAACAGCCTGCTCGGCGCCGTGAACCAGACGCTGACGACGACCATCACGACCAACCACCTCGACTACATCCCCTGCTCGATGGTCGAGCCGAACGACGACAACCGCTGCTCGAACCCGCAGGACGCCAACTGGGCGGCGCCGTTCCTCTTCGGCCGTTGGGCCTGGGACGGCTACCTCTTCGGCGCTGCGATCAACGGGCCCGGCTCGGACCTGATCGACGCGACGTACGACTACGGCTTCGGCCGGCTCAAGGGCATCCTGCCGCCGAACACCCTTGGTGGCTATGGCGATACGGACTACAGCACTGGCTACAACGCCGGGTACGGCGAGTGGGGCCTGGCCAGCAACGCGCACCGCGACCAGGGCATCCTCGACTACCAGTTCATGATCGCCAACACCCAGAGCGGCCCCTACGCCTGGTGGGAGAGCGTCTCGGCGCCGGACCCGAGCTCGCCGTGGGCCGGCAACCACCCGACCGCCGGCGCCGGCGCTTCGCCGCACGCGTGGGGCTCGGCCGACGCCAACCTGACCCTGCTCGACTCGCTCGTCGCCGAGCGCGGCGACGGCAGCTCATCGTCGGGCGCGGCGTGCCGAACTCGTGGTCCTGCGCGGGCCAGACCATCCAGCTCGCCAACGTGCCGATCACCGGCGGGCAGCATCTCGGCCTGAAGGTGACCAGCACCGGTCGCACCGTGACGCTTGACCATGACCGGTCACCGGCCGGCCGGCCCGATCCTGTTCCAGCTGCCCGGCTTCCAGGGCAACCTCGCGCACAGCAGCGCGGGCGCCATCGACAGCGCCTCCGGCACGGTCACGTTGTCGGCGGCCACCCGCTCGGTGACGGTCACCATGCAGCACTCGGTCTGCCACACCTGACCGGGCAGACTGGGGGGATGCTGATCAGGACGGCGACCCCCGAGGACTGGCCGCAGATCTGGCCGACCTTCCGGCAGATCGTCGCGGCCGGTGAGACCTACGCCTATCCCGAGGACCTGACCTCCGACCAGGCGCGGGACTACTGGCTGGAGCCGCCGCCGGGCTACGCCGTGGTCGCCGTCGATGACGGCCGAGGGCTCGACGGCGGGCTGCTGGGCACGGCCAAGACGGGGCCCAACCGGCCCGGGCGCGGTGCCCACATCGCGACGGCCAGCTTCATGGTCAGCCCGGCCGCCCAGGGTCGAGGGGTGGGTCGGGCGTTGGGGGAGCACGTGCTGGCCTGGGCGCGGGCGGCGGGCTATCACGGCATGCAGTTCAACGCCGTGGTGGAGACCAATACCGCTGCGGTGCGGCTGTGGCAGGCGCTCGGCTTCCGGATCATCGGCACCGTGCCGGACGCCTTCGACTCGGCCGCTCACGGCCTGGTCGGGCTGCACGTCATGTACCAGGACCTGACCTGACCTCGTGCCGCACGACGGCCTCGACCCGAGCCGTACTCACCGCGTGACGACGACGACCTCGGCGTCGTTCTGCAGCACCACCGCGAAGCCGGTCGGCCCGACCTCGACCGCGGTCTCCTGCAGGTCGGGCACCGGCCCCAGCAGGCTGTCCTCGATCGCGCGGTACGCCGTGTCGCGCACCAGCCGGACCGGAGGGCGGCGCCGCGAGCGCGCGGCCGGCCCCGAGCACGTCGTAGACACAGGGAGCCAGCGTCAGCGCCGTGGTCGCCACGACACCGGCTCTGCGGCTCCTCCAACGTCACCCAGCACTCGGGCCTCACGAGATCGAGGGTAACCGCGGTCACCGACCGGTGGGGAGACCCGGGCTCACCGCCGACAGCGCGACGTAGAGCACGACGACGGCGGTCGGCGACGATGCCGCTGGTGGCCGCGATCCGCAGCACGGCGTACCGCGGCCGGCCGTAGCGCGGGTTGCGCAGCCGGGCGTCGAACCGGTCGCCGGGCCGCCGCGGCTGCCACATCCGCAGGGCCAGCAGCGCGAGCAGCGGCAGCTGGGCCACCCAGACGGCGACCCGCCACGGGCCGGCCGCGCGCACGTGCGGGCCGAGCACCAGCGCGTGCCAGAGGGCGAGGGCATAGACCAGCGCCGCGAACTGGTGGGCCACCAGCCAGACCCTGCGGCCCGAGCCGGCGACGGAGGTAGTAGGACGGGCCCAGGACGACGGCGCCGTAGAGGCTCAGCACGCCCAGGGTGTAGCCGAGCTTGGCCACCGGCGAGGTCTGCGGGACCAGGGCGACCAGCCAGGACCCGCCGGGTGTGCCCATGGCGAAGGCGGCGATGTGCGCGACCATCAGCCCGACGACGGTCAGGTTGAGCCGGCGGTGCCAGGCCAGGAGCCGATGTCGTTGCCGCACAACGGCTCTGGGCACCTTGCGTGCCGACGACCAGACCGAGCAGCAGCCCGGCGTAGGACCAGGCCAGAGCCGTCGCGCCCGTGGCACTGACCAGGGCGGAGGCGAAGCCGGTGATCTCGTCCCGATGCGTGCGCGCGACCAGCAGGTACGTCGCGTAGGTCACGACGGCGGCGACGGCGGTGTGCAGGACGAAGGCTACGGCTCGTTCGAGACACCTGCGCCACCACGTCAGTATCCTGTGGGCGTGGCGCCCCCTGAGCCCTTCCGGCCGTCCACGAACGGCTTCGCGTTCCAGAACTCCTGGCCCAACGAGCCGGCCGTGTCGGTGGCCAGCGCCGTTCGGGCCGATCTCCATCGGCAACGCGGCGGCCGGGCTCTGCGGCGGCATGGTCTTCGCAGCCCTCGACTACTGGTACGCCGGGCAGGTGCCGCCGTCGACCAGCCGGCGCCGGGCACGCCGCTCTACAAGTTCCTGGTCCGCCGGATCATCGACTCCTGGCACGTGCCCACCGGTGTCGCGCAGTACTACACCTGGATGAACCTGCCGGACGGTGACGCGGGCTTCACGGCCTTCGGCCACCGCGTCGTCGTGGAGCGCGGCGTCTCGGGCCGGACCATCCTGCAGCAGTGGCCGCAGATCAAGGCCGACCTGGACCGGGGGATCCCGAGCGCGCTCGGGCGTGGTGACCATCGCCTCGCACAACCCGGCCGACCTCGGGCACAACCACCAGGTCCTGGCGTGCGGCTACCAGACCGACGGCGCCACGGTCACCATCACGGTCTACGACCCCAACAGCGGTCAGGACGACGGCGTCGACCATCGCCTTCGACACCAGTGCGCCGACCAAGGCGACGACGTTCACGACCAACATCGACATCGGTCTCCCGGTCCGCGGCTTCTTCCGCACGGCCTACCAGCCGGTGAAACCGCCTGCGGCGTAACGGCCGTTCAGAACGCGCGAGACGGTGAGATAGACCGCGGTGCCGACCGAGAAGACCACGATGCTGAGGACCAGCACGTCGAGCATCCGGGCTCTGCGGCAGCGCTGCGCCGGACCGCATCGCGGCGTCCGCGGCGGCGGTAGGTGCGCAGCGCGCTGGCGCCGACCACGGCGCCCGAGCAGGCAGATCGAGCGAGGCCAGCACGTCGACCGAGCGCCGGCAGGTCGGCGGCCCGGCGAGCGAGGTCAGGCCGACGCCGCCGGCGAGCAGGGCCAGCGAGGTCCGCACCCAGGCCAGCGCGGTGCGTTCGTTGGCCAGCGAGAAGCGCGGGTCGGGCTCGGTCACGGCACCGAGTCTGCTGCATCGCCGAGCCGACGATGCCCAGGATGAAGGCCTGGATCTCGGCTTCGTAGTGCAGGTGCCCGTAGCGGCCGGCCGGGCCGACGTGGGCGCCGGCGCCGAGCTCGACCCGGAAGAGCAGCGGCGCGGTGGCCTCCGGGCCGGCCGTCGCGCGCAGCCGGGCCACCCACTTGGCCGGCTCGTGGACCAGCACCCGCGGGTCGTTGACGCTCCCGGTCACCAGCAACGGCGGCCGGTAGCCCTCCGGCGGGTTGTCGTACGGCGCGTAGGCCAGCATCCAGGCGAACTCTTCCGGCTTGCGCGGATCGCCCCACTCGTCCCACTCGATGACGGTCAGCGGCACCGACTCGTCCAGCATCGAGGTGATGCAGTCGACGAACGGCACCTCGGCGACGACCGCGGCCCACCGTCGCGGCGCCAGGCCCATGCGCCGCTCCCTGCAGCAGGCCGCCGGCCGACAGCCCTCGCGAGACGATCCGGGACCCGTCGACCACGCCGTCGGCGAGGGTGTCGGCCGCGGCCACGAAGTCGCTGAAGGTGTTGTGCTTGGCCGCCTTGTGCCCCTGCTCCCACCAGTGCCGCCCGCACTCACCGCCGCCGCGGACGTGGGCCTGGGCGTAGACCACGCCCCGGTCCAGCAGGCTGATCAGGGCCGGGTCGAACTCCGGCCAGTCGCACGACTCGTAGGCGCCGTAGCCCCAGAGCAGGCAGGGCGCGGTGCCGTCGAGGGGCGTGTCCACGTGGCGGGCCAGGCTGACCGGCACCCGCGCCCCGTCGGCCGCGCGTGGCCCAGATCCGTTCGGTGACATAGCGGCTCGGGTCGTAGGTCGGCACCTCCAGCGCCTTGACCAGGCGTGCGCTCGCCGGTCGCGAGGTCGACGTCGAACCACGTCGGGCGGCTGCACCAGCGACTGGGTCCGCACCCGGACGTACGACGCGTGCGGGTCCTCGTTGCGGGCCAGCGAGACCTGCCCGGCCGGCCGCTCCGCGACGATGTCGTGGGTCGGGCCGCCGTCCAGGTCGATGACGCGCAGGAAGGGCAGCGCGTCGCTGCCGCCCGCCGACGACGACCGAGCGCCCGATGACGTCGACCGAGTCCCACCGGATCGTCGGGGTCCGGTCCGAGCAGCTCGACGGCGTCGGCCGGCTCGGGGTGGGCGAGGGGCGCGCGCAGCACCCGGAACTCCGGCGCACCGTCGTTGGTCACGATCACGAGCTCGCCCGCGAGCCCAGTCGTCGCGGCCGGGACGTGGTCCACGTCGTACTCGATGCCGGGCCGGCGCGGCCAGATGACCTGCGGCGGCCGGGTCGGCTCGGCGGCGGGCAGCCAGGCGAGCTCGGTGCTCTCGCGGCTGCCGGCGCGGACCAGGATGAGCTCGCCGCTGCGGGTGCCGTGCACGGTCAGCTCGAAGCTCGCGTCCGGCTCCTCGACGACCAGCTCGTCGACGTCGTCGCGTCCGGTCCGTCGCCCATCGTGTGCCGGCGGACCTGGTACGGCCGGTTGACCGCGTCGGCCACGGTGTAGAAGAGCGGTGCGCGAGTCGGCCGACCAGGCCGCCGTGAAGTAGCTCTGCTCGGAGACCACCGGCCGGTCGATCGCCAGTGGCCAGCTCGCGGATCCGCAGGGTGTAGATCTCGTTGCCATCCGTGTCCAGGGACCAGGCCAAATACTGACCATCCGGGCTCGGCTCGCAGACCCCGAGATCGGCGTAGTCGAAGCCGGCCGCGACCTCGTTCAGGTCGAGCAGGACCCGCTCCTGGACAGGAAGATCAGCGGCCGGTCCACCCCTCGGACGGGAAAGATCACGATCTGATGCGCAGAACAGCAGGTACTCCTTCCCGACGGCGGTCCTCGTGTAGTAGACAGGGCCACCACGCGACCAACTGACTGACGAGTCAGCCGGCAGCGTGCGACCTGACATCTCGGTGAACAGCCTGTCCTGGAGTGGCCGTGAGTGAGCAGTTCGTGAGTCGTAGTAGCGCCGTTCGGCGGCGAGGTACGCGAGCACGTCTGCGGAGCCGGCCTCTCGCATCCACGCGTAGTCGTCGACCCGGCGGACGCCGTGGAGCTCGGAGACGACCGGCCGACGCGGTGCGACCGGCGGGATGCAGTGGGGCTCTGCTGGCACCCGCGGAACCTAGCGCAGGCCGGCCGATCGTGAGACGCCGCGGTCGGGGGCTGGCCGGGATCGCCGTCCTCGGCGTCGTCATCGCGATGGTGGCCAGCGCCTACGTCGGCGACCTCGGCCGACGCGGCGGCCACGCCCGACGCCGACGCCGTCCCCGACGACCAGCAAGGCCGGCGCCCATCCACACCTCGACGACGTTCACCATCGGGGTGACCCAGGACGTCGACTCGACCAACCCGTTCACCGGCGTCACGGCGGCGGCGTACGAGATCTACCAGCTCGACTACGACTTCCTGATCGGCTACTCCGAGACCGACTTCTCCGCGGTCCCGCGGCTGGCCCAGTCCTGGACGCACATCGGCCGACGGCAAGACCTGGACCTACCACATGCGGCACGGCGTGAAGTGGTCCGACGGCGTGCCGTTCACCGTCGGCCGACGTCGTCTACACGCTCAACCGGATCATCAAGGGGACCTACGAGCAGACCAACTACGGCAACTACGTCGGGAGCATCGCGTCGGTCACCGCGCCCGACCCCTACACCGTCGTCGTGAAGACCAAGACGCCGTCCTCGGTGATGCTGCACCTCGACATCTACATCCTGCCGCAGCACATCTGGTCGAAGGTCAGCGAGAAGGCGGTCGCCAACTACACCAACGAGCCCACGCCCGGCCATCCGATCGTCGGCACCGGGCCGTTCATGCTGACCCAGGTGGTCAAGGGCCAGTTCATCCGGATGGACAAGAACCCCTACTACTGGGGCCCGCCCACGCACATCGACCACCTGGTGTTCCGGGTCTTCAACAACCAGGACTCGATGGCCCAGGCGCTCAAGCGGGGTGAGATCGACTTCGCCGACGACCTCGACCCCGGCGAGTTCAACGCCCTCAAGGGCGTAGCCGGGCATCACCACCGTCGACGCGCTCTACGGCGGGTTCTCCGAGATCGGCATGAACATGGGCGCCGAGACCACCGACAACAAGCCGATCGGCAACGGCAGCCCGGCCCTCAAGGACCTGGCCGTCCGGCAGGCCATCAACTACGCGATCGACCGGAAGACGTTGGTGGACAAGGTCTACGGCGGCTACGCGCAGCCGGCCACGACGATCATCCCGAGCCTGTACGCCGACCAGCACTGGGATCCCGGGCCGTTGACGTTCAACTTCAACCTGGCCAAGGCCAACCAGATCCTCGACGCGGCCGGCTACACCAAGGGGTCGGACGGCATCCGGCGCCTGCCCGGGCACCAACAAGCCGTTGGTCCTGCGGCTGTACGGCCGGAGCAGCTCCGAGACCAGCCAGCGGGTGGTGCAGTACGTCGCGGGCTGGCTCAAGCAGATCGGCATCCAGGTCAACCTCAAGATCGTGTCGGAGGACACGCTCACCGACGTACATCGGCGCAGGGCACCTACGACCTGTTCGAGTGGGGCTGGGTCGATGTGCCGGACCCCAACTACCAGCTCTCGGTCTTGACCTGTGACAACCGTTCGTACACGGACAGCGGCAGCGTCTACCCGGGCCTGTCCGACGCGTTCTACTGCACCAAGGAGTACGACGACCTGTTCCAGAAGCAGGGCGAGGCGGTCGACCCGGCCAAGCGGATCGAGATCGAGAAGCAGATGCAGAAGCTGCATCTACCTCTCGGCGGGCCTACGCCGAGACCGTCTACTACGACGACAACCAGGCCTACCGCTCGGACCGGTGGACCAACTTCCGGGCCCAGCCGCCGGCCGGCCCGAACGCCGAACAACGCGTCGACCAAGCCCGGCGTGCTGCTCTTCCAGAACGGCACCTACTCCTACAGCTCGATCATCCCGCTCTCCGCGGACAACGCACCGCAGGGACCGAGCGTCGCGCACGGCCGGTGGTGTCGTCGGCGGGCTGGCGCTGCTCTGGGCTGCTCGGCTTCGGAGTGACCCGGCTCAGGCGGCCGCCCCAGGACGAGGTGGAGTGAGCAGATGAGCATCCCCGTCGACAGCTCGTCGATCGCGGCCGAGACGGCGCACGAGAGCAGCGGCGCGCACCGGGGGTGGCCTCGGCGTCTACGCGCTGCGCCGGCTGCTGACCGCGCTCGGCACCCTGGTCTTCGTCCTGGTCTTCAACTTCGTGCTCTTCCGGCTGCTGCCCGGCGACCCGGCGGCGCTCTACACCAAGGGCCGCAACGTCTCCGACGCGGCCCGGCGGCGGATGGAGCAGCAGCTCAACGCCGACAAGTGGCACCAGTTCCTGACCTACATCAAGAACCCGTTCTCCACCGACTTCCGGTCGGCGCAGTTCTCCCGGCCGGTGTGGGACGTGATCGGCAGCCGGGTCTGGCCGACCATCCTGCTGCTCGGGATCAGCACCGTCCTGTCCACCGTCATCGGGATCTGGATCGGCATCAAGGGCGGCTGGCGCCGCGGCCGCTGGTTCGACCGGACCTCGACCGGGGTCACGCTCACGCTCTACGCGATGCCGGAGTTCTGGCTCGGCATGATCCTGCTGATCGTGTTCTCCACCGGGGTCGGTCCCTTCCCGGGGATCTTCCCCAGCGGCGGTGAGATCTCGCCCGGCGTCAACGGTGCGTCGCTCGCGGGCTGGGTCAACGTCGCCTGGCATCTCGTCCTGCCGGTGACCACGCTGACCCTGATCTACCTCGCCGAGTACAGCCTGGTCATGCGGGCGTCCCTGGTCGAGGAGCTCGGTCAGGACTACCTGAAGACGGCGCGCGCCAAGGGTCTGATGGACCGGATGGTCCGCCGCCGGCACGCCGTGCCCAACGCGCTGCTGCCGACGATCACCCTGGTCTTCCTCAACATCGGCTTCATCGTCTCGGGAGCCATCACGGTCGAGACGGTCTACTCCTGGCCCGGTCTGGGGCAGCTGTCGTTCGAGGCGATCCGAGGGCCCGATATCGCTCTGCTGCAGGCGATCTTCCTGCTCTTCTCGATCGCGGTCGTCGTCTTCAACGCCATCGCCGACGTCATCGTGGCTGCGGTCGACCCGAGGGTCCGGACATGACCGCGACCACGGCCAGCGCCGGGCCAGACCGGGTCCATCTCCTGGGCCCGCCGGCGCAGCACCGCTCGCTCGGTTCACGCCGGGCCTTCCTCAGCCACAAGTCGGGGGTCGTCGGGCTGATCATCCTGATCGCGTTCGTCGCGGTGGCGCTGCTGGCGCCGGTGCTCTACTCCAGCGACATCCTGGACGTCACCAAGGCGACCGGGCCGGTCCTGCAGGCACCGTCGCACGCCTACCCGCTCGGCACCGACGAGAGTGGCCGGTCGGTGCTGGGCCTGCTGGTCTGGGGCAGCCGGATCTCGCTGATCGTCGGCGTCGCCGCCACGGTCATCTCGATGGTGATCGGCACGCTGGTCGGCATCGCGTCGGGGCACTACACCAACTGGTTCGGCGCCGTCCTCGAGCGGCTCACCGACTGGTTCCTGGTCATCCCGTTCCTGCCGCTGGCGATCGTCCTGGCGACCGTGCTGGGCGCGTCCCTGCTCAACGTCATCGTCGTCATCGGCGTCACGTCCTGGCCGGGCACCGCCCGGCTGGTGCGGGCCCAGACGCTCTCGGTCGAGGGGCGGCCCTACCTCGAGCGGGCCCGGGTGCTCGGCGGCGGCAACTGGCACCAGATGACCAAGCACGTGCTGCCCAACGTGATGCCGCTGGTCCTGGCCAACACGACGCTGACCGTCGCGATCGCGATCCTGTCCGAGACGACCCTGACCTTCCTCGGCCTGGGTGACCCGCTGCACGTGAGCTGGGGCACCATGCTCGAGAACGCCTTCGGCTCCGGCGCGATCACGCTTGGGCGCGTGGTGGTACCTGATCCCGCCCGGTCTCTGCGTCGTCATCGTGGTGCTGGCCTTCACCCTGGTCGGCCGCACCCTCGAGGCGATCGTCGACCCGCACCAGTCGACGGAGGCCTGAACCCCATGAGCCTGTTGGAGATTCGCGACCTCTCGGTCACCTACCGGACCCACGAGGGCCCGGTGCCGGCGGTCCGCAACATCTCGCTCACCGTCGACGCCGGCACGGCGGTCGGGCTGGCGGGCGAGTCGGGCTGCGGCAAGTCGACCGTCGCCGCCACGGTGCTCCGGCTGACGCCGGCGTCGGCGACGGTGACCGGCGAGGTGCTGCTCGACGGGCAGGACGTGCTGCGGATGAACTGGGGGCAGCTGCGCGCCGTCCGCTGGAAGGGCGCCTCGATCGTCTTCCAGGGCGCGCTGCACTCGCTCAACCCGGTGCGCAACGTCGGCAAGCAGATCGCCGAGCCGGTCCTGCTGCACGACCGCAGCCAGACCCGAGGGCTCGGCCGACAAGCGGGTCGACGAGCTGCTCGAGCAGGTCGGCCTGCCGGCCCGCCTGGCCCGGTCGTACCCGCACCAGCTCTCCGGCGGTCAGAAGCAGCGCATCATGATCGCGATGGCGCTGGCCTGCCGGCCCTCGCTGGTGGTGGCCGACGAGCCGACCACGGCGCTCGACGTGATGGTGCAGGCCCAGGTGCTCGAGCTGCTCACCGGCCTGGTCTCCCGAGTCGGGCGTCGGCGTCCTGATGATCAGCCACGACCTGTCGGTGCTCGGCACCTCGTGCAACCGGGTGGCGGTCATGTACGCCGGGCGGATCGTCGAGGAGGGACCGGCCCGTCGAGGTCTTCGAGGCGCCGATCCACCCCTACACGCGCGCGCTGTCCGGGGCCTTCCCGACCATCGGTGACCGGGCGTCGCGGTTCGCGCCGCAGGGGCTGCCCGGCGACCCGCCGTTCGCGACCGACCTGCCGCCGGGCTGCCCGTTCCACCCGCGATGTGCGGTCGCGATCGACGACTGCCAGCGGATCGACGTCCGGCTGGAAACCGTTGCGCCGGAACGCAAGGCCGCGTGTCTGCTGGCCAAGGGAGTGGCGCCGGCCGGTGCCGTGCAGGAGGGAGCTCCGCGTGACGACGACCACCGACCCGGCGATGCCAGCCTCGGCGCCGAGGTCCGACGCCGCCGCCGATCATCGAGGTCGCCGACCTCCAGGTCACCTTCCGCACCCGCGGCGGCGGGCAGGCCCGCGCCGTCGACGGGGTCAACCTGGCCATCGCGCCGGGCGAGATCATCGCGCTGGCGGGGGAGTCCGGCTGCGGCAAGACCACGCTGGCCCGCACCATCCTCGGCCTGGAGCGGCCGTCGGGCGGCGAGGTGCGCTACCGCGGTCAGCCGCTGGGCTACTCGGCCGGCGCGCTCAAGGCCTACCGCCGGGAGGTGCAGCTGGTGCTGCAGGACCCGACCGGCTCGCTCAACCCGCGGCACACGGTCTACGAGGCCGTGGCCGAGGGCCTGCGCGTGCACAAGGTGCCGGGCAACGAGCGCGAGCAGGTCGCCGAAGCGTTGTCCCGGGCGGGTTTGCGGCCGCCCGAGCGCTACTTCCTGCGCTACCCCCACGAGCTGTCCGGTGGCCAGCGCCAGCGCGTGGTCATCGCCGGCGCGCTGGTGCTCAACCCGAAGGTGATCATCGCCGACGAGCCGGTCTCGTCGCTCGACGCCTCGGTTCGCGGCGAGATCCTCGCGCTGCTGCTCAAGCTGCGCGAGGAGCTGGGCCTGACCATCCTGGTCGTCACGCACGACCTCGGCCTGGCCTGGAACATCGCCGACCGGCTGGCCGTCATGTACCTCGGGCGGGTGGTGGAGATCGGCTCGACCGAGACGGTGCTCGACGAGGCGCGCGCACCCGTACACGAAGGCGTTGCTGTCCGTCGTACCCGAGGTGCAGCGGCTGGAACCCATTGTGCTGCACGGGGAAACGCCCGACCCGACCAAGATCCCGGGTGGCTGCCGGTTCAACCCGCGCTGCCCGGCGCTGGCGTCCGGTGAGGCGGCGGCAGCCGGGATCGCGCACGACTGCGTGTCGAAGCCGGTCGAGAAGCTGTCCGCCGCCCCGACTCACCAGGTGGCGTGCTTCCTTCCCGCGGCGCGGCCGACCGGGCATACTGATATCCCAAACTGATTGGTGAGTCAGTAACGAAGATCTCGGAGGCTCGATGAGCGCGCTTCAGGCTGCCCTGCCGGCTCCGCACTACATCGACGAGAGCCAGTGGCTGCGCGAGCGGGCGAGCGTGCTGCAGCGGGAGTGGTTCTGCGTCGGTCGGCGGCACGAGCTCGGCCTGAGCCGAGGCCAACCAGCTCGCCGTCGTCGACGTGGCCGGCGAGAGCGTGCTGGTCACCTCGGACGAGAGCGGCGAGCTGCACGGCGTTCTTCAACGTCTGCCGGCACCGCGGCTCGCAGGTCGTCCCGGTCGACCCGGAGATCGGGCCGCCCGCACCCTGCGGCGCGAAGTCGTTGCGCTGCCCCTACCACTCGTGGACCTACGGGCTCGACGGCCGGCTGCTGCGCGCGCCGCACACCGAGGACGTCGACGACTTCGACCCGTCGCAGTTCGGGCTGTCGCCGCGTCGGGGTCGCGGTCTGGGGCGGCTTCGTCTTCGTGCACCTCTCGCCGGCGGGGGAGCCGGACCTGCTGACCAGTCTGGGTGAGGTGCCCGAGCGGCTGGTCCGCTATCCGCTCGACCGGTTGGTCGTCGGTCGCCGGATCACCTACTCGGTGCGGGCCAACTGGAAGGTCGTCGCGGAGAACTACAACGAGTGCTACCACTGCGCCGGCGTGCATCCCGAGCTGGTGCGGCTGGTGCCGGCGTTCGGCCGCGGGGGCGCCGACCTGGACTGGGAGGGAGGCGTGCCGCTGCGCGAGGGGGCGTGGACCTTCACGGCGACCGGCACCACGGACCGGCGGCCGTTCGCCGGTCTGGACGAGGACGAGCAGGTGCGGCACAAGGGCGAGCTGGTCTATCCGAACCTGATGATCAGCCTGTCGGCGGACCACGTCGCCGCCTTCGTCCTGGTGCCGACGGCGGCCGGTCACACGACGATCGTCTGCGACATCCTGGTCGATCCCGACGAGGTGAGCCGCGAGGGCTTCGACATCTCCGACGCGGTCGACTTCTGGGACATGGTCAACCAGCAGGACTGGGCGATCTGCGAGTCGGTGCAGCGGGGCATGGCCTCGCGTGGTTACACCCAGGGCTGGTTCGCGCCGATGGAGGACGCCAGTCTCGACATCCGGCGCTGGCTGTTGCCGCGGTTGGAGCGCTCGTGACCAGTCGCGACCGATCGAGACCGAGTACGTCGTCATCGGCCTGGGCGCGCTCGGCAGCGCGACCGCCTGGCAGCTGGCCCGACGGGGCCACTCGGTCGTCGGGCTCGAACAGTTCGAGCTCGGTCACTCGCGCGGGGCGTCGCACGACACCTCGCGGATCATCCGGCACAGCTATCACACCCCGGCGTACGTCGATCTGACCTTCGCGGCGTACGACGACTGGGCCGACCTCGAGTCCGCCTCAGGTCAGGAGTTCGTCACCATCACCGGCGGGGTCGACCTCTTCCCGCGCGATGCCGCGATCCCGATGGACACCTACACCTCGAGCCTGGACGCCTGTGACGTCCCCTACGAGGTCCTCTCGGTTGCCCAGACTCGTGACCGGTGGCCGCAGTTCGACCTGCCGGCCGGCACGTCGGTGCTGCACCAGGCCCGGACCGGGATCGTGCCGGCGGCGCTCAGCACCGCGGCCACCCAGCGGCTCGCGGTCGCTGCGGGCGCGACCCTGCGAGACCGCTCGCCGGTCAGCGGGCTGCGCGACTTCGGCGACCACCTCGAGGTGGAGGCCGGTGGGGAGACCTATCGGTGCCGCCGGGTCGTCGTCACGGCGGACGCCTGGACCAACGACATCCTGGCTCACCTCGGTGTCGAGCTGCCGCTGGTGGTGCTGCAGGAGCAGGTCACCTATCTGCAGCCTCAGGACCCCGAAGCCTTTGCGCCCGAACGGTTTCCGGTCTGGATCTGGATGGACGACCCCAGCTTCTACGGCTTCCCCTGCTATGGCGCGACGACCATCAAGTCGGCCCAGGACTGCGGCGGTCACCCGGTGGACCCCCACACCCGCAGCGGCGATGTCGAGCCGGCTGCGGAGCGTCGTCTGGTCGACTTCGTCAGCCGGCTGATGCCTGGGGCCGGCCGGTCGGTGGCCAGCTCGAAGACCTGTCTCTACACCCTCACCCCCGACCGGGACTTCGCGATCGGGCCGCTCCCTGGTCACGAGGGAGTGGTCGTCGGCCTGGCCGCCGCGCACGGCATGAAGTTCGCCCCGACCTTTGGTCGCCTGCTCGCCGACATCGCGTCGACCGGCAACACCGAGACCGACCTCACGCCGTTCGACCTCGGGCGGGCGGCACTCACCGAACCCGTGGCATCGACGAGCTGGCTGGTCTAGGGCTAGAACGGCGGGTCGCCGCTGAAATCGGGTGGTGGCGGCTTCGGCCGCGGTGGCTTCCCGGGCGGGTCGAGGTCGAGTTCGTCGATCGGGTTCAGGTACTGCGCCGGCCAGGAGTCGTAGGTGCGGCCGCTGCGGGTGCGGATAGGTCAGGCACCCGTCGGCATCGCCCGAGATGAAGAAGCCCCGGTCGGTCTTGAGCCGGTGCTCTCGCAGGCCCTCAACGGCGAGGTTGCCCGTGGTCGTGCTGCCGCCCGCGGCCGGGTTGTCGTGGTCGAACTCCATGACGTGGTCGAGCTCGATCCGCCGCCGGGCACTCGACGTCGGGAAGCGGGAACTGTAACCATCGCGGCACATCACGAACTCGGTCAGCGCCTGGCTCGGGCGGTAGGTCCGCGAGATCGACCGGACCTGACCGGTCACCGGGTCGCACAGCACCTGCCGCCAGATCGCCTGACCGGGCTCGTAGGCCAGCTCGCGCACCAGCTCGGCTGGCAGGGGTGTGTCGCCATCCGGCCCGTGCAGCACGCCGGGCTGGTTGCCTCCGGCCAGAGTCGGTGCTGGCGCGGTGACATTGATCAGTACGCCGGGTCGGTCCGGCAGCTCGACTCGCGGAGCGTGGAAGGCAGCGGTCTCGACGGCCACGCCCTGGTCGGCGGTTCCCTGGCGCCGCGTCACGGCGTCTTGTCGCGTCGGACGACGTGCAGGCCGGCCGCTCCCTCGGTCAGCCACCCGACGGCGACGTCGAAGCGGATCTGGTCGAGGGTGGCGATCTGGCCGTAGCGCAGCGCTTGGCCCGGCCGTCCGGTCCAGGTGCGCCAACGCTTTGGCAAGCTGGTCGGCCGGGCCGTGCAGCACCAGCTCGGCGGTGTTGTCCGGACCGCCGTAGTAGCGGACGTGCCGGCGCTTCCGCGCTGCCTGCCCACGGTGCTGGGCACTCTCCGGGTCGAGGTCGGCGGCCTCGCGGCGGACGATGGTCTTGAGCTTGCCGACGGCAAGGTCCCAGACCCGCACGCCGGGCCGACGCAGCTCGCGGACGAGGACCAGCGCGCTGGTGGGGTCGGCCGGGTCGGTCAGCAGCGCGCGGACGACCCGGGACTGCACCCACCGCCCGCTGGATGCCGGCCAGCTCGGCCACCAGCGCCCGGGCCTGGGCGCAATGGATCCGACCGGTCGCCAGCGCGACCGCGATGGCCGGGTGCCGCTCGAGGGCCAAGGCGAACCGGACCTCCAGATCGGCGGCCGTCAGCGAGATGGTGAGCTCGAGCGAGAGGTTGGCCGCGACCTCCGATCGAGTCAGAGCCGCGTCGTCGTACCGATGCGAGGCCCGGGCCTGGCCGGACCTCTGATGCTCGGCCAGTGTGCGGGCGTAGACCTGCGCCACGGCCTTGGCCCGACCGGCCAGCGCCCAGCCCTCGACCCGCATCGTGGCTCGGGCCAGCTCGAAGGCCTCGGTGTCACCGGCGACACTGTCGGGGAGCTGCTCGAGGCCGGCCAGGCCGTTGGCGACCAGGACGCCGAGCACAGCGCCCGAGCAGTCGGCCCACTCGCGCTCGGCCGAGCAAGGAGACGAGGTCTCCAACTCGGCGGCGAGGGTATCGAACATACGAACGATTCTAACCTAACCGGACAATCGAGCGCAACCCCGTCAACCCACCAATTCCGTTGCAGCGACAACGAGATTTGGCGATCAGCGGGCACGAGCCGAGGCAGGTCGAGCCAGTCAGCCGCGAGCCGAAGCGACCGGACGAGAACCCGGCGCCGTACCCAGCCGTCTTTGGTTTCGTTGCGCCACGCCTGCTAGATGGCGAGCGCCCCGAGCGGCAACCCGAGCTCCCGCTCGGTCAGCTCCGCCACCCACTGGTTCAGCTCCCGCCGGCTGACGACGCCCTTGTGCACGGTCACCTGCACGGCCAGCCCGTCGAGCATCGCGGTGATCCGCCAGGCCGCTGCGTGCGGATCCGGGCAGGTGAGCTCACCGCTGGCCACGCCGTCCTCGATGACGGCGGCCACGGCGTTCTTCCAGTGCACGTCGAGCCGCCGGGAGACCCGGCGCAGTGCCGGTTCGCGCAGGGCGGCGGCCCAGGCGTCGATCCACAGCGGCCAACCCGAGGCGCTGCCGACCGGGCCGTAGAGCCGCAGGATCGCCCGCAGCCGTTCGGTCGCCGGACCCGTCGAGGCGACCGCGTCGTCCAGCCGCTGCACGTCGCGAGCCGCGGCATCCGCGAAGGCCGCGGCGAACAGCGCTTCCTTGGTGTCGAAGTGGTAGAAGACGAGCGCCGTGCTGACGCCGAGCTCGGCCGCGATGTCGGCGACCCGGGTGTGCGCGAAACCGCGCCGCTCCAGCTCCCGGGCGGTCGCGCGCAGGATCTCGTCCCGGCGAACCTCGCCCTTGCGCCTACTCACGGCGTGACCCTACCGGTGGCTCAGGCCAGGTCGCGCGGGTAGACACGCACCCAGTCGCGGTGCATGACCGGCTGGCCGTCCTCGGTGGCGTCCAGCGCGATGCGCACCGTGAAGTTCTCGCGCGTCGGCCACGACCTCCAGATCGGAGGCGACGAGCGACCTCGGCGGTGGACAGGTCGAGCCCGAAGCGTCACCCGCGCGGTGGCCCGCTGCTCGAAGGTCCGCCGATCGATCTCCACCCGCCCCGAGTAGTGCTCCTCGAACGCGCCGTACGGCGTGGGGTAGGTGCCGCCGTGGTCGATGACGGCACTGGTGCGCCGGGTCAGGACGTCGTGTTCGATGGCCCAGGTCACACCCTCGCGCCTCGCCCTCGGGCGCGGCGCCGCCGGGCCTGAACTGCGTTGGGGGATAGGTGGACTCGCGAGTCAGCACCGGCAGGATCAGCTCGCCGCCGAGCACCTCCAGGGTGAGCGGCCGCGGCGGAGCGACCACATTGGGCCAGTCGGTCCCGGACACGGCGATGCGCACGCGTTGGCCCGGGCGCCACCGGTAGGCGGTCGCCTCCAGCTCGACCTCCACGTCGTACGCCGTGCCCGGCACGAGTGCGGTTGCCGTCATGGAAACCGTCCCGCCGGGTCAGGTTGAGCGTGCCCCGCGTCACCAGCGCCGAGGTGCCGTCCGGGAAGACGTCGCACAGGCGCACGCCCAGCGTGGCCACCGGCTCCGAGGACACCACTCGCAGCCGCAGCCTCGGGTGACCGGCGAACTCCAGCCCGTCCGCACCGACCTCGAGCACGTCCCAGGTGAGAGACACGGTCATCGTCGGAGCGCTGGTCGAGCGACTGGCCGTAGGGCAGGTGGCCCGCGCACGAGATCCAGGCCGCCGTCCCCACGTCCGGGCACGACGACGTACGGCGCCCGGCCGTCGAGCGCGAACCGTTGCGGCACAGTGCTTTCGGCCGGCCAGTCGTCGGTCCGCCAGTGACCGTTGTGGGTGTCCAGGTCCGGCTCCGGCCGGGTGGACTCCCGGACGAACCAGGTCGCCGCCGGTTCCTCGTCGACGCCGTTGGCCCGACCACGCAGGTGCCGGTCCCACCACCGGGCCATCTCGTGCACCAGGTCGATCCGGGGACCCGGCAGCGACGACGACGCCGACATGTGGGCCCAGGGCCCGGCGAGCAGCCGGTACGGGACGCCGGCTCGGCCGAGTGCCTCGATGGTGCGGAAGGTGTTGTTGCGATAGCCGTCCGCCCAGCCGGCGACGATCATGGTCGGGCACTGGATCCGGTCGTAGCCCGGGCGCAGCGTGCCCTGGGCCCAGTAGCCGTCGGAGCGCTGGTGCTCCATCCAGGTCAGCAGCCACGGCTCGAAGGTCTCGAACCGGCGGGTCCACTCCGCGCGCCAGTCGTCGCCCCACAGCTCCGGTGTCGGGGGCAGCGCGTTCATCGGCGTCATGTAGTGGCAGTAGTCGATCAGGTCCAGCCACTTCAGGGCGCCGCCCATGTAGTGCACGTCGTCGGTGTAACGGTCGTCGGACGCGTAGATCGCGCAGATGGCCTTCAGCGCGGGCGGTCGCTCGGCGGCCATCTGCAGGGAGTTGAACCCGCTGTACGACGTGCCGAACATCCCCACGGCCCCGGAGCACCAGGGCTGTTCGGCCAGCCAGCCGATGACCTCGGCCAGGTCGAGCTGCTCCTGGGCCGGGTACTCGTCGACGGCGTCGCCGGCCGACGAGCCCGTGCCTCGCAGGTCGAGCCGGCAGACGGCGTACCCGTAGCTGTCGCGCAGCTCGTCGTACTCGGGCCGGTAGGAGGACGTGAGGTCGTCCTTGCGGTAGGGCAATGCTTCGAGCAGGCACGGTGTCGGCTGCTCCGGGCCGGCGCCGGCCGGCAGGTAGAGCGTGGCCGACAGCCGCGTCCCGTCGGTCATGGTGAGCCACTGGTGCGTGGCCGTCCCGCTAGCCACGGTCGTGACCCTGCAGCAGCGTCCATGACCGCGTCCACCGGCAGGCCCTCGGAGACGTTTCCCTGATGTCCCACAACGGTTTCGGCCATCAGCAGGCTGTTGAGCACGGCCGTCTCCGTCGCCTCCACGACGGCCGCGAAGTAGTCGTTGAGCGCCGCACCGTGGACCGGAGTCTCGGTGCTGGCCTGGCCGCGCGGTGCCCGCAGGCCGGTGGCCGCCGCGAAGAAGATCTCGCCGCTGCCGTGGTTCGCGGTGCTGCCGGTGCGGGCCAGCCCGAGACCGGCCCGCCGCGCCAGCCGCGTGCAGGCCGCCGCGTCCAACGGGCCGTCGGTGAGCACCACCACGATGCACGAGCCGGCGGGCGGTGGCTCCGGCGTCGGCGGGTCGGGCTCCGGCAACAGCCGTCCGACCGGCACGCCGGCGACGGTGAGCCGGGCGCGCTCGCCGAAGTTGGTCATCACGACCACCCCGACGGTGCTGCCGTCCGGCACCAGCCGCGACGACGTCCCGATGCCGCCCTTGAAGCCGAGGCAGGACATGCCCGTGCCGGAGCCGACCGCACCCTCGGCCGGTGGGAGGAAGGAGCCTTCGCTCTCGCGCGCCGCCCGGAGCGCGGCCGCGACGTCGTCGCGAGTGACCTGCATGCGGCGGGGGTCGGACAGGAAGCTGTCGTCGCACTCGGCCACCACCGGGATGATCACGTCGGGGTCACCGATGCCGTCGTCCTCGGCCATCAGCAGCTCGCAGGCCGCGTCATAGACCCGGCCCAGCTGCATGGTCGAGGTGAGGAAGATCGGGCGTCTCCAGCAGCCCCCACTCCGCGGCGGTGAGGAAGCCGGTGCACTCGCCGGCGCCGTTGAGCACCGCGCCGCCGGCCGGGATGGGGAAGCGAAACGGGTTGCCACCCGGGTCGATCACGGTGACACCGGTCCGGGCCACGCCGCGGCCGGCCGGCGGCGCCGGCTCGTCGCGCCAGACCGTCGCGTGGCCGACGCCGACCTCCGGGACGTCCAGGATCGAGTCCGTCGGGCCGGCGGGCAGGTCGCCGATCCTGATTCCCAAGTCAGCAACGCGCGGCATCGTGACAGCATGCCGCAATGAGCCTCGACTTAACCATGGTGTGGTCACCGGAGGTCCGTGCGGCACGAGCCCGGTGCCGAGATCTGGGTCGGAGTCCGTACGCCGGGCACCGAGCTCCCGGCGCGGGCCGACGTGCTGCGCAGCGCGGTGCTGGCCGCCGGGGCCCGCGAGGTCGCGGCGTCAGCCCGCGCCGGACGCACTGCTGCACCAGGTCCACGACCCGGCGATGACCGGCTGGCTCGAACAGGCCTGGGACCTCTGGGTCGCCGCCGGCTTCGACCGCGACCCGGGGCAGGACCGGGTGGTGCCCTACTTCTTCCCGACGCCCACCATGCTCGACGGCCTGCCCGATCGCGAGCCGGTCGCGGTGCACGCTCGGGCCGGCCGCTACTGCTACGACACGATGACGCTCGTCGGCCCGGGCACCTGGGCCGCCGCCCGCGCAGCGGTCGACGTGGCCGCCACTGCGGCCGGCGCTGGCCTGGTCCGGCGCCGGTCTGACCTACGCGCTCTGCCGCCCGCCCGGGCACCACGCCACGCGCGGCGCGTTCGGCGGGTCCTGCTACCTCAACAACGCCGCCGTCGCCGCCGAGCAGCTGCGCGCCGCCGGCGCCGCAGCGGGTCGCGATCGTCGACCTCGACGCCCACCACGGCAACGGCACGCAGGCGATCTTCTACGACCGCAGCGACGTGCTCTACGCCTCGCTGCACGTCGATCCCGGAGCCGGGTGGTTCCCCCACGTGGCGGGCTTCGCCGATGAGCAGGGCCGCGGCGACGGCGTCGGCTACACCCTCAACCGCCCGCTCGCGCCGGGCACCGGCGACGACGGCTGGCTGGCTGCCGTCGAGTCAGATCCGTTCTGCGGTAACAGATTTCGGGGCCGACGCCATCGTCGTCTCGCTGGGGCTCGGATGCGGCGAAGGTCGACCCGGAGAGCCCGCTGGAGGTCACCGAGGACGGCTACCGAGCGGCGGGTGAGCTGTTGCGCGGCGTCTGGCTCCGACCGTCGCGGTGCAGGAGGGAGGCTACGACCTCGACCAGCTCGGCGCTGCTGGCCGTCGCTGCGCTCACTGGGCTCGCGCGACCGGCCGGATGATCGCGTCGGCCTGGTCCCGGGTGTGGTTGACCAGTACGGCGTTCGCCTCGTCGCTGCCCCAGGTGCGCTCGGCCGCCGCCTCGGGCGAGCGCCCGTAGCTCTCGTGCCGCGCCTGCAGGCGCCGCCGCCGCTCGTCGTCCTGCCAGGTCGACGAACCAGCACTCGTCGAGCTGCAGCCGCACCAGCCACCACTGGCCCTGCGGCAGGAGCAGGTAGTTGCCCTCGGTCACCACCAGGTCGACCGTGGGCTGGATCGCGATGCTCGCGGCGATCGCGTCCTCCAGGCCGCGGTCGAAGCGCGGCGCCCAGACCACCTCGTCGCCCGGCTCCCGCACCCGGCGGAGCAGCTCGAGGTAACCCGCCGCGTCGAACGTCTCGGGCGCGCCCTTGACGTCGGCCAGGCCCAGCGACTCCAGCGCCGACTGGGCCAGGTGGAAGCCGTCCATCGGCACCAGCACGGCCGACCGGCCGGCGTGGTTGACCGCATCGACGAGCTCGCCCGCGTAGCTCGACTTGCCGGCACCGGGGGGCCCGGTGAGTCCGAGCAGCGACGCGGCCGGGGGAGTCGGCCAGCTTGAGCGCGGCCACGACGGCCTCGGCCTCGGTCAGCTCGGGAAGCACGGACATCACCGGGACAGCGAATCCGGACGAACGTGATCTTGTCCAGCCGCGTCTCACCGTCGAATGTGGTCAATCTCCGCAATCCGGGCCAGTTCTCGCACTGATGGCCGACGATCGAGGCGGCGTTCGAGCAGCGCGCGAGCGCGGTCGCAGTCCCCCGACTCGATCAGGCAGTAGAGCAGGGTGTCCTCGACGACCTCGCGCTGAGCCGCGCTCCCGCCGACCCGCCACAGCGTCGGAAGCACGGCCTGCAGGCCCGCCGCCGCTCGGTCCGGCCGGCCCGTCGACGAGGAGCTGCAGACGCCTCGGCGACCGGGGCCACCGACTCCACCATGACCTGCGTCCCCGGTCGAGCGAGCATGCGGCTCGAGCCGCGCCAGCGCCGCGGGCGTCGCCCGCCGCGGCGAGCGCGACCGCGACGTGCAGTGCTGCGAACGGCGGTGCGCGGCCGGGCCAACAGGGCCGGGTCGACGCTCGCCAGCACCTCACCGATCGGCGGTTCGCCCTCCCAACCGCCGGCGAGCTGGGCCCGCCAGAGCAGCGAGGCGGAGTCCACCAGGGCCCGCATCCCGGAAACGGCTGGGGGAGCTAGCTGTTCGGCGTACCGCCGTCGCACGGCGACGTCGTCGCCCATCGACAGCTCGTGCAGCGCGGCGTGCCAGGCGAAGTGCGCGCGGTGCGAAGCGGCCCGGCCGCAGCTGTCGATCCACGGGTCCAGGAAGGCCAGCCCGCGGTCGTGGTCACCGGTCTCGTAGTAGACGTGGGCCCGCGCATGCACGGCGTGGCCGGACGACGGCACCTCCGCGAGCGCGCGCTCGCTCAGCTCGGCCGCCTCGTCCCAGCGCTCCTGCTCCTGACGGATGAAGGCCAGCAGCCCGGCGTACCACCAGTCCGAGCCGTACGACGGGGCCAGGCCCTCGACGAGCGACCAGGCCTCCTGCGGCACTTCGGTCGCGCCGCCGAACGCGATGGTCGGGACGGCGATGCTGACGGCCAGGGCGTCCTCGGCGTAGCGGCGGATGTGGGTCAGCAGCTGGGCCGACGAGCTCGGTCCCGGTCGATGGATGCGGGCCTCGATGGCGGCCACCAGGCTGCGCTCGCGCTCGTCACCGCGGACCAGCACGGCGGCCTGCGGCGGACCGCAGCGACTGGTCGACGTCGACCGCTGCCCCCCACTCGTGGCCCAGCAACGCCAGGCCGGCGTGCGCCAGGGCGAAGCCGGGGTCGACGGCCGCGGCGTGCTGGAGCGAGATCTCGGCCCCGGACTGCACGCGCAGCAGGGCCTCGAGCGCGGTGCCGTAGGCGACCGCAGCCTCCGGTGACGCGCTCATCGCCAGGCCGTAGCGGTCGCGGGGCCGGCGTGCGGTCTGCGGGCCGGGCAGACCGGCGAGGACGGCGGTTGCGACGTCGCGCGCCTGGGTGCGGATCTCCGGGATCGCGGTCGACTCGTAGAGCTGGCCGCGGCGCAGCGCACCCAACCCCCAGAGGCCGGCCTGGGCGGTGCCGTCGCCGCGCAGCAGGCGGCCGTCGCGCGTCGGTGGCCAGGCCGAGGCCCAGCTCGCCGGGGCGCACCTGGTCGGCGGTCAGCAGGTCGAGCAGGAGCGCGCTGTCGCGGCGCTGGGCCTGGTCGCTCGGGCCGGTGCAGTTGACCACCGCGGCCACCGTGACGTCGCGGCCGTCGGCCAACCGCACCCGCAGCCCGTCGCCATCGGCCTCGACATCGGCGATCTGGCCCGCCGTCACCGCGAGCTGGCCGGACTGCCGCAGCGTCGCGATCCGAGCCGCCACCGGTGCGGCCATCCGGTGCCGGCGCACCTCCCACTGACGGGCGGTGCCGGCCAGGAAGGCTGCCCGGTCGGCTGACGAAAGCCGTTGCCAGATAACGGAGTTGACCGGCCGGAGCCCGTCGATCGCCGGTCGCCAGTCACCGGTACGTCGCGTGGTCTCCGCAACGTGCGTCGAGACCGTCTCGAGCAGGGTCTCGAGGGCGAGCTCGCCCTCCGGCAGCTCGGGCGGGGCGGCCGGTCGGACCAGGTCGGCCCGGTGGGCAGCCGGCAGCAGGCCGTGCCGCGACACGGCGTGCACCGTGCGACCCGGTCGGGCCAGGCGTGCTCGCCAGGTCGACCATCGTCAGGCCGGTGCCGACCAGCAGCAGGTCACCGTCGAGCTCGGCCAGCCGGTCCAGCGCGCCGGGCGCCCAGGGGTCGCTCACGAAGTGCGGTGAGCGCCGCAGGCTGGTCCGGAGCCCAGCCGTCGTCCGGCCGGCCGCTGCCCAGGGCCAGGACGACGGCGTCGACGTAGCGGGTGGTGTCCTGGCCGACCCGGACCCGCCAACGACGGCCGAGCGGCACCAGGCCGGTGACCTGGTCGGTGACCCGCTCCAGGCGCACGGCCGGACCGGCCGCCTCGAGGCTGTCGGCCAGCACGGCCTGCAGGTAGTCGCGGTAGAGCATCCGGGGCGCGAAGGTCGCCGGCTCGGCGTACTCGGGGTGGTGCTCGGCCAGCCACTGCAGGAAGTGGTCCTCGCGGTCCGGCCACGCGCTGATCCGGCCGGCCGACACGTTCAGCCGATGCCGTGGGTCGCGGGTGGAGTAGGCCACGCCCGTGCCCCACTCCGCGGTGGGGTCGACGAGCATGATGTGGAGGTGTTGCTGCGAGCCGGTGCTGGCCCGGCGGGCCGTGGCCTGGGCGGCGATCTGGGCGGCGACCAGCGTGCCTGCGGCACCCGCGCCGATGACCGCCACGCTGCTACAGCCCGAGATCTCACCCATCAACGCCACTCCAATCCCCGAATTCCTATCGGATTGAAATGGTATCCGTAGCACGAGCCGACGTCCGGCAGTTCGCGCGACTCAGGGGTCGGTGCGTCACCCGATCAGTGGCCGGGCGAGGACGTGATGCCCACGGCGCCGACGTGCCCGCGGGCGGCCAGGGAGATCGCGTCGACCAGGGGCATCGGACGGGCCAGGCTGTAGCCCTGACCGACCCGGCAGCCGAGGTCGCGCATCATGTCGGCGCTGTCGGCGCTCTCGATGCCCTCGGCGACCACGGTGAGGCCCATGGCGTGGCACATCGCCACCACGCCCTGCACCAGCTTGCGGGTGCGGGTGTCCTCGATGGTCTGCACGTAGGACTTGTCGATCTTGACCAGCCGCACCGGGAACCGGTTCAGGTAGCCGATCGAGCTGTAGCCAACGCCGAAGTCGTCGACGGCCAGCCGGGCGCCGGACTGGGCGATGGCCTCCAGCGCGGCCGTCGTGTCGGCGTCGTCACCCAGCAGGATCGACTCGGTGAGCTCGATGACCAGGTCGATGTCGGGGTAGTCGGCGACGAACCGGCGGACCTGGGCCAGCAGGCGCGGCTCACCCACCTCGAGCGGGGAAACGTTGACCGACAGGGACAACGGCGAGTCGCTGGCGTGCTGCAGGTGGGCTGCTGCTTCGTGCAGGACCTGCATGACGTGGCTGCCGAGCTGCGACATCAGGCCGAGCTGCTCGGCCAGTGGCACGAAGACCGCCGGCGAGACCGCCCCGAACGACTCGTGCTCCCAGCGGGCGAGGGCCTCGAACCCCAGCACCTTGCCCGAGACCAGGTCGACGAGCGGCTGGAAGTTCAGCTGGACGTGGCCCTCCGCCAGGGCCCGGCGCAGCTCGTCCTCGAGCTCGAGGCGGTAGAGCGTCTCGGACCGCAGCGACGGCTCGAAGACCATGATCCGGTTCTTGCCCAAGCCCTTGGCGCGGTACATCGCCATGTCCGCTTCGCGCATCAGGTCGGAGGCAGTCAGCCCCTCAGTGCTGTGGGCGATGCCGATGCTGGCCTGGATCCGGGTGACGTTGCCGGAGACCAGGAACGGCGTCTGCAGCGACTCCAGCAGGCGGCCGGCGATCTCTTCGGCCTGCGCGATGCCGTTGTGCGCCACCACGACCGCGAACTCGTCGCCGCCGAGCCGGGCCAGCACGTCTCGGGCCCGCAGGCTCTGCCTGAGCCGGTCGGCCACCGCGACCAGCAGCTCGTCGCCGACGTCGTGCCCGAAGCGGTCGTTGACCGCCTTGAAACCGTCCAGGTCGCAGTAGAGCACCGAGGTCTTGCCGACTCCGGCGGCCAGCGCCGTCTCCAGCCGGTGGCCGAGCAGCGTGCGGTTCGGCAGCCCGGTGAGCGCGTCGTGCTGGGCCTGGTAGGCCATCTCGTCGGTGAGCTGCCGCCGGCTCAGGTTGGCTGCCGCGAGTGCGGTCAGCGCGGCGAGGGCGTCACCGTCCCGTGCCGTCAGCATCGCCGACGAGTGGGCGGAGCGGGCGACCAGCCAGCGGGCCGCGTGGCCTGGCACCTCGAGCTGGTGACCGATCTCGCGCGGGCCGGGCGGCTCGTCGCGGAGCTCGGCCACGCTGTGCCGCAATACCCGCTCGGTCTGCTCGATCAGGGCGCGTTCGATCGAACCGGGGTCGGCCCAGTCGGGTGCCTTGGTCGCCGCGTCGAGCAACCCACCGATGCGCAGCTGGGAGAGCCGGGACTCGCTGACCGATCGGACCGCCACGAGGATGGTCGCGATCGGGACCAGCAGCAGGCCGAGGGTCCAGTGCGGTGCGAGGTTGAGCAGCACGGCGGCCAGGAAGCCGATGGTGGACACCGCGACGAAGACCAGCAACGGCAGCAGGGCCGAGCGCCACCGCACGTCGATGGCCTGCTGGGCCTCGAGGGCGAGCGAGACCGCGGTGACCACGAGGTCGAGCAAGAAGTACGCCGCGCAGGCCAGGCTGATCATCAGCAGGGAGGCGAGGGTCAGGTCGTTGGCACGCCCGCCGAAGGACAGGATCTCCACGAAGGCCCCGGCGCCCAACGCGGTCACGCCGACGTTGAACAGGCGGTTGCGCAGGGCTCGGCGACAGAAGGTCTGGCTGGCGATCTGGCCGAGCGACCACACCACCAGCGCCTCGGACGGGCTCCGGGTCAGGGTCAGGAAGACCAGGGCGCTGATCTCGAAGCCGATGACCGCGTCTCCGCCGAGCTGGGGGAGGACGACGGGATAGCGCGTGATCATCGCGATCAGCGGCACGGCAGCGAGGTCGACCAGGTCGAAGGGGTGTCCGGTGGTGGCCCAGTTGAACCCGGACGCGCAGATGATCGCGACGCCGACCAGCACGGTGATCGTGTCGAGCGCAACATCCAGCCCGCGCGGGTAGCGCTGGGAGCCCATCACCCACTGCCTCCGATTGGGTCGACGGCGACAGCACCAGGTCGGCTGCCCTGAGACCGGTATCGGCACCGCGCCGGTCGCGCTCAAGCACCCACAGTGAGCCAATCGAGCTAACGCTCACTGTCCGTGGTGACAGATACCGCGATTCCGCCGGATTCCCCCGCATTCACCGCAGTGCGACGCACCGGAGTCGGACGCTGTCTGGGCCCGATCAGTAGGTGTACGGCCGGGGCGGCGTCTGGACCATAGCGCGTGGGCACTCGGCCAGGGTCAGGCCACCGAAGCCCAGGGCCTCGTCGGTCAGCGAGGCGACGGTCCACCCGGCCGCGACCCCACCGGCGGTCACCGTGACCCGGTAAAGCGTGATCTCGTACTTGGTCGGCGTTCCGTAGGTCACGTGGATGGTGCCCATGAGCTCGGGGGACCCGGACCCGTCCGACGCCAATGCCCGGTCGAAGCGGCTCCACAGCTGCGGCTCGGACTGCCACTCGCCACCGTTGGTCAGGTCGCGGCGGGCCAGCTCGACCAGCACGCGGCGGGCGGCGTGCTCGGGCACGATCGCCGCGGGGCGGATGACCTCCCAGACTCCCTCGGTCGCGGCCTGGGCCGGATCGGAGCGCTCGACCGAACTCGCCGACGTGGTGCCCCCAGGCGCTCGGTCCAGGTCGATGCCGGCCGCGGCACCAGTGGCACCCGTGGCACCAGTGGCGCCGGCTGGGACCAGCGGCTCGGGCTGGTCCGACGCCGCGGCCGGTTCGGCTGGTGCACCGTCAGCGGCCAGGTCCCGACGCCGGAAGCCGAACAGTCTCGCCACGACGAGCCTCCTCCTGGCCGAGTCCCGTGCGACAACTGACGGTGATCGGTCACTGACATTGCGCTGTGTTGCTGGTACTGGTGGTGCTTGTGAGGCACACTGGACCCAGGCGCCACGCGCCATGGTACGCCGGGTGGTTTGTCGGGCAAGGCCCTGTTGGAGAGGTCGTCGGGGAAGACGTCCCTTTTCTCAGCAGGAGGTCCGATGTCCGGTACGACGACGCGAGGTGTGCTCTTCGTGCACTCCACGCCCGCTGCGCTGTGCCCTCATGTCGAGTGGGCCGCGAGCTCGGTGCTCGACGTCCGCACCACCCTGGAGTGGACCCCCCAGCCGGCGGAGGCCGGCTCGGTGCGCGCCGAGCTGTCCTGGCAGGCACCGCAGGGGACCGGCGCCCGGCTGGCGTCGGCACTGCGTGGCTGGTCGCACCTGCGCTACGAGGTGACCGAGGAGGCCAGCTCCGGTGCCGACGGCTCTCGCTGGAGCCACACCCCGAGCCTCGGCATCCATCACAGCGTCATCGGCGTCCACGGCGACGCCCTGATCGGCGAGGACCGGCTGCGCACCGCCGTGCAGGCGTCCGGGGGCGATCCGCGGTTGCTGCTGCAGGAGGTCGACACCCTGCTCGGCAAGGCCTGGGACGAGGAGCTGGAACCCTTCCGGTACGCCGGCGCCGGTGCGCCGGTCCGCTGGCTGCACCGCGTCGGTTAGCCCGCTTCGCTGTGGTCAACCGGCCAAGAGCGCCGAGAGCAAGAGCGCCGGTACGCCGCGCGGCTGAGAAGTCTCGCGGGTGGAGAAACGCCGTGAGCGCCGTCAATGAAGCAACCTCGCGTCAGAACTGACGCGAGGTTGCTTCATTGCCGAGGTTCCGGTCAGGCGCCGACCGCGATCGGCTCGTCGGTGGCGAGCTCCTCGTGCTTGATCGACAGACCGGCCAGCGTGATGGCTGCCGCCCCGACGATCATCACGGCGGCCACGACGAACGCCACCGTGTAACCGTGGGTCGAGGCGACCGCGATCGCGTGCTGCGACGGGTGGCCCTGGGTGGCCGCGAGCTCCGGCTTGATCTTGGTGCGGAACACCCCGTAGGCCACCGTGCTCAGCGCGGCCAGGCCGACCGCACCACCCATCTGCTGGGCCGTGTTGAGCACCGCCGAGGCGATGCCGGCCTCGTCGCGGGCCACCCCATGTGTGGCGGTCAGGGTGAACGGGATGAACAGCAGGCCCAGGCCCAGGGACATGGCCAGGATGCCGGGCAGCAGGCCGCCCCAGTAGCTCGAGTCCACCGTCAGCCGGGTGAACCAGAACATGCCGCCGCCGGAGAGCAGCGCACCCACGGTGGCGATGTAGCGCGGGTCCACCCGGGCGAGCAGCGCCGATGCGGTCTGGGCCGACACGCCGATGCCGATGGTGAACGGCAGGAACGCGAGCCCGGCCTTGATCGGGCTGTAGCCCAGGACCTGCTGGACGAACAGGCTGATGAAGAAGAACTGCGCGAACATCGCGGCACCGACCAGGAGCATCGCGACGTAGCTGACGCCGCGGGAGCGGTTCTGGATGATCCGCAACGGCATCAGCGGCTGCTTGCTGCGGCTCTCGATGACCAGGAAGGCGGCGATCAGCACGACGCCGAGCCCGATCCAGAACCAGGTGCTGGTCTTGCCCCAGTTGCTGGCCTGCGCGTTGCCGGCCGCGTGCGTCAGGCCGTAGACGAGCGAGGCCAGGCCACCGGTGGCGGTCAGCGCGCCGGGCAGGTCGAGCGACAGGCCACGCTGGGCCTCGGACTCACCGAGCACCCGCGGAGCCAGGAAGGCCACGAACAGCCCGATCGGCACGTTGATCAGCAGGGTGAGCCGCCAGCCGAAGTCGTGGTTGGTGGTGTGGATCTGGGTCAACGCCCCACCCAGGATGAGCCCGATCGCGGCGCCGGCGCCGGACATCGCGCCGTACACGGCGATGGCCCGGTTGCGCTTGGGACCGGCCGGGAAGGTCGTGGTGATCAGCGACAGCGCGGTCGGGGAGGCGATGGCGGCGCCGATGCCCTGCAGCAGGCGGGCCAGGATCAGCCAGGTCTCGCTCTGGGCCAAGCCGCCCAGGCCCGAGGCGAAGGCGAAGAGCAGCACGCCGACGACGAACATCCGGCGCCGACCGAGCAGGTCGCCGGAACGGCCGCCCAGCAACAGCAAGCCGGCGAAGGCGAGCGTGTAGCCGGTGACGACCCACTGCAGGTTTTGCTGGCTGAAGCCGAGGGCGGTCTGGATGTGGGGCAGCGCGATGTTCACCACCGTGCCGTCGAGGACGATCATCAGCTGTGCGGCCGAGATCAGGACGAGGGCCAGGCCCAGGTGACTATGGCCGTGATCGTGGTCGGCCGCGTCGGACGAGGCTGCCGGGTCGGCAGTCGCGGTGTTCTCTGTCATGACAATCCTTCGTGTCTTCGGAGTTGGTGTGCTGAGACTTCTGGGTTGAGCGGTCTGGATCTTCTTACGGAGATCGGTTACGCCGAGTGTGGTCGGCGGGTGTGACAGGGGGGCGTACGCCGGGTGTCGAGCGTGCTGCGATGCGCAGGTCCGCAGCCGCCGGAGCGCTCGGTGCTCAGTCCGGTCCGGTGCAGCCCCGACAGGCGGGCAGCACCACTTGGTCCACGATCTGCTCGATGAGCTCCGGCCCGACCGCTTCGTTGCGGGCCAGGGCACGGAAGATCGCGATTGACGGCAGGACGTTGCCGATCAGTGCGAGATCGACCCCGTCGGCGATCTCGCCGCGGGCCTTGGCCCGCTCGAACATGGTCCGGGTGCGTTCCTCCAACGGAGCCAGGAAGCGCTCCTGGAAAGCAACACCGAGCGCCTCGTCGCGCTGCATCGCGGTGATCAGGGCCCCGAAGACGGCGCGGGGCATCTGGTCGGTGAGGCCACCCTCGCTGCACGCGACCGACAGCAGGTCGCCGCGCAGGCTGCCCGTGTCAGGGATGGCGTCCGGCATGCAGTTCTTCAGCCAGACCAGGGCGTCGACGACCAGGTCGGCTTTTGTCTGTCCAGCGGCGGTAGAGCGTCGCCTTGGACGCCCGAGCCTCCGCGGCCACCGCATCCATGGTGAGCCGGTCGTAACCGCAGGTCGCCAGCAGCCGCATGGTCGCATCGAAGATGGCGCTCTCGCGCTCGCCCTCGATGCGGGGCCGGGTGGCAGTGCGGACGGCGTCGATCACGACCTGGGAACTCCTTGGATGAAACGAAACTGTTTCGTTCCATCCGGACGCTAACAGGCGCCGGAGGGGAAGTTCAAGCCCTTTGCGCGAGGACTGCCCGTCGTTCGCTCACAGCGACATTGCCAGCGGGCTCAGAGTGGGATGTTGCCGTGCTGGCCGCGAGTCTGCGGCGCTGCGGCGATCGCCCGGGCAATGGCGCCGCGCGTCTGCGCCGGCTCGACGACCTCGTCGATCACGCCGATCTCGACAGCGCGGGCCAGGCCACCGGCCATCTGCTCGTGCTCGGCGGCCAGCTCGGCCTCGACCTGGGCCCGGGTGTCGTCGGGCACCTCGGCCAGCTTGCGCCGGTGCAGGATGCGGATGGCCGCGATGGCACCCATGACCGCGACCTCAGCGGTCGGCCAGGCGAAAACCTTTGTGGCACCTAGCGATCGAGCGTTCATGGCGATGTAGGCGCCGCCGTAGGTCTTGCGGGTCACCAGCGTCACGCGGGGCACGACCGACTCGGCAAAGGCGTGCAGCAGCTTCGCGCCGCGGCGGACGACGCCGTCCCACTCCTGGCCGACGCCCGGCAGGTAGCCCGGCACGTCGACGACCACGACGAGCGGCACCCCGAAGGCGTCGCACATCCGCACGAAGCGCGCGGCCTTCTCGGCCGAGGACGAGTCCAGGCAGCCGCCGAGGCGCATCGGGTTGTTGGCGATCACGCCGACCGTGCGACCACCGAGCCGGCCGAGGGTGGTCGTGATGTTGGGCGCCCACTTCGGGTGCAGCTCGATCGAGTCGGCGGGGTCGTCGACGAAGGCCTGCAGGAAGGGATGGACGTCGTAGGCCCGCTTGGCCGACTCCGGGAAGCTCGCGGCCAGGTCGCGCTCCTCGACGGCAGCGACGTCGAGCTCGCCCTGGGCGCCGAGCAGCCGGGTGAGCAGCCGGGCCTTGGCGAAGGCCTCCTCGGTCGTCTCCGTGACGACGTGCACCACACCGGAGCGCCGGCCGTGGGGCTCCGGGCCGCCCAGACGCAGGGCGTCGACGTTCTCCCCGGTGACCGAACGCACCACGTCCGGGCCGGTGACGAACACCCGGCCCTCCGGGCCGAGGATCACGATGTCGGTGAGAGCCGGCCCGTAGGCCGCGCCTCCGGCCGCCGGGCCGATGACGCAGGAGATCTGCGGGATCTTGCCCGAGGCCCGGGTCATGATGGCGAAGACCAGCCCGACGGCGTGCAGGGAGACGACACCCTCACGTAGACGCGCGCCGCCGGAGTGCCAGAGCCCGATGATCGGTGCACCTTCAGCCAACGCCCGTTCGTAGGCCGTGACGATCACCTGGCAACCGGCCTGGCCCATCGCGCCGCCCTGGATGGTGGCGTCGGAGGCGAAGGCGACGGCGGGGGTGCCCTCGACGAGCCCTCGACCGGCCAGCATCCCGCTGTCGTCGCGGTCGGTGATCAGCTCGAGGCTGCCCTCGTCGAAGAACATCCCGAGCCGCAGCGCCGGGTCGCGCTGGTCGATCTCGACGCTGATGTCCGGGCCGGCGGCGCTGTGCGTTGGGGCGCTCATCTCAGGCACTCCGCACGGCGAGCGCCACGTTGTGGCCGCCGAACCCGAACGAGTTGTTCAGCGCGACCAACGGCTGCCCGTCGGTGCCGATCGGCCGCGGGTCCTTACGCACCACATCGAGGTCGATCTCCGGGTCGAGGTCCTCGACGTTGATCGTCGGTGGGGCCTGACGGTGGTAGACGGCCAGGATGGTGAAGATCGACTCGAGTGCGCCGGCGGCCCCGAGCAGGTGTCCGGTCATCGACTTGGTCGCCGACACCGCCACGTTGTCCGCGGCCGAGCCCGAGGGCGAGCCGGATGGCCTTGGCCTCCGCCGTGTCACCGACCGGCGTCGAGGTCGCGTGCGCGTTCAGGTGCACCACCTCGCTGGGCGAGGCGCCGGCGGCCTGCAGCGCCAGCTTCATGGCCCGCCCGGCGCCCATGCCCTCGGGCTCGGGGGCGGCGATGTGGAAGCCGTCCGAGGTGAGGCCGGAGCCGGCGATCTCGGCGTAGATCGTCGCGCCGCGGGCCTTGGCGTGCTCCTCGGTCTCCAGGACCACGACCGCGGCACCCTCGCCGAGGACGAAGCCGTCCCGCGACACGTCGTACGGCCGGGACGCCGTCTCGGGGGTCTCGTTGCGCATCGACAGGGCCTGCATGGCGGCGAAGCCGGAGATCGGCAGTGGGTGGATCGCGGCCTCCGTGCCACCGGCGACGACGATGTCGGCCCGGCCGCTGGTGATCATGTCCGCGGCGTAGGCGATGGCCTCGGCGCCCGAGGCGCAGGCGCTCACGGGGGTGTGCACTCCCGCGCGGGCACCCAGCTCGATCCCGACCGCAGCCGCGGAGCCGTTGGGCATCAGCATCGGCACGGTGAGCGGGAAGACCCGGCGTGGGCCTTTGGTCTTCAAGGTGTCGTAGGAGTCGAGCAGGGTCCAGACGCCGCCGATCCCGGTGGCGATGACGACGCCGAGACGCTCCGGGTCGACCTCCGGCTTGCCGGCGTCGGTCCACGCCTCGCGGGACGCGGCGAGCGCGTACTGCCCACACGGGTCCAGCCGCCGGGTCTCCACGCGAGAGAGCTGGTCGACCGGGCTCACCGCCACCGACGCGGCGAAGGTGACCGGGATCTCCAGCTCGGCGACCCAGTCCTGGGTCAGGGTGCGGGCGCCGGAGCGGCCGGCGAGAGCGGCGGCCCAGGTCGTGGGAACGTCACCGCCGAGTGGGCGTGGTCGCGCCGAGGCCGGTGACCACGATGCGCTGGCTGGTCGATGCCATCTGGAGGTTCGCTCCTTGAGGGGCTGGCGTTGGGATGGGCTGGGGAGGTGCTGAGGGAGCCGGACGGCGCTGGCCGGGCGCTGGCCGGGATCAGCTGACCCCGGCCAGCGACTGCGGCCCGGTCCGGCTCGGTCAGCCTTGAGCTTGCTGGATGTAGGCGACGGCGTCGCCGACGGTCGAGAGGTTCTTGACGTCGTCGTCGGGGATCCGGACGCTGAACTTCTCCTCGGCGTTGACGACGATGGTCATCATCGACAGCGAGTCGATGTCGAGGTCGTCCGTGAACGACTTGCTCGGCTCGACCGACTCGACCGGCAGGCCGGTCTCTTCGTTGACGATCTCGGCGAGACCGCTGAGGATCTCCTGCTCGCTGTTGGCCATGCGTGCTGCTCCTTGTGGTGGGTGTCGATCGTGGTGTATCGGGTAAGTCTCGGTGGTCTGCGTGCTGTTGCAGGTGCTCCCGGGCTGATCGTGCCGGACGCGCGCACGGTACGCCGGGAGGCCGGGCTAGGGGAGTGTCACCACCTGCGAGGCGTAGACCAGCCCGGCGCCGAAGCCGATCAGCAGGGCCAGGCCGCCGTGCGGGGCGAGCCCCTCCTCGAGCATCCGGTCCATGGCCAAGGGGATCGAGGCGGCGCTGGTGTTGCCGGTGGTCGCGATGTCACGGGCCACCGGCACCTCCGGCGGCAGGCGCATCGCCTTGACCATCGAGTCGGTGATCCGGTTGTTCGCCTGGTGCGGGATGAAGGCGTCGAGGTCCTCGGCACTGATGCCGGCCTTCTCCATCGCCTGCTGGGCGACCGGCGCCATCTGCCACACGGCCCAGCGGAAGACGGTCTGCCCCTGCATGGTCAGGGCCGGCCAGTCGACCTTGTCCTGCTGCTCCTTGAGCTGCATCCAGCTGTGCTTCTGCGAGATGGCCTGCCACTGCGCGCCGTCCGAGCCCCACACGGTCGGGCCGATGCCCGGCGTCTCGGAGGGGCCGATCACGACGGCACCGGCGCCGTCGCCGAAGATGAACGCCGTCGACCGGTCGGTGATGTCGGTGATGTCGGAGAGCCGCTCGACCCCGACGACCAGGACGTACTCGGCGCTGCCGCCGCGGATCATGTCGTTGGCCAGGCTCACGCCGTAGCAGAAGCCGGCGCAGGCGGCCGAGAGGTCCATGGCGGCGGCCGGGGTGGCGCCGAGCCGGTCGGTCAAGATCGCTGCGGCAGAGGGGGTTTGGAGCAGGTGGCTCACCGTCGCGACCAGGACGGCCCCAGCTGCGACGGGTTGACGCCGGCGCGCTCGAGCGCCTGTGCGGGCGGCCGCCTCGGACATCGCCAGGAGGGTCTCGTCCTCGCCGGCCCAACCGCGGGTCACGATGCCGGAGCGCTCGCGGATCCACTGGTCCGAGGAGTCGATGTGCTCGCAGACCTCTTCGTTGGTGACGACCCGCTTGGGCCGATAGCTGCCGACACCGAGGATGCGGGCATGCCGGGCTCCGGACGGCGGGCTGATCTGGGCGCGCGCGGCCGTCGCCGCGCGACGCGGCTGGTCGATTCGGTCATGATGACGCCGGCACCTCCACGGGATGCAGTCGCAGCAGGGGTTGGCCGGGCGCGACGGGATCGCCGTCCTCGACCAGCCACTCGATCACCTCTCCGCCGTGCGGAGCCATCACCGGGTAGGTGTCACGCAAGGTCTCGACGCGGGCCACCTCGGCCCCGGCCTCGACGTCGCTGCCGGCCGCGAAGCCGGCGAACTGCACGGTGCCCTTGGCCGGGGCGACGACCAGCCGCCAGGTCGGGTTGGCGGCGAGCGGGCTCGGCTCGCCGTGGGTCTTGATCATGCTGCTCGGGCGGCGTCGATGTCGTCCGGCGTCTTGACCGCCAGCACCTCGACGTCGGGCAGCGCGCGCTTGGCCAGGTTGGCCAGCGTCCCGGCGGGCGGGATCTCGATCAGGCCGGTGACGCCGAGGTCGGCGAAGGTCTGCATGCACAGGTCCCAGCGCACCGGGTTGCTGACCTGGCGGACCAGGCGCCGCAGCACGTCGCGGCCGTCGTGGACGACGGTGCCGTCGGCGTTGGAGAGCAGCTGGCTGCGCGGGTCGTGCGTCGTGATGGCCCGGGCGTAGCCGGCCGAGCACGTCGACCGCCGGCCGCATGTGCTCGGTGTGGAAGGCGCCGGCGACCTGCAGCGGGATGACCCGGGCCTTGGCCGGCGGGTCGGCCGACAGGGCGGCGAGCTGGTCCATGGTGCCGGCCGCGACGACCTGGCCGGCGCTGTTGACGTTGGCGGCGGTGAGCCCGTGCCGGGCGATGACCTCGGCGACCTCGGTCTCGTCACCGCCGACCACGGCACTCATGCCGGTCGGGGTGATCGCGCTGGCCGCGGCCATCGCCTTGCCGCGCTCGCGGACGAAGACCATGGCCTGCTCGGCGCTCATGACGCCGGCGGCGGCCGCTGCGGTGATCTCGCCGACCGAGTGGCCGGCGCCTGCACCGACCTGGCGGAAGCCCTCGGCCGGATGCTCGAAGAGCGCCAGCAGGCTGACCAGCCCGCTGGCCACGATGAGCGGCTGGGCGATCGCGGTGTCCTTGATGGTCTCCGCGTCCGACGTGGTGCCGTGGGCGACCAGGTCGATGTCGGCGACCGCGGACAGCCAGGTCAGGCGGTCCTGGAAGCCGGGGAGCTCCATCCAGGGGGCGAGGAAGCCGGGGGTCTGGGAGCCCTGGCCGGGACAGACGATGACGAGCACAGGGCCAGCCTTCCGGTCGCAGGGACGCGAAGCCGTGGGGGACGCGGACGAACTCTGGTCGAAGGATATAGAGGTTTCCTACAACTGCCGACCGGAGCGGCGGCGGCTCAGGAGAGCGCGCGGCCGGTTCGGCCGAGGCGGGCTGGCGGCCAGCCGGCCCAGCGCCAGGGCGGTCCGCAGGACGAATCCCTCGCGCGGGTCGGTGGCGTCGTAGCCGGTGATCTCGGTGATCCGGCGCAGCCGGTAGCGCACCGTGTTCGGGTGCACGAACAGCGTGCGGGCGGTCGACTCCAGCGCGCTCGCCGGACTCGGCGTACGCCGTGGCCGTGTCGAGCAGCGGCGCCGCCGGCCTCGACGAGGGGGCGGTAGATCCGGTCGACCAGGGCGCGGCGGGCCGGACCGTCGCCGGCCAGCACGCGCTCGGGCAGCAGGTCGTCGGCGAGCACCGGGCGCGGCGCTTCCGCCCAGGCCCGGACGGCCACCAGCCCGGAGAGCGCGGCCCGGGCCGAGCGCCCGGCGGCGTACAGGTGGGGCACGGTCGGGCCGACGACGACCGGTCCGTCGCCGAACCGTTCGACGAGGGCGGCCGCGTCGGCCAGCGGGTCGGTCACCGAGCCGAGGATCGCGACCAGCCGGTCGCCCTGGACGGCGGCGAGCAGCTCGCGGCCGCGGTGCCGGGCGCCGCGGCGTAGCGCATCGACCGCCTCCTGCACCGGGACCGGCGGGGTCAGGCCGGCGATCACCGCCACCTGGTCGACCGCGCCCCAGCCGAGCGCCGTGGCGCGGGAGTGCAGGGACTCGTCGGCCTCGCCGCGCAGCACGGCATCGAGCACGAGGGTCTCCAGCCGGGCGTCCCACGCGCCGCGCGACTCGGCGGCCTCGGCGTAGACGTGCGCCGCGGCGAAGGCGACCTCCCGGGAGTAGCGCAGCACCGCCTCGCGCAGCACGTCCTCGTCCCCCGGGGCGGCCAGCGCGGTCACCTGCTCCTCGACGATCTCGATGACGGTGCGCACCATCTCCAGGGTCGCGCCGAGGCTGACCGAGCGGACCAGCTCGCGGGGGGCCGTGCCGAAGACGTCCGGAGGCACCTGCAGCGGGGCGTCCGGCTCGCGGAACCAGGCGACGAACGCGCCGATGCCGGCCTGCGCGACCAGCCCGACCCAGGACCGGTCCTCGGCGCTCATCGCGCGGTACCACGGCAGCCGCTCCTCCATCCGGGCCACGGCCGCGGTGGACAGGGTCCCCACGCCCGGACTCGACCCGGCGGCGGGTGGCTGCGCTCGGACTGCGACGGGACCGGAGACCCATCCCGCCCGGCGGGTCCGGCGCGGCCGCGGAAGTCATGGCCCGAGGGTAGTTGTCGGCTCACGACAATGGCAGGTGCCGTCCGTGGCCGGGCCGTGACCTGCGGGCGGACCCGAACGCGGGCCACGGACGCCGGCCGCCTGCAAGGGAGGCGGCGCGGATGACCGTGAGTTACGGTGGAACTGGCCACAGCAGCCCTCCAAACCTGCGGGGGCCGATGTCTGGATGCCGTTTGCTGTCGCGGGAAGGGTTCCATGTCGTTCCTGGATCGACTCCGTCGACGCGTCTCGACCGTGACTCGGCCGCGCACAGCGCTGCCGGAGCGCCGGGGCCCGCGTGTGCGACAGGCCGAAGGCGGCACCGAAGGTGCGCTGCGCGACCAGCTCGCCGCCGACCCCAACGATGCGGTGGCGTTCGCCGAGCTGGCCGAGATCGTCCGCCGGCAGGCGGCCCAGGGCCACGGCCCGGCGCGCCGTCGGTCAACAGCCCCGAGTCGCGGGCCACCGGGGCCGACGACGCGGTGTGGGCGCTCGCCGAGGAGCTGGCCCACAGCCCGCGGGCCTGGTTCCCGCTGGTCGAGCTGGCCCGGCTGTCGGTGGTCGACGACCTGGACGGCGCGATGCGCCGGCTGTCGACCGCCAGCGACCGCGACCCGACCGGCCAGGCCCTGCTCGAGGGACTGCTGGTCCTGCGCGAGGCCGGCCTCAACGACGCGGCGCTGTCCTGGGCACCGGCCACTGGCGGCCGGCCGAGCACAAGCCCGAGGTCGGCCGCGAGATGGTGCTGGCCGCCCTGGCCGCCGGCCGGTTGGGCGAGGCCAAGCGCCACCGGGCCGCGCTGCTGGCCAACCCGGACACCGCGCAGACCGCACAGCTGGCCGCCGAGCTGGAGAAGCTGATCTCGAAGGCCAAGCCCAGCAAGTCAACTACAGCTGAGCTGACGCTAGGAGTCGCCGCCGGCGTTGCCGCTGGTGCCGGCCGTGACGTCGAGCAGGCGGTACTGCTCGGCCGCGCGGCGCGGGGCCGAGGGGTCGATCTCGCCGCGGCGGGCCAGCTGCTGCAACGCCCGGACTGCGACT
>CAWIBR010000008.1:0-543430 GCA_963834425.1 uncultured Actinomycetota bacterium
TGGTCGACGGTGCGGGCCCTGCCTCGGCGCCAAGCGCAGGTCGTGGCCCTCTATTACCTGTACGACCTCGGCGTGGCGGAGGTCGCTGCGATCCTGCAGATGACCGACGGCACCGTGAAGACCCATCTGTCCCGCGCTCGCAAGACCTTGGCGGCGCGCCTCGATCCCCCCGGCGGTGAGCTGTCGTGACCATCGACGAACGGGCCCGTGAGGCCGCCCGGAGGACGAGCAGCGCTATCGCCGCGACGACCGATGCCTCCGAGGGCTACCAGGATCTGCTCCGGATGCGCCGACGCCGGTCTCGGACCGTGCTTGTCCTCGCCACCGCAACGGTTTTCGCGGTCGCCGCTGCGCTCTGGGCTGGCTCCTATGGCTTGTCGGCTCGGCGTACGGCGCCCGCCGTCCCAGCACCGAGCCCGACCCACACGGAGAGTTTGGCCAAGCCGTTCCTGGCCGCGCCGCCGCTCTGTGGCGCCGATGACTACACCCAGTTCATCCTGCGTCAGGAGGGCCTCAGCAACGATGTCCGATCGGCTACGGACGTCTCAGGGCTCTGCCCGGGCGGACCCGTGGCCGGACGCTACTTGTCCGTGTTGATGAGCGTGGGCGCCCCGGAGCCCTTCGCCTTCACCCTGCCGGCCGACTGGACGGTGCGTGGAGTGTTCTCCGACAACGCCGACGACGCGTTGCCGGCTGGCGGCGGCATCCTGGTGCGATCGGTCCGGACCGGCGACGGTTTCGCGATCACCGTCTACCCGGTCGAGCGCGACCCCTCCGGTAACAGGGGCACCGATCTGGGTCTGACGCCGCAACAGATCGCGACCTGGGCCGCGGCCCAGCACCCGGTTGCTGCCTCGCCGGCGACCCCGACGACCGTCGATGGCCGCGCCGCATGGCAGGTCGACTTCGCGCTTCGCTCGGGAGCGCCGGCGCCGACCCCCTGCATCATCGGCGGTGGCTGCGCAGCGGTCTTCGACGTGCGGACCATGTCCGCCTCGGGGCCGGGCGCGTTCGGGATCCTCCCGGGCGGGCAGTCTAGAGCCGTGCTGTTCTCCACGACGTCCGGCGCACCCGTGCTGGTGTGGGTCTGGGGGCACGCCGGGAGCGACGACATCACGAACCCGAAGAGTGAGATCCGCGCCGTTGTCGACAGCATCGACCTCGGTCCGCAGCTGGGCTGACGGCGCCCCTCAACTCTCGCTGGAGCAGCAGCTTTCGTCGCCGGGCTGAGCCGCAGTGCGATGGCCGGGCTCCGGTGTGTCCAGGGCGGGGTTGCGGTCGAAGAAGCCGTAGGGCTTGAGCACGAAGCCCGCATAGTCGACCGGCATGATCGGCCAGTCCTCCGGGCGTGGGAAGTGGGTCAGCCCGAAGGTGTGCCAGAGCACGATGTCGGTCCCGTCGATGTCCCGGTCGGCGCGCACCCAGGTGTCGATGCCGGTGTTGCCGGGGTTCTGGTTGACGAACTGCCCACTGGGATAACGCTGTTCGTCGTCCTGAGCGGTGACCCAGAGATGACGGGTGGTGAAGGCTGCCCGCTGCGCGATCGAGGAGTCGTCGGCGGCGAGCAGGGTTGGCTGGCCCTCCGGGTGCAGCGCGTAGCCGACCGGCTCGCCGACGGCGTTCCGCCGGGCCGGGTTGACGACATGCCAGGTGCGACCGACCGAGCCGTCGGCCAGCCGGGCCGCCTCCGACTCGCGGCGCAGCCGAGTCGCCCGCTTGGTGAATCCGTTGCCATACGGGTTGTCCGGTCCGGTCGGCACCCGCACGGCGTCCACCTCGTCGACCGCGTTGCCCACGCCGTCGACCATCATGTCCAGCCGCACCGAGAACAAGTGCTGGTGGTACGGCGCGCCGACCCCCGGCGCGATCTGGCTGGCCCACGGGTACGCCGAGCCGTCCGGTCGCGCGCCGGGAAAGGCCGAGGCGAAGACCACGCCGGTGGCCTTGCACTCCAGCTCGATCGTGCCGTCGAGGTAGAGGTACCAGTAGAAGCCGTAGTCGTAGTTGCCCACGGTGATGAAGAACGAGATCACCAGCCGGCGCTGCCGCCGGGTCGACGTGGCTCCGCTGTAGGGATCGGTGTGCTTCCAGAGGATCCCGTAGTCCTCCTCGTGCAGGCAGATCGCGTTGGGCAGCTGGCGCGGGTGCCCGTCGTCATCGGCGATCGTTGCGTCGACGTAGTGAATCTCGCCGAGGCAGTCGCAGCCCAGCTCGAGCGCGTTGGCGTCCTTGCCGAGCGAGTACTCACCCGCGTCGAAGTAGTTCTGCCAGAACCGAACCGGCGACGGGTCGCCGTACGGCACCACCATCTCGGCGACCGAGGCCCGGTAGATGATCGGACGCAGCCGGTCGCCGTCGCGGAAGCCGATCTCGTGCAGGGTCAGGCCCTCGACCTGGTCGAAGCCGATCCGGAACCTCCAGCGCTCCCACTCCACGACGTCGCCGTCGACCGTGAAACTGGCGCCCTCGGGCTGGCGGATCTCGATCGGCCGCTGGGTCGTGCGCGCCGGTCGCTCGGGGTCGGGGAGATGGAAGTCCTGCGCGGTCATCGGGACGTCGAAGTCCGCGTCGTCGACGAGCTGGGTCACCTCGCGCGTGATCAGGTCGACATAGGCCACGACACCGTCGATCGGATGGGCCCAGATGTTGTCGTCGTCGTTCAGCTGCAGGAAGGACAGGCAGCGCACCAGGCGCCGCCCTTGCTCACCGGGCAGGTCGAACGTTCCGGCACTCAGCGCCGAGATCCGGATCCGTTGCGGTTCGGTCAATCCGCGGCGGGCCATCGCCGCGCACCAGGCCTCGTCCTTCCAGAGGATCTCCTCGACCAGGGCGAACTCCTCACCCATGATCGGCGGTTGCCCTTCGCGCACCACGTCCACATCGCGCTGGGACACGACGGCGCCGGCGTTGAGCCAGGCGAGGACCTCCTGGACCCGGCCAGTCTCGCGGTCCAACAACACCGTGCGCACGACGCGGGGGGTCGGGTCGCCCTCGGACCAGGCGAGCACGTCGCGCTTGGTGGGCTCCTGCAACATCACGAGTGGGAAGCGGGTGGCCGGCCCGATCAGGCCCGCCTGCTCCAGCACGACCCGGTTCCGGGCGATCTCGTCGGCCGTCAGCCGGTCCAACGGGTGGTGCGTGGTCACCGGTGCTCCCATTCTGTGTGGTCTCCGGCCCAGCATCGCGGCTGCCGCTCGCGGGGAGAAGGTCCTGGTCGTTGCGTTTTATTGATGACCAGCATCGGGCAGGATGACGCGGGTGGCCGAGCCGTCGTACACGTTGGTGCAGCTGCGCTACTTCGCGGCGGCCGCCGAGCTCGGCAGCATGACGGCCGCCGCCCGCCAGCTCCGCGTCTCCCAGTCCGCCGTGTCCACCGCGGTCGCCCAGCTGGAGAGCGACCTCGGCGTGCAGCTGCTGCTGCGCCACCACGCGCGCGGCCTGACCCTGACCGCGGCCGGTCGGTCCTTCTTCACCGAGCTGCGCAGCTTCCTGGTGCAGGCCGCCGAGCTGACCGAGCACGCCCGGGACGCCGGGGGAGCGCTCGTGGGTGAGCTGGCGGTCGGCTGCTTCGCCACGCTGGCCCCCTTCCACCTGCCCGCGCTGCTCGCGGCGTACGAAGGCAAGTTCCCCCAGGTGCACGTCACCGTGATCGAGGGCGAGCACGCCCAGCTCAAGAAGGCGCTGCGCGACGGCGCCTGCGAGCTGAGCCTGATGTATGCCTTCGAGCTCGACGACGACATCGACCGGCTGCTGGTGGACAGCGCTCGCCCGTACGCCATCGTGGCCGCCAATCACCCACTCGCGGGGCGGAAGCGGGTGTCGCTGGCCGAGCTGGCGCCGGAGCCGATGGTGCTGCTGGACCTGCCCTATAGCAACGCGTACTTCGAGTCGATCATCGCCTCGACCGGGCTGGTGCCCCAGGTGCGCTTCCGCACGTCGGGCTACGAGACGGTGCGCTCCCTCGTCGCCAACGGTCATGGCTACGCCCTGCTGAACCAGCAGCCTGCGCACGCCGAGACCTACTCCGGCCAGAAGGTCGTCTCGCTCGCCTTGCGCGACGACCTGCCGCCGCTCGAGATCGTGCTGACCTGGATGCGCGGGGTCCGGCTGACCCGGCGCGCGCAGGCCTTCATCACGCTGTCCCGACAGGTGTACGCCGCCCGGCGTCGGGGCGCTCCGTCTCGCTGAGGTGCGCGCGGGTCGAGGTTCACGCGGGCTTTGTACGGCGCGCCGGTTGCGCTCCGGCTGGGCTTTCAGACGGCTGGGTACGGCGCGCGGCTTCCGCGCGGGGCTGGGGCTTGCTCGCGGGTCGCCTTTCCGCGGTCCGAAAACGGTCACGCAGATTGTCGATGCGCGGTTGCCGAAAATAGTTGCTATGCAACGGGATTCGGGTGGTTGTCGGGGTTGACCGTTGTCGGACGATAGGTCTAGAATCGAACACATGAACGAGGGCAGCGTTCACCCCGACGACACCGGGGCTGGAGTCCGACCGGCGACCCGGCCCTCGATGCGGCTGCTGGCGCGGCTACGCCCGCGAGGTGGCCGCCGTCAACGACTACGACCTGACCGCCCTGGTCCGCCTGGACTCGCCCTCGACCGGGCTGCATGCGGCGGCCCGGAACGTGGAGCTGCTGCGCCGGCGGCTGGCGGTCTTCGACTCCCGCTACGTGGCCGCGGTCGAGGTCGGGGACGAGCCGGCCCGCTACGCCCGGCCCTCCACGGCGGCCTTCCTGCGGGAGCAGCTGCGGCTGTCCGCTGGTGAGGCCAAGCGGCGGGTGGACCTGGCCCACGCGATCACCCCGGAGGTGGCGTTCACCGGGGAAGTCCTCCCGGCGGCGTGTCCGAGCCTGGCGGCCGGGATCAGCGCGGGTGAGGTCTCCGGGGAGCATGCCCGGATCATGCTGGACACCCTCGGCAAGCTGCCCGGCCCGGTCCGCGAGGACTCCGGGGCGGTGGTGGAGGCCGAGATGGCCACCGCCGCGGCCAAGGTGACCCCGGCCGACCTGGAGGTGCTGGCCCGGGAGGTGATGGTCCGGGCCGACCCCGACGGGACCCTGCGCGATATCGACCACGCCGCATAAGCAGCGCGGGCTGCGGTTGTGGAAGAAACGCGGTCAGGCCGGGTACACCCTGCAGGCCGACCTGGACCAGGAAACCGGTGAAGCCGCCCGGGTCGTGCTGGACGCCTGGTCCAAACCCGCCCCCGCCGTGCCCGCCACCCCCGTGGCAGCCGAACGCGGATGGGCCGACCAGCCCGACCAACCCAGCCGAGCCGGGCGATGACCCAGCCGCGGTGGTGGAGGTGCCGGGCACCCGGGATGACCGCCCCCACCAGGTGCGGATGCACGACGCGTTCGGTGACGTCCTCAAAGCCATCCTGAACTCCGGGGACCTGCCCGCCTGCGGCGGCACCCCGGCCGCGATCGTCTGGCACATCGACGACCAGGTGCTGCGACCGGTACGGGTTCGCCGTCTCCGAGCACGGCACCCTGCTCCCGGTCGGGGACGCCCTCCGAGGCGCCGACCAGGCCGCGCTGTACGTGCTGATCGAGAACAGCAAGGGCGTCCCGCTCTACCTCGGCCGCACCTCCCGGATCGCCACCCCCGGCCAGACCATCGCCCTGGCCGCCCGAGACCGCGGCTGTTCCTTCCCCGGCTGCGACCGGCCCCCGTCTCACTGCCAGCGACACCACATCACCGACTGGGCCAACGGCGGCCCCACCGACATCGACAACCTCACCCTCCTGTGCGGCTACCACCACCGAGAACACGCCAAACGCGGCTGGAAATGCGTCATGCTTGAACGGGCTGCCGCACTGGCGACCACCCGCCTGGCTCGACCCCACCCGAACACCCATCCGCAACACCCGACACTTCACCCTGCCCGACACCGGTGAGGGCGAAGCGGTCGGCAGCTGACCCCGTCGCTATCTGCGAAGACGATGCAGAGGTGATGAAACATCTATTGGACGGATGCCGGAGCTCTACGGGACGCTGAACCGACCGAGAGGAGGGCAGCGTGCCGACGCCCGAAGCGCCCAACGCGCAGCCGACGCCCGACGTCAGCCGCGCCGTCATCCGCGATACCACCGCGATCGCTGTCATCCCCGCGCCCACCGGACTCGAGGGCGACCGGATGGCCTGGCTGGAGCGCCGACTGCAGTCGGCGCCCGGCCTTCGGTCGCGCGACGAGGTCGGCAACCTGGTCTGGCGGCTCGGCCCGGCCGGCACCGACGAACCTCAGGACACGGCGTACGACGTGCTGCTGCTGGTGCACGTGGACACGGTCTTCGACGCCTCGGTCCCGCACGTCGTGATCGAGCGGGACGGGTGGCTGTGCGGACCCGGGGTCGGGGACAACTCGGCCGCGATCGCCACCGCGGTCAATGTGGTCGAGTCGCTGGAGCTGACCGGTGACGCATCCCTCGCGGTGGCGTTCACCGTCGGCGAGGAGGGCCTGGGCAGTCTGCGCGGGGCTCGGCACGCCTGCGCAACAATTGCGGCGCGGCAAGTGATAGCGCTGGAGGGCCACGGGCTGGACTCGGTCTTCGTTGACGCCGTGGGCTGCGTGCGAGCGGCCATCAGCGTGACCGGCCCGGGCGGTCACTCGTGGTGGGATCGGGGCCGGCCGAGCGCGACCCACGATCTGGTGCACCTGCTGGCCGAGCTGCTCGACGCGGCACCGGCCGAGGTGGCGGTCAACGTCGGCACGGTCGCCGGAGGCAGCGCCGTGAACGCCATCGCGGCCTCGGCCCGCGCCGTTGTCGAAGCCCGCTCACTCGACCAGTTGGCGTTGGTCGAGACCGAAAAGCTGCTGGCCGAGATCGGCGTCGACCTGGGCACCACAGTGGACGTCGAGATCCTGGACCGTCGCCCGGCCGGCCGGCTCGACCACTCCCACCCGCTGGTCCGGGTGGTCCTGGCCGAGCGCGCGGCCCTGGGCCTACCGGCGAACCTGACCAGTGGGTCGACCGACGCGAATGCCGCTCTGGCGCTGGGGATCCCGGCGCTCGCCATCGGGTGCGCCCGCGGCGCCGACATGCACGCCGAGGCCGAGCGCATCGACATCTCCTCGCTTCCGCTGGGCATCGCCCAGCTCCAGCGAGTGCTTCGTACCCTGCTCGCCGAGCGGACCACCACCACCAGAGAGGCGCGACCATGATTCGGACCGGAGCGCAGTACAAGGAGTCGCTCGCCGACGGCCGTGAGGTCTGGATCGACGGCGAGCAGGTCAAGGACGTGACCACGCACCCGGCGTTCCGGCCGATCGTCGAGGCCCGCGCGCGGATCTTCGACCTGGCTCACGAGTCGGCCACCGCGGCGACGATGACCTACGTCGACGAGGAGACCGGCGAGACGTGCGCGATCGGCGCGAAGCCCCCGACGTCCAAGGACGACTGGCGGGCCAAGCATCAGGCCGTGGAGACGGTGTTCGACGACATCGGCGGGGTCGTGACGCGGGTCGGCGACGAGACGGTCGGCGAGATGTGGTCGTTGCAGGACGGCCAGGACGTGCTCGACGAGATCGACCCGACCTTCTCGGCGAACATCCGCAACCACGTACGCCGGGCCGCCCTGATGGACCCGTTCCACGTGTCCGCGAACACCGATCCCAAGGGCGACCGGGGCAAGCACCCGAGGGAGCAGGATCCCGACGTACTGCTCCGGGTGGTGCGCGAGACCGACAACGGCATCGTCGTCCGAGGTGCGAAGTTCGAAACCGCTGCGGCGTATGCGAACCAGGCGTTCGTCAAGCCCACCATCGGCGACTGGGGCAACGACGCGCTGTCGGAGTACGCCGTCGGCTTCCTGGCCGACATGGGCGCGCCGGGCATCCGGCACCTGTGCCGTTCGGGCTTTGCCGGCCGGCTGCCCGCAGCCGACTACCCGCTGAGCAACCGGTTCGACGAGGTCGACACGATGATCGTCTTCGACGACGTCGAGATCCCCTGGGAGAACGTCTTCTTCTACCGGCACACCAAGGCGGCCGCCTTCATCCGGGCGACCCTGCACCGCTACAGCATGTACTCGTTCGTGCAGCGTCACCTGCGCTTCGCCGACCTGATGCTCGGCCTGGCCTACGCCAACGCCCAGCAGACCGGAACCAAGATGCACCAAGGGGTTCGGGAGAAGATCGCGCAGGTTGCGTGCTATCGCGAGGGCATCGCCGCTCACCTCACGGCGGCGATCGAGATGGCCCAGGAGAGTCCGAGCGGGCTGACCATGCCGAACCAGTCGCTCCTCTATTCCGGTCGGGTGCACGCCTGCTCGCAGCTGCCGGAGATGATGCATCTGGTCCGCGACCTGTGCGGCTGCCAGATCAGCCTGGTGCCCAGCCACGCGATGTTCCAGGACCCGCGGCCGGGGGAGTGGCTGCAGAAGTACTTCCGGGTCGGCGACATCGACGCCGAGCAGCGACGCCGGATGCTGACCTACGCGCGCGACCTGCTGAACTCGGACTACGCCGGCCACCGGCTGACCTTCCAGCTCTTCGCCCAGTCACCGCCCTTCTCGCACCTGCTCGCGGTCTACAACAACTACGACTTCGGGCCTGCGGTCGAGCGGATGAGTGCCTCGGCCCGGCTGGACGCACCCCTCGACGTGCCGGTCGGACTCCCGTCGTGAGCGCACCGATCGAGGTGGGCGGACACCTGCGGATCCGGCCGTTCAACACCGCGGAGACCTATCCGGAGCAACGGCTGTCGAACGACCTGTGCCAGGCCGTCGTGGCCGGCGACACCATCTATCTGCGCGGCCAGGTCGCCCAGGACCTCCAGACGCGGGAGTCGGTCGCGATCGGCGACCCGGCCGGCCAGACGCAGCGGGTGATGGACAACATCGAGCTGCTGCTCGCCGAGGCCGGCGTCGGCAAGGAGCAGATCGTCACCTGCACCATCTACCTCACCGACATCCGGCACCGGGAGGCGGTCTACGGCGTGCTGGGCGAGCGGCTCGCGGGCGTCTTCCCGTGCTTCACCGGGGTGGTGGTCTCGGCGCTGGCCCGGCCCGAATGGTTGGTCGAGGTCACGGCCACGGCCGTCCGGTCATGACCTTCTCCCTGGTCGGCCGGTGCGCGCGGACCGGGATGCTCGGCGTGGTGGTGACCTCCTCGAGCCCGGCCGTTGCGGCCCGCTGCGCCTGGGCCCGCGCCGGCGTCGGGGCCGTCGCGACGCAGAACATCACCGACCCCTCGCTCGGGCCGCGACTGCTCGACCTGATGGCGGCCGGGCGGTCAGCACCCGAGGCGGTGCAGGAGATCGTCGGCTCGGCGCCGCACATCGAGTTCCGCCAGCTCAGCGCGGTTGACGCGGCCGGCGGCACCTCGTCGTACTCCGGACCGGAGGCGCTGGGTCGGTTCGGTACGGCGGTGGGGGTCGACTGCGTCGCGGCGGGGAACCTTCTCGCCAGCGACGAGGTGCTGACTGCGATGGTCGACGCCTTCGAGACGTCTTCGGACCAGCCGCTCGGCGGCCGACTGCTCGCCGCCCTGCGCGCCGGCGCAGACGGCCGGGGGCGAGGAGGGGCCGGTGCACTCGGCCGGGCTGTTGGTCGTCGACCGCGTCTCCTGGCCGGTCACCGACCTCCGGGTCGACTGGTCCGAGGACGACCCGATCGGTGAGCTGACGACCTCTGGCAGATCTGGCAGCCGCAGGCCGAGGCCTACGTCCAGCGCGCGCTCGACCCCTCCCAGGCCCCGTCGTACGGCGTGCCCGGCGACGAGTAAGGGGTCAGCTGAGCAGACCAACGACGCCCTTGACGAACAGGATGATGGCGAGCAGCCAGAGCACGGCGGCGACCACGACCTGGGCGTGCGCGACCAGCCAGGTGTGCCAGCCCGCATAGATCTGCGCCGCGGCCTGGCGACGGAAGACCAGCACGAGCAACGGCGCCGCCACGCCCAGCGAGCTGAGGATGACGAAAACTATTGCTGCGAAAGCCATCCGGCCCTGGCTGAGATCGGACTTGAGCAGCTCGTCGACGGCGGCGACGACCAGCACGTAGTTCGGCAGGAACGCGCCCAGCACGAAGGCGGCGGCCAGTGAGATCGAGTTGATCCGGTCCATCCATTTCGGCTCGCGCGCCGGCTCCGCGGTGACGGGCCGTCGCGACCGAACCACCAGATAAGCCGCCAGCACGAATCCGGCGAGCAGCTCGATCCAGCTGAGGACCGGCGAGGACGAGGTGGCCTTGGGGGCCTCCGGATAGAGCGCCACCGTCAGGGCGGCGACCACGGCGAGGCGCAGGTCCACCCCGCGACGTAGGCCACCACCTTGGCCAGCCCGCGCTCCGACGTCACGAGCAGCACCGAGGCCAGCACCGACCAGGGCTGGGCGGCCAGGGCAGCAGCGAGCAGCACGAGCGTCACGACCGACGCGATGTCCACGGCGCCTCAGTGAGCGGAGAGCCGGGCGACGAAGGTGTAGCGGTCGCCGCGGTACCAGCTGCGCACCCACTCGACCGGCGCGCCGTCGGCGTCGAAGCTGTGCCGGCTCAGCACGAGCATCGGCGAGCCGGTCTCGGTGCCGAGCAGGTCGGCCTCCCGCGGCGACGCGGCCGCCGTCTCGATCGTCTCCTCCGCGGCCACCGGCACGACGCCGTAGGCGTCGGCCAGGACCTGGTAGAGCGACGAGCTGCGGCGCAGGTGCCGGAGCAGGCCCGGGAAGCGAGCGGCCGACAGGTGCGAGGTCTCGACGGCCATCGGCGCGCCGTCGACGAGCCGCAGCCGCTCGACGAGGTAGACCGGCGCGCCGACGCGGACGTCCAGCCGCGCCGGCGACCTCCTCGCTCGGCCGCGGCCGCGACCGGCCTCGAGCAGCTGCACGCGTCGCGGAGTAACCGGCGGCGGCGGCCTGCTCGGTGAAGCTGGTCATCTGCAGCGGCCAGCTGATCTTCGGCTCGGCCACGAAGGTGCCCGAGCCCTGCCGGCGGACCAGCCGGCCCTCGCCGACCAGCTCGCTCAACGCCTGCCGGACCGTCGTGCGCGAGGTCTCCAGCTCGGCGGTGAGCTCGCGCTCGGTCGGCACCGGGCTGCCCGGCGGCAGGCTCGCGATCAGCTCGAGCAGGTGCCGCTTGACGACGTAGTACTTCGGCTCGCGAGGGGCGCGCCTCACTGGTTGCGACGACCACCGCGACTCCCGTCCGTCCGCTGCTGCTGAGCCGAAGCATAGGGACACCGATTGACAGCATTGTCGGACCCCGGCACCCTGCAAGTTGTCTAGTCCACTTCCGCACGCCCTCGAACCTGGAGCGTCCATGCCGCTCGACCGGCCGACCGCTCGTCCGATCGACCCCGACGTACGCCGTCTGGCCCTGTCCTGCCTGCTGCTCGGCTTCGTCGGCCCGACGCCGCCGCGCGTGGCTGCTGGCGGCCGTCTGGCGACGGGCTCGGCGGAGTCGTGCTGTTCGGCTCGAACCTCGGCGACGGCAGCGGTGTCCGCGCGCTGACCGACCGGCTGCGCGACGCGGCCGGTCGCGACATCGTCATCGCCCTCGACGAGGAGGGCGGCGACGTCACCCGGCTGGACACGGTGCGGGGCAGCGAGAGTCCCGGGCGCCGCTGCCCTGGGCCACCTCGACGACCCGGTCGCGACCGAGGAGGCGTACGCCGCGATCGGGGCCCGGCTGGCCGACGGCCGGCGTGACGACGGACCTCGCGCCGGTCGCCGACGTCAACGTCGAGGCCCTCAACCCGGTGATCGGCGTCCGCTCGTTCGGGGCCGACCCCGACTGGTCGCGCGGCACGTCGCCGCGGCGGTGCGCGGGCTGCAACGCGGCGGGACGGCCGCCTGCGTCAAGCACTTCCCCGGGCCACGGGGCGAGCCGGGACGACTCGCATCACGAGGTCGCGACCGTCGACCGGACGCCGGCGAGCTGGAGCGGTCGAGCTGACGCCGTTCGCGGCCGCGGTCGCCGCCGGCGCCCGGCGGTCATGACCGGTCATCTGCTGGTGCCGGCCCTCGACCCGCCGGCCCTCGCCACGGTGAGCGCAGCCGATCACCACCGACCTGCTGCGCGACCGGCTCGGCTTCACCGGCACCGTGGTGACCGACGCCCTGGAGATGCGCGCGGTCGCCGGCACGATCGGCATGGTCGAAGGTTTCCTCCAGGCAATGATCGCCGGAGCCGACGCCATCGAGAGCGGCGCGCTCGGACTACCCCGAGCTCGTCGACGAGATCCCGGCCGCGGTCGCCGAGGCCCTGGACTCGGGCCGGCTGACCGTCGACCGGCTCGCGGACGCGGCCCGGCGCACGGCCGAGCTGGCCACACCCGGCGACCCGGGCGTCGGCCGGTGACGACGAGACCGTGCTGGCCGGCCTGGGCCGCGCGCTGCCTCGAGGTGTCGGGCGGCTGCCCCGGATGCAGCGCGCCGCTCGTGGTGGAGTGCCGGCCGCCGGGCGGGATGGCGTCCGGCGAGCTGCCGTGGTCGCTGGCCGAGCCGCTGGCCGACGCTGCGTGCCGGGCACCGAGGCGCTCGGCCGTGACGCGGCGCCGGTCGACCCGACGGCTCTCCTCGCGCGGGCGGGCCGGCCGCACGCTGGTCGCCGTCGTCCGCGACCCGGCCCGGCACGCGTGGCAGCGCGCGGTCCTCGACGCGGCCGCCGCGCACGACGGCGCCGTGGTCGTCGACGTCGGCTGGCCGACCCGCCTGCCGCCGGGCCCACCGCTGCGCACCCGCGGCATGTCGCCCCGGCTGCTCGGCGCGGCGGCTCAGATCCTGGCTGGATTGTGATCTCGCTGTAGCGCATCTGATGCGGCCTGGCCAGATGCCCGGGTGACGATGACCGGGTGACCGCGCGACCCGACCTCGACCTGCTGGCGACGGCCGACGTCGTGACGCTGCTGCTGGCCGCCGAGGAGCGGGTCGTCCCGGCCGTGCGTGCCCAGACCGCGGCGATCGCGGCCGCCGCCGACCTGGTCGCGGCTCGGCTGCGCGCCGGCGGGCGGCTCGCTGCTGGTCGGCGCCGGTACGTCGGGGCGGCTGGCCCTGGCCGAGGCGGCCGAGCTGCCCGGGCACGTTCGGCCTGAGCCGCAGCCAGGTCCACGGCCGCGTGCGCCGGCGGCGCCGACAGCACGGACGCCGACGAGGACGACCTGGCCCTGGCGGTGCGCGACCTGGCCTCGCTCGCGCTCGACAGCCGCCGACGTCCTGGTGGCCGTCGCGGCGAGCGGGCGCACGCCGTACACGCTCGGCGATCGCGCGCGGCGCCGCCCGGACGCGGCACCGCGGTCGTCGCCGTCGTCAACGCCACCGGCACGCCCGCTGGCCGCGCTCGCCGACGTCGCCGTCGAGGTCGAGGTCGGCCCGGAGGTGCTCCGCGGCTCGACCCGGCTGACCGCCGGCACGGCCCAGAAGGTCGCGCTCAACGCGCTGACGACCGCGGCCATGGTCCGGCTGGGCCGGGTCCACGGCGACCTGATGATCGACGTCGGACGCGGCCAACGCCAAGCTGCGGCGACCGCGCGGCCGGCATCGTCGCCGAGATCGCCGGACTGCTCGCTCGACCAGGCCGCGGCCGCGCTGGACGCCTGCGGCGGCAACACGCGGGCCGCCGTCGTCCACCTGGTGCTCGGGCTGCTCGCCGGCTGACGCCGCCGACGCGCGCGCGAGCAGTTTCATAACGCTTCGGGACGTCACTCGGTCAGATCCCTTGACACGCGAAATGGTCTAGGCCAATATCCGGAGTTGTCTACATCAATTCGGGGCGTCCCTGCCCACAACCACGGAGGCAAGCCTTGAAGCGCACAGTAGCGAGCGCAATCGTCCTGGCCGCGGCGGTGGCTCTGCTCGGCAACCGCGTGCGGCAGCTCGGGTGGTTCGTCGGCGTCGTCGACGGCGGCGCGATCGGCACCGACGGCAAGGGCAAGACGATCAAGGTCTGGCTGCAGAGCGACGCCCAGAAGGGCTGGCCGGCCGTCGTCGACCAGGCCAACCAGCGCTTCGAGGCGGCCACCGGCGCCAAGGTCAAGGTCGAGTGGCAGCAGTGGTCGAACTACACGACCAAGCTCGACTCGACGTTCGCCGGCTCGACCGGCGTCCCGGACGTGGTCGAGCTCGGCAACACCCAGACCGCGTCGTACATCGCGGGCGGCGCGTTCAAGAACCTGACCTCGGTCAAGAGCAGCTTCCAGAACTCGAGCACCTGGCTCAAGGGCCTCGACCGAGTCCGGCACCTCGCCCGACGGCAAGCTGCAGGCGGTGCCCGTACTACGCCGGCAGCCGGGTCGTCATCTACCGCAAGGACCTCTGGGACGCGGCCGGCGTGACCGACGCCGCCGACCACGCTCGACGAGCTGAACGCCGACCTCGACAAGGTCAAGGCCGCCAACACCAAGGACCCGAACTTCTCGGCGTTCTACATGCCCGGCAAGTACTGGTACGCCGCGATGTCGTTCGTCTACGGCGCCGGCGGCACGATCGCCTCGCAGTCCGGCGGCAAGTGGACCGGGCAGCTGTCGAGCAGCCAGGCCCAGCAGGGTCTGGCCGAGTGGCAGAAGCTCGCCACGAACTACTCGAAGGGCGGCGCGACCAAGGACGAGTCCGACCAGGACGCGATCATGGCCCAGGGTCACGTCGCGGCGATCCTCGGCAACGGCTGGGAGGTCGGCGCGGTGACCGACCCGAAGACCGGCAACCCGAAGCTCGCGCCGAAGCTGTCGACCTTCCCGCTGCCCGGGCACGCGGCCGGCCAGTACACGCCGTCGTTCCTCGGCGGCTCGGACCTCGCGGTGCCGGCGAAGGCGTCCAACGCCGCCCTCGGCGCGGAGTGGATCAAGATCTACACCGACACCACGAGCCAGACCGCGCTGGCCAAGTTCGCGATCCCGAACACGACGTCGCTGCTGAGCGTCTACGAGGGCCAGGCCCAGGCGAACCAGTCGACCGGTGAGGCGGCCAAGGACACCTGGTTCGTGCCGAACACGCCGAACTGGGCGAACGTCGAGAGCGGCAACATCCTGCAGAACGCGCTGGAGTCGATCGCGACCGGCAAGAGCAGCATCGCCGACGCGACCGCGGCCGCGGACAAGCAGATCGCGAGCACGCTGAACGCCAGCAGCTGACGATCGCCAGGCACGGGTCGAGCCGGCGCCGGACCATCCGACGCCGGCTCGCTGCGCAGACCGCGAGCCGGAGCGACGATGACAGCGCTGAGCCCCGGCGTCGCGCGCCCGCGCCGGCCGGCCGCGTGCGCGGCGCGGCCGCGCGGTCGGCCAAGCTGCCCTACCTGCTGATCCTGCCGGCCGTCTCATCCTGGTCGCGGTGGCCGGCTGGCCGCTGGTCAAGATCATCCAGCTGTCGCTGCAGCAGCAGGAGTCCGGCAAGCGCGCGCTGTTCAACAACGGCGGCTCCACGCCGTTCGTCGGGCTGCAGCAACTTCGGCCACGTGCTGACCGACTCGACGTTCTGGACGGTCGCCCTGCGCACCCTGGTCTTCACCGCGGTCAACGTCGGCGCTCAGCCTCGGTGATCGGCATGGCGATCGCGCTGCTGCTGAACCGGGTCTCGACCTGGGCCCGGATCATCCTGACCGCGGTGCTGCTGTTCGTCTGGGCGGTGCCCGTCGACCGTGTCGACCCAGATCTTCTACTGGCTCTTCAGCAACCAGTACGGCGCGGTGAACTACCTGCTCGACAAGCTGCCCGGCGTGCACATGCAGGGCCATGACTGGTTCGCCGACCCGCACCAGGGCCTGGCGGTCGTCACCCTCGTCGTCGTCTGGGGCGCGCTGCCGCTGCTGGCGATCTCGCTGTACGCCGGCATCACCCAGATCCCGCGCGAGGTCCTCGAGGCGGCCCGGGTCGACGGCGCCGGGCCTGGCAGATGTTCCGCAACGTGACGCTGCCCTACCTGCGGCCGCTGCTCGTCATCCTCACGACGCTGTCGATCATCTGGGACTTCGGGGTCTTCAACCAGATCTGGTTCATGCGCAACGGCCACCCCGAGCCGGGCTACCAGACGCTCGGGATCTACATGTACGCCAACGGGATCGGCAGCAGCCACTACAACCTCGGCGCGACGATCGGCGTGCTGATGATGGTCTGCCTGCTCGGCGTGATGGTCTTCTACATCCGCCAGCTCTTCCGGATCGGGGACGCCGAATGACGCGCCGCCGCCCGGACCGCCGCCGCGCTCGCGCTCCCGCCCGGCCGACCGACGGCCCGGCCGCCGCGGCAGCGGCCGCGCCGCCGCGGCGCCGCCGGCGGCGCCGCTACGCGACCGGCGGCTGGAACGCGCTGGCGATGGTGCTCGCCGTCGTCCTCGGCTTCCCGATCTACTGGATGCTCGTCACGTCGTTCAAGACGAGCGCGGACATCAACCAGCTGGTGCCGCAGTTCTGGCCGAACCACCCGACCCTGCGCGCGTTCCGCGAGGTGCTGGGCGACCCGATCTTCCGCGACGACCTGCGCAACAGCCTGGTCATCACGCTGGCCGCGGTGCTGATCAGCCTGGTGGTCGGCTTCTTCGGCGCGCTGGCCATCGCGCGGTTCCGCTTCGCCGGGCGCAAGGTCTTCGTCTTCGCGGTGCTCGTCGTGCAGATGATCCCGCTGCTCGCGCTGACCATCCCGATGTCGCTGCTGCTGGACCGCTTCCAGCTGAAGAACAGCCTGATCGGCGTCGTCATCGCCTACCTGATGTTCACCATGCCCTACACGGTCTGGACGCTGCGCACCTTCATCGCCGACATCCCGCAGGAGCTGGACGAGGCGGCGATGGTCGACGGCTGCAGCCGGTGGCAGACGTTCTACAAGATCATCCTGCCGCTGGTCGGCCCCGGCCTGATCGCCACCGGCGTCTACGGCTGGATCCTGGCCTGGAACGAGTTCGTCCTGGCCAACACGTTGCTGCTCGACAACGACAAGCAGACCGCGATGGTCTACCTGCTCGTCTTCCAGTCCAGCCCGACCCACGGCGCCGACTACGGCGGCCTGATGGCCGCCGCCACCCTGACCGCGCTGCCGGTCGTCGTGCTGTTCGTGATCTTCCAGAGCCGCATCTCGGCCGGCCTCACCCCGGGGCGGTGAAGGGCTGATGACGGTCCTGAGCGGCGCCCGCGTCGTCACGCCGGACGGCGTGCTCGACCCGGCCTGGGTCGAGGTGGTCGACGGCCGCATCGCCCGGGTCGAAACCTCGCGCCCACCAGCGGGATCGGCTCGACCTGGGCGGCGGCTGGCTGCTGCCCGGCTTCATCGACCTGCACGTCCACGGCGGCGGCGGCCACGACTTCACCGCGTCGGCCGAGGACATGGCGGCCGGCGTCGCCTTCCACCGCCGGCACGGCACCACGCGCACCCTGGTGTCGCTGATGGCCGGCCCGGTCGACGCATGTGCGCGCAGCTCGGCTGGGTGGCCGCGCTCACGGCCGCCGGCGAGGTCCTGGGCGCGCATCTCGAGGGCCCGTTCCTGTCCGCGCCCGCTGCGGCGCGCAGAACCCCGCGCCACCTGCTGACCCCGACCCGCTCGTCCTGGCCAAGCTGCTCTCGGCCGGCCAGGACGCGGTGCGCACGGTCACCATCGCGCCCGAGCTGCCCGGCGCGCATCGAGCTGATCCGGGACATCGTGGCGGCCGGCGCGATCGCCGCGGTCGGGCACACCGACGCGACGTACGAGCAGGCCGCGGCCGGCTTCGCGGCCGGCGCGACGCTGGCCACGCATCTGTTCAACGCGATGGGCTCGATGAGCCAGCGGGCACCCGGCCCGGCGATCGCGGCGCTGGACGCCGGCGCGTACGTCGAGCTGATCAACGACGGGGTGCACGTGCACGAGGCGCTGACCCGGCTGGCGGTGGCGAGCGGTCCTGCCGAGGGCTGGGTCGGGTCGCGCTGATCACCGACGCGATCAGCGCCACCGGGGTCGGCGACGGCCGCTACTCGCTCGGCGACCAGGACGTCGTCGTCCGCGACGGCGAGGCCCGGCTGGCCAGCACGCAGCGGCTTGGCCGGCAGCACGCTGACCATGGACGAGGCGGTACGCCGCGCCGTTCAGGACGTCGGGCTGCCGATCGAGCAGGCCTCGGCGGCCGCCTCCGCGACCCCGGCCCGGCTGCTGGGCATCGACGACCGGTGCGGCGCGATCGCGCCCGGCCTGGACGCCGACCTGGTCGTGCTGGACGACGACCTGCGCGTCCAGCGGGTCATGGTGCGCGGTCGCTGGGTCTAGCCGCCGGTTTGCGCGGGGTTGGGTTCAAGACGGCTGGGTACGGCGCTGGGTCGGCGCGGGGCTGGGTTTCAGGCGGCTTGGTACGGCGCACCGGGCCGGCGCGGGGCTGGGCCCGCTGGCGGGGCCGCCCTTCGCGGTTTAAAAACGGTCACGCAGAGTCGCTCGGAGGTTGCCGAAAATAGTTGCTATTCAACGGGATTCGAGTAGTTGTCGGGGTTGACCGTTGTCGGACGGTAGGTCTAGAATCGAACACATGGACGAGGGCAGCGTTCACCCCGAACTAGAGCCGACCGGTGATCCGGCGCTGGATGCGGTGCTGGGCGAGTACGCCGCGCCACCGAGGCGATCAACGCCCTGGACCTGACCGCCCTGGTCCGCCTGGATGCTCCCTCGACCGGGTTGCACGCGGTGGCCCGCAACGTGGAGCTGCTGCGGCGGCGGCTGGCGGTGTTCGACTCCCGCTATGTGGCGGCGGTGGAGGTCGGGGACGAGCCGGCCCGCTATGCCCGGCCTTCGACGGCGGCGTTCTTGCGGGAGCAGCTGCGGCTGTCCGGTGGTGAGGCAAGCGGCGGGTGGACCTGGCCCACGCGATCAACCCGGCGGTGGCGTTCACCGGGGAAGTCCTCCCGGCGGCGTGTCCGAGCCTGGCGGCCGGGATCGCGGCCGGTGAGGTGTCGGGGAGCATGCCCGGATCGTGCTGGACACCCGGGCAACTGCCGGCCATGTCCGGGAGGAGTCAGGACTGGTGGTGGAGGCCGAGATGGCCACCGCGGCGGCCAAGGTGACCCCGGCCGACCTGGAGGTCCTGGCCGGGGAGGTGATGGTCCGGGCTGATCCCGACGGCACCCTGCGCGAGGTCGAGCACGCTCACAGCAGCGCGGGCTGCGGTTGTGGAAGAAACGCGGCAAGCCGGGTCACCCTGCAGGCCGACCTGCACCAGGAAACCGGCGAAGCGGCCCGCGTCGTCCTGGACGCCTGGTCCAAACCCGCCCCGCCGTGACCGCCACCCCCGCGACAGCCGAGAGGGGTGGGCCGAACAGCCGGACCAGCCCGGCGAGGAGTCCGAGGCCGGGCCGGGCGATGGTGGCGTGGTGCAGATGCCGGGCACCCGAGACGACCGCCCACACCACGTGCGGATGCACGACGCGTTCGGCGACATCCCAAAGCCGCCTCAACAGTGGGGACCTGCCGGCCTGCGGCGGGACCCGGCCGCGATGGTCTGGCACATCAAAGACACCCAGCCCGCGACCGGCACGGCCTCGCGGTCTCCGAACACGGCACCCTGCTCCCGACCGGCGACGCCCTGCGCGTCGCGACCAGTCGCAGCTGTACGTCCTGATCGAGGACAGCAGGGCGTCCCCCTCACCTCGGCCGGACCAGCCGGATCGCGACCCCGGCCAGACCGCAGCCCTGGCCGCCCGAGACCGGGGCTGTTCCTTCCCCGGCTGCGACCGGCCCCGTCACGCCAGCGCCACCACATCACCGACTGGGCCAACGGCGGACTCACCGACCTCGACAACCTCACCCTCCGGCGGCTACCACCACCGCGAGTTCGCCAAACGCGGCTGGGCAGTGTGTGATGTTGAACGGGCTGCCGCACTGGCGACCACCCGCCTGGCTCGACCCCACCCGCACACCCATCCGCAACACCCGACAGTTCACCCTGCCCGAAACCGGCTAGCCCTCGATGGATCTCGTGCACGTGGCCCAGGCGACTAACCCGTGGCCCGGGCTCGAGCAGCGATGGGCGTTCTCCATCTGAACCACACATGGACGCCACCGGCCCTGCAGGACGCCTGAGCATCATCAGATCGGAGAGTCCTGCCGCCGAGCGTCTGCCTCGGCGCACCCGGAAGGCCGATTCATGCTCGTGCTCTACGACCCCGCCAGCGACTGCGTCATGGCGGCCACCCCGAGCTGGTCCCGCCGGCTCGGGGTCCGGCTCACGGCCGGCCGGCTCGACCGGGCCCTGGCCGGTGGCGCGTCGCCGGACTCGACCGTCCCGCTCGCGCTGCGGGCTCAGGCGCTGGTCCGGCCCGCGGAGCGCCTCGCGCTGGCCGACAGCCTGGAGCGGATCCTCGCCGCGACGCCGTGCCGGGCGGCCCGCGCGCCGAAGTACATCGACGCGGCCTTCTATCGCCGGGTGAGCGCCGCCTCCGCCGAGCTGCGCGAGCTGGTCTCCACCCTGCGCGGGTGGGGCCCGGTCTCGGCCGAGGGGATGGCCAAAGCCCGGCTGCTGGTCACCGACGGCCTGGGCCCCCTGCACCGCGGCAGCGGCGACCTCGCGCTCGCCGCCCGCGAGGCGATCTGGGCCCTGCAGGCGACGCCCAGCTGGGCCTGAGCATCCCGCTCGGCCGCCTTTCCTTCCGCTCTCGACCCTCAACTCGAGGACCCAGCCTCGACGCGCAACCCTCGACTCAGGGATCATCCGCGAGTACGCCGCGTGTGGTGCCGAGAGGGAGGGCGCAGGTGAGCACGGTTCTCGTCGTGGAGGACGAGCCGAAGCTGCGTGAGGTGCTGCGCTCCTACCTCGAGCGGGCCGGCCTCACGGTGCTGTCCGCTGCCACCGGGGCCGCGGCCCTGTCGCTGGTGAGTGCGGCGTCGCCCGACCTGGTCGTCCTCGACCTGGGGCTGCCGGACATTCCCGGCGAGGAGGTGGCGAAGGAGATCCGGCTGGCTCGGCCGATCCCCATCGTCATGCTGACCGCCAAGGCTGGTGAGGACGACCGGATCCGCGGGCTCGAGCTGGGCGCCGACGACTACGTCACCAAGCCGTTCAGCCCCCGTGAGCTGGTCCTGCGGGTCCAGGCCGTCCTGCGCCGGGCTGCGGCCGAAGGTGGCGCGGAAGCCCGCGACGTGCGCTCCTTCGGCTTCGGCCGGTTGGTCATCGACCACTCGCAGCGGACGGTGCGCATCGATGGCGTCGTGGTCGAGCTGACACCTACCGAGTGGAGCGTCCTGGACGCGCTGGCGACAACGCCCGGGCGCGTCTACTCCCGGGCCGAGCTGATCAACCGGGTGCGCGGCTACGAGTTCGAGGGGTACGAACGCACGATCGACTCGCACGTCAAGAACCTGCGGCGCAAGATCGAGCTCGACCCGCACCGGCCGCGATGTGTCCTGACGGTTATGGGAGCCGGCTACCGGCTGGCGTTGACACCGGATGACTAGGGGTCCGGGACTTCGTATCGCGTTGCGGCTGGCCGTCGCCCTGGTGGTGGTCGCGGTCCTGGGCGTCGTCCTCGTCTCCGTCCTGGCGCTGGTCTTCAGTGGACGCGACATCACGAGCCTGGAGCAGCAACGTCGCAACGACCTGATCCGCTCCCTCGCCATCGATGCAGCCGCGACGTACAACACGGGTCGACCGGGCTGGTCGGACGTCGACCTGAAGCCCGCCTTCGCGCACGCCGCGAGCAGCGGCACCCAGGTCGAGGTGGTCGACCAGCAGGGCAACGTCGTCGCCTCCAACCTGGTCGGCTCGATCGACCAACCCGGGGTCACCGCGACTCCGATCACGTTGAACGGCAGCCAGATCGGCACGCTCTACGTGAAGTTCTCCGGGCGCAGTCTCCTCGCATCGGTGGATAACCTGCGCTCCTCGGTCACCGGTGCCGTCATCGCGGCCGCTGGCTTGGCAGCGATCCTGGCTCTCGCCGTCGCTCTCGTCGTGTCGCGACGGATCACCCGGCCGGTCGCTCTGTTGATCGAGTCGGCCCGGGCGATGCGCGACGGTGACCGGCAGGCGCGGGTGGGTCCGATCAAGGGCGCTCCGGCCGAATTGGCCGAACTGGCAATGACTTTCGACGCCATGGCCGATTCGCTGGCCGATCAGGAGCGGCTGCGGCGCGACCTGGTGCAGGACGTGGCCCATGAGCTGCGGACACCGCTGGCGGTCCTCCAGGCCAACTGCGAGGCCCTGCTCGACGGGGTGGTCGAGCACACGCCCGCGCAGACCGCCTCCCTGCACGAGGAGGTGATGCGCCTCGCCCGCATCGTCGATGACCTGCAGACGCTCGGGGCAGCCAAGGCGGCCGCGCTCGAGCTGACGCTCGCACCGTGTGACCTGGCCGAGATCGCCCGGGGCGCAGCCGAGGCGTGGGAGGCGAGCTTCCTGGTGAAGCGGATCGAGCTCACCCGGAGTCTGGAGCCGGTGCGAGTGGAGGCTGACGCCGGCCGGTTGCATCAGGTGATCTCCAACCTGCTGGGCAATGCCCTGAAGTACACACCCAGCGGGGGACGCGTCGCGTTGTCCGTGTCCAGCGAGGTCGATCACGCCCGGCTGGCCGTCCAGGACTCGGGCATCGGTATCGCACCGGCCGACCAGGAACGTCTCTTCGAACGGCTCTGGCGGGCCGGGGGAGCCGACCAGCCCGAGGGCTCGGGTATCGGCCTCGCGGTCGCCGCCGAGCTGGTCAGTGCCCACCGAGGCACGATCGAGGTCGAGAGCGAGCCGGGGCAGGGCTCGCTGTTCGTCGTCGTACTGCCCGAAGCCCGCTGAACCCGTTGCGGCCAGTAGGTTCTGGGCTCAGGCGAGCGGGAGGTCGAACTCCGGTCCCACCTCGGACTCCGGCCGAGGGCCGAAGATGCGACGTTCGCTCGCCAGGATCGGCCGGTCGTTGATGCTGGCCTCTCGGCGACGCATCAAGCCCTCGTCGTCGAACTCCCAGTTCTCGTTGCCATAGCTGCGGAACCACTGGCCGGCCGCGTCGTGCGACTCGTACTGGAAGCGTACGGCGATCCGGTTGCCCGCGAACGCCCACAGGCTCTTGCGCAACGCGTAGTCGAGCTCGCGCTCCCACTTGGCGGTCAGGAACTCCACGATCGCGGCTCGCCCAGTGATGAAGGTGTCCCGATTCCGCCAGACCGAATCCTCGGTGTAGGCGCCGGCGACTCGCTCGGGATCCCTGGTGTTCCAGGCATTTTCAGCGGCTTGCACCTTCTGCCGAGCTGTCTCCTCGGTGTACGGCGGAAACGGTGGACGTCCGGTCATGGAGGTCAGCCCACGTCGTACCGGTCGAGGTTCATGACCTTGTCCCACGCCGCGACGAAGTCCCGCACGAACTTCTCCTTCGCGTCGTCGCTCGCGTAGACCTCGGCCACCGCCCGCAGCTCGGAGTTGGAGCCGAAGACCAGGTCGGCCCGGCTCCCGGTCCACTTCAGCTCGCCGGTCGAGGCGTCACGGCCCTCGAAGCTCTCCTGGTCCTCACCCGTCGAGCTCCACGTCGTGCCCAGGTCCAGCAGGTTGACGAAGAAGTCGTTGCTGAGCGAGCCCGGCGCATCGGTGAGCACGCCCGCGGACGAGCCACCGGCGTTGGCACCGAGCACCCGCAGCCCGCCGACCAGCACGGTCATCTCGGGCGCACTGAGCCCCAACAGGTTCGCGCGGTCGACCAGGAGGTACTCGGCCGGCAGCCGGTGTCCCTTGCCCAGGTAGTTGCGGAAGCCGTCGGCCGTCGGCTCCAGGGCAGCGAACGACTCGACGTCGGTCTGCTCCTGCGAGGCGTCCGTGCGACCCGGGGTGAACGGCACCTGTACGTCGTGGCCGGCGGCCCGCGCAGCCTGCTCGACCGCGGCGCAGCCGCCGAGGACGATCAGGTCGGCCAGCGAGACCTGCTTGCCGCCGGTCTGCGCACCGTTGAACGAGGACTGGACGCCCTCCAGCGCGCGGACGACGGTCGCCAGCTCGGCCGGGTCGTTGACCTCCCAACCGATCTGGGGCTGCAGCCGCACCCGGCCGCCGTTGGCGCCGCCGCGCTTGTCGCTGCTGCGGAAGGTCGAGGCCGAGGCCCAGGCCGCCGAGACCAGCTGGGCCACCGACGGTCCCGAGGCCAGGATCTGCGCCTTGAGAGCGGCGATGTCGCCGGCGTCGATCAGCGTCGCCGGTCTGGGCCGGCACCGGGTCCTGCCAGAGCAGGGTCTCCTGCGGCACGAGCGGGCCGAGGTAGCGCTGGATCGGCCCCATGTCGCGGTGGGTCAGCTTGAACCAGGCGCGGGCGAAGGCGTCCGCGAACTGCTCGGGGTGCTCGTGGAAGCGCCGCGAGATCGGCTCGTAGACGGGGTCGACGCGCAGAGCCAGGTCGGTCGTCAGCATGGTCGGCGGCCGGCTCAGCGAGCCGTCCTCCGGGTCCGGCACCGTGCCGGCACTGGCGCCGTCCTTGGGCTGCCACTGGTTCGCGCCGGCCGGGCTCTGGGTGAGCTCCCACTCGTGGCCGAAGAGGTTGTCGAAGAAGGAGTTGCTCCAGCGGGTCGGCGTCGCGGTCCAGGTGACCTCGAGGCCGCTGGTGATGGCGTCGCGGCCTTTGCCGCTGCCGAAGGAGTTCTTCCAGCCCAGGCCCTGCTCCTCGAGGGGCGCGCCTTCGGGCTCCGGCCCGACGTACGGGTCGGGGTTGGCAGCGCCGTGGGTCTTGCCGAAGGTGTGGCCGCCGGCGATGAGCGCGACGGTCTCCTCGTCGTTCATCGCCATCCGGGCGAAGGTCTCGCGGATGTCGCGCGCCGCGGCCATCGGGTCCGGATGCCCGTTCGGGCCTTCGGGGTTGACGTAGATCAGGCCCATCTGGACGGCGGCGAGCGGGTTCTCCAGCTCGCGGTCGCCGGTGTAGCGGTCGTCGCCGAGCCAGGTCTCCTCGGGACCCCAGTAGACGTCCTCGTCCGGCTCCCACACGTCGGCCCGGCCGCCGGCGAAGCCGAAGGTGGTGAAGCCCATCGACTCCAGCGCGCAGTTGCCGGCGAAGACCATCAGGTCGGCCCAGGACAGGCTGCGGCCGTACTTCTGCTTGACCGGCCAGAGCAGGCGGCGGGCCTTGTCCAGGTTGCCGTTGTCCGGCCAGCTGTTGAGCGGCGCGAACCGCTGCATGCCGGCACCGGCGCCACCGCGGCCGTCACTGATCCGGTAGGTGCCGGCGCTGTGCCAGGCCATCCGGATGAAGAGCGGGCCGTAGTGGCCGAAGTCGGCCGGCCACCAGTCCTGCGAGGTCGTCATGACCTGCTCGATGTCACGCTGCAGCTCGGCCAGGTCGACCGTCGCGAACGCCGCGGCGTAGTCGAAGTCGTCGTCCATCGGGTCGGCGACCGCCGTGTGCTTGCGCAGGATCTTCAGGTTGAGCTGCTTGGGCCACCAGTCGCGGTTGCTCCCGCCCTCGACCGGGTAGGGGCGGCGACCGGAAGCGACCGGGCACCTCGCCTCGTCGCTGGCCTCCGGCTCGTTCATCTCTCCGACAACGGCGTCCGGCTTCTCAGACACGGGAATCCTTTCGGGATGAGGGTTTTGCGCAGTCGGGGCAGGTGCCCCAGTAGGTGACCTCGGCCTCGTCGATGACGAAGCCGTGGTCCTCGGATGCGGTCAGGCAGGGTGTGTGGCCGGTGGCGCAGTCGACATCGGCAATGACTCCGCAGGAGCGGCAGACGACGTGGTGATGGTTGTCCGCGACCCGCGACTCATAGCGCGGCACCGAGCCCGCGGGCTCGATCCGCCGGACCAGGCCGGCCGTGGTGAGTGCCCGCAGCACGTCGTAGACCGCCTGGTGCGAGAGCTCGCCGAGATCGGCCCGGGCCACCCCGATGATCTGGTCGGTGTCGGCGTGCGGATGGTCGTAGACCGCGGTGAGCACTGCCATCCTGGGCCGGGTGACGCGCAGCTCCGCTCCGCGCAGCAGCTGCTCGACCTCCAGGCTCGTCGGCACGCGCCGAGTCTGCCGCCCTTTTCTGGAATGAGTCAAGAGTGCCCCAAGCCGCGATCGTCCTCACCGGAGCGCCTGCGACCGGCAAGTCCACCCTGGCCGCGCGAGATCGCGCGCCGGCTCGGCGCCGCGGTCATCGACCAGGACGTGGCGACCGGCCCGATGGTCGAGGTCGTCTCCCGGGTCGTGGGGACCGAGGACCTGGACGACCCGACGTTCGCCGGACTCACCCGGGACGCGCGCTATGAGGTGGTGACGGCGCTCGCGGTGGACAACCTCCGGGCCGGGTTGCCGGTCGTCCTCGTCGCGCCGTTCACCACCGAGCGCCGTGACCTCGGCCGCCTGGACCCGGCTGAGCCCGCGCTTGTCCGACGCCGGCGGCGAGCCGCTGCTGGTCTGGATCTGGCTGCCGGTCGAGGAGATCGTCCGTCGGCTGCGGGAGCGAGCGGCGCCCCGGGACGCCGGCAAGCTCGACCGAGGACCGGCGGCCGAGGAAGCGCTGACGGCAGCCAACCAGGCACCGGTCGGGCCGCATCTGGAGCTGGACGGCCGGTCCGGCTCCGGCCGAGCTGCTCGAACGGGTCGTCCTCGCGCTTCTGCCGCTGAACCTCTGCTCCGTGTCTTGCCATCGATGGCAAGCGTGAGACATACTCTTGCCATCGATGGCAATGCCGTCGACCGACCGACCGGAAGATAGGTGAACCCGTGTCGACCGACTCCCGGACCGTCATCCTGCGCGATGTCGCCCAGTCGGCCGGCGTGAGCCTGCGCACCGCGTCGCGAGTGCTCAACGAGGACCCGAACGTCGCCGAGGAGACCCGACGCCGGGTGCTGAGCGTGATGCAGGAGCTGAGCTACACCCCGGACGCCATGGCCCGGTCCTTGCGGGCCGGCAAGGACGCGACCGTCGGCCTGATCGTCGAGTCGGTCGCCGACCCGTTCTTCGCCGAGCTGATCGAGGCGGTCGAGCGGGCGGCCGACGAGAGCGAGCGGTCGGTCCTGATCGGGTCGACCCACCAGGACCCGGACCGCGAGCGCACCCTGGTCGAGCAGATGCTGCAGCGCCGGGTCTCCGGCCTCTTGCTCGTGCCGACCTCGAGCGACCACGGCTGGCTGGAGCGGGCCGTCGGCTCGACCCAGGTCGTCCTGGTCGACCGCCCGGCGCCCGGGCTGAGCGCCGACGTCGTGCGGGTCGATGACCGAGCGGCGACCGCCTCCGCGACGACGCATCTGATCGAGCAGGGCCACCGGCGGATCGCCTACATCGGCGACTTCCCGACGGTGTCGACCTCGGCGGACCGGCTGGAGGGCTTCCTGTCGGCCCTGGCCGAGCATGGGCTGGACGCCGACGAGGACCTCGTCCGGGCCAGCTGCCCGACGCCAGAGTCGGCCGCGGCGGCGACCAACGAGCTCGGTGTCGACTGGAGCGCCGACCGCCATCCTGAGTGCGGCGACGCGGTGCTCGCTCGGCGTCGTACCGGCCCTGCATGCGTTGCGCCGCACCGAGATCGCGCTGGTGGGCTTCGGGGACTTCGTCATGGCCGACGCGCTCCAGCCCGGCATCACGGTCATCGACCATTCGGCGCGGGCCGTCGGGGTCAGCGCCACGGAGCGGCTCACGGCCCGGCTCGGGCAACCCGACCTGCCGGCCGAGGTGTCCTACGTGCCGGTGCAGTTGGTCCAGCGCGGATCGGGGGAGCTCCGCCCATGAAGGCGATCGAGGCGGTGGCCGGCGTCGACCTGGGCACGACGACGGCCAAGGTGCTCATCCGTGATCTCGAGGGCCGCGAACTGGCCCGGTGCGAGGCCCGTACGCCGTGGGTGACCACGCAGCAGGGCGGCACCGAGACGTCCGCGGAGGCGCTGACCGAGCTGACCTTGTCGTTGCTGCGGCGCGCGGTCGAGCGCGCCGACCACGCTTTCGCTGGGGTCCAGGTGCTGGCCGTCGCCGTGGCCGGGCTGGCCGAGAGCGGCGTGCTCGTCGACCGGTCCGGGCGCCCTGCGTCTCCCGTCATTGCGTGGTTCGATCGGCGCGGCGCCGCGCAGGTGCTCGAGGTCGACGCCCTCCGGCCGGACTTCGGCCGCGAGTTCGTACGGCGCACCGGACTGCCCTGGGACTGTCAGGCCAGCATCGCCAAACTCTTGTGGCTCCGCAGCGAGGGCCTGACCATCACGGCGGCCGACCGCTGGCTCAGCATTCCGGAGTACGTCGTGCATCGCCTCGGCGGTGAGCGAGTCAGCGAACCGTCGCTCGCCTCGCGGACCGGGTTGCTCGACCAGGCCGACGTCACGGCGTGGGCCGACGGGCCAGCCGCATTGGGTCTGCCGGTGTCTCTGCTCAATCCCATTGTCCTGGCTGGCAATTCGATCGGTCGGGTGCGCTCGGACCGGCTGCCAGCCAGCCTGCAGTCGGCCGCGCTGACCGTCGCTGGCCATGACCACCCGGTCGCTGCCTTGGGAGTCGGTGCGGCCGGACCGGACGAGCTCTTCAACTCCTCGGGCACGGCGGACGTCCTCGCCCGGTCGATCCCCGGCCGGCTCACCGACGCCCAGCGCGAGCAGCTCGTTGGTGGTGGCGCCTCAGCCGGCGCGCACGTGCTGCCCGACACCACCCTGCTCCTCGCCGGCGTGCGAGGCGGGCTGGTCCTGCGCCGTGTCCTCGACCTGCTGGACGCCGACGGGGATGCCCGGCGTGACGAGCTGGACCGGCTGGCGCTCGCGGTGGAGGACCTGCCGGCCGGGCTTGAGGTCTCCGGCGCCGGGCCGACCGGTGACGACGTCATCTTGCGCGTGCGCGACGGCGCGAGCCCGGCCGCCATCTGGACCGCGGCTACGCGCTACACGGCGCGCGAGGCCGCGGCCGTCCTGCGAAAGGTCGACGGTGGTCGTGGGCCCGCACGAGCGCGCCGTGGCCTGCGGGGGCTGGACCCGGATGGCCAGCGTCCGGCGGGCCAAGTCCGAGCTCATCGCGCATCTCGAGTTCTCCGAGGTGCGTGAGCCGGGTGTGACGGGCGCCGCCCTGCTAGCCCTCCAGGCGGCCGGCCTTCGGTCGCACCCTCCCGAGCCTGTCCATCAGTCAGACCTGCACGCACACCTAGAAGGAGTCTCATGACCACCGACCAGATCACCGCACGGCGTACCCTCGCCGACATCGCCGGTGATGACGGGCGTGTTCTCGATCATCGCCATGGATCAGCGAAACACGTTGCGCCGCATGTTCACCGCGGTCGGCATCGACGCCAGTGAGGAGGACATGCGCCAGGCCAAGACGGACGTGGCCCGGGCCCTGACCCCCCTCGCGAGCGGCATCCTCTTCGACCCGACGTACGGCGTCCCGGCCGTCACCGGCAACGACGCACTGGCCGCCAGCTGCGGTCTGTTGGTCGCGAGCGAGCCGGCCGAGCGCGGGAAGTTCGGCGTCGAGCCGATCACGCATCGCGACCCCGAGCTGGACGCTCGGTGGGTACTCGAGCAGGGCGGCGACGCCAACAAGTTCTTCGCCCAGCTGCGCGTCGACCGGCCCGCGCCCAAGGCCGGCGAGCCCGACCTGGTCGCGCTCGGCCTGGGGGCGGTCCGTGAGGTCGTCGCCGACTGCGCCGCGGCCGGCGTCCCCTCGGTGATCGAGAATCTGGTCTACCCGCAGGACGGCGAGGACTTCACCGGTGCGGTCCGCGAGGACGCGATCATCGAGGCCGCCCGGGCGTTGAACGACGTCGGCGGTGACCTGCTCAAGCTCGAGTACCCCGGGTCTCCGGCGGCCTGCCGTCGGCTCGCCGCAGTCCTGGACCGGCCGTGGGCCGTGCTCTCGGCCGGCGTGCCGTTCGAGGACTTCACTCAGGTCATGCAGATCGCCTTCGACGAGGGCGGCGCATCGGGCTTCATCGCCGGCCGGTCCGTCTGGCGGGAGTCCCTCGCGCTCAGCGGCCCGGAGCGGACGACCTTCCTGACCGAGATCGCGCGGCCGCGCCTGGAGACCTTGCTGTCGGTCGCCGCCGGCCGGGCCCGGCCCTGGACCGAGTTCGGGACCGCCTGAGACTGTTCGGTCGGATCGCTGCTCGGTCGGATCCTGTGGACGCGGGCGACTGAGACCCCGTCGCCCTCTCATCCGGGGCGGCTGGGTCTCGCTCGCCGGTCAGCCGGTCGGCCGTAACGGCCGCAGCTCGCCGGAACCCCGCACGATCAGGCGCACGGGCAGGACCGTCTTGCGCTGGGACTTCTTGTCGCGGTCCTCGATCAGGTCGACCAGCCGGTCAACGGCCACCCGGCCCAGCCGCGCCGGGTCCTGGTCGACCACGGTGACTGGCGGCGACAGGGCTTCGGCCATGGGGAAGTCGCCGAAGCCGACCAGTGCCACGTCGGTGCGGCCGGCCCGCTGAAGGGCCAGGACGACGGCCATCGTGCAGGGGATCGAGACCGAGAAGACCGCCGTGGGTGGGTCCGGCGCCTGCAACAGCCGGATCAGGTCGTCGGCCGACCTCGTCCGCGGACTCGCTGGACAGGCAGACGAGGTCCGGGCTCGATCCGGCTAGGCCCAGCTCGGCGAGTGCCTTGCGATAACCGTCGAGTCGGCGCTGCGTCGTGGCGACGAAGGTGGAGGCGCCGACGAAAGCGATCCGGCGATGCCCATGTCGAGCCAGATGGTCGATGGCCTGCGGGCCCCGTCCAGGTCGTCCTCGATCACGGTGGCCGCAGCTGAGCTTGCGGGGAGCCCGGTCGACGAAGACGATGGGCGTCCGCTCCTGCCAGGTCTTCAAGATAGGACTGGTCGCGGCTGACCGTTGCGACGATCAAACCGCTGATCTGCCGCCGCAGCAACGCTTCCAGGGTTGCGCGCTCGCGATCCGGCGTATGGCCGAGGCTGGTGACCACCACGGCCATCGACCGGGGGAAGAGGTACTCCTCGATGCTGCTGGTCATCGCCGCGAAGAACGGGTCCGCGATGTCCGGGAAGGCGAGCCCCACGGCCGCGTCCGCTCCGGCCCGAAAACTCCGGGCGAGCATGTTGGGCACATAGTTGAGCTTGGCCATGGCCCAGGTGACGCGCTCTCGCGTCTCGGGAGCCACGTGCGGGTCGTCGTTGAAGACCCGCGAAACGGTCTTGGCACTCACTCCGGCGACCCGGGCGACGTCACTCATCGTGGTCATGATCGGGCCCCTCCTGCGTGCCAACGGCCGGTCGACGCGTCCCTCCGACGGGGCCAGAAGCGATCGTGCGGCTGGTTCGAAGGCGGGCGAACGGCCTCGGCGATATGCCGGGACCGTCCGCCGCCAACTCTATCGATGGTGCTGATTGTCGATCAGCAGCTCGTCTTGTAGATCGCGGCCTGGCTGGCCGGGGTGTTGAGGTTGTCCGTCGTGATGATGCTGAACTTGGTGCCGATCTTCGCGGTCACCGGCTTGCCCTCCAGCGCGTTCACCGCCTGGTCAACCGCTGCGGTGCCGATCTGGTACGGCTGCTGGGCGATCAGGGCCTGGACCGTGTTGTCCTTCAGCGCGGTGATCTGGTCGGGGTCGGCGTCGAAGCCGACGACCTTGATCTTGCCGGACTTGCCGACCTGACGGATCGCGGTTGCGGCGCCCTCGGCCGAGAACAGGTTGGTCGCGAAGATCCCGACGATGTCCGGGTTCTTCTGCAGCGCGGCCGAGGTGACCTGGGCCGCGACCGACGCGCTGTCCTGGTCGTACTGGACACCGACGTAGTCGTACGCCGAGTCGGCCTTGGCGGCGTCCGCGAAGCCCTGGACCCGCTGGTCGGTCGTGCTGATGCCCGGCTTGGTGTTGATGACCAGCACCTTGCCGCCGCTCGGCGCCAGCTGCTTGATGGCCGCGAAGGCCGCTGCGCCACCGGCGACGTTGTCCGAGGAGATCTGCGAGACGGCCTTGGACGGGTCCTTCAGCGTGGTGTCGACCAGGACGAGCTTGATGCCGTTGCCGACGGCCTGGTCCAGCGGCGTCTGGCTCGCCGTGACGTCGTCGGGGGCGATCAGCAGGGCGTCGGGCTTGGCGGCCGTCACGGACTGGATAATCGGGTTCTGCAGGGTGGCGTCGAACTGGCTCGGACCCTGGATGTTGACGCTGATGTTCCCGATCTTCGGCGGCCTCGGCCTTGATGCCGCAGCCCATGGTGACGTAGAAGCCGTCGCCGGCGACGCCTTGGATGAAGGTCATCTTGTAAGACTTCTGGCCCGAACCGCCGGACGCGCTGGAGCCGCCTGACGAGGAGCATGCGGAAACCGCCAGGAGCGTGACCGCAGCTACGGCGACTCCCATCGTGGAACGCTTCATACGTCCTCCTTCAACAAGGATTCGTTGGTCAGTGCTGAGCCGCTGGCAACCTCACGGAAACGCGACAGGTCCGAGACTGCTCCGCCATGTCATCGATGTCAAGGGTAGTCAAGGACACGAGTAGGTCACGGAGCCATGATCCAACTCCACGTGCTGCAGCACAGACGTTTTCGCACAGAAGTGATGTTGCTCTGGGTCTTGACATCGATGACATGACAGGACATTGTCTGGGACAACCTGACGCACAGGCGGGTTACGACCAAGTTGCCCGAGCCGCTCTCGGCTCTAGCGTGGTCGATCGGGCCATCGACGCTGTCGAGGCCAGTGAAGGGAGTCCTGCCATGACCGAGGCTGTCCTCGAAGCGCGCAACGTCAGCAAGCTCTACGGCCACGTCCGAGCGCTGAACAACGTCAACTTCGCCGTCCGCGCGGGCGAGGTGGTCGCCCTGATCGGCGACAACGGCGCCGGCAAGAGCACGCTCGTCAAGATCCTCTCCGGCACCGAGCAGCCGAGCGAGGGCGAGATCCTGATCGACGGCCGGCCGGTGCACATCTCCAACCCGAGCGAGGCTCGCAGCGAAGGCATCGAGACCGTCTACCAGGACCTCGCGCTCGCTCCGCACCTCAACCCGGTGCAGAACATGTACCTCGGCCGCGAGGTGATGCGGACCGGCTTCCTCGGTCACCTCGGCTTCATGAACAACGCCGAGATGCTGCGCGGGAGCAAGGCCGCCTTCGATGATCTCGGGGCAACCGTCCGTAACTACGCCGGCAGCATCGGCGCGATGTCGGGCGGCCAGAAGCAGGCCGTCGCCGTGGCCCGGGCCGCGGCCTGGGCCAAGAAGGTCATCTTCCTGGACGAGCCGACGGCGGCGCTGGGCGTCGTTCAGACCAAGAACGTCCTGGAGCTGATCCGTCGGGTCCGCGACCGCGGCCTCGGCGTCGTCTTCATCAGCCACTCGATGCCGCACGTGATCCAGGTCGCCGACGAGGTCCAGGTCATGCGACTTGGGCGGCGGGTGGCCACCTATCGCGCGAAGGACACCACGATGGAGGAACTGGTCGGAGCGATGACCGGTGCCGTGACTCAGGAGGGTCAGGCATGAGCACCCCAACCACCGACACCCAGACCGCCGAGGTCGCGCAGTCCGAGGAGGCGCCGACCAGTCGCCTGGCCCGGATAGCGCGGCTGCAGGCGCTGCAGATCGTGCTCGTCCTGCTGCTGATCGTCGTGATCTTCACGATCATGAAGCCGGGCAGCTTCCTGACCGTCTTCAACATCCGCGGGATCGTCATCAACACCTCGATCCTCGCGGTCCTCGGTGTCGGCATGACCCTCGTGATCATCACCGGAGGCATCGACCTGTCGATCGGCAGCGTCCTGGTCTTCAGCGGCGTGGTCGCCGACAAGGCGATGGCGCACGTCGGTCATGGGCAGGGCTGGGGGTCGGCGTTCGTCGGGCTGGTGGTCGCGATCGTGGCCGGGCTGGCCTGGGGCCTGCTCAACGGAGTGCTGATCGCGCGGGCCAAGGTGCCGCCACTGATCGTCACGCTGGGCACGCTCGGCATGGCGCTGGGTCTGGCCGAGGTCATCACCAAGGGTGTCGACCTGCGAGACGTCCCGACCGTGCTGGTCAGCAACATCGGCTTCGGCAACATCTTCTGGAAGGTCCCGACCCTGTCGGTGATCGCCGCCTTCATCGTCATCGTCGGGCATCATCGTCCTGCACCGGACCAAGTTCGGTCTCTACACCTACGCCGTCGGGTCCAACCCGGAGGCCGGTCGCCGGGTCGGCATGAACGTCGACCTGCACCTGATCAAGATCTACGGGATCTCGGGCCTGCTGGCGGGCGTGGCCGGCTTCCTCAACCTGGCGTTCTTCCAGTCCACGACGGTCGGCGGTCAGAGCAACACCAACCTGAACGTCATCGCCGGCGTGGTCATCGGTGGCACCAGCCTGTTCGGCGGCTACGGCTCGATCTTCGGCAGCATCGTCGGGCTCTTCATCCCGGCCACGCTGCAGGACGGCTTCGTCATCGTGGGCATCCAGCCGTTCTGGCAGCAGGTCGTCGTCGGTGCCGTGCTGATCGCGGCGGTCTACGTCGACCAGAGCCGAAGAGCCGCGGCCCTGCGGGGCAGCACCCGGCCGCGGATCAGCCGCCTGTGGAGCCGAGGCGACCCGGCCAAGCTGGGCAGGTCTGACGGGGGGGCGGACCGGCCGATGACCACCCTGAACTCGGCGAACGTCGGGCTGCTCGCAGCGGCAGTGGGCCGCCCGGCGTACGACCGGTCGGCCGTCACGGCCGGCATCGTCCATCTCAGCGTCGGCGGCTTCCACCGCGCCCACGAGGCGATGTACGTCGACGCGCTGATGAACCAGGGACTGGCGATGGACTGGGGCATCTGCGGGGTCGGCCTGCTTGCCTCGAACGAGGGGATGCGGGACGTCCTCGCGGCCCAGGACGGGCTCTACACGTTGGTGGTCAAGCACAACGACGGCACCTGGGAGCCCGGGTCATCGGCTCGATCGTGGAGTACCTGCTGGCGCCCGACGATCCGGAGGCGGTCATCGCCCGGATGGCCGACCCGCGGATCCGGATCGTCTCGTTGACGGTGACCGAGGGCGGTTACGACATCGACGCCGTCACCGGCGAGTTCGCCGCGGATCGCGAGGACGTGGTCGCCGACCTCCAGCCCGGAGCCGTCCCCCGGACGATGTTCGGGCTGGTCGTCGAGGCGCTGGCCCGGCGCCGGGCGGCCGGGCACGCGCCGTTCAGTATCTTGTCCTGCGACAACATCCAGGGCAACGGTCATGTCGCGCACCGGGTCTTCACCGCGTTCGCCCGGCTGCGCGATCCCGACCTGGCCGAGTGGATCGAGCGCACGGTGCGCTTCCCGAGCTCCATGGTCGACCGGATCACCCCGCAGACCAGCGAGTCGGACCGGCTCGAGCTGGCCCGCCGGTTCGGGGTCGAGGACCGGTGGCCGGTGCTGTGCGAGCCGTTCTGCCAGTGGGTCCTGGAGGACGAGTTCAGCTCGCGGCCGCCCGCCCCTCGAGGACGTCGGGGTGCAGGTCGTCGAGGAGGTCGCGCCGTACGAGCTGATGAAGCTGCGGCTCCTCAACGCGAGCCACCAGGCCCTGTGCTACCCGGGCTACCTGGTCGGCTACCGCTACGCGCACGAGGTCACGACTGACCCGCTCTTCGCGCGGTTCCTGCGCGACTACATGACCCGCGAGGCCATCCCGACCTTGCCCGCCGTGCCCGGCATCGATCTGCACGAGTACGTCGAGGAGCTGATCGAGCGGTTCTCCAACCCGGAGGTGGCCGACACGCTGGAACGGCTGTGTGCCAACACTTCTGACCTGATCCCCAAGTTCATCCTGCCGGTCATCCGCGAGCAGCTGGCCGTCGGCGGCGAGGTCACCCGCGCCGGTGGCCGTCGTGGCGAGCTGGGCCCGTTACGCGCAGGAGGTCGACGAGTCCGGCGAACCCTACGAGCTGGATGACGCGCTGGCGGCGCAGCTGCGAGCCGCGGCCGCCCGACAGGACGACGATGACCTGGCGTTCGTCACGGACAACCGGGAGCTGTTCGGGGACCTCGCCGACGATGCGCGGTTCGTCGAGCCCTACCGGGCCATGCTGACCTCGATCCGCGCCAGGGGCATCCGTCGGACCTTCGCCGAGCTCGACGAGCTCGCGCTGACGGCAGGACGGAGGTCCGCGATGAGCATCATGCGCCGCGCGGTCGTCTATCCGGACCACATCGCGATCGAGACGGTCGAGCGCCCCAGCCGGCTGTCGGCGAGGTCCTCGTGCGCGCGCTCTTCGCCGGCGTCTGCGGATCCGACGTGCACGCCGCCCACGGCCGCCACCCGTTCGTGCCGCCGCCCTACCGCCCCGGCCACGAGGTCGTCGGCATCGTCACCGAACTCGGCCCGACGGGCAGCGAGGGGTCGAGGGGCTCGGGCCGAAGGTCGATCTGCAGGTCGGCCAACGCGTGGTGCTGGAGCCGCCGCTGCCCTGTTGGACCTGCAAGATGTGTCGGACCGGCCGGCCGAACCTCTGCGAGCAGCTGCGCTTCTTCGGTTGCGGCTACGACCAGGGCGCGATGGCCGACTACTTCACGGTGCCGGCCAACCGGCTGCACGCCGTACCGCGACTCGCTGACCGATCACGCCGCCGCATTGATCGAGCCGCTGGCGACTCCGGTGCACGCGGTGGGACTGGCCGGCGACGTGGCCGGCCGGACGGTGGCTGTCCTCGGTGCCGGCACGATCGGGCTGTTCACGGTCGTCGGTGCTGCGCACCCGGCAACCGGCCCGGATCGTGGTGACCGACCCGCATGCCGACAAGCGCGACCGGGCGATCCGCCTCGGCGCTACGGCTGCGTTCGACCCGGCATCAGACGACGTCGTCGCGGCGGTGCGGGGAGCTCTGGGCGAGAGCGCGGACGTCGTCTTCGACTGTGTCGGGACCGCGAGCCTCGCTCGCCCAGGCGATCGCCATCGCCGACAAGGGCGGCACCGTGGTGGTCGTCGGCGTGCCGGCTCAGGCCGTGACCGTGCCCCTGCCGATCATCCAGGACCACCAGATCCGCATCCAGGGCAGCGCGACCTACCTGCCCGACGACTTCGCCGAGTCGATCCGGCTGCTCGAGAGCGGCGAGGTGGTCGACACCGACTTCGTCACCGCAGTCCGGCCGCTGGCCGAGACGGCGGAGGCGTTTGAGCTCGCTGGGTCCGGCGAGCAGATCAAGGTCCTCGTCTCGATCGGCGACTGAGCGCGCGCCGGAATCCCGTTCATAGCAACGAATTTCGGAGGGGAACCAACGGTGGGCGACTTCGAGGGACGCACGGTCCTGGTGACCGGGCGCGAGCGGTGGGATCGGCGGGGCAACGGTCCGTCGATTGATCGCACGGGGTGCTCGGGTGCTGGCCGCGGGCCGCGATGCCGACGGCCTGGCCGGGCTGGTCGAGGAGACCGGGGCGGTGGCGGTGCCCTTCGACCTGACTTCCGAGGAGAGCGTCGCGGAGGCCTTGTCGGACCTGGACCTGTGGGGCGTCGTCAACTGTGGCGGGTTCGGCGGGGAGATCGCGACGCCGCAGGACACCGACATCGCTGTCTTCGACCAGGTGATCGCCGTGAACGCTCGCGGTGCCTTGTTGGTGACCAAGTACGCCGCGCGCACCATGATCCGGCTGGGGCAGGGCGGCGCGATCGTCAACGTCTCGAGCCAGGCCAGCCTGGTCGCGCTCAGCGGTCACATCTCCTACGGCTCCTCGAAGGCGGCCCTGGACAACATCACCCGCGTCTCGGCTCTCGAGCTGGGGCAGTACGGCATCCGGGTCAACAGCGTGAACCCGACGGTGGTGATGACCGAGATGTCGGCGTGGTACTGGGGTCGGCCGGACATCGCCGGACCGTTCCTGGAGCAGATGCCGCTGCACCGTTGGGCCACCGAGGACGACATCGCCGGGCCGATCACGTTCCTGCTCAGCGATGACGCCGCCATGATCAGCGGGGTGTAGCCTGCCGATCGACGGCGGCTACTCGAGCCGTTAGCGTCAGCCGAGCCCGAGGGCATGCAGGGTGCCCTGGAGGTAGCCGATGGCGTGGGCCCGGCCGCGGCTGGTGTAGGCCTCGGGGCTGGTGTCGGCCCAGGTGTCGGGGTCGCCGATGATGGCTGGGACGTGGTCGTCGATCAGGAACCCGTCGAATCCGTTGTCGTGCAACCGTCGCAGGACGGCTCAGCGGACGTCGAGGTTGCCCTCGCCGAGGAAACACTCGGCGAAGGCCGGGACCTGGCCCTTGACGTCGCGGAAGTGGATGTAGAAGACCTTGCCGAGCGGGGCGAGGTGGTCGATGACGCGTCCACCGCCGCGTGGCCGCCCATCTCGGAGACGGTGCCCAGGCACAGGTTCAGCCCCCAGCTCGGGCTGTCGTGGGACTGCTCGTGGGCTCGGCGATGGCGGCCGGGCGAGGTGAAGATCCGGCGGCGCCGCCCAGGGGGACATCGACCGGTGGGTCGTCGGGGTGCAGCGCCAGGCGCACCCCGAGCTCTTCGGCCACCGGCAGGACGGCGTCCAGGAAGTACTGGTGGTTGGCCCACATGTCGCGGCGTCGATGGCGGTCGCGGGGTCCGGCCGGGGTGAGCTTGTACGACGCGAGGGCGTTGCCGCGGTCGATGTCGGCCAGGTCGAAGGCGGTGACTCGGGCCCCGCCGCGTCCGGCGGCCGTCATCTCGGTGCGCCAGACATAGGTGACCAGGAAGTTGTAGCCGAGCAGATGGATCCCGGCCCGGGCCATGTTCCGCAGCGTGGCCTGGTAGTGCTCGATCTGCTCGTCGCGGCCGGGTTCGCCGCGCTGGATGCGGTCGAAGTGGGCGGCCGGGACATTCTCCAGGCCCTTCCAGCCGCAGCCCGTCGGCCTCGCAGCGCTGCCGCAACGCGAGCAGCTCCTCGAACGACCAGTGGCCGCCGGCGCCGGACGAGGTTGCTCGGGGTTGTGGAGCTGCACGCTGCCCAGGCCGAGCTGTTTGGCGATACGGCGGCAACCCGATCGTCGTACTCGTCGATGTGACCCATGCTGATCCGGATCGCCATCGCTCAGCCGTCCTCGTCCTCGGCGGGGTAGGGCGGCCGCGATGACGGCGAGCAGGCCGCCGTCGACCCGGATCTGCTCACCGGTGATGAAGCTGGCGGCCGGTGCCCGGCCAGGAAGGACGCCACGGCGGCGATCTCCTCCGGGGGTGCCGACCCGACCGAGCGGGTGGCTGTCGCCCCAAGGCTCGCAGCTGTTGCCTCGGTCGACTACGGCGTGTCGGCGCTGAACAACGCGGCCGAGCGCTCGCAACATCGGGGTGTCCACCGAGCCCGGGCAGGATCGCGTTGACCCGCACCCCGTGGGCGGCTTCGTCGACGGCCACGGCCCGAGTGAAGGCGTTCAGCGCGCCCTTGCTGGCGGTGTAGGCCGACGACGTTGGTCTGGGTGGTCAGGGCCTGGACCGAGGAGATGACCACCACCGCGCCACTGCCGCTGGCCCGCAGGTGCGGCATCGCAGCGCGGGTCGCCAGGAAGACGCCCTTGACGTTGACCTCGAAGACCTCGTCCCACGTCGCCTCGCTCGGTCGACGGTGACCGTGCCGTAGCGCTGGATCCCGGCCGAGGTCACCAGGACGTCCAGCCGACCGCACTGCTTCGACCAGCGCCTCCACGGCCGCCGCGATCGCCGACCGGGTCGGTCACGTCGGCGACCACCGCGACCGCCTGCCGCCGCGCTGCGCGGATCTCGTCGACCACCTGGCGGGTCCCCTCGGGATCGATCGAGTTGACCCCGACCGTCGCTCCCTCGGCCGCGAGCAACACCGCGACCGCGCGACCGATTCCGCTGGAAGCCCCGGTCACCAAGGCCACGCGACCCTCGTGCACGCCCACGGCGGCGGGGCGCTAGGCGTCCGGCGCGCTGTTGTACGCCGCGATGACCTCGGCGCTGATCCGGCCCCGGTCGGACACCTGGTAGCCGCTGGCGCGGGCCCACTCGCGGATGGCCTGCGTCTCCTCGGAGGTGCGAGCCGGGGCGGTCGCAGTGGCGGTGGCGGCTCGGGCCCCGCCGCGCACCCGGCGGCCGGCCTCGATGTAAGGCTCGAGCGCCTTGCGCAGCTTGGCCGCGTTGGCCGACGACAGGTCGATCTCCATCGGCCGACCGTCGAGGGCGAAGGAGACGGTTTCCGCGGCTTTCTTGCCGTCCAGATCGTCGGTCAGTTCCACGATGGTCTTGCGGGCCATTGGCTTCCAATCACAGGGGTCCGAGCGGTCGCCGTGATCTTACAAGGGCGGGCCGGGATTTGCCGGACTGCCCCGATCAATGGTTCTCGGCAATCCGGTTGAGCGCATTGTTTGACCGGGCTGGAGACTGTCGTCATGACGATCAGGCGCCAAGACTTCACTGAGGACCGTTCGGCCGAGGTCGTGGCCGAGAGCTTCGGTGCCGCAACCGATCCACGACTGCGGGAGGTGTTGACCCAGCTGGTCCGCCATCTGCACGAATTCGTCAAGGAGGTCGAGCTGACGGGTGCCGAGTGGGAGGCTGCCGTCGATTTTCTCACCGATGCCGGCCGATGGAGCACCGGCGAGCGACAAGAGCTGATCCTGCTCTCCGACGTCCTTGGTGTCTCGATGCTGGTCGAGACGATCAACAACCGCAGCATCGGCGGTGCAACGGAGTCGACCGTGTTGGGTCCATTCCACGTCGTCGAGTCGCCGCCCCGCGAGCTCGGCGCCCTGATTGCGCTGGACGGCAAGGGTGAGCCGTGCCTGGTGACCGGTCGCGTCCTCGACCCGGATGGTCGCCCGCTGGCGGGCGCGCAGATTGATGTCTGGCAGGCCAACGACGAGGGCTTCTACGACGTGCAGCAACCCGACGCGCAGCCGGCCGGCAACCTGCGCGGGCTGTTCACCGCAGACGACGAAGGACGGTTCTGGTTTCGCACCGTGGTGCCGCGCTTCTATCCGATCCCCACCGACGGCCCGGTTGGAACGCTGCTCGCCGCAACCGGCCGGCATCCCTACCGGCCGGCGCACATCCACTTCATCGTCTCCGCCCCGGGGCATCGGACGTTGACCACTCACGTGTTCGAGGCCGGCAGCCCCTACATCGACTCCGACGCGGTCTTCGGCGTCAAGGCCAGCCTGGTGCGCGAGTTCGCGACGGTGGACGACGCGGACTTGGCGGCTCGCCATGAGCTGCCGAACCCGTTCCGGCAGATGGATTTCGAGGTGACGCTGCGCCGCGACGACCCCGTCGGTCAGCTCACCGAGTGAGAATCGCGTCCACTCTGCGGACGATCTGCCACGGGTTGTCGCGCTGCAACGCGGGCGGCAGCTGGGCGTCCGGCCAGTCCTGGTAGGCGACCGGAGCCAGCCAGCGCCGGATCGAGGTGGCGCCGACCGAGGTGTGCACCGAGTTGGTCGCCGGCCACGGCCCGCCGTGGTGCATCGCCCAACAGACCGCGACTCCGGTCGGCCAGCCGTTGTAGATCACCCGCCCGACGCCGCGGGCCAGGACGTCACGCACCTCGGCCGCCGCATCCGCGTCGCTGTCGGCGGCGTGGACCGTCCCGGTCAGGCTGCCGGGGAGCGTCGCCAGGAAGGCCAACAGCTCGGCTCGGTCGGCGTAGCCCACCACGAAGCCGGTCGGGCCGAAGCACTCCTGCGCCCAGTCCTCGTGATGCTGACGGAAGGTCGCCAGGTCGGTCTCGAAGACGACGGGCGAGACGGCGAACCCATCGCCCGGCTCGGCGGCCGCCCCCGGCAGCGCGCGCAGCCCGTCCGCCGACGACAGCGCCGTACGCCGCTCGGCGAACGCCTGTTGCATGCCGCGGGTCAGCATGACGCCGCTCTCGGCGCCGGAGACCGCGGCGGCGATGGCGGTCACGAGCTCGGTCGGTGCCGCGCCGGCTGCGCTGTCAGATTCCGCTGTGGGCACGAACAGCAGGCCGGGGTTGGTGCAGTACTGCCCGGTGCCGAGGGTCAGGGAGCCGACGTAGCCGGCCGCGATCTCCTGCGCCCGTTCGCCGCTCGCCCCGGGCAGCACGACGACCGGGTTGACGCTGCCCAGCTCGCCGTAGAACGGGATCGGCATCGGCCGGGCAGCGGCCAGATCCATCAGCGCGCGCCCGCCGCGCAGCGAACCAGTGAAGCCGACCGCAGTGATCGCCGGGTGCTGGACCAGGTCGACGCCGGCCGAACGGCCCTGCACCAACCCCAGCAGGTCGGCCGGCTGGCCGGCTTCGGCCAGCGCCGCGCGAACGACGTCGGCGGTGCGTTGCGATGTCACCGGATGCGCCTCGTGAGCCTTCACGACGACCGCACAGCCGGCGGCCAGAGCGGAGGCCGTGTCACCGCCGGCGACGCTGAAGGCGAAGGGAAAGTTGCTGGCCGAGAAGACCGCGACCGGCCCGATCGGCTGCAGCATGCGGCGTACGTCGGGGCGGGGCGTCCCGGACTCGAGGCCGGAGTCGCCGGGGGAGATGACCGCCTCCACGAAGCTGCCCTCCTCGAGCACCTCGGCGAAGTGGCGCAGCTGGTTCGTCGTGCGGGTCAGCTCGCCGGTCAGGCGCGGCTGACCCAGGGCGGTCTCCAGGTCGGCCAGGCGCCGCAGCTCCTCGCCGTCGGCCTCGAGGGCGCTCGCGATCGCGCGCAGCACCTGGGCTCGATCGCGCGGATCGACCCGGGCCCAGGTCCGGCCGGCCGCGGCTGCGGCCTCGACCACGGCACCGACATCGGCCGTGGCCGGCACGGGCGACCCGGCGGGAGCGCCGGTGCGCGGGTCGAAGCCTTGGATCGTCGGGGCCAGGTCTGCCGTGGTGGTCATGCGAGCCATCCTCGCAACCGGCTGGCGTCGATGACAGGGTGGTCCGATGTCGCGCTTCGTCTCCCTGGACGCCAGGGACATCCGCTTCCCCACCTCGCGAGAGCTGGACGGCTCCGATGCCATGAACCCCGACCCGGACTACTCGGCGGCCTACGTCGTGCTGCGGACGGATGCCGACGACGGCCTGGAGGGTCATGGGTTCACCTTCACGTCCGGGCGCGGCAACGACGTGCAGACCTCCGCGATCGCCGCGCTCGCGCCGTGGATCGTCGGTCGTGACGTCGAGGACGTGCTCGAGCACCTGGGTGATGTCGGCCGCGAGCTGACCGGCGATCCCCACCTGCGCTGGCTGGGCCCCGAGAAGGGCGTCCTGCACATGGCGATCGGTGCGGTGCTGAACGCCTTGTGGGACCTGCGGGCCAAGCGGGCCGGGCAACCGTTGTGGCAGCTGCTGGCCGGCCTGAGCCCCGAGCAGATCGTCGACCTGGTCGACTTCCGTTACCTCTCGGACGCGTTGACCCGCGAGGACGCGCTGACCATCTTGCGGGCGGCCGAGGGTGGTCGGGCGGGGCGTTCGCAGCAGTTGCTGGCCGAGGGCTATCCGGCGTACACGACGACGCCGGGGTGGCTCGGCTATGACGACGCCAAGCTCGAACGCCTCTCCCGGGAGGCGGTGGCCGACGGCTTCGGGATGATCAAGGTCAAGGTCGGTGGGGACCTCGATGACGACGTACGCCGGATGGGGATCGCCCGGGCCGCCGTCGGACCGGACGTCGAGATCGCGATCGATGCGAACCAGCGCTGGGACGTCGCCCCCGCCATCGCCTGGGTCAACCGGCTGGCCGAGTTCCGGCCGTACTGGATCGAGGAGCCGACCAGCCCGGACGACGTGCTGGGCCACGCGGCCATCCGGGTGGGCGTCGCGCCGGTGCGGGTGGCCACGGGTGAGCAGACGCAGAACCGCATCATCGTCAAGCAGCTGCTCCAGGCCGGGGCCATCGATGTCTTCCAGCTCGACGCCACGCGGGTCGGCGGCGTCAACGAGAACGTCGCAATCCTGTTGCTGGCCGCCAAGTTCGGCGTGCCCGTGTGTCCGCACGCCGGTGGCGTCGGCCTGTGCGAGCTGGTGCAGCACCTGGCGATGTTCGACTTCGTGGCCGTCAGCGGCAGCCAACAGGGCCGGATGATCGAGTACGTCGACCACTTGCACGAGCACTTCCTCGACCCGGTGCAGATCCGGGCCGGCCGTTACCTGGCTCCGACCTCGCCCGGATTCAGCGCTCAGATCGCGCCGGCGTCGTTGGCCGAGTATGCGTTTCCGGACGGTCCGGTCTGGCGGGCCGAGTCGGACTGACCGGCGAGCAGCTCGGAGAGCCGGGCCCCGGGCGCGACGATCTCGGGGTCCACGCGGACGTCGACGACGTTGACCCCCCGCGCGCGATGGGCCGCGTCGATGGCTGAAGCCAGGTCGGCCTCGTGCGTCACCGTCACCCCGCCGGCGCCCAGGCTTCGAGCCAGCGCCGCCACGTCGATCGGTCCGATGTCGACGGCGCTCAGCCGGCCGAGCTGGCGGGCCTGATGCATCGCGATCGTCCCCTGCAGGCCGTTGCTCAGCACGAGGAGCGTGAGGTCGATGCCTTCTCGCACAGCGGTTTCGATCTCCATCGCCGTCATGGAGAAGCCGCCGTCACCGGCCACACCCACGACGGTCCGGCCCGGCGCGGCGAGCTTCGCGCCGATGGCGCCGGGGACGCCATAACCCATCGCACCGTTCGTGGGGGCTACTTGGGAGTGCGGCGGATCGATAGATCCAGTGCTGGTGCAGGAAGGCGGCGAAGTTGCCCGCGTCGTTAGCGATGACCGCATCGGGCGGCAGCACCTCACTCATGGCCCCGATGACGCGGGCCGGGTCGATGCCACCCGGGCTGCGGCTGGCGCCGATCTCGGCGGAGCGCAGGTAGACCCCGTGCGCACCGGTCCAGTCCCGGTGCGGACGGGTCTCGGGAGCGGCGGCGGCCAACCGGCCCAGGAAGTCCCGAGCGCCGCCCACGATGCCCAGACTCACCGCGCGCCCGGCTCCGATCACGGTGGCCTCGACGTCGACCTGGATGACCTCGGTCGTCGGCAGCGGGAGCGTGTAGCCCTGAGTCGTGATCTCGCTCAACCGCGAGCCGACCACGAGCACCAGGTCGGCCTGGCGGAGCGCGGCCAGGCGAGGTCGGTCCAGGCCGAGCCCCAGCGGCCCGAGGTAGAGCTCGTGGTCATTGGGGAAGGCGTCCTGCCGACGGAAGGCCGTGTAGACGCCGACCCGGAACCGCTCGGCCACATCGATCAGCCGGGCTCGGCCGTGGGCGGCGCCGGCTCCGGCAATGATGACCGGATTGGTCGCTGTGGCAAGCCGTTTCGCCACCTCGGCCACCGCTGGCGAGCTAGCCGTGGGGGAGACGGGCCGGGCCCTGACCCGGCGCAGGCTGGCGGCTTGGTTGTCCGGGGAGATGTCGCCGGTCAGCAGGTCGGCCGGCAGGGCCACCATCACCGGACCCGGCCGCCCGGTCCGAGCGATCCGGAGGCCTTCCGCGATCAGCTCCGGGATCTGTTCGGTCCGGCCGGCCGTCACCGACCATTTGGTGATTCCCCGGTAGAAGTCCGGCAGGTCGACCTCCTGGAACGCCTCGCGCCCGAGGAACTCGGTCTCGACCTGGCCGAGCAGGACCAGCATCGGCGTCGAGTCCTGGAATGCCGTGTGGACACCGATGGCCAGGTTGGCCGCGCCCACCGCGCGAGTGCCCGCCGCGACGGCCGGCTGACCGGTCATCTTCGCGTCGGCCTCGGCCATGAAGGCCGCACCGGACTCGTGCCGAGTCGACACGAGTCGCAAGCCGGGGTGGCGCTGGACGCCGTCCAGGATCGGCAGGAAGCTCTCGCCGGGCACGCAGTAGAACCGCTCCACCCCGGCAGCGACGAGCAGGTCCGCGACCGCGCTCCCGACCTCAACCATCGGTCAGCCGGTACAGGATCTCGCCGGCGTCGGGGACGACGAGCGTCCGCGGATCAGCGGCCTCGGCGGCCAGGTCGAGCGCGGCCGGGTCGAGGTAGCCGAGGTTGGCGGCGAGGACGACGTCGCGGGGGATCGACGTGGCAAGCGTGACGCTGACCCGGGCCCGCTCGCCGTGGACGGGGTCGTAGGTGCCGACTCCCCGCAGGTGGGTCGAGTGGGCGAGGACGCCCCAGTGATAGCCCGAGAACCGGTCCCACTGGGCCAGGAAATAGTCGCGGCAGTGATAGCCGATCTGGTTGATCTCCGGGTGCATTCGCGAGATCTCGGTGATGTGCGGTGCGTAAAGGATGACCTCGCCGCCGTCCGCGACGACCGGCTCCAGCTTGTAGAAGCCCTTGGCCGCGGTCCACATGTCGTCGTACCGCTCGGGGATCAGGCACACGACCCGCTCGACGGGCCGGTCGAGGTAGCGCACGTGGGTCTGCGCCGCGACGCTCGCCGCGGCTGCCCAGGACGCCACCGGATCGCCGTACGCCGCGCAGCTGAGGTCGTCGCCATGCTCCCCCTGCTCGTTGTGGCCGCCGGGTCGCACGACGACGCTGAGTGCGAGCCGCTGGGCTGGGACCAGCGCCGCGGCTTCGTCGATCAGCGCTCGGACCGGAGTGATGCCGGGGCGGCCGATGATGTCGCGGCTGGTGATCAGCGCGCCCAGCCAGTGGGAGAGGTCGATCACCTCCTGACCGCCGACCCCGGGGAAGAAGTACTTGTTGCCGCCGGAGAAGCCGACCACCTCGTGCGGAAAGACCGGCCCGACCACCAGCGCGACATCGTGCTCGACAACGGCCCGGTTGAGCCGGACCTCGACCGAGCGGTCGAGGCGACCGTCGGACAGCTCGCGGACCCGCTCGGCCGGGATGGCGCCGAGGTCGACGAAGGTCTCCGGCTCCCACCACTCGTGGTCGAGCACGGTCAGGCCGGGATAGGTCGCGGCCAGCCCGCGCTCGGCGTACCCGAGATGGCGGGCGGTGGCCTCGGGGCTCATCGCGGCGTGGGTGCCGAGCGCGATGAGCACGGTCAACCGGGAGACCCGGCTGGCCACGGCGTCGTGCACCGCGCCGAGGAGCAGGGGGAGCGGGCAGCTGCGGGTCGCGTCGGGGACGAGGAGGCAGACGCTGCGGCCGTCGAGGTCGGTCGCGTCGAGCTGCTCGCGCACGAACTGGCGCACCTGGTCGGGGTGCAGCGTCTCGCCCGGACCGCCGAGGACGGTGGCCGGTTGCCGCTGAGTGCTCCGAGCGCCCACGATGTCGGGCATGGCCGATGCTCTCACGATCCACCCGGATCGGCTGTTGCCGGCCGACCCTGAGGTGCGCGCAATCGCCCGGCGCCTCTACGGACTGGTGCGGGACCTCCCGATCATCTCGCCGCACGGACACGTGGACCCGCGAATCCTGTTGACCGACAGTCCGTTTGGTGACCCGGCGAGCCTGTTGATCACACCGGACCACTACGTCACGCGGCTGCTGCACGCGAGCGGGGTGCCGCTCGAGCGGCTCGGCGTCGGTCGGGGACCTCTGGCTGAGGCCGATGCCCGCGACGCCTGGCGGGCGCTGTGCGAGCACTGGGCGGTCTTTCGCGGGACGCCGGTCCGGCAGTGGCTGGAGGCGGAGCTGGTCGAGATCTTCGGGGTCGACCAGCGGCCCTCGGCCGAGACGGCGGACGCGATCTTCGACCAGATCGCCGGCTGCCTGGCCCGACCGGGCTTCCGGCCGCGCGCGCTGTTCGAGCGGTTCGGCATCGAGGTGCTCGCGACCACCGATGACCCGGCCGACGACCTGGCCGCGCATGCGGCGCTTGCGGCCGATCCGACCTGGACCGGCCGGGTCGTGCCGACCTTCCGGCCGGACCGTTATCTGGAACCGGGCCGAGCGGGCTGGGTCGACGACGTCCGGCGGCTGGGTGCGGTTGCGGATGAGGACGTTGGCTCTTACGCCGGTTTCGTGCGCGCGCTGGAGAGTCGTCGCCGGGTGTTCGTCGAGCACGGTGCGACCTCGGCCGACCACAGCCACCGCGACGTGCGCACCGACCCGCTGTCGGACGGCGAGGCCGACCGGATCTATGCGGCCGCGCTGGCGGGCGTCGCCAGCGCCGAGGAGGCCACGGCCTTCCGCCGGCACATGCTGCTCGAGATGGCCCGGATGTCCTGCGACGACGGGTTGGTGATGACCCTGCACCCCGGCGTGCATCGGGACCACCACGGCCCGTCGGCCGCGCGGTTCGGGCCGGACCAGGGGCACGACATCCCGGTCCGGGTCGAGTTCACCGATGCGCTGCAGCCGTTGCTCGAGCGCTATGGCACCGATCCGGGGTTCCAGCTGGTGATCTTCACCCTGGACGAGAGCGTCTTCTCGCGGGAGCTGGCACCACTGGCCGGCTTCTATCCGTCGGTCTACGTCGGGGCGCCCTGGTGGTTTCTCGATGCGCCGGATGCCATCCGGCGCTGGCGCTCGGCCGTCACCGAGACCATCGGCTTCTCCCGGACCTCCGGCTTCGTCGACGACACCCGGGCGTTCTGCTCGATCCCCGCGCGGCACGACATGTCGCGCCGGCTGGACTGCGGCTATCTGGCCGGCCTGGTCGCCGAGCACCGGCTCACCGAGGACGAGGCGGCCGAGACGGCGGTCGAGCTGGTCAGCGTGAACCCGCGACGGGCCTTCCGGCTGTGACCGCTCTGACCCCGGGTGGGGGCGAAACCGCAAGCCGGCCAAGGCTTTCGCGCTCTGCCCTTGGTCTGGGCCGCCCGGCTCCGGTGCGGATCGTGCATCTCGGACTCGGTGGCTTCGCCCGCGCACACCAGGCGTGGTACACCGCGAAAGCACCCGACGCCGACGCTTGGGGAATCGCCGGGTTCACCGGTCGCTCGCCGGACGTCGCGCAGCGACTGGAACCTCAGGACGGACTCTTCACCCTGGTCACCCGGGGGGAGGCAGACGCGGCGTACGAGGTGGTCGGCAGTCTCAGCGAGGTGCATGCCGCGGGCGACCACGACGCCTGGCTCGCGCTGCTGAGCCGGCAGGAGGTGGCTGTCGTGACCATCACCGTGACCGAGGCGGGCTACTGCCGGTCCGCGGCCGGTGGTCTGGACCTGGATCGCGAGGACGTAGCCCGAGATCTGGCTGCGCTGCAGGCAGATTCGCGGGCGGCCGTCGGCACGGCGCCGGGGCGGCTGGTGTCCGGTCTGCTGGCCCGACGAGCTGCCGGCGGCGAGGGTCTGACGATGGTGCCGTGCGACAACCTTCCGCACAACGGAGCAGCCGTCGCGCTCGTGGTTCGCCAGCTGGCCGACGAGGTGGACGCCTCACTCGGTGCGTGGATCGACGCGCAGGTGTCGTTCGCCAGCACCATGGTCGACCGGATCACCCCGCGCACCGAACCGGCGGACGTCGACCTCGTGGCCCAGGTCACCGGTTGGCGGGACGAGGCTCCGGTGGTGACCGAGCCCTACAGCGAGTGGGTGATCAGCGGGACGTTTCCCGGAGGCCGGCCGAGCTGGGAGGCAGCCGGGGCGCTCCTGGTCGATGACGTCGAACCGTTCGAGACCCGGAAACTGTGGCTGCTCAACGGGGCCCACAGCATCCTGGCGCTCGCCGGCGACCTGCGCGGGCATCGCACGGTCGCCGACGCGGTCGCCGACCCGGAGTGTCACGCGTGGGTGGAGCAATGGTGGGACGAGGCCCAGCCGCACCTCTCCTTGTCGACGTCGGTCATCGACGACTACCGGACCGCCTTGCTAGGCCGGTTCGCCAACCCGAGCATCGAGCACCGGCTGACCCAGATCGCGACCGACAGCTCGCAGAAGGTCCCGGTCCGCTTCCTGCCAGTCCTGCGAGCCGAGCGTGCGGCCGGGCGGATGCCGCTCGGTGCCGCGAGGGCCATCGGCGCCTGGGTCGCGCACCTGCGCGGGTCGGGTACACCGATCGCCGACGCCGACGCCCAGCGCTGGATCGCCTTGGCCGGCGGCACCGACGGCGTACGTCGGGTCCTGACCGCCCTGGGCGAGGACCTCGGTAACGACGACGAGCTAGCGGTCGCGGTCGACGAGGCGAGCCGCGAGCTCCTCCGATGAGAGAGCGAGTCGCCGCGGCCCGGGCCGGGCAGGCGATCGGACGAATCCTCGACCTCCCGGTCGGTCCGGTGCACGTGCGTCTGGACGGCCCCACGAACGCGCCGGTTGTCGTGCTGCTGCACGGCTACGGCTCGTCGTTGCACGCCTTCGACCGCCTGACCCCGCTCCTGGCCACCGATCGACTCGTCGTCCGGGTCGACCTGCTCGGTCACGGGGCCACCACCAGCGAGGTGACGGATTTCGGGAGCGCAGCTCAGGCGGCCATGGTCGGCCAGGTCCTCGATCGGCTCGACCTGACACCGGAAACCGTGGTGGGGCATTCGTTCGGCGCCGACGTCGCCATCGCGGTGGCCGCGGCCGACGGCTGCGCCGCCGAGCGTGGTCGTCGTCGCCCAGGCCCCGGACTACTCCGCGGCCCGGCTCCCCCGGGGCAGCCGCTTGCTGAGCCATCCGCTCGTCGGGCCTTGGCTCCACCGGCTGGCCACGGTCGCGACGGTCAACCGCGCGTCCCGCTTCGCCTTCGCCCCCGGGGCCCCGGCGGCCGACTACTTCGACCGCCCCGACCGGCGGCTGCTGGACTACCGAGCCGCCGCGCCAGAGATGGACCGGACCGTGCTGATCGACCGACCGCGGCTGCTAGCCACGCGCGGGTTGGACCAGCAGCTGCGCGACCTCCACCGACCCGCGCTGGTCATCCTGGGCGCGCGGGACCAGCTCTATCCGGTGGAGCCGACCCGAGCGGCGTACGAGCGAGTGCCGGGCGTGCGGGTCGAGGTGCTCGCGGACAGCGGACACTCACCGCCGCTGGAGCAGCCGGCGGAGACGGCCGGGCTGATCCGCGACGTCAGTGCGACTCGCGGCTGACCGCGCCGCCGCTCGCGCCCAGCAGGAAGTCGAGGTCGGCGCCGGTGTCGGCCTGCAGGACGTGATCAACGTAGAGCCGCTCCCAGCCACGACGGGGAGCGGCAAAAGCGTTGACCGTATTGACATCTGGCGCTCGCGCGGCCAGCTCGTCGGCGTCGATGTCGACCCATAACCGCCGACCCGGCACGTCGAGCACGATCTCGTCGCCGGTCCGCACCTTGGCCAGCGGGCCCCCGGCCGCAGCCTCCGGTGCGACGTGCAGCACGACCGTGCCGTAGGCCGTGCCGCTCATCCGCCCATCGCAGATCCGCACCATGTCGCGCACGCCCTGCTCGAGCAGCTTCTTGGGCAAGGGCAGGTTGGAGACCTCGGGCATCCCCGGATAGCCCTTGGGCCCGCAGCCGCGCAGGACGAGCACCGAGTCGGCATCGACGTCGAGATCGGGGTCGTCGATCCGGGCGTGCAGATCTTCGATCGAGTCGAAGACGAGCGCCCGGCCCCGATGCTGGAGCAAATGAGCCGAGGCGGCCGCCGGCTTGATGACGGCTCCGTCGGGGGCCAGGTTGCCGTAAAGGACGGCGATCCCGGCATCGGGCTGCACCGGCGACTCGCGCAGCCGGATGACCTCGCGGTCCCAGATCTGCGCGTCATCCAGATAGCTGACCAGGGGCCGGCCGGTGACCGTCATCGCCTCCGGGTCGAGCAGGTCGCGCACCTGGTGCAGCACCGCGGTCAGACCGCCGGCGCGGTGCAGGTCCTCCATCAGGAACCGGCCAGCCGGTTGGAGATCGACGAGCAACGGGACGTGCGAGCCGGTGGTGTCGAAATCGTCCTGCTGCAACGGGATCCCCAGCCGGCCGGCGATGGCGAGCAGGTGCACGACGGCGTTGGTCGACCCGCCGATCGCGGCGAGGGCGACAATGGCGTTGAGGAACGAGCCGCGGGTGAGCAGCTGGCTGGGGCGTCGGTCCTGGGCGATCATCTCGACGATCAGCCGGCCGGTCTCGTGCGCGCCTTCCAGGAGCCGGCTGTCGGCGGCCGGAGTGCCGGCCAAGCCGGGTCGCACCATCCCGAGCGCCTCCGCGACCAGGCCCATGGTCGAGGCCGTCCCCATCGTGTTGCAGTGCCCGCGGCTGCGGATCATCGAGGACTCGGAGCGGGTGAAGTCCTCCAGCGAGAGCGTCCCGGCGCGGACCTCTTCGGAGAGCCGGAAGACATCCGTGCCGCAGCCGAGCGGCTGACCCCGGAAGGTGCCGGTGAGCATGGGTCCGCCCGGGACGACGACGGCGGGCAGGTCGACCGAGGCCGCGCCCATCAACAGGGCCGGGATCGTCTTGTCGCAGCCGCCGAGCAGGACGACGCCGTCGATCGGGTTGGCCCGCAACATCTCCTCGATCGCCATCGCGGCCATGTTGCGCCAGAGCATGGCCGTCGGCCGGACCAGCGTCTCGCCGAGCGACACGACCGGCAGGTTCAGCGGGATGCCGCCCGCCTCGTAGACTCCCTGCTTCACGCTCTGCGCCACCTCATCCAGGTGCGCGTTGCACGGGGTCAGGTCGGAGGCGGTGTTGGCGATCGCGATGTGGGGTCGTCCGTCGAACGCGTGGGCCGGCAGTCCGCGGCGCATCCAGGCCCGGTGGATGTACCCGTCCCGCTCACTCCCGGCGTACCACTGTGCGCTGCGTCGCCCCGCCGTCGGACCGCTCATCGGCTGCCTTCCCGTAGGTGAGACGCCTGTCTAGCATGCGGGCCTTCGTCCTGACCGGACCCGGGGAGTTCGAGGTCCGCGAGATCGATCGCCCGGTCGCGGCACCGGAGCAGGTCGTGGTCGATGTCGAGCGCGCGGGCGTCTGCGGCACCGACCATGAGTTCTTCACGGGGGAGATGGCCTACCTGCGCGATCGCCAGGCGGTGTTCCCGATCCGGCTGGGCCACGAGTGGAGCGGCACCGTCGGGTCGGTCGGCACGGATGTCGACCCGGCCTGGCTCGGTCGCCGGGTGATCGGCGACACGATGCTGGGCTGCGGCGCCTGCCCTCGATGCCTGCAGGGCCATCAGCACGTCTGCGAGTTCCGTTATGAGGTCGGGATCCGGGGCGGATTCCCGGGCGCGCTCGCCGAGCAGCTCGCCGTACCCGTCTCGTCGTTGCACGTCCTGCCCGATGCTGTCGATGCCGCGGCCGGTGCGCTGGTCGAGCCCGGGGGGAGTGCGTTTCGGTGCGTGCGGGCAGCGGAGCTGGAGCCCGGACAGCGACTCGTCGTCCTCGGTGCCGGCACCATCGGGCTGCTCGTCGCGCTCTTCGCCCGGGCGCGGGGAATCGAGGTCCACGTGGTCGAGAGCGGCGGGCGGCAACGGACCTTCGCCGAGTCGCTCGGCTTGCCCTCGGTGCCCTCCGTGGCCGATCTGTACGGCGACCCGGTCGACGCCGTCGTCGATGCGTCCACCGGCTCGGACCTGCCTGCGGCCGCTGTCGATCTGGTGGAGCCCTCCGGACGGGTCGTCTACGTCGGGCTGTCCAGCGGACCGAGCCTGGTCGACTCGCGGCGCCTGGTGTTGAAGGACGTCACCGCGGTCGGCATCCTGAGCGGGTCACCTGGCCTGACGGGCACGATCGAGCTGTACGCCTCGGGCGCGGTCGACCCGCGACCGCTGGTGGCGGCGACGGTGGGGTTGGAATCGGTGGGCGACGTGCTGGCCGGTAGTCGACCCGCCGGTGCCGGGGCCGGCCCGAAGATCCAGGTCGACCCTCGGCTCTGAGCGCAGCCGAATAGACCGCATTCACCCGGACGGCGCAGAGGTATTTCCCAACCGCCCCAACGGCATTCATTTTCCCCATCGCACGCTCAAGCGGGTCGGTCCCGCGCCCGATCTAACAGCGGGGGCCTTCAGAGCGTCAACGGGGAAGGTGTGCTCGCATGGCCGTCGATTCGCCGCGCGCGAGGTTGCGTCTGCCGGTGCGTCCGCGCGCCCTGCGGACGGGCTTCTATCTCGTCGTGGCCGTGACCTATGTGGTCTTTGCCGTCTCGACGCTGCCCGGGGTCCGGCCGTCGGCCGGCTACAACCTGGTGCTCGACGGCTGGCTCAACAACATCGCCTACATGCTGAGCCCGGTGGTCTGCTTCCTGCGTTCACGGACGGCCTCGTCGTTCCAGCGGAGCTGGCGGATCCTCGCCGTCGGCTTGGCCTTCTATGGCCTGGGAAATGTCTATTGGACGATTTTCGTCCGTCCGTTGAACCCAGAGCCCTTCCCGTCGCCCGCGGACGGTTTGTGGTTGTCCTTCTACGGATTTGCCTTTGTCGCACTGCTGTTGATCGTTCGCGACATGGCCAACCAGCTGCCGCTGAGCCTGTGGCTCGACGGCATCGTGGGCGGCCTGGCCGTCGCCGCCGTGATGGCTGCCGTCGCCGGGCCGGTGCTGGCGGTGACCGGTGGGAGCTTCGCCGCGGTCGTGACCACGCTGGCCTACCCGCTGCTGGACGTCGTGCTCCTGCTGATCGTCACCGCCGTGCTCGCCCTCTTCCATTGGCGACCGCCCGTGGGCCTGTGGTTCCTGGCCGCCGGGCTCACGGCGTTCGCGGTCGCGGACCTGGTCTATCTCTTCCACGCGGCCAACGGCACCTACCAGCCGGGCGGCATCGACGACACCGTCTGGGTGCTGGCGACCCTGCTCATGGCCTTTGCGCCGGGGTGGTCGAGGCGGCCGACGGGCGTGTTGCTGCCGTCGTGGGTGCTGCTCGGTGCCCCCGTTGGAGCCACGCTGATCGCAGTGAGCCTGCTGGTCTTCGCCAGCGCCAACGACCTCCATCCCATCGCGGTCGCGCTGGCGGCTGCCACCGTGATGGCCGCCTTGGGTCGGCTGATCGTCACCTTCCGCGAGGTGCGCAACCTGGCCCACAGTCGCCAGCTCGCCCTGACCGACGAGCTGACCGGCCTGGGCAACCGACGCGCCTTCTATGAGCAGGTGGAGGCGCACACCCGATCGATGGGGGCCGACGGAACCGGCGCGTTGCTCCTGTTGGACCTCGATCGGTTCAAGGAGGTCAACGACAGCCTGGGCCACCACGCGGGGGACGATCTGCTCCGGCTGGTCGCGGTCCGGCTCAGCGACTGCCTGGACAGCAGCAAGGACCTGCTGGCCCGGCTCGGGGGCGACGAGTTCGCGATCTTCCTCGGCGAGGTCGGTGCCGAGGAAGCCGAGGCGATCGCTCAGCGAGTGCACGCCGTCCTGGCGCCCCCCTTCACGGTCGACGCCGTCACCGTCCGGGTCGACGCCAGCGTGGGCATCGCGCTCTATCCGAATCACGGTCGTGAGGTCGCGAACCTGTTGCGGCGAGCCGATATCGCGATGTACCACGCCAAGTCGGCCCGCAGCGGCCACTGCTCCTACACCCCTGAGTCCGACTCGAGCGGTGGCGAGGAACGGCTCCGGACGCTCGAGGAGCTGCGGGACGCCGTGCTGTCCGGTGGGCTGTCCGTCTTCTACCAGCCCAAGGTCGACTCCCGGACCCTGCGGGTCGGTGGGGTCGAGGCCCTGGTCCGCTGGCCGCATCCGACGCGCGGCCTGCTGTTGCCCGACGCCTTCCTGCCGCTGGCCGAGCAGTCCGGCTTGATGCGCGACCTGACCACCGCCGTGCTCGTGCAGTCGCTGGCGCAAGTCCGCCAGTGGCGGGATGCGGGTCGCGTGCTCTCGGTCGCGGTCAACCTGTCCGCTTCGTCCCTCGTGGATGTCGAGCTGCCCCAACGCGTTTGGGCGATCCTGGGTCAGCACGGGCTGCCGGCTGATGCGCTGGAGCTCGAGATCACCGAGGACTTCCTGATGGGTGACCGGGCCCGGGCCCGCCAGATCCTGACCGAGCTCCGGTCGCTGGGCATCCGGGTCTCGGTCGACGACTTCGGCACGGGCTACTCCTCACTTGCCTACCTGCGCGAGCTGCCGATCGACCAGCTCAAGCTCGACCGGTCGTTCGTGCTGCCGATGTCCGAGGACCCGCGAGCGGCGGCCATCGTGCGGTCAACCATCGAGCTCGCGCACTCACTGGGCATGACGCTGGTCGCCGAGGGTGTCGAGGACGAGGCGACCGCCGGGCAGCTGGCCGTGTCCGGATGCGATGAGTCGCAGGGCTTCTACTTCTCCAAGGCCCTCCCTGCGCTCGAGCTGGAGCACTGGCTCGACCACCGACACGTCGCTCAGGCGGCCGAGCCCGAGGTAGCAAAACCGTGAACCGCCAGACCATCGGGCTGTCCCGCCAGCAGGACCGTGCGACCAGCCGGCTGTCCAGCGAAGTCCTGTTCGGGGCGCGCGCGACGGCGGTCGTCGTCGAGGAGGTCGACGACCTCGTCGACCGGTGTGGCGCCCCGGCCACGGCGGGGTCGGCCTGGCTGGCCCCCGGCGGGTCCGGAGTTGCCGGCGGACGCACCTGGTTGGTCGCCGTACGCGACGAGGACCGACGCCTTCGCGCGGCCCTCGCCCTGGTCGATCGCCCTCGCGGCGACAAGGATCTGGTGACCCTGGCCGGCTCCGGATCCGGCCATGCGGGCGCCGTCCTGGCTGACGGCGCCGGCCGCGGGCGCGCTGCTGGGGCATGCCTTCACGGAGGCGATGCAGGCCCGGCCCCGACCGACCCTCGCGGTGCTCGGCCCGGTCCCCACCGACCAGCCGGCCCTGGCCGACTTCGTCTCGACCGTCCCGGGCGGCGAGCTGGTCGAGGTCGACGCCGTTCCCGTCGTACGCCGCGGAGCCAGCTCTGCGGCCATGGACTATCTCAGCGAGTCGATGCGACGAACTCTGCGCAAGGCGGCCAACCGGTCCCAGACCGACGGAGTCGACGTCGCCGTCACCGTGACCACCGACTACGCCGAGATCCTGGTCCTGTTGCCGCAGCTCGAACGGCTGCATCGCGACCGGGACCACGCCCAGGGGCGGCCAAGCGATCTCGACGACCCCACGCTCGTCTGGCTGTGGCGCTCGCGGCTGATCGGCCTGGCTCGGCAGCGCCGGCTCGAGGTGACCGGTCTGCGGATCGACGGGGAGCTCGCGGCGTACGTCGCCGGCATCCCGGACCGCGCGGACTACCGAGTGCTGGAAGGCATTCTCGCGACTCGGTTCTCGCGCTACTCACCCGGGCGGGTCCTGGAGACTGCGGTGTTGCAACGGGTGCTGGACGACCCGGCCTTCGAACGGCTGGACTGGATGACCTCGGTCGCCTCGGAGACGCTGCTCACGACCAACGACGTCTGCGCGGTGAGCGTGGTGCGGGCCGCGTTTCACGGGGCCGATCGTCGTCGCAAGTTCACCTTGATGCAGCGTCCAGGTGCCCAGTGGAACGGTGAGCGCAGCTGACCCGAGTCCGTCGGACCTCGGGGCCCGCTCAGAACGGGACGCCCACCGCGAGCAGACCATGAGCCGACCCTCGGCCGGACAGCACCCGGCAGAACTCGACGGCATCGAGCTCGAGCTGCTCGCCGTCGGATCCGCGCGACCATCGGCCGCCCGCCGGTCCGGTCAGGGTCAGCTCGTAGGGCTGGTCGTGGCGGCTTGCCCAGTCGGTGACCACCTCGCGCACGATCTGGCCGTCGTGGTCGGCGCTCAGGTCGAGCGACCGGGCTGTTGCCAAGGCGATATCGGTGCGGTGCATCCAGGTGTCCCGCGTCAGGATCGTGTCGAAGAGGTACCCGAAGGTCCAGGCCTCGACCGGCGCCCCTGCGGCACCGTTGACCGGTTGCAGATCAGACATCCGCTGCCGCCGCAGCACGCTGGGGGTACGCCGGCGCCAGCGGACGCTGCGGGGCGCAGCCTCGGCCAGCTGCGCCCGGATCGCGGGCAGGTCGAGCGTGGTCCGGTCCGCAACCTGCCGGGCGGTCAAGGCATCGATGTAGACGGCGCCACCCTTGACCGCCTTCGCGGCCGGAAGGTGCTGGCGAGCCATCCGCGCGTACGACGAGAACATCTGGGTCATCCCCAACACATGGCTGGCCATCGCGCGCACGTCCCAGCCGGGACAGCCACTCGGTCGGGCCGCCTCGTCGCTCGTCAGCTCCTGCAGCTGACCCAGGAAGCGCACGAACTCCTCACGAGCCAGAGCGGCGCTGGCGTCGGGGTCGAGGTTCGGGGTCCGAGCCGGCCGGACACCTTCAGCGGTGGACGGTGCTGCGCTCACGTCGTGCTCCCTTGGCTGGTCGTGCCGGTCCCCGTGCGCGCGATGTCGACCGGGGAGTGAGCCGGGGGCCGGGCAAGCCGGCCTCGTCGGCGAACATGTCGACGGCTCGGTCCAGCAGCCGCTCCCAGCGGTCACCGCCGGGGTCATTGGCCTGTTGGGCGTCAACCAGGCCGCTGATGACGGCCACGCACAGGTCGCGGTCGGCCTGCTCGGGCAGACCCATGGCGGTCAGCCACTGGCCGAACAGATCGAGCACGTCGATGGCCGGCTGGTAGGCGCGTTCGGACGGCGCGAAGTCGGGCACCGTGCGCTGGTTCATCAGCTGGTGGCGGGCCAGGTCGGCGACGGCGAAGTCGAAGAACGTGTGCGCGATCAGCCGCAGCGCCGGGCGCGGCGCGTTCGGCAGTTGGGCGTCCAGGTCCCTGGAGAGGTCGAGGTACTGGGTCCAGGCCTGCTCGAACATGGCATCGAAGACGGCGTTCTTGGACCCGAAATGTGTGTAGAGAGAGGGTGGTTGCATCCCCACCCGGTCCGCGATCTCCCGCAAGGTCAGAGCCGCGATCGACGACTCGTGAGCGATGTCCCACGCGGCGTCGAGGATTTCACGCCTCGTCGCCTCACGACGTTCGGCAATCCTATTGCGATTAGGAGAAACCGTCACGAGGGCACTCTCGTCCTGCCCGAACCAAAGGTCAAGGGCGGGCGGCGTCCTCCCGTCGGGTGCTGAGGGCGCGCGACAACAGGGTGATCCGATCGCAGGCCCGGTCTTGGCGCACGGCCTTCGACGGCTTCGCCGCCGCGAGGTCCAATGCCGGGTCCTGGACCGGCAGCCCTAGGCCGGCGTCGAGGGCGCCAGCACGGCGGCCAGAGTCTCTCGCGCGGTGTCGGCCATGACCGGGTTCGTCTCGACGTAGTAGGGCAGCGCGCCGATGGCTTGGACGATCGCCCAGGCTCGCCCGCGAGCCCAGGTGGCGTCACTCACGCCCAGCCGGTCGCGGAAGACCTCCCTGGCCTCTCGTGAGAGCAGGTTCCAGGCGGGCATCAGGTCGACGGCCGGATCGCCGATGCCTGCCCCGCCGAGGTCGATAACGGCGGCCAGCCGGCCCTGTCGCGTGAGCAGGTTGCCGGGCATCAGGTCGGCGTGGATCCACACGGCGGCAACGGGTTCGGCGACCCCGAGCGCCAGGCACTCGCCCCAGGCTGCAGCGACCGCGTCGACGTCGACCAGGTCGGCGCTCTTGGCCAAGGAGCGCCGGACGTACGTGTCTCGCTCCAGGAGCGGGCCGCCGCGAGTGGAGCCGTCCCAGCCCTGACCTCCGGTCGGCATGGCTCGAAACGCCGCAACGAAATCGGCCAGGCCGCAGGCGAACTCGTTCTCATCGGGGATCGACTCCGGGCTCGCCGGGTCGCCCTCGATCCAGCGGTAGGCGGTCCACGGCCCGGCGTACCCCTCGCCCGGCTCGCCGAGCCCGAGCGGTTCGGGTACGGCGAGTGGCACCTGCGGCGCGATCTGCCGGGCCAGGGCCTGCTCGCGGACCAGCTCGGCCCGATGGCGGGCGCCGAGGCGGGGCTGAAGCGGGAACCGCAGGACGACGTCGTCGCCCAGGCGGAAGAGGGCGTTGACCGTGCCGTGGGATCGCACGGGTCGCACGGGGAGCTGGCGCCACTGAGGGAACTGGTCCGCGACCAGACGCTCGACCGCGGCGACGGACACATCGACCTGGTCGGCATGCATGCGCATCCCCCCGATCCTGCCCCATCGTTACGCCTATCCGCGCACGGATTAGTGGTCGGGGAACGCGCCCGACCGACCCGGCCGCTCGCCCGCCAGGGCGCGCGGCAGATAGTCGCGTTGCAGGATCGTCGCGACGAGCTCGCCGCGACTGTGGACGCCCGTCCGGTCGAACACGGACTTCAGATGGTCTTGGACGGTGTCCGCCGTCAGGTGCAGGTGCTCGGCGATCTGCCGGGTCGACCGGCCCTGACAGACCAGGCCGGTGACGGCCCGCTCCCGTGGGGTCAGGCCGTAGGCGACCATGATCAGTGGTGCGACCTCCGCGGCCGGAGCCTCCTCGACGATGACCGCCGCCGAACGACCACCGGGGGAGTCCATCCAGGACGCGTGCATCCGAGCCCATCGTCCGCTGCGGGTCCGGACCTGCGACCGGGGCAGGGCCGGTTCGGTCGGGTCGAGACGGCGCAGCCGCACGACGAGGGCCGACAGCTCGACCGGGAGCTCCGACCCATCCGCCGTGCCGCCGAGCTCGACCAGCCAGCGCCCCGCCGTGTCGTTCAGGCCCGCCACCGCGCCGTCCGGTCCGATCAGCACCAAACCGGGCCCGTCCGGCCCGGCGTCGGTTCTGACCGCCCGCTGCAACAGGCCGAGCCGGATCCCCTCGGCCAGATGCGGAGCGAGCCGCTGCAGGAACGCGGCCTCCTCGCTGGAGAACGTCGATTCGGCGGCCTCCCGGTGCAGGCAGATGAAGCCCCAACAGGTGCCGCGGATCCGCAGCACGGCGCGCAGCTCGTCCTGCAGGCCCAGCGGCTCGAAGATGTCCCGATAGCGCTCGCTGCTGACCGGCCGGCCCTGCGTGGCATCCATCAGCGACCGCACCCCGACCGGATCCCGCGCGAGGTCGGTCCACTTGTTGACGTCGTCTCGGAGGTACTCGTTCTCCACGAAGTACGGCCCGGAGTCCGCCGGCAGCTCATCGCGAAAGCTGTTGGTAAATAACAATGTTGCCGGGTCGGCCAACGCCCACCACAGCGCGTCGACGGGCAGGGCCTTGCGCAGCTGCGGGAGGACGGCGTCGCGTAGGGCATCCAGGTCCAGGCCCGCCCGGCAGGTCAGGGCGACCCGGGCGGCGAGGGCGTCGAGCGCGGTCGTGGTGAGCATGGCAACTCATCTCCCGCCCGGAGTCTAGGGGCGGGTGACCACGTCGTAGCGTCCGCGCGCGACCAGTTCGGTGTCCGTGGCCGCCACGGTGGTGGCCCGGCTCTGCTCCGCGAACTCGTCCGAGGCCCGCGCCGCCTCCTCGCTGTCCCACAACGTCAACGTCAAAGCGGTGCCGGACTCGTGGTCGACCAGGAAGACGACGCCGGCGTTGCCGGGCAGTCCCTCCACGAAGTCCCGCACTCGGTCCCGGGCGTTGTCGGCCCACTTCTGCAGGGCCTCGGGGGATCCGGACCAGGTCGAGGTACGAGCGGATGTGGCGACCGACGTTGTAGCGGGCATGACGACTCCTCGGGTTGCGCGGCGTGCGGATTCGTTCCCGGCCAGCATTGCTCGGCACCCGTCGCGTGACCCTCCCAGAAATCTGGGAGGCAACCCAGCGCTCGAGGACGTCCGGTCGGACCCGTAGGCGTACGGGCGTGGCAGTGCTAGCGTCCGAACCGGTCCAGAGCGGGCCAGTTCGTGCTCGAGAGCAGGTGCACGATGATCGGAGTCTTCGTCACGTTCGAAGGGGCCGATGGCCCCGACCGGGATCGCGCCGCCAAGGTCGCGCACGAGGCCCGTCACATGTTCGAGGGGATGCCGGGCCTGCGGTCGAAGGCCTTCACCTACGACGACAGCGCCGCCCGGGCGACCAACTTCTACGTCTGGGACTCCGAGGAAGCCGCCCGTGGCTTCTTCACGCCGCAGCTGACGGAGCTGGTCATCGATCTCTACGGCGTGGCGCCGACGATCGCCTACGTCGAGATCCTGGAGAACGTCGAGAACGCCGTCGCCTGAGCGAGTTTCGCGCCGGTCAGGAAACGCGGCCGGCGGTTGTCTTGGCCTGAGCGGTCATGTCCGAGACGCTCGGTGGCGCCTTCCCGACCACCAGGTCCTGGAACGCGAAGAAGGTCGAGCTGTCCAGGGCATAGATCCCGCTGAAGCCCACGGCCGTACCCGCGATCTTGGCGCTGCCGTAGACCGAGGAGGCCTCGTCGCCGACCCCGGACACGTCCCCCGTCGCGAGTGCGACGTGGACGCCGGGCGGGAGCTTCTTCGCGACCAGCGCCTTGGCCTGCGCCTGCGCTGTGTTCCAATCTGCCTTGGCCGCATCGGAACTCGCGTCCTGACCAACCTCGACGGTGAAGACGTTGGTGGTCTGCGCTCCGTAGACGCACTCCTTGCCCTTGCCGCTCGTCTCTTCCTTGCCCGGGCCGTAGCGCACGCCGGCGAGGGACGAGGCTTCGGATCTGGTGACCAGCTGGCACGGGTCCAATGCGGTCGCGACCGCATTGCCGCTCGATGTCGTCGGCGATGCCGCGGGGGGAGAGGTGCTCGAGCTGGCCGGGGCTGTGGTGACCGAGCCACCGGAGCCCGGGCTAGCGCCTCCGGACGCCGAGCTGCAGCCCGCCAGTGCGATGGCCGATGTGACGGCCAGCAGGGTGATCGCCGTACGTCGCATGTCTGTCTCCTCGGGTCGAACTGGTAGTGCCGCCGTAGAGGAGGAGGCGGGCCGGCGAAGTCTGAGACGTCCGGCGCCGGAGTTCTCTACGTCGCGCTCAGACTAGTCTTGGACGGCCGTATTCGATACGTCCCTGCAGGACTCCTTGGGCGGTCACCCGAGGCCGGCTCGAAGGATGTCCATGAGCAAGCCCGCCATCCTCACCGTCGACGACGACGCCGAGGTCTCCGCGGCGATCACCCGCGACCTGCGCAGCCGCTATGGCGCGGACTACCGGGTGGTTTCGGCCCGCTCCGGGGCCGATGCCCTGTCGTTGCTGACCCGGCTGGCCCTGCGCGGGCAACCCGTGGCGCTGATCGCGGCCGACCAGCGGATGCCGGAGATGACGGGGATCGAACTGCTGGAGCAGGCACGGGCGCAGGCCCCAACCGCCAAGTACCTCCTGCTCACGGCGTACGCCGACACCGATGCGGCGATCACGGCGATCAACGACATCGGGCTTGACTACTACCTGCTCAAGCCCTGGGATCCGCCGCAGGAGCGGCTCTATCCGGTGATCGACGGTCTGCTGGACGACTGGCGGCAGGCCAACCCCGAGCACACCTCGGACGTTCGGGTCGTCGGGCACCGGTGGTCCGAGCGCAGCCATGAGATCAAGACCTTCCTGGCCCGCAACCATGTGCCGTATCGCTGGTACGACGTGGAGCGGGACGCCGAGGCCACGCGGTTGGTCTCACTCGCTGAGGCCGCGGTCGCGGACCTGCCATTGGTCCTGGTGCCGGAGGGCGACACGCTGCGCTCGCCGTCCACCCTCGATGTCGCCGATGCGCTGGGACTCAGGACCAGAGCCGACCAGCCGCTGTACGACGTGTGCATCGTCGGGGGTGGTCCGGCCGGTCTCGCGGCTGCGGTCTACGCGGCGTCGGAGGGGCTGAGCACCGTTGTGGTGGAACGCGAAGCGCCGGGCGGCCAGGCCGGCCAGAGTGCCGCGATCGAGAACTACCTCGGCTTTCCGAAGGGACTGACCGGCTCCGACCTGACCCATCGGGCCGTGGCCCAGGTGTCGCGATTCGGCGCCGAGATGGTGCTGGCCCGCGACGTCGTCGGGCTGGAGGCGCGGGGGCCGGTACGGGCCGTCGTCTTTGCCGGCTCGGGTGAGATCGAGGCGCGGGCGGTGATCGTTGCGACCGGCGTCTCGTATCGCCGGCTCGAGGCCGACGGCCTGGCCGAGCTGACCGGGCGGGGCGTCTATTACGGCGCCAACGCCGGTGACGCCGGCCAGTGTGAGGGCGACGACGTCTACGTCGTGGGCGCGGCCAACTCGGCCGGCCAGGCCGCGCTCAACCTGGCGCGGTTCGCCAAGCGGGTCGTCGTCGTGGCTCGGGCCGCGACGTTGGCCGACTCGATGTCGCAGTACCTGGTCGAGCGGATCCTGGCTGCACCCAACATTGAGGTGCGCTACCGATCCGAGGTGGTGGCCTGCCGGGGCGACGGGCATCTGGAGGCGCTGGTGCTGGCCGATCGGGACTCCGGAGCGCGCGACGAGGTCTCGGCGAGCTGGCTCTTCGTCTTCGTGGGCGCCTCGCCGCGGACCGACTGGCTGGGCGAGGCGGTCGTCCGCGACGAGCACGGTTTCGTCGTGACCGGCCCGGACCTGGCTGGGACGAAGGGGTTTTCGGCCGCCTGGCCGCTGCCCCGCTCGCCGTACGCCTTGGAGACGAGCGTGCCCGGAGTCTTCGCCGCCGGAGATGTGCGGCTGGACTCGATGAAGCGGGTCGCCTCGGCGGTCGGCGAGGGCGCGATGTCGGTCTATCTCGTGCACCGCTATCTGGCCTCGACCTGATGCAGGTCAGCGACATCCGCGGCCTGTCGGTCTTCGACGGGCTCAGCGACGAGCAGCTCGGTGCGCTGGTCGCGGTCGGCGACCAGGTGATGATCGAGCCCGGGGTCGAGCTGTTTCACGAGGGCGAGCATGCGGACTTCTGGTGGGTTCTCGTCGAGGGGGCGATCGATCTCTACCGGCACATCGGACGTGAGGACACTCGGGTCGGGCGGATGGACGTGCCCGGCCGCTGGGCCGGCGGCTTCCGGGCGTGGGACGAGCGCGGCGTCTATCTGGCCTCGGGCCGCGGAGTCGCGGCCGGCTGCCTGCTGCGGGTCCCGGCGCCCGAGCTGCGGTCGTTGTGCGACGAGTGGTTCCCGTTCGGCGGGCACCTGATCGAGGGGCTCTTCGGGACGGCCCGATCGATCGAAGCCACTGCGCGGCAACGGGAGTCGCTCGTCACCTTGGGGACGTTGGCCGCGGGACTGGCCCACGAGATCAATAACCCGGCGGCGGCCGCGACCCGGGCGGTCGATGCTTTGGAGGATGTGTGCCGCGGGTTGCTCACCTCCCTGGATCGCCTGGCGCAGGGCGGGATCTCGGCCGAGCAGTTCCGTGCGCTGGACGCGCTGCGCGTCGAGGTCGAACCGCGGTCGGGTGTCGTGGATGCCCTGGATGTGGCCGACCTGGAGGACGAGCTCTCGACTTGGATGTCCGGTCACGGCGTCGGGCACGACTGGGTGATCGCGCCCGCGCTGGCTGCGGCGGGTGTCGACGTTGCCTGGTGTCAAAGGGTTTCCGCGGTCCTGGACGATGCCGCGATGGAGCCGGGTCTGGAGTGGGTTGCGAGCACCTTCACGTTGCGGACGCTGCTGGCCGAGCTGAAGTCATCGACCCGCCGGATCTCCGAGCTGGTGGCGGCCACTCGCTCGTATACCCAGATGGATCGTGGGTCGCTGCAACAGATCGACGTCACTGAGGGCCTGGAGAGCACGCTGGTCATGCTGGGCCACAAGCTGCGCGCGGGTGCTGGTGTGACGGTGGTGCGGGACTACAGCGCGGACGCCCCGAGGATCCAGGCTTATGCCGGTGAGCTCAACCAGGTGTGGACCAACCTGATCGACAACGCGATCGACGCGATGGAGGGGTCGGGGACGTTGGCGGCTGACGACCCGGCCTGATGGCGAGTTCGTCGTGGTGGAGGTCGCGGACACCGGGCCGGGCATGCCGCCCGAGGTCGTCGACCGGGCGTTCGAGGCGTTCTACACGACCAAGGAGGTCGGCAAGGGCACCGGCCTCGGGCTCGACATCGCCCGGCGGATCGTGGTCGATCGGCACGGCGGCACGATCACCATCGACTCCGGGCCCGGCCGGACCGTCATGCAGGTCCGCCTGCCCGTGCGACCGCCGTCCACCTAGCCGGTGGTCGAGACAGTGCGTCGTGGGTGCTGCCCGACACGCTGGTACTCCACGGTGACGAGCGCGGCGGGTCGACCGGGAGGCACGACGAACTGTCTGGCCGCGGTGCGTGACCACGGTCGAACGACCGGCTAGAGTCGAACACGTGTACGACACGGGATGGGACGCGGGCCTGGACGAGCAGCAGCTCGCAGCGGTGCTGCACGGCGACGACCCGTTGGTCATCCTGGCCGGCGCGGGCACGGGCAAGACGCGCACCCTGACCAGCCGGGTCGCAGCACTGCTCGAGAGCGGTACGCCGCCCGAGCGCATCCTGCTGCTGACCTTCACCCGCCGCGCGGCCGAGGACATGCTGGGCCGGGTCGCCGCCATCTGTGGTGACTCCACGGCGGCCAGCCGGATCTGGGGCGGCACGTTCCACGCCATCGCGCACCGGCTCATCGCGGAGCACTGTGCCAACCTCGACCTGTCGACCGTCTCGGTCATCGATCCGAGCGACGTGGCCGACCTGATGGACCTCATGCGCGACGAACACGGCCTGACCGCAACGGGTTCCAGCGATCGGATGCCGCGGGCCTCAACCCTGGCCGACCTCTACAGCCGATCGGTCAACACCGGCCGAGCGGCCCGCGAGGTGATCCAGACCGACTACCCCTGGTGCGAGCCGCACACCGACGCGATCATGGCGCTGCTGCGGGCCTTCGTCGCTCGCAAGCGTGACCGCGGGCTGCTCGACTTCGACGACCTCCTGCTGACCTGGCGCGCCCTGCTGGACAACCCGGCGACCGGCGACCGGCTCCGCGAACGCTGGGACCACGTGCTGGTCGACGAGTTCCAGGACGTCAACCAGATCCAGGTCGACATCGTGAACCGCCTGCGGATCGACGGCCAGGGCCTGACCGTCGTGGGCGACGACGCGCAGGCGGTCTACGGCTTTCGCGGCGCCGCCAGCGGCCACCTGCTGGACCTCGCGTCCACTCTCCCGAAGGCGCGCACGGTCAAGCTCGAGTGCAACTTCCGCTCCCGCCAACCATTGCTCGAGCTGGCCAACCGGGTCCGGCCGGGCGAGGGCGACGAGCGGCTGGTCCTGCACGCCGCCCGCACCGACGTGACCGAAGGGCCAGGGGTGGCGCAGCGGCCGACCGGCAAGCCCCGGCTGGTCCGCTGTTACGACGCGCCGGAGGAGGCCCGTCAGGTCGCCGACGCGCTCGTGGCCGACATGGAGCTCGGCGGCCGGCTGCGCGACCACGCCGTCCTGATGCGCGCCTCGCATCACAGCGACCTGCTGGAGCTCGAGCTGACGGCCCGCCGGATCCCGTTCGTGAAGTACGGCGGCCTGAAGTTCCTCGAGGCCGCGCACGTCAAGGACTTCCTGGCCACCCTTCGGGTCCTCGACAACCCGCAGGACGAGGTGGCCTGGTTCCGGCTGCTGCGTCTGCACAAGGGCGTCGGGCCGGCTAGTGCCGGCGCGATGCTCAAGCTGGTGCTCGACGACCCGACCAACACCGGTGCCGTCGTCGCCGCCGCGCCGAGCCCGGCCCGCACGGCCCTGGCCGACACCCTGCAGAAGCTGAACGATGCCACGTCGCCCCACCCGGTCGGCCAGCAGGTCACCACCTGTGCAACCGTGTTGAAACCGTTGCTGCAGAACAGGTATCGCGACTCCGCCGTCCGGTTGGGCGATGTCGACCGACTGGCCGAGGCGGCGTCGCGGTCGCCCGACCTGGCGTCGTTCGTGGCCGAGGTCACCCTCGACCCACCGCAGAGCACCGGCGACTATGCGAAGCCGCCGCACATCGACGAGGACTTCGTCACCCTGTCGACCGTCCACTCGGCCAAGGGCCTGGAGTGGCCCCGCGTTCACGTGATCCACGCCGTCGACGGTTCCTTCCCCTCCGACATGGCGCTGACCAGTCCGGAGGGCCTGGCCGAGGAGTCCCGGCTGTTCTACGTCGCGGCGACCAGGGCTCGCGACGAGCTGAGCATCTACACCCCGCTGCGGATGCCCCATCACCGCAACGCTCGCGACGACCGGCACAGCTTCGCCCCGCAGAGCCGGTTCCTGACCCCCGAGGCGGTCGCGGTGATGGACGTCCGAGAGCGCACTCGGCGTACGCCGGCTCTGGTCGGGTCGTCGGCCACCGCATCGGCGCCCAGCGTCGCGATCCCTACTCTCGACGAGCTCTTCGGCTGAGCTGGTCAGGCGAGTTCCTTTCGACCTGAGACGTCTGCGAGAGTGGAGCGATGGATTTGCTGCCCCTCGGCGAAGTCCAGCGCCGACTGCGGATCGTGTCGCAGTCCTACCTCGGAGTGCGGTCGATCGAGGTCAGCCGGATCGTCGGATCGCTCGACCGGACCGACGATTTCGACCGACAGTTCCGGCCGCGGCGAGAAGCCTCGGTCAAGCGGCTCGAGAGCCTGCGCCTGGCCTTCCCGGAGGGTGACTTCCCACCGATCGAGGCGTACGTCGTCGAACATGTCGTGCAGCACCAGCGTCAGTCGCTGGGCCGGCTGAAAGGTGTCCAGGATGACGGCGAACGTCGTGCCGATCGCGTGGGCGCGGGCCTACTTCGATCTCCGCCGGCCACGTGTCAACGGGTCGCGCTCGACGACTGGAGCGAATCGGCCCGATGGATCGATGCCGACGTCATCCAACGACACCGAACTACGATCGTGATCACCTCCGGACGTGTCGATCCGCTCGACGTCCTCGGTCCCGTTGCGGCTGAACCGGATCGACGCGTCCTGCACGACGTCGTCGGCCTCCGCGAACGAGCCCAGCATCCGGTAGGCGACGGCCCGCAGACGCGGTCGCTGCTGCTCGAACTCGGCGGCCAGGTCGTCGATGTCGTGCACACGCTTCCTCTCGCGGTCGTTTCGCCGGAGTCGGGCGAGTTCAACCAGTTGACACCCTGGGGGAGAGGAGTGTGACAGTGGACGGATCGATGTGCGGCAGCTCGTCCACACCGAGCAGCAGCTGACCCTCATGCGCGAGAGTGGCTTGGCCGACGCCCGGCCGAATGCAGTCATCGAGTTCTCCCGGCCCGGCGGTTATCCCGAGCTGCTGGAGCTGATCAAGGCCCACGGCTACGACCTGGCGCGTCAACGCCAGGCGTTGCCCAGTCCCGAGGAGGTGGCCGCCGACTGGTTCGACCAGGTCTTCCAGCCCGGGGTGGCGGCCCTGCGCCGCGAGGCGCTGCCCGAGGCCTTCCAGTACAAGACCGACGCCGACCTGTTTCTCTGGGTCTATCAGCGCCGACGCTCGCTGCGGGTGCTCTCACCGGAGGCCGACTTCGAACAGGCCGCCCGCGATGCCCGCAGCCAACCGATCAGTCGGCGCTTTCGCCGGGAGTTCTTGCGCGAGAAGACGACTCCCCTGGCAGCTCGGGGCGACGGCTCGACCTGACCGCGTCGGCGATCGCGGCGCGCACCCACGCGTCGTACTCCTTGGGCATCTCGGTGCGACCGCGGAACGCCTTGACGTACCTCGCGTGCAGCGCGGGATCGTGGCCCTGCAACCAGGTCAGGAAGTGCTCGCGCGTGGCGCCGCGAAGATAGAGCGTCCGCGACCCGATCACCGATCCACCGGCCGCGGTCACGGCGGCGACGGTCTCGGTGAGATGACGACGGCTGTCGGACAGACCGGGCAGCACGGGCGCGATCAGAGCGCCGGTGGGAATGCCGGCGTCGACCATCGCCCGCATCGCATCCAGCCTCCGCCGCGGGTTGGGGGTGCCGGGTTCGGTTGCCCGCCAGACCGATTCGTCCAAGGTCCCGATCGAGAAGGTCACCCGCACGGGCACCACTCGGGCCGCCTCTGCGAGCACGTCCAGGTCGCGAGTGACCATCGCTGACTTGGTCAGGATGGAGAACGGCGTGCCGGATCGGGCCAGCTCCTGGATGATGCCCCGCGTCAGCCGGAACTTGCCCTCCGCCCGCTGGTAGGGGTCGGTGTTGGTGCCCATCGCGACGTGGTGCCGCCCCCAGTGCGGGTCGGCGAGCTCGGCTCGCAGCCGCTCGACCGCGTTGATCTTGACCACGATCTTGGTGTCGAAGTCCGTGCCGGCGTCGAGCCCGAGATACTCGTGGGTCGGTCGCGCAAAGCAGTAGGTGCAGGCGTGGCTGCAGCCTCGATAGGCGTTGATGGTCCAGCGAAACGGCATCGCCGAGGTGGCCGGCACCTCGTTGAGGATCTTGCGCGACGCGACGAGCATGAACTCCAGGCCGGACATCCGCGCACTGCCCTCGTCGGGGCCGACGACGTCACGGACGCCGAGCAGCTCGCCTTGCTCCGCGGGTCCGCTCGGGCCGTCATCCAGGACCTGCCACCGCATCTAGGTATTAGAACACACGTCCTAGATCGCCGTGAGCCGAGATCCGCGGTCACCAAGGGCAGCAGCAGTCACTCTGGTGGGGTTTGCGAGGTCACCCGTGCCGGGGGAACCGAGCCACGGTGCGACGCGATGGACTCGGGGAACCGCGTAAGGGCGGCTGCCTGCCACTGGGGAGTGAGAGATGAGCGCTGGATCCATGCCACGGGTGGCCCGATGGCTGCCGATCGTTGGCTGGCTTCGCTCGTACGACCGGACCTGGCTGCGTGGCGATCTGATCGCCGGTATCACCGTCGCGGCACTCATCGTGCCGAAGAACCTCGGGTACGCCGGCATCGCTGGTATCCCGCTCCAGAACGGCCTGTACGCCGCAGCGGCCGGCGCCATCCTGTATGCGATCTTCGGCACCTGCCGCCAAATCTCGATGGGGCCGAGCTCTGGGCTGGCGGCCGTTGCCGCCAGCGCGGTGGCGACGGCCGGCCTGACGAGCGAAGGCGACATCGCGTCGTTCGTCGCGGGAGTGACCCTCGCCTCGGGCGTGCTCTTCCTGCTCCTCGCCGTGCTGCGGATGGGCTGGATCGCGCAGTTCCTGTCCCGCGCTGTTGTGACGGGCTTCCTGTTCGGCGCCGCGATCGACGTCGTGATCGGTGAGCTGCCCAAGCTCACGGGCACCAAGGTCACCGGCTCGAACTCGTTCCAGGAGCTGCGGTCCTGGATCGCCTCGCTCGGCGATGTCCACACCACGACCGTGGTGGTCGCAGTCGTTTCGCTCGGGGTCATCTTCGGCCTACGGGCCGTAGCACCGAAGGTGCCGGGGGCCCTCGTGCTCGTCGTCGGGGGACTGCTCGCGTCGTACGTCTTCAGCCTCGGCGATCATGGCGTCGCGCTCGTGGGTGACGTACCGCGGGGGCTGCCGACTTTCGCTTTCCCTGACCCTCGTTGATGTTCGACCACGCCGGCACCGTCGCGGTCGCTGCGGTCGCGCTGATGCTGATCGGGTTCTCCCAGACGGCTGGTGACGCCCGCGCGTTCGCGGCCAAGCACCGGTACCAGATCGACGTCGACCAGGAGTCCGTCGCTCAGTCGGCGGCGAACATCGGCGCCGGTGTGCTCCAGGGGATGCCGGTGTCAACGAGCCTGTCGGCGAGCTCCCTCAATGACCATTCGGGTGCCAAGACCGGTCTGGCCTCGATCACCTCCGGCGTCACGGTCCTGCTCACTTTGCTCGTGCTGGCGCCCCTGTTCTCCCAGCTGCCGAAGCCGGTGCTCGGCGCGCTGATCATCGAGGCCGTCGTGATGGGCATGATGAACCTGCCCGAGATGAAGCGGATGTACCGCGTGAAGCGCTTCGATTTCTGGATCGCCGTCGCGGCGATCGCTGGCACGCTCGCCTTCGGCGTGTTGGCCGGGGTGGTCATCGGGATCGGCCTGTCGTTGCTGTGGCTGGTCGGCGTCGCGACCCAGCCGCAGATGCCTCTCCTGGGCCGCGAGCCGGGCACGCAGGTGTTCCGCGACGTCCTCGACAACCCGCACGACGAGCTCGTGCCCGACGTGATCGTGGTCCGTCTGGACGGAGGCCTCTTCTTCGCCACCGCGGACGCGCTCGAGGACCGGGTCCGCGAACTCATTCAGGCGCAGCCGGGCGCGCGCGGCGTCGTCCTCGACTGCGAGGGCATCAACTTCCTCGACTCGCAAGGCTCGGCCACCCTCGCCGATCTTCTCGTGCTCTGCGACCAGGCCGGCCTTGGCCTCAGGCTGGCCCGGGTGAAGCCCGGCGTGAGCGCAGTGCTGGAGCGTGACGGGATGCTCGACCGTCTCGGGCGGGACCACATCCACGGCAACGTCCACCGTGCCGTCGAGGCGCAGGTCCGACAAAGGCCTAGGTCGCTGTGAGTGGAGATGCCTCCGGCGTGGTGTGCGGCGTCGTAGGTCGACCTGAGTCCACCGCCGGTTGAACACTTTGCGGTAAGCCGCGGGCAACGGGTCGAGCGAAATTCATTGCGGGAGAGCGCATCACCGCGCGTGCTCGCTCCTCTTGCCTGCATGAGACCCCCGGACGAGACCGAACCGGCCGGCCTGACCCGGCGCTCCCTGCTCCGAGCCGGCGGGACCGGAATCGGAGCGGCCGCGCTGACCGGCATCGCTGGAGCCGCCGCTGTGGCCGCGGCTCAGCCGGCCGCCGCGGCGACCCGCGCTGGCACCGCCCGGCGACGGTGGCCGCGAGCAGCGGGTGCCCGATGCATGGAGCCGGGGCGGGCGCGACGCCGTCCGCGACCTTCGGCCGGATGTTCGACTTGCCGCCCTTCGCCAGCGACAGCCCGAAGCTGCGGGCGGCCCTGCTGACGATCGGTGCGCCGGGTGGGATGCTCGACGGCCAGGACGACCTGTTCGGACCCGACGGCGGTCCGGTCAACTTGATCACCAACCCCGCGCTCAGCCTGGTCAACCAGAACAACGCGCGGGACACGGCCGGCATGACCTTCATCGGCCAGTTCATCGACCATGACCTCACCTTCGATGCGACCTCGAAGCTCGGCGTACCAACCGAACCCACGACCTCACCGAACGGCCGGACCGCGCGCTTCGACCTCGACTCCGTGTACGGCGGGGGCCCGGTCATCCAACCCGAGCTCTACGACCCGGCCAACCCGATCAAGCTGCGTGTGGAGTCCGGCGGCCTGTTCGAGGACGTGCCGCGGCGAGCTGACGGCTCGGCGGTGATCAGCGACATCCGCAACGACACCAACCTGATCGTCTCCGGGTTGCACGCGGCATTCCTGAAGTTCCACAACCACGCCGTCGATGTGTTGCCCGTCAACGGGGCCGACCCGCTGGACACCTTCCAGCTCGCCCGTCACGAGACCACCTGGCACTACCAGTGGCTGGTGGTCAACCGGGTGCTGCCCGCCTTCGTCGGCCAGCCATTGGTCGACGAGCTGCTCGCGCATGGGCCGAGGCTGTTCGGCCGAAGCGGCCCGGCGTACATCCCGGTCGAGTTCTCCGGCGCGGCCTACCGGTTCGGTCACAGCATGGTGCGCCCGTCGTACCGGGCCAACCTGGCCGGCGACAACGGTTCGCCCTTCTTCGGGCTGATCTTCGACTCCCGGGTCGTCGTGCCCGACGGGCAGAACCCGACCTCGGACCCCGGCGATCTGCGCGGTGGCTTCCGCTCGGCCCGGCGGTTCATCGGCTGGCAGACGTTCTTCGACTTCGGGGGTGCCTACACGGCCGACACCCGGCCGAACAAGATCATTGACACTGTCCTGTCCACGCCGCTCTTCGCGCTGCCCACGAGCGCGATCGCCCACGTGCCCGGGGCGCCCGGACCGATTGCCCTCCCGCAGCGAACCCTGTTGCGGCACCTGACCTGGTCGTTGCCGTCCGGCCAGTCCATCGCCCACGCGCTCGGGGTGACGCCGCTGCATCGCACCGACCTCGCGGACTTCGGTGCCGTCCACGCCGGGCTGGACCGGTCAACGCCGCTCTGGCTCTACGTCCTGCGCGAGGCCCAGTTGGCCAACGCGGGTCAGTTCCTCGGCCCGGTCGGCGGCCGGATCGTTGCCGAGGTGATGCTCGGCCTGCTCCTCGCCGACCCGACCAGCTACCTCGCGGGGAAACCCCGCTGGCAGCCGCATCTCGGTGGGTCGGGTGACGACTACCAGATCGCCGACTTCTTGCGGTTCGCCGGCGTCGACCCGGACACACGCGGACAGTGACGCTCGACCCGTGGCTGACCCGTTAGCGTCAGCGCATGGTCGACGACCCGGGCTCGGAGGCCCTCGACTTCACCCAGTGGCGGATGGTCGGGGTGCCGGTGCGCGAGACCCGCACGCACTTCGCCGAGTCGATCCAGGGCGCGGCCACGGATGGAAGCCGATGGTTCGTCGTGTCGAACCGCTCGATTGCCGGACTCATGCGCCAGATCACGAACCCGATCCATTTCGTGCACCGCTCCCGCAACACCCGGCGGGTCGCGGTCTATGACCTCCAGGGGCGCAAGCTGACCGAAGTCGCTCCATCGCAAGCGATCTGGGCCGAGCTGGTTGCGCGCAACCGCAGCTCCGACTACACCCAGGAGATCCACGTCGGTGCGCCGAGCTGGGTCGGGGACACGCTGCTGGTGCCGACCCAGCGACCCTCCGGGGTCTGGATCCTGGCCGGCGATCTGACCACTCAGGACTGGTGGGCCGACCCGGCCCCGGTGCGCCCCGAACGCTTCTCCTGGATCGACCGGTCACCCAGCAATGGCCTGCTCTACACCAGCCTGCACTGGCACCCCTCACACGTGCAGGCGCTGGAGTGGGAGACCCTGCGACGGGTGCCCGAGGCCGACATCCGGCTCGATCCCGCGAGCGTGGTGCTGGACCGGGTGCAGGGCGGCGCATTCACCCCGAACGGCCGGATCCTGTTGACCTCCAGCTGCGAGGGTGGCCAGCTCTTCGGGTACGACGTGGAGACGGGTCGATGCCTGGGCGTTCTCGAGATCGGCACGCATCACGAGCTGGAGGGCATCGCCGTACGGTCGGTAGAGGTGGCTGGTGAGACGACGCAGGTCCATCTCACATCGGCCGCGACCCACTACTGGCCGTTCGTCAAGTGGGGTGACTCGTTCGAGATCCACAGCTACGCCGCCGAGCGCCCGGAGCTGCTCTAAGGCCGAGTATGGACGGTGAGAATCGAAGGAGGGGCTATGACCACGGACCATGAGCGTCACCTGCGGCGCGCGATCCAGCTCGCGCAGGACGGTGTCGAAGCGGGCGGCGAACCGTACGGTTCGTTGCTCGTCAGCGCTGAGGGTGACGTGCTGATCGAGGACTTCAACACGGTCGCGCCGGATCGCGACATCAGCGCGCACCCGGAGCTCAAGCTCGCGGTCTGGGCCGCCCGCGAGCTCGAACCCACGGTCGCTGCCGGCACCACGATGTACACCAGCTGTCAGCCCTGCTCGATGTGCGCGGGCGCCATCGCCCGGTCCGGCCTGGGGCGAGTCATGTTCGCGCTGTCGAACGAGCAGCACGCGGAGCTGGTGCCGGGGGAGTCGCATCCGGACGTGCCCCAAGAGGGACCGGCCCTGTTCGACGAGGCGCGGGTGCCCATCGAGTCCTACTACGGCCGCACGGCGAAGGACTGACTCTGGACACAGGGACCGTGCGTTCCTACGCTCACGGACAAGATCGACCGGGGCAGCGCAATGGCGCGCGATCCCGAACCGCGACGGAGGTCTGCTGTGCCTTCCGACATCGACATTGCCAACGCGGCGACGCTGCGGCGAATCACTGACATCGCCCGCGACACCCTCGGGATCGACGCCGACCACCTCGTGCCGTACGGGCACTTCAAGGCCAAGGTCGACCTGTCCTATCTCGCGACCCTGAGCGATCGCCCGATGGGCAAGCTGATCCTGATGACCGCGCTGTCGCCGACCCCGCCCGGTGAGGGCAAGACGACGACCACGGTCGGCCTCACCGATGGGTTGCACCGCTTGGGACACCGGTCGATGGCCTGCCTACGGGAGCCGTCGATGGGCCCCGTCTTCGGGATGAAGGGTGGCGCGGCCGGCGGGGGCTACAGCCAGGTCGTGCCGATGACTGACATCAACCTGCACTTCACCGGTGATTTCGCGGCCCTGGCTGCGGCGAACAACCTCCTTGCAGCGCTGATCGACAACCACGTGCACCACGGCAATCAACTCGACATCGACACACGCACGATCAGCTGGCGGCGGGTCCTCGACGTCAATGACCGGGCGTTGCGCGACATCGTGGTCGGACTAGGAGGCGTGCCAAACGGCTTCCCCCGCGAGGACGGCTTCGACATCGTCGTCGCCTCGGAGCTGATGGCGATCTTCTGTCTCACCGAGTCGTGGGCGGACCTGAAGCACCGGATCGGGCAGATCGTGATCGGCTACAGCCGGGCCGGAAAGCCAGTCACCGCAGGGCAGCTCGACGCCGCGGGCGCCATGACAGTCCTCTTGCGGGACGCGTTGGCGCCGAACCTGGTGCAGACGCTCGGCGGTGCACCGGCCTTCGTGCACGGTGGCCCGTTCGCCAACATCGCTCATGGCTGCAGCTCGGTGATCGCGACCCGGGCCGCGCTGCGGATGGTCGACTATGTGGTCACCGAGGCTGGATTCGGCGCCGATCTCGGAGCGGAGAAGTTCGTCGACATCAAGTGTCGTGAGTCGGGTCTGCGACCAGACGCAGCCGTCGTCGTCGCGACCGTGCGCGCCCTGAAGTACCACGGCGGTGTCTCGACCAAGGACCTCGAAATCGAGGACGTCGCTGCTGTCGAGCGCGGCATGGCCAACCTGGCCCGGCACCTGCACAACATCCGGCACGTCTACGGCGTGCCGTGCGTCGTCGCGCTCAACCGCTTCCCGAGTGACACCGAGGACGAGATCGCCCGGGTGATCTCCCTGGTGGCCGGCGAGGGTGTGCTGGCCTTCCCGGCGACCCACCACGCGGAGGGGGGTGCCGGTGCCGAGGAACTGGCCAAAGGCGTCCTCGAGCTGCTCGCCGAGCCCTCGCCGTACACCTTCTCGTTCACCTATCCCGAGGACATGTCACTGCGGGAGAAGATGGAAACCGTTGCACGGCGGCTGTATGGGGCCGCGGGAGTGACCTGGGACTCCAAGGCCAAGCGGCGTGTGGAACGGATCGAGGCCGACGGTTATGGGCAGCTGCCCATCTGTGTGGCCAAGACGCAGTACTCCTTCTCGACCGACGTCGCGCTGGTCGGTGCGCCGTCCGGGCACACGGTCAACGTGCGGGAGGTGCGGCTCTCGGCGGGGGCCGGCTTCGTGGTCATGCTCTGCGGCGATGTGATGACCATGCCCGGGTTGCCGCGGGTGCCGGCTGCCGGTCGGATCGACCTGACCGACGACGGCCAGGTCGTTGGGCTGTCATGAGCCCGCTCTCACCGGACGAGCTGCTCACCACGACCCGCTCGGTCCGCAAGCGCCTCGACTTCTCGCGGGAGGTGCCACTGGCGTTGGTTCGGGACTGCCTGGACATCGCGTTGCAGGCTCCGTCAGGCTCGAACCGGCAGACGTGGGAGTGGGTCGTGGTCACCGATCCGGCTCTGCGCCGGGAGATCGGGGACTACTACCGGCGTGCGGTTGCGGCCTACCTCGAGTCCAGCGGTGCGGCCGGGAAGCTCTACGCCGATGATCCGGTGCGCGGCCCGGTGCAGCGCCGAGTCGGTGACAGTGTGGCCTATCTCGGTGAACACCTCGGTGAGGCTCCCGTCCTGGTGATCCCGTGCCTGCGGGTCCGCGGGTCGGGAGAGTTGTCGGCTGGCAATCAAGCCGGGATGTGGGGTTCGCTCTTGCCGGCTGCGTGGAGCTACATGCTCGCGGCGCGGGCGCGCGGACTCGGTACGGCGTGGACGACCCTCCACCTCGAGTACGAACGGGAGGTCGCGGCGTTGCTCGACCTGCCGGACGACGTGCACCAAGGCGTGCTGATCCCGACCGCCTACTACACGGGCGAGACGTTCCAGCCCGCTGCCCGGCAACCGCTCGACGAGGTGCTGCATCTCGACCGCTGGTGATCCGTCGATCGCAGTGGTGGGCGGCGGCGCCGATTCCCTCACCCCGTGTCGAGCAGCCAGCCTTCCGGAATGGCGGCGTCGCGGTTGTCGTCGTTCGTGTCGGAGCTGGCACCGCCCTTGCCCTCGGACTCGGTGTCGGTCGCGAGGTCGGTCTCGATCTCCGTCTCGCAACCGTCTCCGGGTTGGTGGGTGGGCAGGGTGAAGTGTCGGGTGTTGCGGATGGGTGTTCGTTGTGGGTCGAGCCAGGCGGGTGGTCGCCAGTGCGGCAGCCCGTTCGAGCATCACGCATTCCCAGCCGCGTTTGGCGTGTTCTCGGTGGTGGTAGCCGCAGAGCAGGGTGAGGTTGTCGATGTCGGTGGGGCCGCCGTTGGCCCAGTCGGTGATGTGGTGTCGCTGGCAGTGGATCGGGGGCCGGTCACAGCCGGGGAAGGAGCATCCCCGGTCTCTTGCGGCGAGGGCGACGGTTTGGCCGGGGGTGGCGATCCGGGAGGTGCGGCCGAGGTAGAGCGGGACGCCCTTGCTGTTCTCGATCAGCACGTACAGGGCGACTCTGGTCGCAGATTCGGAGGGCGTCGCCGACCGGGAGCAGGGTGCCGTGCTCGCGAACGGCGAGGCCGTGCCGGTCGCGGAGCTGGGTGTCTTTGATGTGCCAGACCATGGCCGCGGGAGTGCCACCGCAGGCGGGCAGGTCCCCGGAGTTGAGGATGGCTTTGAGGACGTCACCGAACGCGTCGTGCATCCGGACCTCGTGCGGGCGGGTGTCCTTACTGGCCGGGGCCCCGTCCAGCTCACCCTGGGTGGCGGGGGCGGGTTTGGACCAGGCATCCAGCACGACCCGGGCGGCTTCGCCGGTTTCCTGGTTCAGGTCGGCCTGCAGGGTGTACCCGGCCTGCCCGCGTTTCTTCCACAGCCGCAGCCCGCGGTGGTTGTCGGCGTGGGCGACCTCGCGCAGGGTGCCGTCGGGGTCGGCCCGCACCATCACCTCGGTGGCGAGGTCCTCCAGGTCGGCCGGGGTGACCTTGCCGGCGGCTTGGACCATCTCGGCCTCCACCACCGCCCCGGACTCCTCCCGGACCGGGGTGGGGAGCTTGGCGATGGTCTCGATGATGGTCCGGGCGTGCTCGGCCGAGACCACCCCGGCCGTGACCGCCGCGGCCAGGGCGGGCAGCGGAGCCGGCAGGACTTCCCCGGTGAACGCCACCTGAGGGGTGATCGCGTGGGCCAGGTCGACCCGCCGCTTGGCCTCGCCACCGGGACAGCCGCAGCTGCTCGCGCAGGAAGACCGCCGTGGAGGGTCGGGCGTAGCGGGCCGGTTCGTCGCCGACCTCGACCGCCGCCACGTAGTGGGAGTCGAAGACCGCCAGCCGCCGGCGCAGGAGCTCCAGGTTCCGGGCCGCCGCGTGCAGCCCGGTCGAGGGCGGGTCCAGGCGGACCAGCGCGGTCAGGTCGAGGTCGTTGACGCGCGGCCACACCTCGGGCGAGCGCGCGAAGAGCAGCGTCGACGGCCGGGTCGCCGGTGGACTCCAGCCCCGTGTCGTCGGGGTGAACGCTGCCCTCGTTCATGTGTTCGATTCTAGACCTATCCGTCTGACATCGGTCAACCCCGACAACCACCCGAATCCCGTTGAATAGCAACTATTTTCGGCAACCTTGAGCGACTCTGCGTGACCGTTCTTCAGAACCGCCGAAGGCGACCCGCGAGCAAGACCCAGCCCCGCGCGGAACCCGCGCGCCGTACCCAGCCGCCTGGAAACCCAGCCCCGCGCGGAACCAGCGCGCCGTACCAAGCCGCTCGAGACCCAACCACGGACAGACCCTGACCTACGCTGCTCAGATGACCCGGCTGATCCTGCTCAACGGACCGCCGGGCAGTGGCAAGTCGACGCTGGCCCGGCGCTACGCCGAGGAGCACCCCCTCACCCTGGCCCTCGACATCGACGCCGTCCGGGGCGCCATCGGTGGCTGGGCGGACGAACCGCACGCGGCAGGCCTCCTGGCCCGGGACGTCGCGCTGGCCGCGGCCGAGGCGCACCTGGCCAACGGGCACGACGTGGTGGTGGCCCAGTTGCTCGCCCGCCCTGGGTTCATCGAGCGGCTCGAGGCGCTGGCTGCGCGCACCGAGGGGGAGTTCCACGAGATCGTCCTGATGGCCGGCCGGGCCGATTCGCTGGCCCGACGGCCGGACGCGCCCGAGGTGGCGGAGCTCTACGACCGGCTCTCGGCGTACGTCCTGACCCGCCCGACGGCGACGGTCATCGACGCCCGCGGGCTGGATCTGGACCAGGTGTACGCCAGAGTCCAGGCTGCGATCGGTCCCGACTAGCCGAGCGAGCCCTCAAACCGCCTGGGCAGCAAGCGATTCGGACAACAACTCAACCGAGCGCAGCCGGGTCTCCACGGTCGGCGACTGGAAGGCCACGATCACCTCATCGGCCTGGGCCTGCTCGGCGAACGCCCGGACGAAGTGCGGCCGCCTCATCCCCGGTGCCCACCGCCGAGTAGGTCATCATCTGAGCGATCTGCTGACCACCGGGGGATTCGAGCAGCTCGTCCGCCTCGTCGTCGGTGATGCTGCGCCCGCGCGCGAGGAAGGCCCGGACCCGCGCGCGCCGGGCGATCTGGAACTGCCGCTCGGCCTCCTCGCGCGAGTCCGCTGCGATCACGTTCACGCCGGCGATGACGTACGGCGCGCTGGCTTGCGCCGAGGGCCGGAACTCACCGCGGTACGCCGCCACCGCATCGTGCAACGCCGCCGGAGCGAAGTGGGACGCGAAGGCATACGGCAACCCGAGCGCGGCCGCCAGCTGCGCGCCGTACAGGGACGAGCCGAGGATGTAGAGCGGCACGTCGGTGCCGGCGCCCGGTGTCGCGTTGACGCCCGGCACGCGGGTCTCACCGCGCAGGTAGCCCTGCAGCTCCAGCACGTCCTGCGGGAAGGAGTCGGCGCTGGTCGGATCGCGGCGCAACGCGTACATCGTGTTCTGGTCGGAGCCCGGTGCGCGCCCGAGGCCGAGGTCGATCCGCCCGGGGTGCAACGTCTCCAGGGTGCCGAACTGCTCGGCGATGGTCAGGGGCGCGTGGTTCGGCAGCATGACGCCACCCGCGCCGAGCCGAATCCGCTCGGTGTGGGCCGCGACGTGCGCGATGAGGACGCTCGTCGCCGACGAGGCGATGGTCGGCATGTTGTGGTGCTCGGCGTACCAAACCCGTTCGTAACCCAGTCGCTCGGCGAGCCGGGCGAGCGCGACACTTCCGGCGAAGCTGTCGGCCGCGGTCTGCCCGGCCGCGATCGGCGCGAGGTCCAGGATCGAGACGGGCAGCCTCACTCGGACTCGTCTCCCACGACGGTGCCGCCGGCGACGATGGCCAGCTCGGCGTGCGCCATCCCGGCCTGCTCACTCTGATGGGCGTCCAGCTCGGCGGTCGACCGCTTGGACGGGATCAACAGCCCAGCCAGCGTGGCCAGGACCAGCGCGACGGCCAGTACGGTGAAGCCGGCGGTGTAGCCGGACTCGTGGGGCAGCCCGGACGGCGCCAGGTTGGCCGTGACGATGCTGGCCATCACCGCCGCACCGATCGAGCCACCGATGGTGCGGATGTTGGCGTTCATGCCGCTGGCGACGCCGGTCTGGCTCGTCGGCACGCCGCCGACGATGATGTTGGACATCGCGGAGAAGGCGAGGCCGAACCCCGCGCCCATCAGCACCATCGCGACGAGCACTTCCCAGATCTCGTCATGGGCGAACGCCATGAGCAGGAACGCTGGGACGCTGATCAGCGAGCCGGACACCAGGACCGCCTTGGCGCTGAACCGTGCCGACAGCCGGCCGGAGGCCGCGCCGAAGAAGAACATCGTGACCGCCATCGGCAGCACGATCAGACCCGACTCCGTGACGCTCGCGCCGAACCCGTAGCCGGCTGACTTCGGGGTCTGCAGGAACTCGGGCAGGAAGGCGAAGACCGCATACATCCCGACGCCGAAGAGGAACGCCACCAGGTTGGTCGGCCAGACCGCCGGCAGCCGCATCATGTTCAGGTCGATCAACGGTTGCTCGCTGCGCCACTCGACCCACGCCCACAGGGCGGCGAGCACGACGGCCGCGATGAGCAACCCGATCACCTTCGGGGAGGACCAGCCCCACTCGGGCGCCTCGCTGACCGCGAGCAGCAACGCGACCAGCCAGGCGGACAGCAAGACCGCCGCGAGCCAAGCGATCTTGCCGGGCGTGCGGATCGGCGACTCGGGGATGACGAAGTGCGTCGCGATCGCCGCGAGCGCGACGGCGATGCCGGGGATCCAGAACAGCCAGTGGTAGTTCAAGGTGTTGACGATCGGGCCGGCCAGCACCAGCCCGATGCCGCCGCCGACAGCGAGCAGCGCCGCGATGACGCCGACCGCTCCGGCCACCCGCTCGCGAGGGAACTCATCGCGAATGATGCCGAACGACAACGGGATCAGGCCGCCACCGACGCCCTGGATCACTCGGGCGATGATCATGACGGTGATCGAGGTGGCGAGCGCGGCCAGGATCGAGCCGAGGGCCAGCACCACGAGCACGATGACGAGGACCTTCTCCTTGCCGTAAATGTCCCCGACCCGGCCCAGGATCGGCGTACAGATCGAGGCCGACAGCAGGTACGCCGTGAGCACCCACGTGACCGTGTCCTGGGTCGTGTGCAGCTCGCTCTGCAGCAACGGCAGGACGGGCGAGACCATCGACTGCAACAGCGAGAACGCCGTCGCGCCCACGGCGAGCACCAGGAAGGTCAGGCGGTAGTGCGATCGGGCCGCGGCGAGCGCCATCGTCGGATGTCCTCGGGAGTGTCGGGCGAGCGGAGACAGCCTCCGCATCTGCTGTGTACACGGTAACCGGCCACCGCGGCCCGGCACCACACCGGTCCCGCGCGCCTACGCTCGGCGGGTGACCTCCCTGCCTCCTCACGCACCGGCTGCCCCGACGCCGCTGGACACACCTCTCGTCGCACGGATCCGGGAGTCGGTCATCGGCGACGACCAGGTGCTGCCCGGCCCGTACGGCCCGCGCCGGGTGACCTACGCCGACTACACCGCCTCCGGCCGGGCGCTGAGCTTCATCGAGGACTTCATCCGCCACGAGGTGCTGCCGCGCTACGCCAACACCCACACCGAGTCGAGCGGCACCGGCCTGCAGACGACCCGGCTGCGCGAGGACGCGCGCGCGATCATCCATCGGGCGGTCGGCGGCGACGAGGAGACGGTCGTGATCTTCGCCGGCTCCGGCTGCACGGGCGCGATCGACAAGCTCGTCGCCGTCCTCGGTCTGCGGATCCCGTCCGCGATGGACGACCGGTACCAGCTCAGCGCGAGCATCCCGGCCGACCAGCGGCCGGTCATCTTCATCGGCCCGTTCGAGCACCACTCCAACGAGCTGCCCTGGCGCGAGTCGGTCGCCGACGTCGTGGTGATCCGGCAGGACGTCGACGGTCACATCGATGCCGCGGCGCTGGAACGCGAGCTGGTCCGCTACGCCGACCGGCCGGTCAAGATCGGCTCGTTCTCGGCCGCCAGCAACGTCACCGGCATCGTCACCGACACCTTCGGCATCTCGGCTCTGCTGCACGCCCACGGCGCCTTGTCCTTCTGGGACTTCGCCGCGGCCGCGCCGTACGTCGAGATCGAGATGTACGGCGGCCCGGAGCGAGATCCGTTGGCCTACAAGGACGCCGTCTTCTTGAGCCCGCACAAGTTCATCGGTGGCCCGAGCACGCCCGGGGTGCTCGTCGTCCGGCGCGAGCTGCTCACGAACCGGGTGCCGGCCGTGCCCGGCGGAGGGACGGTCACCTACGTCAACCCGACCGACCACCGCTACCTCGACGACCCGATCCACCGCGAGGAGGGCGGCACGCCGGCGATCGTCGAGTGCATCCGCGCCGGCCTGGTCTTCCAGCTCAAGGACGCGGTCGGGGTCGACGTGATCCGCGCCCACGAGGACCACTTCCTGCGGCGAGCGGTGGCGGCCTGGCAGGACGAGCCCAACATCGAGATCCTCGGCAACGTCGGCGCCGAGCGGCTCTCGATCGTCTCGTTCGTCATCCGCGGTGCCACCGGCCGCTACCTGCACCACAACTACGTGGTGGCGCTGCTCAACGACCTCTTCGGCATCCAGTCGCGGGGCGGCTGCTCGTGCGCCGGCCCCTACGGACACGAGCTGCTCGGGATCGACGTCGAGCAGTCGCACGAGTTCGAGCGCGAGATCTCCCGGGGCTGCGAGGGGATCAAGCCGGGCTGGGTGCGGATCAACTTCAACTACTTCATCTCCGAGCGGGTCTTCCAGTACGTCGTGGAGGCCGTCCGGATGGTCGCTCGCGAGGGCTGGCGGCTGCTGCCGGACTACCGGTTCGACCCCCTGAGCGGCCGGTGGCGTCATCACGAGGGGGCGGTCGAGCCACCGCTGCGCCTGGACCAGGTGTCCTATGACGCCCAGGGCACGATGACCTACCCGCATCGCCAGGACCGAGCACCGGAGTCCGAGCTCGACCGCTACCTGGGTGAGGCGGCGGAGCTGCTCGCCCGTACGCCGGTCGCCGAGCCGAATGCGTCCTCGCGGCACGTGCTCTCGGCGGACTTCGAAGCCCTCACCTGGTTCGACCTTCCGTCGGCCTGCCTGGCCGCCACCTAGTCGACGGACTAGTCAACGGCCTACTCGATGGACAGGTTCGAACCCTCGAGCGCGACCCGGCCTCGCTTCAACGGCCAGACCCGGGTCAGCGCGACGAAGCCGGCGCTCAGCCCCGGGACCTTGGCGAAGATGCCTTGCGGGCCGCGCACCATCCGTCCGGTCGTGACGTCGTAGGTGGCTCCGTGCCACGGGCAGACCAGGCAGCCGTCCGGATCGATCGTGCCCTCGGCGAGGTCGGCCCGCAGATGGCGGCAGCGGCGGCCGACGGCGAAGTACGCGCCGTTGTTGCCGACGGCGTATCGGTCGACACCGGTGACCGTGCCCTCGGGCACCTGGTCGGCGGGAATCATGTGTGTCATGCGGCCTCCTCGGGAGGTGCTCCCTCAGCGTTCGTCGGACCAGGGGTCGGCGTTCACGCCTGGTCGATCGGCAGACGATGGGCAGCGGGCCTCGGAGGTCGTAGGTTGCCCTCGTGACGTCGACCGACGAGTGGGAGCAGCTGCCGCTTGGCGCCATGCTCGCGGTCTGGGATGCGGTGCCGACGCTTGTCGTGGTGACGGCTGGCCCCGATCACACGCTGACCTACCAGAACCCAGCATCGACAAGGCTTTTCGGGCCCCGTGCGTTGGGACGGCCGGTGGCCGAGGCGTTCCCGGAGCTCAGTGCTGACGGCTACGCCGCCATGGAGGAGGTCTTCACCACAGGGGTGGCGATCACCATGCCCCGATCGACCCCGGGTGTCGTCGGAGTGGCCGGCGACGAGGTGCTGCTGACCCTGTTCTTCGCGCCGTTGGGGCCGAGCGGCGAGCCACCGCAGGGCGTCCTGCTGACCGCCGTCGACGTCACCGCGCAGGCGCACGCGGCCCGCGCTCGCCGAGCAGGCAGCCATCCTGGGCGAGATATCGGACCAGATGAACGCCGCCGCCGACCCGGCCGGCGCTCTGCAGCGGCTGACCGACACCCTCGTCCCGACCGTGGCCGACGTCGCTGCGGTGTTCGTCGTGCCCGAGCCGGAGGAGCGGGCCCGGCAGGCTCGGGCCCGGCGCCAAGCAGGGCAGCGAGGTCCGTTGCCGCCCAACGCGATCACGATCACCCCCGAGCTGTTGGAGATCGCCGGCCCGCTGCCCCGACAGGACCGTGACGATCAGCCCTCACCCCTCGAGGGGCTGCTCGCCGCCGGCCGCTCGTTGCTGATCGACATCAACGTCGAGGGCGACGGGGCCGAGCCCCGGGATCCCGGTGATGGACGCGTGGTTCCGTCGCTGCGCGGCCCACAACCTGGCGGTGCTTCCGCTGACCCTGGCCGGGCGCCTCGCCGGTGCAGTGGTCCTGCTGTCGGCGGGGGATCGCGAGCCGTACCGATCGGGCGACCTGCCGTTCCTCGAGCAAGCGGCCGTCCGGGCCGGCACCGCCGTCAGCCACCTGCGGGTCTTCCGGCACAACCGCCAGGTCGCGCTCGACCTCCAACACGCCCTGCTGCCCGAGGTGCCGGTGGACCTGCCCGGCGTGGACGTCGCCGTGCGCTACCAGGCCGGCGGACCCGACGTCGAGATCGGCGGGGACTGGTGGGACGTCTGCGCGCTGAGCGGCGGGCGCACCGGCATCGGCCTCGGCGACGTCGCCGGGCGCGGGCTCCAGGCGGCGGTGGTCATGGGCCAGGCCCGGTCGGCGATGCGGGCCGCAGCCCTGGCCGACCGGTCGCCCGCCGCGGTGCTGGAGCTCCTGGACACGCAGCTGGCCGGCCTGTTCGAGGGGTCCAGTGGTGAGTCCGGTGGCGCTCCGCGGTTCGCCACCGCGGTCTACGCCGCCCTCGATCCGCAGGCCCAGCTGCTGCGGGTGGCCAACGCTGGCCATCCGCCGCTGCTCGTCAGCTATCCGGGAGAGCGGGCGGTCGAGGTGCAGGCGCGGCCGGGCCCCCCGCTCGGCCTGCGGATGCCGACGTACGACGAGTTGGAGGTGCCGTTCCCTCCCGGGTCGTTGCTCGTGGGCTTCACCGACGGGCTGGTGGAGTCGCGACGGCTCGGGGTCCAAGGCGGCCTGGAGCGGCTCGCGGCCTATCTGGATCAGCTGGCCGAGCACGAGGATGTGCAGTCGATCGCCGATGGAGCCCTGCGTTGCATGGCCGAGTTCGTCGACCTCCACGACGACATCGCGTTGGTGGTGCTGCGCAGCAACCGACCCCGGACCGGGGCCGAGCCGGTCAGCTGACCGGCTCGGACTCAGCGCCTGGACCGGACCAGGTCGCGCACCTGCCCGGCGTCGGGGAGGGTGAGCGCGAGCTGAGCGAGGTCGTGGCAGGCGGCCAGGTCGAGCCCGCGGACCGCGGCCTTCACTGCGGGGACGGCCGGCGGCGAGACGCTGAGCGAGCGCACGCCGAGGCCGAGCAGGAGCGGTACGGCGAGCGGATCGGCGGCGGCGTCGCCGCAGACCGACACCTCGACCCGGCCCTCGGCATCCCGGGCGGCCCGGACGACCCGGTCGATGAGCGCAAGCACGCCGGGGTCGAGCGGGTCGGAAAGCGCTGCGACAGAGGCGTTTCCGCGCTCGGCGGCCAGGGTGTACTGGGTCAGGTCGTTGGTGCCGATGCTGACGAAGTCGAGGTGCGGCAGGAAGGTCTCGATCTTCAGCGCCGCGGCCGGCACCTCGACCATGATCCCGACCCGCAGGCCGGCCGGGGGTCCGTGCGGCCCGGCGGCGTCGGCCAGGACGGCCCGGGCCTCCAGCAGCTCGCTGAGCGTCGACACCATCGGGAACATCACGTCGATCGGAGCCGTCCGGGCGACCGCGCAGATCGCCGCGAGCTGGTCGGCCAGCACGGACGGGTCGGTCTCGCGCAACCGGATGCCGCGCAGGCCGAGGAACGGGTTCGTCTCAGCCGCGATCGGCAGGTAGGGGAGCGGCTTGTCCCCGCCGACGTCGAGCGTGCGCACCGTGATCCGGCGCCCGGCCAGGGCGGCCGCGATGGCGGAGTACTCGGTCTGCTGCTCGTCGCGACTCGGCGGCGCCGACGCGGCCGAGGAAGAGGAACTCGGTGCGGACCAGCCCGGAGCCGTCGGCCCCGGCCGCGGCGGCAGCGCGAGCGTCCGCGATCGAGCCGACGTTGGCGGCCACGGTCACCGCGGTGCCGTCGCGGGTCACCGCCGGGTCGCCGGCCACGGCCAGATCGCGTGCGCGCTCGTCGGCCAGAACCGTTGCCCGGCGGGCGAACTCGCCGACCGTCGCCTCGTCCGGCGTCACGACCACCTCGCCCGTGCCGCCGTCGATGGCCAATCGAGTGCCGTCGGGGATCTCCAGCACGTCGGGCCCGGCGGCGACGACCAGCGGGATGTCGCGGGCGCGGGCCAGGATCGCTGCGTGCGAGGTCGGGCTGCCACCTGCGAGCACGACGCCGGTGACGAGCTCGAGGTCGAGGCCGGCCGTGTCGGCCGGGCTCAGGTCGCCGGTCACCAGGATGCCGGGGCCGCTCAGCTCGGCCGGCACCGGTGCCGTCGAGGGCCCGCAGCACCTGCTCGCGGACGGCCCGGACGTCAGCGGCACGCTCGCGCAGGTAGGCATCGGGCAGGGCGGCCCACTCGGCTTCGACCCGCGCCAGCACGTCGGACCACGCCGCCGCCGCGCTGTCGCCGGCGTCGACCCGGCGGCGCACGTCGGCCAGCAGGTCGTCGTCCGCCAGGAGGGCCGCGTGCGCCGCGAAGATCTCGGCCTCCTGCTCGCCCGCCGCGGCCCGGGTGCGCTCGCCGACGGCCGCGAGCTCACGGCGTACGGCGTCCCGCGCGGCACTGAGGCGGGCCCACTCCGCGTCGGGGTCACCGGCCGGGGTCCGATCGACCCGAGCGGCGACGGCGTCGAGGCGACGGGCCGGCCCGATCGCGATCCCCGGGGCGCCGGGGAGCGGGCCGCTGCCGCGCGGTGCGGCGCCGTCGGGCGGCGCGGCGGGTTCGGCCGCCGGCGCGGACGTCTCAGTCGAAGTTGCGGCCGGCCAGCTGCACCACGCGGTCGACGGCGAGCTGCGCCTGCGGCCCGCTGGCGCTGACCTGGACCCGATGACCGTGCAGGGCGCCCAGCGTCGCGACCCGGCTCAGGCTCCGCGCCGGCACCGGGCCGGCCCCCGTCGTCAGGTTGGTCAGCCGCACGTCGGCGTCCAGGCTGCTCGAGCGCGCCGATCAGCCGGGCCGCCGGGCGCGCATGGAGACCGTGCTCGGGGGTGATCTCGATGACGGCGACGACATCCGGCCCACCGCCACCAGCCGGCGGCGGGTCGGCCTGGCATCGACGCAGCGGCGGCCGGGTCGCCGAGGTGCTCGGCCTTGGCGAGCAGCGCGGCACCGGCTTCGGCGGCGACCTCGGCGCGGCTCGCGCCGCCCGCAGCGGCGACGGCGGCAACGACCAGACCCTCGACGATCGGCGCGGGGGAGAGCAGCACCCGTTCGCGAGCCGAAGGGTCGCTCAGCAGCTCCAGGGCGAGCTCGGCGGAGAGCACGGCGCTGCCGAGGTCCATCAGCACGACCACGCCGGCCGGGCCGTCCGCTCGCTCGATCGCCTCCTGGATCTGCACCGCGTCGGTGCCGAACGTGGTCTCGTCCAGCCCGGCGGCGACCTCGATCCGCACCGGCCGTCCGGCGAGCATCTCGCCGGCCAGCGCGACCGCGGCGTCGGCCAGCGCTCGGCTGTGCGAGACCACGACCAGGCCGACCAGGGCGGCTCGGCTGGTCGGTCAGAACGCCGCCTCGGTCGCGGCCTGGAAGAGCAGCGTCACCGTGGTGGCACCGGGGTCCTGGTGGCCGATGCTGCGCTCGCCGAGATAGCTGGCTCGGCCCTTGCGGGCCTGCAGCGGGATGGTCGCGTCCCGACCGGCCGCGGCGGCATCCCGGGCCGCCACCAGCGCGTCGGACAGTGAGTTCTGTTGCGAGAGAGCCGCGTCCAGGGCATCGACGGCCGGGGCGAGCGCGTCGTACATCGTCTTGTCGCCCGCTTCGGCCTTGCCGCGCGCGACGACGCCGTCGAGCCCGGCGCGCAGCGCGATGGCGAACTCGGCCGGCGTCGCCGGATCGCTGTCACCGAGCCCGCCGCCGAAGCGCAGGAAGAAGGTGCCGAACAGCGGCCCGCTGGCGCCGCCGACCGTGGACACCAGGGTCATCCCGACCTTGGTGAGCAGCGCCTTCGGCGTGGCCGGCTGGGTCTCGTCCAGGGCCGCCACCACCGCCTTCATCCCGCGGTCCATGTTGGTGCCGTGGTCGGCGTCACCGATGGCCGAGTCGAGCGCGGTGAGCTCGTCGCGGTGCTCGGCGACCAGCCCGGCGAAGCGGCGGACCCAGTCGTCGAGGACCGCGGTCGTCACCTCACCCGGCGCCCCGTCGGTCAGCCCATCCGTCACGAGTCAGATGCCCCAGCGCAGGCCCGGCGTGCTGACCGGGGCATCCCACAGCCCGAGCATGTCGTCGTCGACCTTGAGCAGCGTCACCGAGGTCCCTGCCATCTCCAGCGAGGTGATGTACGACCCGACCAGCGACCGCGCGACCTGCACGCCGTGACCGGCCAGGATCCGGTTGACCTCGTTATACATCAGGTAGAGCTCGATGAGCGGGGTGCCGCCGAGACCGTTGACGAACGCGATCACCGGATCGCCCGAGGCGAACGGCAGATCGGCCAGGATCGGCTCGACCAGCATCGCGGCGATCTCCTTGGCCGGTGCCAGCTTGACCCGCTTGCGGCCGGGCTCGCCGTGGATGCCGACGCCGAGCTCCATCTCGTCGTCCCCGAGCTCGAACGTCGGCTGCCCGGCCGCGGGGACGGTGCAGGAGGTCAGGGCCAGGCCCATGCTCCGGCCGTTGGCGTTGACCGCTCGCGCGATGCCCGCGACCTGGTCGAGGTCGCGCCCCTGCTCGGCGGCCGCGCCCGCGATCTTCTCGAGCAGCACGGTGACGCCGACCCCGCGGCGACCGGCCGTCCAGGTGCTGTCCTGGACGGCCACGTCGTCGTCGGTGACGACCGACTGCACGGGTGAGCCGGTCTCGGCCGCGGCCAGCTCGGCGGCCATCTCGAAGTTCATCACGTCGCCGGTGTAGTTCTTGACGACGTGCAGGACGCCTGCGCCGCCGTCGACCAGCTTGGTCGCGGCCAGCATCTGGTCCGGCACCGGCGAGGTGAAGATCTCACCGGCGCAGGCGGCGTCGAGCATCCCGACCCCGACGAACCCACCGTGCAGCGGCTCGTGTCCCGACCCACCGCCCGAGATGATGCCGACCTTGCCCGCCCGAGGGGCGTCGTCGCGATAGATGATCCGGTTGGCGTGGTCGACCCTCAGCTCGGGGTGGGCCGCCTCGATGCCGAGCAGCGCCTCGGCCACCACGTCGTTCGGGTCGTTGATGAGCTTCTTCATGTCGGCGAGCACACCTCGACGGCGCCGGCAAGTCAAGACGCGGTGAAAGCCGGTCAGCCGAGAACATTCGTTGAGAACCCATCCGCCGCGTCGATCGCGGCGAAGACCCCCCGTGACCAACGACAGCGAGACCGACGTCCGTCAGTCTCCAGAGAGTGGTCAATCAGCGACTCCAGCAACGGAGTTCGCCGACGTCTCCCTTCCGGAGGCGGGACTGGCCGGTTTGCTCGCGGGCGCGATCACGATCGGTCTGGCCGAGCTGATCGGTGTCGTGTGGCAACGGATCGGTCTCGAGCACGGCGTCGCCTCGCCAGTGATCGCCGTGGGCGGTGCCTTCGTCAACCACACCCCGCCGTGGCTCAAGGACTTCGCGGTCGCGCACTTCGGTAGCCAGGACAAGCACGTCCTGCTGTCCGGCATCGGCTTCGCCCTGGTCCTCTTGTCGATCGCGGCCGGGGTCATCGCCCGCTGGCGGCTTCGCTGGGGCCTCGCCCTGGTCGGGCTGCTCGGCTTCGTGGCCGTCGCCGCGGTGCTGACTCGGCCCAACGCGTGGCCCCTGGACGCCGGCCCGACCCTGATCGGCCTGGCCGTCGGCCTGGCCTGTCTGCGCCGCCTGCTGACCGTGCGCCGGGCTACGGCCGACGGGTCCCGGACGGCGCACCTTCCTGCTCTCGGCGCTGGTCATCGGCGCGGCGGCCGTCGTGTCGGGCGGCGTCTCGCGGCTCTTCACCGCGGCCAAGGACGTCGAGGCCAGCCGCGCTTCGATCAAGCTGCCGGTGCCGGCCGAGCCGCTCGGGGCGATCCCCGGCGGCGTGAGCCTGCCGATCCCCGGGATCACGCCGTACCGCACGAGCAGCTCGCGGTTCTACCGGGTCGATACGGCGCTGAGCCTGCCGCAGCTGCCGGCCGACAAGTGGCGGCTGAAGGTCCACGGCCTGGTCGACCACGAGCTCTCGATGAACTTCGACGACCTGCTGGCCAAGCCGCTCGTCGAGCGGGCGATCACCCTCACCTGTGTCTCCAACGAGGTCGGCGGCGACCTGCTCGGCAACGCGGTCTGGCTGGGCTACCCGATGAAGGACCTGCTGAGCCAGGTCGGGCCGAGCAGCGACGCCGACATGGTGCTCTCCACGAGCGTCGACGGGATGACCATCTCGCACGCCGCTCGCCGAGCTGATGGACGGCCGGGACGCGATGCTGGCGGTCGCGATGAACGGCACGCCGCTGCCGGTCGCGCACGGCTTCCCGGTGCGGATGGTGGTGCCCGGGCTCTACGGCTACGTCTCCGCGACCAAGTGGGTGGTCGACCTCGAGGTCACCCGGTTCGACAAGAAGCAGGCCTACTGGACCCCTCGCGGGTACGCCGCGAAGGCACCCATCAAGACCTCATCCCGGATCGACGTGCCCGGGTCGTTCGCCCACGTGAAGGCCGGCACCGTGGCCGTCGCCGGTGTGGCCTGGGCCCAGCACCGGGGCATCAGCGCCGTGCAGACCCGGGTCGACGGCGGGCCGTGGCGGTCGGCGCGGTTGGCCGAGTCGCTCAGCAAGGACACCTGGCGGCAATGGGTGTGGGAGTGGCCGGCGACGGCCGGCACCCACACCATCGAGTGCCGGGCGATCGATGGCACGGGCGCGGCGCAGAGCGCCACGTCGCACGGCATCCGCCCGGACGGGAGCACCGGACTGGACTCAGTCGTGGTCATGGTCACGTGAACCAACCGTCGGTGCATGCAACCGCCTGGCCCGGCGCTGCGAAAACCCATAAGGATCAACGAAATCGGAGAAGCTCATGAAGCCTCGTATTGCCCTCACCGCCCTAGCGGCCACCTCCCTGACCCTCGGGCTCGCCGCCTGCGGCAGCAGCGGCGGCGGCTCGTCGTCGGCCGGCTCGGCCCCCAGCACCACCGCCAGCCCCAGCGCCAGCAGCGACGCCATGATGGCCGACCTGGTCGGCCCGGGCTGCGCGGCGTACGCCAAGGCGGTGCCCAGCGGCTCCGGCTCGGTCGACGGCATGGCCCAGGACCCGGTCGCGACCGCGGCGTCGAACAACCCGCTGCTCAAGACCCTCGTGGCGGCCGTCTCCGGCCAGCTCAACTCGAAGGTCAACCTGGTCAACACGCTGAACAACGGCCAGTTCACGGTCTTCGCGCCGGTCGACTCGGCCTTCGCCAAGGTGCCGGCCGCGACGCTGGCCAAGCTCAAGACCGATGGCCCGCTGCTGTCCAAGATCCTGACCTACCACGTTGTCGCAGGACAACTGTCGCCCACGCAGGTCGTCGGCATGCACAAGACGGTCGAGGGCGGGACGGTCGACGTGACCGGCTCCGGGCAGACACGCTCAAGGTCGACAACGCCAACGTCGTCTGCGGCGGGGTCAAGACCGCCAACGCCACGGTCTACCTGATCGACTCGGTCCTCAGCCCCACCAGCTGACCACCGACGCGACTCTCCCCGGCGTCCAGGACGCCGGGGAGAGCCGTGCGTCAGGACCGCGACGCGGTCTGGCGGCTGCGGTAGTAGTCGCGCCAGATCAGCCGATGGACCGGGATCCAGCGCGGGACGGATCGCAGGCCCGGGATGAACGGCAGGAAGACCAGCAGCAGGGTCAACAGCATCATCAGCGCCCAGACCTGGGCGTCGGCGTTGTCCGACGTCGAGAACGGCTTGACCTGGTACCAGAACGTGTAGAGCCACATCCACGGCTGACCGGGGTAGTTGCCCGTCTCGTTCATCATCCCCCACTGGTCGCCGCCGAGCTGGCGGGCGCGGGCCTGGTCCTCCAGGTAGGCGCCGTCCGACAGCAACAACAAGGTGCGGGTCTGGTCACCGCCGTAGAACGCCCCGCCCGAGCTGAGCGCGCCCTCGAGGCCGCCCGACCGGGCCAGAGTGAGGAAGCCCGCGGTCAGCGCCGGAACCGGTCCGTAGTCGCCTGAGGCCACGCGGGCTGGGTCATTGCCCGGAGCCTTGGCCAGCGCGTCGGCGTACGCGTTCGCCCAGCTCGCTTGCTGCTGCGCGCTCGCCGCCTGCCAGGTAGCCACGGCCGGCCCGACGCTCGGGTCCGCGACATCCTGCGCGAGCGGACCCATGACCAGGTGTTGCGAGTCCACCGGCAGGCGCACGCCGCCGAGCTTCTGCAGCGGGAGCCCGAGCAGCAGCTGCCCCTCGGCGTTGTGGTTGTACGGCGGTCCGTACGTCGCGCTCCCCGACGTGCCAGCGAGCTCGCTCGTCGCCGTCGCGACCACGTCGGCCGGTGCGGCCTGGGCCCAGGCCTTGAGGGTGATCGACTTCTCGTCCGGCGACGAGAAGACGGCGGCCAGGCCGACGGTGAGGACGCTCACGACGACCAGGGCGATGACGAACTCCTTGACCAGGTCGTAGGGCCGGGTCCGGTAGGAGTGCGAGTCCGGCGTGGGGTGCTGCGACGTGTGCCGGGGAGCCAGGGCGGTCATCTCACTCCTCCCCCGTCGAGTCGATGGGCGGGACGACGCCGTGCCGGCGCACCAGCACGACGTGCAGCACGGTCAGCAGGCCGATCGAGAGGGGCAGCAGCGTGACGTGCCACAGCAGCATCTGCCCGGGATTGAGGACATTGAAGTAGGCGCCGACCCCGATCGAGTTGAGCCCGTCCTTGGCCTGCGTGCTGATCCACTGCGCGTCGAGGTTGGACTGCGACAGGTAACCGGTGAACGCGGTGCCGATCGAGGTGACGAAGGCGACCACACCGGTGATCCAGGTCAACGTGCGCTTGCCGCGCCAGGCGGCCATCCAGAACTTCCCCCACAGGTGGATCACCATGAAGGCGAAGAACAGCTCCACGCTCCACAGGTGCAGGGAGTTGACGAAGTGGCCGACGCTCGAGACGTGCCACCAGGTGGCGCCGCCGATGGCGAGTACGCCGCCGGAGGCCAGCACCACGATCAGCGCAGCCAGGGTGAGGACGCCGAAGACATAGATCCACGAGGCCACGTAGCGCGGCTGGCGATCCGGGAGGATCTGCCCTGGCTCGACGATGCGGCTCGCGCGCTCGCGAACGGCGGTCGTCCAGTTGCCACTCATGGCAACCGCCCTACGGCCGGTCCCTGGTCGTCGTCCGGCGGCGATGGGAAGGGGAGGACGAGCGCGAGCCCGAAGACCACGACCATGGCCAGGATGATCAGCGCGTTGGTCAGGCTGATGTGGATGACCGACCAGCTCAGGTAGTGCCCGGACGGTGATGCGTCAATGACGGTCGACAGCGCCTTCATGGCCGAGCCCCTTTGCTCGCGGCGGTGCTGGCTCGGTGCCTGGTTGGCACCGCGCCGATCCGTCATCCTTGGCTCGGCCCCGGAATGACTACTAGAGGCGAAAGTCCCCAACAGCCAAGGCCGCCGGGGACCGTCGTCCGGACGCTGCCCTGATCAGGCGATGGGCGCCGTGGCGTGGGCACCGGCGAGCGGCCAGCCGCCAGCTGCCAGGTGTGCACTCACCCGGGCGATGTCTGCATCCAGCGGCGCCTCGTGGGTGACGTCGGCGATGGCGTCCCGGATCGCCTGGGCCGAGGCCGTGTCCCCGCTCTCGGCCAGCTCGTTGGCCACCTGCAGAACCTCCTCCGCGCTGAGCTGCCGGTTGAGCAGGGCCAGCAGGGGGATGTAGTCCTGCGGCGGGCACCCCCTCCGGGTAGCCCGCGCGCAGGAAGCTCACGACGGACGAGACGAACGACGACAGCTCCACGGATCTCGCTCCTTCGCTTCGATGCCAGTTGGTCAGGTGCCGGCGACGATCAGGTAGAGCCCCCAGGCGATTCCGGCCACGACGACCGCGAAGCAGGCCGACGCGGCGATCAATCGGGACCGGCTGCGGACCCCGACAGTGGCCGTGGCCGTCGACCCGTCTCCGGCGATGCCCACCGGGCCGGTCGCGGTCTCCGGGGGCGCCAGCACGCGGACGCCGATCGCGAAGATCGCCGGGAGGCCGGCGCCGGCGATCAGGCCCACGACGGTGATCTGCCAGATGGCGGTGAGGTTGATCCACTTGTCCATGGTTGGGCTCCTCAGGCCGCCGCGGCCGCGGTGGCGGTGGCGGGCTCGGCGGGAGTCGGGACGAGGCTCCCGGTCCATTCGGCGTTGACGTTTCCAGGGTGCACCTGGTTGGTGCGCGACCTGCGATAGAGGGTGCCGGCGAACGCGACCAGACCGACCAGGATGACCGACGTGCCGACGGGACGACCCAGCACGTCAGCGAGGCCGTAGGCCGCGGCCCCGACCAGGGCGGCGCTCGGCAAGGTGATCAGCCAGGCCATCGCCATCCGACCTGCGACGCCCCAGCGCACCGAGGCGTCGCGACGCCCGACCCCGGTGCCCAGGATCGACCCGGTCGCGACGTGGGTGGTCGAGAGCGAGTAGCCGAAGTGGCTGGCCAGCAGGATCGTTGCCGCCGAGGAGGATTCGGCGGTCATGCCCTGCCGCGACTCGATCTCGACCAGGCCCTTGCCGAGCGTGCGGATCACCCGCCAGCCCCCGACGTACGTGCCGAGGGAGATGGCGAGCGCACAGCTCACGATCACCCAGAACGGCGCCGTGGCGCCGGCAGCCAGCGTCCCGTTGGCGATCAACGCCAGCGTGATGACGCCCATGGTCTTCTGGGCGTCGTTGCTGCCGTGGGCCAGCGAGACGAGGGACGCCGAGCCGATCTGACCGATCCGGAAGCCCCGGGTGACCTCGCCGGTGCGCACGCGCATGGTGATCCGGTAGACCAGGTAGGTGCCGGTCGTCGCGATCAGTCCGGCGATCAGCGGGGAGAGGGCGGCCGGGATGATCACCTTCGAGATCAGCCCCTGCCACTTCACTGCGTCGGTGCCGGCGGCCGCAATGGTCGCGCCGACCACCCCGCCGATAAGGGCGTGCGAGGAGCTGGACGGGATGCCCAGGAACCAGGTCATCAGGTTCCAGATGATGCCGCCGGTCAGGCCGGCGAAGACGACGGTCAGGGTCACCAGGTTGGAGTCGACCAGGCCGCTGGCGATCGTCGCCGCCACGCTGAGCGAGAGGAACGCGCCCACGAGGTTCAGCGCGCCGGAGATGCCGACGGCGACCTTCGGGGGCAGCGCACCGGTGGCGATGGACGTCGCCATCGCGTTGGCGGTGTCGTGGAAGCCGTTGGTGAAATCGAAGGCCAGTGCGGTCAGGACGACCAGGACCAGCAGTACGTCGTTGCTCACGGGGTAAGTCATAGCGTCGGCGCCCTGTTGTCCGGGACGACAAACCGGACGGTGAGGGCAGCTTTCGGCTATTGGTCGACCGGCGTTTACCTGCCGTCCATCTGCTCAGACCTCGCGGTAGCGCGCCTCGGTCAGCCCGAACAGGCCGAACGCCAGCAGGCCCAGGGCGGCCAGGCCGGCCAGCCACCGGCCGTACGGCTGGTCCATCAGTGTGCGGATGGCGCCGTCCAGGCCCTTGGCCTTCTGCGGGTCGAAGGTCCGGGCCGCGTCGACGACCAGCACTCCGGCCAGGGTGAAGACGGCGCCCCTGCCGGCCGAGCCGACCTGTCCGAGCCGGCGCACGAAGGTCTCGGTCCGCGGCGGCATGCTGCGCATCCGCTGCATGAAGCTCGCGCGCAGGCCCTGGACGACGAGCACCACGCCGATGACCACGATCACCGCGCCGGCCAGCCCGACCGCCCACCGGCCGTCGTGGTGGCGCATGACCTTGGCGGTGAAGCCGGCCTGCTGCGAGCTCTGCGACCGGCGCGCCCCCGCGAGCACCGAGACGCAGCTGAAACACAGTGCGGCGTACGCCACGGCACTGGCCAGGCAGCGCAGTCGCTTGGCGGTGCTGTCCTTCTCACCAGCCGGTCCGGTGAAGACCTGGGCCAGCTGCCAGAGCGCGTACGCCGCGACGCCGATCGCTAACGCCACGACCAGGACCGCGCCGTACGGTCGGCCAGCCAGGTCGGTGACCGCGCCCTTCTGGTCCGGGTTGGAGCCGTGGCCGCGCACCGCCAGCCCGAGGGCGATCAGCCCGACCAGCAGGTAGATGACGCCGCGGGCCGCGAGTCCGGCCCGCGCGCCCCACCGGGCGGGGGCGGACGATGCTGAGGTGCGCTCGAGGAGCTTGCTGCGGCTGATAGGTCAGACGCTAGGCGAGTCCGCGATGTCCGCAGGTTGAGAACCGACGGCGAGGCAGTCCCGGGGGGTCGCCGGCACTGCAGGGCGGGCGGGACCTTAGCCTCATCCGGATCCGCGTGGCACCGGCGAGAGTACGCCGCATGATGGGTCGGGTCCCGCGATGACGTCCACGCACGTCGAGATCGAACGGAAGCTGGAACTTCCGGATGCCGCCGAGCTTCCGGATCTGACCGGTGTGCTCGAGGTCTTGCCCCGCGGTTCCACGGTTCGGGAGGCTTCGCGCGAACGCCTGGAGGCCGTGTACTTCGACACCGCGGACCTTCGGCTGTTTCACGCGGGCTGGACATTGCGTCGTCGCACCGGAGGAAGGGACGGTGGCTGGCACCTCAAGCTCCCACAGGGCCCGCAGGCCAGGCTCGAAGTACGCCTACCGCTGGGTCGTTCCCTTCGGACCGTCCCCGTCGCACTGCGGCGCTTCGCCTGGATCCACGCCCGTGGCGTCGCTCTGCGTCCGGTCGCGGAGATCTCCACCGCGCGGCGGGTTCACCAGCTGTGTGCCGCCGATGGGGCAATCCTCGCCGAGGTGGCGGAGGACCACGTTCGCGCTCGCCGTCTCGCACCCTCAGCAGCTGGTGACTCACCCATCGGGCGGACAACCTGGCGAGAGATCGAGGTCGAGTTGGTCGATGGAGAGCCAGATCTGCTCACGGCAGTCGTCGAGTGGCTGAGAGCCAGGGGAGCCACCCGGTCCGTCAGCGCGTCGAAGCTGGCGCGTGCCCTGCGAATGGGGTCCGCCGGCGCCGGGCTCGAGCGCACGAGCCCGCGACTGACATCGAAGCGCACCGCTGCGTACGTCGTTGGCGCTTATCTTCGCCAGCAAGTGAGCGAGATCCGGCGGCTGGATCCACAGGTCCGGCTCGCAACACCCGAGAGCGTCCATCAGATGCGGGTGGCGACGAGGCGAGTTCGCAGTGCCCTGGAGATCTTTCACGTGCTCTTCGTGCCCGACGCCACCGAGCCGATCCAGATGGAGCTCAAGTGGTTGGCCGGCGCGCTCGGCCGGGTGCGCGACGCCGAGGTCCAGCAGACCGCTCTGCACGACGCACTGGAGGTCGAGCGAGGCGAGCGCGTCCTCACCCGCGGCGTCGGAGGGGTACTCGAGCGTGAGGTGGACGACGAGCATCGCGCGGCTGTGCGTGCGTTGGCACCCGCGATGGACTCCGAGCGCTACCGCAATCTGATCTGTGCGCTGGATGAGCTGATGGACAGACCGCCGTTGAGCAAGCGAGCCAGCCGGTCGGCGGCGAAGGTGCTTCCGAGGCAAGTCGCCCGCGCCTACGACGAGCTCGCCCGGACCATGGCTGAGGCCTTTCGGCTGCCCCCCGGCCGAGAGCGCGACGAGGCTCTCCACTCGGCCCGCAAGTCGGCCAAGCGGACGCGGTACGCCGCCGAGGCCATATCTCCGGCGTTCGGGAAGCCAGGGCGCCGCTTCGCCGCCGCCCTGAGAGACGTGGGGGAGGAGCTCGGCCAGTACCACGACGGTGTGGTGATGCTGAGGCGGCTGCACCAGGGCGCGATGGCTGAGAACTCGGCCGCGGTGGCGTTCACGTACGGACGTCTCTACGCCCGCGAGGAGGCGCGGCAGAACGCCATCAGCTCCCGAACGAAGGCGATCTGGAAGAGCGCGTCCCGAACCTCGCTGAGGGCCTGGCTCGCTTGATCATGACCGGGTCGAGTCCCTCATGGACCTACCACTGCGGGCGCGGAGTCTCCGGGTCCTGGATCACCAGCGACACACCCCCAGGTCCGACGCGGACCCGTCGACCGGTCAGGGTGTCCATTGCGACGCGGATCAATACGAGGTCCGGGACGGGTGCCCAAGGTCGCGGTCCGCGGCCGGCCAGGCTCGCCCGTTCCTCCGGATCGGTCACGATCGAGGCGGTCCCGAGGGCGAGCACGCTCCATCCCGCCTCTGCCCACTCCTCCACGGCATCGATCTCCAGGGCCACCCGCTGCTCGTGAACTGCCGCGTCGAGCTTGGCACCGGGTCGGCTCGAAACGAGGAGTTCATCATCGGCGAGCCGGTAGTTCACCGGTTCGATCCGAGGCTGTCCGGCCACGACGAACCCCAGCCGGCCGACCTCACCCGCAGCGAGCAGCGCGACGCACTCCTCGCGATCGAGGACCTCTAACCGATCCTCAGCATGTAGGGCATCCATGCTCGCCTCCTCAGCGATGACTGGCTCCGTCGTTCATGCTCTGTTGTTCGCGTGTGCGGGACGCGGCCCACGCACTGTGAACGACAGCGACCGGCTGGTCCGCGCAGTGCGAGAGTTGCATGCCAACGGCACCCAGGGCGAGCTCGCCGAGCGAGTGTTGGCCACCGGCGCCCACCACCACCATCGCGGCTCGGCGTTCGCGACCGACGCTGAGCAGCGTGTCCGGCACGGTGAGGGCGTGCCGGACCACGTGCTCGACGGTGACGTCGGGGAACGCGGGGCCGAGGCCGGCCAGCGACTCGGACAGCGCGCGGTCAGCGTCCTCGTTCATCTCGTGCAACCAGTTGTCGCGCTCGGTGGAGTAGTCGCGCCCAGCGTTGAGCCCCTTCGGATGAGGGCGTCCCCAGACGTTGACCGCGGCCAGCGAGGTGCCGCGCAGACTGGCCTCGCGAAACCCGAACTCGACCGCGGCCGACGAGCGTTCCGTGCCGTCGACACCGACCACGACGGGGCCGCCCCGGAACTCGGCTGGCAGCTCGGCGCCGGGCCTGACCAACAGGACCGGTCCCAGCGCGCGGGCGGCGACCCGCCAGGCGATCGACCGCGACAAGAACTGGCCCACGCCACTCATACCGCGGGAACACAGCACCAACAGGCTGCCATGTGCGGAGGCGTCCAACAGGACCTCGGCCGGTGCGCCGTGGGCGACGCGTTGACGGACGTCCAGGGTCGGGTGCTGGTCGGCGACGTTCTCCGCCGTGGCCTGGAGGTCACGCTGTGCTTCCGCGATCAGTTGGCACACGGTCTCGGCGAGAATGGTGGCTGGCCGGTTCGCCTGGTCGATCGCGGCAAGCAGGACCAGCGGCACATGACGTCGGGCAGCCTCGAAGGCTGCCGCGTCGATGGCGGCCGCATCCCCCGACGAGAAGTCAAGTCCAACGACGACGTCTGGGTGCGGGTCGGTCTTCTGCATCCTGGTGCCCCGGTCGGGTCTGATCGACGAGAGTGCGAATTGACTCTCGTCCCTCATCCTTGAGGCCGCGCCGGCCCCCGCGGCAGGGACGAAGGACCCTTCCTCCGCGCCGGTCAACTCGGGCCAAAGGCCGGGCGACTGCTCAGGTGTCGTCTCCAACGTGGCGACCGTCGATCCGGGTCACCCTCATTCGCAGCAGCACGCCGACGGCCTCGGGTCGCCACGGAACCGGTGCCCGCTCGATGTCGTCGGCCGTTGTGCGGGACAAAGATCCACTCGCGATGACCGACCAGCCGGACCGCTCAGAAACGGACGAGCTGTCGACCTCTGCCGCGACCGCCAGAGCGTCACCGCCGGCAGTCCGGGCCGCCAGTCGGCTCTGCTCGTTCGTCTGGAAGAGCAGATCGCGACCCTCTGGCCGATAGTTCAGGACCACCAGTTGAGGCAGCCCGTCCTCGACGAACGCGACGCGCGCGACGCGCGACGAAGCGAGCAGCTGCCAGCAGTGCTCCTCGGTCAGGGCCGACTCGACGGCCCGCTCCGGGTTGCTGGTGGCCGGGTCCGTTGTTCCGTCCGTGTTGTCCATCCCCTCAGGGTGGCAGAAGAGTCGCCGAAGGCGTGGGGGCCGAAAGTCCCGACGATGTCCCGAGCGCCTTCGGGACCTTCGGTCCTGGCCGATGACCCGCTCGTCATCTTGGCTACGGACATGGCTCCCGACGTCTGCGAACCCGAGGCTCCCGCGCGCATCGAGCTGTTCTGGATCCCGTTGGGCCCCGGCGGTCACGTCGTACGACTCTGCGGCAAGCTGTTCGAGGCGCTCGCTGCGGCTCGACAGCATCCATCCCGCTGCGATCTCCACCATTGCGCCCTCGTGGTCACCGGCGGCACCGGGCCACGGGCATTCGAGCTCGCCCCAGCGGGGCACGGTCGCGGAATGGAGCGAGGCGTCCAGGTCACGGGGCCGGTGGGTGTTCGGTGGGGCGCGACGAGAGTGGTGCTGGCGAGATGTGGAACTCGAACTTGGTGATCTCCTGGCTGCTGGAGCGAGCCGGCATGGACGCCTCGCGCGTGACCCCGCCGCGGGGCGGCCAAGCGCCGGGCTGGACCGCCGGAATCACTGCCCCGAGGACGCTGCGCCCGGTTTGAGGTCCAAGGTCCCTACCTCGGGCCTGAGCCGCGGGCGAGGGTGGAGCCGCTCCGACGGAGCGACCACATACCCCCGGTCACCCAACGTCGGTCGCTGTGCAGCCAAGGAGTTGTGATGTCTGAGCGCACCGTTCTGGACGACCCGGGGCTCGGCGCCGGCAAGAAGGCCCGCCTGCACCGGATCCTGTACCAGCACGGGCTGGGCAACGGCAGGGCGCTGTTCCTGCCCTACGACCAGGGGCTCGAGCACGGGCCGCGGGACTTCTTCGCCAACCCGGCCGCCGCCGATCCGCGGTACATCATCGAGCTGGCCATGGAGGGCGGGTTCAACGGCATCGCCTGCAGATCGGCCTGGCCGAGAAGTTCTACTGGGACTACGCCGGCGAGGTCCCGCTGATCCTCAAGCTCAACGGCAAGACCGACATCCCGTCCGACGCCGAGGCCCTCTCGCCGCTCAACGCCAGCGTCGAGGACGCCGTGCGGCTGGGCGCCGACGCGGTCGGCTACACCCTCTACGTCGGCACGCCGGCCCAGGAGCGCGGACTTCGCGCAGTACCGCCAGGTCCGCGCGGACGCGCAGCGGCTCGGCATGCCGCTGATCGTGTGGGCCTACCCGCGCGGTTCGGCGATCGAGGCCAAGGGCGGCAAGGACTCCTTCTACGCCGTCGACTACGCCGCCCGCGTCGCCAGCGAACTCGGCGCCGACATGGTGAAGGTGAACTTCCCGCACCCGGAGAAGACACGCCGACGTCCCGGCGCCGTACGCGCGAGAATTCAGCAGCCAGCAGGCGATCGACGCCGTCGTGCGGTCGGCCAACCGGACGCTCGTGCTGGTCTCCGGCGGCAGCGGGCCGGCGACGAGGCGATGCTCGAGAAGGCCGCGCAGTCGATGGAGGCCGGCGCCACCGGCCTGATCTTCGGCCGCAACGTCTGGCAGCGCGAGCACGAGGAGTCGCTGCGCTTCGTCGCCGCGCTGCGCGAGATCCTGGCCCAACCCGTCTAGGGCAGCCCGACCCTCGGCCGCGCGTCTCGTGCTGCGTCGCCCGGCCCCATCCTCGGTGCCTCCGTCAGTCGGCCACGGGGTGACGAGACAGCGGTCGCAGGGAATGCCGGCGGTGAGGGTCCGCCGCCTCGAGCAGGATGCTGCGCTCGGCGCGAGCGATGATCCGCCGGACCGGAGTCACGGCGTCCGGGTTCACCGAGATCGAGGTGATGCCCAGGCGGACCAGGTGCTCGGCGAACTCGGGGCGGTTCGACGGCGCCTGGCCGCACAGCGACGAGGTGATGCCGGCCTCCTGGCAGGCGTGCACGATCCGCGCGATCGCGTCGAGCACGGCCGGATCGGCCTCGTCGAACAGCTCGGCGCAGACCTCGGAGTCGCGGTCGACGCCGAGCATCAGCTGGGTCAGGTCGTTGCTGCCGATCGAGACGCCCGTCGATGCCCATCCGCGCGTAGGTCGGGATCCAGTAGGCGACCGACGGCACCTCGGCCATCACCCAGACCGGCAGGGCGGCCGCGCGGTCGTGGTGCCCGGACGATGTCGAGGCAGCGTCTCGCAGCTCCCACGCGGTGCGCACGAACGGGATCATCAGCCGCAGGTTGGGCGTCTGGGCGCGCGACCGCGCCGAGCACGTCGAGCTCGAGGCGGAACAGGTCCGGCTGGTCGACGTAGCGGAAGCAGCCGCGGTAGCCGATCATCGGGTTGTCCTCGTCCGGCTCGAACTCCTCGCCGCCCTCGAGGCCGCGGAACTCGTTGGAGCGGAAGTCGATGCTGCGGTAGACGACCGGCCGGGGCGCGAAGGCGCGGGTGATGCGCAGCAGCGAGTCGGTCATCGCGTCGACGAACGGTCTGCTGCTCGCCGCGCTGCGATGCAGCAGCCGCGGGTGCACGCCCTGCAGCGCGTCGGCGACCATGAACTCCGCCCGCAGCAGGCCGACGCCGTCGACGTCGAGTGCGGCGACCTGCTCGGCATGCTCGGCGACGGCCAGGTTGACGTAGAGCCGGGTCGCGATCGGCTCGGCCCGACAGCGACGCTCGACCGGACGCGGTCGTGAGCCGACTGGGCCGCGACGACGCTCGGCGCCGCGACCGCGCCCGCGTAGACCTCGCCGCGCCGGCCGTCGACGGTGACGAGTCTGGCCGTCGTGCAGGAGCGTGGTCGCGTCGCGGGTGCCGACGACGCAGGGCACGCCCGAGCTCGCGGCTGACGATCGCGGCGTGGCAGGTCATGCCGCCGCCGTCGGTGATCAGCGCGGCGGCCCGGCGCATGGCCGGCACCCAGTCGGGGCTGGTCATCGGCGCGACCAGCACCTCGCCGGTCTGCAGCTGGCCGCCCTGCTCGGGGCTCGTGCAGCACCCGGACCGCGCCCGCGGCCCGGCCCGGTCGAGGCGGCGAGGCCGCGCACCAGCACCGCACCGCGGCGGCTTCGGCCGACTCGGGCCGTGACGTCGGCTGGTCCGTGCAGGGTGGTGATCGGCCGCGACTGGACGAGCCAGATCGTGCCGTCCGCCATCGGCCCACTCGATGTCCTGCGGGCTGCCGTAGTGCTCCTCGACCGCCAGGCCGAGCCGGGCGAGCTCGAGGATCTCGGCGTCGGTGAGGACGCGGCGGCCGCCCTCCGTCGGCGGCTAAGTCGACCTCGAGGTCGGCGCCGTCCGGGCCGCGGACGATCTGCGCGGTCCTGGTGCCCGATCGCGGACGTCGAGGATGTGCGAGCGGGTCCTTGGCGACGAGGTAGGTGTCGGGCTCGACCATGCCGCTGACGATCGCCTCGCCCTGGCCGAAGATCGCCTCGATGACGAGCTCGCGCGGGTCACCGGTGGACGGGTCGGCGGTGAACATGATGCCGGAGCGCTCGGACGGGATCATCTTCTGCACGATGACGGCGATCGTCGGCTCCTCGGTCGATCCCGGCGTCGGCGCGGTAGGCGAGCGACCCGCTCGCCGTACAGCGAGGCCCAGCAGTCGACGATGCGCGGTGAGCAGCGTCGTCGCCCGCACGACGTTGGTGAACGTCGCGTTCATGCCGGCGAAGGACGTGTCGCCGGCGTCCTCGCTCGTGCCGGACGACCGCACCGCGACGCGGACGTCGTCGCCGAGCTCGCTCGTACGCCGCGGCGATCGCCGCGCGCGAGAGTCGTCCGGGAGCGGGGTGGCGCGGATCAGGTCTTGGCGAGCTCGCTGCGCACGGGCCGCGTCGGCGGCGTCGTCGTCGGCATCGAGGGTCGAGGATCGCGCGGAGCTTCTCGCGCGCGCCCGGACGCGTCGATCGCGGCGAGGTAGGCGCTCGCGGTGACGACGAAGCCAGGCGGCACGGGCAGCCCGGCGGCGGTGAGCTCGCCGAGGTTCGCGCCCTTGCCGCCGACCGTGGCGACATCGGCCAGGCGGATGTCGGTGAACCACGCGATGTGACTCATGGCGTGCCTTCCGTTCTCGGTGCAGCTCCAGGCTCACTCTCGCGAACCCTTCCCGGCCAGGGACTTTGGGCCCTGCCGCGCCGATGGCCGCTCGACAGGCTGGGCCGAGACGAGAGGAGATCGACATGACCACGCAGATCGGCATCAACGGCTTCGGCCGCATCGGCCGCGACTACCTGCGCTCCGTGCTGGCCTCGACCGACCTCGAGGTGGTCGCGATCAACGACGTCACCGACTCGGCCACGATGGCCCGGCTGCTGCGCTACGACAGCACCTTCGGCCCGCTGCGCCGCGAGGTCGAGGACCTCGGCGACGCCATCGTCGTCGACGGCCACAAGATCGCGGTGACCGCAGAGCGCGACCCGGCCCAGCTGCCTGGCGCGACCACGGCGTCGACGTCGTCATCGAGTCGACCGGCAAGTTCCGCACCCGCGAGGGCGCCGGCGCGCACCTGGCCGCCGGCGCCCGCAAGGTCCTCATCTCCGCGCCCGGCAAGGGCGTCGACGCGACGATCGTCATGGGCGTCAACGACGAGACGTACGACCCGGCCACGCACCACGTCGATCTCCAACGCCTCGTGCACGACCAACTGCGTCGCGCCGATGGTCAAGGTGCTGCGACGACGCGTTCGGCATCGAGCAGGGCTTCATGACCACGGTGCACGCCTACACCAACGACCAGAACGTGCTCGACGGTCCGCACAAGGACCCGCGCCGGGCCCGGTCGGCCGCAGTCAACATCATCCCGACCACGACCGGCGCCGCCCGCGCGGTCGCCGAGGTGATCCCGCCGATGAAGGGCCGGCTCGACGGCGTCGCGCTGCGCGTGCCGGTCGTCGACGGCTCGCTGGTCGACCTCGCCGGCCTTGCTCGACCGGGACGTGACCGCGGAGGAGGTCAACGCCGCGTTCGAGGCGGCCGGCGCGGCCGGCCCGCTGGCCGGCCGGCTGCGCTACACGACCGATCCGATCGTCTCCACCGACGTCATCGGCGACTCGGCGTCGTGCGTGTTCGACTCGCAGCCTGACCCAGGCGTCCGGCCGGTTGGTCAAGGTCTTCGGCTGGTACGACAACGAATGGGGCTACACCGCCCGGCTGGTCGACCTCACCCGGCTCGTCGGCCAGTCATCGTCCGACGCGACCGGGCAGGTCACCGTGTTCGAGGTCCGCATCCACGGTCGCGGCGGCCAGGGCGTCGTGACGGCGGCCGAGCTGCTGTCGGTCGCGGCCTTCCTGGACGGGCACGAGGCGCAGGCGTTCCCGAGCTTCGGCTCGGAGCGGATGGGCGCGCCGGTCGTGTCGTTCTGCCGCATCTCCGACGCGCCGATCCGGCTGCGCGAACCGGTCGCTCACGCCGGACGCCGTCGTCGTCGTCGACGCCGACGCTGCTGCACCACGTCGACGTGTTCGCCGGGCTGCCGGCGAACGGCTTCGTGCTGATCAACTCGCCGCGGTCGCCGGAGGACCTCGGGCTCGCCGACCTGGTCGACGGCTGCGAGCCCGGGCACGTCGTGACGCGTGCCGGCGACGGAGCTGGCCCGGCGAGCACATCGGGCGGCCGCTGCCCAACGTCTGCCTGCTCGGCGCGCTTCGCCGCGCTCACCGGCGCGGTGACGCCTGGCCTCGCTCGAGACCGCGGTGCGGGAGCGTTTCGCCGGCGCGGTCGCGAGGCCAACGTGCGCGGCGCCCGCGCCGCGTGCGACGCCGTACGGCGAGGTGGCTCATGCGTAAGCAGATCGAGGGTTCGCGGGCGATCGCCGAGACGGTCGCGCGGTGCCGGCCGCAGGTCGTGCCGGCCTACCCGATCACCCCGCAGACCCACATCGTCGAAGGCGTCGGCGCGATGGTGAAGACGGCGCGCTGCGCCGGCTGCGAGTTCATCACCGTCGAGTCCGAGTTCGCCGCGATGTCGGCCGCGATCGGCGCGTCGGCAGCCGGCGCGCGCACCTACACCGCGACCGCCAGCCAGGGCCTGCTCTACATGGCCGAGGCGCTGTTCAACGCCTCCGGGCTCGGCCTGCCGATCGTGATGACGGTGGCCAACCGCGCCATCGGCGCGCCGATCAACATCTGGAACGACCACAGCGACTCGATGAGCCAGCGCGACTGCGGCTGGGTGCAGCTGTACGCCGAGGACAACCAGGAGGCGGTCGGCCTGCACGTCCTCGCCTTCCGGCTGGCCGAGCAGCTGTCGCGTGCCGGTGATGGTGTGCGTGGACGGGTTCGTGCTCACCCACGCGTTCGAGCCGATCGAGGTGCCGAGCCAGGAGCACGGTCGACGCGCTTCCTGCCGGCCGTACGCGCCGCGCCAGGTGCTCGACCCGGACGAGCCGGTGACGATCGGCGCGATGGTCGGGCCCGAGGCGTTCACCGAGGTGCGCTACCTCGGCGCACCACCAGCTGCGCGCGGCGCCGAGCGGCTTCCCGATGCTCGCCGACGAGTTCGCAGCGCGACCGTGGGCGTCGGGCCCGCGATGCTGACGACGTACCGCATCGAGGGCGCCCGGACCGTCGTCGTGACGCTCGGCTCGGTGGTCGGCACCGTCCACGACGCGGTCGACGGAGCTGGACGCGGCGTCGGCGTCGTGCACGCTGACGCTGTTCCGGCCGTTCCCGGCCGCGGCCGTGCGCGCGGCGCTGGCCGGCGCCGAGCACGTGATCGTGCTCGAGCGGGCCTTCGCGCCCGGCGCGGGCGGCGTCGTGTCCGCCGACGTCCGCGGCGCCTGCCGGCACGCCGACCGTGCGTGATCGCACGGTGGTCGCCGGGCTCGGCGGCCGGCCGGTGACCGCAGGCTCGCTGCGCGCGATGCTCGACCGGCCGCTCGCCGGACGAGCTGCCGGACCCGCTCTTCCTCGACCTGCGCGACGCGACGTCGTCGAGCGCGAGCTCCAGCGCCTCGGCCGACGACGGCGCGAGCCTGCAGCCGACGATGACTCGAGCGAGCGTGAAGTTCTACCAGGTCGGCAGCCGCGCCGTCGGCAACCGGCTGCTCGCCGCTGCGCTGCGCACCGAGCAGGCCGACCCGGAGCGGCGCAACGCGCTCAACTCCGGCCACCGCGCCTGCCAGGGGTGCGGCGAGGCGCTCGCCGCGCGCTACGTCCTCGACACCGCGATGCGGGCGACCGGCGGCCGGCTGGTCGCGGTCAACGCGACCGGCTGCCTCGAGGTGTTCTCGACGCCGTATCCCGGAGAGCTCGTGGCAGGTGCCGTGGCTGCACTCGCTGTTCGCCAACGCCGCGTCGGTGGCCACCGGCGTCGCCGCGGCGCTGCGGGCGACCGGCCGCGACGACATCCGCGTGCTGGCCCAGGGCGGCGACGGCGGCACGGTCGACATCGGCCTGGCCTGCCTGTCCGGCATGTTCGAGCGCAACGACGACGTGCTCTACGTCTGCTACGACAACGAGGCCTACATGAACACCGGCGTGCAGCGCTCCGGCGCGACGCCGCCGGCGGCCCGCACCGCGACGACCGAGGCCGTCGGGCCCGCACCCGGGCAACCCGTTCGGCACCGGCAAGGACCTGCCGCGCATCGCGATGGCCCACGACATCCCGTACGTCGCGACCGCGACCGTCGCCGAGCTGCACGACCTCGAGGCCAAGGTCGAACGGCGATGTCGATGCGCGGCGCGCGCTACCTGCACGTGCTCGTCGCCGTGCCCGCTCGGCTGGGGATCGGCGCCGGCCGACGACCGTGCGGCTGGCCCGGCTGGCGCAGCGCAGCGGGCTGTTCCCGGTGTTCGAGGCCGAGCACGGCGAGGTGACCTCGGTGCTGCCGATCCGCGGCCGGGTGCCGGTCGAGGAGTACCTGCGGCCGCAGAGGCGCTACGCCCACCTGTTCGCGGACGGCGCCGACGGCACCGACCTGGCCGCGCTGCAGGCACTCGCCGACCGCAACATCGCCCGCTACGGCCTGCTCCCAGAAGGCGGAGACCGATGATGCGACAAGCCGTTCGCCATCACCCTGGACGTGCGCTCCAGCCTGGCCAACCACACCGGCACCTGGCGCACCGAGCGGCCGGTCTACGTCGACGGGCTGCCGCCGTGCAACCACGCCTGCCCGGCCGGCGAGCAGGTGCAGGCCTGGCTCTACACGGCCGAGGACGGCAGGCTACGAGCAGGCCTGGCGGCAGCTCGTCGACGACAACCCGTTCCCGGCCATCATGGGCCGGGTCTGCTACCACCCGTGCGAGACGGCGTGCAACCGCGCCGAGCTCGACACCGCCGTCGGCATCAACTCGGTCGAGCGGTTCCTCGGCGACGAGGCGATCCGGCAGGGCTGGCAGCTGCCCGCGCCCGGCGGCCGCGACCGGCCGGCGGGTGCTCGTCGTCGGCGCCGGACCGGCCGGCCTGTCGGCCGCGTACCAGCTGCGGCATGCTGGGCCACGAGGTCGAGATCCGCGAGGCCGGCGAGGCGCCGGGCGGCATGATGCGCTTCGGCATCCCGACCTTCCGGCTGCCGCGCGACGTCCTCGACCTCGAGATCGCCCGCCTGCTCGCGACTGGGCATCACGCTGCGGCTCGACAGCCCGGTGACGACCTCGAGGCCACCATGCGCGAGGGCCGGTTCGACGCGGCGTTCCTCGCGATCGGCGCCCAGCTCAGCCATCGCGCCTACATCCCGGCCGGGCAGGCGGCCCGCGTCTCGACGCGCTGGCGCTGCTCGGCGACGCGGCGCGGGGTGAGCGCCCGGACCTCGGCCGCCGGGTCGTCGTCTACGGCGGCGGCAACACCGCGATGGACGCCGCGCGCACCGCTCGACGGCTCGGCGCGGAGGAGCGATCGTCGTCTACCGCCGCACCCAGGCGCAGATGCCGGCCAACGAGATCGAGCTGCACGAGGCGCTCGACGAGGGCGTCACGGTCAAGTGGCTGCGCACGATCACCGAGGTCGGCGAGGGCACGCATGCGCCTGGAGAAGATGGGGCTCGACGACGGCACGGCGTGCCCCAGCCGACCGGCGAGTTCGAGGAGCTGGCCGGTGACTGCGTCGTGCTCGCCCTCGGCCAGGACGTCGACCGCTCGCTGCTGGACACCGTGCCGGCCTGCGGGTCGTCGACGGCGTCGTCGAGGTCGACGCGCACGATGATGACCGGCTGCCCGGGCGTGTTCGCCGGCGGCGACGCGGCGCCGTCGCCGCGGTCGGTCACCGCCGGCGATCGGGCAGGGCAAGGCCGCCGCGGCCAGCATCGACCGCTGGCTGTGCGCCCGGGCGCGAGCGCACCGTCCGCAGCCGGGTCCTGGACCGGGCGCCGAGCCGGTGCCGTTCGACCAGCTCAACACCTGGTACTACAGCGACGCCCCGCACGCGGTGCGGCCGCGGCTGGACGCCGCGCGGCGGACGTCGCGACTTCGCGAGGTGGTCGGCGGCCTCGACGCGGACACGGCGCTGTACGAGGCGCGGCGCTGCCTGTCGTGCGGCAACTGCTTCGGCTGCGACAACTGCTTCGGCGTGTGCCCGGACAACGCGGTGCTCAAGGTGGCCGACGGCGCCACGGCTACGCGATCGACTACGACTACTGCAAGGGCTGCGGGCTGTGCGTGGCCGAGTGCCCCTGCGGCGCGATCGTGATGGAGCCCGAGCCCAGCTGAGCCGGCGCTGGCGCTTTGGCGGCCGTTGGCCATGAGGTCCACGACCGAATGCCGGTCGATGTCGATGATCGGCCGCACTGCCACCAGGCGACCGAGGTACATCACGGCCACCCGGTCCGCGACCTGGAAGACGTCGTTGAGGTTGTGCGAGATCATGAGCACCGCGACCCCGCTGTCGGCCAGCCGGCGAACCAGGTCGAGGACGACCTTGGTCTGGGTCACCCCCAGGGCCGCAGTGGGTTCGTCCATGATGACGAGCTTGGCGTCCCGCAGGACGGCGCGGGCGATCGCCACCGACTGGCGCTGGCCGCCCGACAGGGAGGCGACCCGCTGCCGCACCGACGAGACGGTGGTGACCTTCAGGTCGTGCAACGTGTGCTCGGCGGCCAGCTCCATGGCGGCCTCGTCGGGCACGAGGTGTCGCCGCTGCTCGCGGCCGAGATACATGTTCTCGGCGATGTCCAGGTTGTCGCAGAGCGCGAGGTCCTGGTAGATCGTCTCGATGCCCAGCGACGATGCGTCCTTCGGCCCGTGGAGCTGCACCGGGTGACCCTGCCAGTAGAGCTGACCGCTGTCCGGCTGGTAGGTGCCGGAGATGCACTTGATCAGCACCGACTTGCCGGCCCCGTTGTCACCGACCAGGGCCGTGACCTGGCCCGCCGGCACGGAGAGGCTGACGTCGGCGAGCGCGTGCACGGCGCCGAACGTCTTGCTGAGGCGCTCGACCCGCAACAGCGGATCTGTCATGAGACCAGCCCAGCACGCGATGGCGAGACAGAAGAGGCGAAGGTCCTGAATTCCGAATGTGGCCCAAAGTCCCTGCTGGACAGGACCTTTCGCGCTCAACGGTGGTGGGCCGGGGCAGGCTGGCCGTAGCGATCATCCGAGTCGTTCGCCGGCTCCACCTTCGAAAGGGACTGCCATGAAGGCTGCCGTCGTCACCGACTTCCACGCTCCGCTGGAGATCCAAGACCTGCCGGTGCCCGAGCCGGGGCCGGGCGAGGTTCTCGTGCGCATGGAGACGAGTGGGCTCTGCCACACCGACATCCATGCGGCACACGGCGACTGGCCGGTCCGGCCGAAGCCCCCGTTCATCCCTGGGCACGAGGGCATCGGTCTGGTCGATCAGCTCGGAGCAGGGGTCACGAGTCGCTCGGTCGGCGACCGGGTCGCGATCGCCTGGCTCGGCTACGCCTGCGGAGAGTGCAGCCACTGCATCGGCGGCTGGGAGACGCTGTGCCTGCAGCAACGCAACTCCGGGTACTCGGTCAACGGCACCTTCGCGGAGTACGCCGTGGTGCCGGCTGCGTTCGCGACCCTCGTCCCGGCTGGGATCCCGTCGCGGGAGGCGGCTCCGCTCACGTGCGCCGGTGTCACGACGTACAAGGCGATCAAGGTCGCGCGAGTGCAGCCGGCGGAGACCGTCGCGATCTTCGGCATGGGCGGCCTGGGGCACCTCGCGCTCCAGTACGCCCGGTTGGTGGGTGGTTTCACGATCGGGGTGGATATCGAGGAGAGCAAGCTGGCGATGGCGACCGATCTCGGGGCCGACCACGTCGTGAACGCCGCAGCCGCTGACCCCTCCGAGGCCATCCAGGCATTGGGAGGCGCTGACGTGGCGGTGGCACTGGCTGCCTCCCCGAGTGCGTTCGCCCAGGCCTTCAGGTCGCTGCGTCGCGGTGGTCGACTGGTCTGCGTCGCGCTGCCTGGCGACGACGCCACGATGAACCTTCCCATCTTCGACACGGTGCTCAACGGCAAGAGCGTCATCGGTTCCATCGTCGGCACCCGGAACGACCTGGCCGAGGTGTTCGCCCTGCACGAAGGCGGCCGGACACACATCGTCGCCGAGGACCGCAAGCTCGAGGACGTCAACCAGTCCATCGAGGACGTGCTCGCCGGCCGCGTGCCGGCCCGGATCGTGTTCCAGTTCTGAGTCGACGGGGAGTTGTCCACAACGAGTGCGGGAGCTTCAGATGCCTGAAACGGTCAGCAAGCGTTTTCGCTCGCGAGGCCGATGGGCCGCACTGGCCTCGGAGGTGTTTTGCTGGCCGCGTGCGGCGGGTCGCGGGTTCCTCCTGCGTGTCCGGCGTTCGAGCTCGTCTGCTCGTTCCACTGACATTCAAGCCCTTCAGCGACTCGATCGAGGCGCACGCCGATCGTCGGTGGTGCTCGACCGACTTCTGTCTGGACGGATCCGTCTGTTACCGCCTGACCGACCGGGTGGTCCTGAGTCTGGACGGCTGGATCCGGTCGGCGTCACCGTGTCGTACTTCCCTCGTCCCCCGATCCTCCCCCTCCTCCCTCCTGCGCTGGTCGACAGCGTCGACGGGAGTCATGGGTGCAGGCGGGATCCCGGAACGCGTCGGGACGTCTACCCCGCGTCCGCGCTGGCCGGTTGGCCGTCCCTGCGCGCTCCGGCTGGCCGGCAATTCGAGGCCGTATCGACCTTGTCGGGGTCGAGCCCGGTTCTGCGGGTCTTCACGTACGTCGAGTGCGGCGAGGCACGCGGGCTCGTCGTGTCTCACTCGCCCACAGCTGACCTCCGGGACTTCCGCCCCTGCCGGGACCTCCCTCCCGTTACGAGGGTGGGATCGTCCCGCAACGGACACTGCGTCTACCAAGAGGTGAGGACATGGCATCGTCCACCAACCAGGCCAAGGCCTGGGAGCAGGTCGGAGCGCGTTTCGTCGCGCTCGGCAACAACCTTCGGCACCGGCTCGACGAGCTCGGTGCCGACGCCACGACCGAGCAGCGCGCGGTCGAGCGTTCCCTGCAGTCGTTGGCCAACGCCCTCGAGGAGGGTTTCGACCGGGCCGGGGCCGTCGTGCGAGACGTCCGGCTACGCCAGGACGTCGCCGAGATCGTGGCGTCGCTCCGCACCGCGGTGGTGACGACGTTCGCCGCCGTTGACGGCAAGAAGGCGACCGCGAAGAAGGTCACGGCGAAGAAGGCGACGGCGAAGAAGGCCACGGCGAAGAAGGTCATCGCGAAGAAGGCCACGGCGAAGAAGGTCACGGCGAAGAAGGCGACGGCGAAGAAGGCGGCGAAGAAGGCGACCGCGAAGAAGGCCACCGTCAGAGGGCCACGGCGAAGAAGGGTGAGGTCATGAGGGACGCGCCGGGCGTGCTTTTCCGGGATCGCCGTGACGCCGGCCGGCAGCTCGCCCGGGAGGGGCTGGCGCGCCTGCACGGCAAAGATGTGGTGGTGCTCGGCCTGCCGCGCGGGGGAGTTCCGGTCGCGGCCGAGGTGGCGTCGGCGTTGGGGGCGCCCCTCGACGTGCTCGTCGTACGCAAGCTGGGACTGCCGTTCGAGCCCGAGATCGCGATGGGGGCGATCGGGGAGAACGACGTTCGGGTGATCGACGATGCCGTGGTCACCCGGGCGCAGGTCACGCGCGAGGAGCTCGCCGAGGTCGAGCGCAGGGAGCGGGCGGTCCTGACCGCGCGGGTTGCCCGGCTCCGAGGCAGGGTCGCCCGGCGCTCGACCTGCGCGGGCGGATCGCCGTCATCGTCGATGACGGCATCGCCACGGGTTCGACCGCACGGGCTGCGTGTCAGGTCGCCCGCCGGCTCGGAGCCACCTGGGTCGTGCTGGCCGTGCCGGTCGCCCCGCCGGAGGTGGTCAGAGCATTTCCCCGAGGCCGACGGGCTGGCCTGTGCGCGGGCACCGCACACCTTCCAGGCGGTCAGCCGCTACTACCGGGACTTCACCCCGACCAGCGAGGACGAGGTCGTCCGGTTGCTCGACGCGGCTCGACGACAGGAGACGCGCGTCGCCGACCAGCTCGGGTGACGGGCGCTGAGCGACCTCTCCTGTGGGCAGGAGGAGTCACGCCGTACGTCGCCTGAGTGTGGCTGCTGCGAGCCCGAGGGTCACGAGGGTGAAGGACGCGACGACCACCAGGTCGCGGGCATACCCGGAGCTGACGGCGCGGTGCGTTGCCACGTCCCGGAGGGCCTCGACGGCGTAGGAGAGCGGTACGACGTCCGCGAACCAGCGCAGACCCTGCGCCATCCGCTCGCGCGGCTGAAAGAGACCGCACACCAACAGCTGTGGGAACACGACGATCGGCAGGAACTGCAACGCCTGGAACTCCGTGCGGGCAAAGGCGCTGGCCAGGAGGCCGAGCGAGACGCCGAGCAACGCGTCCACAGCAGTCACGAGTAGCAGCCAACCGTAGGAGCCGGCGATCGTGAGGCCGCAGGCGAGCGAGACGACCACCGCGACGAGCACCTGGACGAGCGCGACCGAGCCGAACGCGATGCCGTACCCGACGAGCAGATCCAGCTTTGACATGGGAGTCGTCATCAGCCGCTCCAGCGTTCCGGTCGTCCGCTCCCGCAACGTGGTGATGGACGTGACCAGGAACATGAGCGTGAACGGAAAGACGCCCAGCAGGGCCGGGGCCACCGCGCTGAACTCAGTGCGGGAGTCGAAGACGAACCGGACGACCAGCAGCAGCGCGGATGGAACGGCGACGAGCAGGACGACGGTCCGGGGATCGTGGCGCAGCTGTCGCAGGACCCGCGCGGAGGTGGCGAGGGCGATGTGGGGCTTCATGCCGCGCTCGGACCGCGAACCAGGGCCAGGAATGCGGCATCCAGGTCCACGGTGCCCGTCAGGTCCTTGAGTCGCTGCGGCGTTTCCTGGGCGAGGATCCGACCCTCCCGCATCAGCACCAGCTCGTCGACATCGCTCGGCCTCGTTCATCACGTGGCTCGAGACGAGCAGGCTCGTGCCGTCACCCGCGATGGCGGCGAACATCGACCACAGCTGCTCTCGCAGCACCGGATCCAGCCCGACGGTCGGCTCGTCCAGGACGAGCAGTCGGGGAGCCCCCAGGAGGGCCACACCGAGGCTGACGCGCGACCGCTCTCCGCCGGACAGGCGGCCGGTGAGCTGGTCTCGAACCGACGCTAGGTCGACCAGAGCGAGCACCCGTGCGACGTCGCTACGAGGCGCCCCGAGCACCGTGGCGAAATAGCGGAGGTTCTCGGTGACCGTGAGGTCCGGGTAGACCGACGCTCCTTGGGAGGCATAGCCGACGAGTGTCCTCAGCGGTGACGAGCCAGCGGGCCACCCGAGCACCTCGACCTGGCCGGACTGCACCTTCTGGGTGCCGACGATCGCTCGCATGAGCGTCGTCTTGCCCGAGCCGCTCGGCCCGATCAGCCCGGTCACGCGGCCGCCCCGGATATCGCAGTGCAGGTCATGCAGGACCGCGGCCCCACCGCGGCGCACTCGCAGACCGCGCACACGCACGGCGAATGACTTCACACGGTCAGGATGATTCGCGGCAACAGCCATGGAGGGGCTCGGATGTCTATCGCGCATAGCCGCTGTAGCTCACGTCAGCGGTTCGTCCGTCGGAGCCTCCCCTCCTTCCTCGCGGAGGTGGCACGACCAGAACCGGTTGGTCGCAGAACTCCAGGACGTGCCGGGTCTGCGTGCCGACGTATGCTTCGCCGCTCGCCGACCGGGCCGACTTGCCCAGGACGACCAGGCCGGCTCCACAGTCCCGCGCGGCGTCGAGCACGGCCGGGCCGACCGCTCCGCTCAGCAGCCGGCTCTCGGCCTGAACGCCTGCTTCCTCGGCCATCACGACCACGCGGTCGAGCACGGCCCGGTCCGACTGGGTCCGGCGGGCGGCGATCGAGGGCGAGCCGCTCGCCCGGACGAGGGCGGCGTCGACGGACTCGTCCGCGCTGACGTGCACGATGCACATCGGTGCACCCATCGCGCCCGCGACCTGGATCGCCAGCCGCGCGGCCGCGAGGGAGTCGGGGGTGTCGTCGACCGCGAGCAGGATGGTGCCGATCATGGTCGTGTCCTGGTCTGGTTCGAGGTTGCGGCGGCCCGGCGCAATCGGGCACCGTCCTCCTGCTCGGCCTGCTCAATGTCCAAGGCTCCAGCCTGCCGGGAGCTGCTTCCTGCAGCCGCGGCAGCAGGCGGTGGTCCAGCGCGCGCAGTCGCCGTCGGGTCACCTGCACCTCCGTGTCCAGCCGGCGCACCGCCTCCTCAGCGTAGGCGGGACCGCGGCCGCGACGGCCTGCCGGGGGGACCGCCGGCCGACCGCTGGCTCGACCGCCGAGTTGGAGGTGCGCACTCCTGCCGAGGCCGCGTCGCTCCCGCCGACGAGCGTGACCTCGACCGGGTAGCGCAGCCCCATCGACGCGTGGCCACCGGACGTACGCGACGAGCGGCTTCGGGGCGCGGGCCGAGCGCAGCACGTCCTGCCCGCCGAGCAGGGCAGCATCGCAGCAGCCAGGTGCTGGCCAGCGCGGGGGACTGGCCACCCACTCGGTCCGCTGGGTCGAGGCGGAGGAGCTGCCGCCGCTGTTGCTCGGCATCAGCACGCGGAGCTTGCGGTCGAGCTGGTCGGCCCGCGTTCGGCGGTCGCGATCCGCCGGCGCAGCCACAGCCGTCCCGCCCGGCCGGGCGGGAAGCCGATCGCAGCCACTGGGTCATGCTCCCGGGCCGGTGGGCGGCAGGGCGCTCGGGGAGACAGGACAGCTCCGGGCCGGCAAGACGCCGAGCACGTCCCAGCACGGTCCAGCGTGTCACCGGGCGCGCGGGGCTCCTCCGCGCGCTGGTCGACCAGTCGTTGCTCCAAGCGGTCCTGAAGTCCAGGTACAGCTGGTCGGTCTCATCAGTGCGGCGCCCCGACGAGCTCGGCGAGCTCCGCACCTGGCGGGCCCGGGCCAGGGCGGCCAGCAGCTGAGCCGCGACGTCGAGGTGGTCGTCGCGGGTCCGGCCCGGCCCCGCGCCGGGCGCATCAGCCGGGACAGGGACGACAGCGGGTCGACGGGCGGGTAGATCCCGCGGGCGTGCGCCTCGGGGGAGAGCACGATCTGGCCCTCGGTGATGTAGCCGGTGAGGTCGGGTACCGGGTGGGTGATGTCGCCCGCCGGCATCGTCAGGACCGGCAGCACGGTCACCGAGCCGGGCCGCCGCGGATCCGGCCGCAGCGTTCGTAAGCGAGGCGAGGTCGCTGTAGAGGTAGCCGGGGTAGGCGCGCCGGCCCGGCATCTCCCCGCGCGCGGAGGACACCTCGCGCAGCGCCTCGGCGTAGCTGGTCATGTCGGCCATGACGACCAGCACGTGGCGCCCTCGTCGAAGGCCAGGTGCTCGGCGACGGTCAGCGCGATCCGCGGGGTCAGGATCCGCTCGATGACCGGGTCGTCGGCGGTGTTGAGCAGGAGCACCAGCTCGCCGGCCGCCGAGCGCTCCTCGAGGCGTCGCGCGACCGCGTCGGCGTCGGCGTGGGTCAGGCCCATCGCGGCGAAGACCACGCTGAACGGTTCGCCGCCGGCGGTCGCCTGCGCCGCGATCTGCGCTGCGAGCTCCAGGTGCGGCAGCCCGGCGACCGAGAAGATCGGCAGCTTCTGCCCGCGCACCAGCGTGGTGAGCGCGTCGATGACCGAGACGCCGGTGAGCACCGGCTCGGCCGGCGGCGCCCGCTGCGCGGGTTGAGCGGGTAGCCGGCGACCGGCGCTCGCCGCGCCCGTGACCGGCGGCCCGCCGTCGATCGGCTCGCCGCGGCCGTTGCAGACCCGGCCCAGCCAGGCCGCGCCGACCGGGATCTGCACGGTGCCCCGTGAACGCGACCGCGACCCGGCGGGCCCATGCCCGCCGTGCCCTCGAGCACCTGGACGACCGCGAGGTCGCGGTCGACCTCGAGCACGAGGCCGTGGCGCGCTCGGCTCGCGCTGCCCGCCAGCACGCGGACACGGCGAACTCGTCCCAGCCGACGCCCGCGACCCCTGCGACCACGAGCAGCGGACCGCGGATCCTGCACGTCGGTGTACTCGACGGGCGGCCACTGTCGGGCGACCTCCCTTGCGGCGCAGCGCTCATCGCAACCCTCCGAGGACCTCGAGCACGCTACGGCGGGCGGCGACTCCGTCGACGTCGTCCGGGCCGGTGTCTCGCGCGCGCGGAGCAGCGGCGTGAAGTCGAGCGCCTCGATCTCGGCCGCCGTGACGCCGCCCTCGACAGCCCATGGCAGCCGTCGACGACGTCCAGGACGACGTCGAGCAGGGCCGCGGTCTTCGCCGGCGTGCAGAAGGCGTCGTTCGCTGACAGCGCGCTCTGCTGCAGCACGCCCTCGCGCAGCAGCCGGCCGGCCAGCAGCACGACGCGCTCGTGGCCGGGCAGCGAGCCGGCGCCGACGAGCTCGGCCAGGTCGGCCAGCCGGTCGGCCTCGGCCAGCAGCCGGCGACCCGCGCCCGGCGGGCGGCCCAGCCCGGGTCGCCGTGTGCGGCGTACCAGGCGGCGAGCCGCGTCGCGTCGCGGGAGAACGAGCCGGCCCAGGCGACGGCGGGGTAGTGCCGGGCGTAGGCGAGGTCGCGGTCGAGCGACCACAAGGCGCGCACGAAGCGCTGGGTGTGCGCGGTCACCGGCTCGGTCAGGTCGCCGCCCGGCGGGGACACCGCGCCGATGATGGTGACCGATCCGTCCTGGCCGCCGAGCGTGGTGACCCGGCCGGCCCGCTCGTAGAACGCGGCGAGCGCCGACGCCAGGCCCGCCGGGTAGCCCTCCTCGGCCGGCAGGCTCGCCGTGCGCGAAGCGAACTCGCGCAGCGCCTCGGCCCAGCGCGACGTCGAGTCGGCGATGACGACCACGTCGTAGCCCATGTCGCGGAAGTACTCGGCGACCGTGACGCCGGTGTAGATGCTGGCCTCGCGCGCCATCATCGGCATGTTCGAGGTGTTGGCGATGATCACGGTGCGTCGACCAGCGGCCGCCGGTGCGCGGGTCGACGAGGGCGCGGCAGCTCGGCGAGGACGTCGGCCATCTCGTTGCCGCGCTCGCCGCAGCCGACGTAGACGATGACGTCGGCGTCGCACCACTTCGCGATCTGCTGGAGCAGCATGGTCTTGCCGGTGCCGAAGCCGCCCGGAACGGCGGCGCTGCTGCCCTGCGCGACCGGGAAGACGCGTCGAGCACGCGCTGCCCGGTGAGCAGCGGCGCGGCGGCGTCGAGCCGCTCGCGGCCGGCCGCGGCCGGCGCACGGGCCACTCCGCGGTCAGGCTCACCGGGTGCCGTCGACGTGGCCACCGTCGTCGGCGCGGTACTGCCCGGCCGGCTCCACCTTCGACGCGGCCGTTGACGCCGGGCGGCACCAGCACCCGGTAGTCGACGCCGGCGACTCGGCATCGTGCCGAGCACCTCCCCGGGCTCACCGTCTGCCCGGCCGACGGCCGGCGTCCAGGCCCAGGCGTCGGTCGTCTCGGCCTGGTCGCACCGGGCACCAGCCAGGTGGGGGCGCCGGCAGCGGGCCAGCAGGCCGTCGAAGACGCCGCCGAGCAGGCCGGGCCCCAGCCGCGCGGACAGCGGCCACCCAGGGCGGTCGCCCGATCCCGACCGCCAGCCCGCCGGTGTACTCGTACGCCTGGACGTGACGGTGCCCCGGATCGCGACGATCTCGCCGGGCAGCCCGCGGGCCGAGCGCGACCAGTCGGCCATGGCGACGTCGGCCAGGCCCTCGACCTCGACCAGGGGCCCGCTCACCCGCACCACCCGGCCCGAAGCCGGGCCCCCCTCATCCGGCCGTCCACAACGGCTCCAGGTCGAGCGTGCGAAGGCCTGCTCGACGAGGGCCGCGACCGAGGCGTCGACGATCGTCCCGTCCGCCGCCGAACGCAGACCGCCGTCTGGGCCGGTTCCGGCCGCGCCGGGCCCCAGCGCTGGAGGCCGCGCGACCAGCTGGTCGTGGAGCGGTCCCTTGGCCCGCAGAGCTCGGACCTGACCCGCGCCTGCTCCACGGGTCGTGGTAGACTGGCGCTGCGCGCCCAGCACGAGCCGGCCCGTCGCGCTGGCCCGCGGCCGTCGAGCGCAGCCGCGCCTTTGCGGCTCGGCCACCGTCCTGCGCGCTGCGGCCAGTTTCGCCTCGGCCTGCCCGCGGGCATTCGCCAGGCGGCCGCGGCGTCGGCCTGGGCCGCGGCGCGCGGCCTCGGCCTCCGCGCGGGCCTCGGCCAACAGGGCTGCGCGACCGGTGCCGAGGCCGCGCGTGGAGGTCCGAGCGTCATGTGGCGATCACCCCGTGAGCCAGTCACCGCGGCCGGGCGGTCGCCGCCGTCGGGGTCCGGGCAAGCGCTCGACCGCGGCCGGCGTGAGGATCACGAGCCGACGTCTCGGGCAGCGCAGCCCACGCGGAGCGGACCGCTCGGCGAGTCTCCGCGAGCGACCAGGGCTCCGGCCAGGGCGAAGCCGGGGACCTGGCCGGCCGGGCCGATCGCGGCGACCTCGCTCATGCCTTGCCGATGAGGATGACCGAGACGATCAGGCCGTAGATCGCGATGCCCTCGGCGAGGCCGACGATGACCATCGCCCGGCCGAAGAGCTCGGGTCGCTCGCTCATCGCGGCGAGGGCGGCCGAGCCGGTGTAGGCGACCGCGATCGCCGCCCCGATCGAGGAACCGGCGACGGCGATCGCGGCACCGAGCAGGGCCGCCGCCGCCGGGGCGCGGCTGCCGTCGCCGCCGCGGGCCGGCCGCCGCATGGGGAGCGTGGCAGCGGCGCGGGCCAGCGGGGGCCGCCAGCGACCAGGACCGCGCGCGGAGAGCAGCAGCGTGCCGCGATCAGGACGCGCAGGGCCAGGCGGCCGCGGCGCGCAGCGGCCAGCCGGCAGCAGGGCGCCGGCAACCAGCGCGGGAAGAGCGATCACCAGGTCAGCATGGTTCCTCCGTGGTCGAGAGCGGGAGGTGCCAGGGGCGAAACGGGCGCCCTCGGTGTCGAACACGCGCGAGAACAGCTCGTAGTACTCCAGCCGCAGCGCCTGGATCGCGGCCACCAGCCCTTCCAGCGCGAAGGTGAGGGCGTTGCCGACGGCGAAGACGAGGACGGCGGCGAGGGCGCCGATGCGCCGGCCCCACAGGCCCGCGGTCGCCGACCAGATGACCGGCCCAGCGCCGCGTGGGTGAGCCCGAACGCGGCCAGCCGGGCGAAGCTCACCAGGTTCGAGCCCAGCCGGATCACCAGGTCGAAGAGCTCGACGGCGGCCTGCACCGCTCCCGCCGCGCCCCCTCCGGCCGCCGCGAGCAGCCCGACGTAGGCCACCACCAGGCCGGCAGCGGCGACGGCCCCGCCCAGTAGGCCAGCGGGTGAGGCCGGCGAACAAGCCGACCGCGAGCACCCAGGCCGAGGAAGAGGCTGCCCCGGCCAGACCGGACGGTGCGTAGACCGCACGCCGCCAGCCACCCTCACGGTAGCGGTTGACCGTGCCCAGCGCGTAGGGCGGCCAGCAGCAGCGCACCGACGGCGACACCCGCGACCAGCAGCGGGACCGGCTGGTCCAGCGGCGCGAGCCAGAGCACCGGCATCACACCGGTCGGGCCGAAGAACTCGCCGTACAGCACCCCGAACACCATGCTCGACAGCCGGCCCCGGCCAGGAACAGCCAGCCGGTCGAAGCGGGCCAGCCGGGGGGACCAGCGCCAGCGCACGGCCAGGCGACAGGACCAGGACGCGCCGTGCCCGGCGTCGGCGAACATCATCCCGAACATCACGACGTAGGCCAGGCGGCCAGCACCGGGGTTCACGTCGGCGTAGGGCACGGTGGCATAGGTCGCGACCAGGGGGTCGAAGTCGCGGGAGGCCCCGGTCGGCGGCAGCTGGGTCGGAGGGTCGATGCCGCTCGGCCGGGGCAGCGACAGGACCGCGCCGCCCGCGCCGGCCAGGCGCTCCGCCAACCGGGGACATGGCGTCGCTGGGCACCCAGCCGAGCCAGGCCGCGACGCCGGCGCGGTGGACCGCAGCCTCGGCGGCGGGTCTCGAGCTGGGCCTCGCCCGCGACCAGGTCGACCCGGCCCTCTTGCTCACAGGCCTCGAGATTGGGTGCGGTCGGTGCGAGGGCCGGCCGGACGGCCGCGGTCTCCAGGTGGAGCAGCCGGGCACGAGCCGAACCGGCCGCGGGTACGGGGCCGGAGTCTGTGGAGGGCTCGTCGACGTCGACCGTGCCCTCGTTGTCGGCCACCGCGACCAAGACATCGCGTACGGCGAAGTCCGGTGCCAGCACAGCGATCCGGGCCATCGTCACCGGGTGGAGGGCCTCACGCCACTTCATCGAGCACCTCGATCCAGTAGCAGCCGCGTGCGGCGAGGCCTCGACGCCGCCCGCACCCGCCAGGCGTCGGCGGCCATCATCGCGACGGCCCCGACCAGGATACTCCGGGCCCGGACGGGCCGTGCGCACCAGCGCTCGGCCGTCGGTGTCAACCGCGACCACCACCGAGCCTCGGCCCGCCACAGCTGCGGCGGGCTCGTCCACGCCGGCCAGTGCCCAGCGGGCCATTGTGGGCAGGGACGGCCTGAGGTCGGCGAGCGTGCGGGCGTCGAGCGCGGCCGAGCCGAGGACGCGCGCGTGGCTGCGGCTCCGGCTCGAGCCGGAAGTGGTTGTTGTTGCAGCACAACGGTTCTGGCGACCAGGAGCGCAGTCGCACCGGCCGCCCACAGACCGGGCTGCGGGCACGGCGGCGATCACGTGGTCCGCGAGCACGGTCGCCAGGGCCGGCCCGACCTCTTGCGGCGACGCCCCGCCGGGATCGCCCCAGGGGGAGGCCGCGAGCGCGCGGCGCAGCTCCTCGGGGGTCCGGGTGGCCGACAGCCGCGGCCAGGCCGTGGCCAGGCCGCCGAGCTGGAAGGGCTCGGGCGGCGTACCGCCGGAGAGTCGCTCGAGGTGGTCGGTGATGTTCGCCGCCTCGACCGCACCGAAGAGCACGCGCAGGATCGCGGCGCCCTCGCGAGGCACCCAGCCGGCCAGCACCCGGGCGTTCCAGACCACGCTCGCGACCACGGATCGCTGGGCCTGCTCGAGGGTCGTCGTCGGTGCGCAAGCCCAGTAGCCGTACGGCGAGCTGGCGAGGGTGGCCACGGCGGTGGCCACGTCCGGGTGCTGGGCCAGGGGGTGCGCGCGGCCGCCCGGCCGAGCCGGCGCCGGGTCATGGCTCGGGCCCGGACGCTGCCCGCGACCCACGCCGCACTCATCGGGCCTCGACCGGGCTGGCAGGGACGTCGGGTCGGGGCACGCCGATCAGGCTCGCCACCCGGCCGACGACGGTGTCCACGTAGGCGGGCACCTTCGTCCGCAGCCCGCTGATGCAGTGCGCTCACGGCGGCTTCAGCCCTGCGGCGTTCGGTGTCGGCCTCGCGCTCACCGTCCTGGCTGAGCTGTGCGGCGGTCATCGTCCGCTCCACCTCGCCTCGCCCACCGGCGTCTCCGACGACGGCCTGGGCTTGCCGCAGGCCGAGCTCCCGGATCTGGGCTGCATCCCGGCGGGCCTGCGCCAGGATCTCCCTGCATTCCTGCTCGGTGTCCGCCAGCCGGGCAAAGAGCGGCTCGAGTTCCGCGGCCGTCTCCGCTGCGCGGTCGGCCGGCACCCCGGCCTGTCCGGCGGCACCAGGTGTGCCGGCCGGGCGGAACCGGTAGAGCAGATCGCGCACGCGGGGCATGGTTGGTCCTCAGGTCAGGGTGGCTGTTTCACTGTCCATCGCCCCGGCCACCGCCAGACAGGGACCAAAGTCCGTCGCCGCCGTGCCGTTCCGCCCGGGCCTCGCCGCCGGGGTTAGCCCCTTGACGGTGCCCTTCCTCATCCCGACCGGGTGGGCGTTCGAGGTGGTCGACCCGTGGGGCAACGTGATCGGGTTCACCGACTACCTCGAGCGTCCCGACCTCGGCCGAGCGACTCAGGGCTGACGAACGGCTACTGGCTGATCAGCACCTTGAGGGCGTGCGTCTGCGCGGCGTTCCTGAACGTCTCGTACGCCGAGAGGATGTCCTCGAGCGCGAACCGGTGGGTCACCAGCTCGGCTGCCGGCAGCTTGTGCTGCGCGACCAGTTTCAGCAGCATCGCCAGGGTGGTCGTGTTGACCAGGCCCATGCTGATCGTGATGTTCTGGATCCAGAGGTTCTGCAGGTCGAGCTCGACCGGCTTGCCGTGCACGCCCACGTTGGCGACGTGGCCGCCGGGGCGGACCAGGTCGAGGCACATCTCGAAGGTCGCCGGGACACCCGACGGCCTCGACGGCGACGTCCACGCCGTAACCGTCGGTCAGCGCCGATGACCTGCGTCCAGCGACGTCGGCGTGCGCCGGCCTGGATGGTGTGCGTCGCGCCGATCTGCTTGGCGACGCCGAGCCGGTTCTCGTCGTAGTCGATGGCGATGACCTGCGCTGCGCCGTGCAGCCCGGCCGTGGCGATCGCGGCCAGGCCGACCGGGCCGGCGCCGACGACGGCGACGGTGTCGCCCGGCTTGACCTGGCCGTACTCGATGCCCATCTCGAAGCCGGTCGGGAAGATGTCGGACAGCAGCACGGCGGCGTCGTCGGGCACGCCCTCGGGGAGCTTGTAGAGCGAGTTGTCGGCGAACGGGATGCGCACCTGCTCGGCCTGGGTGCCGTCGATCAGGTGGCCGAGGATCCAGCCGATGCCCGACGGCGCCCTCGTCGGCCAGGCAGTGCGACGGGTTGCCGCTGCGGCAGTAGGTGCAGACGCCGCACGAGCTGATGCAGGAGATGATGACGCGGTCGCCGACCGCGACGTTGCGGACCGACGGCGCCGACCTCGAGCACGGTGCCGACGCCCTCGTGGCCGAGGATCCGGCCCTGCGGTCACGGCCGGGGACGTCGCCCTTCATGATGTGCAGGTCGGTGCCGCAGATGGTCGTGGTGTCGACCCGGACGATCGCGTCGCCGGGGTCGCGGATCACGGGGTCGGGGACGTCGTCCCAGCTCTGCTGGCCGGGGCCGTGGTAAACGAGAGCCTTCATGATGTCCTCCTCGTCGATCGACGGCGGACTGCGTGTCCGACGTCCACTGTCAGGTCTATGACGAGGTCAGCTGGGACCGGTAGAGCCATTGGTCCTGCTCGCGATCAACGGCTCGCTGGACGCTGGACCGTGCCTTGCCGCAGACCAGCTCGACGAGGCCGAGACCGGCGATGATCGGCTGCAGGAAGAAGAGGCGTTGCAGGACGAGCAGCTGCAGCAGGATCCAGGCGACGAGGCCCGCTCCGGCCAGGAGTCCGGCGAGTCGCGCCCACGCTGGTGCGAACGGCACGGTCGGGGGGGGTCGCCAGCTGAGGGAGAGCCACCGTCGCGAGGAGAGCCACGCCGGGCCGGCCCAGTCGGTGAAGGGTGTGCCGTTGAGCCAGTCCGTCGAGAGGCCGAAACCGTTGCTGAGCAGGGATTCCACCGTAGACGGCCGAGAGGGCTACGAACAGCGAGGTGCCGGCGAGCAACCCAGAGGGCGGGGGGGGGGTCCGGCGGGTGGTCGGTGCGGGCGCGGCGCAGCTTGGCGATCGGGCCTTCGGCGTCGAAGCCCTTGACCAGGAAGGCGATTGGCAGGAGTCCGATGACGGCCAGCGCGCCGAAGATCGGCGTCAGGCTCACCGAGACGACCGATGACGACGGGTCTGCGGCGGCGCCAGGCCTGGTCGACCGCGACGCTGATGCTCTCGATCACCCACAGCACCAGCCCACCGGTGGCGAGGACGAGGCCCAGCGGCCGGCGTCGCCAGAGCCAGAGACCCGACGACGGCCATCAACGGCAGCCAGAGGGCCAGGTCCTGCACGTAGACGACGTTCGTCGTCAGCCCGGTGCCCGCGAGGAACCTCGGCGTCCCACCGGTCGCGAGGGCGGGGACGATGCTCGGAGCCAGGCCAGGGCGTTGAGACCCGCGACCACCCAGATGTACGTCGCGATTCCCGAGACCGGCGCGCGCAGCAAGAAGCGCCGAGCGACATCGGGTCAAGGTCGACGGACGGCCAGCAGGGTGGCGACCGACCACACGACCGGCCAGCCACGCGACGGACAGCAGGAAGGCCGGGTTGAACGGCGTGGCGAACACGAACATGAAGGCGTTGTAGAGCAGGAAGGCCAGGCTGCCGAGCCAGCTCAGCACGGCCAGGGCCGAACCCCGCCAGGCCTGAACCACCGACCCGACGAGCACCGGGGGACGGCCACGACCAGCGTGACCAGCGCCGTCCCGCGGGCCGAGCCGTTCATCGCGGCCGGGACCGCGCAGGAGGCCGTCGTCGAGGTAGGTCCACAGGCTGGCCGTGGTCGCCACCAGGGAGGCCAACCCGACGGAGAGCCGAATCGGCCCGACGCGGGGGGCCGGCGGCGCCGCTCCCCCGACCCGGAGGTCGATCACCTCCGCCCACGGTCACCCGAAGGCTCATCGGCGGTCGGACAGGCCGTGCTCGGCCACCCAGGCCGTGCTCGGCCACCCCTTCCGCGAGGTCGCTCGCGTGACGCTCGCCGACGGTGATCGAGGCCGACGATACGGCCGCCATCGGTGACGGGCGGGCCCGCGTCCACGGCCTGGGTCGCCATAGATGCTCGCCACCGTTGCCGCCGGACGTGCTCGGTAGCACGGACAAGCTGGTATCTCGGCCGAAGCAGAGCGCGAACCGGCGACGCCTCCAGGCCGGCGGGGCCGGTCGCGGCCAGTGCGCGAACAGGGTGCGGTCGTCACAGGACCCCGCAGCAGCGTCCGCGGCTGGAGCGACGACCAGGTGCAACGATAGACACGCCCTCGAGCATGAGGGGCCCACGCGTGCGGCCAGGGTGGCTGTCGAGTCGATGGTCTTGCGCGGGTGACGAGACATCAGTTCGCCGGCCGTCACCGCATCACCGGAGACAAAGGTTCGCGTTGGCGCACCGGCTCGGCCAACATCACGGGTTCGATCTCCCTCAGGGACATGACGCCACGCCCATCCTTCGCCGCCGCCGCCCGGCTCGGGCCGGTGGTCTCGGTCAGAAGGTCCTCGCCGATCCGTCGGCCGCTGATCCGGCCGACGGCGATCGAGACGAACTGGTCGCGGTCCTCACCGGCGGCGCTGGCCAGGTTGAGCTCGAGCGCGCGCAGGGCATCGCTGCCGGACAGCAGGGCGGCGACACCGACCACCAGCACGCTCCAGCCGGTGCGGCCGTCGCGTGCCAGCCGGTCCACCTCGAACGCGACCACGTTGCCGTCGCAGGCGCGGGCGAGCATCCCGTCGGTGCGGGTGCGGAAGACGATGGCGTGGCCGTCGAGGGCGTAGTTGACCGGCACGATGGCCGGCAGGGCCTGCGCGGTGATCGCTACGCGGCCCGACCGATCCCGCGGCGAGGGCTGCGAAGCACTCGTCCTGGGAGAGCGCGGTCATCGGTGTCGGCACGGTCTCAGCATCGGCGCTCAGTGCGCCGCCCCAGGGCCGAAAGTCCCCGGATCGCCCTGGGCCGGTGTGAGCCGCTATGCTGTGGTCGACGGTCGCCGCCGTAGCCTGAGCCGGTGAGCCTGCCCCCGGATGGGTCCGATCCGGCGGCTGCGCCCGACGCACTCGGCCTGCGCGCCCTCCTCCAGGAGGTCGTCGAGCGGGTCGAGGGCGTCGCCCAGCTCGGCGACCGGATCCAGGCCCTGCTGCAGGCGGTCATGTCGATCGGCTCGCATCTCGACCTGGCCGAGGTGCTGCGCAGCATCGCCGAGACCGCCGCCGAGCTGGCCGGCGCGCAGTACAGCGCGCTCGGCGTCCTCGACGTCGCAGGCGACGAGCTGAGCGACTTCATCACCGTCGGCATCGACGACGACCAGCGCGAGGTCATCGGCGAGCTGCCGCACGGTCGCGGTGTCCTCGGTCTGCTGATCCGCGAGCCGCACGCCGATCCGGCTGGCCGACCTGTCGCAGCACCCCGCGTCGTACGGCTTCCCGCCGGGCCACCCGCCGATGCGGACCTTCCTCGGCGTGCCGATCCTGGTGCGCGGGCGAGGTCTACGGGAACCTCTACCTGACCGAGAAGCGCGGCGGCGGGGAGTTCACCGAGGCCGACGAGCAGATCGTGCTGGCGCTCGCGCGGCCGCCGGGCTGGCCGTGCAGAACGCGCGGCTCTACGCGGAGGCCAAGCGCCGGCAGGAGTGGCTCGAGGCCGCCCGCGCGATCACGACCCGGCTGCTCGGCGGCACGGCGATCGAGGAGGTCTTCCCGGACATCGTCGCCGCGGCCCGGCGGCTGGCCGACGCCGACATCGCCCTGCTCGCCCTCCCGATGGGCGACGGTCGGTGCGGGTCGAGACGGCCGACGGGGCGAACGCCGACGCCGTGCAGGGCGACATCCTGCCGGCCGACAGCATGACCGCCCAGGTGATGCGCGAGGGGCGAGCCGGTCCTGGTCGCCGACGCCCGCACGACCCGCGGGTGCGCCGGGGTGCGTTGCAGGAGGCCGGCTTCGGCGCCGACGATCTACGTGCCGCTGGGCACCGTCGACGTCGTCCTGGGCACGCTGGTGGTGGCCCGGGCCGGGGACCGCGGTCCTTCGACGACGACGTGCTGGCGCTGGTCGAGTCGTTCGCCGGCCAGGCCGCGATCGCGCTGCGGCTCGGCGCGGCGGCGGCCGACCGGGAGCAGCTGGCCGTGCTGGGTGACCGCGACCGGATCGCGCGCGACCTGCACGACCTGGTGATCCAGCGGCTGTTCGCCACCGGCATGGCGCTCGAGGGCGCGCTGCGCGGGCATGGAGCCGCCCGAGAAGGCCGAGCGGGTGCGCCGCGCGGTCGACGACCTGGACGCGACGATCAAGGAGATCCGGACGACGATCTTCGCGCTGCAGGTGCCCGAGTCCGAGACCGCTGACAGCCTGCGCTTCTCGGTGCTCGCGGCCTGCAAGGCGGCGGCCGAGGCGCTGGGCTTCGAGCCGGAGGTGACGTTCAAGGGCCGGTCGACACCGTGGTGCCGATCGCGATGGCGGACCAGCTGTTGCCGACGTTGCGCGAGGCGCTGTCCAACGTCGCCCGCCACGCCGAGGCGAGCGCGGTGACGGTGACCGTGGCGGTCGACGGCGAGGACGTCGTGCTCGCGGTCGCCGACAACGGCAAGGGGCTGCCGCCGAGCGGGCGGCGCAGCGGGCTGGCCAACATGGAGCAGCGGGCCAACGACCTCGGCGGGACGTTCACCGCGACCAACGGACCGGCGGTGGCGCCGAGCTCGTCTGGCGGGTGCCGTTGCGCCGCTAGGACTGAGCCAGCAACCTGCGCGCCTCGTCGTCCATAACGGCCTGCTCGTCGGCGGGTACGACGAGGACTCGGATGCCCGTGGACTCCAGCGCCGCAACGGGATCCGGCACCGGGCCCTGGCGTCCGCGGCCCGGAGCAGGAGCAGCGACGCGGCAGACCCGATCGCGGATCTCGGCGGCATGCTCGCCGACGCCACCGGTGAAGACCAGCGTGTCGAAGCGGTCCAGCGCCAGGGCGCACGCGGCGACCGCCGGCGGCACCTGTGGACGAAGATGTCGAGCGCCAGCCGCGGCGTCCTCGTCGTCGGCTTCGGCGCCAGCAGGTCGCGGATGTCGTGCCGGCCGTCGGCGAGGCCGGCCAGCCCGGACCGGCGGTCGAGCAGGTCGCGCAGGTCGCCGACGCCGTAGCCGTGCTGCTCGATCAGGTAGAGCACGATCTCGGGGTCGAGGTCGCCGGCTGCGGGTCGCCGACATCATGCCGCCGGTCGGGGTCAGCGACATCGTCGTGTGCCGCGACTGGCCGTCGGCCGACCGCGGTGACGCTGCAGCCGCTGCCCAGGTGGGCGACGACCGCCTGGCCCAGGTCGGGACGCGCGAGCAGCACGGACTGCATCGACAGGCCGTGGAAGCCGTAGCGGCGCACGCCGCGCGCGGCGAGCTCGGCCGCGACCGGCAGCCGGCGCGAGACGTCCGGCAGGTCGGCGTGGAAGCCGGTGTCGAAGCAGGCGACGTGCATCGCGTCCGGCCAGATCGCGCGCGCGGCCGCGATGCTGTCGAGTCGCCGGGCAGGTGCAGCGGCGCCAGCGGCACGGCCGCCTGCAGGTCGGCGAGCAGCGCGTCGTCGATCGAGCGTCGTGCCGGTGGTGGCTCGGCCCGCCGTGGACGACCCGATGCGCGACGGCCGCGGGCGCGATCCCGCTCGTCGGCGCACGACAGCTCGGCCAGGTCGCCGTCGAACGGCGCTGTCGTCGACCGGGCTCGGTCATCCAACGTCGCGTCGAACTCGACCTCGCAGCACGCAGCTCGGGGCCGCGCACCGCGGCCTTCAGCGAGGACGAGCCCGGGGTTGAGCGCGAGGATCACCGGCTCGGTCGACCGGTCGGTCGCTCATCCGGCCAGGTCCAGTCGCGGACCTCGGGCATGTCCTCGAGGTGCTCGCGGACGTAGTCGTGGTGCCGCGCGAGCATGCTCCTGGCAGAGCCGGCCAGTCGCTCGCCGCCTTCGGCTGCGCGCCGCGACCGGCGCAGCGCCTCGAGCACCAGGTGGTAGCGGCTCATCCGGTTGAGCACCACCATGTCGAACGGCGTGGTCGTCGTGCCCTGCTCGTTGAAGCCGCGCACGTGGAACCGGCCCGGCGTCGGTCCGGCCGTGCAGCAGCTCGTGCACCGCGCGGGGGTAGCCGTGGAAGGCGAAGACGACGTCGGTGTCGCGCGGTGAAGAGCCGGTCGAACTTCTCGTCGGTGAAGCCGTGCGGGTGGTCGTCCGCCGGCAGCAGCGCCATCAGGTCGACGACGTTGACGACCCGCACCCGCAGGTAGGGCACGTGCTCGCGCAGCAGCTGCGCCGCGGCCAGCATCTCCAGGGTCGGCACGTCGCCGGCGGCCGCCAGCACGATGTCGGGCTCGTCCGGGTGGCCCGGCGACGCTCGCCTCGGTGCCGGCCCAGTCCCAGACCGACGCGCCGGCGGCGCAGTGCGCGTCGGCCTCCTCGAGCGTCAGGTACTGCAGGTGCGACTGCTTGTCGACGACGATCAGGTTCACGTGGTCGCGGCTGCGCAGGCAGTGGTCCGCGATCGACAGCGTGCAGTTCGCGTCCGGCGGCAGCCAGATCCGGACGACGTCGGGCGCCAGCGGGATCGCGGTGTCGATCAGGCCGGGGCCCTGGTGGGAGAAGCCGTTGTGGTCGTTGCGCCAGCAGGTCGAGGTCAGCAGCACGTTCAGCGAGGCGACCGGCGCCCGCCACGGCAGGTCGGCGCGTGCTGCAGCCACTTGGTGTGCTGGATCAGCATCGACGCCGACACCATGGCGAACGCCTCGTAGGTCGCGAACAGCCCGTGCCGTCCGGAGAGCAGGTAGCCCTCGAGCCAGCCCTGGCAGAGGTGCTCGGACAGCACCTCCATGACCCGGCCGTCGGGCGACAGGTGGTCGTCGGTCGGCAGGATCGGTGCCTGCAGGCAGCGGTCGGTCTGCCTCGAAGACCGCGTCCAGGCGGTTGCTCGCGGTCTCGTCCGGGCAGAACAGCCGGAAGTTGCCGCCGCCGTCTGCGGTGGTCGTGGCCGGCGTAGACGTCGCGCAGCAGCTCGCCGAGCGGCCGGGTCGTCTCGTGCGACACGGTCGCCCGGCGTCGGGATGTCCAGGGCGTAGCGCTCGAGCGGCGGGCAACGGGCAGCGCGCGCAGCAGCCGCCCGCCGTTGGCGTAGGGCGAGGCCGACATCCGCTTGTCGCCCTGCGGCGCAAGCGCGGCGAGCTCCGGCACGAGGCGGCCGGCGTCGTCGAACAGCGTCTCCGGGCCGGTAGGAGCGCAGCCACTCCTCGAGCAGGGCCAGGTGCGCCGGGTTCTCCCGGACCGCCGACAGCGGCACCTGGTGGGCCCGGAAGGTGCCCTCGATCTGCACGCCGTCGACGACGTCGGGACCGGTCCAGCCCTTCGGGGTGCGCAGGATGATCGCCGGCCAGCGGCGCCGAGTCCGTCGCCGTCGCCGGTCCGCGCCGCGCGCCTGGATCTCGCGGATCCGCTGGTGGGCGTCGGCGAAGCGCGTCGTACAGGGCCGGGAAGACCGCGGCCGGGTCGTCGCCGGAGACGACGACCGGGTCCCAGCCCTGCGAAGCGAGGAACGCGACGACGTCGGCGTCAGCGCGCCCGCCCGAGCACCGTCGGGCCGGAGATCTTGTAGCCGTTGAGATGCAGGATCGGCAGGACCGCGCCGTCGCGCCTGGCGTTCAGGAAGGCGGGCAGCTTCCAGGACGCCGCCAGCGGGCCGGTCTCGGCCTCGCCGTCGCCGACGACGCAGGCGACGATGCAGGTCCGGGTGGTCGAACGCGGCGCCCGCGGCGTGCACCAGGGCGTAGCCGAGCTCGCCGCCTTCGTGGATGCTGCCCGGGGTCTGCACGCTGACGTGGCTCGGGATCCCGCCTGGCGTCGAGAACTGGCGGACCAGGACGTCCAGTCCGGCCAGGTCGGCCGAGACGTGCGGGTAGATCTCGCTGTAGGTGCCGTCCAGGTAGGCGTTGGCGACCAGCGCCGGGCCGCCGTGACCGGGACCGGTGACGTAGACGACGGCGTGACTCGGTCCGGCGGATCAGCCGGTTGAGCAGGGTGTAGATCATCGACAGTCCCGGGCTGGTGCCCCAGTGCCCGAGCAGTCGCGGCTTGATGTGCTCGGCCGAGAGTGGTTCGCGCAGAAGCGGATTCGACTTGAGGTAGATCTGCGCGACGGTCAGGTAGTTGGCGGCGGCCCACCAGCGGAGGTCGTCCTGCAGGTCGGCATCGGCGTACGCCTCGATCTGGGACACCCGTCAAGGTACCGCGACGGCAGCAGGCGACACCGAGGCGACGGACAGCTGGAAGTCGGGGTCGTGCGCACGCGCGTGGTGCGGTGTCGGGACCACGAGGACCGGGCAGGTTTCCTCGGCGAAGGAGACGTAGTGCTCGCATCCCGAGGGAACGACGAGCAGGTCGCCCGGGCCGGTCCGATCCAGCAGGAGGGCGTGGGCCGGGCCTTCGACCACTTCGGAGGTCAGCGGTGCTTCGTTGCCGATCACGGTGCGCAGCGCCGCGACCCACCGTGCACTCTCGTCCACGACGGCGGCGTGGATCTGCTGGGGGCTGTCCGCGAACATGAGCTCTGGCAGCTGGGGGCTGAGGTCGTAGGACGTCGATGACGTGCACGGGGATCGGGTGCTGGCCCAGCCACTCTGCGACGTAGGGGTAGGTCTCGCCGTCCGGATCCAGTGTGGCGCTGAGGACCAACCGCTCGGCAGCATTCGGTTGCGCAACCGGACCCACCACGACGACCGGACAGTGCGCGCGGTGCAGGCAGTATCGGCTGACACTCCCGCCGAGCAGCCCGACCAGGCCGAGATGTCCGGCCGATCCGATAACCAGCAGATCCGCGGTGTGCGACTCATGGACGAGCACCCGGCCCGGGCTCCCCTCGACCGCGATGCCCTGAACCATGACGCGACCGCCGACGATCGAGCGCATCTTGGCAACTGCGAGCTCGGCGCCGGCCCGAGACCTGGCTTGCCACGCGGTCAGTTCGGGCAGACTCCACGGAGGGATGGGGCTCGGATCCCAGGCGGTCACGACATGGAGCCCGAGGCCCCGCGCCCTGGCCTCGGCCGCGGCCCAGCTGACCGCGACCCGCGCCGTTGCCGAGCCGTCGTACCCCACGGTGATGTGGGCTGGACCGGTCCGTCATCGGGCGTCATCGGTGGCTCCTGCTGCGTAACGGCACAGTCAGATCTGGCGTCGGGCGTGCGCGGCCAGGCAGGGTCGAAGGTCCCGAGCGCAACGGCCGGTGGTCAGGCGTGCAGGACGGCGGCCCCGTCGTAGGCGCCGTGGGCGAGATCACGCAAGGCGCGGTCGGCCTCGTCCATCGGGTAGGCGTGGGTCGTGGCCCGCACGCCGAACCGGTCGGCCAGCCGCAGGAACGTCTCCCCATCGTGGCGCGTGTTGGCTGTGACGCTACGAAGTCGGCGCTCCTGGAACAGGTCGGCGTCGTAGTTCAGGGCCGGGATGTCGGAGAGCCAGATGCCGGCCACCGCCAAGCGTGCCGCCGCGCTCGAGTGCCGCGCAGGGCGGCCGGCACAAGCTCGCCCGCCGGTGCGAACAGGATCGCGCCGTCGAGCGGCTCCGGGGGTGCGGCGTCGGCGGCCGCCGACCGAGTCGACCCCGAGAGAGGCGGCCAGGTCGCGGTTGGCCGGTCCGCGGGTCAGGACGTGCACGCGCATGCCCGAGGTGCGAGGGCGACCTGCGCGGTCAGGTGAGCGCTCCCGCCGAAGCCGTAGATGCCGAGGCGCGCCCCCCGGTGGCACCGCAGCGGCAGTCAGCGCGCGGTAGCCGATGATGCCGGCGCACAGCAGGGGCGCCGCCTGCTCGTCGTCGATCGTCGGCGGCAGGGCGTAGGCGAAACCCTGGTCGACCAGGCACTGGTCGGCGTACCCGCCGTCGACATCCCATCCGGTGAAGAGCGGTGCGAGACAGAGGTTCTCATCGCCACGGCGACAGAACCGGCAGGTGTCGTCGGTGCCGCCGAGCCAGGGCACGCCAATCCGCTGCCCGACCGCGAACCGGGCCGCCCCGTCGCCCCGCCCGATCGACGGTCCCGACGACCTCGTGGCCCGGCGTCACTCGCGGGCGCTTGGGCGCCAGGTCGCCCTCGGCCAGGTGGAGGTCGGTGCGGCACACGCCGCAGCAGCTGACCTGGACGAGCAGCTGGCCCGGACCGGGCGCGGGCGGCTCGCGGTCGACCCGCACGAGCGGCGCGCTGTCGATCGGTCCCGGCCGGTCCACGACCCAGGCCCTCATGCCGCGCTCGCTCCGGACCTCATCAGTCCAGCATCCTCCGTCTGGCTGCGCCAGGCGTCGCGGTACCAGCCCGGTTCCCGCACCACTGCCGCCGCCCTCGGCCCGAACTTGGGCCATTGGGCTGGCCGGCAGGGACCAAAGACCGTGTCCTTCCACTTGTGCATCCGCACGATGGAGGTGAGGCAGGCGACCGAAGTCGACGCGAGGAGCCCACTGTGCTGGTCCGAGAGATCATGACCCAACCGGTCGTCACGGTGACACCCGAGACTTCAGTGGCCGATGCGCTGGCGCTAGTAGCCGTCATCAGATCAGCGACCTGCCCGTCGTCGTAGACCACGTGGTCGTGGGGATGGCCAGCGAGATCGACCTGATCCGCTTTGCCGTGCCCCTGGACCCCCGCTCGAGGCATGCGATCGTGCCGTCCGGATCGGCCAAGTACAGCAAGTTGGTCAAGCAGGTGATGAGCGCCAAACCCTATGTGGTCCAGGGGGACTCCGATGTGTCCGATGTCGTGCGCACTCTGGACCTGATGCGCTGGAAGTCGGTGCCGGTCGTCGAGAACGGCGAGCTTGTCGGAATCGTCACCCGGGGTGACGTCGTACGCGCACTGGTGCCCGAGGAGAGCAGCCCATGACCGGGCGCCCGCTGCGGACCGAGACGCAGCCTGTCGTTGTCGGTTTCGACGGATCGCAGGCCGCAGCCCGGGCAGTCGAGGTCGCCGCGGACGAGGCCGGCCGGCGTGGAACCAGCCTCGTCGTGCTCGTCGTCGCCGGCTCCTCGCACTTGTGGTCCGACAGCGTCGAGGAGCTCTACGGCGATGCTCGTGCGGCCCTGCGCTGGGCGACCGCGACCAGCGCGATGCGGCGGTGCGCCAGGCCGCGCAGCGGTGTCCCGAGCTGCTGGTCGATGCGGTGGTCTGTCAGGAGTTGGAGTCGCCGGAGATCGTTGCGCCTTGGCGATCGCGCTCAACTGCTGGTCCTCGGCGGCAGGGGGCGACGTGGCCAGATGTGTCTGCAGGCAGGCGCGACCAGCGCCGAGTTGGCGCTCGCCTTCGGGTGTCCTGTCCTGGTCACCCATCACCGGGCGAGTCCGGCGCGCGAGCGATCCGGAGGATCGCAACGGTTCCGCGACAGACCGACCAGGTGGGCCGGTAGTCGCGGCGGTGGACGGCCGGGAGAGCTCGGTCGCCGTGCTCATGGCGGCGGCCAGCGAATGCCGCCTCCGCGACCAGGCCCTCGTCGCGGTCCACGCAGTGGGCACGTCGCCGACGGCTCCGCAGCATCTGGCCGACAAATGCTCGGCGGCTGTTCGACGACGCCGTGACCTCCATGGGTCCCGGGCGCTCCGACCGGCTGTTGTTTGCAGCCGGAACGTCCGGCGACGCGCCCTGACCGGTAACACGCGGCCGGAGGACCTCCTCGTTATCGGGACCCACTCCCGTGGGCGGATGCGCGCCGGCGACTCGGGTGGGGTGATCCGGCAGGTACTTGATCAGGCGCCCTGCGATGTCCTCGTCGTCCCGTCGGCCCTCGCCTGACCGGTCTGGCACCTACGCCGAGGACGGCGAGCCGCTCTGGTCGCTGTCCTTGAGGCCGGCGGCGAAGACCGCCGCCTGCGTCCGGCTGGACATGCCGAGCTTGGCGAGCAGGCTGGAGACGTAGTTCTTCACCGTCTTCTCGGCCAGGAACATCTCCTCGCCGATCTGCCGGTTGGTCTTGCCCTCGGCGATGTGGTCGAGGATGCGGCGCTCCTGGTCGGTGAGCCCCTTGAGCCGCGGGTCCATGCTCGGGCCCGTTGCGCAGCCGCTCCAGCACCCGGGCCGTGACCGCCGGGTCGAGCAGTGACTGGCCGGCCGCTACGCGCCGTATGGCGTCGACCAGGTCGGTGCCGCGGATGTCCTTGAGCACGTAGCCGGACGCGCCGGCCATGATCGCCGCGAACAGCGCCGCGTCCTCGTCGAACGACGTCAGGATCAGCGCGTGCACGCTGGGGTCGATCGAGCGCACGTCGCGGCAGACGTCGATACCGGATCCGTCGGGGAGCCGGCCGTCGAGCACCGCGACGTCGGGGCGCAGCGCCGGGATGCGCCGCGTGGCCTCAGCGGCCGACCCCGATTCGCCGACCACCTCGATGTCGGGTTCGACCTCGAGCAGCTCTCGTAGCCCGCGCCGGACCACTTCGTGGTCATCGAGCAGGAAGACCTTGATGGTCATGCGTTCTCCTTCGTCACGTCAAAGCGGAGGCCCGGGCGCTGCTGTCGGCACCACTCTGCCCTCCCGGAGGCCGGGAGGGCAGAGTGGTGCGGGCGAATCAGTCGGAGTGGTGCTCACCGTGGACCACGGCGATCGTTCCGGGTCCGTGGCTCACCAGCTGCTGGCTGACCGACCCGAGCATCAGGCCACGGAAGCCGCCTGCTCCCCGGGAGCCGACCACGATCAGGTCGGGATGCACCCGATGTGCGGCGACGAGCAAGCCGTCGTAGGCGCTGACGTCGTTGATGATGACGGATTCCATCGACACCTCGGGATAGCGCTCAGCCAACCCGGCGACGGCCTCGGCCACCACCCGTTCGGCGTCCTGCTCTATCCGGCGCGCCCACTCACCGGCGTCCACGCCCTTGGGCATCCGCCCGCTGAGGGCGCCCAAGTCCTTGGGGCCCCAGGCCGACGTCGCGACCACGGGTACGCCGCGCCGGCCGGCTTCGGCGAACGCGAAGTCCACTGCGTTCCGCGAGAAGGTCGAACCGTCCACTCCGACCAGGACCGGCCCCTTGCCGGGGAGCTCGACCGGCGCCGAAGCGGGCCGGTCGCCTTCCTGGGGCGGCCGGACGACGATGACCGGGCACATGGCGTGCGCCGCGGTCTGGGCGGCCACCGAGCCGGCGAAGAGCTGATGGACCATCCCGTGCCCGCGTGAGGCCACCACGACGAGGGCCGCGGTCTGCGAGGCGTCGACCAAGGCGCGCCGCGCCGGACCAGCGCCGGACGCGGCCGGTCACCAACAGGTCGGGATGTGCGGTGCCGACCTGCTCGCAGAGCTCGGCCAGCTTGGCCTCGGCCGCGTTGAGCATCGCGGTGTCGTAGCCGGTGATGGCCGGTACGCCGCGGCTGGCCGACTTCGTCGGAGCCGTGGATCAGGTGCAGGTCGCGGTGCTGCTGCTCCGCCTGCCACGCGCCGTAGTCGATCGCGGTCTGGCTGGGGGCGGAGAAGTCCACCCCGACCACTACCGGACCGCTGGTGTCGTGTGCCATGTCAGTTCCTTCCGTTTCGGTTGGGGTGGTGCGGTTCTCGGAGCGGACCCGCTCGAGTCGTCATTCGGGGGCAGCGCGTCGCGCCGAGGTCACCGCGGTGTCCCATGCGTGCGGTATCCGCGACGGTGAACCGCCGCCCGGTGATCTCGCTCGGGGTGATCCGGGCCACTCGGTCCTTGTGACCAGCCTGCTCCGGATGGAGGGGGAGTTCGGCCACCGCGAGGCTGTCGTAGAGGCCACTGATCTCCCGGGCGGCGCCCTTGACGATGACGCTCCAGGCGAGCCCGTCGGTGTGGCCGTCGACCTCGAAGGCCACCGGGCGGCCGTCGAGCGCCGAAGCGATCCTCGAGTGCACGCCGGTGCGGAAGACGACCGTGCCCCCATCGGTGACGTAGTTGATCGGGAAGATCTCCGGCTGGCCGTCGACCGCGAAGCTCAGTCGGCCGAGGTTGGTACTGCGAAGTGCGGCCCAGCACTCCGGAGGCTGAATCTGTGCGATCTGCGGCGAGTCGTCGATGGGCATGTCCTCAGCCGTCCTTCGCGACGCCGCGGTCGCCATGGACGACGAGCACCGGGCAGGTCGCGTGTTCCGCGACGCTCGAGCTGACCGATCCCAGGAGGAGTCCGGCGAACCCGCCGTGCCCGCGGCTGCCGACGATGAGCATCAGCGCGTCCCGGCTACGGTCCAGCAACACCTCAGCGCTGTTGCCCTGGCCGACCAGGAGCTCGATGCCGATCGGGCGGTGGGGCCCGAAGACCTCGTCGACGGCCTCGGTGAGTGCTTTCGTCGTGTCCTCGGCCGGGTCCCACGGGAAGGCGGAGCCGCTGATCCCGTAGCCGATCGGAATGTGCCACGCCGCGATTGCCGTGATCTCGGCGTCCAGCGCGCCGGCGATCTGACCGGCCCAGCGCAGGGCTTGCTTGGACGGCTCGGATCCGTCGACCCCGACGACAATGCGCCGCTGTCTCTGGGTGCTCTGGGTGGTGGTCATCATGCTCGCCCCTTCCTGGGGTTGTTCCTGTCTCGTTCCCTGTGAGTGGTCATCTGAGGTGCCGGACGCGGTCGAGCAGCACGGGTGCCGGCGCCGGACGGATCCGCACCCGGACGTCGACCGCGAGGGTCGCGTCCGGCCGGGCCAGCACCGGGTTGAGGTCGATCTCGGTGATCTCCGGCAGCTCGGCGACCAGTTGCGAGATCCGGACGGCAACGTCGGCCAGCCGGTCCAGGTCCGCGGCCGCGCGGCCGCGGCGGGCACCGAGCGATGGCAGGCAGCGCAGCTGGCCGATCATCTGCCGGGCTGTGGCGTGGTCGAGCGGCGCCATGGCCCAGCAGCGGTCGGGATCGACATCACTGTCCACGCCACCGCGGCCGACCATCAGCAGGGGTCCGAACCGGGGGTCGCGGGTCGCGCCGATGATGATCTCCACGCCCGAGCTCACCTGGCTCTGGACGATCACTGCCGTGCAGCCGGTCGCCAAGTGTGGCGGCCATGTCGGCCACGGCGACCCGCACCTGGTCGGGGTCGGTCAGGCCCAGTCGCACCGCGCCGACGTCGGACTTGTGGACCAGCTCCGGGCCGTCGCCCTTGGCGACGACCGGGAAGGTGAGCAGGCTGCTCGCCTCGGCTGCGGTCTCGGCGTCGTCCGCCGTCACATAGGGCGCGGTCTCGACGTCCACCGCATGCAGCAAGCGGTACGCCGCGAGGGCGGGCATCCAGCCCTCGCCCTGTTGGCCCAGGACGACCTCCACCTCGTCGCGGGCCGCCTGGATCTGGCTGGTGGTCAGTGCGTCCCCGGTGTGGGCGGTGTCGCGGCGGGTCGCGTAGCCGTGCAGCAGGGCGACCGCTCGCACGGCGTCCTCGGGCTGGTCGAAGTGCGGCACGGTGCCCCGCCACTGCGTGTCGTCACCGAAGACGCACGCGGCCATCGTCGTGGTCGGGTGGTCGGCGCACACCTGGTCGAGCGCGGAGACGAGATCGGGACCGGGCACGTTGCCCAACACGGTCAGGACCGCGACCACCACGTCCACGCCCGGATCCGCGGCCACGAGCTGCATGGTCTCGGCCAGCTCAGCCGGCGAGGCGGCGGCCGTGACGTCGACCGGGCCGCCGACGGCGGCTGTCGGCGGCAGCAGCGCTCGGAGCCGGTCCTGGGTCTGCGGATCGAGCCGCGCGACCTCGAGCCCGTAGGTGCCGCAGGCGTCAGCCGCTAGCACGGCCGGACCGCCTGAGTTGCCGACGATCGCGACCCGAGCGCCGGTCGGCAGCGGCTGCATGCCGGCCAGTGCAGACACGTCGGCCAGCGTGCGCAGGTCGTCGACCCGGATGATGTTGGCGTTGCGGCACAGGGCATCCACGGCGGCGTCGTCGTCGGCCGCGGCGGCGGTGTGGCTGCTCGCGGCGGCTGCTGCAGCGGCTGTGCGCCCGGCCTTCAGCAGGACGATGGGCGTGCTCGCCGAGACGGTCTCGCGCCAGCCGGGCGAAGGCCATCGGCTCGGCGATCGACTCGAGATAGGCGGCGATGACCCGGGTGCGGGCGTCGTGCTGCCACCAGGGCAGGACATCGTTGCCGCCGACGTCGGCCTTGTTGCCGACGGTCACCAGGCTGGAGACTCCCGCTCCCCGGCTCCGCAGCGCCTCCAGCATCGCGACGGCGGCGGCGCCGGACTGGGAGAGCACGCCGGTGGTGCCCGGCTGGAGGGTCTCGGGCAGGAAGGTCGCGTCGAGCCCGATCGCGGGGTCGGTGTTGGCGACCCCGATGCAGTTGGGCCCGACCAGTCGCATGCCGGCGTCGCGGCAGATGCGCACGCAGGTCGGCCTGATCGGCGCGGCCCTCGGGGCCGGCCTCGCCGAAACCCGCGGTCAGCGCCAGCAGCGCGCGCGTCCCCGACGCAGCGCAGTCGAGCGCGACCGAGCGCACGGCGGAGGTGTTGACCGCCACGACCACCAGGTCGACGGGCTGAGGGATCTCGCGCACGGAGCTGAATCCCGGCACCGAGCCGACGGACACGCCCTGCGGGTTGACGGCGAACAGCCGGCCGGTGAAGCCGGACCGGAGCAGGTGGTCGAGCACTTGGCGCCCGACGGTGTGCCGATGCTGGCCGGCCCCGACGACGGCGATGGACGTGGGTGCCAGGACATGGTGGAGGGAGGCGACCTCGGCCCGGGACTGGCGATCGGCGACCCGGTCGATCACCTCGTCGACCGCCCGGACAGCGCAATGAACTCGCACCTCGCCACTGTCGAACTCGTTGGCCACCACGAAGCCGGAGTCCTGGAAGACGCGGAGCATGGCGCGGTTGGCCGACATCACCAGGGCGACGACCGTGTCGAAGCCCAGCAGGCGAGCCCGACTCAGCAGGTCCTCCAGGACCAACGTGCCCAAGCCGTCGCCGTGGCGACGGTCGGCGACCAAGAGGCCGAACTCGGCCTCGCGAGGCCCGCCATCGGTCGCCGGACAGGGGTGCAGAGAACCGATCGCGACCACCGACCCCCGGTCCACGACAACGACCGCGGCACAGGTCTCGTCGGCGTCTGCGAGGAGCTCGACGTAGGCCTCGCCGGCTCGCCGCGAGACAGTGAAGAACCGGTAGTAGGAGCTCTGCTCGGTCGCCTCCGCGAGCAGCGCCCGGACCGCAGGCGCGTCGGTGTCGACGTACGGCCGGAGCTCGACGGCCAGGCCGGACGCGGTCAGTGCGTCGTACGCACCGGCCGGTCGCGCCGGGGGACGGCTGGCCGTGCTGGGCCGGTCGACGGTGCTGCTGGACACGGTGGAACTCCGTTCGCTGAGGTGCCTCCAGCCTCGGCCGCGCCGCGACGTCCGGCGAGGGCCGAAAGTCCTGTCCACGGGGGCACCAAGCCCGCTCCGCGATGGCCCACCGGCACCTAGCGTCGAAGTCGTCAACCAGTGCTGACCCAGTGCTGGCCGCGGAGACATCCGCAGGACCATGCAGCAGAAGGAAGGGCCGGCCATGACCGCTCCAGCAGATCCGCAGGGCGCCGTGCTCGTCGGAGTCGACGGGTCGAATGACGGCGCGCACGCCGTGACGTGGGGGGCGCGCGAAGCCGCCCGCACCGGCACCCAGCTGCGCATCGTGCACGCTTCGCCCTGGTCGATGCTCGACCGAGGAGCCGCGTCGGGCAGATCGGGCCTGGGACGAGGCCGGCCTGGCCTCGCCGAGCTCGGCGGATCGTCGAGGCAGCTGCCCGGCACGCGCGCGAGGTCGAGCCCGACCTCACCGTCGACGCCGAGCTGGTGTGTGGTGTCGGGCCCGCCGCGCTCGCCCAGACGTGCAGTGGCGCCGCCACCGTGGTCGTCGGCCGTCGCGGTCTGGGGACCCAGGGCACCCGCCAGGTCGGCTCCGCCGCCGCAATCCTCGCCGAGCAGATCGATGCGGCGGTGGTCGTCTGCGGCTACGACGCGCAGCACAGCCACCTCGGCGGCCACGACGGCCCCGTGGTCGTCGGCGTCGACAACCCCGTCCGATCCGACTGCAGCTCCGACCAGCGGCGCGTCCTGGACACGGCGTTCGCGCTCGCCGACCGGCTGTCCGCAGGCCTACGCGTCGTGCACGCGTGGAACGACGCCGACTGGGGTCCAGGTGACCCCCTTGCCGAGTACATGAGCGACTGGCCGACCGCAAAGAAGGACGCCCAGGTCTCGCTGGAGGACCTGTTGGCCGAGTGGTACCAACGCTATCCAGAGGTTGCGGTCACGGTGTCAGTCGTCGACAGCCGGCCGGCCCACGCGCTCGTGGGCGCGTCGACCGGCGCGACTGTCGTCGTGGTGGGTGGCTGCGGTCGGGCCAGCCTGCCCGGCAGTCGGTTCGGGCCGGTGGCCCGGCGGGTCACCACAGGTGCGAACAGCCCGGTGCTCGTGGTGCCCACCAGCGACTGCTGAGCGGTCGATCGGCGACGACCGAGCTCCCGTCCGGCCGCGTTGCTCCGCTGAGGCCGGTGATCGCGCGAAATCAGCGCCCGATCACCGGCATGCAGGGAGTACGGCGGCCGAGTGGGAGCACGCGGCACAGCGTCGGGTCAGGGTTGCGACGGCTCGATGTGGACGCCGACCACGCCTTCCGTGGTCTCCGCGACCGCCTCGGCGATCCGAGTCGTCAGAGGGCTGTCGGTGTCGGTGACGGTCACGACCCCGTCGTCGACGCTCACCGTGCCGAGCGGGTGGGACTCGCCGTACTCGAAGAACCGCTCGCGCAGGGTGCGCGCGATCTCGGCGTCCGAGTGGGTGTGGCTGCGCAGGATGTCGGTGACGCTGATCATGCCGACCAGCTCGCCGTGCTCGAGCACGGGCAGACTGGCCAGGCCGTGCTCGAGCATGATCCGGGCCGCGTGAGCGTCGTCGTCGATCGGGGCGATGACGATGACGTTTCGGGTCATGACGTCGTGGACGAGGTGCGGCGGCTCCGGCGACGTCCCCGTGGGCAGGGATCAGGTGGGCGCGGGGGTCGTCGATCTCTCGCCCCGCCAGCAGGTCGCGGCGGCTCACGATGCCGATGACGTGACCGTCGTCATCGACCACCGGAGCGGCCGTGATGTCGCTGTCGAGCAGCAGCTCGCCGGCGCGGCTGATCGTCGTCTCCGCGCGGACTGTCGCAACGCTGCGGGTCATCAGCTCCTTGACCAACATGGCGTCCTCCTCAGATGGGTTGTCCCTTAGGACGCTAGGTATGAGGTGGGCAGGCGGTCAGGGTCGAAAGTCCCGCCCGCCCGGGCCTCTGGCCTCACCCGCCCACGCTGAAAGGCGCGGATGCTCGGGACATGGACGACACGACGAACGAACTCACCCCGGCCGAGAGCTGGCAGCTGCTCGGCACCAGCGACCTCGGTCGGCTGGCGATGTGTTTCGACGGGGAGCCGGAGATCTTCCCGGTCAACTACGTGATCGCGAACGGCACCGTGGTCTTCCGGACGGCGGCCGGACTCAAGCACGTCTCGGCGCGGCTCGGCCAGCCGGTCGCGCTCGAGGCCGACGGCGTCGACAGCGACGCGGGTATCGCGTGGAGCGTCGTGGTGAAGGGGCAGGCGCGCGACGTCACGTCGCAGACCGAGCTCGACTACGTGCGCAAGCTTCCGCTCCGGCCGGCCCATGCCGGTCCGAAGTACCTCTTCGTGCGGATCGAGCCGGACACCGTGACCGGCCGCCGGTTCCCGATTGCCGCGGCCGACCGATGGGTGAGCGCCGATCAGGTCTCGACCCGCGAGTGACCCTCCTGGGAGCCGGGCGGCGGTCGGGTGTCAGCTACCCGGCACGACGAGCCGCACGTGCCGTCGCGAGTGGGCTCCCTGATCGAGGTGCTGTCAGCCGGGGTCCAGGCCGCCCGCGTGGTCGGGCACCGAGCGGAAGAGCTCGCGCGGCGGGCGCTCGTAGTCGGTGGCCACGGGTCGGGCTGGGCAGGTCGACGGGCGGCCGGTCCACCGCGACGTACGGCACGGTCGAGAGTAGGTGGGCGATCATGTTCAACCGAGCCCGGCGTTTGTCGTCGGCCTCCACGACCCACCACGGCGACTCGTCGATGTCGGTGTGCACGAACATCTCGTCCTTGGCCCGCGAGTAGTCCTCCCAGCGAGCGATGGACTCGACGTCCATCGGGGAGAGCTTCCATCGGCGCATCGGGTCGTCGCGCCGCGACCGGAAGCGGCGCTCCTGCTCGGCGTCGCTCACCGAGAACCAGTACTTGCGCAGCAGGATCCCGTCGTCGACGAGGAGCCGCTCGAAGACCGGGCACTGGGCGATGAAGCGCCGGTACTCCTGCGGCGTACAGAAACCCATGACCCGCTCGACGACCGCGCGGTTGTACCAGGACCGGTCCATCAGCACGATCTCGCCGCCGGCGGGCAGGTGGGCGACGTAGCGCTGGAAGTACCACTGCTGGCGCTCGCGCTCGGTCGGTGCGGGTAGCGCCACGATCCGAGCGACGCGAGGGTTGAGGTACTCAGCGACCCGTTTGATGGCGCTGCCCTTGCCGGCTGCGTCGCGACCCTCGAAGAGCACCAGCAAGCGCGTCCCGGTCTCGCGGACCCACTCCTGCATGATCACGAGCTCGGCCTGCAGGCGGCGCAGCTCGGCTTCGTACGTCGCGCGGCGCAGTCGCGGTCGCGGTTGGGGTTCCGGCGCTGGTTCAGTCGGCGTTCGCGGCACGGCTGCCATTATCCGATGCTGAGACGGGCGGCCTGGGTTACCTGGCCGCCATGTCGGGACCTTCACGGGAGGACGCGGGACTTTCGGCCCAGTCCCCGGAGACCGGCGGCGACCCAGGATGAAGTCAAGGCACCAGCCACCTCGGCCCGCGCCTCTCACGACATCTAAGGAGAAGACCATGAAGCGCACCACCGTCGACAAGCTGGCCGCCGCATCGGGTTCACGATCACCGCGGTCCTCATCGTGTCCGGAGTGCTGCTGACCTGGGCCCACAACTTTGTGGGCGACCAGGTCAAGACCCAGCTCTCGGCTCAGAAGATCTTCTTCCCGCCCAAGGGCAGCCCGGCCATCGCCGGCCCGAACTTCACGGCGATGCAGAAGTACGCCGGCCAGCAGCTCACCACCGGCGCGCAGGCCGAGACCTACGCCGACCACTTCATCGCCGTTCACCTCAAGGAGGCCGGCGGCGGTCAGACCTACGCCCAGCTGAGCACCAAGGCCCAGGCCGACCCCACGAACACCGCGCTGGCCGGACAGGTCGCGACCATGTTCAAGGGTGAGACCCTGCGCGGCCTGCTGCTCAACGCCTACGCGTTCGGCACGATGGGCACCATCGCCGGGATCGCCGCCATCTTCGCCTTCATCGCCGCCGGACTGATGTTCGTCCTGTCGGCGCTGGGCCTCTGGCACAGCGGCAAGGCGAAGAAGAACGAGTCGGTCGTCGCCCTGCCGAAGGACAGCAGGCACCGCCACCCGCGAGCCGGTCACCGTCGCCTGACCGCCAGCTCGACCACTGAGCACGGCCCCGCTCACGCGGGGCCGTGCTTGCGTGGCTCGCGGATCTCCAGGGTCAGGCCGCGCGCGCGAGGTCCAGCGCCGACTGCAAGCTCTGCACGTAGCCGGCACTCGTGTATGACGCGCCGCTCACCGCGTCGATGTGGGATGACTGGGCGGCCAGGGCCTCCCGGCGCAGGATCGGTGCGGCCTGGGCACTGATCGAGACTGAACGTGAGGAGCTGTCGGTCAGCCGGAGCGCTACGACGTCCGTGATCTTCGTACCGGTCATGACCACCCGCACCTGCACGTCGCCGTACGGCGTCTGCACCGTCGCCCCGTTGTAGGACCGCGGTGAGCTGCTGGAGGTGTGCGAGCTGGACGGGCTCGGCGCGTGCGGGGGTGTCGGGCGGGAGGTTGGCCTCTGGGTGGCCGTCGCCTGAGTGTGCGAGCACGGAGTTGCAGCGCCCGACCGTGGGCCGGACGGAGTGCTCGATGGTGACCTCGACGACGTTGGCGACGCTGAGATCGGCGAGCTGGATGGTGTGTCCGGCGACGTGCTCGATGGTGACGTTGACGTGCTGTCGGCCGTGGGCGGCGCGACCACCGTGAGCCCCAGGGCCGTGGTTCGACTGGGGCCCTCGCCAACCTTCCATGCGCCTACCAGCGCGGCGCTGCTCGCCAAAGCCACGGCGAAGCCGCTGCCGCGCCTCATCGCAGGGACCGCTCGTCGTGCGGGGTCATGGTCATGGCTGGACCGTCGGCTCGCATTCTCAGAAGGTTCTGAGAATGCGAGCGAGGATGGTCAAGCGTGTCGGTGGTCCCCGCCCGTCATCGCGCGCAGGGTGGCCGGCTTGACCGGGAGGCGTTAGGAAACCGTCAAGGTTGCCGGTCGACCCGTCTGTTTTCCGTCAAGACCGGTTCTCGGCGTGGCGTCGTCTGGATTCACTCGAGCCATGAAGGTTTTCGCACTCTCCCAGCCCGATCGCAGGGTCGCCATGTTGAAGATCAGAACCGAGCCAGTCCGAGGGTCGGCCGCTCGAGATGGGACGCCGACGGGGATTGCCGTTGCCATCGGAGCCGTCGTCATCGTCGCGGCCGCCATGGTGGCCGCATTCGTGCCGTCGAGCGATCCGGCAGCTCGTTTCGCCGTCATCGCTTTCGGTCTGGCTTCATTTGCGCTGGCTGCTTCAGACTGGATGGCTGCGGCTGCGGTCGTGCCGCTCGCGTGGCTGGTCTACAACGGTTTCATCCAAGACCGGTTCGGCGTGCTGGTCTGGCACGGCTGGAGCGACCTGGGCCGACTGGGGCTGCTGGTCGCCGCCGCGGCAATCGGGCTGGGCATCGGGGCCTGGCGGCGCGACGACGCGAAGCGTGAGTCGCTGACGGCGACCGGGGTGCGTCGTGGCTGACCTGATCTTCGTCGTCCTGACCGTCGCGCTGTTCGGCGTACTGGCATTGGTACTCAAGGGAGTAGAGCGGCTGTGAGCGCAGCAAACCTGGTCGGCCTGGTGCTGGCCGTCGTCATGACGATCTTCCTGATCGCGGCGCTGCTCTTCCCGGAGCGGTTCTGATGAGCAACACCGCAGCCGGCGCGCTGTTCATCGGGGCGATCGTCGTCGCGCTCGCGCTGGCCTACCGGCCGTTCGGCGACTACATGTACCGCGTCGTCTCGGGCACTCGGCACTCTCGGGTCGAGCGCGGGGTCTACCGGGTGATCGGCGTCAACCCGGACGGCGAGCAGTCGTGGACGGTCTACGCCCGCAGCGTGCTGGCCTTCTCGGCCGTCTCGATCCTGTTTCTCTATGTGTTCCAACGGGTTCAGAGCCACCTGTTGCTCTCGTTGGGCTTCAGCAACGTCACTCCGGCCCTGTCCTGGAACACCGCGGTCAGCTTCGTCACCAACACGAACTGGCAGGCCTACTCGGGTGAGTCCACCATGGGCTACCTGGTGCAGATGGCCGGCTTGGCGGTGCAGAACTTCGCCTCGGCCGCCGTCGGCATCGCCGTGGCCGTGGCGCTGGTGCGCGGTTTCGCGCGCAAGCACACCGAGCACCTCGGCAACTTCTGGGTCGACCTGACCCGCATCGTCTTCCGCATCCTGATGCCCATCGCCGTCATCGGCGCGATCATCTTCGTGGCCGCGGGGATGATCCAGAACTTCTCCTCCGGCACCGACGTGCACACCCTCGCGGGGGCGACCCAGCACATCACCGGCGGCCCGGTGGCCAGCCAGGAGATCATCAAGGAGCTCGGGACCAACGGTGGTGGCTTCTACAACGCCAACAGCGCGCACCCGTTCGAGAACCCCACCTCGTGGACCAACGGGCTGCAGATCTTCTTCCTGCTCGTGATCAGCTTCAGCCTGCCGCGCACCTTCGGCCGGATGGTCGGCAGCAACCGGCAGGGCTACGCGATCGTCTCGGCGATGGCGATCATGGCCGTCGGCAGTGTCATCGTGCTCAACGTGCTCCAGGGGGTGCACGGCGGGACGGTGCCGCAGGCGGTGGGCGCCGCGACCGAGGGCACCGAAACCCGTTTCGGGGTGCTGAACTCGGCGACCTTCGCGAGTGCCACGACGCTGACGTCGACCGGAGCTGTGGACTCGTTCCACGACTCCTACACGGCGCTGGGTGGTGGCGTCACGATGCTCGACATGCAGCTCGGCGAGGTCGCTCCGGGCGGCACCGGGTCGGGTCTCTACGGCATCCTCATCCTGGCCGTCGTGACCGTCTTCGTCGGCGGGTTGATGGTCGGGCGAACACCGGAGTACCTCGGCAAGAAGATCGGGGCCCGGGAGATGAAGTTCGCCTCGCTCTACTTCCTCACGACTCCGACCCTGGTGCTGGTGGGGACCGGTACGGCGATGGCGCTGCCCAAGGAGCGGGCCTCGATGCTCAACACCGGAGCCCACGGGCTCTCCGAGGTGCTCTACGCCTTCACCTCGGCGAGCCAACAACAACGGGTCGGCGTTCGCGGGGATCAGCGTCAACACGACCTGGTACAACACCGCGCTCGGCCTGGCGATGCTGCTGGGCCGGTTCCTGCCCATCCTGTTCGTGTTGGGGCTGGCGGGCTCGCTGGCCCGGCAGAAGCCGGTGCCCGAGTCCACCGGGACGCTGAAGACCTATCAGCCGCTCTTCGTCGGGATGCTCGTCGGCGTCACGCTGATCGTCGTCGCGCTGACCTACCTGCCCGCGCTGGCCCTCGGTCCACTGGCCGAAGGCGTGCACTGAAAGCCATGACCATCAACGTGATTCACCGATCCACAGAGGACGGAAACCGATGAGCGCCATGAGCGCCATGACCTCCATGACTGCCGGTACGGCGCCGGTCGAGCGGCCGGGCAACGATGCTGCGTCGCAGCGCGGCCGGGTCGGCGGCGGTCTGCTCGACCCGAAACAGCTGCTGACGTCGACCCCGGGCGCACTGCGCAAGCTGGACCCGCGCACCCTGTGGCGCAACCCGGTGATGTTCATCGTCGAGGTCGGCTCGGTCTACACGACCGTCCTGGCGATCGGACATCCGACCGTCTTTGCCTGGCTGATCACCATCTGGCTCTGGCTGACGGTCATCTTCGCCAACCTGGCCGAGGCGGTCGCCGAAGGGCGCGGCAAGGCTCAGGCCGAGTCGCTGCGCCGGGCCAAGCAGGACACCATGGCCCGCCGGGTCGCCGGCTGGACGCCCGGTGCGACCGACCTGGCGGAGGAGCTCGTCCCGGCGCCCGTCCTGCAGCAGGGCGACTTCGTCGTGGTCGAGGCCGGCCAGGTGATCCCCGGGGACGGCGACGTCGTCGAAGGCATTGCCAGCGTTGACGAATCGGCCATCACGGGGGAGTCCGCGCCGGTGATCCGCGAGTCCGGCGGTGATCGGTCGGCCGTCACGGGCGGCACCCGCGTGCTGTCCGACCGGATCGTCGTGCGGATCACTCAGAAGCCGGGGGAGAGCTTCATCGACCGGATGATCGCGCTGGTCGAGGGGGCCAACCGGCAGAAGACCCCGAACGAGATCGCCCTCAACATCCTGCTGGCCGCGCTCACGCTCATCTTCATCCTGGCGGTGGCGACCCTGCAGCCGTTGGCGATCTACTCCAAGGCGGTCCAGGCGTTCGCCCCGGACAGCCAGGCGCTGAACGCCCACGGCGTGACCGGCATCGTCCTCGTCTCGTTGCTCGTCTGTCTGATCCCGACCACCATCGGCGCACTGCTCTCGGCCATCGGCATCGCGGGCATGGACCGGCTGGTGCAGCGCAACGTCCTGGCCATGTCCGGCCGCGCGGTCGAGGCGGCCGGTGACGTCAACACCCTGCTGCTCGACAAGACCGGCACCATCACGCTCGGCAACCGGCAGGCCAGCGAGTTCATCCCCGTGGGCGACGTCACGCCGATGGAGCTGGCCGATGCCGCCCAGCTGTCCAGCCTGGCCGACGAGACCCCGGAAGGGCGCTCGATCGTCGTCTTCGCCAAGACCGAGCACGGGTTGCGCGAACGGCACCCGGGCGAGCTGGGCCACGCCACCTGGATCCCCTTCACCGCCCAGACCCGCATGTCCGGGGTGGACCTCTCGGCCGACGACTCCGGCCCGGCGCGCGAGCTGCGCAAGGGCGCGGCCGCCGCGGTGGCCGAGTGGGTCCGGACCCATGGCGGCGCCGTGTCCGACCAGGTCGGGCAGGTCGTCGACGGCATCTCCGCCTCTGGTGGCACCCCGCTCGTCGTTGGCGAGCGGGTCGGCGGCACGGCCCGGGTCCTCGGGGTCATCCACCTCAAGGACGTCGTGAAGAGCGGCATGCGCGAGCGGTTCGACGAGATGCGCCGCATGGGCATCCGCACGGTGATGATCACCGGCGACAACCCGCTGACCGCTCGCTCGATCGCCGAGGAGGCGGGGGTCGACGACTTCCTGGCCGAGGCGACGCCCGAGGACAAGCTCGCGCTCATCCGGCGCGAACAGGAGGGCGGCAAGCTGGTCGCGATGACCGGTGACGGCACCAACGATGCGCCGGCGCTGGCCCAGGCCGATGTCGGCGTCGCCATGAACACGGGGACGTCGGCGGCCAAGGAAGCCGGCAACATGGTCGACCTCGACTCTGACCCCACCAAGCTGATCGAGATCGTCGAGATCGGCAAGCAGCTGCTGATCACGCGCGGTGCGCTGACGACGTTCTCCATTGCCAACGACATCGCGAAGTTCTTCGCGATCATTCCGGCGATGTTCGTCGCGGTCTATCCCGGGCTGCATGTCCTGAACGTCATGCATCTGTACAGCCCGACCTCGGCCATCCTGTCCGCGGTGATCTTCAACGCCCTGGTCATCGTGGCGCTGATCCCGTTGTCCCTCAGGGGGGTTCGCTACACGCCGTCGAGCGCGTCCGCCATGCTGCGCCGCAATCTGTTGATCTACGGAGTCGGTGGCCTGATCTCGCCGTTCATCGGCATCAAGGCGATCGACCTCCTCGTCCAGTTCATCCCAGGGATCCGCTGATGCGTCTACCGTCCTGGCTGGCCCAGCACACCACCGCGCTGCGTCTGCTCCTCGTCCTCACCGTCCTGACCGGTCTGGCCTACCCACTAGCGATCACCGCCGTAGCCCAGGTGCCCGGCCTGCAGCACAAGGCCGACGGCTCCCTGGACCACGTGGACGGCAAGCCGGTCGGATCGTCTCTGATCGGGCAGTTGTTCACCGACAAGGACGGCAACGCGCTCGTGCAGTACTTCCAGACCCGCCCCTCCGCGGCCGGCGATGGCTACGACCCGACCGCCACGAGCGCCTCCAACCTGGGCCCGGAGAGCGTCGTGGACACCCTCGGCGACCCGGCCAAGGCCAAGGATCCGGACGGCGACGGCAGCAAGCTCGCCCTGCTCAGCCAGGTCTGCGCGCGCAGCCTGGCCGTGGGACAGCTCGAGGGAGTCAGCGGCGCCCGTCCCTACTGCACCGCCGACGGCGTGGGCGCGGTCCTCGCGGTGTTCCGCGAGAACGGCAGCACCGGCCCGATCACCCAGGTGGTCAGCCTCAACCAGGAGTGCCCGGCTACGCCCTTCATCACGTCGTACAAAGGCGTCGCGGTGAAGTGCGCGACCTTCGGCGCGGACTACTCCAAGGGCATCGTGACGCCGATCCGCGGCGATGCCCCGGCCAAGTCGGCGGTTCCGGCCGACGCCGTGACCGCGAGCGGCAGCGGTCTGGACTATCCAGATCTCACCGGCGTACGCCGAGTTGCAAACGCCTCGCGTGGCGAAGGCCCGCGGGGTCGCCGTCGCAGCCGTGAGTGCCCTCGTCAAGCAGTACACGACCGGGCGCGCCCTCGGCTTCATGGGCGAGCCGGGCGTCAACGTGCTGCAGCTGAACCTGGCGCTGGACCGGAAGTACCCGTACCACTCCGGCTGAGGTGATCATCAGATGAAGACCGACCGAGGGAGGTGAGGCGTGATGGCACAGCAGGGCCAGCTCCGCGTCTACCTCGGTGCTGCCCCGGGCGTCGGGCAAGACCTACAAGATGCTCGAGGAGGGTCATCGGCGCCGTGACCGCGGCACCGACGTCGTCGTCGGCTACATCGAGACGCACGGCCGCCGGCACACCGAGGAGATGCTGGCGGGCTGGAGGTCGTGCCCCGCCAGCAGATCAGCTATCGCGGCACGACGTTCGAGGAGATGGACGTCGATGCGGTGCTCGCCCGGGACGCGGAGGTCGTCCTCGTCGACGAGCTGGCCCACACCAACATTCCGGGCAGCCGCAACGCCAAGCGCTGGCAGGACATCCAGGAGCTGCTGGCCGCCGGTATCACGGTGATCACGAACCTGAACATCCAGCACCTGGAGTCGATCAACGACGTCGTCCAGCAGATCACCGGTGTGCCGCAACGGGAGACGGTGCCGGACGAGCTGGTCCGCCGAGCCGAGCAGATCGAGCTGGTCGACATGGCTCCCGAGGCGTTGCGCCGACGGATGGCCCACGGCAACATCTACCGCCCGGAGAAGATCGACGCGGCCCTCGGCAACTACTTCCGGGTCGGCAACCTGACCGCCCTGCGCGAGCTGGCGCTGATCTGGCTGGCCGACAAGGTCGACGACGAGCTGGACAGCTATCGGGAGCAACATGAGATCTCGGCGACCTGGGAGACCCGCGAGCGGGTCGTGGTCGCGCTCACCGGTGGCCCCGAGGGCGACACGCTGATCCGCCGGGCCGCGCGAATCGCCGCGCGGGCCAAGGGAGCCGAGCTGCTCGCCGTGCACGTCACGCGCAGCGATGGCCTGGTCGGCACCAACCCGGTGGACCTGGCCCGTCAGCGCACCCTGGTCGAGAGCATCGGTGGCACCTATCACCAGGTCGTCGGGCCCGACATCGCAGGTGCGATGCTCGACTTCGCTCGCGGTGTCAACGCCACCGAGCTCGTGCTGGGCGTCAGCCGCCGCGGCCGGCTGAGCCAGGCGCTCTCGCCCGGGGTCGGGCTGACCGTGACCCGCGAGTCGGGGCCCATCGACGTGCACCTGGTGACCCACGAGGAGGTCCGCCGCGGCCGCCGGCCGGTCGGCGCTTCCAGCTCACTCAGCGCATCGCGGCGGATCGTGGGCTTCGTCCTCGCCGTGATCGGCCTGCCGTTGCTGACCTTCGGCCTGACCCGCCTCCGAGGGGACCTGTCGCTGCCCAGCGACATCCTCCTGTACCTGGCGTGGGTCGTCGTCGTGGCGTTGGTCGGCGGCCTCTATCCGGCCCTGTTCGCCGCGGTCGCGGGCTCGCTGCTGCTCAACTACTACTTCACGCCACCGATCTACCGGTTCACCATCGCCGACCACGACAACGTCCTCGCGTTGGCCGTCTTCCTGGCGGTCGCCGTCGCGGTGAGCGTGACGGTCGACCGAGCTGCGCGTCGTACGCGGGAAGCGGCCACCGCGCGCACCGAGGCCGAGACGCTCTCCACGCTCGCGGGCAGCGTCCTGCGCGGTGCCCGGCCGCTGCCGGCGTTGCTCGACCAGCTGCGCGAGACGCTGGGCTTCACCAGCGTGACCCTGCTGGAGCGCACCGACGGGCCGCCGGGCCCGGACGTCTTCCACGACGAAGGAGCCTGGCGGATCGCCTGCGCGGTCGGCGACCGCCCGAGCCTGACGCCGGCGCAAGGTGATGCCGAGATCCTGGTCGATCCCGGCCTTTCCCTTGTCCTGCAAGGGCATCCGCTGGCTGCGGCCGACCGGCGGTTGACGCAGGCCTTCGCCGCTCAAGCGGCGGTCGCGCTGAAGCAGGAGCGGCTCGCCGAGCAGGCCGCCGCGGCCGGTCCGCTCGCGGAGGTGGATCGGTTGCGCACGGCCCTGCTCAGCGCGGTGAGTCACGACCTGCGCACGCCGCTGGCCTCGGCCAAGGCGGCGGTCAACGGACTGCGCAGCGAGGGCGTCGTCTTCAGCGACGCGGACCGGGACGAGCTGTTGGCGACGGTCGAGGAGTCACTGGACCGGCTCTCGCGGCTGGTCGAGAACCTGCTCGACATGAGCCGGCTCCAGGCCGGGGCGCTGGCCATGTCGCCCCAGGCGATGTCCATGGCCGAAAGCATCGCGACCGCACTCGATGAGATCGGGCCGATCGCACGCCACATCGACGTGCGCGTGCCCGACGAACTGCCGGAGGTGCATGCCGATCCGGTCCTCGTCGAGCGCGTGCTGGTCAACATGGCGCAGAACGCGATCCGATACAGCGCGCCGGACAGCCCGCCGATGATCTCGGTGAGCGAGCACGGTGGCCAGATCGAGACGCGGGTCGTTGACCGAGGCCCCGGCATTCCGGTCGCGCAGTGGGACAGCGTCTTCCTGCCGTTCCAACGGCTCGGGGACCGCGACAACGGCACCGGTGTGGGTCTCGGGCTGGCCTTGTCGCGCGGCCTGGCCGAAGCGATGGGCGGCAGCCTGACGCCGGACACGACGCCCGGCGGCGGGTTGACGATGACCCTGCGCCTGCCCTGCGAGGGTTGTCGATGAGCCGGATCCTGGTCGTCGATGACGAGCCGCAGATCCTGCGGGCGATGCGGATCAACCTGCTCGCCCGGCAGTACGCCGTGGTGACCGCGGCCACCGGTGGCGAGGCGCTCACGGCCTCGCGCGAGCAGCATCCCGACCTGGTGGTGCTCGACCTCGGCCTGCCCGATCTGGACGGGGTCGAGGTCATCCGCCAGTTGCGGGCCTGGACCCGGGTGCCGATCATCGTGCTGTCCGGCCGCAGGGACAGCCGCGACAAGGTCGATGCGTTGGATGCCGGTGCCGACGACTACGTCACCAAGCCGTTCAGCCTGGACGAGCTGCTGGCCCGGATCCGGGTGGTCATCCGGCGCCGCACCGACGACGAGCGACCGGCCAACGTCATCATCGGCCGCTACACCGTCGACCTGGCCGACCATCGGGTCCACGCCACCGATGACCCCGTCGAGGTCGTGCACCTCACCCGCACCGAGTGGGAGCTGCTGGAGGTCGTCGTCCGCGAGCCGGGCAAACTGGTCAGCCAGCGCTCGCTGCTCGAACAGGTCTGGGGCCCGACGTATCAGGCCGAGACGCAGTACGTCCGGCAGTACATGGCCCAGCTCCGGCGCAAGCTGGAGAGCGATCCGGCTCGGCCGCGCCACCTGCTCACCGAGCCTGGCCTGGGCTACCGCTTCCAGCCCTGACTGTCCGGACTCTCGCGTCCCGGGGTGCGGCCACTGCGGTGCGCTGGCTGGTGCGCGAACGAGGCAGGATGTTGGCGTGCCATCGTTGCTTGCCGACCTGGGTGTCCGGACGCCTGTGCTCGCGGCGCCAATGGCCGGTGGGCCGGGCACGCCCGAGCTCGTCGTCGCCGCGGCTGGTGCCGGGAAGTCTGGGCTTCCTGGCCGCCGGCTATCGATCTGCCGAGGCCCTGAAGGCGCAGATCGACGTCGTCCGAGCGGCCGCAGTGCCGTTCGGGGTCAACGTCTTCGCGCCCAACCCGGTGCCGGTCGATCCCACGGCCTACCGGTCCTACGCCCTGGCGATCCAGGCCGAGCTGGATCGCTACGACCTCGAGCCGCCGCCGGCGCCGCTCGAGGACGACGACCACTGGCGGGCCAAGATCGACCTGCTCGTCACGGATCCGGTGCCGGTCGTCAGCTTCACCTTCGGACTGCCTTCCCGTGACGTCGTCGTCTCGCTGCGAGCCGTGGGCACCATCGTCGTACAGACGGTCACCTCCGCCGCCGAGGCCCGCGTGGCCGCCGACCTCGGCGTGGATGCCCTCGCCGTTCAGTCGGCTGCCGCGGGAGGTCACTCCGGAACCCTGACGCCGCAACAGCTTCCGACGCCTACGCCGCTGCCGGAGCTGGTTGCTCAGGTCCGGGCCGCGGTCCGTCTCCCGTTGTTGGCGGCAGGTGGTGTGGCGGCATCGGCGGATGTCACCGCCGCCTTACGGGCCGGCGCCGAAGCGGTGATGGTCGGGACGGTGTTGTTGCGTACCGACGAGAGCGGCGCCTCGGCGCCACACCGGGCCGCGCTCGCCGACCCGAACCGGGGCGCGACCATCGTGACGCGCGCCTTCACCGGCCGGCCGGCGCGGGCCTTGCGCAACGAGTTCACCGATCGGTACGACGCGCTCGCACCCTCCGGCTACCCGGCGATCCACCACCTAACCAGTCCATTGCGCCGGGCGGCCGTGGCCGCCGGCGATCCCGAGCGGATCAACCTCTGGGCCGGCACCGGTTACCGGGCCGCACAGCCCGGGCCGGTGGCTGGTGTCATCGCCGCGCTGGCGGCCGGCGCCTGAAGGACCGGCCGTCGATCCAGGCGCCGTCGAATCGCGGGTCGGCTCGGCGGCTCCTAGTCTGCGCCGATGGACGAAGCGCCGATCGGATCAAGCCCCGATCGAACAAGCGGCGGAGGGCGCGCTCGTCGAGCGGGCGTTCCGCCTCTACCGGGAGCAGGACCGGCAACAGGCCTGGCCGCTGTACGCCGAGGAATTCACGTTCACCAGCCCGCAGGATGACCACATCGACAAGGCGGCGTTCTTCGAGCGCTGCTTCCCGACGGCGGCGCGGTTCGCCGAGCAGGAGTTGCTCGCCGTCACCCCGGCGGGAGGCGGCCTCGTCTTCGCCTACTACGAGTACGAGCTGTCGACCGGCGCCCGGTATCGCAATGTCGAGGCAATCACGGTGCGGGACAGTCTGATTCGCGAGGTCCAGGTCTTCTTCGGGGGGCAAGTCAACTAGCGAAAAGCCCACTCGCTCGTCATCCAGTATCGGGCAGCCAGCCTTCCGGGACGGCGATGTCTTGGTCGTTGCCCTTGGTCTGGGACGTGGTGCCGGACGTGGTGCCGGACGTGGTGCCGGACGGGGTGCCGCACGTGGTCTCGGACCCGGCCCCGGTCGCGACGCCGACGTCCGGCGCGACGCTCGGGTCAGCGCCGGGCTGGTCGGCGTCGCTGGGTTGGTCGGCGGGTTGGTCGGTGGGTTGTGGGTGGGTGGGCAGGGTGAAGTGTCGGGTGTTGCGGATGGGTGTTCGTGTGGGGTCGAGCCAGGCGGGTGGTCGCCAGTGCGGCAGCCCGTTCAGCATCACGCATTCCCAGCCGCGTTTGGCGTGTTCTCGGTGGTGGTAGCCGCAGAGCAGGGTGAGGTTGTCGATGTCGGTGGGGCCGTCGTTGGCCCAGTCGGTGATGTGGTGTCGCTGGCAGTGGCTCGGGGGCCGGTCACAGCCGGGGAAGGAACAGCCGCGGTCTCGCGCGGCTAGCGCGACGGTTTGGCCGGGGGTGGCGATCCGGGTGGTGCGGCCGAGGTAGAGCGGGACGCCCTTGCTGTTCTCGATCAGCACGTACAGCTGGGACTGGTCGCAGGCGTCGGAGGGCGTCGCCGACCGGGAGCAGGGTGCCGTGCTCGGAGACGGCGAGGCCGTGCCGGTCGCGGAGCTGGGTGTCTTTGATGTGCCAGACGATGGCCGCGGGGGTGCCGCCGCAGGCGGGCAGGTCGCCGGAGTTGAGGATGGCTTTGAGGACGTCACCGAACGCGTCGTGCATCCGCACCTGGTGCGGGCGGTCGTCGCGGGTGCCCGGCATCTCCACCACGCCACCATCGCCCGGCCCGGCTTCGGACTCGTCGCTGGGCTGGTCGGGCTGTTCGGCCCATCCGCGTTCAGCCGCGTGGCGGGGGTGGCGGGCACGGCGGGGGCGGGTTTGGACCAGGCGTCCAGCACGACCCGGGCGGCTTCACCGGTTTCCTGGTTCAGGTCGGCCTGCAGGGTGTACCCGGCCTGCCCGCGTTTCTTCCACAGCCGCAGCCCGCGGTGCTTGTGCGGCGTGGGCGACCTCGCGCAGGGTCCCGTCGGGGTCGGCCCGGACCATCACCTCGGTGGCCAGCACCTCCAGGTCGGCCGGGGTCACCTTGGCCGCGGCGGTGGCCATCTCGGCCTCCACCACCGGTCCGGACTCCTCGCCGGACCGGGCCGGGCAGCTTGCCGATGGTGTCCAGGATGATCCGGGCATGCTCGGCCGGAGACCTCACCCGCGCTGATCCCGGCCGCCAGGCTCGGACACGCCGCCGGGAGGACTTCCCCGGTGAACGCCACCTCCGGGGTGATCGCGTGGGCCAGGTCGACCCGCCGCTTGGCCTCACCGGGTCAGCCGCAGCTGCTCGCGCAGGAAGGCCGCCGTGGAGGGTCGGGCGTAGCGGGCCGGCTCGTCGCCGACCTCGACCGCGGCCACGTAGTGGGAGTCGAAGACCGCCAGCCGCCGGCGCAGCAGCTCCAGGTTCCGGGCCGCCGCGTGCAGCCCGGTCGAGGGCGAGTCCAGGCGGACCAGGGCGGTCAGGTCGTAGGTCGTTGAGCTCGGCCACACCTCGCCGGCCAGGCGCGCGAAGAGCTGCGTCCAGGGCCGGGTCGCCGGTGGACTCCAGCCCCGTGTCGTCGGGGTGAACGCTGCCCTCGTTCATGTGTTCGATTCTAGACCTATCGTCCGACATCGGTCAACCCCGACAACCACCCGAATCCCGTTGAATAGCAACTATTTTCGGCAACCTTGAGCGACTCTGCGTGACCGGTTCTTCAGAACCGCCGAAAGGCGACCCGCGAGCAAGACCCAGCCCGCGCGCGCGCCGACCAGCGCGCGCCGGTACCGCGAGCCGACCCGTCTGAAAACCCAGCCCCGAGCGGAACCAGCGCGCCGTACCGAGCCGCTTGAAACCCAGCCCCGCGCAATCCCTCTACGCGCGCGGCACGGTCCAGGCAACTGCCTCGGCGATGACGTCACCCAGCCGACTCCGCCGCTCGAAGGCCCGGCGTTGGCTATCGGCACCGTTGCCCTCGGCCAGCAACCGCCGCACACCCGCCTGCACCACCGCGAGGTCGCCCGCGTCAACCAGCGCCGAGTGCACATGCGACAGCAGCTCATCGACAACCGTCGCCGCCGGTGCGAGCTCGTCCGTACCGGGGCGCACCAGGTCCGAGCCCAGGCCCCATCGCGCCGCACGCCAGCCAGCCGCCCGCAACGCAGCCCGGCGTACGGCAGGTGCGGCGACCCCGCGCCGCCAGTCGGCCACCGCCGTCTCGACCAGCGCGCGGCACAGACCGGCGAGGACAGCGGCGATGTCCGGTGTGGGGGTGACGTCCATGACCCGGATCTCGACCGTCGGGAACGACGCGGAGAGCCGGGCGTCGAAGTAGATCATCCCCTCGTCCATCGCCGCCCCGGAGGCGACGAGCGAGGCCACGTCCTGGTCGTAGACCTCGAGGGTGCCGAAGATCTCGGTCGCTCCCGCGGTGGGCCACATCTCCTGACGGACCGTCCGGTAGCTCGCATAGCCCGTGTCCGCACCCTGGTGGAACGGCGAGTTCGCCGACAGGGCAAGCAATACGGGCAGCCAGACCCGGATCCGGTCGATGACGGCCACGCCCTCGTCGCGGGAGTCGACGGCCACGTGCACGTGCATCCCACAGGTGAGCTGCCCGGTGGCGACGGCCCCGAAATCGTGGGCCATCCGCTCATAGCGCGGGTCCTCGGTCGTCGTCGGTGCGGCCGCGGCCGGATTGGTGCCCAGAGCAACGGGTACGGCGTGCAGCTCGGCCGCCCGGGTGGCAACCTCGCGGCGCCGTTCGGCGATCTGGTCCCGCAGCTCCGCGAGGTCCTGGTGCGGGCTGGTGGTCGTCTCGATCTGTTGCCGCTTGAACTCATGCTCGATCGCCGGAGCCGGATCGCTATCGCGGATCCTCGGCGTCGGATCGCTCGGATCGCTCGGATCGCTCGAATCGTCGGGCTCGGCCGGCTCGTCGTCGGCCAGGTCCTGCCCGACCCGCGACAGCCGGATGCTCCCGGCGGCGAAGACGAGCAGTTCCTCCTCGACCCCCACGGTCCGTCGCTCAGTCGCTTGCTCAGTCGGTTGCTCAGTCGATTGCTCGGTCAGTTGCTCGGTCAGGCGCGGTTGGGACAGCAGGGCCACCTCCAGCGGTGAGGTCCCCAAGGCTAAGGCCCAGCTCGGCCGTGCCGATGGATGAAAGAGGGGGTTAGCCGGCATCCGACGACCGAGGTGTGCCATGACGAGCACCACCCCTCTGACCGACCATGACTCGAATGAGTCGTGGTTGCACTCGTGGTTGCAGTCCGTGCTGCCCGCTCGCGCGCAAACGGGTTCCGAAGCCGTGCGTCTGGGCCGCGGCCTGCTGCTGGTCACCGGCCTGGTCGTCGCCGCCGCGATGCCCCTCCTGCGCCCGAGCCCGCAGGACCTGACCGTCGTCCTCGCCGTCAGCGCGGCCATGACCGGGTTGTTGCTGCTCAGCCTCTTCCTGCCCTGGCACCGCTGGTCGGACCGGGCCACGCTGATCTTCCCGATCGCGGTGATGGTCGCCCTCGCCTGCGTCGGTCACTTCACCACGCGCCAGATCGGCAGCTGTTTCACCGGCCTGTTCGTCCTCTGCTTCGCCTATCTGGGCGTGTGCGAGCGACCGCACGCGGCGTTCTGGGTGCTGCCGATCGCCCTCCCGTCGTACGTCTTGTCGATCAGCACCTGGGACACCTCGACCGTGATCCGGCTGACCGTCGCATCGGCCGTCTGGGCCTTGCTGGCCGAGCTGCTGGCTCACCTGATGCGTCGTCAGCACATGGTCGCCGAGATCCTGCAGGCCGCCTCCCGCACCGATGAGCTGACTCGTCTGGCCAACCGGCGCGACCTGGAGGCCCGCCTGTTGCGGGTGCGGATCGGCGACACCGTCGTGATGTGCGACCTGGATCACTTCAAGCGGCTCAACGACACGTCCGGGCACGCAGCAGGCGACACGGTCCTGCGCGACTTCGGCGCGGTCCTGCTCGGCTCGTTGCGCGGCGACGACTATGCAGCGCGTTACGGCGGCGAGGAGTTCGTGCTGATCCTGGCCGAGACCGACGCCGTGCAGAGCATCGACGTACTGGCCCGGCTGCGCCGCCGCTGGGCCGAGACGCACCCGGAGATCACCTTCTCGGCCGGCTTCGCGACCTACACGGGCGAGCGCAGCATGCAAGCGGTCATCGAGGCGGCCGACCGAGCGATGTACGCCGCGAAGGCCTCGGGCCGGGACTGCTTCCGCGGCGCCGTGACCCACACCGCAGCCTGACGGAGTTGTCAGACTCCGCGTCCGCTTTTGGTGTCGCTCGGTCTGACCCGTCGGAGCGAGCCGGAGGGGTCAGCGGGCGCCGGCGAGCAGCGGAGCCCGTAGCGGCAGGTCGCCGTCGGCCTGCAGCGCCTGGACCGCCTGACGAGTCCGCGCGTTGACCAGGATCGGCGCGGCCAGGTTGGCCGTGGCATCGGCCAGCCCGCTGCCGGGGTTGACCACCAGCAACACCAGCGGCTGCTCCTCGGGGAGCAGCTCCAGCACCTCGCCGACCTCGTCGGCCACGTCGGTGCTGTAGTCAGGGAAGAACGGTCCCGGCGCCACGACCAGGAGCCGCAGGTCGGGGTCGGCGATCGAGCGCAACGCGAAGACGTGGGCGTCGTCATCGAGCGCGACGAGCACGCACCGAGACAGTCCGGGCAGGCCCGGCACGTCCTCGACGAACGAGATGACCGGCAGGTCGTCCTCGGCCACTGCTCCTCCGGATGCCTCGGCGCTGCGCGCCGTGCGGTCGGCGAGCATGCTCATTCGATGATCACTGTAGGAAGTCCAGGAGCGATGGTTGCACGACCTTGGCCGTAGCCCCTAGCGCCGCCTGGTAGGCGACCTGCTGGCTCTGCAGCGCCACGATGGTCGACGGCATGTCGATGTCCTCGACGTCGGTGAGCCGCGTGGTCAGGTCCTGGACCCGGTTGGTGACCTGGGTCGAGCCGTCCTCGATCCGTTGCTGCCGCACGCCGACGTCGGTCTGCTGGGTCCGCACCGCCGTGGCCGACGCGTCGATCGCGTCCAGGTCGCCGGACAGGGCCGACGGGTTGTTCTGCAAGTGGTCGATCACCGTGGCCAGCACGTTGAAGACCGAGCTGCTGCCGGAGCCGAAGGTCGCAGTGCCGCTGCTGTCGACGCGCACCGTGGTGCCGTCGGAGATCCGCCGTTGCACGGTGCCCGAGTCGCCGACGTACGACACGTCCGGCTGGCCGCCCACTGTCGAGGTCGAGCCGGTGGCGAACGCAGCCGACCCGGCCGTCGTGCCGCCGAAGACCGGCCGGCCGTTGTACTGCGTGTTGGCCAGGCTCAGCAGCTCGGACCGCAGCTGGGTCATCTCGGTCGCGACGGCCTGGTTGGAGCTCGCGTCGTTGCTGCCGGTCGAACTGGCCTGTACGACGAGGTCGCGCGCCCGGCCGAGCAGGCTGTTGACCGACGTCAGCGTGGTGTCGAGCGTCGTGAGCCAGGCGTCGCCGTCGGAGGCGTTGCGGGAGTACTGGTTGTTGCGGTCGATCTCGCCCTGGAGCGAGAGCGCGTCGACGGTGCCACTGGGGTCGTCGGAGGCCGTGTTGATCCGCTTGCCGGAGGACAACTGTTGTTGCAGGGTCGCACCGCGCTGAAGGCTGGCCTGCAGGTTGGCCAGCGTCATCGACGTGATCGAGCTGTTGGTGACTCTCATGGTCAGCCTCTCCCCGCCACGCCGGTGTGGTTGATCAGCGTGTCCAGGTCCTCGTCGATCGTGGTCAGCACCCGCGACGCGCCCTGGTAGGCCCGCTGGAAGGTCAGCATGTTGGTGAGCTCCTCGTCCAGGCTCACGCCGGAGGCGGAGTCGCGGTCGGTGTCGGAGTTCGTGGCGACGGTGGTGGCCGTCGTGGCCTGGGTCGTGGCCCGGGCCGAGGCGACGCCGACGTTCGCGACCGCCGTCTTCCAGGCGTTGTCGGCGCCCGTCGTCGAGGTCGCGATCTGCGCGATCTGGTCGGCCAGGCTGCCGTCGAGGTTGGCACTGCCGGCCAGGACCGCGGAGGCCACCTTGCGCGGGTCGGTGATGGCGACCGAGATGTTGGCCGCGGTCACCGTCGCGCTGCCGTCCGCCGTACTGAAGAAGTCGGTAGCCGGGTTGCCGTCCAGGTCCATCCCGGTGTCGTGCACCGCGTTGACCGAGCTGGCGAGAGTGGCTGCGACGTTGTCGTACGCCGCGAGCGTGCCCGGGATCGTGGTGTTCAGCGCCTGCAGCGAGGCGGCCAGGCGGCCACCGCTGACGCTGGCCGGACCGCCTCCGGCCCAGCTGAACGAGACCGGCGTGCCGGCGACCTGGCTCTCGCCGGTCGCGCCGCCGAGGACGAGCTGCTCGGCGTGCGGGCCGTGGACGAGCGGGCTGCCGCCGACCATCACATCGACGCTGCCGTCGGCGTTGGCCCGCGAGGTCGCGCCGGTGAGCTCGGACAGGTGCAGCACCAACGCATCCCGCTGGTCGGCCAGCTCGTTGACCTGGCCTCCGGTCAGCTGGGCCGAGACGATCTGCTGGTTCAGGGCGGCCACCGACTGGGCGGTCGTGTTGACGTCGCTGACGAGCGAGGCCGCCTGGTCGTGCTGGCTCGACCAGTACGCCGTGAGCTGCTGGGCCGAGGAGTTCAGCGTGCCGGTCACCGTCTGCGCCTTGGCCAGCAGGGCCGCGCGGGTCGAGGTGTCGCCGGGGTTGTTGGCCACGTCGTGCCACGCCGACCAGTAGGCGGTCAGCTGGCTGGACAGGCCGTTGTCGCTCGGCTCGTTCACGACCTGCTCGATGGCCGACATGGTCGTCGACACGTCATTGAGGTTGGCCTGGTTGGCATGCGCCGTCCGCTGCCGGGCATCGGTCAGCGCATCCGCGAGCCGGGCCACGTCAGTGACCATCACGCCGTTGCCCGGCGCCTCGGCGTTGGAGTAGAGCCCGGCCCGGCCGACGCTCGAGATCTCCTGCAGGTCGGCCCGCTGGCGGGTGTAGCCAGGGGTGTCGACGTTCGCGATGTTCTGACCGGTGACGTCGAGCGCCTGGCGCTGGGCCATCAAGGCGTTGACCGCGGTGGAGATCCCGCCGAAGGTGCTGCTCATCGCCGGCTCACAGGGCCTGGTCGACGACGCGGGGTGCGGCGGTCTCGGTCAGCCGGCCCTGCCGGCCGTAGGTCCCGACCGACTGCTCGAGACCGAGCAACGCCTCCCGGGTGGCCCGGGCGCCGGCGGCGAGCAGGTCACGGTTGGCCTCGGCCATCGCGCTGATCTCGGCGGTCAGGGCCAGGAAGGCCTGGCGGTGGGCCCGCAACAGGTCCGGCCACGGCTCGGGCGCGCGGGAGGCCAGCGTGGTCAGACTCGGCGCCGACCCGACGCCGATCACGGCGGCGAGGGCCTCCACGGTCAGGGCCCGATGCAGCTCCTGCTCCCGGATCTCGGCGAGCACCACCTCGACCTCGCGGGTCGCGTGGGCCAGCCAACGGGTGCGGCCGCTGGCGAGCACGAGCTGCTCCTCCTCGATCTTGAAGAGCAACAGCTCGAGGAGCTCGCGCTCCTTCCACAGCAGGGTGGAGAGGTCCTCCCAGCTCATCGGTCCTCCTCCAGGCCACCACTGGCCACCGCTGGCCACCAACTGGCCAATCAACTGGCCAACAGACTCGCCAACCAGACACGCGACCAAACATCACGTGTCCATGTGATCGGCTCCGCGACCGCCGACCTGAGCGGTTCCGCGCGTTGTCCGGAGTTTTTTCGGCCGTTCGCGGCTGGTGACTTCAGGTCCCGGACGATCACGCCGAGCAACCATCCATGGTGTTCAGACCCCTCATTCGTGCGGGAGAGCCGCTCGAAGACGTCACTGTCAGTGACGAGTCGGGGCACTCCGCACCAAACCAGACAACCGAGGAACGGATCCGGCAGGCGATGCCGCTGGTGGGCTACGTGGTCACCGAGCTGCTGGCCCGGCTGCCCGCCCACATCCGCCGCGAGGACCTCGAGTCGGCCGGCTACGAAGCCCTGGTCCGGTGCGCCCGCAGCTACGACGAGAGCGTCGGCACGACCTTCGCCCAGTACGCGCGGATCCGGGTGCGCGGCGCCGTCGTCGACGAGCTGCGCTCCGCCGACTGGGCCAGCCGCGGCACGCGGCGGGCCGAGCGCGCCTTGTCCGGAGCCGAGGAGCGGCTGACCCAGCAGCTCGGCCGCCACCCCAGCGCCGCCGAGGTCGCGGCCGAGGTCGGCAGCGACGGCACCGAGATGCTGCGCACCCGCGAGCGGGTCCAACGAGCCGCCGTCCTCTCTCTCAATGCCGTCGTCGGCGACAACGACGTGGACCTGGCCACGGGCCTGGCCGCCACCGAGATCGGCCACGAGGAGCGGATCGTCGCCGAGGAGCGGACCCAGACCCTGTACGCCGCGGTCGAGGCCCTGCCCGAGCGGCTCCGCATCGTCATCCAGGGCTACTTCCTGGGCGAGCGGCCGATGGCCGAGATCGCCCGCGAGCTGGGGGTCAGCGAGTCCCGGATCTCCCAGATGCGCGCCCAGGCCCTCGAGCTCCTGCGCGAGGGGATGGCCCGCGCCCTGGACGACACGGACCCCAGCGATCCCCACGACGTCGCCGCTGCGGCCGCCCGGATCCCCGACGCGGCCCAGGTGGCTGCCGCCGGCGTCGCCGCGCGCCGCCGCGAGGAGTACTACGCGCGGGTCGCCGCCCTGGCCGGCACGACCGGTCGACGCGACTCGGTCACCGCCCGGTCGTTCGCCGAGCCCACGGTGCCGGCCACGCCGGCCGGCCACGGCCAGCACCCGTCGTACCTGTCGGCCCTGGCATGAGCCGCATGGGGATTCGCACTGCTCGGTTGTCCGGCCCGGCGGTTCACCCGTTTGCCTCGGCCGAAAACCTCAGCCCGACGCCGGACCAGACGATCAGTCGTCCGGCAGCCCACGGACGGGCGTCAGTACACAGTTCACGGAGGAGCACATCATGAGTCTTCGCATCAACTCGAACGTCTCGGCAATGAACGCGTACCGGAACCTCTCGGTCTCCGACAACGCGATGTCCAGCTCGCTGGAGAAGCTGTCCAGCGGTCTTCGGATCAACCAGGCGGCCGACGACGCAGCCGGCCTGTCCATCTCGGACGGCCTGGAGTCGCAGATCGGTGGCCTGACCGTCGCCGTGCGCAACGCCCAGGACGGCATCAACGTCGTGCAGACCGCGGACGGCGCGCTGAACGAGTCGACCGCCATCCTGCAGCGCATGCGGGACCTGGCCGTCCAGGCCAGCAACACCGGTTCGCAGGACTCCAACGCGCAGGCCGCCGCCAACACCGAGGTCACCCAGCTGAAGGCCGAGCTCGACCGGATCGCCAACACCACGGCGTTCGGTGGCAAGCAGCTGCTCGACGGCACCTACAACGGCACGTTCCAGGTCGGCGCCAACAACAACGCCAACGACCAGATCACGGTGGACCTGTCGACGGCCAACACGACCCTGTTCGGTACCGGCTCGACGGTGACCGGCTTCGACATGCACCAGGCTGGGCGTCAACGCGGTCGACCTGACCACCGCCCCGCAGGCCGCGATCGACAGCATCGACACTGCGATCAAGGGCATCTCGACCGCCCGGGCGACCATGGGTGCTTACCAGAACCGGTTCCAGCACACGGTCAACAACCTCAACGTCGCGGTGGAGAACCTGACCGCGTCGGACAGCCAGATCCGCGACGTGGACATGGCTTCGGAGATGACCAACTTCACGAAGAACCAGATCCTGGTCCAGGCCGGCACGGCGATGCTCGCGCAGGCCAACCAGACCCCGCAGAACGTGCTCTCCCTGCTGAAGGGCTGAGCGAACGCGGGACCGCAGTAACACCGGCTCTGCCGGTCCCGGGTTGGGATTGACCCGCCCGGGACCGGCAGCACCAGTGAGCCGGACCAGCACGTAGAGCTGGACACAGCAACGGATCGACCGCACGCGTGAGGAGGACGGGATGACGAGCACGTCGCCACTGACCAGTGTCAGCGGGTTGATCAGCGGGCTGGACACCAGCAGCATCATCACCCAGCTGATGCAGATCGAGGCCGAGCCGCAGACCGCCCTGAAGACCACGCTGACCAACACGCAGTCGGCCATCACGTCCTACCAGGACCTCAACACCAAGTTCCAGTCGCTGCTCACCGCGGCGCAGAACCTCACGAACCCCAGCCACCTGGGGCGCCCGGACCGCCACCTCGAGCGACAGCTCGGTCGCGGCGTCGGCCACCGCGAGTGCGCTCACCGGCTCGGTGACCTTCACGGTCAACCAGCTCGCCACGGCCCAGTCGCTGATCAGCACCACCTCGACGTCGTCGCTGACCGACACCTCGACCTTCAGCCTGACCGGCGGGTCGTTCTCGATCACCGGCGCCGACGGCACGGCCACCACGATCACCCCGGCCGACGGCTCGCTGCAGTCGGTCGTCTCGGCCGATCAACAGCTCCGACCGCCGGTGTCCGCGCCGCCGCCGTACAGGTCGCGCCCGGGCAGTACCGGTTGCAGCTCACCGGCGGCCAGCACCGGGCTCGGCCTCGACCTTCACCGTCAACGGGCTGGACGGTCTGGGCGGCACCACCGTCGTCGCTGATGCGCAGGACGCGAGCATCCACGTGGGCTCCGCGACCCAGGGCTTCGACGTCACCTCGTCGACGAACACCTTCAACGGCGTCTCGCCCGGCCTGACCTTCACCGTCTCCCAGACCGGCGTCACCTCGACGGTCAGCATCGGCAACGACGCCAACAGCATCTCCACCTCGGTCAAGGCTCTGGTCGACGCGGCCAACGCCGTGCTCGCCGACATCACGTCGCAGACCGCCCAGGGCACGCTGTCCTCGGACGGGACGACCCGCACCGGGCAGGGCGCGCTCGCCACCGACACGACGGTCAAGAACCTCACCTCGTCGGTGTTGCAGGCCGTCACGAGTGCCGTCGGCGGCGTCTCGGCGGCCAAGTTCGGCATCCAGAGCACCCAGGACGGCACCCTCACCTTCGACGCCGACACCTTCAACGCGGCGTACGCCGCTGACCCGGCCGGCGCGCAGGCGCTGATCGCGCCGGTCAACGGAACCGGTGTGGCGCAACGGCTTGCGGCGGTCGCGACGCAGGCGTCGGACCCGGTCACCGGGTCCATCACGAGCTCGATCGCGAGCCAGAACAGCACGGTCACCCGGCTCAACGACGAGATCTCGGACTGGGACACCCGCCTGGCCGCGCGCCAGCAGACCCTGACCAACCAGTTCACCGCGATGGAGGTGGCCCTGCAGAAGCTGCAGAGCCAGTCGCAGTGGCTCTCCAGCCAGCTCGGCGGCCTGAGCTCCTCCTCGTCGTCCTCGAAGTCGAGCAGCTCGTGAGCCGCCCGGGCGCGACGGCCGCGCGCTACGTGCAGGACTCGGTCAGCACCGCCTCGCCCGGCCGGCTGCTCGTCATGCTCTATGACCGGCTGGCCCTCGACCTGGTGCAGGCCGGCGACGCACTCGCACGGGCCGATCGCAGCACCGCCCACCAGCGGCTGCTGCACGCCCAGCGGATCGTCACCGAGCTCTCGACGACGCTGGACCACACGGCCGGCTGGTCGGGCAGCGTCGGCCTGGCCTCGCTCTACGCCTGGCTCGGTTCGGAGCTGGTGTGGGTCAACATCCACGGCGACCAGGCCCGTCTGCGCGGGTGCGTCGCCGTGGTCGAACCCCTGCGCGACTCGTGGCGGGCCGCCCTGGTCTCGACGTCCGCGATCACCGCCGACGAGCGTCTGGTCGGCTGACCATGACGCCCCCTGGTGCGGTGGAGTCGGCGAGCGCGACGGCCAGCATGACCGGACTGGCCGAGCCGATCGACTGGACGGCCGCCTGGGCCCAGGCCCTGGACCGGCTCGAGCTGGACGTCGAGGAGACCGAGCGGTTGCTCACCGGCAACAGTCCGTCCTCGGCCCAGACCCAGGCATCCCGGTGGGTGGCGCCGACCGATCTCGGGCCGTTGCCGGAGTCACTCCAGGAGCGGGCGATCCGGGTGCACGCCCGGCAGATCGAGACCGGCCGACGGCTCGCGCTGGCCCTCGGCGCTACGCGGCGTGAGAGCGATCTCGCTCACCGTCTGTCACAGGTCGGCACTCATCACTCACCGTTATACGTCGATCACCTGATGTAGTTGCTCTCGAGCGGTTCGTGCTTGAGCGGCCGTCCCGGGTATCGCCCGATCGGCCGAACGCACCCCGGCGGCAGGCTCGTCCGAACGGGCAAGAAATCCGGCCTCCTCGCTACAGTCCGCTACACCTCTGCCGACAACAACTGGGAGCGACGGATCGCTCATTGTCGGCCATGGACTGGCCTCCAGCGCGGTTCCCCGGCCGCCACTTCAGGGAGCGATCCGTGTTCGACAACGTCACGACAACGTCGCTGACGAGCGCCTTGGACAACCTCGCGCTGCGCCAGCGGGTCACCGCCGACAACATCGCCAATATCGAGACGCCGAACTTCCACGCCAAGCGTGTCGAGTTCGAGTCCGCCCTCGCTGACAACGTCTCCAGCGGTGGGGACGGTGACGTCCAGGCCACCGTCGCCGAGTCCCTCGAGCCCACGCGGGAGGACGGCAACAACGTCAACCTCGACACCGAGACGATGTCCGACATCGACACCGGCCTGCGCTACCAGCTGGCGCTGAACGCGATGAACTCGCAGTTCGCCGTGATGAAGACCGCGATCGGCAGCGGGTCATGAGCATCTTCGAGAGCCTCGGCATCGCCGGCACCGGCGTCACCGTCTATCGCAAGTGGATGGACGCGGTCTCCGACAACATCGCGAACCTCAACACGGTCAAACCCACCAGCCAGTCGGCCTTCCAGGCGCGCTACGTCATCGCCAGCTCGATCGAGGGCGGCGACTCCGGCGAGGGCGCGCAGGTCTCCGGCGTCGCCTACGGCAGTGCGACCGGCCGCCTGGTCTACGACCCGAGCAACCCGTTGGCCGACAAGAAGGGCTACGTCCGCTACCCGGACATCGACCTCTCCTCGCAGATGACGCAGCTGATCATGGCCCAGCGCGGCTACCAGGCGAACCTGGCCGTCATCGACCGGGCCAAGGACGCCTACAACGCGGCCCTCCAACTGGGGCGTGACGCATGAGCGGCGTGAGCCCGATCGGCGCCGGCGTCGGCGGCATCGCGCCGGTCACCGGGGTCACTGGCGTCAGCGGAGTCACCTCGACCGACAGCACGAGCGGGGCGACCGGCGGTTCCGGCGCATCGTTCGCCAACGTCCTCGGCCAGGGCCTGCAGAGCCTGCAGTCCGCACAGTCGACGGCCGACAACCTTTCGGTCCAGGCCGCCACCGGCACGCTGACCAACGCGCACGACCTGATGATCGCGACGGCCCAGGCCCAGCTCGCGACCCAGCTCACGGTTGCCTTGCGGGACAAGGCTGTTGACGCCTTCAACGAGATCATGAGGATGCAGCTCTGATGCCCACGCAGCTCACGGCGATGCTTCGCCGGACGACGCGCACCGTCTCCGGCTTCACGGTCGGGCAGAAGGTCGTCTCGGTCCTCGTGGTCCTCGGCCTGCTCCTCGGCGGCCTGGCCTTCACCCGTTGGGCCTCCGCGCCGAGCTACACGCCGCTCTTCAGCAACCTGGCCGGCAGCGACGCCTCGGCCATCGTCGACAAGCTCAACACCGACGGCGTGAAGTACCAGCTCACCGACGGCGGCCAGACCATCATGGTGCCGCAGAAGGACGTGTACGCCGAGCGGATCAAGCTCTCGGGCGACGGCCTGCCCTCGGCCAAGAACACCGGCTACTCACTGCTGGACCAGCAGGGCGTCACCGCCTCGCAGTTCCAGCAGCAGGTCGCCTACCAGCGGGCGATGGAGGGTGAGCTCGACAACACCATCGAGGCGATCGGCGGCGTCCAGACCGCGATCGTGCACCTGGCCATCCCGCAGCAGGACGTCTTCCTGGACGACTCGCAGAAGCCGAGCGCCTCGGTGCTGGTCAACACCTCGCAGGGCGCCCAGCTCACCCAGCAGCAGGTGCAGAGCATCGTGCACCTCGTCTCCTCGAGCATCGAGGGGATGGACTCCTCGGAGGTCACCGTCGTCGACGGCCAGGGCCACCTGCTCTCGGCAGCGGGCGACGGCACGGACAGCGCGGTCTCGGCCGACCTGGCCAGCAACGAGCGCACCAGTGAGACCGACCAGTACGACAGCCAGGTCGAGAGCTCGCTGCAGTCGGTCCTCGACCAGATCGTCGGCCCGGGCCACGCGGTCGCCAAGGTGACCGCCCAGCTCGACCTCGACGACACCAACACGACGACCGAGACGATGGTCGCGCCGAGCGCCACCGCGCCACCGTTGTCCTACAGCAAGACCAGCGAGACGCTCGCCAACGGGTCGTCGTCCAGCGCCACCGGCGTTCTCGGGCCGGACAACATCGCCGTACCGACCGGCTCGGCGACCGGGGGCACGCAGCAACAACGGCTACGTCAAGACCTCCGAGACCGCCGACAGCCCCTACGGCAAGATCACCGAACAGCGGAAGTCGACGCCGGGCGCCGTGACCAAGCAGTCCGTCGCGGTCGTCGTCGACTCGGCCGTCAAGGGCGTCAACCTCACCACCCTGCAGCAGGCGCTGACCTCGGCGGCCGGCGTCGACACCACGCGCGGCGACACGATCTCGGTGACGAGCATGCCGTTCGACACGACCGCGGCCAAGACGGCCAAGCAGCAGCTCGCGGCCGCGGCGTCGGCCAAGACCCGCGACCAGTTCTTCGGGATGATCAAGACCGCCGCCATCGCGCTGCTCGTCCTGCTGGTCCTCGGCGTCGCGTTCCTGATGAGCCGCAAGCGCACGACCACCGAGCGCGAGACGCTCGACCTCGAGCTGTTCGAGAACGCCCACCGCCTGCCCGCGGCGATCGCGGCCGGGTCCTCGGCGGCGGCCAGCGGGCATGTGCTGCCTGCCGGCCCGGACCTGCAGGGTGGCACGCCCGAGCTGGTCGAGCGCCGCCACGCCGTGCACGCTCTGGTCGAGCGCCAGCCCGACGAGGTCGCCGAGCTGCTCCGCGGCTGGCTCGCGGACCGGAGGGGCTGACCATGCCCTCCACGGACGCCGCGATCACCGGACCGCGCAAGGCGGCCGTGCTGCTGCTGCAGCTCGGCCGCGACGGCGCGGCTCAGGTGATGAACCGGCTCTCGCCCGGCGAGGTCGAGGAGATCACGACCGAGATCGTCCGGCTGCGCTCGGTCGACACCGAGACGGCCGAGACGGTGCTGAGCGAGTTCCAAGGCCTGATGACCAACGGGGGAGCGGGTGTCGGCGGGATCGGCGCCGCGCAAAGCATCCTCGAGTCGGCCATGGGCCACGACCACGCCTCGCAGATCCTCGGCCGGCTGGCCGAGGCGAGCGTCAGCCAGCCGTTCGCGTTCCTGGCCGACGCCGACCCCAAGCTGCTGTTGACCTTCCTGGTCGACGAGCACCCGCAGACCATCGCGCTGGTCCTCGCGCACCTGCGCACCGACCAGGCCTCGGCCATCCTGTCCGGCCTCGATGCGCAGACGCAGGTCGCCGTCGCGCAGCGGATCGGCGCGATGGAGAGCGCGGCTCCCGACCAGGTGCGCCTGGTCGCCGACGTGCTGCGCCGCCGGGCCTCCTCGCTGCTGCAGCCGAGCAGCGCCAGCGCCCGGGTCGGCGGCGTCCAACCGCTGGTCGACATCATCAACCGGGCCGACCCGGCGACCGAGCGCACCATCCTGGAGAGCCTCGAGCAGCAGGACCCGGCGCTGGCCGAGGAGATCCGCAAGCGGCTGTTCGTCTTCGACGACATCGTCACGCTCGAGGACAAGGGCGTGCAGCTGGTGCTGCGGCAGGTCGACAACGCGGTGCTCGCCGTGGCGCTCAAGGGCGTCTCGACGACCGTCCGCGACAAGGTGCTCGGCAACGTCTCAGAACGCGCTCGCGAGAACCTCGAGGAGGAGATCGATCTCCTCGGGCCGCAACGGCTTTCGGCGGTGCAAGAGGCTCAGGCCGCCGTCGTGCAGATCATCCGCACGCTGGAGCAGTCCGGCGAGATCGTCCTGCGGCGGGGAGGCGACGATGAGCTCGTCGACTGACGTCGTCAGCGCCTTCCACCCGGCCCGCTTCGGGCTGGCGGTGGAGGCCGACGACGTGCGCGCCGAGGCGCGAGCCACGGGCTACGCCGCGGGCTGGGCCGAGGGTCGCCGCGCGGCCGCCGAGCAGGCCGCCGCCGAGCTGGCCCGGCTGCGAGCCGAGGACGCACGGCTGCGCCAGACCGCCCGCTCGCGGGCCGACGCCGCCATCACCGCGGCCGTGCAGGACTGGAACGACCGCACCACACCCGTGCTCGATGACCTGGCCGACCTCGTCGTCGACGCCACCCTGGCGCTGGCCGAGGCCGTCGTCGGTCGCGAGCTGGGCGCGGTCGTGGCGCCGGAGCGGGCCCGGCTGGCCCTGCGTCGCGCGCTGGCCCCACTCGCGCCGGGGGCGCCGATCCGGTTGCGGATGAACCCCGACGACCTGGCGGCTCTGGACGACAGCGAGGGCAGCGACGCCGTCGTTGGCGCCGATGACGCGCTGATGCCTACGGGCACGGGCGGCGCGCTGGCCGAGATCTTCGAGGGCCGACTGGTCGAGCTCGTCGCCGACGCCGGGTTGCGCAGCGGCGACGCCATTGCTGAGCAGGACGGCGCGACGGTCGACGCTCGGGTCGCCAGCGCACTGGCCCGGGCCCGGGCGGTGGCCCAGGGATGAGCTCCGTCGTCGCGACCCGGCTGCAGGCCGCGGTTCTTGCTGCCCGACCGGTTCCGACCGGTCGGGTGCGGGCCGTGGTCGGGCTGGTCGTGCACGTCGAGGGTTTGGCCGCCGCGGTCGGGGAGCTCGTGCGGCTGGGCTCAGCCGAGAGCGAGATCCGGTCGGGCAGTGGCGAGCTCGTCGCCGAGGTCGTCTCGGTGTCTGCTGGTTCGCTGGCCTGCATGCCGCTCGGGCCCCTGCGCGGACTCCGCGTCGGGGACCCGGCTGTCGCCCTGGGCCATGCCTTGCAGGTCCGGGCGGGCCGCGACCTGTTGGGCCGCGTGCTCGACGGCCTCGGCCGGCCGATCGACGGCGGCCCGGCGCTGACCGGCAGCCTGGTCGATGTCGATCATGACGCGCCGGGACCGCTTGCGCGGCAACGGGTTCGTGAGCCGCTCACCCTCGGGCGTCCGAGCCTTGGACTCGCTCGTCGCCGCTGGCCGTGGCCAACGCCTCGGTCTGTTTGCCGGCTCCGGCGTCGGCAAGTCGACCTTGCTGTCCATGGTCGCCAAGGGCAACTCGGCTCCGGTCACCGTGCTGTCCCTCGTCGGAGAGCGCGGCCGCGAGGTGCGGGAGTTTCTCGAGGACGACCTCGGCCCCGAGGGCATGGCGCGCGCTGTCGCCGTCGTGGCCACCTCGGACGCGCCTCCGGTCGTGCGACTGCGCAGCGCCTTCGTCGCGACCCGGATCGCCGAGTGGTTCCGCGACCAGGGCCAGGACGTGCTGCTGCTGATGGACTCGCTGACCCGGGTGGCGATGGCCCAACGCGAGGTCGGACTGTCGGCCGGCGAGCCCCCGGCCTCGCGGGGTTACCCGCCGTCGACCTTCGCGCTGCTGCCCCGGCTGTTGGAGCGGTCCGGCCCCGGCTCGACCGCGTCGATCACGGGGATCTACACCGTGCTCGTCGAGGGGGACGACCACAACGAGCCGATCGCCGATGCGGCCCGGTCGATCCTGGACGGGCACGTCGCGCTGGACCGCCGCCTGGCCACGGCTGGGCATTTCCCGAGCATCGATGTCCTGGAGTCGATCTCGCGGGTCGCTCCTGCGGTCACGACAGCGGAGCAGCAGGCCGCGGCCCGAGCGTTGCGACGCCTGCTTGCTGCGCATCGCGACGCCAAGGAGCTGATCGAGGTCGGCGCCTACGTCGCCGGAGCCGACCCCGAGGTCGACGCCGCGCGCGCGCTCTGGCCGGAGATCGAGGCCTTCCTGCAGCAGGATCGCGACGACCGCTCGACCTCAGAGCAGGCCTGGGCCGGCCTGGCCGCGCTCGTCGGTCGGCTCGAGGCGCTGGGGGTCCTGCGATGAACGGCCGCACCCTGTCCCGCCTCCTTCGGCTGCGTCAGCTGCAGCACGACGGCGCCAAGGCGACCCTGGCGAGGGCCAACGACGTCAAGCGATCCGCCGAGAACGACAGCGTCCAGCGGGCCGAGGTGCTCCAGTCGCTGCACCTGCCCGACCGGGCCGATGCTGCAACCTTTCTGGCCATGACCGCCTCGCGGCAGTCGGCCGCGATCGCCGTACGCGACAGCGCCGAGCTCGTCCGCCTGGCGACCGCTGGGGCAGAGGCCGCGACCGCTGATTGGGCTCGGGCGCGGGCCGCGGCGCGCGGACTGGAACGACTCGAGGAGCGCCAGCGCGAGCTGCACGCCCGCGAGCTCCAGGCTCGCGAGCAGCGCGAGCAGGACGACCGCTCGGCGACCCGGGCCGGCAACGCGGCCCGGCACCCAGGGGAGCGGGCATGAGCATCGACGTGGTCGAGAGCCGGATCGCGACCCTGCAGAGCCAGCTGGCCGCACTCGCGGCCGGCCAGACTCCCTCGGTCGGCGCGGCGCCGGCCGATGCGGCCAGCACCCTCGCCTTCTCGGACGTGCTCGACGCCCAGAACGGCGACCTGTCCAGCCTGCTCGACCAGGTCGGCGGCGGGGTCAGCGCGTCCGGCAGCCCCGCCGGCACGGACGGCACGGACAGCGCTGCGCTCAGCGCTCTGGGTGGCGGCACCGACTCGCTGAGCTCGTTGCTGGGCGGCGCTTCGGCGACCTCCGGGACCGACCTGCCCGGGACCGACCGGTCGGGGACGTCCGGCCCGACGGGCACCGACGTCGTCTCGGACGCCGAGCGCTACCTCGGCGTGCCCTACCAGTGGGGCGGCACCAACCCGGCGACCGGGCTGGACTGCTCCGGGTTGGTCCAGCGAGTGATGAAGGACCTCGGCGTCTCGATGCCCCGGACCGTGGCCCAGCAGCGCAATGTCGGCCAGCCCGTCGACTCCCTCAAGGACGCCAAGCCGGGCGACCTGCTGGTCTTCGGCTCGCACCACATCGGCATCTACGTTGGCGGCGGCAAGATGCTGCACGCGCCGCACACCGGCGACCACGTGCGGATCTCCGACGTCTACGAGACGCCGACCCGGATCCGCCGGGTGCTGCCCAGTGGCAGCTCCACCGGGGCCACGGCCGTCAATGCGCTGGATAGCCTGCGCCCGGCGGCGTTGCGGCAGAGCACATCCACCGGGTCCAGCGGATCGGGCCACCAGTTCGACGCGCTCTTCGCGAGTGCGACCCAGAAGTACGACCTGCCCTCCGGCCTGCTGCGCGCGGTGGCCTCCGTCGAGTCGAGCTTCAACCCCAACGCCGTCAGCCCGGCGGGAGCGCAGGGCCTGATGCAGCTCATGCCCGGCACCGCCCGCGGCCTCGGCGTCAACGCGATGAACCCGACCCAGGCCGTCGATGGCGCCGGCCGGATGCTCTCCGGGCTGATCCACGAGTTCGGCTCGGTGAAGCTCGCCATCGCGGCGTACAACGCGGGACCCGGAGCGGTGAAGAAGTACGGCGGGGTGCCGCCGTACGCCGAGACCCAGAGCTATGTCCGCAAGGTCACGTCCCGGATGGAGAGCTGATGAGCCAGGCCGTCACGATGGAGCCGAGCAGCACCAACCGGGCGAATGCCGCCACGCCGCAGGCGCCTTCGGTCCACAGCAGCGACAGCGGTTCGGGCGAGGAGTTCGCCGCCCAGCTCCGGCAGGCGGACTCGGCGACCGAGCGGTCGACGACGGCGCGTAGCGAGCGGCGAAGCTCGGCGGCTCGGCCGATCCACGCCAAGACCGCGCGGCGGCCGAACGACAGCCGGCCCGGTGACGGCCCGACCGCGTCCGCCGACAACCAGGCGTCTGCACCAGCCACCGACCGGACCGGATCCGCCGCTGGCTCGCCAGGCACGGCCGACGGGAGCGTCCAGCCGCTCGTCGCTGACGCCTCCGGCGACGCGACCACGGGAGCCGTCAGCGGTGCGACCGACCCGACAACCGACGCGACCCGACCGACAGCGACCGACCCGACAGCGACCGACCCGACCAATGGCGACCCGACCGGCGGCCCGATCGTCGCGGCATCGGCGGCCTCCTCGCCTGGTCCCCAGGCAGGCTCGGCGGCCGTCACCGGCGCGCCGGACCCGGCCACCGCCATGATCGCGGGCGCGATCGATCAGTCCCGGCCGCCGGGGACCACGGGTCGCGGCTCCGTCCTGGGCGAGATGCACGGTGCGCCACTGGACGGTCGTCCGGGTGCGCACCGGGCCGGGGTCGCACGGCCAGGCCTACCCAAGGGCGCGGGGGCGGCGGAGAACTACCCCGTGATCAGCGCCGACGCGCCAGCACGGATCGATCCCGGCGCCGTCAGCGGCGCGAGCACCGATCTGGCGTCCGCGCTCGCCGCCGCCGTCAACGCTGAGAACGGGGCCGGTCGTGCGGCTTCCGTGTCCGACCCGGCCGGCCAGAGTGCCGGCGTACCAACGGTTTCGGTCGTCTCAACCGTCGCAGCGGCAGCGCCGGTCGCCGGCTCGACCGCTCTTGGGGCGAGCGACGGGACGTCCGCCCAGCCCGGTGTGGCCGGTCAGCTGGCCGCCAGCCTGCAGTCCCTGCGCGGACGCGAGGACGGCGTGCACGTCCTCACGGTGCGGCTGCACCCGGACGAGCTCGGCCCGGTGCGGGTGGTCGCGCGAATGACCGGAAACGACGTGCAGCTGCGCGTCACCACCAGCACGGTAGCTGCGGCAGCCGCGGTGACCGAAGCCGGCCCGCGCCTGCATGACGCGCTGGCCGGCGCGGGTCTGAGCGCGACCGGAGTCAGCGTCGACCACGACGCCGGCCTGGCCCAGCAGTTCGGGCAGGGCGCAGGCGCATCCGACCCGCGAGCCGGCGCGCACCACAACCCGGGCCACCCGGGCCACCCGGGCCACCACGGCGACCGGATCCGCTGTCCCGCAAGCCGATCAGGGGATCGGTGTCGCCGCGAGCATCCCCATCCGGGCCCCCCGACATCCGGAGGCCCGATCACTTGATCTGCACGTCTGAACCCCGACCCCGACGCACCCTCACCAGCCAGCCCGTAGACAGAAGGAGACCCGGATGAGTTCCTCGATCCCGGAGGGCTACACGCCCATCTCGAGCCTGCCGCTCATCGGCGGCACGAGCACGACGACCACCAGCTCGGTCCAGACCGGCAGCGCGTCCGGCGCGGCCCCCTCGAACGGTTCGAACCTCGACGAGAACGACTTCCTCAACCTGCTGGTCGCTCAGCTGAAGTACCAGGACCCGAGCCAGCCGGTCGACAGCTCTCAGTTCATGTCGCAGACCGCCCAGTTCACCCAGGTCCAGCAGATGGACGAGATGACCAAGGCCACCGAGTCGGTCCTCTCGCTGCAGCAGGGCCTGGCGGCGAGCGCGCTCGTCGGCAAGACCGTGCAGTACACGCTCGCCGACGGCACGACCGGCTCCGGGACCGCCGTGTCGGCCAGCTTCGGCGTCGCGTCCAACGCCGAGCCGACCATCCGGGTCGGCACGCAGGACATCCCGCTCTCCAGCATCACCACTGTCGGCGAGCCCCGCACCACCCCCTGAAACCAACCCTTGCCACCACCCATTTCCTGAACCAGCACCACTCAGCAGAAAGAAGTCAGCCATGCTTCGGTCTTTGTTCTCCAGCATCAGCGGCATGCGTGCCAACCAGACGATGATGGACGTCGTCGGCAACAACATCGCCAACGTCAACACGATCGGCTACAAGTCCTCGTCCGCGATGTTCGAGGACACCCTCAGCCAGATGCTCCAGGGTGCCTCGGCGCCGTCGTCCACCGCAGGTGGCAGCAACCCGGCCCAGATCGGCCTGGGCGTCCGGTTGGCCGCCATCACGACCAGCTTCACCCAGGGCGCCGCCGAGTCCACCGGCCGGTCGACCGACCTGATGCTCCAGGGCGACGGCTTCTTCATCATGCAAGAGGGCGGCCAGCAGGTGTACACCCGCAACGGCTCCTTCGGCTTCGACGCCAGCGGCAACCTGGTCAACGCCGACGGCGGCCTGGTCCAGGGCTGGCCGGCGATCAACGGCAACGTCGACACCAAGGGGCCGTTGAGCAAGATCAACCTGCCGCTGGGTACGACGGTGCCCCCGGTCGACACGACGACGGCCAGCTTCACCGGCAACCTGCCCTCTGACGTCGCCGACGGTTCGGTCCGGACGGCCAAGCTCGACGTCTACGACGCTCAGGGCAACGCGCGCTCGCTCACCGCGTCGTACACCAAGGTCGATGCGACGCACTGGAACGTCTCGCTCGACGACGGCGTGAACGCGCCGGTCACCGGGACGTTGGACTTCGGCGGCACGCCGACCGGCACCCAGGCCGCCGCCCTGACGCTGAACGACGGCGGCGTCGCGGTGAACCTCGGCAACGTCACCGGCTACGCGACGATGGACACCATCGCTGCCGACACCCAGAACGGCCAGGCGGCCGGCACGTTGCAGGCGTTCGCGATCGGCCAGGACGGCTCGCTGTCCGGCGTCTTCTCCAACGGGGTCAAGGAGGTCCTGGCCCAGGTCGCGGTCGCGACCTTCAACAACCCGGACGGCCTGACCAAGAACGGCGACAGCACCTACGGCGCGACGATCAACTCCGGCCTGGCCCAGATCGGCACGGCCGGCACCGGCTCGCGCGGCCTGATGTCCTCGGGCGTCCTGGAGATGTCCAACGTCGACCTGGCCCAGGAGTTCAGCAACCTGATCATCGCCCAGCGCGGCTTCCAGGCGAACTCCCGCGTCATCACGGCCAGCGACGAGATCCTGCAAGACCTGGTGAACATGAAGCAGTAGTAACAGCGCTCGTACGACGCCGGGATCCCGCGGCGTACGGCGTGTGGTCCCGGACGGGGCACCTGGCTGCGGCCGGGTGCCCCGTTCGTGTGTCCTCCGCGGGTTGTCAGCACGCACAACAGCAAGGACTCTCGCCTGGTGCTGACAACTCGTCGTACGCCGATCGGGTGAGCGCCTGGGTGAGGCGCGGCCGGCGACTCAGAACGTCAGGGGCGTGGCCGATGGGAAGGCGTGCCCACGGACGGGCATCGCAACTCGCCAAGGACGGTAACCGTGATCATCCTCACCAAGCTGTCGGGGGAGCGCTTCGCGCTCAACCCTGACCTCGTGCAACGCGTCGAGGCCAGCCATGACACCGTCGTGACCCTGGTCGACGGTGCCAAGTACCTCGTCGCGGAGAGCCTCGACGTCGTCGCCGACCGCATGCTCGACTACCGGGTGGCCGTCGTCAGCGGCGCCCAGGAGACCGTGCGCCTGCACCTGGTCTCCGATCCGGATGACGACGAGCAACCCGACGACGCCGAGTCGGCGGCCCCGGCCGCTCCGCCCGTGCCGCTGCGCCGGGGTCTGTGATGGACCCGGCAACCCTGGTCGGGATCTTCCTGGCCTTCGGTGCGGTCTTCGGCTCGATGATCATGGAAGGCGGCAGCCCGGCCGCGCTCTTCCTGCCGGCTCCGCTGCTGCTGGTCTTCGTCGGCACCATCGGCGCGGGAGTGGCCGGCGGCATGCTGAAGGACAGCGTCGGCGTGATCGGGACCCTCAAGAAAGCGTTGCTGTCCAAGGCTCAGGACAGCCAGGCCACGATCGAGCTGCTCGTGAAGCTGGCCGACCAGGCCCGCCGCGAGGGCCTGCTCGCGCTGGAGGACTCGGTCAAGAACATCGACGACGAGTTCCTGCGTAACGGTCTGCAGACCGCGATCGACGGCGCCGACCCGGAGGAGCTCGGCGACATCCTGGACGGTCAGATCCAGGCCAAGCGCGCGGCCGACAAGCACGCCGCGAAGTTCTTCGCCGACATGGGCGGCTACGCGCCGACCATCGGCATCATCGGCACGGTCATCGGTCTGGTCCACGTGCTGGAGAACCTCAGCAAGCCGGACGAGCTCGGTCACCTGATCGCCGGCGCCTTCGTCGCGACCCTGTGGGGCGTCATGAGCGCCAACGTCATGTGGCTGCCGCTGGCCAGCCGGGCCAAGCGAGTCTCCGAGCTGGAGTGCCAGCAGATGGAGCTGGTCGTCGAGGGCATCCTGGCGATCCAGTCCGGCACCAACCCGCGGGTCGTCCAGCAACGGCTGGACAGCCTGCTGCCGCCGGGGTCGGCGCAAAAGGCCGCGGCATGAGCAGCGGGCGGCGCGGCAAGAAGCACGCCGGCCACGACGAGGAGCACGAGAACCACGAGCGTTGGCTGGTGTCGTACGCCGACATGATGACCCTGCTCATGGTCCTGTTCATCGTGCTGTTCGCGATCAGCCAGGTCGACCAGCGCAAGTTCGCGGCGCTCAAGGACGGCCTGACCGCGGGTTTCGGTGCCAGCGAGAGCGTTCCGATCTCCGGCGGCACCGGCATCAACGAGACCGATGGTGTCGTCCCCGCGCCGGTGGCCCTCGACGTCGGCCTGGGCATCAAGCAGAACACCACGACCGGTGAGAACAACCGCGCCTACCAAGCCGGCGGGGCCACGAGCGCCACGAGCGGCAGCGGTACGCCGGGTGCCACGACGCCCGCGCAGAACATCAAGGCGGCCCAGGCCGAGCTGGAGAAGTTCGCCAAGATCGAGCAGAAGATCCGCGACTCGCTCAAGGGCACCGGCCTGCAGGACAAGGTCCGCTTCCAGGTGACCGATCGCGGGCTGACCGTCGCGATCATCGCCGACGATGTCTTCTTCGCCAGCGCGAGCGCCGACCTGCGGCCCAAGGGCGTCGTCGTGCTGCAGTCGGTCGGGCCGGTCCTGGCGCCGCTGCCCAACGACATCTCGGTCGAGGGCAACGCCAACAACCTGGCCATCGACAGCGCGATCTATCCCAGCAACTGGGAGCTGTCCGGTGCCCGGGCCAGCTCGGTCGTGCGCTACCTCATCTCCAACGACGGAATCGACCCAACTCGCCTGTCCGCCACCGGTTTCGGCTCGTCGCGGCCGCTCTACCCAGCCTCCGACTCGCGCAGCGTGAGCTACAACCGGCGGGTTGACCTGGTCGTGGAGACCACGCAACCGGCCGCCGTACGCGCGCTGCTGCCGAGCCTCGGTGAGAACCTCACCACCCTCGGCACCCCCGGATCGGGGTGAGCTGATGGCTAGCCCGACCGCCCAGACCAGCCCACCAGCCCGACCACAACCAGCACGCAACGAGAGGAACGCATCATGGCGACGACGCTCAGCCCGGTCACCGCCGGCGCGAAGGGCGCACCGGCCGAGGCCGGCGGCGCCGTCACCCCGAAGAAGAGCAAGAAGAAGCTCCTGATCATCCTGCTCGTCCTGCTGCTCGTCGGCGGGGGAGCGGGCTACAAGCTGACCAAGAAGCCGGCCGGTCCGGCCAAGCCCGTGCCCGGGCGCGGTCGTGCCGCTCGACTCGATCAGCCTCAACCTGGCCGAGAGCCACTTCCTGAAGATCGGGATCGCCCTGCAGACGGTCAAGGGTGCGCCGAGCACCCTGGACGGCAGTCAGGCGCTGGACCTGGCGATCAGCGAGTTCAGTGGCAAGACGATGGCCGAGCTGTCGGTGCCGGCCAAGCGGGAGGCCGACAAGGAGGCCTACCTGAAATCGCTGCAAAAGGCCTACAAGGACCAGATCATGGATGTCTATTTCACGGAATTCGTCATGCAATAGCAGGCTCGGGACGAGCCCGAACAGGTCACGCAAGGTGAGTTATTGGCCGAACTGTCACTCGATGTGACGGTCAAGGCGGCAAACCATCTGCCGATAGAGTGAACGTGCAGCCGAACGCCTCCCCTGGGCCAGACCTGTCTGGTTCCACGGTGACCCAGCCGCGACGTCGCGGGACCCCCGTCCCGTATGACTTCCGTCGCCCCACCAAGCTCTCGCGCGAGCATGCCCGGGCGCTCGAAGTTGCCTACGACACCTTCGCGCGGCAGTGGAGCACCCTGCTCAGCTCGGCCTTGCGGGTGCTCGTCAGCGTCGAGCCGGTCCGGGTCGAGCAGCGGACGTACGACGAGTACGTCAGCGGCCTGCCCTCGCCGACGACGATGGCGATGTTCGCCCCCGAGCCGTTCGCCGGAGCCGGCGTCCTGCAGTGGCCGGTCGAGCTGTCCCTGGTCTGCATCGACCATCTCCTGGGCGGGGCTGGGGGCGCCCAGCCGGAGCGCACCCTCACCGAGATCGAGACCGAGCTGGTCCGCAGCCTGGTCGACCGGGTCCTCTCCGAGCTGCGCTACGCCCTGACCGGCCTGGTCAACCTGACCCCGCGGCTGACCGCGCTGGAGAGCAACCCCCAGTTCGTCCAGGCCGCGGCCGCGGCCGACCTGCTCGCGGTCGCCGGCTTCACCGTGCGGATCGGCAACGTCGAAGGCCAAGCCAGCGTCGCTCTGCCGATGCCAGCCGTCACCCCGAAGTCGGTTGACCCGGTGACGGATCGCGGCGCGGAGACCGCCGCCCGGGCGCAGACCCGTAAGGCGATCACCAACTCGGTCCAGGAGGTCGCGATCGAGGTCGCCGCCCGGCTCACTCCGGCCCGGATGACCTCGGGAGAGATCATGCAGCTCGCCGTCGGCGATGTCGTCCGCTTCCCCCATCCCGTCAACCGGCCGCTGGACCTGGTCGCCGGTGAATTCGTCTGCGGCTCGGTCACATTGGGCCAGCAGGGAGCTCGTGTCGCTTGTCTTGTCGTCTCCTCGAGAAAGTCAGTCGGATGAACACCTACGTCGAAGCGGACGCCCGCCTCCTCACGGCCGCCACGGCCGCCGCGTCGGTCCTGTGGTCCCCGCAGCCGCTCGAGCCGGCCGACCCGCTGCCCGCGGGGTCGGCGGCCTCGGTGCTGCCGATCGGTGGGGCCGCGTTCGTCGCGACGTTCACCGGCACGAGCCACGGCACGGTGCTGCTGGTGGTCGACCAGGAGATGGCCGAGTCGTTGCAGGACAGCAGCATCGGCGCGCTGTCCCTCGTCGATGCCGCCCGGGGAGTGCTGGAGGCGGCGGCCTCGACCGCCGGGCCGATCGCGCTCGGCACGGTCACTCAGACCGAAGCCCTCGACGTGTTGGCCGAGCAGCCCGGGCTGGTCGTCTTCCCGATGACCTCGGCCGGCACGGTGCACGCTGCGCTCGCCATCAGCCTGACCGCGAACGAGCGGGCCGAGTCCCGCGGTGGCCAGCGCGCGGCGTACGACTTGCTGCTGGACGTCGAGATGGACGTGACGGCCGAGCTCGGCCGGACCCGGATGACCGTGCGCAGCCTGCTCGACCTCGAGCCCGGATCGATCGTCGAGCTGGACCGGATGGCCGGCAGCCCGGTCGACCTGCTCGTCAACGGGCGGCTGATCGCTCGCGGCGAGGTCGTCGTCGTCGACGAGGAGTTCGCCCTGCGGCTCACCGAGATCGTGGCGTCCGCCGTGGAGGCCGAACGCTGATGGGTACCGCGGGGGTGGCAATCAGGATGATTGCCTCGCTCGCCGCCGTCCTGCTGCTGCTCTTCGTGGTGGCCCGGTTCGCGCGGCGGGGGAGGCCGCGTGGCGACGGTCCCGACCTGACCGTGGTGAGCCGCTGCTCGCTGGGCTCCAAGGCGTCGGTCGCTGTGGTCCACCTCGGTGACCGAGCGCTCGTCGTCGGCGTGACCGACCAGAGCGTCACGTTGCTGTCCGAATCTTCCCTCGCCGAGCTGGTGCCCAGCGCCGCCGCGAGTGAGTCCGAATCCCGTACGGCGAGTGAGGTCGTCGTCCGCCGCAAGGTGGTCCTCGACCCTTCCTCGCGCCCGGCTGCCACGGATGGCAAGCTCGCTGGGTCCGCCCTGGCGCCAGACACCTGGCGCCGCACCATGGACGCGGTGCGCGATCTGACGGTTCGTCGGTGACCCGGCGGGCCGCTGCGGCCCTGGTCTTGAGCGCAGCCGCACTGTTCTTCACCGCTGCGCCGTCGTTCGCGGCGCCGGCCCAATCAACCCAGTCAACGCGCTCGACCCAGAGCACGCAGGCGAGCCAGGCGCTCGCCGGCTCGCCGTCCGGGCCGACCAGCCCGACCGGACCGGCGGCGCCCTCCAAGGGGACGGCCGACACCGGCAGCTCCACCGACGGCTCGGACGGCTCGGACGGTTCGAGCGGGTCGAGCGACGGCTCGGACGACGGCACGCTCACGGTGAGCGTGCCGGGGACGAACGGCAAGCCGAGCAGCACCATCACCATCATCCTGGCCATCACGGCGCTGTCGGTCGCCCCGGCCCTGCTGCTGATGATGACCAGCTTCACCAAGATCTTCGTGGTGCTGGGCCTGACCCGAAATGCGTTGGGCCTGGGCTCGACACCGCCGACCCAGGTGCTCGCCGGGCTGGCGCTGTTCTTGAGCCTGTTCGTGATGGGGCCCGTGCTGACCCAGGTCAACTCGCAGGGGATCCAGCCCTACCTCAAGGGTGACAAGTCGCAGTCGCAGGCCTTCACCGACGGCGTGCAGCCGTTGAAGGAGTTCATGCTCAAGCAGACCCGGGGCGAGGAGCTCGCCCTGATGACCAAGGACTCCGGTCAGGCCAAGCCGGCCAACCGCGATGCCACGCCCCTGACGACGCTGATCCCCGCCTTCGTCCTGTCCGAGCTCCGCTCGGCCTTCGTCATGGGGTTCATGATCTTCATCCCGTTCCTGATCATCGACCTGGTCGTCTCGTCGTCCCTGATGTCGATGGGCATGATGATGCTCCCGCCGGTGAGCGTCTCCCTGCCGTTCAAGTTGTTGCTCTTCGTCCTGGTCGACGGCTGGGGTCTGGTCGTCCACGCGCTCGTCACGAGCTATCGGTAGCAGGGGGAAACGGCCATGCAGGACACGACTGTCATCCACCTCGCCCTCACCGCGATGATGCTGGGCGTCAAGCTCTCGGCGCCGATCCTGTTGACGGCGCTCGCAATCGGCTTCGGCATCTCGCTCTTCCAGTCAGTGACCCAGATCCAGGAAGTGACGCTGAGCTTCGTGCCGAAGGCGATCGGGGTCGGCGTCGCGATCCTGCTGACCGGCAACTGGATGCTGCACGAGCTGGTCAGCTTCACGGTGCAGCTCTACACCTCGATGCCGCAGATCCTGCGGACCGGCTGACGGTGCTGAGGGTGCTGAGTCCGATGAGCCCTCCGCTGCGCGTGCGGATGAGCCCGCGATGAGTGTGGATGTGCCGGCCCAGGTCATCCTGGTGCTGCTGCTCGGATCGGCCCGAGCGGCAGCCTGGTTGGTTATCGCGCCGCCGTTCTCGTCCTCGGCCGTGCCCGGCCAGATCAAGGGCCTGCTGTCGGTCGCGTTGGCACTGCCTCTGCTGGGCCGAAGCGACCTGACGCTGCCCAGCACCGACACGGCCGACGTGGTCACGGCCCTGGTCTGGCAGATCCTGACCGGCGCCGCGCTCGGCTTCCTCTGCTATCTGATCTTTGCGGCGGTGCAGACAGCGGGTGACCTGATCGACGTCTCGGGTGGCTTCTCGCTCGGCTTCGTCTACGACCCGACATTGGGCAGCGCCAACGCGGTCATGGGCCGGCTCTACCAGATGACCGCGCTGGCGTTGTTGCTCGCCTCCGGCGGCTATCTCATTGTCCTGCAAGGGTTCCTGGCGTCGTACAAGCTGGTGCCACTCAACGGCGGCCTGGACATCGGGTCGGTCTCCGAGGCGATGACGGGCGCGACCTCCGGGCTGCTGCTGGCCGCAGCCCAGATCGCCGGCCCCATCCTGGCCGTGCTCTTCCTGGCGGACATCGGGCTCGGCCTGCTAACCCGCGCCGCTCCGGCCCTCAACGCCTTCTCGCTCGGTTTCCCGCTCAAGATCCTGATCACGCTGGTCGTCGTCGGTGCCGCGCTGGTGACGCTGCCCAACATCGTCAACGGCCTGGTGGGCGACGTGATGACGACCTTCGGCCATCTGATGCTGAGGCAGTGAGATGGCCGGTGACGACAAGACCGAGAAGGCCACACCGCGGCGCCGCAAGGAGGCGCGGCGCGAGGGCCGGTTTCCCCGCTCGCCCGACATCGGGGCCTGGCTGTCCCTGCTGGTGATCGCGACGCTGCTGCCCCGGACCATCCGCAGCGCGACGGACCTGTTCCGCCAGCTGATGACCGAGGCCACGGCCGGCTTCCAGGAGCCGACCGCGGCCACGGCCCAGAAGGTGTTGTCGGACGGTCTCGGTGGCCTGGCCGGCGTGCTCGCTCCACTCGGCCTGGTCGCGGTCGTGGTCTGCCTCGTCGCGGCGTCGGCGCAGGGGGGTCTGCACTTCGCGCCCAAGAAGCTCAAGCCGGACTTCAAACACCTGAACCCGTTGCAGGGCCTCAAAAGACTGTTCGGGCCGCAGACCCTGTGGGAGGCGGCCAAGTCGCTGCTCAAGACCGGGGTCTGCGCGCTCGTCCTCTACATCGCCGTACGCCGGATGCTGCCGCACCTCGCGCTCTCCGGCGGGCTCTCGCTCGGGTCGGTGATCGGGTCGACGACCGGCGCGATCATCACGATGATCCGGCTCAGCGCGGTGGCCGGGATCGGCATCGGGCTCGCCGACTACGCGGTCGCCCGCCGGCGGACCGAGAAGCAGATCCGGATGACCAAGCACGAGGTCAAGCAGGAGGCCAAGCAGACCGACGGCGATCCGCACATGCGCGCGGCCATCCGCGGGCGGCAGATCCGGATGTCCCGCAACCGGATGATGGCCGACATCGCGACCGCCGATGTCATCGTCGTGAACCCGACCCACGTCGCGGTGGCGCTCAAGTACGAACCCGACTCGCGGCGCGCCCCGAGTGGTCGCCAAGGGAGCGGGCGCGATCGCGGCCAAGATCCGCGAACGGGCCACCGAGCACCGCGTGCCGATGGTCGAGGACGTGCCGCTGGCCCGGGGCCTGTACGCCGCGTGCGAGATCGGGCAGGAGGTGCCGGCCGAGCTGTTCCAGGCCGTCGCGAAGGTGCTCGCGCTCGTCATGTCGCTCAAGCGCCGCGGATCCGCCGCCGGCCTGCACCGCCCGACCTACACCCGCCGGTCGGCCTAGACCGAAGCCCCGGGTCGAGCGACTTGTCAGCAGCACGACGGCAAATGCTCCGATCCTGGTGCTGACAACTGGCACGACTCGCTGCGGTTCAAGGACGGACCGATAGTTGCCGATGGGAATTGGTCGCAGGGGTTTCTTTGCTCGTGTCCCCGCATGGGCTACCTGCAGCCAGGGATGGCAATTGCGCGGCCATGGATCGGCCACGTCCTGTGAGGGAGCTCGGCCCGGTGCCTACCCGACGCCTGTCAGCTCTGGCCGTGCCGATCGGCGTGGTGTCGATCGTCCTGCTCCTCGTCGTACCCCTCCCGGCGTACATCCTGGACGTGCTGATCGCCTTCAACATCACCTTGGCCATCGTCGTCCTGCTGGTCGCGATCTCGGTCAAGAAGCCACTGGACTTCTCCGTCTTCCCCTCGCTCCTGCTGGTCGCCACCCTGCTGCGGCTCGGGCTCAACGTCGCCGCGACCCGCCTCGTCCTGCGAGACGGCTACGCAGGCAAGGTGATCGAGTCGTTCGGCCACTTCGTGGTCGGTGGGTCGATCGTCATCGGCCTGGTCATCTTCCTGATCCTGATCGTCATCCAGTTCGCCGTCATCACCAACGGTGCCGGGCGCGTGGCCGAGGTCGGTGCCCGCTTCACCCTCGACGCGATGCCCGGCAAGCAGATGGCGATCGACGCCGACCTGAACTCCGGTCTGATCGACGAGCACGAGGCGCGCCGCCGCCGCGCGGAGGTCGGCGCCGAAGCCGACTTCTACGGTGCGATGGACGGTGGCAGCAAGTTCGTCAAGGGCGATGCGATCGCCGCCATCGTGATCACGATGATCAACCTGGTCGGTGGCTTCGCGATCGGAATGTTGCAGCGCGGCATGAGTCCGCAGGAGGCCCTGCACTCCTACAGCCTGCTGACGATCGGCGACGGCCTGGTCTCCCAGATCCCGGCCCTGCTGCTCTCGGTGTCGACCGGCCTGATCGTCACGCGGGCGACGACCCAGGAGGACATGGGCACCGACGCCGCGAACCAGATCTCGGCCCAACCGCGCGCCCTCTACGTCGCGGGCGGGGCGGCGATCGCCATCGCGCTGATCCCCGGCCTGCCCAAGATCCCGTTCCTGCTCGTTGGCGTCGGCGCGGTCGTCATCGCGCAGCGGCTCTCCGCGACGGCCAAGGCCAAAGCCGCGAGCCCGGAGATCGACAACGTGCCGGCCCCTTCGATGGACACCCCCGAGGCGGTGCTGTCGTCGCTGTCCGTCGACGTGCTCGAGATCGTCCTCGCCGCTGACCTGGTCGACCTCGTGGACGCCCAGCGCGGGGGAGATCTGCTGGACCGGGTGCGCGGGCTGCGCCGCAAGATCGCCGACGAGCTGGGCCTGGTCATGCCGCCGGTGCGCACCCGCGACAGCCTGGACCTTGGCCCCGCGTCGTACTCGGTGCGGATCTCCGGCGTCGAGGTGGCCGAGGGTCGCCTGCCCGCCGGCCACATCCTGGCCATCGGTGATGACCTGGCCGCGTTGCCCGGGCAGGACACCCGCGAGCCGGTCTTCGGGCTGGCGGCCAAGTGGGTGCCGACCGAGCTGCGCCAACAGGCCGAGCTCTACGGCGCGACCGTCGTGGACCGCTCCTCGGTGCTGATCACCCATCTCGGCGAGGTCGTCCGTCAACACGCGAGCCGCCTGCTCGGCCGCGAGGATGTCCGGGCGTTGCTGGACCACCTCAAGCGCACCCATCCGGTCGTCGTCGAGGAGCTCACGCCGGCCCTGCTCACGACCGGCGAGGTGCAGCGGGTCCTCCAGGCCTTGCTGGACGAGCAGGTGCCGATCCGCGACCTGGTCCGCATCTTCGAGGCACTCTCGTTGCGGGCCAAGGCTTCCGCGGACCTCGACGGGCTCGTCGAAGCGGCCCGCCTGGCCCTGGGCCCGGCGCTGGCCGCAGTCCACAGTCGTGGCGGTCTGCTGCAGGTGCTCACCCTGGATCCGATCGCCGAGCAACAGCTCGTCGAGTCGGTGCGTCCGGGCGAGATGGGCGCCGGCCTCGCCCTGCCGCCCGGCATGGTCGAGCGGCTGGTCGACTCGGCCACGGCCCGGCTGCGCGCGGCCGAGGACATGGGCAACTCGCCCGTCCTGGTCTGCGCCGCTCCACTGCGCGCCCCGCTGAGCCGTCTCCTGCGGACCAGCTCCTCCCGCCTGCCTGTCCTGTCGTACGCCGAGATCGACCCCACCCTGCGGATCGAAACGTTGGGAGTGATCGCCCATGCCGACGCACTTGTTGCTTGAGGGTGAGGACATCGAGTCCGTCCTGGCCCGCCTGCGCGAGGACCACGGTCCGGACGCGAAGATCGTGCAGGCCGAGCTGGTCCGATCCGGCGGCTTCGCCGGCTTCTTCGCCCGGCGGCGCTACGAGGTGACCGTCGAGGTCGAGGACGACGAGCTGGACGCGGCGGTGTTGGCCCAGGCCGATCTGGCGGCGGCAGGGCTGGCGACGCCAGAAGTGGCCGCGGCGACTGCTGCACCGCTTGCCAGGCCGGCCCCAGTCGCAGCTGAGCCCGAGAGTCATTCCCTGACAACGGATTTCAGGCCGGTCCGGCCCTACGTGCCGTCGTCACCGCCCGCCTCGACCTACGCCGTGCGCGACGACGAGCTCTCCGGCATGCACGCGCTGCTGAGCGCGGCCGAGGGTCAGGACCAGGCCGACTTCGGTGGCCGCGCGCTGGCGACCGATGCTCCCTCGACCCCGGCGGTCGCAGGCGACCCGGTCATCCCGGCCCAGGGGTGGCACCGGCCGGTCTCCACCCAGGGGGAGGCGTTCTCGGACGTCCTCGGCTCGCTCACCCACTCGCTCGCCGAGGCACCTCCGGTGCAGCGCCCGGCCGCCTTCCGCAGCTTCGGACCGCAGGACATCTGGGCGGCGGCCGCAGCCGGCGACGCACCAACCGGTGTCGCACCAGCCGACCCGACCGACGCTGCAGCTCGCGGCGGGGCTGACGGTGCGCCAGCCGATCTCTCTGACGACGCCACCGCCGCGATCGCGCTGACGCGCAACCGGCTCGCGGAGCTCGGCGTCCCCGAGCGATTGCTCGCCGAGGTCACCGACGCCGAGCCGGTGCTGGCCCTGCGCGACGTCACTGCCGCGCTGCCCGCGCCCCAGCTGCCCACCTGGCGGCCGTCGGCCACCCGCGGCGGCGCGCTGGTCGTCGTCGTCGGCCCCTGGCAACTCGCTCGGCCCGCGGTGCACGGACTGGTGCACGAGCTCGGTGCCGACCCCACGGCCATCCTCGCGGTCGCGACCACGACTGGTGGCGACCTGGCCGAGGGCTGCTCGGTGCGCAGCCACGCCGCAGCCGTCGGTCTGGTCCAGCGGGCCCGGCAGGACCACGACATCTCGATCCTGGTGATCGACCCCGGCCCGACCCGCCACTCAGCCGCGCGTACGGCCGAGACCATCGCCACCCTGGAACCGCAGTCGGTGCTGGTCGTCGCCGATGCGACGTCCGATCTCCGGGTCAGCCTGCTCGCCCTGGACGCGCTCGACCAGGCCGGGATCGCGGTCGAGTCGATGGCGTTGACCAAGGTCGACCGCGCCGCCAAACCGGCTGCGGCGCTGGAGATCCCGGTGCCGGTCAGCTGGCTCGACGGACGCTTCGCGACGAGCGGCACCTGGCTCGGCACCCTCGTCGACGCCCTCGCCGAGAGCGCCGCCGCCGAGCGGGGCCGGGTGGGCGCCCACGCCCGGACCGAACGCGATGACGACTCGAGGATCCGGCCATGCTGACCCCTGCTGGCCTGGTCATCGCGTTGGTCATCTCCGCACCCGCCCTCTGGGACGCCAGCAACGGCTCACTCGGCATGGGCGCAGCTCTGGTCCGGCTGCTGGCCGCCTTCGTCCTGGTGGCTATCGGCACCGCGGTCCTGCGCAAGATCATGGCTCCGAGCCCGCCGGCCGTCCGTTCGGTCGACGACGGGTCGGTCAACGCGGACGCCCAGCACGGCCGTCGCCGCGACGACGTCTGAGCTCTGCGGGGAGTCGCGGCACCCGGCGTACCGCTGCGTGCACCTATGCTGACCGGGTGCTGGTCCTGACCCGGAACGTCGGCGAGAGCGTCGTCATCGGCGACGAGGTCATCGTCAAGGTGATCGAGGTCAGGGGCGACGTGGTCCGGCTGGGCGTCGAGGCGCCCACCTCGGTGCGCATCTACCGCGAGGAGCTCTACCGCGAGCTCGTCGAGGCCAACCAGGCCGCGGCCGCCGGATCGCAGGAGGAGCTCAGCGCCCTGCTCGCCCGGGCGGCCAAGCAGAATCGCCCGCCCGCCCCGTAGTCAAGCCGCGGGCCGGGAACGACGTCAGGCGGCGGAAGCCTTGCGGGGCAACGAGTTCAGCCAGCCCAAGGCCTCGAGGTACGCCGACCACGAGTCGTCCTGACCGAACGGCGCGCCGTTCAGATAGCGCTGGGTACGCCGCAGAGCCAGGCCGAGCTGGCCCTCACCCTGCAACACGGCGGCGCGGATCGCGGGAGCGGCCCGGACGGTGTCCAAGACCTCCTCCTTGCTCACGTCGAGGATCGCGGCGACGCCGTCGAGCAGCCCGACGAGGAACGCCGGAGCCGGCTCGCCGCCGTCGGCGGTCACCAGCAGCTCACACATCCGGGCCGCGATCAGCACGTTGTCGATGGCGGCCGAGCTCTGGCCGCTGTCGGACAGCAGCATCAAGGAGACCCAGCCGGCCAGGGCCCGCGGCCCGACCAGCACGATGGCCTGGCGCAGCGAGCTGACCTCCCGGGTCACCCCGGACGCCGAGCTGTTGGCCAGCCGCAGCACCCGGTAGCTCAGCCCGACATCGGCCCGCAGCAGGTGCTCGATCTCGGCCGGGTCGGGGGAGTCGGCCTGCAGCAGGGTGGCGAGCTGCAACGAGACGGCCTGGCTGGCCGTGACCCCGCCCTCCTGCGGTTGGGGGCGGTCGAAGTGATAGCCCTCGAACAGGTCGAAACCGGCCTCGAGGCACCGCTGGAAGGTCTCCTCGTCCTCGACCCGCTCGGCCAGGGCGATGGCCTTGCGCTGGTGCACCAGCTCGACGATCGCCGTCAGCTCATCGAGCGCGATGTCGAGCCGGTCGACCTTGACGACGTCGGCCAGGTGGAGCAGCTGCTCGACGTCGTCCTGACCCATGAAGTCGTCGATGGCGATCCGGAAGCCGAGCGATTTCAGCTCCAGGACGGCCGCGTGCACCTCCGGGCTGTCGACGACGCCGCCGACGAGCTCGACCACGGTGCTTTCGGGCGGAGCGACGTGGACCAGCCGGGAGAGCAGGAAGTCCTGGTCGACGTTGAGATAGAGCGGATGGCCACCGCGCAGGTGGTCCCAGCCGATGTCGAGCATGGCCGTCACGAGCGAGGTCGCGCTCGCCTCCGTGCCGTCGAAGCCGCGTTCGGGGTCGACCGTGCCACGGAAGAGGAGTTCATAGGCCTGCACCGTGCGGTGCCGGTCGACGATGCTCTGCCGGGCGATTCGCACGACAGGGGTGTGCTGACCCGAGGTCACGTCATGTCTCCGCTCTCTGCAGGCCGCCCTCGCAGGGATGCCGACGGCTGCTCTGTCTTGTCCTATCGGCTGTTTCGGCCGCGCACCTGAATGCTTGGCCGAACCCTTCCGAGGAAGTCAGCGGGTCCAATACAGGAGAGAGATGTTGGCGGCCGTCAGGGCCGTGCCCGAGTAGATCGTCGCCTCGTCCAGCGATCCCAGGAACGGCGCATTGACGGTCACGGCGCTGTTGGTGCCCGGATTGTTAGCACCTGTCCAGTCCGACCCCCAGCCGGACAGGTTGCCGCAGCCCACCCGCCACCAGCCGGTGCTCGCCTCGGCCGCGGTGTTGCTGTTGGTGCCCCGCAGCACGCCGTCGACGTAGAGCGCCATGCCGGTGGAGCTGATCGTCGCGGCGGCCATGTGCCAGTTGCCGTCGTTGTACGACGCCGGCGAGCTGATCGTGTCGTTGCCGCCGTTGTAGACGCCGAACCAGATCTTGCCCGCCCCGTCCATGTAGACGTGCCGGTCATAGTTGCCGCCCGACCCGGCCACGCCCACGCCGGTGCGCGGTGTCTCGAAGCCGATCAGCTTGCCGCCGCCGGTGTACCCCGCCGCCGTCTTGAACCAGATGATCTCGGTGAACACCGTCGGCCCGGTGATGGCCGTCGTCGACGTCGTGTTGATGCACGCGGTGCTGGTCGTGGCGGTGACCGCCGCGTTGGGCGAGGTGTCCGGCGTACCGCCGGTGACGCCGCGCGTGTAGGTGCCGGCGTAGGTGCCGGTCCGGCCGTTGCCGGAGGCGTCGGCCGCCGAGGTGCCCGTGTCGCCCAGCTGCCAGTAGAGGTACGGCGTCGCGAACGACTTGACCGTCGTCGGGTAGCTGTACGTCGGCACGGTCCAGCTCGAGCCGGTCGTCCGGGTCGTCGCGCTGAACGCGGCCGACGCACTGGGTACGACGAGCAGGCTGATGCCCGCGGCGCTCGCGAGCGTGCGCACGGCGATGGTCCGACGGCGACGGGCCCGGCGTTCCAGGACGGCCGCCTGCCGGCGCTGGGCCCGGGTCGACGTCGTGCCGGCCGCCAGGTCGGCCGGCGTACGCGCGGCTGCGCGCTCGCCGTCACCGTCGAGGTCGGCGGAGTCGCTCGCGGAGTCGGCGGAGTTGTCGTCTTGGTCGTCTTCGTCCTCCTCGGAGTCGCGAGCGACCGCCCAGGCAGCACCGCCCAAGACGAGGATGAAGAGCCCCAGGAAGAGGTACTGGCCGGTGCGCAGCCAGATCATCGGCAGGCCGGCCCAACGGACCAGCAGGCGCCCGATGCCGTGCACGTGGGCGACGGAGACCGGCTGCGGGTCGGCCGTGGGGTTGGCGTCGCCCTTGCTGGTCAGCGTGCCGTCCGGGTTGATCCGGATGATCCGGTGGCTCTTGACCGTGCCCGGCGCGCCCGGGTCGTCGAAGACGGTGACGTGGCCGAGGAGGGACTTGGGATTGTGGTCCGGGGAGGCCAGGATCACGTCGCCCACGCCGATCCGGGGCTCCATCGAGCCGGACTTCACGACGTAGGGGCGCCAGCCGAACAGGATGGGGACCAAGGTGATCACCAGGCAGCCGGTGACGAACGCCAGGATCATCCGGCCGACGACGCCGCCCGTCAGCGTCAGTCGGCCGTAACGCTCCTCGGCGTCGGCCGCGGCCGGGTCGAGCGCGGCCTGCGGATCGGTTGTGGTGTCGGGCGCGGTGTCGAGTCCCAGCGCCGACTCGAGCTCCGGCTCGAGGGTGGGCTCGAGCTCCGGCTCGAGCGTGGGCTCGAGGACCGGGTCGAGCACCGCGCCGGAGGCACCCGCTGCGCTGGCGGCAAGCGAGGCGCGCGCCGCGCGAGCGGCGATGACAGCCGCGTCCGCGCGGGCTGCCCGCTCGGCTCGTTCCTCCGGGTCCGGCGCGGCACCGCGCTCGGTGTCGCGGGCCGGCTCGGCCGAGGACGGGTCGAGCCATTCAGCAGGAAGGCTCATGACTGGTCTCTCTGTCGGCTGGGGTGGAGCTCAGGGCCGACCACAGCGCGGTCCGGCAATGCAGGCCGGACCGCGCTGCGGTTCAGACAGAGGTGCTTACTGCGCTTCCCAGATCAGGTCCGCAACCGCGGACGAGCTCTGCAGCGTGTTGTCGGTGATGGTGCTCGGCAGCGACCAGGAGATCCGGTAGGCGACCCGCTCGGTCGCCGTGCCGGTCAGCGCGTTGGTGACGCTGGCCCCCGTGAAGGCGGTCGCGAAACCGTTGAGCGTGCCGTTGTACGCCGCGCCCGTCGTGCCGCCGGTCCAACCGGTGCAAGCCGCCGGGATGTTGGTGGAGGCCGACACGGCCTGGGTGTCGACGCTGAAGGTCAGCGCCGTCGCCAGGTTGGTGGCGTTGGTGCCGGTGATGGCGCCGCGGTACATCTTCAGGTTGCCGGCCAGCGAGCCGGTCGACTCGACGGTGATGCACTTGACGCCGCTGACACCGGGCTTGATGCCGGTCTCGGCGAACAGGTTCGCGGTGGTGTCGGCCATGGCCGTACCCCCGCCGTTGTTCTGCAGCTTCAGCTTGCCGGTGGCCCACGAGTCACCGGTGTTGTTGGTGGTCGCGTTGAAGGCGGCGGTGCTGCCCTGCCAGACGAGCAGGCCGGCGGCCAGCAGGCCGGCGACGGGCGCGATGGTCCGCACGAGGCGGCGCTGGTTGCGGTTCATGGGAGGCTCTTTCGGTAGCTGTTGTCAGAGGACGTCGCTGCCCGACAGTCACTCGTTCGGTCCAGCGTCAAGAAGTCTTCGGCCGATCGGGTGAAAACCTTGAGCCGTCAATCATCGTGACCCGTTCGGTGGGTCCAAGCCGGGCCAAGTCGGACAATTGCTATCAGACAATGGGCTCGTTCGGCTCAGCGCGCTGCAGCGCGGGTATCAACCCGTGGACTCACCGCCTCCTCCCCGGCAGTGTGTGGCCACAACAAGATCCAGCCGTGAGATCGGGCCATGAGATCCGGCCATGAGATCCGGCAGCGAGCGAAGGAGCAGCGGATGCCTTACATGCTGGGTAAGCAGCCCAAGCGGGTTGACCCGCGCACCCTCCAGCTGGCGCGCTACCTCACGCCTCAGCTCCCGCCGCCGCCCGTCGCCGTCGACAACGGCGGTTCGGTCAAGGACTGGGGGATGCTGGGCAACGACACGGTCGGCGACTGCGCCTGGGCGGCGCAGGGACACGCGGACATGCTGTGGTCGGCGGCGGCCCAGCACAAGCAGCTCGCGATCACCACCACCCAAGTGCTGCATGCCTACGAGGCGGCGACCGGCTACGACCCCAAGGCCGGTCCCCCCGGGGCCAACCCGACCGACCGGGGCACCAACCTGCTCGATGCCATGTCGTACTGGCGCCACCACGGCATGGACCGCCAGAAGATCACGGCCTACGTCGAGGTCGACGCCTCGGACCGCGATCACGTCAAGAGCGCCATCGACCTCTTCGGTTGCGCCTACGTCGGGGTCCAGCTCCCCGATGCCGTCCTACCGACTGAGCACGGCGTACCGCAGTGGACCGTCTCGCCCAACGGTTCGGCCGCACGAAAGCCCAACCCGGACAACGGCCACTGCGTCATCTACAGCGCGTACGACGCGGACGGTCCCACCGTCGTCACGTGGGGCATGACGGTCAAGGCCAGCTGGGCCTTTCACGAGGCCTACTGCGACGAGATGTACGCCGCGCTGTCTCATCTGTGGTTCGGCCGGAGCAAGGATCCGCGCGGGTTGAACCAGCCCCAGCTGGAGCAGGACCTGGCCGCCATCGCCCACTAGGCGTGTCCACGGTCGATGTCAGGACGCCGCCAGGTGGGTCACCTGAGCCAGATCACCGGGCCGTCCCAGGTGGAAGCCCTGCAGCCAGGGCACGTTGAGGCCTTCCAACGTCTGCTGCTCGCGCGGGTTCTCGACGCCTTCGGCGATGACCTGAGCGTGCACATCGTTGGCGAACGCCACGAGGGCCCCGGCCAGTGCTCGGCGTACGGGGTCCTGGTCGATATCCCGGGAGAGTGAGATGTCGAGCTTGATGATGTCCGGACTGAGCCCGAGCAGGTGCCGGAAGCCGGCGTAGCCCGCGCCGGTGTCGTCGGAGGCGAGCCGGATCCCTCGGCGGCGCAGCTCGGCCAGGCCGGCTCCGACCGCCTCGTAATCCTCGACCGGCACGTGCTCGGTGAGTTCGAGCACGACCCGCTCGCCGTCGACCTGGTCGAGCAGGTCGTGCAGCTCGCGGGCCAGCGCCGTCGGCGGGGAAACGTTGACCGCCATGAACATCTCGGCCGGAAGGTCCCCCAGCTGGCCGAGCGCGTTGGCGACGGCCAGCAGCTCGAGCTGGGTCCCCAGACCGACCCGCTCGGCGTCGGCGAACCACCGGTCCGGTCCTTGCTGGGGCGTCTGGGTGAAGCGGGCCAGGGCCTCGCAGCCGACCACCCGGTCGCCCGGCATCTGCACGATGGGCTGGAAGACCATCCGGACGTCCCGGCTCTCCAGGACGGCCGTGATCCGGTCCAGGACACCCTGCCGCGCCTCCTGTGCGGACTCGGCGGCCCGCTCGAAGTCACCGATCTGCCGTCGCAGGGTGATGTTGTGATGCCGCAAGGTGGTGTGGAGCTCTTTGGTCTCCAACAGGTTGCGGACCCGCAGCGTGACCTCGTCGAGGTCGAACGGTTTGGTCACGAAGTCGCGGGCACCAAGGTCGAGGGCCCGGTTGATCGCCTGATGCGTCGTGTCCGCGGTGAGGACGAGCACCGGCAGGTAGGACCCACCGGCTCGCTCGCGCAGCGCGCTGAGGAGCTCGTAGCCGTCCAGGCCGGGCATGTGCAGGTCGAGCAGGACGAGCTCAGGGTCGTTGTCAGCGATGTAGGCCAGCGCCGCACTCGAGTCGCTGAGGCCATGGACGTTGCGAAGTCCTTTGCGCCGCAAGAGTTGCGTGAGCAGCGAGAGGTTGGCCGGCTCGTCATCGACCACGATGACGCGGGCGTCGGAGAATCGCTCGAGCGGCCCGTGCTCGGACGCAGGCACGGCACCGGTATCCGAACGGTTGTCTCCGGGCATGTCTCGCGCACCCTCCCGGTGGACTCACGGCGGGGAGGTGGCGCGGGACGGATCGTCAGTTCCTCGGAACCGGCCCGTGACACCCAGTGAGAACACTGCTGCTCAGCGTATGACCCGAGAGCCCGAAGTCGACAACGATTGCCCGTCAGGGACCGACTATTTGCCAGCCTTGGCCGGATCTGACGAGAGCGAGAAGGGCGAGGATCACGCCGGGTCGGCTCGGTGGTCGGGATCCGGCTCGTCGTCGCCCCGATAGGTGCCGCCCGAGGTGCCGTCCCCTCGCTGCCACTGCACGACCAGCTCATCGCGCGTGCCGAAGCGCACCAGGTGCCGTCCGACCACATCTTCCACCCGCTGCAGGTCGGTCGGGTCGCCGTGGACGGTCGCGCTCAGCACCAAGGCCTCGGGGGTAGCGGTCAGCGCGCACTCTCCGGCGTCGAATCGCACGCTTCCGGTGCCGGACTCTTCGTCCCACGAGGTCTGCAGACGGCGGCTGAGGTGGGCGGTGAGTTGCTTCGCGTAGCGCGGGGCCCGCTCGGTGTGGACGGTCGCGCTGCTGGTCAGGTCGGTTGCCATCGTGGGCTCCAAGCTCTCGTGATGCTCTCGTGACGGGTCATGGTCGCCCACCGTACGCCGGGCGTGGTCGAGCGACTCTCGCGTGAAAGAGTGCCGGTATGGCGACAGCGCAGACCACCACCGCAGCGAGCGGACAGCCGAGCAGCCGGGCCTTCGACATCCTGCTCGGCTTGACCAGTCTGGTCGTTCTCCTGCAAGGGGTTTGGGCCGGAATCTTTCTCGAGCACCCCGGTCGGCCGAGCGGCTCCAGCACGGCCCTCGACCTGCACTCGGCGGGCGGCTCGCTGGCCACTCTGCTCGCCCTGGCTGCGGTCGTGGTCGCGTCGCTGCGGCTGCGCCTGCGTCGTGATCTGTGGTTCGGCTCGATCGTGCTGTTCCTGCTGCTGGCCGTCGAGGTGATGCTGGGGCAACTGATCCACGACAGCCACAAGCACTCCCTGACCGCGGTGCACGTGCCGCTCGCCATGGTGCTGATGGGGTTGTGCGTCTGGCTCCCGCTGCGATCGACCCGGCGGTGACGACCAACTGGGCCGGCAACATCCGGTTCACGCCGGACGTCCTGCATCGGCCGAGGTCGATTGCTGATCTGCAGCAGTTGGTCTCCGGGGCCCTCGCGGGTCCGCGCCCTCGGCACCGGCCACTCGTTCAACCGGATCGCCGACACCACCGGCGAACTCGTGTCGGTGCGGTCCCTGCCCGAGGTCATCGACATCGACACTGCGGCCCGGACGGTGCGGGTGAGTGCAGGGACGCGGTACGGCGAGCTCGGCGTCGCTCTCCAGGCGGCCGGTCTGGCGCTGCCCAACACCGGCTCGCTGCCGCACATCTCCGTGGCCGGCGCCGTGGCGACGGGCACCCACGGCTCCGGCATCGCCAACCCGGTTCTGGGCCGAGGGGTGCGGGCCCTGTCGATGGTCCTGGCCAGCGGCGACCTGGTCACGGTGGACCGGGACTCCGTCGGCGAGGCGTTCGACGGGCACGTCCTGGCGCTGGGCCGCCTCGGCATCGTGACCGAGCTCGTCCTGGACGCGGTGCCGACCTTCGACATTGCTCAGACCGTCATCGTCGGCGTCTCGGACCACGCGGTCGGCGAGGGTCTGGACGCGATCCTCTCCGCGGCGTACAGCGTCAGCGTCTTCACCACGTGGGCACCGGACGAGAGCCGGATCTGGGTGAAGGCTCTCGTCGAGACCGCGGCCGCCGCCTGGGCCACGGATCCGCCGTGGGACGGTCGTCCGGCCAGCGAGCCGCAGCACCCGGTGCCCGGCGAACCGACCGGCTCCGCGACCGCGCAGCTCGGCGTGCCGGGCCCGTGGAACGAACGGCTCCCGCACTTCCGGCTCGAGTTCGTGCCGAGCGCGGGTGATGAGCTGCAGTCGGAGTTCTTGTTGCCACGCACCGACGGGTCGGCGGCCTGGGCCGCCTTGCTGCCGATGCGCGAGGCGTTGCGCGAGGTGTTGCTGGTGGGGGAGATCCGCGCGATCGCGGGCGACTCGATGTGGCTCAGCGCGACCGGTGGCCAGGACAGCGTGGCCTTTCACTTCACCTGGATCCCGGACAGCGCCCGGGTCGGGCCGGTGGTCGCCGAGGTCGAGCGCCGGCTCGCGGCCTTCGACGCGCGACCGCACTGGGGCAAGGTCTTCAGCACCCCTGATGACGTGCTCGCTACCCGCTACCCGCGGTTGCCCGACTTCCGCGATCTGGTCCGCACCTACGATCCGCGGGCCAAGCTCGGCAACGACCTGGTCGACGGCTGGATCGGCCTCGCCGGCGGTCTCTAACGCCAAACCGGTTGCTACGCCTCAGTTTCCGGCTCCGAGTCGCCTTGGCTCTTCAGCGCGCGGAAGGCTTCGACGTACTCCTCCATGTCGGCGGCCGACAGGGTGACGCCGCGGGGCAGGACGTCGGCGACGGCCGCGAGCACTGCAGCGACTTCGGCGACGGTCGCGGCCCGTTCGACCGGTTCAGCCGGTGCTGCGTCGGACTCCGCGGGTGGCCACGCCCCGAGCGGCTGGCCGACCTCCCAGTCGTGGCCGTAGGGGTCCTCGATCCGCCCCAGTCGCCAGCCGTGCTCCTCCGTGACCGGGGTGACCTCGCGGGCGCCGGCCTCCACCGCGCGTCGTACGGTCGCCTCCGGGTCATCGACGATGAGCAGCAGGCGGACGCTTCCCCCACCGAGCGACTCGGGACTGAAGTTCCGGTGCGGCGGCGACTCATCGGCGACCCAGAACGACGCCCCACCGATGGAGAGCTGGGCGACGACTGACTCGTCCTGCTCGGTGCCCCCGAGGCGGTAAACCTCCACTGCACCGAAGGCGCGCCGATAGAAGTCGACGGCTTCACGCCCACGGCGAACCGAGAGCTGGGGCATCAGCTGGGCCAGCTGGGTGCGCGGCCGGTTGCCGGACGTGTCCATGCGATGTCCTTCCCGAGCCGGCACTCGGAGCCGGCCGGCGAGCGTTCGCGGGGGCCCCATTGTGACCGAAGCGGCTGGGTCCGGTCCCGACGGCGCGCTCGGATGGCTCAGCCGGTACCACCGATCACGGCCGGCAGCCCGCACCGACGGGGGGACGCTGGACGGCGACCCAGTGCACCAAGCGCAGGTTGTGCCGAGCCCGGAACAGCCGATCGGCCTGGGCGCTGCGCCTGCACGGTGCCAGCGCCGGTCGCTGTCGGGGACTGTGCGCTCTCGGCGGTGCGGTGCGAGCCTCGGGCGCGGGTGCCCTCGCCGCCAGGGGCGCGGAGGCACGGGACATCGGCCGGGCGCGGGTCCCGGTCGCCGGGCGGCTGTAGTCCTGGACCACCCACAGCTGGCCGCCGACGTCCATGACCGCGACCCCGATCTGGGTGAAGTCCGGGTCCAGCATGTTGGACCGGTGCGGAGCCGAGGCCCAGAAGGCTCCCTCCAGGCTCCCGGCCGAGTAGCCCACCCCGACGTTCTCGCCCAGGTAGCGCCAGCCGCGGATGCTGGTCGCGAGTCGCTGGTTGTGGGCCAGGACGTTGGTGCGGGCCATCTGTGCGGCCCAGCCGCCGGCGACCGTCGCGAGCGCCCCGTTGACCGGCAGCCGCGCTCGGCCGGCCGAGGCCCGGCGCTCGTTGATCTGCTGGACGAACCAGGCCGCCAACCCGGGTCGAGACTCGGCGTGCGAGCCGAGGACATCGGCCGACGCGGTCCGGGAGCGCCGGCAGGATCAGGACCCCGCTCAGCAATGAGGCGAGTACGGCGCAGAGCAGCGCGGTGAGGGTCGTCGAAGGAAGGGCGACCCGGCCCGTCGGGCGCAGGCACGACGGAGTCGTCCGCGAGTGCGGCGTCGATTTCCCGTGATGTCCAGGGAAGCGAGAACCGACGAAGGAGGGCAACCGGCCATCTCCCGGTCCCCCGAGGAGATGTTCCTTGCGGCGGGGTGGCATACCGCCGCCGGGCGTCACACCGACCGGTGACGCTGGTGTCGATCGGTCCCCGCGAGCCGGTGACCTCGCGGGCCCTCTGCCGGATCGGACCGCTCCTGGCCGGCAGCTCTTCTGGCGCTGGCCCGGCCCGTGCTTGCCCTCGTCACGCTAGCCCCGATCCGGCCCAATGCCCAGGGGCCATACTTGATGCGCTCGTCCGGAGCGTTCGTCACAGCACGTGCCAAAGGGGATCGACATGCCGACCTGTCTGGCGGCCACCGGCACCGATGTCCGCGGCGCCGTGCTCGTCGCGTTCGCGTGCCTCGCGGTCGGTGCCCTGTTGGTCCTCTGCGGTCGGGGCCGGGCGGCGGCGAGCGCTCTCGTCGTACTCCTTCTATTGGTGGGTGCCATGACGTTGGGGGCCGGATCGGAGCGGGCCTCGGCGGCCGAGCAGTGTGCGGCCGTGCGCAGTGCGGCGACGACGGCCGAGCCCAAGCCGGTGCCGACCCACCATCCGACGGGCACTCCCACCGCCAAGCCGACGCCGGCCTTCACCGGGCGGTTGTCCGGTTCGGTGACCAAGGACGGCCAGCGGCTGGTCGTCACCTCGCCGCCGGGCAGCTATCCGGACGATCCCGGGACCGACTGGGAGCTGCCCACCGTCGTCCCGGTGACCGGTGCGGTCGCGAGCTCGAAGGTCACCCTGCGCTTCGCGGGCGCTGACGGTGTCTTCGGCACCGGTGACGACACCACGCGGACGACGACCACGAGTGCGAGCGGCCACTTCGCCTTCACCGGGCTGGCCGACGGGAAGTACCGCGTCACCACCGCCTTCCCGAAGCCGAGCAACGCGGTGGCCCATGAGGAGTGGGACTACTCGAGCTGTTCGTCGGTTGCTGTGGCTACCGCTTGGTCGTGGACCACGCCGGCCGGCGGAGCTGCGGACGCGACGATCGTGGGCGGCAACTCGGTGACCGGCCTGGACTTCCTCGCGGCCAACACGGCCGAGGTCTTCACGAGCTGCCGTTAGGCCGGACGGGATGCCGGCGTCGGGCGCAACCGGCCGGCCACAACGACCGCAGCCACGACCGGGGCGATGCCGCAGACCAGCATCCCGAACCGATCTCCGACGTGGGCGGTGATCAGGCCGACGAGCGGGCCGCCGAACGGCGTGCCGCCGAGCAGCACCAACAGGTAGACCGCCATGACCCGGCCCCGTACCGCGGTCGCCGACCCCAGCTGTACGGCGGTGTTGGCGCCGGTGAGGAAGGTGAGCGACGCCGCGCCGACCCCGACCAGCAGGACGCCGTACGCCGCGGGGTCCGGCGCGAGGGCGGCGAGTGCCTGCAGCGCGCCGAAGACTCCGGCGGCGGCGACGACCCAGCGCAGACGCATGGACGTCCGCCGGGCGGACAGGAGGGCTCCGATGACGGATCCGACGGCCAGCATGGAGGTCATCACGCCATAGCCCATCGGGCCGGTGTGAAAGACGGTGGTCGCGTAGGTCGTGAGGACGACCGGCATGTTCAACCCCAGACAACCGACGACGCCGACCAGGACGACGAGCCAGAGCAGGCGGGGTCGCTCGTGGATGTAGTGCAGGCCCTCGCGCACCTGACCGTCCGATCGTGGGCTGCGGCGGCTCGTAGACAGGCGGCCCGGGTCGATCAGGGTCAGCGCGATCAGGACGGGCAGGTAGGTCGCGGCGTTGATGGCGAAGGCCCAACCCGCGCCGAGGGTGCCGATGAGCAGGCCCGCAATGCTCGGGCCGACCAGTCCACCCAGTTGGAAGATGGTCGAGTTCAGGCTGACCGCGTTGCGGATCAGGTCCGGACCGACCAGCTCGCCGACGAACGACTGACGGGTCGGGTTGTCCACGACCACGACCAGGCCGGTGGCGAAGGCCAGGACCCACACGCCGGCCACCGTGAGCTGCCCGGTGAGGGCGAGTGCGGCCAGGAGGGCGGCCAGCACGCCCGAGGTCGCCTGGGTCGCGATGAGCAGGGCTCGGCGCGGATAGCGGTCGGCGATCACCCCGCCGTACAAGCCGAAGAGCAGGGTCGGCGCGAACTGGGCCGCGATGGTCAGGCCGACCGCTGTCGGGCTGTGGGAGAGGGTCAGGACGAACCAGTCCTGGGCCACGCGCTGCATCCAGGCGCCGGTGTTGGAGAGCACCTGGGAGGCGGCGAAGAGCCGGTAGTTGCGGACGGAGAGCGCGGCGAACATCGAGGGTTTCGGAGAGTGTCTTGCGGCGAGATTCACGGTGAGGGAAGCCATCACGTCCAGCGTGGTCGCGGCGACTAGCATTGAGCCAGACCCTGTGCCGAATCACTGTCATTGGAGAACCCAATGCCGGACCCCGCCTTGCTGCGGACCTTCCTGGCCGTCGCGCAGACCCTGAGCTTCACCCAGGCGGCGACCCGGCTGGAGCTCAGCCAACCGACGGTGAGCCAGCAGGTGCGCCGACTCGAGGACAGCGTCGGGCGGCCACTGTTCGTCCGGGACACCCACGGCGTGCGACTGACCCAGGACGGCGAGGCCATGGCCGGCTTCGCGCGCGGGATCCTGGCCGCTCACGACCAGGCCACGGCGTACTTCCGCGGCTCGGCCCTGCGCGGGCGGGTCCGGCTGGGCGTCTCCGACGACCTGGCGCTCACTCGCGTGCCGCGGGTGCTGCGCGAGTTCCGTCAGCAGAACCCGCAGATCGACCTCGAGCTGACCGTCGCGCCCAGCGGGGCGTTGCACCGGCGGCTGGGCGCGCGCCAGCTGGACCTGATCTTCGCCAAGAACGAGCCGGGCGACGCGCGCGGCAACCTGGTCCGGCGGGATCGGTTGATCTGGGTCGGCCCGGACCAGGCGGTGCTCGATCCGGACCGGCCGGTGCCGTTGGTGACCTACCACCCGCCGAGCATCACGCGAGCGGCCGCGCTCGAGAGTCTCGAGCGGATCGGCCGCACCTGGCGGATCACCTGCAACAGCAGGGAGGTCAACGGGATCCTGGCCGCGACTCGCGCGGGGGTCGGCATCACGGTGCTGGCCGAGAGCCTGGTGCCCGCCGACCTGGTGCCGCTGCCGGCGCGCCACGGCCTGCCCGCGATCGGCGACGTGGACATCGTGTTGCTGGCCCGACCCGGCGCACCCGAGGTTGCCGTGCAGGCGCTGACCGAGGCGATCCTGGACAGCGCGGGGCTGCGGCTGTCCGGCTAGTAACTTGAGCGCCATGTCGCAGTCGACCCCGCCGCTCATCGACGCCGTCCTGCAGGCCCAGCCGCCGAGCTTCAGCACCGAGGAAGCTGCGCAGATCGCCTCGCGTACCTTCGGGATCTCGGCCGCCGGCGCCCGCAATCTCGGCAGCGAGCGCGATCAGACCTTCATGCTGCTCGACCACGCCGGTGACGGTCTGGCCGTGCTGAAGGTGTCCAACCCGGCCGAGGATCCCGCGACCCTCGACATGGAGGCGCTGGTCGCCCTGCACGCGGTGCGGGCCGACCCGGGACTCGCGATCGCCCAGCCGCGACTGAAGGCCCAGTCGCTGGCCGCTGGTGAGAGCGTCGACGACATCACGGCTCGCCGCGCGCGGTTCACGGCCGGGAGCGTGGGCCACTGGGTGCGGGCCTACGACCTCCTGCCCGGGCGCGCGCGCCTGGACCCGACGACGTTGGCCGACCCGGCGCTGGTGGCCTGGGGCGAGACCACGGCTCGGCTGGGCCTCGCGCTGCGCACCTTCATGCATCCCAACGCCATTCGGCGCCTGCCCTGGGACGTGCAGCACGCCGCCAGCGTGCGGCCGATGCTGGACAGCATCACCGACCCAGAGATCCGGCGGGTCGTCATCGCCGTGCTCGATCGGTACGACGAGGTGGTCGCTCCGCGCTGGTCGCAGCTCCGGTCGCAGGCGCTGCACGGTGACCTCACGGCCGACAATGTGCTGGCCGACGACGACGGATACATCACTGGGATCATCGACTTCGGCGACCTGAGCTACACGGCGCTGGTGGTCGACCTGGCCTCCGTCCTGGACTCCCTGGCCTCCGGTCGCCCCGGCCCGGAGATGCTGCGGGTCGCGCGACTGGTCCTCGACGGCTACGAGCGGATCGTCCCGTTGGAGGAGCGGGAGCTCGCGATCATGGGTGAGCTGTGGGCCGCCCGCGCGGCCGTCGGGGTGGCGATCGGGTCGTGGCGCTCGGCTCAGGGCCTGGAGGAGCCGGAGTTCGCCCAGCGGCTCAATCCCGTGGCGATGGAGATGATGGAGTTCCTGCTCGCCACCGGGTGGGACGCCGTCGCCCGCCGGCTGGGCGCCGGGGAACGCGGAACGGCTATTTCGGTTCCGCTGGAGGGGCTTTCGGCGCGCCGCGCGGCCGTCTTCGGACCGGCGATGGAGGCGTTGAGCTACGCCGAGCCGATCGAGATGGCCAGCGCGAGCGGGGTCTGGATGACCGACACGTCGGGCCGTCGCTACCTGGACATGTACAACAACGTGGTCTGCCTGGGGCACGCGCACCCGCGCGTGACGTCGGCGGTCGCCCGCCAGTGGCGGGTCCTGAACACGAACATGCGCTACCTGCACCATGCCGCCGTCGAGTTGGGGGAGCGGCTGCTCGCGACCTGCCCGCCGGGCCTGGACACCGTGCTGTTCGTCAACTCGGGGTCGGAGGCCAACGACGTGGCCTGGCGGCTGGCCCGGCACCACACCGGCAACGAGGGTGGTCTGTGCACGGCGTACGCCTATCACGGGATCACGGAGGCGATCGCTGGACTGTCTCCGGAGACGCTGCCCCCCGACCTGGTGCCCCGGCACGTCGAGACCTGGGAGCCCGCGGACTCCTACCGGGGCACGCATCTCGGGACGGAGGCATTCACTGACGCGCTGGATCGTCTGTCCCGCAAGGGAATCGCGCCGGCTGCCGCGATCCTGGACGGGGTGCTGCAGAGCGACGGAGTGCTGGACCTGGAGCCGGTGCAGGTCCAAGAGCTGGTCCGCCTCACTCATGCCGCCGGTGGACTGTGGATCGCGGACGAGGTGCAGGGTGGCCACGGTCGCACAGGCGAGGCCATGTGGTCCTTCGAGCGGTTCGGGATCACGCCGGACTTCGTCACCCTGGGCAAGCCGATGGGCAATGGTCAGCCGGTCGGAGCGGTCATCACGCGGCGGGAGCTGGTCGAGGAGTTCGCGCGCGACACCGTCTTCTTCTCGACGTTCGCCGGCAACCAGGTCTCGATGGCGGCGGCGCACGCCGTGCTCGACGTCCTGGCCGACGAGCGGGTGCTGCCCCGCGTGGTCGAGGCCGGGCAGGCCTTGCGGTCGGCGGTGCGCGCGGCGACCGAAGGGCACGGATCGGTCGGGGACGTCCGCGGCATGGGACTCGCGAACGGCATCGAGATCGTCCTGGACCGCGACTCCCGCGCACCCGACCCGCGGACCGCGACGGCGATCAAGGAGGGGTTGCGGCGCCGGGGTGTCCTGGTCGGCACGACGGGTCGTCACGGCAACGTGCTCAAGGTCCGGCCGCCCCTGGCCTTCACCGCTGACCTGGTGCCGATGTTCACGACCGCGCTGGTCGAGGCCCTCCACGAGGCCCAACCTCAGGCCTAGCATCACGCCCACCCCGCGGCCTGAGTGTGCCCCGTCGTACCAACTCCTCATTGGCACGGGGACGCACTGTGCCAATAGGTTCGGCACAGAGACGCACCGTGCCAAGGGCAGGCTCGCGAACGCGGCCTGGCCTCAGCTCGGGGCGCAGTCGGCGCAGGTGCCGAAGATCTCGACGGTGTGGGTCACGTCGACGAACCCGTGCTCGTCGGCCAGGCGTTGGGTCCAGCGCTCGACGCCTGGGCCGTCCACCTCCACCGCCTTGCCGCACTCACGGCAGACCAGGTGGTGGTGGTGCCGGGCGCTGCACCGGCGAAACGTCGCCTCGCCCTCGGCGGTCCGCAGCACGTCAACCTCGCCGGCGTCAGCCATCGCCTGCAACGCGCGGTAGACGGTGGTGAGCCCGACCCGCTCGCCCCGATCGCGCAGCATCGCGTGCACCTGCTGGGCGCTGCGGAAGTCGGGAACGTCGGCCATGAGCGACTCCACCGCAGCCCGCTGCCGGGTCGACCGCACGCCGGTCCCTGCCCCTGAGATGCCCATCGGCCTCCTCCATCCGCCGTCCAGTCTGGGCCGTGCCCGGGCCGGTTGCTCAACCTTAGCTTGACGTTGTTAATGACATCGGTTTTCATTATCGCATGCAGACTCGGCGGAAGACCAGGCTCTGGGCGACGACGCTGGGGGTCCTGCTCGCCGGCGTCGGCCTGACGTCGTGCAGCACTGCCGGTGCGGGCGCGACGGCGCCGACGGGGGGCAAGCGAACGATCGAGGTCGTGGCCGCCGAGAACTTCTGGGGCAGCATCGCGGCCCAGCTGGGCGGCCGTCACGTGCACGTGACCGACATCATCACCAGCCCGGACGCCGACCCGCACGACTACGAGCCGACGGCCCACGACGGTCGGGCCATCGCGAGCGCAGATCTGGTGCTGGTCAACGGGATTGGCTACGACACCTGGGCGAGCAAGCTTGCGGCGGCCAGCCCGTCGAGCCGGCGGATCGACCTCACCGTCGGCACCCTGCTCGGCGTGCCGGCGGGCGGCAACCCCCACCGCTGGTACAACCCCGACGATGTACGCCGCGTGATCGCGGCGCTCACGACTGACTTCAGCCGGCTCGACCCGGCCGACCGCGCCTACTTCGCCCAGCAGCAACGGACCTTTCAGACCACCACCCTCGCGCCGTACGACAGCGTGATCTCGGCGATCCGCAGGGAGTACACCGGGACGCCGGTGGGGGCCTCCGAGAGCATCTTTGCGATGCTCGCCCCCGCCCTGGGCCTGGATCTGCGGACGCCGGCGAGCTTCCTGGAGGCGATCAGCGAGGGGACCGATCCGACGGCGGCCGACAAGCGGACCATCGACCGGCAGATCGAGCAGCGGGCGATCAAGGTCTACGTCTACAACAGTCAGAACGCCACCCCGGACGTCCAGGCCCAGATCACCGCGGCGCGGGCCGAGGGGATTCCGGTGACCACCATCACCGAGACGCTGACTCCGGCCGCCGACACGTGGGAGCAGTGGCAGACGACTCAGCTGCAGCGGCTGCGCGCCGCACTCGCTCAGGCCACCGGACGATGAGCCCCGTCCTGGAGTTCGAGCGAGCGGCCGTTCGCATTGGTGGCCGGACGCTGTGGAGCCAGGTCGACCTGACCGTCGAGTCGGGCGAGTTCGTCTGCGTGCTGGGGCCGAACGGCGTCGGGAAGTCCACCCTGATCAAGACCATCCTGGGCCTGGTTCCCTTGGCCGATGGCCAGATTCGCGTGCTCGGTCGGCCACCGGGCCACGCCAACGGCCGCGTCGGCTACCTGCCGCAACGCCGCAGCTTTGACGCGCAGCTGCGGGTCCGTGGGGTGGATATCGTCCGGCTCGGCCTGGACGGGGCGCGGTGGGGCGTCCCGCTGCCGGGGGCGCGCCGACTCAGCGCCCGCGCACGCGCCGCCGCCGCGCGGGTCGAGGCGGTCATCGACCTGGTGGGCGCGAGCAGCTACGCCGGCCGCCCGATCGGCGAACTTTCTGGCGGCGAGCAGCAGCGCCTACTCATTGCGCAGTCCCTGGCCTCGCGGCCCCGGCTGTTGTTGCTGGACGAGCCGCTCGACAGCCTGGACCTGCCCAACCAGGCGTCCATCGCCGAGCTGGTCGCGGGCATCGCGCGGAGCGAGGACGTGGCCGTCGTGATGGTCGCCCACGACGTCAACCCGATCGTCCATCAGCTGGACCGCGTGATCTATCTCGCCGGCGGCTCGGCGGTCATCGGCCGGCCGGCGGACGTGATCACGACGGAGAGCCTCAGCGCGCTCTACGACGCCCAGGTCGAGGTGCTGCACACCAGCGACGGCCGGTTGGTCGTCGTCGGCTCGCCCGAGGCGCCGGCCCGGCATCTCGATCGACATGCCCGCTGACCTCGGCCCGAGCTTCAGCTGGAACCTGGTCGCTGACCTGGACCAGATGTGGCGCTTTCCCTTCATGGTCAACGCTTTTCGAGCCGGGCTCATCGTCGCGGTGCTGTCCGGAGTGGTGGGCTGGTTCATGGTCCTGCGGCGGCAGAGCTTCGCCGGGCACACCCTGGCCGTGGTCAGCTTTCCCGGGGCGGCCGGCGCTGCGCTCGTCGGGATCAGCGCGACCTACGGGTTGTTCGCGTTCGCCGTTGTCGCCGCGCTCGTGATCGCCGCCGTGCCGGCTGGCGTGGCTCAGGCCGGGAGTGAGGAGTCCGCGCTCACGGGCACCGTCCTCGCGCTCGCGCTCGCCGCCGGCTACCTCTTCCTCTCCCTGTACGGCGGGTTCCTGGGCGGCGTCGAGGCGCTGCTCTTCGGCACCTTCCTCGGCATCACCACGGCTCAGGTCGTCACCCTCCTGGTCGGGGCCGTGGTGGTTCTGGCCGCCCTGGCGGTGATCGGCCGGCCGCTCTTCTTCGCCTCGGTCGACCCGGATGTCGCGCAGGCCAGGGGAGTGCCGGTGCGGCTGATCGCGACGACCTATCTGGTCCTGCTCGCGCTCACCGCGGCCGAGGTCAGCCAGATCACGGGAACGTTGCTCGTCTTCGCTCTGCTGGTGGCGCCGGCCGCCGCCGCTCAGCAGCTGACCACCCGTCCGGTCGCCAGCCTCCTCGCGTCCGCCGGGCTGGGCCTGCTGATCACCTGGCTGGCGCTCTTCGTCGGCTACTTCACCTCGGCGCCGATCGGATTCGCCCTCACCACAGCCGGTTTCGCGGCGTACGGGTTGGCCACGGCTCTGGCGCCATCGCCACGTGCGCCCGGGCCGGATGCGTCCGCAGGCCGTGGCAGGGATCTGACCCGTGGGGCTCCTCACCGAGGCCTTCGTCCAGCACGCGCTCGTCGCCGGCGTGCCGATCGCCGCCGCGGCCGGGCTGGCGGGCTACTTCCTGGTGCTGCGGGGACAGGTGTTCAGTGGCGACGCGCTCAGCCATGTCGCCTTCACGGGGGCGTTGGGCGCGCTCGCAGTGGGGCTGAGTCCCACGATCGGGCTGTTCGGCTCGACCATCGCGACGGGAGCGGCTGCTCGCCCTGCTCGGCGGTCGGGGCCGATCCGGCGACGTCGCCATCGGCACGAGCTTCGCCTGGGTCCTGGGTCTGGGCGTGCTGGCCCTCTCGGTCGTGGCGTCTGGCGCCGGTAGTGGGGGTGGCGGCTCCGACGGCGTGGCCGGCGTGCGCGTCCTGTTCGGGTCGATCTTCGGTCTCGACCCCGCCCGTGCGGTGACGGCGGCCGCCATCTCGGTCGGCGTCCTCGCCGTGCTGCTGGCCATCGCCCGGCCGCTGCTCTTCGCCAGCATCGACCCCCAGGTGGCCGCGGCCCGCGGCCTGCCGGTGGGCTGGCTGAGTGTGGTCTTCCTCGGCGCCGTCGGAGCCACCGCCGCCGTTGCCACGCAAGCGATCGGCGCGCTGTTGATCGTCGGCCTGCTGGCGGCGCCGGCCGGCGCCGCCAGGCACCTGACCGACCGCCCGTACGTCGCGATGGCCTGGTCCACCGGCCTGGCCGTGCTGTCGATGGTGGCCGGGATCCTGGTGAGCGTCCTGTTGCCGTGGGTGCCGCCCAGCTTCGCGATCCTGGCCGTGGCCTCGCTCGGCTATCTGGCCGGCTTCCTGACCGGGGGCTCATCAGACGGCGGAAGGGCCCGACCCCCGAGGGGAGCGGACCCTTCCGTTCGACCGGTGGACTGCGGAGCAGCTCGTCAGTGCTTGGCGAGCTGGGTGAAGAACGCCGGACCGTTCGGCGAGCCGACTCCGGTCTCGTTGTCATACCCCGGGGTGTCGAGCAACGTGCCACCCTGGCTGTCGATCGTCTCCAACTTGAAGGTCAGCCCCTTGCTCTGGTTGACGAAGTTGGTGAAATCGGTGCGCACCTGGGTCACCGGAGTCTTCGGTGCGACCAGGTCGTGCAGGGCCGAGGACGCCCAGCAGCGAGTAGTACAGCGGGTTGACGAAGCCGAGCGCGTGGCCCGCCTTCTGGTCGGCCACGGCGATCAGGCCGGCCAGCAACGGCGAGGACAGGCTCGTCCCGCCGATCCGGTACTCGTCGTAGTAGGTGCCGTTCGGAGAACGTCTGGGTCTCACCGACCCGCAGCCCCGTGTTGGGGTCACCCGGCATCGAGATGTCCGGGATGACGCGCATCGGCGTCTTGCCGTTCATCTTCGACAGCTTCGCCGGCACGTTGCCCTGCTGGTAGAACGGCTGCCCGAAGATCACGCTGGTGCCGCCGCCACCACCCGAGCTGTAGTCACCGGGAGGAGCCGGCGCCCAGGCCGTGCCCTTCGCGTTGAGCAGGGCGTAGGAGTTGGACCAGCCGTTCTCGCCCAGCCACTGGCCGCTCTTGCCGATCTGCACGCTCGTGCCGCCGACCGCCGTGACGTACGGCGAGTCAGCGGGGAAGTCGACCGTCGCGCGTCTTCGGGGTGGTCCCACCCGCGGTCTGGTCACCGTCGTCACCGGACGAGAAGTTGTCGGTGATGCCGGTCAGCGAGGCCTCGAGCGAGAACTGCGTGTAGAAGTCCACGTAGGCCTGGCCGAGCGTCTTGACGTTGTCGGTGTCCTCGCTCCACGAGTTGGTGATGATGTCGGCGACGTGGCTGTCGATCGTCTCGGCCCAGGCGGCGTCCAGACCGGTGAGGTCGTCGGCGCCGGCCACGAAGACCACGTTGGCGCCCGGAGCCATGCCGTGCACGGCATCGACGTCGAGGGTCTCCTCGCCGTACCAGCCCTGCGCGTCGGTCGGGTCGGCGACGTTGAACTTGGCCGGTCGGATCTCGCGGTACTGACCGGGCTTGAACTGCTGGAGCCCGTGCAGGCTTGCTGTAGGTCTGGGCGTCCGAGAGCATCGTCGGCGCCGCGAAGGCGTCGGTGATGGCCACGGTCACGCCGCGACCGTCGACACCGGACTTCACGAGCCCGGCCTCGCCGTACGCCGACTGCAGCTGCAGCGGGTAGTAGCCGCAGACCGCGTAGGGCGCGACCTTGCCGTAGGCCTTGGGCTGGTCGGTGGCCTTCTTCTGGCCGAAGTAGGCCGAGCACGGCTGGACGCCGTACCGCTCGCCGGGCGGCGGTCCGGGGAGCACGGTGCTCGCCGGCTTCTTCAGGGCCGCGCCCTGGTCGACACCGATGACGCCCTGGATCGCGTTGGTGACGGCGGCGGGCGTGCTGGAGGGGACCGACAGTGCGGTGGTGTTCGCCTGCACCGTGTGGCCCTTGTAGCTGTAGCTGTCGATGGAGGTCCCGAAGGTCTTCTCGACCTGCGCGGTCGTGCCGCTGACCTCGACGTACATCCCGCTCTGCAGGGTCTTGGTCACGGCGAAGCCCTGCGAGCGCAGCCAGGTGCGCACGGTCGAGACGTCAGCTGCGCTCGGGGCGTAGCTGGCGTCGAACTGCGCGTTGGTGAGCCACTTGCCGTAGTCGGCGCTCTTGGGGTCGGAGATCCGCTGGAGCGTGGCGTCCGCCTGGCTCTGGTTGCGCATCTTGAGCAGGACACCGAAGTTGATCTTGGTCGACTTGGCGGCATGGCCCTTGTTCTTGGCCTGGCCGGTCCAGGTGGGGCGGGAAGCGTTCACGACCCGACGGGCCGAGGCTGCGGATGCGGGTTGAGCGATGGAAACAACGGCGAGGACTGTCGCCCCTGCGCCCAGCCCGGCGACGATCCGCCGCCCGGTGGAACTGGACAATCTCATGAGACCTCCTAGGTGTCTGGATAAGACGCGGCCCTCAGCAAAGTGGACAACCGATCAGTGCGCAAGTGGGGGCGGGAGATGGAAGATTTCCTGAGAACTCGCCGTACGTCGCAGGTGATCGAGGGTTACGACGTCACCCGGTTGCGCAGCCGGGTGCTGGTCTGCGTGATCGGCTCCCCGCAGTGGTGGCACACCTGGTCGATGGCCAGGGCATGGCCGCAGTCGTGCGCGAAGGTCGCGGTCGGCGGCTGCTGGGTCCAGCGCGAGCCCCACTCGGCCAGCGAGAGCAGCACCGGCCGCAGTTCCTTCCCCGCCGCCGTGAGGTGGTACTCGAAGCGCGGCGGGTGCTCGGAGTACTGCCGGCGCTCGACGACACCGGCCTCCTCCAGCTTGCGCAGCCGGTCGGCCAGGATGTCGCGCGAGGCGCCGGTGAAGCGGGCGATCTGGTCGAACCGGTGCACCCCGTAGTTGAGCTCGCGGACCGCGAGCAGGGTCCACCGCTCGCCCAGCAGCTGGAGCGCGGCGGCCATCGGGCACGCGCGCGGGGCAAGGGGCTCCGCCGTCAGGTCGACGAGCTCGTACGACGCATCGGCGGCGGCGGCCTTCTTGGTGGTGGTCACCGAGCCAGCATAGTCAGTTGTGGATTCCAACGCACCCGGCTACTGTTCGGGGCGAGCAGTCCGTAGGAAATCACAACTGACACGCGAAGGGCCCCGATGAGCGCCATCACCGAGCCACAGACCGAGGACTCGACCCGGTTGCCCGCTGACCCCCGAGAGCCGACCCCTCGGCACGCGCTGGAGGTGCTGGCCCTGGGCAGCCTGGGGATGTTCGTCGTCTTCCTGGACACCACGATCGTCAACATCGCCTTCCCGACGATCAGCCGCAGCTTCCACACCACGACCGGACACCTGGCCTGGGTGCTGAACGCCTACAGCCTGGTCTTCGCCGCGATGCTCATCCCGGCCGGTCGCCTGGCCGATCGCTACGGCCGCAAGCGGATGTTCCTGGTCGGGCTGACCGGCTTTGCCGGGATGAGCGCGCTGTGCGGCCTGGCCCCCAACACCGACGTGCTGATCGCCGGCCGGGCCTTTCAGGCGCTGTTCTCGGCCTTGGTCGTGCCGACCTCGCTGGCGCTGATCCTCCCGGAGTTCTCGGCCGAGCGCCGTCACGTCGCGGTGGGCACGTGGGGGATGATGGGCGCCGCAGCCGCGGCCACGGGGCCGACCATCGGCGCCCTGCTGACCGAATACGCCTCGTGGCGTTGGATTTTCCTGGTCAACATCCCGATCTGCGCGCTGATCGTCGGCTTCGGCCTGCGGGTCCTGCGCGAGTCGAAGGACCCCGACGCGAGCGGCATCCCGGACCCGCTCGGCATCCTCCTGGTGGCCGCCGTGCCGGCTCTGTTGAGCTACGGGATCATCGAGGGGCCGGACCGGGGCTGGTCGGCGCCGTCGGTGATCGTCGCGTTCGTCCTGGCGGCGTCCCTCCTACCGCTCTTCCTGTGGCGCACCGCCCGCGCACGCCGGCCGGTGATGGACCTCTCGCTCTTCGCCGTACGCCAGTTCCGCGTCGTCAACGTCGCCACGCTTGTCTTCGCGACCGCGTTCTACGGGATGCTGCTGGCCAACGTGGTCTTCCTGCAGACCGCCTGGCACTACTCGGTGCTGGTGGCCGCGTTGGCTGCGGCGCCGAGCCCGCTGGTGGTCACCGCCGTCGCCCGGCCGGCCAGCAAGCTGGCCAACCGGATCGGCTACCGGTGGGTGCTGTTGGCGGGCGGCCTGGCCTGGACGGTGGGCTGTGCCGGCTTTGCGCTGGCCGTCGGTGGTACGCCGAACTGGCTGGTCGACTGGTTGCCCTGGGCACTCCTGTTCGGACTCGGCGTCGGACTCACCTTGCCGGTGCAGTCGAACGCCGCCGTCCAGTCGCTGCCGCCCGCTCGTTACGGCGTCGGCTCGGCCATCAACTCCAGCTTCCGTCAGCTCGGCGCGGTGCTGGGAATCAGTGTCTTCGTCGCGGTTCTCGGTCATCCCACGCCGACGACCATCGTCGACGACTTCCACCGGGTCTGGTGGGTGTTCGCGGTGGTCGGCCTGGTCGCTGGGCTCGTGGTGCTCCTCCCACGCTTCGGCCGCGTGGCCGCCGCGACGAAGGAGGCCGCCCCCCAGTAGTGGGGGACGGCCTCGCTCGACTCGCTCGATCCAGGTACTGCGTCGTGACTTACCCCTTGACGCCACCGGCCGTCAGGCCGCTGACGATGCGGCGCTGGAAGAGCAGCACCACGATGACCAGAGGGATGGTCACGATGACGCCGGCCGCCATCGTCTGCGTGTTCGGCACGATGTGCGGGCCGGCCGTGAAGAAGGCGATCGCCACCGTCGATGGCTGGACGTTGGTATTGCCGTTGGACAGGTTGCTGGAGAGCAGGAACTCGTTCCACGACGCCAGGAAGACCAGGATCGCCGTCGTGAACAGCGCCGGCGCCGCGAGGGGGAGCAGGATCAGCCGGAACGCCTGACCGGGTGTGCACCCGTCGACGCGCGCCGCCTGTTCCAGCTCCCAGGGCATCTCGGAGAAGAAGCTGGTCAACGTATAGACCGCCAGCGGCAACGAGAACGAGATCTGCGGGATGATCAGCGCCTGGTAGGTGCCCAGCCAGTGCGCGTTGGTGAACAGCTGGAACAGCGGGGTCAGGATGGCGACGCCGGGGAACATCGACGCAGCCAGGATGGCCCCGAGGATCAGCCCCTTGAACCGGAAGTCCAACCGGGCCATGGCGTAGCCCGTCAGCACCCCGATCGCCATCGCGATCGCGGTGACCACGGTGCCGATGAGGAGGCTGTTGAAGAGCGAACGGGCGAACTTGTTGTAGTCGGTGTTGAAGGCGTACTGGTAGTTGGACAGCGTCACGTGGCTGAACCAGAGGTCGGTCGAGTACGTGTACGCCGGGTCGCGGAACGACATGACCAGCATCCAGTAGAACGGTGCCAGGCACCAGAAGATGATGATCGCGATGACGGTGATCGTGCCGACGTTGCCCCAGTTGATGCCGCCCTTCGTCCGCATCGGGACGTCTTCGGAGCTGGTCGTGCTCGGCGCTTGAGTGGCGACAGACATGGCCCTACCTCCTCGCCCCGGCCGTGAGGTTCGCATGGAAGAGCCTCACCAACAAGAGGGCTATCGCAAAGATGAAGATGAAGGTGATCGTCGACAGCGCCGACGCGGAGTTGATGCCGCTGTGGAGCTGGTTGACGACAAGAATCGACAACGTCTGGGTGCCGTTGGCGCCACCGGTGAGGATGTACGGCAGGTCGTACATCCGGAGCACGTCCAGGGACCGGAAGATGATGGCCACGCCCAGCGCCGGCTTGACGAGCGGCAGGGTGATCTTCCAGAACCGCTGCGACGCGCTGGCCCCGTCGATCTTGGCCGCCTCGTAGAGGTCTCCACTAATCCCTTGCAGCCCGGCAAGGATCAACAGGGCGATGAACGGTGTGGTCTTCCAGACGTCGGCGATCACGATGGCCGTTCGAGCCGGCCAGATGGACGAAGTCCACTGGATGTTGGTGCCGAGAATCTTGTTCAGGACGCCCTGCGGGTCGAAGACCACGCCCCAGAGCTTGGCGATGACCGCGGTCGGGATCGCCCACGGGATCAGGATCGAGGCCCGCACGAGGGCCCGGCCGCGGAAGGCGCGGTTCATCATCAGCGCGAAGACCATGCCGATGCACGTCTCCAGGATCACGGTGACGATCGTGAAGCCGAGCGTGATCCCGACCGAGGCGTAGAACTCAGAGGCCAGGCTGCCGGGTGGGCACTTGACCGTCCCTCCGCCCGGCGCAGCGCACTGCTGGAGCAGCCAGTGCTTGTAGTTGGCCAGTCCGACCCATGAGCCGCCCTTGTTGAAGAAGGCTCCGGTCAAGCCCTCGTCGGACAAGAACGACTGGTAGATGGCCTTGACGATCGGATAGCCGACGACGATCCCCAGGATGACGACGGTGGGTGCGACCAGGAAGAAGGCGAGACGTCCTTCGCCGTCATGGATGCTGGTGCGTCTGGGCTTCGGCTTATCGGCTTCTTCGGTTTCCTTGATCACGTCTCCGACGACGGACATGAACCCTCCTCGACAGCTCCAAGTCTTGCGATCTCGACTGCCTGGCAGCACCGCCAACCGGCGGGCCCGCCCCAACCGTAGGAGGAAGGGGCGGACCCGTCGACTGCACTATCGAGCCGTCACGATCACCCGCCGGCCGTCGCCGACGTGATGGCCGCTTGCATGTTCTTCAGAGCCGTCTCGACCGAGACCGTTCCCTGCAGCGCGGCATAGGAGTTGGTCTGGATCGCCTTCGTGACCGCCGGGTAGAACGGCGTCACCGGGCGGGGGACCGCCGTCTGGATGCTGGCCAGCAGGGTGGTCAGGTACGGGAACTGCTTCGACAGCGTCGGGTCGGTGTACAGCGCCGTCAGGACCGGGGCGTTGGTGCCCTTGACCAGGTTGTTGCGCTGGATCTGGTCCGACTCCAAGAACTTCAGGAAGTCGAAGTCGGTCGCCGGGTGCTTCGAGTAGACCGAGATGGCGACGCTGTGACCACCGAGGGTCGAAGCGCCGTGTCCGTCCGGACCGGGCAGCGGCGCGATGCCGAACTTGCCGATGACCTTGGACCCGGTGCCCGCCAGGATGGCGTCCGCGTAGGGCCAGTTGCGCATGTAGACCAGCTGGCCGGCCTCGAACGCGTTCAGGCTCTGCGTCTCCTGGAAGCCGATGGCCTGCTTCGGGATGTAGCCCTGCTTGAAGCCGTTGACCAGGAAGGACAGGCCTTCAGCCGCCTGTGGGGTGTCGACGTTGGCCGTCTTGCCGTCTTCCTTGACGATCTCCCCGCCAGCTGCGTTGATCGCCTCGGACGCGTTGCAGGTGAGGCCCTCGTAGTTGGCGAACTGGCCTGCGTAGCAACCAGGCTTCGGACCGGTGATGGTGCCCGACGTCGTGATGCCCTTGCAGGAGGAGACCAGCCCGTCCCAGGTGGTCGGTGGGGTCTTGACCAGGTCCTTGCGGTAGTAGAGCAGCCCACCGTCAGAGGCGTACGGCGCGGCGAACAGCGTGCCGGCGTAGGTCGCGGCCTTGACCGTGGCGGGCAGGAGGGTGCTGGTGTCGAGGGCGTACTTGCCCTTCAGCGGGACGACCCAGCCCTTGGCGGCGAACTCGGCGCTCCAGACGACGTCGGTCGTGACGACGTCGTAGCCCGGGTCCTTGGCCTGGAAGTGCTGCTCGAGGTCGGACAGCTGCTGGTCGGCCTGGTCCGACTGCTGCTTGATCGTGACCTTCTCGTTCGGGTGCGCGGCGTTCCACGTCTGCGCGATGTACGGCATGAGGCCGCTGTTGTCCTTGCCGGTGACAAAGGTGATCGGGCCCCGCCCACTGCTACTCGACGACGAGCTACCCCCGCCGCTGCTCGAGCCACAAGCGGCAACGAGCACGGCCACGGTGGCCGCGGAAACCGCGGCTACGGCGAATTTGGAACGCATGCCTGTCCCTTCCCGTCGTAGAGCACGACGAATTGGTTCGTCGAATCGGTTCGACGGAACTTGGGACGAACCTAGGGAGCGCACATTCCGGTGTCAAGAGGTTGTCCGGGCCGTTGCGGACTCGTTACGGCTAGGTGATCAGCGTCCGCTCCGGGGCGCTTTTCGAGTGGCCGTTCGGGGGGATGTGCGCGACGATTTACGGGCCGGCCCGGAGGTCCCGCGAACCATCAGTTCGCCCTCGAACAGCATCTGGCTGGTGTGCATCAGCTTGCCCTCGAGCCGCTGGATCAGGGCATCGACACCGGCCCGTCCGATCGCCGACGCGGAGGGGCTCACCGTGGTCATCGGCGGCGTCATCATCAGGGCGGCCTGAGCCGTCATGACGATGGAGACGATCGAAAGGTCCTGCGGCACCTGCCATCCGCGACGTGCCGCGCCGATGCTGATCCCCGGCACCGCCTGTTCGTTGAAGGCCACGACCGCAGACAGCTCGGGATCGCGCGCAACCATCCGGTCGAACGCATCGACGCCAGAGGTCGCGGAGTAGTCGCACTCGACGTTGGTCACTTTGACGCCGCGCGACCGAGCCGCGCGCTTGACCGAGTCCCGGATCCGTACGCCGATACCGAGACCGGCGTTGAGGTCCTCGCGCGGGGGATTGAGGCAGCCGATGTGGCTGTGTCCGAGCCCCTTGAGGTAGTCGAGGGCCACCCGGGCGCACTGGTCGGTGTCGGTGTCGGCGAAGTCGATCCCGTCCGACTCGGCCAGTCGGCCGATCATGGCGAAGGTGAGCCCGGCCCGGCGCAGGACCTCGATCCGCTCGTCGTGCAGCTTGACCTGCATGACGACGGCGCCGTCCAGGAGCCCTTGCCGCACATAGCGGGAGAGGTCGTCGACCGCGTCGGCCTCGGTGGTCCACAGCAGCAGGTGGTAGCCATGGGCCTGGGCCAGGTCGGAGGCGCCGAGGATGTACTCCAGGCCGCTCAGGTCGATGCCTCGGGTCCGCGTCGGGTAGAGCATCGCGATGATCTTGCTGCGCTTGCCCTTCAGGCCCCGGGCCAGGGCGTTCGGCGTGTAGCCCAGATCCTGGATGACCTGCTCGACCCGCTCGCGCGTGGCCGCCGAGATCGGCCGAGCGCCGGTCAGGACGTAGGACACGGTGCTGACCGACACGCCGGCAGCCCGCGCAACATCGACCATCGTCACCATCGGGGTGCGCCCGACGACTGACGCTTCGTCGAAACGAAGAGCGGGGCCATGACGGGCAAGGCCATCACAGGTGCTGGCGAGAGTCAACGTCTCGCTAGGGCGCGCGGAACGACTCGATCTCGGTGGCGATCTGGCCCAGCCGCGCGAAGGCCGATCGCTTGTTGGTCGGCTTCGAGGGCTGCAACAACGAGGGCGGCACATCGACGTACGATCCGTCGTTGCGGATGACCCGGATCGTGTTCGCGGTGCTCGCGCCGGCCAAAACCTTTGTGCCAGTGACGACTTCGACCCGCTCGATCTCGGCCCAGGGCGTCCATGACTCGCTGTACAAGTGGCGCACCCCGATGCCCTCGTGGTCGACGGCGAGATAGAGCCGGAGCCACATGATCGCGGTGACCAGGCCGACCAGCGCCAGCCCGATGGTGAGGACTCTCGTCGCCGTGGTCGGGTGACCATAGATGTTGAGCGCGGCGAACGCCGTCACGACCAACAACGTCGCTGCCGGCCAGGCCGGCGGGATGCGCCAGACCCGGTGGTCCTCGGCGGTGGTCGGTTCGCTCACGGGCGTGACTGTACGACGAACGGGCGACCGGTCCAGCCGGCGCGCAGCGCGTGAGCCGCCCCGATGGTCCAGGCCTGCACCCGGTTGGCCATCGCGATGGGCTCCAGCCGGCCGCCCGGTGTCACGGCGTACAGCTCGGGTGCGCGTCCCAGGTGATCCAGGGCGGTGAGGACTCCGGAGCGGACCCGTTCGGCCGCTTCGAGGTGTCGTCCGGAGGCCAGGCCGGCCAGGCCGGCCCAGCCGAGCCAGGAGTCGAACGGCCAGATCGCACCTCGGTGATAGGCGTGGGCCTGGAAGGCAGGGTGGTCGGCGGAGAGGGTGCGCAGCCCGAAGTCGGTCAGGACGTCCGGTCGGGCCAGCCGGTCTGCCGCCAGCTCCGCGGCCGCCGGCTCCAGGGCCCCGGCCCAGAGCAGCCAGCCCAGCTGTGAGCCGGCGCCGGACACCGCCCGGCCGTCAGCCTCGATGGCCATCACGTCCGGGGTGAAGTCGGCGGTGACCCTGGCCCGCAGCGCTGCGGCCCGGGCGTGCCAATGATCGGCCCGGGCCGGTTGGAGCTGCGCGAGTGCGCTCAGCGCAGCGACGGCGACGGCCTGGACGTCGGCGTCGGCGAGCGGCGCGGTCGGCTCGGTCCCGTCGGCCCGCAGGATCCCGCCGCCGCCCGGATGGTGCTCGGGGTCCGTGGCGTCCCGCCAGCCCTGCTGGTGCAGGCCGCCGGGCCGGGTGCGCGGGCCGTAGCGGACCAACCCCTGCCCTCGGTCCAGCGAACGCTCCAGCCAGCTCGCGGCCGCGCTCGCGGCGCCGGCGAGCTCGGCCTGCAGGGTGCGATCACCCGTCGCGGCCAGCACCACGAGGAACCACGAAGTCGCGTCGGCCGTGCCGTAGTAACGGATCTCGCCGTCGCGGACCGGCCAGCCGGCCTCCACCAACCAGGCGGGTGCGACCGGCCGATGCTCGTGGATGATCTTGCCCGGCTCCTCGTCGATCTCCGGGTCGTCGACCCGGCCCTGGAGAGCGGCGTGCGCGCGCAGGGTCGCGGCCGCGACCTCCGGTCGTTCGGGCAGCACCTGCAGGGCGAAGATCAGTGAGTCCCGGCCGAAGAGTGCATGAAACCGGCCCGGGTCGCTCTGGTCGACCGGGGGCGAGGAGGCGTAGGCCCAGCCGTCGGGTGACAGGATCTGGTCGATCGTCGTGTCGATCATCGCGTCCATCATCGCCTGAGTCGGCAGCCACTAGTTTCGAGGCATGCAGCCGAGCGCCGTTGTCTATCAGGTCTATCCCCGCAGCTTCGCCGACTCCGACGGTGACGGGATCGGCGACCTGGGTGGCGTCCTGGCGCACCTGGACCACCTCACCGACCTGGGGGTCGACGTGGTCTGGCTGTCGCCGATCTACCCCTCGCCGCAGGACGACAACGGTTACGACATCAGTGACTACCAGGACGTCGACCCGGTCTTCGGCACCCTCGCGCAGCTGCGGGAGCTGCTCGAGGCGATGCACGCCCGGGGAATGCGGTTGGTCATGGACCTGGTCGTGAACCACACCTCGGACGAGCACCCTTGGTTCGTCGACTCGCGCTCAGGCCCCAACTCCGGCAAGCGCGACTGGTACTGGTGGCAGCCGCCGCGCAGCGGTCGGGCCGCCGGGGCACCCGGGGCCGAGCCGACCAACTGGGTCAGCTTCTTCAGCGGGTCGACCTGGGAGCTCGATCCGGCGAGCGGGGACTACTACCTCCACCTGTTCTCCCGCAAGCAGCCGGACCTGAACTGGGAGAACCCAGAGGTCCGTCAGGCGGTCTACTCGATGATGCGCTGGTGGCTGGACCTGGGCATCGACGGCTTCCGGATGGACGTCGTCAACATGCTCTCCAAGGCGGTCCAACCCGATGGTCGGCTCCCGGACGGGCCGCCGCTCCCGGGTTCGGACGACGCCTCGCCCAGTGCGTACGGCGATGGCTCGGCGTACTTCCTGTGCGGGCCCCGGATCCACGAGTTCCTGCAGGAGATGCACCGCGAGGTCTTCGCCGGCCGGCCCAACGAGGCCGAGCTGTTGACGGTGGGGGAGATGCCGGGAGTGACCCTGGAGGAGGCGCGCCTGTTCACTGACCCGGCGCGCGGTGAGGTCGACATGGTCTTCCAGTTCGAGCATGTCGGCCTCGACCACGACGGCATCAAGTGGCGCCCGAAACCGTTGCAGGTCAGGGATCTCAAGGCCTCGCTGGGGCGCTGGCAGACCGGCCTCGCGGACGTCGGCTGGAACAGTCTCTACTGGGGCAACCATGACCAGCCGCGCGCCGTCTCGCGCTTCGGTGACGACAGCCCGCAGTTCCGCCGCCTGTCGGCGACCTGCCTGGCCACGGTGTTGCACCTGCATCGCGGCACGCCCTACATCTACCAGGGCGAGGAGCTGGGCATGGCGAACTATCCGTTCGCCGGGATCGAGGACTTCCACGACATCGAGTCGGTCAACCACTACACGAATTCGGTTGCGGCCGGCGCGGATCCGGCGGCACTGCTCGAGGTCATGCGCGGCGCCAGTCGCGACAACGCTCGCACGCCGGTGCAGTGGGACGACAGCCCGGAGGCCGGGTTCACGACGGGCACCCCATGGATCGCGGTGAACCCGGACTACGTCCAGTGGAACGCCGCGGCTCAGCGCGACGACCCGGACTCGGTCTTCGCGCACTACCGGCGGCTGATCGCCCTGCGGCACGAGCTGCCCGTCGTACAGACCGGTGACTTCACCATGCTCGCCCCCGACCACGACCACCTCTATGCGTTCCGGCGGGCCCTGGCCGGCGACGAGCTCATCGTGGTCGGCAATCTGGGTCGGGCGCCAGTGGACCTGGCCGACGTGCTGCCGGAGACACTGGAAGGCCAGGACCTCGTCCTGTCCAACCTGGCCACCACCCGCTCCGAATCGCTCGCCCAGGTGGCCGTGCTGGGGCCCTGGGAGGCCCGGGTGCTCAGGCGCTCGGGCAGTAGAGCCGGCCGATAGCGGCGGTGCGGTCGGTCTCGTGCTCGGAGATCAGCCGGCCGCAGCTCGGGCAGGCCATGTCGATCCGCCGTTGCTGGGGATCGGGCGCGACGTAGGGGCCGATCTGGGCCGATCCGACGAAGTTGGAGAGCAGCGAGTCCAGCCCCTCGGCCAGCCGCAGCAGCCGACCGCTGCGAGGGCGCTGTGCGGCCGGAACCGGTCGCTCGGTGGTTGCCATGTCCCAAGGATAGCCACACCAATGATTGGTGTGCAAACTATTGGCGTCTAGACTGATCGCGTGAAGACCCCGACAGCTCCCGATCCCTCTCCCGATCCCGTTGTCGATCCGTCGGCCGATCCGGCAGCCGATCCGTTAGCGCTGGAGCGACAGGTCTGCTTTGCCCTGGCGGTCGCTTCGCGCAACGTCATCGCGCTCTATCGACCGATCCTGGAGCCGATGGGCCTGACCCATCCGCAGTACCTCGTGATGCTCGCTCTGTGGGGCCGGGAACCGTTGTCGGTCAAGGATCTCAGCGGCTTGATCGCGCTCGACCCGGGCACGTTGTCGCCCTTGCTCAAGCGACTCGAGGCAGCCGGTCTGGTCACCCGGGACCGCGATCCCCGCGACGAGCGCAACCTGGCCGTCGGGCTCACCCCGAAGGGCCGGGCGCTGCGGTCGCAGGCCGAGAAGGTGCCGCCGGCCATCGTCGAGCGCCTCGGGCTGCCGATTGCCGAGTTGGAGCGGCTGCACGCCGCCCTCACCACGGTGATCGCTGCGGCGGGATCGGCAGGAACAGCCGAGTCAGCGGCTCCGTAGGCTTCGGGGTGATGGACACCCCCAGATGACGAACTTCCTCGATCCCATCCTGAGCGCGCCGAGCTGGGCGGTGCTCGCGGTCGTGGGCCTGGTCGTCTTCGCGGAGGACGCGCTCTTCGTCGGCTTCGTGCTGCCGGGCGAGACCGCGGCCGTGCTGGGTGGCGTCGCGGCCAGCCGCGGGCATGTGTCCGTGGCCGCAGTGCTGGTGGTGGTGATCCTGGCCGCCATCATCGGCGACAGCGTCGGTTACGAGGTCGGGCGGCTGATCGGGCCCCGGATCCTGGCCCTCGACATCGCCAAGGACCGACGGGACCGGATCGATGCGGCGTCGGCGTTCCTCGCCCGGCGGGGTGGCGTCGCCGTCTTCCTCGGCCGGTGGACGGCGTTCCTGCGCGCAGTCATCCCGGCCCTGGCCGGCCTGGCCCGGATGCCCTACCGCCGCTTCCTGCCGTTCAACGCCGCGGGGGCCATCGTGTGGGGCACGACGGTCGTACTGGTCGGCTACTACGCGGGTGAGTCGTTTGCCGTGGTCGAGCGCTACGTCGGCCGGGTGGCCGCGATCGTGATTGCCGTCCTGGCCGTCGGCGCGCTCGTCGTGTGGCAGATCCGGCGCCGGCGGCGCGAGTCCGCCGGCGCCTCGGATGGCCCGGTCAGCTCTTGACCTTGCGCACCTGAGCTGGGGTCTTGGTCGGCTTGGCGCTGTTGCCGAACGCCCAGGCCTCGATGCTGCCCTGAGCCGGCTTGTACGTCGACGCCCCCGTGGTGCTGAAGGTCCACTTCGTGGCGCCCTTGGCCGCGTGGTAGTACCCCCAGTAGGCGGTGGTCGGCGGGGTGGTGATGCAGGGCTGCTGAGCGGTCGTCGGCAGGTTGTTGATCCGGCAGACGAAGGCGAGCCCGTACGTCGCTGTGCCCGCCGGCGTGAAGCCCGCCTGCTGCAGGGCAGCGACACCCGTCGCCGGCTTCCCCGGGGCGCAGCGGACAGTGAACTTGCCGCCCGTGAAGGCGGTGAAGTCGACCGCCACGGTGACGCCGGTCGTGCCCGGGCAGGCACCCGCCGTGCCGGCGAGCTTGGGTGCGGCCGCGGTCGAGGCAGCGCTGTCCGCGGCGGCGGCGGTGTCGGCGCTGGAGCACGGCTGTCGCGGCACGGCGGTGCTGACCGGCGTGCTCTTCACGGGCAGCGTCACCTTGGCCAGCGCCGGGACCGCTGGCACGGTGGCCAGGATGTTGGGGGTCCCGTCACCGAGCGAGAACGAGAACGCCCCTCGATCGGCGGCCGGGCTTGCGCAGCCGAGCTGGAAGCTGGCCAGCGCGGCGTACGCCGTGTGACCGCCGGGGCGGTAGTTCGCCAGGGCCGGCTTCGCGCCGTAGGCGAGCAGGGCCTGGATCGACAGCGCCGTGGAGTTGGGGTCCGAGGTCTGGCCGGGGGCAGCGAAGTAGGCGAAGCCACCGTCCTTGGACTGAATGCGCTTGAAGGTGTTGAGCAGCAACGACTTCCGCGGCTGATCGCCGTACGCCGCCAGGCCCTGAGCGGCCGCGCCGGTGCTGTTGGTGTCCGGGCCGACGAAGTTGTTGAGGTCGACGGCCGGGCAGGCCAGGCTGGTGTTGGCCCGGTAGCTCGTCCACAACCCGTTGGCGCACTGCTGCTTGGTCAGCCACGAGATGCTTGCGGCGACGGTCGACTTGGCCACCCCGGCGCCGGCCAGCGCGGCGAGGGCGAAGCCTTGCCGGAAGGCACCGTCGAAGGTCGGGTCGAGGGTGCCGAAGAGCCCTCGGTCGGCGCCCGAGGTCCGCGCGGTGGCCCGCAGACGCTGCACCAGGTTGTCGATCGGTGCCGTGCCGCCGAAGGCCCGCGGGTTCTGCCCGGCGCTGATGGCCGCGAGGATCGTGTCGGAGAGGCGGCCGGGGTCGTCGTTGCCGTCGGTGCCGGCCAGCCCGGTTGCCACCTGCGTCTTGAGCCAGGCGATCGCCTGGGCCGAAGCCTGGCTGCCCACGCCCGCGGAGTGCAGGGCGACGACGGCGTACGCCGTGTTCGGGAGGTCCGGCGCGGCGGCCGATCCGAGGAAGCCGCCGTTGGCCTGGAGCTGGCGCGCGAGGTAGCCCGCGCCGTACTTCGCGACCTGGAGGTTGGTCGTCGATGCCACGGAGGTGGTGGTCGTGCTGGCGCTCGCGGCGCCGGCGGTGAGCCCGGTGAGGGCGAGGGTGGCCGCGGTGACACCGGCGGCCAGAGTGATGGAGAACTTGTTGCTAGGCACGCGATCCCTTTCTACGGGGACCCGCGAAGTGCCAAGACCGGGTGCGCCAGTTGCGCGGCCAGACTCGGCCACCGGCTCGCCCAGGCTCCGACTCGCAGTCCACGACGGTCTTTACGGAGCTCGCCCCTCGCAGGCGTTCCGGCTCGCCCGCCGAAGCGGGCCTACGGTTGCGGGTCAGCGCCGGGCTTGGACCGGCTTTCCCCACGCGGGGCGTGCGAGCGGAACGTAGCACAGTGATCCGGGCCTGCGTTAGGGTCGAGCCGGGTTGGTTGCGACCGGCCGTTGGACAACTTCATTCGCTGGGCAACAGGGCAAGCCGGACCGCCGGCGCTGACCCGCAACCGTGTGCCGAGGTCCACTCACCGCGAGTGGCCGTGGCCAGCCGGAAAACCTGCCGCACAGCCAGTTTCAGCTCGATTCGCTCAACCGTCGTGGTCTACGGGTTCGGAGCCGGTTTCATCGCCGCCGCCGCCGCAGGCTTGTGCCCAGGAGGCGTGCAGGTGCAGGGAAAGCTCCGTTCGATCGCGGCCCTCGTCGCAGCCGGCTCGGCCGGCGTGCTGGCAATCGGTGCGTCCACGCTGGCCGGGGCGGGTGCGGCCAGCGCTGCGGTCCCGCCCTCGGCGACCGCGGCCGCCACCTGGCTCGAAGCCCAGCTCGCCGCGAACGGGCACGCGATGCCGGGCTTCCTGCCGGGCAGCCCGGACGTGGGTTTGACCGAGGATGCCGTCCTCGCGCTCAGCGCAGCCGGTGACGGCGAGGACTCAGAGGCCCGCGCAGCGACAGCACAGATCGCGTCGCACATCACCGACTTCGTCTCCTTCGACAACTTCGGCGTGCCCGACGTGCACCTCGCTGGACCGTTGGCCAAGACCCTGCTCGTGGCCGAGCTGCAAGGCGCCGACCCGAGCTCGTTCGGCGGACGCGACATCGAAGCCGAGCTGCGGGCGACCCGGACCACTTCAGGCGCCGATGCGGGCCGGTTGGCCGACCAAGGCACCAGCCCCGACTCCAGCAATGGCTTCAGCCAGGCGCTGGGAGTCCTCGCGCTGCTGCGGACCACCAACGGAGTGCCCGCGGATGTGGTGACCTTTCTGCTGGGCCAGCAGTGCCCCAACGGCGGATTCCGGCTGTTCTACGACACCGGAGCGACCTGCACCTCAAACAGCGGTGACGATCCTGATGCGACCGGGCTGGCCGTGCAGGCGCTGGCCGCGCTGACGCCGACAGCCGACGTCACCGCGGCCGAGGCCAAGGCGGTGACCTGGCTGAAGACCGTCCAGAACGCCACCACGGGGTCTTTCTCCGGAAGCGGTCCGACGGCCACCGTGCCCAATGCGAACAGCACCGGGCTGGCGGGGAGCGCCCTGCGTCTGGGAGGGGCTGATGCGGCAGCCGACCAGGCGATGTCCTACGTCGAAGGGCTGCAGCTCACGGGCGGCACGGGGAGCGGGGCCATCGCCTACAACCCCGCAGCCAAGACGGCCGCGCCGGGTGGCGCGATCGCGAGTTCGGATCTCGACCAGTGGCGGCGGGCAACCGTGCAGGCGATCTTCGCCCTCGGCGTCCCGTCGTACGGCCAGATCGTCGCCGTGCCAACGGCGACGACCACCTCGACCACGTCGACCAGCTCGTCCAGTAGTTCGTCCAGCTCCTCCAGCTCGTCGACGCAGCTCGTCCAGCTCGTCGACCAGCGCGACCAGCTCGTCGACCAGCACGACGACCAGTTCGTCGACCGCGGCATCGAGTGGGACCGCGAGCGTGCTGGGCGAGAACATCGCCAACACCCCCGATCAAGGAGCCTTGGCGGCGACCGGCGGTGTACCGACGCACCTGGTGCTGTTTGCCGTGATCCTGCTGGCGATGGGCATCATCGTCACCGTGGTTGCGACCGACCGGACGGCCAAACACCGGTGAGACGACTGCTGTACGCCGCGCTGTCCGTTGCGGCAGTCCTGTTGGGTACGACGGCGCTCGTCGGCCCAGCCGGCCGCCGCGTCCACGTGGACGAGTGGCTATTGCCCGACATCCAAGGGCGTCACCGTCGTGGTCGACTTCACTGCCTTCCACGGTGGCGTCGAGACGCGGTGCTATCCCAGCGCCACCTCTTCCACGACTGGGGTGACGGCGTTGCAGGGCGCGGGTTTCGACCCGGTCGGCACGGCCAAGTACCAGCTGCAGTTCGTCTGCCGCATCCAGGGACTGCCGACGGCGAAGGATGACAGTTGCGTCAACACCCCACCTGCGTCGGCCTACTGGTCGTATTGGTACGCGTCCAACGGCGGCCGGTTGGACCTACAGCACCAAGGGCGCGTCCGCTCATCACGTGATTCCGGGAGGATTCGAGGGCTGGCGCTTCGGCAATGGATCCTCGCCCCCCAACAAGTCCACTGACCGGCCGGCGCCGGTGGTGCTGCCGACGTTCCACATGGGACCGGCCGCGTCCACGACGGCCTCGCACCACACCAGCAGCACGAGCAAGAGCTCGTCACCGACCTCCAAGTCGACGGCCAAGCAGACGGCGACACCCACTGCCACGTCGACCGATCCGAGCAATGCGGTGGCGACTCCTGCCGGCACCAACTCGTCGTCTGACCCGCCGCAGGCCGGCGGGAAATCGGGGCCGACCGACCCCGGAGGCGGGTCGTCGCCCTGGCCGTTCCTGATCGGGGTCGTGGTCGTCGCGGCGGTTGGTGGAGGAGCCTGGCTGGTCGTCTACCAACGACGCCGAGCCGGCGGCCTCTGACGTGGCGGCGCTCCCGCGGTCGCTGCATCCCGGAGCCTGGTGGCTCTGGGCGCTCGGCCTGGCGACCGCGGCGAGCCGCACGACCAACCCACTGCTCCTGCTGCTGATCATCGGCGTCGCCTGCCTGGTCGTCGCGGCCCGGCGTCCGGATGCGGTGTGGGCGATGGGTTTTCGCTACTACCTCTACCTCGGCGGCGTCATCGTCGTCATGCGGGTCTTCTTCGAGGTGCTCTTCGGCAGCGGCACCGGCGGGCACATCCTGATCGACCTTCCGGAGATCCCGCTGCCGGACTGGGCGGCCGGGATCACCCTGCTCGGCCCGGTGAGTGTCGAGGCCGTGCTGGCCGGCCTCTACGACGGACTGCGCCTCGCGACCATGCTGATCTGCCTCGGAGCGGCCAACAGCCTGGCCAACCCCAAGCGGCTGCTGAAGTCGGTGCCGAGCGCGCTCTACGAGCTCGGCACCGCGGTCGTCGTCGCGCTGTCGGTTGCTCCGCAGCTGATCGAGAGCGTGATCCGGGTCCGCCGGGCCCGACGGCTGCGCGCCGGGCCGCAGAAGGGAGCCGGGGCGTTGCACGGCATCGTGATCCCGGTGCTCGAGGACGCCCTCGACCGCTCCCGGGCGCTGGCCGCGGCGATGGACTCCCGGGGCTACGGCAGCACCAACGGACAGACGCGGGGGAGCCGCCGGTTGACGGGGGCGCTCGTGCTCGGCGGCCTGCTCGGCGTGTGCGTCGGCATCTACGGCCTGCTCGACGGCTCGACCCCCAGATATCTCGGCGCGCCGGTGCTGCTGGCCGGGGCGGCCATCGGTGCCCTCGGTCTGCAGGCCAGCGGGCAGCGCACTCGACGTACGCGGTATCGGCCCGACCACTGGCGGATGGCCGAGGTCGGGGTGGCCGCCAGCGGCGTATTCGCCTGTGCTGTCAGCTTTTTCGTCAGTTCGATCGACCCCGACAACCTCGTCCCGTCGCTCTATCCGCTGACCTGGCCCAGCCTTCCGATCGGCGCCGCACTCGGCGTCCTGGTGGCCGCGCTGCCGGCGGTCATCGCTCCGCACCCGCCCTCGGAGTCGCCAGTGGCGACGCCCATGCCCACGCCTGCGCGGGAGCCGGTCGCGACGGGTGGGCGGCCGTGATCCGGTTCGAGCACGTGACCATCACCTACGACGGGTCGCCGGCACCGACCCTGATCGACGTCGACCTGACCATCCCCGAGGGCGAGCTGTGCCTGGTCGCGGGTCGCACCGGGTCGGGCAAGTCGACCCTGCTCGGGGCCATCAACGGACTGGTGCCGCATTTCACCGGCGGCCGGCTGGCCGGACGGGTCACGGTCGACGGCCGCGACACGGCGCATCATCCGCCGCGCAACCTGGCCTCGGTGGTCGGCGTCGTGGGGCAGGACCCGTTGGCCGGCTTCGTCACCGACACGGTCGAGGAGGAGCTGGCCTACGGGATGGAGCAGCAGGCGATCCCGCCCGAGGTGATGCGCCGCCGCGTCGAGGAGACGCTGGACCTGCTCGGCATCGCCGAGCTGCGATCGCGTTCGCTGCGCTCGCTCTCCGGCGGGCAGCAACAACGGGTCGCGATCGGCTCGGTGCTCACCGCCCACCCACGCGTGCTGGTGCTCGACGAGCCCACCTCCGCGCTCGACCCGACGGCCGCCGAGGAAGTGCTGGCCGCGATCACCCGGCTGGTGCACGACCTCGGCACCACGGTCGTGGTGGCCGAGCACCGGATGGAGCGGGTGCTGCAGTACGCCGACCGGATGGTCCTCGTCGATGGCGGCCGGGTGGTTGAGGGCTTGCCCCATGAGGTGATCGCCACCAGCCCCATCGCCCCGCCGGTCGTTGAGCTCGGCTTGCTGGCCGGGTGGCGCCCACTGCCGCTCTCGGTCCGCGACGCTCGTCGCGAAGCCGGTCCGCTGCGAGCCGAGCTCGCCGCTCGGCCGTCCGCCTCGCGGCCCCGACGCCGACCGGAGGCGGCCGGACCAGGCCCCTCGGTGCTGACGGCGCGTGGGGTCAGCGTCCGGTACGGCGACGTCGTCGCCGTCCGCGAGGTCAGCCTGGACCTGCGCGGCGGCGAGGTCGTCGCCCTGATGGGCCGCAACGGATCCGGCAAGTCCTCGCTGATGTGGGCCATCCAGGGAACCGGCCGGCGCGACGCCGGCCGGATCGAGGTCGACGGCCAGCCCACGCAGGGCCTGAGCGCTCGGGAGGCCCGTCGGCTGGTCGGCCTGGTGCCGCAGACCGCCAGCGACCTGCTCTACCTGGAGACCGTCGCCGACGAATGCCGCCAGGCCGACGCCGAGTCGGGCCTCCCGGCCGGTTCGTGCTGGGCCCTGCTGCAGCGGCTGACCGACGATGTCGAGCCGACCCGGCACCCGCGGGACCTGTCCGAGGGCCAGCGGCTGGCGGTGGTGCTGGCGGTGCAGCTGCTGGCCGCGCCGCCGGTGGTGCTGCTCGACGAGCCGACCCGGGGGCTCGACTACGCCGCGAAGTCGGCGCTGGCGGGCATCCTCGACGCGTTGTGTGCGGAGGGTCGCTCGGTCCTGGTCTCCACGCACGACGTGGAGTTCGTGGCCACCGTCGCCGACCGGGTGATCGTGATGGCGGAGGGTGAGATCGTCACCGACGGGCCCTCGGTCGACGTGCTCGCCGGCTCGCCGGCCTTTGCCCCGCAGGTGGCGAAGATCCTTGCGCCGCAACCGTTCCTGACCGTCGCCGACGTGCAGGCCGCGTTGCCCGAGCTGGCTGCGAGCCGATCGATGAGGGTGGTGCGGCTGAACCCGCGCACCTTGGCCGTGCTGGTGGTGGCCAGCGTGGCCGGGCTGGCGATGTTCACCTGGCCGCTCTTCATCTCCGTCCAACCCGAGGCGGTTGCGCACTCCTCGGACGCGGCGTTCTACTTCATCGCCACCATGCCGCTGCTCGTGGTCCTCGTCATGGCCGAGCTGGCCGAGGGCGGCATGGACTCGAAAGCCATTGCCATGCTGGGCATCCTGGCCGCCATCAACGCCGCGTTGCGGCCCCTCGGTGCAGGGACGGCCGGCATCGAGACGGTCTTCTTCCTGCTGATCCTGGCCGGCCGGGTCTTCGGGCCCGGCTTCGGCTTCCTGCTCGGGTCGATCTCGATGTTCGCCTCGGCGCTGTTGACCGGAGGCGTTGGGCCGTGGCTGCCGTTCCAGATGCTGGCGGCTTCCTGGGTCGGCCTGGGCGCGGGGCTGCTCCCGCGGCTGGTCCGCGGTCGGGCCGAGATCGCCATGCTCGCGGCGTACGGCGTGGTGGCGGCCTACTTCTACGGCACGATCATGAATCTGTGGTTCTGGCCGTTCGCGACCGGAAACGGCACCGGGCTGAGCTACGTCCCCGGCGCGCCGCTGACGACGAACCTGCACCGCTTCCTGCTCTTCGACGCCGCCACGTCCCTGGGCTGGGACACCGGTCGGGCGATCACCAACGCCGTGGCGATCACGGTGCTGGGCACGGCCGTGCTCTCGACGCTGCGCCGGGCGGCCCGCAAGGCGGCCTTCGAGGCGCCCGTCGTCTTCGAGCCCGTGGCCTGAGCGCAGACCCAGCGGCCGGAACGCTTTGCCTGCTCCGGCCAGAGGAGCTAGCGCGCGGTCGAGCGCGGGACGGAGGCGTCCAGGTCGGTGCGCCCGGCCGGCGGTTGTGACTCCAGCAGCATGGCCAGGTCACCCATCTCGTTGCGCCAACCGTCCACGTGCTCCTCGACCAGGTCCTCGACGTTCGGCGCGATGCCGGCCTCGACCAGCGCCGAGAGCCCCGTCTCGCTGACCCGCACGGTCGTGCCCTGGGCAACCGGATGGATGGTGAACTCGACCGTCGGTGAAGAGCGTCGGGTCGGTGATGGTGCCGAACACGTCCCACCGGAAGGCGAAGCGCGTCGGTGCCTCGGCCGTCACGACAACGCCGTGGCTGATCTCGCCGGCTGGCCAGGTGAACCGGACGCTGCCGCCGACCCGGAGGTCGACCTGCGCGCTGTCACCGAACCATTCGGCGATGGTTTCCGGATCGGTCAGGGCGGTCCAGACCGCCCAGGGGGTTGCCGAGACCGTGATCTCGCGCGTTACGTCGTCGAGCATGTGCGTCTCCCTGACCCGAACGCGCCCCCGAGGGCGTATGCGAATACTCACGTCGGCACAGCTGGCTCCCGGTGAGCCATCTTCCAGGGTAGAGACCGCCGAAGGCGGACGCCTTCGGTACTTGCGATGCAAACAATTGTTGCGCTGCATGCGTCCCACGTCCAGCACTGCAGACAGCGAGCCGTACGGGCTAGGTCCGGCGGGAGGGGACGTCGAAGGAATTCAGCCCGTTTGCTCAGTCCTCGTGACGAGGATGTCCCGAATTTGTCCCATCGCGTCGCAAAAGATCCAGAGCGCTGTCGTGGAGCACGCCATTCGTCGCCAGGGCGCTCCCACCCCAAGGTCCGTCGCGCCCGTCCAGAGAGGTGAAGCGGCCGCCAGCCTCGGTGACGACGGGGACGAGCGCGGCCATGTCGTGCAGCTTGAGGTCGGGCTCCGCGGCGATATCGACCGAGCCCTCGGCGACGAGCATGTACGACCAGAAGTCGCCGTACGCACGCGTGCGCCAGCAGCTGCTCTCCAGCTCGGCGAAGCCCTCGCCCCGCCCGTTGCTGCGCCACTCCCCGATATCGGAGTAGGACAGCGAGGCGTCGGCGATCCGGGACACCTTCGACACGTGCAGCCGGCGCGCTGCCGACAGGCTCCGGCCGGTCCAAGCGCCGGAACCACCGGCCGCCCACCACCGGCGCCCCAGCGCGGGGGCTGACACCAGGCCCAGCACCGGCTCCTCGTCGACCACGAGCGCGATCAGGGTGGCCCACACGGGCACGCCGCGCACGTAGTTCTTGGTCCCGTCGATCGGATCGACGACCCAGCGGCGCGGACCGTGTCCGGTCGGCTCGAACTCCTCGCCGACGACGGCGTCGCGGGGCCGCGTGCGTTGCAGCTGGGAGCGGATCACCTGCTCGGCGCCCCGATCAGCATCGCTCACCGGCGTCAGATCGGGTTTCGTTTCGACGACCAGGTCATCGGCCAGGAAGCGCTCCATGGTCAGCCCGTCCACCGAGTCGGCGAGGACATGGGCCAGGCGCAGGTCGTCGTCGTACCGAGTCACGGGCCTGACGCTATCCCGGGCCGGGCCGCGACCCGCGCATTTGGGGCTCCCTGCTGAACGTCACGCCGCGCCGCGGACGTACGGTCGGGGGCGGGCGTCCAGGTTCCGACCCTCGGCACCACTGGCAGCGCAGTGAGGGAGCAGCATGTTCAACACCTTCCAGGGGCTTCCGTTGCACCCGCTGGTCGTCCACGCGACGGTCGTGCTGGTCCCGTTGATGTGCCTGCTCACCGTCCTGGTCGCCGTGCGTCCGGCCCTCCGGGGCAAGTACGCGTGGTGGACCTTCATCGCCGACGTGCTCGTGGTGGGCCTGGTCTTCGTCACGATGGAGAGCGGGGAGGACTTCAAGATCCTGCTCAGCGCCGGCCGGGATCCGCTCGTGCTGCGCCACGAACAGCTGGGCAAGCAGCTGATCTGGTTCGTCCTCGCGATGGCGGTCACCGCCCTGATCGTGGCGTTGCTGAAGGACCAGGGCGGCCCGTCCTCGACCGGCGCGACGATCCTGACCACGGTGGCGGCCGTCCTGGTGCTGATCTGGGTGGTCCGGATCGGTCACACGGGCGCCGAGGCGGCCTGGTCCGGCCTGGTCAAGTCCCACCGCTGAGCCCCAGACGAAGAGTCCAACCGATGAGCCCGAGGGCGCTCAGTCGTCGAGCGAGCCGTTTCGGGCGCGCAACAGCCGACGCAGCGAGTCCAGCCGGGATCGGCCGGCCGGGCCGGCTCGACCCGAGTCGACCCAGGCGTCCAGCGCGCACTCCGGCTCGTCGTGGGTGCACCCACGCGGGCAGTCGGCCGTGCCCGGCTCGAGGTCGGGGAAGTTGTTGATGATCCGCGCCAGATCGACGTGGGCCAGCCCGAACGAGCGGATCCCCGGAGTGTCGATGACCCAGCCCGAGCGGTCCGGCAACCGCAGGGCTACGGCCGACGTCGAGGTGTGGCGTCCGCGTCCGGTCACGTCGTTGACGACGCCGGTGGCGCGAAAAGCCCCTGGTACCAACGCATTCACCAGAGTCGACTTGCCCACGCCGGAGTGACCGAGCAGCACGCTGACCCGGCCGTGCAGTCGCTCGCGCAACTCGTCCAGCCCGTCGATGCGGCCCTTCCCGGTGTCATCGCCGGCGCCGGCTCCCGCCCTCCGGGTCACGACGTAGGGCACGTTCAGGGGCGCGTAGCTGGCCAGGAACCCCTCCGGCTCGGTCAGGTCGGCCTTGGTCAGCGCCAGCAGGGGATCGAGCCCCGCGTCGTACGCCGCGACGAGGGCCCGGTCGATCAGCCGGGGCCGTGGCGGTGGGTCGTCGAGCGAGGTGACCACCACGAGCTGATCGACGTTGGCGACGATGATCCGCTCCACGTCGTCGGTGTCGTCAGCGGTCCGACGGAGCACCGACGCGCGCGGCTCGACCCGGACGACTCGGGCCAGATCGTCGGCGCCGCCTCGGGTCTCGCCGACCAGGGCGACCCGGTCGCCGACCACGACGCCCTTGCGGCCGAGCTCGCGGGCCTTCATCGCCGTGACCGGATGGGCCTTGCGACCCTGGCCCACCATCACGGTGTAGCGGCCGCGGTCGACCCCGGTCACGAAGCCGGCCACCGCATCCTCGTGGGCCGGCCGGTCCTTGCTGCGGGGCCGCGAGCCCTTGGGGTTGGGCCGGATCCGGACGTCGTCCTCGTCGTAGTCGGTCGGCTTACGCGGGCTCACGGCGCCTCACGAATCGCCGTCGAGCATCTGCTGCCAGAGGCGGGTGAAGCCCGGGAGCGTCTTGCCGGTCGTCTCGACGTCCTCGATCAGCACACCCGGAACGGCCAGCCCGATGACCGCCGCCGCCATCGCCATGCGGTGATCGGCGTACGTCGCGAATCGCCCGCCCTGCAACGGTTTCGGGCGGATCCGGAGGCCATCCTCGGTCTCGGTCACATCGCCGCCGAGGCCGTTGATCTGGGTCGCCAGGCCGGCCAGCCGGTCGCTCTCGTGTCCGCGCAGGTGGGCCACGCCGCGGATCCAGCTGGGGGAGTCGGCCAACGCCGCGACCGCCGCGACGACCGGGGTGAGCTCGCCCGCGTCGTGCAGGTCGACGTCCAGGCCGGAGATCTCGCCGGATCCCTCGACGGTCAAGCCGTGAGGCCCGAACGACACGTCGGCGCCCATGGCGTCCAGGATGTCCCGCGTCGCGTCGCCGGCCTGAGTGGTGCGTTGCGGCCAGCCGGGCACCGTGACCCGGCCGCCCGTGACGAGCGCCGCGGCCAGGAACGGCGCGGCGTTGGACAGGTCGGGCTCGACCTCGACGTCGAGGGGGTGGATCTGCCCCGAGTGGACCTGCCAGGTGTTCGGCTCGCTGTCGTCGACCAGGACGCCGCAGTCGCGCAGCACCTCGACGGTCATGGCGATGTGCGGCTCACTCGGCACGGGCTTGCCGTCGTGGTGCACGGTCACGCCGTCGGTGTAGCGGGCACCGGCCAGGAGCAACCCGGAGACGAACTGGCTGGACATCGAGGCGTCCAGCGTCACCTTCCCGCCGCGCAGGCCGCCGGTCCCGTGGACCACGAACGGCAAGGCACCGCTGCCGTCGTCGACGATCAGGGCGCCGAGGTCGCGCAGGGCGTCCAGCACCGGGCCCATCGGCCGGGCCCGGGCTTGCTCGTCGCCGTCGAAGCTGACCTCGCCGTCGGCCAGGACCGCGACCGGGGGCAGGAAGCGCATCACCGTGCCGGCCAGTCCGGTGTCGACCTTGGCCGGTCCGTGCAGCCGGGCCGGGGTGATCACCCAGTCCGCGCCTGAGATGTCGGCACCGGCCAGGTCGGCCACCGAGGCCTCGGCGCCGTCCTCGGCCTGGCTGGAGTGATCGGTGATCTGGACCCCGAGCGCCGAGAGGGCGGCCGCCATCAGGACGGTGTCGCGGGAGCGCAGCGGCCGACGCAGCCGCGAGGGTCCGGCGGCCAGGGCGGCCAGCACGAGATACCGGTTGGTCAGCGACTTGCTGCCGGGCAGGGACACCGTCGCGTCGACCGGTCCGGGCGCGTGCGGGGCGGGCCAGTCGGGGGTGCTCACGGGGTTCATTGTCCCTGGTCGGCGACCCCTGCCGCCAAATCCCTGCTGGCGGGCGTCATCGGCTGCCTCGGATCACTCACAGCGCCGAGGTGCCGCGCGGGCTGCCCATCCCGGTCGGCCCGTCGTACCCCTTGAGGGCGGTGCACAGGTAGTCGCCGCCACAGAAGCCGTTGCTGCCGCCGACCACATCGTGCAGGCCGGAGGGGTGGGAGTAGATCCGGCTCGCGTCGTTCAACGTCGAGCCGTTGCCCGCCAGGCCGATCATCCCGGCCACGAGCGGCGCGAGCCGCGCTCGTGCCGCCGATCACGCCCCAGCCGTTGTCGGCCCCCAGACCGTAGGTGTCGTAGACCGCCAACCCGGTGTCCGGGTCGGCGTCCGCCGAGACGTCACTGGTGGTCCGCATCGAGCAGTGGGTGTCGTGCTGCCAGGACGGCTTGGCGATCCAGGCCGAGCACCCGCTGCTGGCACCGGCCCAGGCGGACTCGGTCCACTGTTGCCCGCGTGCTTCAGGGTCGTGCCGCCCACCGCGATGGTGGTCGACAACACGGCCGGGAACTGCGCGGCGGTGAAACCGAAGTCGCCGGTCGAGGCCACGATCGCGGTGCCCGGGTGACGGTAGTAGCGGTTGCCCATGGTCTTGACCCCGGTGAACTCGTCGGTGCCGTAGCTGTTGGACACGACGTCGGCGCCCAGCTTGACGGCTTCGTTGACCGCCTTGCCCATGTCGGTCAGGGAGCTGGAGTTGGCCTGCACCAACAGGATGTCGGCACTTCGGGCAGGCGTGGAAACAGCCTGGACGTCGAGCGAGGTCTCGACGCCCCAGCCCGGGTCGCCGGCCGGCAGTTTGGTCCCGCCCTTCTGGTTGACCACCCGCAGGCACTGTTGGCCCGGGTGCACGCCGGCAGCCCCCACGTCGCGCGAGCGACCGCGAGGTCGGACTCGACCCTCGGGTCGCCGAAGGCATCCACGATCGCCGATCGTCTGGCCGGCGCCGCGGGAGGCGTCCAACTGGTACGCCGCGGCGATGTCGGCCGGTCCGTAACCCTCGGTCGGCCGGGGTGGGGTGGCGCCGGCGCGTTGCGCCGCTGCTCCCGCCCGGTCACGCGCCGCGCCGGCCCGCCAGAGGGCAAAGCAGCGCACGTGCCCGGCCGGCGCCGCCGGGCAGGCTGCCTGAGCGGTCCCGGCGGCTGGAGCTGCCGGGCCAGAACCGGACTCGGTCGAGACGGCCGTCGTGGCCGGGCCGCCGCAGCTGCCGTGTCGACGACGGCGGCTGCCGGCACGATGGGCGCGGCGAAGGCGCTGCTGATGGTCTGGTCGAACGTGCTGCCGCCGGCGTCGGCGGCCGTCACCTGCAGGTCGACGGTGCGTCCGCTCCAGCCGGCCGGGATGGCCAGCGATCCCCGGAACTGGTTGCCGCCGACCGGTCGCAGGGCGGCCGAGCTCCAGATCGTCGGTGCCGGCTCGGCGAAACTGCAGCGTCGCCGATGTCGCCGTGCCGGTGCCGCGCCGGGTGCCCGGGCCACCTGGACCGCGACCGGCAGCGAACTGGCCGTGGCGGTGTCGAGCAGCGACAGCCCGAGCGGAGACCCGGGCCTGCAGGATCGGCAGCACCGTGCAGGGGCCCGTGCCGTCGGCTGCGGCGTCGCAGAAGCCGCCGTGCTGGCAGCGCCGGGCCCTGGCCGGTGGTCGAGGTGAAGCCGAACTCGGTGTGCGAGGACGGCGAGATCCGGGTCTTGACCAGCGATCGGTCGATGTCGATGACCGCGTGGTAGGTCGCGGTGCCGGCCGGCACGGCGACGGTCGCACCGAAGGCGTCGTCAGCGTCGGCGATCGTGCGGCCGTTGCGGGTCAGGCGTGAAGTGATCCACCGGCTGCCCGTTCGGGTTGCCGAACAGCTCGCCGATGTGATCCGGCATCGAGTCCGTCCAGGGCGCCGGCCGCGACGGTGATGGCCGTGGCCGACTGGCAGCCGTAGCAGAAGTCGAAGGTGGTGGCCGGGGTCGGCGTGGGGATGCCCGCGCCGAGCGGTGGTTCGAACCAGCGGTGCACGACCGAGGTCCCGGCGGAGTAGACGTAGGGCCCGCCGTCCATGAAACCCGGGTCGTCGTCCGAGGCGGCGTTCTGCGCTGCGTTCTCGAGCCAGCTGACGCCGGTGCTCCCGCCGACGTAGCCCGTGCCGGGCGCGCCCAAGCGGGACCTCGTTCAGGAAGATCGTCGTCCCGGTCGAGCTGATCGCGCCGCGGCCGAACAGCCCGGTCCGGCCGGGTTGGTCGGCGAAGTAGTCATTGGTGACCGTGGCCAGGTCGGCCGCCGTGGCGCGGTCGGCCAGCGTGCGTCCCGACGAGGCGTGGTTGAAGGCGGTGTCGTAGGTGTACGCGGTCGCGCCGTGGCCACCGGACGCGGTCAGGGCGACCTGGATCAGCTGGCTGCCGATGGTGACCGGCGGCGTCGGGTTGATCTTGACGACGTCGGTGCCGCCGAAGCCCCGCGCCCAGACTGCCACCGTCGGGCGCGGCCCGGCTGTAGGTCAGGGACAGCACACTCGAGGTGAGCGGCTTCGGCACGGTCACTCGCGCGACCACGGTCGATCGGCGCATGTCGTAGGTCAAGGTCTGGCCATCACCGGCGACCAGGTAGGTCGGGATGGTCGCGGCGGCGTCGGTCGTCCGGCCGTTCTTGGCGATGGTGAAGTCGTCGAAGACCGCGGCGTAATGACCGGTCGGCACACTGACCCGGGCCTGCCCGTTGACGAGCTGGACGAACCCGCCGTACTTCGCGGAGTTGTCGACGTTCATCAGGATGCCGAAGCCGAACGCCTCGGCGTGACCTTGCGCGTCGATGCCGGTGACGCGCAGCGTGTGCATCGGGAAGTCCGGCGTGACGACGGCCGGTGCCGCGGCCGCGGCGATCCGGCCGATTCCGGCGAACAGGCCGCCCGAGGTCGGCCGACCCGGACTGCTCGTCGGCCAGCCATTGGGTGACCAGCGCGGCCCCGAAGGCGGTGGCCGACGTCTCGGTCAGGTAGCCGCTCGCGACGCCGGCGCGGTCGGCGGTGACCGTCACGCCGGGAAGCACCGGCAGCCGGCCGGTGTGCGAGATCGCGACGTCCAGCCGGCCGCTGGCCTGCTCGGCGGCGGTCAGGGCGGTCACGTCGAACAGTGACGGGTCCAGCGTCGTCCCCAGGTAGCGCTGGGCGACGGCCGGGATGACGTAGGTCTGTCGCGCCGAGCCGGTACTGGTGGATGACCGACCCCGGGCCCGTGGCGCGGGCCCGCTGCACGGCGTACGCCGCGGGGGCCGGGGCCGACGGCTGGAGGGCGAAGACCCGGTCGCCGGTGACCAGCGTCGTGGCCCTGGTCACTCCGGTCGAGGCCGACAGGGGCGCTGACGCCTCCGGCCGACGTGGCCAGTGCGGGGGCAGCGGTCCCGGCCGCGACGGTCGCTGCCACGGCCGCCACGGCGGTCACCGTGGCGACCAACCGGGCAACCAACCTGACCCGGGCCCGACCCGATGTGCGAAGACTCATGCCCCTGCCCCTCAGCAGGAGGGGCCGGCCGCCCCTCGTGCCTCTGAGCCAAGTACCTACCGGGTATTGCCGTCAAGAAGGGCAGTTGTGAAGGTTCGGTCGAAATCCTCTCCGTGGCCGGTCAGTCGGTGAAGGGCACCGCGTCCACGGCCGCCTTCCGGGCCGAGCGCGCGGCCAGCCGGGCCTCGGCCTTGGCCGCGCGAGTCGCCAGCTTGGTCTCCCGCCTGGCCGTGCGCGCCGTGCGAGCAGCGTCCTTGGCCGCGCGCCGGGTCCGCCACGGCATGCCCGGCTTGCCGCCGGTGTCGACGACGGCGAGCAGCGTGCCGCCCAGGAGGCTCACGTTCTTGAGCAGGTGGGTCCGCTGGTTGCGCTTCTGAGCCGGGTCGGCTTCTTCCCAGAACCGGTGTCCGGCAACGGTTGTCGGGCACGAGGGTGCCCGCCAGGACCAGCGCGGCCAGGCGGGGCAGGCGGCCGGTGGCGAGCATCGCGCCGGCGCCGACCATCACGGCACCATTGGCCCGGATCAGCAGCTCCGGATCGTCCGGCAGGCCCAGTGGGCCCGACAGCTTGTGGATCAGCGGCTCGGCCTTGGCCAACTTGCTCGAGGGGTGGCGCAGCTGGTCCAGGCCACCGTCGATAAAGATCGCGGCGAGCATCGGACGGGCCAAGCGGCGTACGACGGTCATGCGGACCTCCCAGTCGCGGTCACTCCGTGGTGCTACCCGGCATCCTCTCGCCGTCCGCCCAGGCGCGCGCCCCGGGGTGGCCCAGCCGGGCGATACGCCACCGGATTTCGACCCTTCAGCGATGCAACTTTGCGTCGCGGGTGGCGCAGAGTTGCATCGATAGGCCGCCTACCAACGTCAGGACGCCGGGCACACTGGTGCCATGTGTGGCCGGTACGCCGCGAGCGCTCACCCCGATGACCTGGTCGAGGAGTTCGAGGTGACGTCGAACGAGCTGCCGCCGACGAACGACGCGCTGCAGATCGTCGAGGAGGACAGCGGGAAGATCGTCTTCCCGCGGTTCAACCTGGCCCCGACCGACCGGGCGCCGGTCGTCCTGTCGCGGCGGCCCCGCGGCGAGCCCGATGCCCCTGCGGTGCGCCAGCTGCGCCTGCTGCGCTGGGGCCTGGTGCCGTCGTGGTCCAAGAACCCGGCCGGTGGGGCGCGGATGATCAACGCCCGGGCCGAGACGTTGCTGGAGACCGCGGCGTACAAGCGGACGGCGCTGGTCCGGCGCTGCCTGGTGCCGGCCGACGGCTGGTACGAGTGGCAGGCCAGCCCGAGCGCCGTCGACGCCAAGGGCAAGCCGCGCAAGCAGCCGTTCTTCGTCCACCGCCAGGACGAGCACACGCTGGCCTTCGCCGGTCTCTACGAGTTCTGGCGGGACAAGGCGCTCGCCGACGACGATCCGGCCGCCTGGCTGGTGACCTACACGATCATCACGACCGCGGCGGAGCCCGGACTGGACCGGATCCACGACCGCCAGCCGGTCGTGCTCGACCGCGACGTCTGGGCGACCTGGCTCGACCCCGAGGTCACCGACGGTGCGGCGGTCCTCGGGATGCTGGAGTCGCCCGGCGCCGGGCGGTTCGCGGCCTATCCGGTGACCACGCGGGTCAACTCGGTGCGCAACGACGGCCCGGAGCTGCTGGCGCCCGCCGCCGCCGGCCGACCTGGTCGGCGTCGTGGACCCGATGACCGGAGAGGTGCTCGGCTGACATGGCGGCCTCGTTTCCCGCGCTGCGCGCCGGGTCGGTCCGCGAGATCGAGACGCCGCTCGGCCCCGCGCGCGTCCACGTCTACGCACCGCCGTCCGGCGTGCGCTCCGGCGTGGGCACGCTGCTGCTGGGCCACGGGGCCGGGGGTGGCATCCAGGCGCCGGACCTGCGCGCGGCCGCCCGCGCCGCGGTCGACGCGGGTTGGGTCGTGGGGCTGGTCGAACAACCGTGGCGGGTGGCCGGTCGCAAGGTCGCACCCTTGCCGCCCCGACTCGACGAGGGCTGGACGGCGATCGTGGCCGCGCTGACGGCCGGGCGGGGGCGGCTGCCGGCGCCGTACGTCTTCGGGGGTCGTAGCGCCGGGGCCCGGGTCGCCTGCCGGCTGGCGGCTCCGTTGGGTGCGAAAGCCGTTGTGGCGCTGGCCTTTCCGCTGCATCCGCCCGGTCGGCCGGAGAAATCCCGGTTGGCCGAGCTGATGGGTGCGGTCACGGCCGGCGTGCCCGTGCTCGTCGTCCAGGGCGAACGGGACGCATTCGGTACGCCGGACGAGCTGGCGGCCGCTCTGCCGCGCGGCGCGCGCTCGAACCGGAAGCCGGCGCGCGCTCGAAGGAAGCCGGGCTCCGCGGCGTACGGCTGGTCGGTGTGGCCGGTGACCACGGTCTCAAGCCGGGCGCCGAACCAGGTGCGGAGGCTGTCCGCGCCTTCCTTTCGGAGTTGTCAGCACCAGGACAGTGAATACACCGCCCAGGTGCTGACAGCTCGAGTGGCTAGAGGGTGCCGCCGGCGGCCTCGGGAGCCCCGGGGTCGAGGCCCGCGTCACCGACCGACTCCCGGGCGAGGTGCTCCTCGATCCGGAACCAGTCGTCGCCGGCACGCTCCGCGATAGCCACGAGGGTGGCCATGCTGGCGACCTCCTCGACCTGCTCCTTGAGGAACCAGAGCATGAACTGCTCGCCGAGCACATCGTTCTCGTCCCGCGCCGCGCGGAACAGCGCCTCGACCTGCTCGGTGACCTGACGCTCCTGGGCCAACGCCATCTGCAGCCCGTCGATCGGGGCCGTGAAGTCGTTGCGTACGGCGTCGATGCCCGGGATCGGCGCCGGCAGGTCCCGGTCGAGCAGGTAGCGCACCATCATCATCGCGTGGTTGCGCTCCTCGATGGCCTGCCGATAGAAGTGCGCCGCCAGCCGGGGCAGGTCCTGGTCGTCGTACCAGGCCGCCACCGCGACGTACTGCTGGTGCGCGGTGAACTCGTTGCGGATCTGGGCGACCAGCAGGTCGGCGAAGGGGCTGCTGTCGCTGATGGGAGGCATCCGCCGAGGTTACTGGCTGGCTCGGCCCGCTCGCCGGTCGGCTGCCCGGCTGGCCCGTCTGGTCGGATGTCCGCCGCCAGCGGAATGTGCGGGCCTGCTCCTTGCGTTGAGCAACTGGACGTCGTCAACGATGGAGTGGAGTGCCTGTGCTGCTTGCCAATCACACGCGCGGAGCCGAGGGGTCGGCGCTGACCGACCTCGGGGGCGCCGCTGGCGGCTCGCTAAGGTTGCGAACGATGAGCGAGACGACCGAGGGCAGCCAGGGGACCGTTCGGGCCCCTGAGGGTGAGACCGACGCGCAGCGCACTGCGCGGTTCGAGGCCGACGCCCTGCAGTACCTCGACCAGCTCTACTCGGCGGCCCTGCGGATGACCCGCAACCCCAGCGACGCCGAGGACCTGGTGCAGGAGACCTTCGCCAAGGCGTTCGCGGCCTTCCACCAGTACCGGCCCGGCACCAATCTGAAGGCCTGGCTCTACCGGATCCTGACCAACACCTACATCAACTCCTACCGCAAGAAGCAGCGCGAGCCGCTGCAGTCGGATGCGCAGGAGATCGAGGACTACCAGCTGCACCGCGCCGAGTCGCACACGTCCAGCGGGCTGCGCTCGGCCGAGACCGTTGCGCTGGACCACCTGCCGGACAGCGACGTCAAGGACGCCCTGCAGTCGATCCCCGAGGAGTTCCGGATCGCGGTCTACCTGGCCGACGTCGAGGGCTTTGCCTACAAGGAGATCGCCGAGATCATGGGTACGCCGATCGGCACCGTGATGTCACGGCTGCACCGCGGTCGGCGCCAGCTGCGCACGTTGCTCGAGGACTACGCCCGGGATCGCGGTGTCGTGGCCACGAGCGGCGCGCCTGGCTCGTCTTCTGTGTCTGATCAGCCGGGAGAGACCAAGGAGGACGGGTCGTGAGCTGTGGCAAGCATCACGAGACCGACTGCGGCGAGGTGTTGCAGCGGGCCTACGAGTACATCGACGGCGAGATGGGCGACCTGGACTGCGCCAAGATCAAGGTCCATCTCGAGGAGTGCGGTCCCTGCCTGGACGAGTACGAGCAGAACGAGCTGCTCAAGGCCCTGGTCCGGCGCTCGTGTGGCTGCGACGCCGCACCCGCGCAGCTCCGGACCCGCATCCTGGCCAGCCTGACCACGATCACGATCCAGTACGAAGAGGGCTAGCCCGCTCGTCGTACCTGCTCGTCGAGCGCTGCTTTACCCGCCGAAAGCCGATTCTCCGGTCCGAAACGGACCAGAAAATCGGCTTTCGGCGCGTACGGCGGGGGTTGGGCCGCCGCCGGGTGCTGAAGGGCTCAGGCGTTGGGCTTCTTGCCGTGGTTGGCGGCATTGCCCTTGCGGCTACGGCGCTTGCGGGCGCGCTTGCTCATGGTGACTCCGTCTGTCGATCGTGGGCTTGCCCTCGATGATCCCATAGCCTGAGCCGTCAGCTCGACGAGCCCGTTGAGCAGCGGCGATGCCGATCCACGGAGGCACCCCAGTGGCCGAGGAAATCCGCGCCGAGATGGTGGCCAACGTGCTGTCCATCGCCGTCACCGAGGGTGAGCAGGTCCAGCCCGGGCAGACCCTGGCCATCCTGGAGTCGATGAAGATGGAGATCCCGGTCGTGCCGGAGACCGGCGGCGTGGTCCGTCGGGTCGCCATCGCGGCCGGCGACGTGGTGCAGGAGGGCGACCTGCTGGTCAGCCTGGATTGAGCGGCGGCTGCACGAACGCCGGGCTACGCCGTTCGGCTCAAGGTCGACGCCCCAGCAGCCGATGACGAGGGCGTGTCCGAACCACTGTCGATCGTCCCGTACCTGCAGGCTCTGGGTGAGCTGAAGGGCTCCGACCTGCACTGCAAGGTCGGTTCTCCGCCGCGGATCCGCATCGACGGCCGGCTGCGCCGGCTGCAGGCGCCGGACCTGACCGCCGAGGACACCGAGAACATGGTCGAGGAGGTCATGCGGGGCGACCTGCGGGCCGAGTTCGCCAAGACCAACGAGGCCGACTTCGCCTACAGCGTGCCCGGCATCGGCCGGTTCCGCGTCAACGCCTTCCGGGCGCGGGGCAGCGCCGGCCTGGTGCTACGGCGGGTCTCCTTCGGCGCCATCCCGCTGGACCTGCTCGGCGTACCCGCCGTCATCAAGCAGCTCGCCCTCGAACCGCGGGGCCTGGTGCTCGTGACGGGTCCGACCGGTTCGGGCAAGACGACGACCCTGGCCGGCATGGTCGATCACATCAACACCAACCGCGAGGTCCACATCGTCACGATCGAAGACCCGATCGAGATCATGCACCAGGACCAGCTGTCGATGATCAACCAGCGCGAGGTGCGGTTGGACACGGCAGACTTCGCCGTCGCGCTGCGCGCCGCCATGCGGCAGGACCCGGACGTCATCCTGGTCGGCGAGATGCGCGACACCGAGACGGTCAAGGCCGCGCTCGCAGCCGCGGAGACCGGCCACTTCGTCATGTCGACCCTGCACACGGCCGACGCTCGCGAGACCATCGCGCGCATCATCGACTTCTTCCCGCCGCACGAGCACAAGCAGGTGCGGCTCGCGCTCGCTGGCTCGTTGCGCGGCATCGTCTGCCAGCGGCTGGTGCCGCGGGCCGACGGCCAGGGCCGCTGCGTCGCGATGGAGATCTGCGTCGTCAACGGGCGGGTGGCCGAGGCCATCGCCGACGAGGACAAGACGAGCACGATCACCGACCTGATCAAGGACGGCTCGTACTACGGCATGCAGACCTTCGACCAGCACCTGATCGAGCTGATCCGCGACGGCGTGGTCACCCTCGAGGGCGGCATGGCCGTGGCGAGCAACCCGCACGACCTCACCGTCGAGCTGCGCCGGCTGGGCCTGGTCGCCTAGCTCAGCGGGAGGACGTAGCCGAGCAGCTGGATGTCGGGAACCGGCTGCCAGTCCCGTTCGGGGTCGCGCACGAAGCCGATCCGCTCGTAGATCCGCCGGGCTGCCGTCATCGAGGTCATCGTGCAGATGGCGATCGCCGTGGCGCCCAGCGGCTCGGGCCTGCTCGATGCAGCCCCACACCAGGGCGGCGCCCACGCCCCGTCCGCCGGCGTCCGGCCGCACGCCGAGCATCCGGAACTCGGCCTCGCCTGGCCGGCTCACCTCCGAGTAGGGCTGGCCGGCGAGGGCGAAGGTCACGCTGCCCAGCACCTGCCCCGGAGGCGTCGACAGCCACCAGCAGTCGTGCGCTCGCCGCCCGGTCGCGGGCGTCGCGCAGGCGCGCCAGGTAGACCTCGTCGACGAACCCGTTGGCCCGGTACGCCGCGTCGACCACTTCGCCCGCGGCGTCGACCTCCTCGGGGCCGATCGCCTCGCGGACCTGGACGCCCGGGACATCCGGGATATTCGGGGCCGTCGTCACGGCGCCGGGACCGGGAGCGTGAAGACCACGAGATGCAGCCCGGGCGCCGGCGAGATCTCGCGACCCTTGACCAGCCGGAAGCCGGCCCGGACGTAGGTCCGGCCCGGCCGGCGCGCGTGTCGCTTCAGCGCGGTCATCACCAACGCGTCGTACCCGTCACGGCCGGCGCGCTCGACGCACGCCTCGATCAGCATCTCCTCGATGAGCTTCTTGTCGCGGTGCTCCACGACGCCGAGCATCCGCAGCTCACCCTCGTTCTCGCGGCTGACCAGGGCGTACTGCGTCCCCGGTCGCACGTAGGTCACTGACCCCAGGATCGTCCCAGAGCGGTCGACGGCGACGAGCAGTTCCGCGGACGTCATTCGAGGTCCGACGTCGCGCAAGTGCTCGAGGTACGACGGGTTTCCGCGGCCCGCGTCCTTGTACGCGGTGCGGAGCAGCTCGCCCGCGGCGGCGGCCTCGTCAAGGTCACGAACCGGGCGAACCCGGACGTTCGGAACCCCTCGTGCGTCGCCCCGGTCGGCCGGCTGCGGGTCTGCATTCGGCACGACCCGATCATGGCATTACGGGCCGGTATCTCCGCAAGCGCCGCCCCTCAAACGGCGGCACCTGGGCCGGCCCTTCAGGTCGCCCGCGGTCGGGTCGATGGTGCAGGGGTGTTAGCGCGAACCCGACGAATTGTCAGTGGGTTGATCACCGACCCGCCGTCGGCCTGGCTGGCCCTGCCGGTCGGCTTCTCGCTGTCCGTGCTCATAGTTGCGGCCTTCGGGGGTGACGGGTCGCTCGTCCCCTTCGCGCTCTACGTGTTGGTGGTCACGGTGGTCGGGACAGTCGGCATGCGCAATGCAGTGGTCGGGGAGAACATCGGCTTGTCGTTGCTGGCGCTCGTCCCCGGTGCCCTTGCCCTGGCGTTCGTGCTCTTCGCGGTGCAGGAGGTGGCCCGGGCGGGTCCGCCGAGCGTCGTGCTTCTGGCCATCCTGCTCGCCGCTGCGACCTCGAACGGCGTGATCTGCGGTTACTACGTCAGCCTGATCGTGACGTTCGAGCGCCAGATGCGTGCCGAGCCCTCCACGAACAACGAGGCGACCACGCGTCACCGGTGACGCGTGGTCGCCTCGTTGTCTTACTGGCGCGGCGCGTCTGGCGCCAGCTGCTCAGGCCTTCTTGGTCTCCCAGAAGATCTCGGCGATCTCATCGATCTTGGCGAGCAGCTCATCGGCCTTGGCGATGTCGCTGGTGCCCTTCGTGCCCGCGGCCCCGGCCAGCTTGGTCGCCTCGTTGACCAGGGTGTGCAGCTGCGGGTACTTCTCGAAGTGCGGCGGCTTGAAGTAGTCGGTCCAGAGCACCCACAGGTGGTGCTTGACCAGCTCGGAGCGCTGCTCCTTGATCAGGATGGCCCGCGCCCGGAAGTCGGGGTCGTCGTTGTCCGCGAGCTTGACGATGATGGCCTTCACCGACTCGGCCTCGATCTTGGCCTGCGCCGGGTCGTAGACACCGCAGGGCAGGTCGCAGTGCGCGCTGACCTCGATGGTGGGGGCGAACAAGCGAGAGAGCATCAACCCGGTCCTTCCATGTGAACGGTCGCGTGACGTCTGTACGCCGTCACGCTACCCGCGGGGTCCGGCCTCGGCATCAGGGGTGCCGCTGGCGGGAGGCCGTCGCAACAAGGACGGACGGGGCCAGAACCGCAGCAGAACCGTGGCGACGACGTCGTCACCAGGCACGGCCCCGACCAGCCACGAGTCCACGCCCTCGGCCGGGTTGTCCCGCTCGACCCACCAACCCTCGTCGACCGCTCGCGAGAGCCGTTTGACGGCAACCGGTCGGGGCGTCCCGTCGGGCTCGGGCGGCAGCCGCACGACGGCCAGTCGGCCAGCGGCGGGCCGCGCGCCGTACCGGACGACCAACCGGTCCCCGGGGTCCAGGGTCGGTTGCATCGAGCGGCCGCGCACGATGGCCAGGCCGAGCGGAAGTCTCCAGTCGCTCAGCGGGGCTCCCTCCCGGCGGGCTTACTTGACGGCGAAGCGTGGAGATGCCGCCGGAGGCCGAGCCCCACTTGTCCAGTGTGCGCTTGTAGGCACCGGAGGCCCGGAGCTTCTTCAGCGCTCCGGCGATGGCCTGGGCGAGCGCGGCGTTCTTCTTGGGTACGACGTAACCGTACGGCGCCGAGTCGTAGATCGAGCCGATCTGCTGCAGCTTGCCGTGCGTCGACTTGATGGCGTACGCCGCGATCGGGGAGTCGGCGAGCATGGCGACGTTCTTGCCGGACACCACGGAGACCGTCGCCTGGTCCTGCCCGGAGTAGGTGCTGATCTTGATCGCGGGGCGTCCGGCGTGGGTGCAGGCCTTGCTCCGGGCGGCGATGTCGTCGGCCTGGGTCGTGGCCTCCTGGACCGCGATCGGCAGCCCGCAGGCGTTGGCGAGGTTGACGTGCTTGGGGTTGCCCTTGGCCGCGGCCCATTCGGTGCCGGCGGTGAAGTAGGTGACCATGTCGACCTGCTTGAGGCGGTCCGGCGTGACGCTGAACGAGGAGACGCCCAGGTCGTACTTCCCGCTGTTGACCCCGTCGATGATGCTGTCGAAGGGCGCCGGCACCCACGTCACGTGGAGGCCCGAGCTCGCCGGCGACGGCGTCGAACAGGTCGACGTCCATGCCCTCGACGGTCTGCCCGTCCGGGCCGAGGAACTCGTTGGGGGCGTAGGTCGCGTCGACGCCGACCACGAGCGCGCCCTTGGCCTTGACGGCCGCGGGCAGCGTCGCGACCAGTGCCGCGTCGGCGGCGGATCGCGGAGTGGGCGTGGGGGGCGGCGCCGCTGCCGGCGGACGAGCCGGAACCGCAGGCGCTCAGGGCCAGGACGGCGGTGGCGCCGACGGCGAGGGCTCCGGCGATGCGATGGGAATGGCGCACGATGTCCTCCAGGCAGAGCGGATCGGCCCAGGGGGATGCCGAGTAGTCCGCTTGAGCCATCTATCGGCTAGTCACCGAGTCGTCTTGAGCGGCTGAGAGGATGCGGGTTCATGAGCCACACCAACACCACGAGCGACACGAGCCACACGAGCGACGCGGACCACCGCTGGGTGAGCCTCGAACGGCTCGACGAGGGCATCTACCTGGCTCGCAACGCCCGCGGGCACGAGCTGCGATTCGGCAGCAAGGACCCCGACGGGTTCAGCCCGGTCGAGCTGTTCCTGGCCTCGATCGCCGGCTGCACCGCGGTCGACGTCGACGTGGTCACCGGGCGGCGGTCCGCCGCCGAGTCGTTCGGCGCGCGGGTCGACGCCTATGTGCACAAGGACGACAGCGGCAACGTGTTGCGCGACATCACGCTGACCTTCCAGGTGACCTTTCCCGAGGGGGAGGCCGGCGATGCGGCCCGGGCGATCCTGCCGCGGATCGCTGCAGACCTCGCACGACAAGACCTGCACCGTCTCGCGGACCATCGAAGCCGGTACGCCGGTCACGGCGGTCGTCGAGTAGGCCACCGGGCCGACCCCCTGGGTCCCCTAGGGTCGGACCCATGCTTGCTGCCTACGCCGCCGCCCAGTCCGCCGACGACCCGCTGTCCGGGCTCCGGGTCGAGGACCGGCCCGCGCCGGAGGTCCCCGAGGGCTGGGCCCGGGTGCGGCTGCGCGCGGCCAGCCTCAACCAGCACGACCTGTGGAGCCTGCGCGGGGTCGGGCTGCCCGCTGACCGGCTGCCGATGATCCTGGGGTGCGACGGCGCCGGGCTCGATGACGACGGCAACGAGGTCGTCGTGCACGCGGTGGTTTCCTCACCCGGTTGGTCGGGCGACGAGACCCTCGACCCCAAGCGCACGCTGCTCTCCGAGCTGCACCAGGGCACGCTGGCCGAGGAGGTCGTCGTGCCCCGACGCAACCTGGCACCCAAGCCCGAGGGACTGTCGTGGACCGAGGCCGCCTGCCTGCCGACGGCCTGGCTGACGGCGTACCGGATGCTCTTCACCCAGAGCGGTCTGGCGCCCGGCGACACCGTCTTGGTGCAGGGAGCTGGCGGCGGCGTCGCCACGGCGCTCATCTCGCTGGCGGCGGCGGCCGGGCTGCGGGTCTGGGTGACCAGCCGCGACGAGGCCAAAGGGGCCAAGGCGCTGGAACTCGGTGCGGCACAGGCGTTTTCGTCGGGTGCGCGATTGCCGGATCGGGTCGACGCCGTCATGGAGACGGTGGGCGAGGCGACCTGGTCGCACTCGCTCAAGGCGCTGCGGCCGGGCGGGACGATCGTGATCTGCGGAGCGACCAGCGGCTTCAACCCGCCGGCCGAGCTCAACCGGGTGTTCTTCCTGCAGCTGCGGGTCGTGGGTTCGACGATGGGCACGCGCGACGAGCTGGCCCGGCTGATCCGGATGTGCCAGACCACGGGGCTGCGGCCGGTGATCGACTCGGAGTTCGCCCTGGCCGATGCTCGAGGGGCCTTCGAGCGGCTGATGGAGCCCGACCTGTTCGGCAAGGTCACGCTGACCATCGGGTGAGCCTCAGCCCAGGGTGATGCCCAGCCAGTCCGGCCAGCCCTGGTGCAGGACCAGCCAGGCGATCAGGCCGTAGCCCGCCTGCCCCGGATGCACGCCGTCGCCGGTGGCCAGATCCGAGGCCCACTGCTCGTGCTTGAGCAGCGGCTCGAAACAGTCGACGAACGTCACGTGGCGGCGCGCGCACACGTCGGCCTGCGCGTCGGCGACGACCAGCAGCCGCTCGTCGAACGCCGGGTCCAGGGTCGGGGCCGGTCCGACCACCAGCGTGGGCACGCTGAACGCCGCCGCGTCATCCAGGACGTTGGCCAGGTTGAGCCGGCTCCGCGCGGTCGACAGGCCTTGGGCGACATCGCCATAGCCCATGTTCAGGACCAGGCGATGCTCGGCTCCGGGGGCGAACCGGCGGCCGCTCTCCTCGCGCCAGCGGTCCAGGACGTCGGCCGAGGAGTCGTCGCGGATGCCCAGGTTGTAGGCCGTGAGACTCAGGTCCGGGCTCTGACTGCGCGCGACGACCCGGCCGACCCAGCCCAGCGCCTTGGGGTCACCGACGCCGGCCGCGAAGGCGTCGCCGACGACGACCAGACGGACGTCGCGCATGCCCAGTGGGTCAGCCATGTCAGCCGTCGATGTCGTCGTCGGCACTCGTCGGCGCTGTCGTCGCGGGCCAGCCAGGTGGCGAGCCGCTCGACCGGTGTCTCGAACTCGGGGAAGAGGTCGACGAACTCGCGGAGCCGATCGGCCAGCCAGTCGAGGGTGACCTGCTCCTCGCCACGCCGGGCGGCGAGCTCCTCGATCCCGCGGTCGGTGAAGTACATCCCGCCCATCCTGCCCCAGCCGGACCCCGACCTCGGCCGTCAGGACCTCACGCGCGGACCATCAGCGGCCACGCCTGGCGTGCTCACGGTCAGCGGGCGAAGGCCTGCTCGATCAGGGTCTGCTGCTCCATCGCGTGCATCTTCGAGGAACCGGCCGCCGTCGAGGCCGAAGCCGACCGGGAGACCCGCCGCAGCGCGCGGCCGCCGAGGAACTCCGGCAGGTTGAGCGCGATGAACGGCCACGGGCCCTGGTTGGCCGGCTCCTCCTGGGCCCAGACCAGCTCGGCGTCCGGGAACTCGCTCACGGCCGCCACGATCTCATCGTGCGGCAGCGGGGCCAGCTGCTCGACCCGGACGATCGCCGTGTGCGTGTCGCCGATCTTGTCCCGCGAGGCGACCAGGTCGTAGTAGATCTTGCCGCTGCACAGCAGGACCCGGTCGATCTGGGCCGGGTCGGTGACCGAGGGGTCGGCCAGCACCGGCTGGAACGTCCCGGTCGTCAGGTCCTCGACCGAGCTCGCCGCGGCCTTCAGGCGCAGCATCGACTTCGGGGTGAAGACGATGAGCGGACGACGGGGCCGGGCGAAGGCCTGCCGCCGCAACAGGTGGAAGTACGACGCGGGCGTGCTCGGCATCGCCACCGTCATGTTGTCCTCGGCGCACATCTGCAGGTAGCGCTCGATCCGCGCCGACGAGTGGTCCGGGCCCTGGCCCTCGTAGCCGTGCGGCAGCAACAGCACCACGGAGGAGTGCTGGCCCCACTTCTGCTCCGAGCTGGAGATGAACTCGTCCAGGATGCTCTGGGCGCCGTTGGCGAAGTCGCCGAACTGCGCCTCCCACAACACCAGGGCGTCCGGCCGCTCGACCGAGTAGCCGTACTCGAAGCCCATCGCGGCGTACTCACTGAGCAGCGAGTCGTAGACCCAGAACCGGGCCTGGTCGTCGGACAGGTAGAGCAGCGGCGTCCACTCCTCCGCCGTCTCCTTGTCGATCAGCACCGCGTGCCGCTGCACGAACGTGCCGCGCCGGCTGTCCTGCCCGGCCAGCCGCACCGGCACCTGCTCCAGCAGCAGCGAGCCGAGCGCGAGCAACTCGCCCATGGCCCAGTCGATCCCGCCGCTCCGGGTCATGTCGCGGCGCCGGTCGAGCAGCTGCTGGATCTTCGGGTGGACGGTGAAGCCCTTCGGGCGGCGAGACGAACGCGTCGCCGATCCGCTCCAGGACCTCGGCCGGTACGGCGGTCCGCACCTCGCGCGGCGGGGCGGCCAGATCGCGCGCCTGCGCGCTGGGTCGCTCCAGACCGCCGCGGCCGATCGCCACGTCGTCCTCGCCGGTCGCAGGGGCCTTGGCCGCCGCCTGGGTCTCGGTGAACGCCCGCTCCAGCTGGGCCTGGTAGTCCTTCAGCGCCGCCTCGGACTCCTCGACCGAGATGTCGCCACGGCCGGTGAGCGCCTCGGTGTAGAGCTTGCGGACGCTGCGCTTGGCCTCGATCAGGTGGTACATCAGCGGCTGGGTCATCGAGGGGTCGTCACCCTCGTTGTGACCGCGGCGCCGGTAGCAGACCAGGTCGATCACGACGTCCTTGTTGAACTCCTGGCGGAAGTCGAAGGCCAGCTCGGCCACCCGCACGCAGGCCTCGGGGTCGTCGCCGTTGACGTGGAAGATCGGTGCCTGCACCATCCGGGCCACGTCGGTCGAGTAGAACGACGAGCGCGAGGACGACGGCGCGGTGGTGAAGCCGACCTGGTTGTTGACGACCACGTGGATCGTGCCGCCGGTGCGGTAGCCCCGCAGCTGCGAGAGGTTCAGCGTCTCGGCCACGACACCCTGACCCGCGAACGCCGCGTCGCCGTGCATCAGCAGCGGCAGCACGGTGAAGTCCTGCCCGGCCAGGTCGAGCCGGTCCTGCTTGGCCCGCACGATGCCCTCGAGCACCGGGTCGACCGCCTCGAGGTGCGAGGGGTTGGCGGCCAGGTAGACCTGCGTGGTCTCGCCGGCCTCGTCGGTGAACGTGCCCTCGGTGCCGAGGTGGTACTTCACGTCGCCGGAGCCCTGGACGCTCTTGGGGTCGACCGTGCCCTCGAACTCCTTGAAGATCTGGCCGTAGCTCTTGCCCGCGATGTTGGCCAGCACGTTGAGCCGGCCGCGGTGCGGCATGCCGATGCAGACCTCGTCCATCTTGGCCTCGGCCGCCCGGGAGAGGATCCGGTCGAGCAGCGCGATGGTGCTCTCGCCGCCCTCCAGGCTGAACCGCTTCTGCCCGACGAACTTGGTCTGCAGGAAGGTCTCGAACGCCTCAGCAGCGTTGAGCCGCCGCAGGATTCGCAGCTGCTCCTCGCGCGAGGTCTTGGCGTAGGGCCGCTCGACGTGGCGCTGGATCCAGGCCCGCTGGTCCGGGTCCTGGATGTGCATGTACTCGATGCCGACGGTGCGGCAGTAGGAGTCGCGCAGGACGCCGAGGACGTGCCGGAGCTTCATCATCGGCTTGCCGCCGAAGCCGCCGGTGGGGAACTCGCGGTCGAGGTCCCACAGGCTCAGCCCGTGGGTCGCGACGTCGAGGTCGGGGTGCCGGCGCTGGCGGTACTCCAGCGGGTCGGTGTCGGCCATCAGGTGACCGCGCACCCGGTAGGCGTGGATCAGCTCGATGACTCGCGCCGTCTTGTTGACGTCGTCGTCGTGCGTCGCCGAGATGTCCTGGATCCAGCGGATCGGCTCGTAGGGGATCCGCAGCGAGCGGAAGATCTCGTCGTAGAAGCCCTCGTCGCCGAGCAGCAGCTGGTGCACCCGGCGCAGGAACTCACCGGACTGCGCGCCCTGGATCACCCGATGGTCGTACGTCGAGGTGAGGGTCAGGATCTTGGAGACGGCGTTGCGGGTCAGCGTCTCCTCGCTGGCGCCCTGCCACTCGGCGGGGTACTCCAGCGCGCCGACGCCGAGGATGGTGCCCTGGCCGCTCATCAGGCGCGGCACCGAGTGGACGGTGCCGATGGTGCCGGGGTTGGTCAGGCTGATCGTGGTGCCGGCGAAGTCGTCGGCGGTCAGCTTGCTCTCGCGGGCCCGGCGCACGATGTCCTCGTAGGCGGTCCAGAACTGCGCGAAGTCCATCGTCTCGGCCCGCTTGATGTTGGGCACGAGGAGCGAGCGGGAGCCGTCGGGCTTGGTGACGTCGATGGCCAGGCCGAGGTTGACGTGCTCGGGGTCGACAGCGACCGGCTTGCCGTCGATCTCGGCGAAGCCGCGGTTCATCTCGGGCATCGCCGCGACCGCCTTGGCCGCGGCGTAGCCGATCAGGTGGGTGAAGGAGACCTTGCCGCCGCGGCTGCGGGCCAGGTGGTTGTTGACGACGATCCGGTTGTCGATCAGCAGCTTGGCCGGTACGGCGCGCACGCTGGTCGCCGTCGGGACGGTGAGGCTGGTCTCCATGTTGGCCACGACCCGGGCGGCCGGGCCGCGCAGTGGGGTCGTGTGCGCATCGCGCGACGTCCGACGTGGGCGCGGCTTTGGCGCTGGCGGCTCGGCCTTGGCCGGCTGCGGCCTTCACCGGCGCCGGCTGGGGGGTGACCGCCGTCTTCGGGGCTTCGGTCCGCTCGCTGGGCGCGGCGGGTGCGGGCGGAGCCGGAGCCTGGGAGGGGGCCGGCGCCGGCGTTGCCTGGGAGCGGAGCCGGTGCGGTGGCGACGGCGGCGGTGCTCGGCGTACCCCCGCCGTTGGCGTCAGCCGAGGCGCCGTTGGCGGCCGGGTGGGCAGCGAAGTAGCGCTGCCACGAGGCGTCCACCGAGTCCTTGTCCTTGAGGTACTGGTCGTACATCTCGTCGACCAGCCACTCGTTGGCCCCAAAATCACTGTGCGGGTCGGTCAGGGATTCACTCGAGTGTGAGTGCTGCGACACGGTCGCAATCGCCTCTTTCATCTGTTCTGAAAGGTTCGTGGTGGTGCACACCATGTGCAACAGGCGGTGAGCACAACGTCTTCCAGGCTAGACCCGTTGCGGAGATGGCGGGTCGCGCCCCACGCGTTTGTGACCAACGTGTCCCCGACCTCTTCACAAACCCGGGAGGTACGAGCGAGTGCCCCCCGCCGTCCAGAGCGTCAGCTGGGGGCGGTCATCGCGGCCGGCGGGCGGGGGAGTACGACGCGGATCCGGCAGCCGACGGTGGTGTCGACGACCCGGATCGTGCCGCCGTGCAGATCGACCACCCAGCGGGCGATGGCCAGGCCGAGCCCGGTGCCGCCGTCGCTCTGGGCCTTCCCGCCCCGGTGGAACCGCTCGAAGACCCGGGCCCGGTCCTCGGGCGCGATGCCGGGTCCTTCGTCGGCCACGTCCAGCACGATGCCGGTGCCGTCCTCGTGGGCCTGCAGCCAGATCGTGCCGCCGTCGGGCGAGTGCCGGCTCGCGTTGTCGACCAGGTTGGCGAGCACCTGGTGCAGGCGCTCGCGATCACCGAGGACCCAGAGGTCCTCCGGTTCGACCTCGACGTCGAACTTCACCGGCCGGCCGGACATCGCGGCCTCGTCCCGGCAGACGAGCAGGAACTCACGCAGCCGCACCGGGGCGAGACGCAGCGAGGTCGCCCCGCCTTCGATCCGGGACAGGTCGAGCAGCTGCTCGACCAGGCCGGCCAGCCGCTCGGTCTGGAGCAATGCCGTGCGCAAGGTGGCCGGGTCGGGCTCGGTGACCCCGTCGACGATGTTCTCCAGCACCGCCCGCAGCGCCGAGACCGGCGTGCGCAGCTCGTGGCTGACGTTGGCGACCAGCTCGCGGCGCTGGCGATCGACCGAGGCCAGGTCCTCGGCCATCAGGTTGAACGCCGTGGCGAGCTCGCCGACCTCGTCGTTGCTGGTCGCCCGGACCCGCCGGCTGTAGTCGCCGCGGGCCATCGCGACCGCAGCGGCCGTCATCTCGCGCAGGGGCGAGGTCATGCCGCGGGCCAGGATCTGCGTGACGGTCAGCGCCAGGATGACCGAGAGCGGGAGCGTGTAGCGGGTGGCCAGGCCGGTGTGCAGCCCCCACCACACGGCCAGGGCGCACACGGTCGAAGCCGACCCGACCAGGATGCCGAGCTTGGTCTTGATCGAGGCGAACGGGTCCAGCGGGCGCAGGTCGCGCATCTTGGACGTCGCGCGCCGGTTGGGTTCCTTCTCGCTGAGCATCATGTGACCATCAATTGGGGTCCGACCGGACTCACGAGACCCCGTCGGCGACGTCGTCCGGGGGCTCGACGGCGTAGCCGACTCCATGGACCGTGCGGATCAGATCGGGCCCGAGCTTGCGACGCAGCGCCTTGATGTGGCTGTCGACCGTGCGCGTGCCCGAGGCATCAACCCAGTCCCAGACATCGGCGAGCAAGGTCTCGCGGGTCAGCACGGTGCGGGGGTTGGTGGCGAGTCGGACCAGCAGGTCGAACTCGGTCGGCGTCAGGTGCACTTCGACGCCGTCTCGACGGACCCGGCGTTCGGCTCGGTCGATCTCGACGTCGCCGATCGTGACTGGCGAAAGGTCATGTGTCGCACCGGAATCCGCCAAGCAGGCGAGCTCGCTCAACGCGGCGTACCAGCGCGTTGACGCGGGCCACCAGCTCCCGCATGGAGAAGGGCTTGGTCATGTAGTCGTCGGCGCCGACGCCCAGGCCGACGAGCATGTCGGTCTCATCGTCGCGGGCGGTCAGCATCAGGACCGGCACCGGGCGAGCGGCCTGAACGCGACGGCAGACCTCGAGGCCGTCGAAGCCCGGGAGCATCACATCGAGGACGATCGCCGCCGGCTTGAGCCGGTCGGCCGCCTCGACGGCGCTCGGGCCGTCGGCTGCGGTCTCGACCTGGTAGCCCTCGGCTCGCAGGCGGGTGGCGACTGCATGCGAGATGGTCGGCTCGTCCTCGACCAGCAGGATGCAGCGCGAGGGCTGTGAGGCGGTACTCATGGGGGCAAATCTAACCGCGCGCCGCCGGCGGCGGGAGCCAACGCGGTCAGTGGGTCACATCCCGGGCATCCCGGGCTGCGACCTCCGCGGGCTGTGACTCGGGCTACGGCAGGAGCAGGCAGCTGTCGCCGAACTCGTGCCAGAGGTAGCGCTCACGCAACGCTTCGGCGTACGCCGCCTCGACCAGCTCGGGCCCGGCGACGGCTTGCAGGAGTTGCAGGTGGGACGCTCCGGGTGCGTGCCATCCGGTGATCAGGCCGTTGACGACGCGGGCCGGTCGATCCAGGCCGAGCACCAGGTCGGTCCAGCCGGAGCGCTCGCGGACGAGTCCATCGGCATCGGTCGCGGACTCCAGGGCTCGCGTCACCGTGGTGCCCACGGCCACGATGCGCCCGCCCCAGCTGCGGGTCGCGTTCACCAGCCGAGCCGTCGCGGCCGGCACCCGGAACCGCTCCGGCTGAGGTGGCTCGCCCACGTCCTGCGAAGACACTCCGGTGTGCAGCAGGACCGGGGCGACGGTGACGCCGCGGGTGACCAGGTCGGTCACCAGCCGGTCGGTGAACGGCCGGCCCGCGCTGGGCATCTCGGCGCTGCCGGGCTCGCGAGCAAAGACCGTCTGGTACGCCGAGAGGGGCGGGTCCGTGTGCACATAGGAGTAACGGATCGGCCGGCCGACTCGCGGACAGGTAGGCGACGACGTCTCCCTCGACGGCGATGCGCGCTCGCCAGAGCCGGTTCTGGCCTGCGGGGTGTGGCGCCAGGATCGTGGCCGCGGCCCCTGAAGGCAGCGAGATCCCCTCTCCCGCAACGAGATCGCCGACCGGTCCGTCGGCTGCGCCGGCCGGGCGGATCTCGACCACCCAGTCGCCGTCGTCCAGCCGAGTCGCGAAGTGGACGCGTCACCGGTGATCCGGAGCCGCGATGGCCGGTCGACCGCGGCGGGCAGCGTGCCGGAGGTGTTGATCACGACCAGGTCGCCGGGCGTGAGCTGATCGGCCAGGTCGGCGAACCGGGTGTGGGTCAGCCGGTCGGGGCGGGCCACGAGGAGGCGGACGTCGTCGCGGCGTTCGGGTGGTGCCGAGGCCTCGAGCCCGGGTGGCAGGTCGAAGTCGACGACCGTCATCGGGCGGCCTCCGCCCGAGCCCACTCGGTCGCGCGGTAGCGACCGCTCGGCGGGCGGACATCGAGCAGCCGCAACAGATCCGGCACGACGGTCGAGGGCAGCGGCCGGTCGGAGATGTCCTCGCCCGGGAAGGCCCGCTGATGCATCTCGGTCCGCAGGTCGCCAGGGTCGACGGCATAGACATGCAGCGCCGGCTCCTCGACGGCCAGCACGGCCGAGAGGTGGTCGAGCGCGGCCTTGGCTCGAGCCGTAGCCACCCCAGCCCTCGTAGGCCTCGACGGCCGCGTCCGAGCTGATGTTGAGGACCGTGCCGTCGGCCGAGCGCAGGTGCGGGAGCACCAGCTGGGTCAGGGCCAGCGGGGCGATCAGGTTGGTCTCGACGACCAGGCGCAACTCCTCGATCGGGTAGTGGGCAAGATTCGGGAGCGGGCTCGGCCCCAGGGCGCTGGCGTTGTTGACCAGCAGGTCCAGCCGGCCGATCTGCTCGACCACCGCCGCGAGGGTCCGGCGGTGCCCGGGATCGGTCACGTCACCCGGAACCACGGTGGCCGACGGGATCTGCCCGCGGAGCGCGGCGATCCGGCCGGCATCGCGACCGGTGAGGACGAGCTGCCAGCCGCGGCGATCGAGCTCGCTGGCCAGGGCCAGCCCCAGGCCTTGGGTCGCGCCGGTGATCAGGGCCGTCGGTGTGGAGGTCATGCCGACATGCTGATACTTCAAGTTAACTTGAAGTCAACCCTTGCGGTCGCGCAGACGGGTCATGAAGCACTCACCCGACCAGACCGCATCAACGGCACACACCTTGACGTCGACCACTCCGGCGGCCAAGCCGGCGCGGCGTACGACGTTGTCGTCCAGGTCGGTCGGGACGCCGGAGGCCTTCTTGGGCCAGCAGATCCAGAGCCGGCCCTTCTCGGTGACGCGCGGCAGCAGGGTGGGCAGCCGGCGAAGCAGGGTGGCCTCGTCCGGGCAGAACGCCACGACCACGTCGTACGGCGTGCGGCCGGCTCTCGTCTGGACGGTCGCCGTGCCCTCGGGGTCGAGCTGGGTCAGATCCCAGCCGTTCGGGACGCCGACGGCGAGCACCCGCATCTCCGGCTTGATGCCGAGCTTGCGATGCAACGGCGTCCCCGAGTAGCCAGCGGTCGCGCTCGTCATGGGCCACATGCTGGCAGGTGCTCCCCTCCTCGCGCGCTGCTCCCCAGACGACGGTGATTCACGCCTCCAGGAGGCGGAATCACCGTCGTTCGCGGAGTACGGCGTCGGCGTCTGGGCACATTTCGGTCGATGGGCCTTCGGGCTGGGACACTGAGGGCATGCAGTTCATCGACGGCCGCCAGCACCCGACCGACCTGACCTACAGCGACGTCTTCCTGGTCCCGACCCGCTCCCAGGTGACCTCCCGCCTCGACGTGGACCTCGCGCCCGCCGACGGCACCGGCTCGACCATCCCGCTCGTCGTGGCCAACATGACCGCCGTCGCCGGCCGGCGGATGGCCGAGACCGTGGCCCGCCGCGGCGGCCTGGTGGTGCTGCCGCAGGACGTGCCGCTGGAGATCGTCGCCGAGGTGATCGCCTGGGTGAAGCAGCGCGACACCGTGCTGGAGACCCCGCTGACCCTGAGCCCGCATGACACCGTGCTGGACGCGCTCAACATCATGCCCAAGCGGGCGCACGGCGCCGTCGTCATCGTCGACAAGGACAAGGTCGTCGGCGTCGTCACCGAGGCCGACTGCTCCGGCGTCGACCGGTTCACCCAGGTCGGCGACGTGCTCAGCGCCGACCTGCTCACCCTGGACGCGGACGATGTCGCGGCCGAGGGCGGCCTGCATCGCGCCTTCCAGACCCTGCACGACGCCCGCCGCCGGTTCGCTCCCGTGGTGCGGGACGGCCAGCTGGCCGGAGTCCTGACCCGCACCGGTGCGCTGCGATCGACGATCTACCAACCCGCGCTCGACGCCAACGGCAAGCTGCGGATCGCGGCGGCGGTCGGCATCAACGGCGATGTGCGGGCCCGGACCGAGGCGCTCCTCGCCGCGGGCGTCGACACGCTCGTCGTCGACACCGCCCACGGTCACCAGGAGAAGATGCTGACCGTCCTGCCCGAGGTCCGGGCCGCCGTCGACGCCCACGCGAGCGCGGGCGGCACCCAGGTGCCGATCGTCGCCGGCAACGTCGTCACCGGCGAAGGCACCCACGACCTGATCACCGCTGGCGCCGACATCGTCAAGGTCGGCGTCGGCCCGGGCGCCATGTGCACGACCCGGATGATGACCGCGGTCGGGCGCCCGCAGTTCTCCGCCGTACTCGAATGTGCTTCTGCAGCAAAGGGACTCGGCGCTCACGTCTGGGCCGACGGGGGAGTCCGTCACCCGCGCGACGTCGCGCTCGCGCTCGCGGCGGGCGCATCCCAGGTGATGATCGGATCCTGGTTCGCCGGCACCTACGAGAGCCCGGGTGACCTGCACACCGACGCCAGCGGCCGCGACTACAAGGAGAGCTTCGGCATGGCCTCGGCCCGCGCCGTGGCCGCCCGCAGCCGCGACGACAGCGCCTTCGACCGGGCTCGCAAGGGGCTCTTCGAGGAGGGCATCTCGACCTCGCGGATGATGATCGACCCGCAGCGTCCGGGCGTCGAGGACCTGCTCGACAGCATCACCTCCGGCGTCCGCAGCGCCTGCACCTACCTCGGTGCGAGCAACCTGGCCGAGATGGCCGAGCGGGCCGTCGTCGGCGTCCAGTCCAGGGCCGGGTACGACGAGGGCCAGCCGCTGCCTGCCGGTTGGTGACGTCCGCCCCTACGATGTCGGGACCATGACCTCAAGTCCGCGCCGCCGGTCCGCCGGTGACCCGCGCACCAGGTCCGGGCGGAGCGCCGCGCCGTGACCGAGTGGCTGCTGGTCCTGGTCGGTGTCCTGCTGATCCTCGGCACCTCGGTCTTCGTGGCCGCGGAGTTCGCCTACATCACCCTCGATCGCAGCACGGTCGAGCGGGCGATCGCCGACGGCGACCAGCGCAGCGTCCCCGTGCTGGCGGCGCTGCGCAAGCTGTCCACCCAGCTCTCCGCCTCGCAGGTCGGCATCACCCTGACCACGCTGCTGGTCGGCTTCCTGGTCGAGCCGAGCGTGGCCAGCCTGTTGCAGGGTCCGCTCACCAGTCTCGGCATCCCCGAGGGTGCGGTCGACGCGGTGTCGGTCGCGATCGCGCTCGTCCTGGCGACCGCCTTCTCGATGGTCGTCGGGGAGCTGGTGCCGCAGTTCCTCGGCCTGTCAGCCCCGCTGGCGACGGCGCGGTTCATCACGCCGTTCATGCGGGTCTTCTCGATCCTGGCCCACCCGTTGATCGTGCTGCTCAACAGCAGCGCCAACCGAGTCCTGCGGGCGCTCGGTGTCGAACCGCAGGAGGAGCTGTCCGGCGCGCGCACGCCGGACGAGCTGGCCTCGATGGTGCTGCGGTCGGCCGAGGCCGGGACCCTCGATCCGGGCACGGCCCAGCTGGTCACCCGTTCGCTGGGGTTCGCCGAGATGACGGCGGCCGACGTGATGACCCCGCGGGTGCGCTGCACGCCAGTCGAGCGCGAGGACAGCGCGGCGCGGATCATCGAGCTGTGCCAGGAGACGGGGCACTCACGCTTCCCGGTGATCGATGACGACCTCGACCACGTGCTGGGCGTCGTCCACATCAAGCGGGCCGTATCGGTGCCCTTCGACCGCCGCGACGACGTGCCCGCCGCGGCCCTGATGGTCGACGCGGTCGTCGTACCGGAGAGCATCCGGCTCGACCCGCTGCTCGCCCAGCTCAGGGGCCAGGGCCTGCAGCTGGCCATCGTGGTCGACGAGTACGGCGGTACGTCGGGTGTCGTGACCCTCGAGGACGTCGTCGAGGAGCTGGTCGGCGAGGTCGCGGACGAACACGACCGGGCCCGTCAGGCCGGGCGCCAGCTGCGCGACGGCAGCTGGGTCGTGCCCGGGCTGTGGCGACCGGACGAGCTCAGCGAGCGAGTGGGGCTCGAGGTGCCCGACGACGCGAACTACGAGACGGTCGGCGGGTTCGTCATGGCCCGGCTCGGCCGGGTGCCCGCCGTCGGCGACGAGATTCCGGTCGAGGGTGGCCGCCTGCGGGTGCTGCGGATGGACGGCCGCCGGGTCGACCGGCTGCGCTTCCAACCCACGCCCTCGGGTCGACCCGAGGGGGGGACCGGCTCATGAGCATCGGAGTCGGCCTGCTCGTCGCGCTCGGCCTGTTGATCGGCAACGCCTTCTTCGTCGGTGCCGAGTTCGCCGTGATGACCGCCCGGCGCAGCCAGATCGAGCCGCTGGCCCAAGCCGGCAGCCGCCGGGCCCGGATCACGATCGGGGCGATGGAAAACGTCTCGCGGATGCTGGCCTGCGCCCAGCTGGGCATCACGGTCTGCTCGCTGGGCCTGGGTGCGGTGGCCGAGCCGGCAGTCGCCGCCCTGCTGGCCACGCCGTTCAACGCGCTGCACGTGTCGCACTCGGCCGTGCACCCGGTGGCGTTCGCCGTCGGCCTGGCCCTGGTGGTCTACCTTCACGTCGTCCTCGGCGAGGTCGTGCCCAAGAACCTGGCCCTGGCCGGCCCGGACCGGGCGGCCCTGGTCCTCGCCCCACCGCTGGTCTGGTGCGCCCGGGCGACCGGCCCGCTGGCCCGCGGGCTCAACTCGCTCGCCAAGACGGCCGTGCGCCTGCTCGGGGTCGAGCCGAAGGACGAGGTCACCTCGGCCTTCACGGCCGAGGAGGTCGCCTCGATCCTGGCCGAGTCTCGCCGCGAGGGCCTGATCCAGGACCAGCAGGGGCTGCTGACCGGAGCCCTGGCCTTCGCCGGTCGCGACGCCGGGGAGGCCGCCGTCGCGCTCGATGACCTGGTCGTCCTGGACGAGCAGGCCACGCCGGCCGATATCGAACGAGCAGTGGCCCAGACCGGCTACTCGCGCTTCCCGGTGGCGGACGCGGCGCGCGAGCTGGTGGGCTACCTGCATCTCAAGGACGTGCTGGGGGCCACGGGGGACCGGCGGGACGAACCGGTCTCCCGTCGCCGCCTGCGTGACCTGGCAACCGTCGGCTCCCGGGACGACGCCGAGGACGTGGTGGCGGTGATGCAGCGGACCGGCGCCCACCTGGCCCGGGTTGTGACCGATTCGCCAACCGATGGCCAGCACGTGATCGGTGTGGTGTTCCTGGAGGACATGCTCGAGCAGCTTGTCGGTGAAGTCCGTGATGCCAACCGTCGGATCCCGTGATCTGAACCCCATTGTGGCGGTGCGTATTTGGCCAGACACGCCGCTGAACTTGAGCTGAAGCCGGTTGGCACCTAAGTTCGGGGCACCCCCCAACCCCCGGCCTGCCGGAGTTTGCTCGTCCCGTGTCTGAACAGCATGTAACGCCTCCAACGGCCTCGGAGTACCGAGGCCGCCGTCGTGCTCAGCCGACGCCGGATGCGTCCATCGACCCGGCTGGCAGCGGCGATCGGCCGGCCGATCCGCCCCCGCTGACCCGGCGACAGCTGCTCGACCAGCGCCGGGCGGCCGAGCAGGCCGAGGCCGAGCGCACGGCGGGTGAGCAGGTAGTAGCGAGCGAGCCCGCGCAGACGGAGCCGCGAGCCGGAGCGGGTCGAGCCGGAGCCCAGCGACGAGCAGCGGCGCGGGGACGCACCGACCCAGGGCTCAGGCGAGACCATTCCGCAGCCCCGGCCGGCGGCCGTCGTGCTGCCGACCCGTCGGCAGCTGGCCGAGCAGCGTCGGGTGGAGGCGGCCGGCTCGTCCCGGGGACTCAGCCGGGGTCCACGCCTCAGCGCGGTGGCCCTGGGTGCGGCGACAGTGGCCGCAGTGGCGGTCGGGGCCGGCCATGCCTTCGGGGGACCGCCCGGCCAGCTCTCCTCGGCGGCCGAGATCGCCGGCGCGGTCGCGGCCACCCAGCAGATCACGCCGAAGGTTTCGTCCTCGACCGTGATGGCGGCGCTGCGGACGGGGCCGTCGTTCGACCTGCCGCTCGGCGTCCGGGCTTCCCGGTCCAGCAACCGGCCGGTGCTGCCGGGGTGCAGCGGCAAGGTCACCGACTTCACCTACGCGAACGGCCACGTGCCCTCGAACGAGCTCTGCGCGCTGACCTTCGCGCCCGGTCATCACCTCCGGGCCGATGCGGCGGTGGCGCTGGCCCGGCTCAACATCGCCTACCGCGCGAGATTCGGCCACAACCTCTGCCTCACCGACTCCTACCGCACGATCGCCTCGCAGGAGAGCCTGGCCGCGCGCAAGCCCGGCCTGGCGGCCGTGCCCGGCACCAGCGAACACGGCATGGGCCTCGCGGTCGACTTCTGCAATGGCGTCGAGAAGTACCGCTCGGTCGAGTACGACTGGATGCGCGCCAACGCTCCCGCCTTCGGCTGGGACAACCCGGCGTGGGCCATCCCGCCCAGCTCCCGGGAGGAGCCGTGGCACTGGGAGTACGTCGTGGGTGAGGCCAAGACCCCGGAGACGTTCCAGGGCTGAGCGGCCCGAGCGCCTGCGCGGCCCGGAGGGCGCTTACGTGGCGGCGCTCGCAGCCAGGCGGTCCACGGCCTGCGACCAGTGCTGGCGCAGGTCGACCGAGGAGCCGTCGGCGACCCGCTCGTGCCGTACGACGATCTCGGTGCCGTCGCCGGAGGGGCGCAGGTCCATCTCGACCAGGCTGGCCGGTGCGTCGTCGTCGGCGTGCCACGAGACGCGGAGCTGTTCGAGGGGGTGGTAGCTGCGGACGACGCCGTGCGGGCCGTCGGAGGTGCGCCAGGGTTCGCCCTTGCCGCCGAGCACCGCGCCGTCGCCGAGCAGCGCGGCCGATCCCGTGGGCGATGTCATCAGTTGCCAGACCTGGTCCGGTGGGGCCGAGATGGTGCGGCTGATCTCGACGATGTGGGGGTCGGACAGGCCCCCGGACCCTTCGTCGGGAGCGGCCTCCTGGGACTCGGTGGATGCTGCCACGGCGCCTCCTCGCGCAAACCCTGGCCTCGTCCGCCGGGCCGGTGCCCGGCGTGGGCGCGTCCAGGCACCCAGGACACCAACTCTGGGCCGGAAGCACAATCCCTCTGACGGGTCGAATCCGGATTCTTTTGCCGAGCCGATGCCGCCGGCCGTCCGTGCTTGCTGCGCCGGGGGCCGAAGCGGTCAGATGCCGAGCGCTCGCTCGAGCCGGTCGATCAGCTCGCCCTGGCTGCTCAGCACCTTGGCTCGGGCCGTATCCGGGGTCGAACCACGCCGCCCGGTCCATCTCCGGATAGGACTGCATGCGACCGGATCGCGGCGGCCATTCCAGCTCAAATGTGTTGCTGTGCAAGGTTTCCGGGTCGAAGTCCCCCTCGAGCGCGTACGCCGTGACGACTTTGCCGTTGCGCTGCTTGACCTGCCCGAGCTCGATGGCCGGGCCGTCGGGCGCCGGCTGGCCGGTCTCCTCCTCGAACTCACGGCGCGCGGCGTCCCAGGGCGCCTCGTCCTCGGCGTACTCGCCCTTGGGGATGCTCCAGGCGCCCTCGTCCTTGGCGGCGAAGTAGGGACCGCCCATGTGGGCGAGCAGCACCTCCAGCGCGCCGGTCGAGGTGCGCCGGTAGAGCAGGATCCCGGCGCTGGTCCGGGCGGCCGGGCTCATGCCGGTCCGAAGTGTTCGGGATGCCCGATCTCGACCGCCACGGCCAGCACGTCGCGGGCCTGAGCCAGGGCCTCGGCGCCGACCCGGTCGGTGATGGCGTCGTCGACGTCCTGGACCGACTCGGCCACCACCCGGGCGGCCTCCTCGCCCCGGGCCGTGAGCCGAAGGACGACCTTGCGCCGGTCCTCCGGCGCCGGGTCGCGGGTCAGGTAGCCCCGGGTCACGAGGGTGTCCACCAGCTGGCTGGCCGCCTGCTTGGAGGTGCCGACGAGCTGGGCGATGTCGGTGACGCTGGAGTCCCGGGCCAGCGCGCCGACCACGCGGGCACCCGATCGCGGCATGTCGTCGCAGCCGATCTCGGCCAGGGCGGTGCGGATCGCCGACCCATACGTGCTGCCGGGCGGCCTGCAGCATCACCGGCAGGACGAGCTCGTCGTACCAGCGGGTGGGCGGGAGTCGTCATCAGGCCGAGGCTAAAAGTCAATCAGGTTGACTGTCAATCGGAGAGGACGGTCAGGATGGGCCGATGGTCGAGCCCTCCCGCACCAGCCAGGCGGTCGCCCTGATCCGGGCCGGCCTGACCCGTCCGCACACCCCGGACGGCGACCCGGACGCGCAGCGCCGCCTGACCGACGGCTTCCGGCACCGGCGGCGGGCCCGGCGCTGGTGGCCCACATGCAGGCCCGGACGGCGTTCGTCGACGACGCGGTGCTGTCCGCCATCGCTGCCGGGGTGACCCAGGTCGTGGTCGTCGGGGCGGGCTACGACGATCGAGCCCTGCGCTTCCGGACGCCGGGCGTGCGGTTCTTCGAGGTCGACCATCCGCTGACCCAGGCCGACAAGCGGGGTCGGGTCGAGCAGCTGGGAGCGGCCGGCGACGTGAGCTTCGTGCCGGTCGACCTGGCCCGTGACGACCTCGGGTCCGCGTTGGATCAGGCCGGCCACGATGCCACTGCCGCAACGCTTTTCATCGCTGAGGGTCTGCTGGTCTACCTCGACGTGGAGGTGATCCGGCACCTGCTCGTCGTTCTGCGCCAACGGGCCGCTATGGGCAGCCGGCTGGTAGCGAGCCTGGCCATCCATGCCGACGGGATCGACTCCGCGCGAGCGGTCCAGGTCGCGAACAGTCGCCGCGAGGACTCGGCCACGGAGCCGTGGCGGACCATCCTGTCCCGATCCGCGCACCTGCAGCTGTTGGCGGCCAGTGGTTGGCTGACCATCCAGGAGACGGACATCCCATCGGCCGGCGGTCGGGGGGTGACCCTGCTGGTCGCGGCCGAGCCGGGACCTGGGACACAGAGGAGACGCCGATGACCTTGGTGACGCTGGAGCTGGATGACTACCTCTGGTACGTCGACCGGGCGATCGACTCAATGTGCTCCATCGCCCGCCAGCTCGGCGACGAGCTGGTCAACGAGCGGCCGGATCTGTCCGGGGCCAACTCGGCGTACGCGCTGGTCACCCATTGCTGTGGAGTGATGGCCGACTGGGGCGGCTACGCCATCGCCGGCCACCCGGTCGATCGCAACCGCGCGGCCGAGTTCGTGGCCACCGGGACCGTGGCCGATCTGCTGGAAACCGTTGCGGCGGCTCGTGATCGGCTGCGTGGTCGACCTGCAGACGCTGGTGTCGGCCGACCCGCCGCGGGGGGCGCCGAAACCCAAGGACCTCGAGCGCCCGTTGGGTCACTCCCAGGGCGGGGTCGCCTGGCACATCTACGAGGAGCTGGCCCAGCACCTGGGTCACCTCGAGCTGACCCGCGACATCGTGCTGCAACGGGACGCGGAGCGCTCCTCAGGCGTCGGCTGAGCGGTCCGGCGTCGCGACGAAGACCGGGATGAGGCGGTCGGTCCTGCGCTGGTAGTCGGCGTAGTCCGGGTAGGCCGCGACCGAGCGCTCCCACCAGATCTCGCGCTCCTCGCCGCTGACCTCGTGCACGGTCATGTCGACCGGGGTCGGGCCGTCCTGCACCATCGACGTGCGGGTCGGCCAGCAGGTTGTAGTACCAGACCGGGTGGTCGGGCGCGCCGCCCTTGGAGGCGACCAGCGCGTAGTCGCCGTCGTGCTCGACCCGCATCAGGCCGATCTTGCGCAGCTTGCCGCTCTTGTTGCCGTGCATCGTGACGATGACGATCGGCAGTCCGCGGTCCCGGAGCGTGTTGGCTTCCTGCCCGCCGGAGGCCTCATAGGCCGCCACCTGGTCGCGGACCCACTGCGGAACTGCTCGGCTCGTACTCTCCGGAAAGCGGCATGGACCGATCCTAGGAAAGCCGCGGGAGCCGGGCGCACCGGGGTGGCAGTCGCCGGCGCGGTGCTGTCGTGCTGTCGGGCTGTCGGTGCTGTCGGCCAGGATGGCTGACATGACCCAGACCGCCGAACCGGCCGCCCAGTCCTATCGCCTCGAGCTCGTCATCCTCCCGGTCTCCGATGTGGACCGGGCCAAGGCGTTCTACGTCGACCAGGTCGGCTTCGTCGCCGACCACGACCAGACGGTCAGCGAGGAGATCCGCTTCGTCCAGCTGACCCCGCGCGGCTCGGCCTGCTCGATCGCCTTCGGCAAGGGTCTGACCGATGCGGCTCCGGGCTCGGTCCGGGGGATGCAGTGCGTCGTGGACGACGCGCAGGCGGCGTACGACGAGCTGTCCGGTCGCGGCGTCGAGGTGGACGGCGTGCACGACGAGGCCTGGGGCCGGTTCGTCTTCTTCACCGACCCCGACGGCAACAAGTGGGCGCTGCAGGAGCTCCCGGACTGGGCCGGGTCAACCGGCTCGGCCTGAACCAGTTCCGGGTCTTGATCGCTCGCCGAGCTCGACCTGCCGTGTTCTGGCAGCGCGTCGGGATCCAGCCGAAGATGCCCCCAGACGCCGCTCCGTAGCCGACGTTGCGGTCGGTCGGACGGAGCCAGGAGTCTGCTGTTGGACGCTTCGTGAGGCAGTCAGCGACGGTCATGCCGCCAGTTGACCCTGGTTTGTCCCAACCAGGGGTCCGACCGGTGGACCGTTCCGAGGTCGCCTCGAGATCGTCACGGAACGCGCACCCGGTCGGGTCAGCGTTCGGTCGGAGGCGTTCCGCGCAGGGTGGCCGCGAAGGTTTCGATCTCCTCCCGGCTGTAGGGCGAGTGCCGTCGCGTCACGCCCGGCGGGTCATTGACCAGGCCCGTTCCCTCGCGCCAGGCATGCTGCGGCCGGATCGGGCGAGGGGTGAAGCCGCCCCCGCAGTTGGGACAGACGTCACGCAGGACCTGCTCGACGCAGTCGGCGCAGAAGGTGCACTCGTAGGTGCAGATCCGCGCCCGCGAGTCGGCCGGCGGCAGGTCGATGTCGCACAGCTCGCAGTTCGGTCGTAGCTCCAGCACTTCGTCGGCTCCCTTGCGCTGCAACGACTCTCGGATTCCTCAAGCGATAACGCCGTACGCCGCGGCCTGGATGTCGCGGTGGACCTGCGGCAGTCGTCGGTGAGTCGAACATCCGCTGGGTCAGCACGATGACGGTGAGGTCGCGCGCCGGGTCGACCAGCCACGACGTGCCGAGGCCACCGTCCCAGCCGAACCGGCCGTCGGCCTCGACCCGCAGGCAGTAGCCCCACGAGCCGGTCGCGAAGAAGTCCGGACCCAGGCCGCCGTGAGCCTTCTGCTCGGCCGTGAGCTGATCGCTCGTCATCGCCCGCGGCCGCCGTCCGGCGTCAGCACGGGAGCGCCGCCGCGCAGCAGCATTCGCGCAAAGGCGAGCAGGTCATCAACGGTCGAGACCAGTCCGGCGGCGCCATCGGAGAACGCCTGCGGACGGCTCCAGACGCCCGGCCGGTCCGTCGTACGCCTCCAACCCGCCCGCGGTGGGCCGGTAGGCCGTTGCGAGCCGGTCCTGGCTGAGGGGTGAAGAAGCCCGTGTCGCGCATGCCCAGCGGCTCGAAGATCCGGGTCCGCAGCACCTCGTTGAGCGGCTGGCCCGCGGCCCGCGCGAGCAGGATGCCGAGGACCTGCGCGCCGGTGTTGTAGAGCCAACGCTGCCCCGGTTGAGCGACCAGCGGCAGGCTGCCGAGGCGGGCGATCCAGGTGTCCGGGTCGGGTTGCACGGCGGGGTCGGGCGGCCCGAGCGTGGCCAGCTGGAGCGCACTCGCGGCCTCGACAACTGGCCACGGCGTCGGAGCCGAGAACATCTCGACGGCCAGGCCGAAACCGAAGGTGAAGGTCAGCAGATCGCGGGGGGTGATCGCGCGCTGCGCCGGCTCGGTGTCCTCGAGCGGCCCGTCGATCCGGCGCAGCACCCGGCGGCTGGGCGAGCTCAGGCAGCAGGCGTCCCACCGGTTCGTCGAGGTCGAGCAGTCCTTCCTCGACGAGGGCAAGGGTGGCGGCGCCGGTGATCGGCTTGGTGGTCGAGGCGATTCGGAAGATCGAGTCGCGGGTCACCGGCGGCCGTCCGATGCCGAGCGAGCCGAGCGCTTCAACGTGCACGTCATCGCCTTGAGCGACCAACGCCACCAGCCCCGGCACCAGGTCGTCGCCCACATGAGCGACGGCCGCGTCATGGACGGCTCGCCGGAGGCCGTCCGGGAGCTTGCGGGGCAGGTCAGACCCGGGCAGATCAGCCATGACGGCACTGTATTGCGGCGCCCCCGGCAGGATTCGAACCTGCGCCACCGCCTCCGGAGGGCGGTGCTCTATCCCCTGAGCTACGGGGGCTCAAAGGCGAGTGTGAGGTTATCAGGGGCAATCCACCGGCTGGGACGTCGCCGAGCCGTACGCTGACCGGGTGGAGCGCGTGTACGACGCCCGGCGTCGCCGACCGGTCTCCCGGCTCAGAGCGCCGAGAGTTCTCGTTTGCGACGACACGGACGCCGTCCGCCACCTGATCCGGCTCAACCTCGAGCTCGAGGGCTACGACGTGATCGAGGCCCACGACGGCGAGGAGGCGCTCAACATCCTGGCCAGCATCACCGACGCCGAGGACGACCCGCTGCCGGACGTCGTGACCGTCGACGCGTTGATGCCTCGCCGCGACGGCTGGTGGACGGTCGCCATGATCCGCACCGACCCGCGGCTCGAGCACATCCCGGTCGTCATGGTCACCGCATCGGTGCAGAGCCACCACCGGGCCCAGGCCGAGCAGGCGGCCGTCGACGGCTTCATCGCCAAGCCGTTCGAGCCGGACGAGCTGATCGCGCTGGTCGGCGTCCTGGCCTCGGGTGGACGGGTCTGAGCCTGCTCGCGATCCGCCGCGTGACTCGCCGGTAACCTTGCCGGGTGACCCCAGAAGAGCTCTCGGCCGCGATCCGCGCCTGCCTGGCCGCGGCCGTCGAGGCCGGGCGAGCTGTCGGTGGCCGTGCCGGACGAGATCCGGGTGGAGCGTCCGCGGGTGCGCGAGCACGGCGACTGGGCGACCAACATCGCGCTGCAGCTGGCCAAGCCGGCCGGGCGTGCCGCCGCGGCAGGTCGCCGACGTCATCGCGGCGCGGTTGGGCGACGTGCCGGGCATCAAGAGCGTCGCCGTCGCCGGGCCGGGCTTCCTCAACATCGTGCTCGACGCCGCCGCCGCGGGGGAGCTGGCCCGGTCGATCGTGACCGAGGGCTCGGCGTACGGCGAGTCGGCCGCCCTCGACGGGCAGCGGATCAACCTGGAGTTCGTCTCGGCCAACCCGACCGGCCCGATGCACCTCGGTGGCGCGCGCTGGGCCGCGGTCGGCGACTCGCTGGCCAGAGTCCTTGCCTCGCAAGGCGCTTCGGTCTCGCGGGAGTACTACTTCAACGACCACGGGGTGCAGATCGACCGGTTCGCGCGGTCCCTGCTGGCGGCGGCGAAGGGTGAGCCGGCGCCGGAGGACGGCTACGGCGGGGCCTACATCGGCGAGATCGCCCAGCGGGTGCTGGCCATCGAGCCGGCCGCGCTGGATCGGCCGGACGACGAGGCTCAGGAGATCTTCCGGCGCGAGGGCGTCGAGCTGATGTTCACCGAGATCAAGGCGAGCCTGCACGACTTCGGCGTCGACTTCGACACCTACTTCCACGAGAACGACCTGCACGAGTCGGGCGCGGTCGACCGGGCCATCGTCCGGCTGCGCGAGCAGGGTCACATCTTCGAGGCCGATGGCGCGATCTGGTTGCGCACCACCGATTTCGGCGACGACAAGGACCGGGTCATCATCAAGAGCGACGGCGAGCCGTCGTACTTCTCGGGTGACCTGGCCTACTACCTCAACAAGCGCGAGCGTGGCTTCGACCGGGTCGTGATCATGCTGGGTGCCGACCATCACGGCTACATCGGCCGGCTGATGGCCATGTGCGCCTGCTTCGGCGACACCCCGGGCGTCAACCTGGAGATCCTGATCGGGCAGCTGGTCAACCTGGTCAAGGACGGCCAGCCGGTCCGGATGAGCAAGCGGGCCGGCAACACCGTGACGATGGAGGACCTGGTCGACGCCGTCGGGGTCGACGCTGCGCGCTATGCGCTGGCCCGCTCGTCGGCCGACTCGCAGATCGACATCGACCTCGACCTGCTGACCCGGCGGAGCAACGACAACCCGGTCTACTACGTGCAGTACGCCCATGCGCGGACCGCCGGCGTGACCCGGCTGGCGACGGCCGACGGCGTCCGGATCGAGGACGGCTTCGACCCCTCGCTGCTGACCCACGAGACCGAGTCGCTGCTGCTGAGTGCGCTCGGCGAGTTCCCGCGGGTCGCTCGGCCAGGCGGCGACGCTGCGCGAGCCGCACCGGGTCGCGCGCTACCTCGAGCAGCTCGCCGGCACCTTCCACCGCTGGTACGACGCGTGCCGGGTCCGCCCGGAGAACGCCGACGACCCGGTGACCGACCTGCACCGGACCCGGCTCTGGCTCAACCAGGCCACCGGCCAGGTGGTGGCGAACGGCCTTGGCCTGCTGGGGGTTTCGGCCCCCGATCGGATGTAGGGGTGCCTTCGCACGAGGCGGGTGCGCTCCACGCGGGGCCGGTGCGCGGGCCGGCCTGGCTGCAGCACCCGGACGACGCCAACGCCCTCGTGCCGCGGCTGTGGGCGACCTCGGTCCGCCGCGACGACGACGGCGCGTTGCGGGTCGGGGGCGTCGACGTCCGCGACCTGGCTGAGGAGTTCGGCACCCCGGCGTACGTCCTGGACGAGGCCGACTTCCGGGCTCGCGCGGTGGCCTTCCGGGACGCGTTCACGGACGCCTTCGACGGCAACGCCGACGTCTACTACGCGGGCAAGGCCTTCCTCTGCACGGCCGTCGTCCGCTGGATGGTGGAGGACGGGTTGTCGGTCGACACCTGCAGCGGCGGTGAGCTGGCGGTGGCGCTGCGGGCGGGGGTGCCACCGGAGCGAATCGGCTTGCACGGCAACAACAAGAGCGATGCCGAGATCGACCGGGCGGTGGCGGCCGGGATCGGCCGGGTGGTCGTCGACGGCATCGACGAGATCGCCCGCGTGGCCGAGGCGGGTCGGCGACACGGCCGTCGGGTGCCGGTGCTGTTGCGGGTCACCGTCGGCGTCGAGGCGCACACCCACGAGTACATCGCGACGGCCCACGAGGACCAGAAGTTCGGGCTCTCGCTGGCCGGCGGCCAGGCCCGCAAGGCGGTCGACCTGGTCCTGGAGCACGAGCAGTGGCTCGACCTGCGCGGCCTGCACTCCCACATCGGCAGCCAGATCTTCGACACCTCCGGTTTCGAGGTGGCGGCCCACCGGATCATCGGCCTGCACGCCCAGCTGTCCCGCGAGCTCGGCCGCGAGCTGCCCGAGCTCGACCTCGGCGGTGGCTTCGGCGTCGCCTACACGACCCAGCACGACCCGATGCCGCCGGCCGAGCTGGCCGCGGGCCTGGCCGAGATCGTCGTCCGCGAATGCGCCGCGCTCGGCGTCGCCGTGCCCCGGATCTCGGTCGAGCCCGGCCGGGCCATCGCGGCGCCGTCGACCTGCACGCTCTACTCGGTCGGCACGGTCAAGGTGGTCGAGCTGGACGGCGGCCTGGCCCGCACCTACGTCGCCGTCGACGGCGGGATGAGCGACAACGTGCGGACCGCGCTCTACGACGCCGACTACTCCTGCACGCTGGCCTCGCGCTCCTCCGGCGTACCGGCTGTGTTGTCCCGGGTCGTCGGCAAGCACTGCGAGAGCGGCGACATCGTGGTCAAGGACGAGTTCTTACCCGGTGACGTGCGCGCTGGCGACCTGCTCGCCGTACCTGGCACGGGCGCCTACTGCCGCAGCATGGCCAGCCAGTACAACCATGTGCCGCGGCCGCCGGTCATCGCGGTGCGGGACGGGCAGGCCCGGGTGCTGGTCCGCCGGGAGACCGAGGACGACATCCTCGCCCTCGACGTCGGCTGAGCCGAGACGTCGTCGAGTTGTCAGACGCTCCGGCGCCATTTCGTACCGCTGTGGTGCTGACAGTCGCGCGTCAGGTGAAGAGGGTGATCAGGCGCCAGAGGCCGAGGCCGGCCACTAAAGCGACCAGGCCGATCAGCATCACCCAGCCGATGGCGCGGTTGTACCAGTGCCGGTTACGCAGCAGGCCCTTGGTGAAGTTGGTCTCCTGAACCACCTGCCCCATGGGCGAGTACTGGTTGAGGCCGCCAGTGCTGGCGTACGGCGCGAGGTCGGTCCACGTCCGGCGGCTGACCCGGCGGCGGCGAGGCAGGGTGCTCGGCCCGCCAGTCGGGGTGCTCGGGGTGGCCCACGGGATGGTTCCGCGGTCGGTTCGCTCGTCGCTTGCCGCTCATCGCACCCCTGCGTCCAGTTGTCAGCACCAGGGCGGCGGCATTGCTGTCGTGGCGCTGACAAGTCCGGCCCGAGTCTGGCATTTGGCGGCCCCCCGCGTCCGGATAGCGGAATGTGGGACGCTCACCTGGCGGACGGCGGCAAGATTTCCCTCGACCGCCACCCTCGAGCCTCGCCATCGACGCCCGCCGACCGCTGGCCCCTGGCGCGGACCGCCCAGCAGAAACCGGAGTGCCCGTGTCCGACCCGAAGGCCGCGTCCGCGGGCGCGCCCGTCGTCGCCCCGGTGCGGGTCGCGCTGCTCGGCTGCGGCGTCGTCGGCGGAGCCGTCGCCCGGCTGCTCGGCGAGCACTCCACCGACCTGGCCGCCCGGGTCGGGGCCCCTCTGGAACTGGTCGGCGTCGCGGTCCGGCGTCTGGGCCGGGACCGCTCGGCGACCAAGGTGCCCGAGGAGCTCTTCACGACCGACGCCGAGGACCTGGTCACCCGGGCCGACGTCGTCGTCGAGGTCATTGGCGGCATCGAGCCCGCGCGCAGCCTGATCCTGCGCGCGATGGAGCATGGCGCCAGCGTCGTGACGGCCAACAAGGCGCTGCTCGCCGCCGACGGCCCGACCCTTTATGCAGCGGCGGCCGACCACGGCGTCGACCTCTACTACGAGGCCGCGGTCGCCGGCGCGATCCCGTTGCTCCGCCCACTGCGAGAGTCGCTCGCCGGAGACTCGGTACGCCGCGTGCTGGGCATCGTCAACGGCACCACCAACTACGTGCTCGACAAGATGGACACGACCGGAGCCGGCTTCGCCGAGGCAGTCGAGCAGGCGCAGGCGCTGGGCTACGCCGAGGCCGATCCGACGGCCGACGTCGAGGGCTTCGACGCCGCCGCGAAGGCCGCGATCCTGGCCTCGCTCGCCTTCCACACCCGGGTCGCCGCGGCCGACGTCCATCGCGAGGGCATCACCGAGGTCACCAGCGCCGACGTGGCGGCGGCCCGGGCCATGGGCTGCGTCGTCAAGCTGCTCGCCATCTGCGAGCGGGTCGACCTGCCGGCCTCGAGCGACCAGCCTTGGGCCAGAAGGGGTTTCGGTCCGGGTCCACCCGGCGATGATCCCGCTCAGCCATCCGCTGGCCGGGGTCCGCGAAGCCTTCAACGCCGTCTTCGTCGAGGCCGACGCGGCCGGCCAGCTGATGTTCTACGGCAAGGGCGCGGGCGGCGACCCGACCGCCAGCGCAGTGCTGGGCGACCTGGTCGCGGTGTCTCGCCATCGCGTGGTCGGTGGTCGCGGGCCGGGGGAGTCGTCGTACGCCGACCTGCCCGTGCTGCCGATGGGCCAGGCCATCACCAGGTACCACATCAGCCTCGACGTGGCCGACCGTCCCGGCGTGCTGGCCCAGGTCGCGGGGGCGTTCGCCGAGCACCACGTCTCGATCGAGACGGTGCGCCAGCAGCTCATGCCGGGCGAGGACGACACCGCCGGCCGGGCTGCGCTGGTCGTCGTGACCCACGCGGCCCCGGACGCGGCGCTCTCCGCGACCGTGGAGTCACTGGCCAAGCTCGACGTCGTGGAGTCGGTCGTCAGCGTGATGCGGGTCGAGGGCGACTGACCGTGGCCCGGCCCTGGCGCGGCGTCATCGAGGAGTACCGCGACCGCCTCCCGTTCGCCCCCGACGTCGAGGTGGTCACCCTCGGCGAGGGCGGTACGCCGCTGGTGCCGGCCCGGCACCTGTCCGGGCTCACCGGCTGCGAGGTCTGGCTGAAGTGCGAGGGCGTCAACCCGACCGGGTCGTTCAAGGACCGGGGCATGACGACGGCCATCACCCACGCCAAGGCGAACGGTGCGCGCAGCGTCATCTGCGCCTCCACCGGCAACACCTCGGCGTCCGCCGCCGCCTACGCGACGGCCGCCGGGCTCAGCTGCGCGGTCCTGGTGCCCGACGGCAAGATCGCGATGGGCAAGCTCAGCCAGGCGATCGCCCACGGCGCCACCCTGTTGCAGGTCGACGGCAACTTCGACGACTGCCTGACCTTGGCCCGCAAGCTGGCCGAGGCCTACCCGGTCGAGCTGGTCAACTCGGTCAACCCGGTCCGGATCCAGGGCCAGAAGACCGCGGCGTTCGAGATCGTCGACACCCTGGGCGACGCCCCCGACATCCACTGCCTCCCGGTCGGCAACGCCGGCAACATCACGGCGTACTGGATGGGCTACCAGGAGTATCGGGACACCGCAGATCGGCCCGGCCCGGCGACGAAAACGCCTGCCATGTGGGGGTTCCAGGCCTCGGGTGCGGCGCCCATCGTGCTCGGTCATCCGGTCGACCAGCCGGACACGATCGCCACGGCCATCCGGATCGGCAACCCGGCCTCGTGGCAGCAGGCGCGTCGCCGCCCGCGACGACAGCGGCGGGTTGATCGAGGCCGTCACCGACGAGCAGATCCTGGCCGCGCACCGCATCCTGTCGGCCCAGGAGGGCGTCTTCGTCGAGCCGGCCTCCGCGGCCAGCGCCGCCGGGTTGATCGCGATGCACGCTGCAGGGTCGGCTGGAGCCGGGTCAGCGAGTGGTGTGCACCGTCACCGGTCACGGCCTGAAGGACCCCGAGTGGGCCTGAAGGGACTCGACGGCGGATCGGTGCAGCCGGTGCGGGTGCCCGTCGATGCGATGACGGCAGCAGTGGCGCTCGGCCTCGAGGACTGACGATGGGCAGTACGGCGGCCACGACGACCGAGCCCTGGGTCGTCGGAAAGCGTTGCACCGTAAGGGTTCCCGCGACCAGCGCCAATCTCGGCCCGGGCTTCGACTCCCTCGGTCTGGCCCTGGGACTCTATGACGTCGTCGAGGCCGAGGTGCTTGCCGACGGGCTGGAGATCTCGGTCGACGGCGAAGGTGCCGGGCACATCCCGCTCGACCACGAACACCTGGTCGTGCGGGCCGTCCGCGCGGCGACCGAGACCTGGGGCCTGCCGCCGATGCCCGGCCTGCGGCTGCGAGGCGCACAACGCGATCCCGCACGGCCGCGGCCTGGGCTCCTCGGCCGCGGCCGTCGTCGCCGGCGTCACGCTGGCCGACCTGCTGGCCGGCCCGACCGGGAGCGCTCGGGACCGGCTCGCCGTCGCGTGCGCCCTGGAGGGACACCCCGACAACGCGGCGGCGGCGCTCTTCGGCGGTCTGACCATCGCCTGGTGCGAACCAGCCGGCGCCCAGACCGACCGGACCGACCGGACCGACCGGCCGACCGGGCCGACCAGGCCGACCGGCCTCGGGCCGCCAGCTTGCAGCCGCACCCCTCGATCGAGCCCGTCGTACTGATCCCCGACCACCGACTCGAGACCACGCATGCCCGCTCGGTGCTGCCGGCGCTGGTGCTCGCACGGGGACGCTGCCCGCACCGCCGGGCGTGCGGCGCTGCTGGTCCACGCCATGACCGTCGACCCCAGCCTGTTGATGCCGGCCACCGAGGACTGGCTGCACCAGCAACCGCGAGCGAGCGCCATGCCGGAGACACTCGAGCTCGTGGCTCGACTGAGGGCTGAGGGTTACGCCGCGGTCGTGAGCGGAGCCGGACCGAGCGTGCTCGTGCTGTGCGTGGGCGGCGACCGATGGGGGTCTGGGCGAGGCAGCCGAGCGCTGCTGCGACGAGCCACCGTCTGGCTGGCGGCCGCTGGCGCCCGGCATCGCGCACCAGGGCACCAGGGGCGGGGTCCGACCCTGATCCACCCGAAGACCCCCCGAAGATCAGCCGAAGATCCGAGCAGCCAGCGCAACGAACCGGTACCGATTCGATGCTGATTGCTGGGTCAGGGAAGCCGGGAGGCTTCGGCAGTGTTAGATTGGGCGAGCACCGCCGGACCCGGAGTCCCGGTGCACCCCCCATGTTCTGGTTCGAGCGGTTCGCTCGCACCAGGGTCAGGGCCGCTCGATTCATCGAGCCGGCCATGACCCTCCACGGGACTCGAGGGACAGTGATTTACCCGATGCGCCTGTCCTGGGCCCGCCCAGGACAGGACCAGCATTTCCACGCGGCCGGCGATGGACGCCGGTTTCCGCTCTGAGGGGGAAGGATCCCCGTGACCGATACCACCCAGATCGCCACCTCGTCTGCCCATGCAGGCGACACCACGAGTGGCGACACAGGCAGCCGCACCGGCAGCCTGTCCGCGCTGCGCCTCCCGCAGCTCCAGGCCCTGGCATCAGACCTCGGCCTGTCCGGGACCGGCAAGATGCGCAAGAGCGACCTGGTCGACGCCATCACGGCGCGCCAGAGCGGCGGCAGTACGCCGCCCCGGGACAGCTCCCCGGCCAAGAGCTCGGCTCCGCGCCGGGCCACCAGCACGACCTCGGCTCCTCGCGCCGAGTCGACCGAGACCACGCGGCCACCGGGTCCACCGACTCCGCCAGGTCGGCCGGACCGGCCGGCTCGGCCCAGTCCAACGGCTCGGACCAGTCCGCTTCGGCCGAGCCCAGCGGCGGGAGCAGCGTGACCGTCGCCCCGCCGGTGTCCGGCACGAGTGACGCCGCCGCGGCCAACGCCCGGAACAACGGCACCGGCGGCCAGTCCGCCGATGCCGCGACCGTCGACCGCCGGCGAGTCCGCGGCCGCGAACGAGTCGGCGACCGATGAGGCCCGCTCCCACGAGGGCGGCGCAGCGCCGCGAGCCGCGCCAGCGCAACCGGCAGGGCGGCCAGCAGGCGGCGAGAACCGCCAGCAGGGCGAGAACCGCCAGCAGGGCGAGAACCGCCAGCAGGGCGAGAACCGGCAGGGCGAGAACCGCCAGCAGGGCGACCGCCAGCAGGGCGAGAACCGCCAGGGCGGCCAGCAGGGCGAGAACCGCCAGGGCAACCGTCAAGGTGGCCAGCAGGGCAACCAGCAGAACCGCAACGACAACCGGGATGGCCGCGCGACGACCTGGACGACGACGGCAGCCGCCGCGGCCGCCGCAACCGCTACCGCGACCGCAAGCGCCGCGGTCGCCCCGGTGGCGGCGACCTGCCCGGCCAGTACGACGAGCCGGAGATCACCGAGGACGACGTCCTGGCGCCGGTCGCCGGCATCCTGGACGTCCTGGACAACTACGCGTTCGTCCGGACCTCGGGCTACCTGCCCGGCCCGAACGACGTCTACGTCTCGCTCGGCCAGGTCAAGAAGAACGGCCTGCGCAAGGGCGACGCCGTCACCGGCGCGGTCCGCGCTCCGCACGAGGGCGAGCAGCAGAACCAGCGGCAGAAGTTCAACGCGCTGGTCCGGCTGGACACCGTCAACGGCATGACGCCGGAGCAGGCCAAGGCCCGCGTGGAGTTCAGCAAGCTGACGCCGCTCTACCCGCAGGAGCGCCTGCGCCTGGAGACCGAGCCGGGCATCCTGACCACCCGGATCATCGACCTGGTCGCCCCGATCGGCAAGGGCCAGCGCGGCCTGATCGTCTCTCCGGCCAAGGCCGGCAAGACGCTGATCATGCAGGCGATGGCCAACGCGATCACCACGAACAACCCCGAGTGCCACCTGATGGTCGTCCTGGTCGACGAGCGTCCGGAAGAGGTCACCGACATGCAGCGGGCGATCAAGGGTGAGGTCATCGCCTCGACCTTCGACCGCCCGGCCGACGACCACACCACGGTCGCCGAGCTGGCCATCGAGCGGGCCAAGCGCCTGGTCGAGCTGGGCCACGACGTCGTCGTGCTGCTGGACTCGATCACCCGGCTCGGCCGCGCGTACAACCTGGCGGCTCCGGCCAGCGGCCGGATCCTCTCCGGTGGTGTCGACTCCAGCGCGCTCTACCCGCCGAAGCGGTTCTTCGGCGCGGCGCGCAACGTCGAGAACGGCGGGTCGCTGACCATCCTGGCCACGGCCCTGATCGACACCGGCTCCAAGATGGACGAGGTCATCTTCGAGGAGTTCAAGGGCACCGGAAACATGGAGCTCCGGCTCGACCGGCGGCTCGCCGACAAGCGGCTCTTCCCGGCCGTCGACGTCAACCCCTCCGGCACCCGGCGCGAGGAGATCCTGCTCGGTCGCGAGGAGCTGGCGGTCAGCTGGAAGCTGCGCCGCGTCCTCACCGCGCTGGACTCCCAGCAGGCGCTCGAGCTGCTGCTCGACCGGCTGCGCAAGACCAGCAGCAACGCCGAGTTCCTCATGCAGGTGCAGAAGACCAGCCCGTCGGTCCCCGGCCAGTCCGACGACGACTGACCGACTGACCGACTGACCGACTCGTCGGTCAACTGACGCAGCACTGACTACCCGCCCGGACCGGCCGATCAAGGCCGGTCCGGGCGGTTCTGTTCGACCGAAAGTGATGCTGGACGCTCGAAAGTCACGCTCCGTCACCGTGCCGGTTAGGCCATTCAAGTGACAGCCCCTTACGTCCGATAGCGCAGGTATGACAGGACTGGGCCGTCCGCTGCGCAGCGCGCTGGTGGCCGACGACGACCCCGACGTCCGCGAGCTGGTCACCTTCAAGCTCGAGCAGGCCGGCTTCCAGGTGCGAGCCGTCGCCGACGGCGTCCACGCGCTGGAGGCGATCGCCGACGAGCGTCCCTCGATCGCGCTGATCGACGTGATGATGCCTGGCCTGTCCGGCATCGACGTCGTCCGCGAGCTGCGCCGCGACCCGGCGACCCGCTCGTTGCCGATCGTCCTGCTGACCGCCAAGGCCCAGGAGCACGACATCGAGGCCGGGTTCGCGACCGGCGCCGACGACTACGTCGCCAAGCCGTTCAGCCCGCGTGAGCTGCTCAGCCGGGTCACCGCCCTGATGGCCCGGGCTGGAGCGTGAACGGCGCCTTCGCCCTGGCGCTCGCGCTCGTCTCGGTGGCGCTGGGCGTCGCTGCTGATGGCGCTGGCGATCGTCGCCCGCCGGGTGATCCGGCGGCGGATCGAGGCCCGCCGGCTGGCCATCACCGAACCACTGCGGCCGCAGCTGATCTGGATGGTCGCCGGTGAGCCGCACGAGGCGGCGGCCGCCGTCGCCGTCGCTGAGCAAGCTGGACCGGCGACCTGGCGCGCCGTCGAGCCCTCGGTCGTCGCCCTCCTGTCCAAGGTGCGGGGCGAGGCGCACACCCAGGTCCGTCGAGCTGCTCGTGCGCCAGGGCACCCTCGAGCGCACCCGGGCCGCGACCCGTTCGCTCGACCCGGTACGCCGGGCCCGGGCCGCCCACCTGCTGGGGCAGGCCGGCCATCGGGTGGCCCGCGCCGACCTGGAGCGGATGCTGCGCGACCGCGACGAGGACGTACGCCGGGTCAGCGCAGCCGCCCTCGGTCACCTCGGCGACCCGCGCTCGACCACCCCCTTGCTGCGGACCCTCGCCGCCCGCCGCGCCGTGCCTGCCTCGGTCGTCGCCTCGGCCGTGGCCGAGCTGGGCCAGTGGGCCCACGCCGCGCTGTTCAGCGCCATCGGTGACGAGTCCCCGCTCGTGCGCGCGGTCGCGATCGAGATCTGCGGCCTGGCCGGTGCCGTGCCGGCCTCGCCGGTGCTGCGCGCGGCCCTGCGCCACGACGGCCAGATCGAGGTGCGGGTGCGGGCCGCCCGCGCGCTCGGCCGGCTCGGCGTCCCGGACGCCGTCGCCGACCTGGTGGCCGCCGGTGGGCCGAAGCAGCCCGCCGCCCTGCGGATGGTGGTGGCGCGGGCACTGGGCGACATCGGTTCACCGCAGGCCGTGCCGGGGCTGCGCCGGATGCTGGGCGCTCCCGAGCACCGGGTGGCGGCCAACGCCGCAGCGGCGCTGGCCCGGCTCGGCGGCCACGGCGTCGCGGCGTTGCGCGACGTGGCGGCCGAGGGCGGACGCGGCCGGGCGGGAGGCCCGGGCCGGCCTCGCCCTGGTCGACCTGAGTGCGCGGGCAGCGGCGATCGCGGCGGCCGCGCATGCTCCGGCGGTGCCGGCATGATCGGCGGCGTCCTGCCGGCCCTGATCGACGGCCTGCGCGACGGGGTCGGCGGCCGTGATGGCCGTGACCGCCTGGCCGATCCTGATCTACTTCATCCTGATCAACACCAGCTTCCTGGTGCTCATCGGGCTGGCCGCGCTGGAGTTCGCGCGGCACATGCGGCGGATGCCGTTCGCCGACCTGGAGGCGGTCGCGGCCAGCCCGCTGACCCTGCCGGTCTCGGTCCTGGTGCCGGCGTACAACGAAGAGGTCGGGATCGTGCCGGCCGTCCAGGCGATGCTCGCCCTGCGCTATCCGCAGCACGAGGTGGTCGTCGTCGACGACGGCTCGAAGGACGGCACCGCGCAGGCGCTGATCGAGGCCTTCGACCTGGTCGAGGTGCCGATCGTCGTACCGCAGGACGTGCCCACCAAGGGCCTGCCCCAGAGCGTGCACGTGCCGGCCGACGGGCACACGCCGCTGGTGCTGGTCCGGTCCACCAACGGCGGTCGGTCCTCGGCGATCAACGTCGGGGTCAACGCCGCGCGCTACCCGCTGATGGCCATCGTCGACGCCGACTCGATCCTCGACCCGGACGCGCTGCTCGTGGTGTCCAAGCCGTTCGCCGACGACCCGCAGCGGGTGGTTGCCACCGGCGGGGTGATCCGGGCCGTCAACGGCTGCCGGGTGGTGGCCGGCCGAGTGGTCGAGGTGGCCATGCCGCGGGGGTGGCTGGCCCGGATCCAGGTCGTGGAGTACCTGCGCGCCTTCCTGATCGGTCGCACCGGCTGGTCCCGGGTCGGCGCCCTGATGATCGTGTCGGGCGCGTTCGGGCTGTTCCGTCGCGACGTCGTGGTCGAGGTCGGTGGCCTGGACGTCGACTGCATCGGCGAGGACTTCGAGCTGGTCACCAAGATCCACCGCCGGATGCGCGACGAACAGCCGGGACTACCGGGTCGTCTTCGTCTCCGAGCCGGTCTCGTGGACCGAGGTCCCGCCGACCCGGGCCGTGCTGGCCAGCCAGCGTCGGCGCTGGCACCGCGGCCTGTGGGAGGTGCTCTGGAAGCACCGCCGGATGGCGCTCAACGGCCGTTACGGCCGGATCGGACTGATCGGGCTGCCGTACTTCTGGCTGTTCGAGCTGATCGCTCCCGCGCTGGAGTTCTTCGGCGTCATCATCGTGCCGCTCGGGCTCGTGCTCGGCGTCGTGAACGTGAAGTACGCGGTCATGTTCGCGAGCTTCGCCTACGGCTACGCCATCTTCGTCAGCATCGCCGCGCTGTGCCTGGAGGAGTACTCCTTCCACCGATACCCGGGCTGGCGAGACCTGGCCATCGCCGTGGCGGCGTGCGTCGTGGAGAACGTCGGCTACCGCCAGCTCACCGCGTGGTGGCGGCTGCAGGGCTGGTGGGCCGCCCTGCGCGGGACCCGTCAGGAGTGGGGCACCATGACCCGCGAAGGCTTCGGCGACGCCGCCGGCGGACCCGGAGCGGGCGCATCGGGAACCGGTGCGCGGCCCAAGGTGCCGGTGTGAGTGCGGCGCGGCCAACGGGCCGCTTCCTGCGCCGGTTCAGCATCTTGGTGCTCCTCGCGGTCCTGGTCGTCGGGTTGGCCGGCATGAGCGCGATGTGGCTGTCGGCCCCTGAGGCCGACGCCGGCCGGTTGCGCATCGTCGCGGAGCTGACCCTCGGCGGTCTCGTCCTGATCGTCCTGACCGTGCTCGCCTTCGTGGCGGCGACGGCGACCCGCGTGCTGGTGGCGCCGCTGGTCGAGCTCACGTCGGTGGTCGAGCGGTTGCGCCGCGGCGAGCACGACGCCCGGGCGCGCACGGACCATGGCTCGGCCGAGGTGCGCAGCGTGGCGATCCAGGTCAACGCCCTCGCCGACGAGGTGGACTCCTGGCGGACTGCCCAGGCCGAGAGCGAGCGGCTCCGGCGGACCTTCAGCGAGATCTCCCGCACGGTGCGCGAGGAGCTCGACATGGAGGCGGTCCTCGACGTGCCGGCCTTGATCGGCCCGGCGCTCGGCGCCGATCGGTGCTGGCTCCGGCTGGCTCGCGACGGCCGGATCGAGGACGTCGTCCGGCAGTGGTCCCGGGACGGGCTCGAGCCGCTCGAGGAGATCCCGCTCGTCGGCGAGGACCCGTACGACGCGGCCCTGAATCTGTGGAACAGCGAGGGGGCGATGGCGCGGCCGGACCTGACCGCCCGCCTCGACCTGGAGCCGCCGGACCTCCAGCTCTTCGTCGCCGCCACAGGCGTGCGCAGCATCCTCGTCGTACCCATCGGTGCCGGCGAGACGGTGCTCGGTCTGCTCACCTGGGCGATGACCGAGCGGCCACGGGCCTGGACGGCGGCGGAAGTCGCTGCGGCGGCAACGGGTCGCGGCCGATCTCGGTCGGGCCATCGTGCACGCCTCGCTCTACGAGCAACAGCTGGAGATCGTCGGCAAGCTGCGCGACCTGGACCGTCGCAAGGACGACTTCCTCTCGACCGTCTCGCACGAGCTGCGGACGCCGCTGACCTCGATCGTGGGCTACCTCGAGCTGGTGCAGGACGGCACGGCCGGTGAGGTGCCCGAGCCGATGCGCAAGATGCTCGACGTCGTCGACCGCAACGCGGTGCGCCTGCGGGCCCTGATCGAGGACCTGCTCGTGCTGGCCCGGATCGAGGACGGCAGCCTGCACGCCAGCTCGGACCGGGTGGACTTCGCCGAGGTCGTCGAGCACGCCGCCGACGCCGTGCGGCCACAGGCCGAGCTCGGGGGCGTGCGGCTGTCCGTGGACGCCGGGCCGCCCACGCTGCGGGTCATCGGCGACGCCCGCCACCTGGACATGGTGGCGCTCAACCTCATCAGCAACGCCGTGAAGTTCACGCCCTCGGGCGGCCGGGTCTCGGTCGTCGTGCGCTTCGACACCGACACCCACGAGGTCCTGCTGACCTGCTCGGACTCCGGCATCGGCATCCCCGAGAGCGACCAGGCCGGCATGTTCGGCCGGTTCTTCCGCGCCTCCAACGCGACCCAGCACGCCATCCCCGGCACCGGCCTCGGGCTGAGCGTGATCAAGGGCATCGTCGATGCCCACGGCGGCGCGATCGCGCTGACCTCGCGCGAGGGCAAGGGCACGATCGTGACGGTCCGGCTGCCCGGCGCGACCCTCGAGCCGGACGGCCTGCAGCCTGGGAATGCCGGGTCCCCGGTGACCGTTCCCTGAGCAGCCTGTGACGGTCGAGAGCGCACGCTCTCGTCTGGCACACTGGTCACCGGTTCCGGTTCACGTCCACCCAGCATCCGCTGGGCGCGGCGACCCGGCGACTGAACCCCAAGGAGCGAACGTGAAGAAGGACATCCACCCGGCGTACAACGTCACCCAGGTCTCCTGTACCTGTGGCGCGACGTTCACCACCCGCAGCACGGCCGCCAACGGCGTCATCCACGCCGACGTCTGCAGCCAGTGCCACCCGTTCTACACGGGCAAGCAGAAGATCCTCGACACCGGCGGCCGCGTGGCCCGGTTCGAGGCCCGCTACGGCAAGAAGGCCGACAAGGCGGAGGCCAAGTAGCTCGACTTCCGGTGCCGGTGCGGACATCTTCAGATGTCTGCGCCGGCACCGTTGTCTTTGTCGGGGTCGGTTGACAGCACCGGGAGGTGAGCCGTGTTCGAAGCCGTTGAGTCGCTGCAGAGCGAGTACGCCGATGTCGAGGCGCGTCTCGCCGACCCAGGAGTCCACAACGATCCCGGGGCGGCCAAGCGCCTGGGCCGGCGCTACTCCGAGCTGACGCCGGTCATCTCGGCGTACCGGGCCTGGCAGGCCGCGGCCGGCGACGCCCAGGCCGCCCGGGAGCTGGCCGCCGACGACGCGTCGTTCGCCGCCGAGCTGCCTTCGCTCGAGGCGGTCGAGGAGGCCGCGGCCGCCAAGCTGACGCTGCTGCTCGTGCCCCGCGACCCGGACGACGACCGCGACGTGATCCTCGAGGTCAAGGCCGGTGAGGGCGGCGAGGAGTCGGCGCTGTTCGCCGGTGACCTGCTGCGGATGTACCTGCGCTACGCCGAGCGCCGCGGCTGGCGGACCCAGATCCTGCACAGCGCGCCCAGCGACCTCGGCGGGTTCAAGGACGTCGCCGTCTCGATCACGGCACCATCCAACTCGGGGCGACCCCCGGCCCCTGGTGAGGGAGTCTGGGCCCGGCTGAAGTACGAAGGCGGCGTGCACCGCGTGCAGCGGGTCCCCGTCACGGAGTCGCAGGGCCGGATCCACACCTCGGCGGCGGGCGTGCTGGTGACCCCGGAGGTCGACGAGGTCGAGGTCGAGCTCAACCCGGCCGACCTGCGGATCGACGTCTTCCGTTCCTCCGGGCCGGGCGGCCAGAGCGTCAACACCACCGACTCGGCGGTGCGGATCACCCATCTGCCGACCGGCGTCGTCGTCTCCTGCCAGAACGAGAAGTCGCAGCTGCAGAACAAGGAGCAGGCGATGCGGATCCTGCGGGCCCGCCTGCACGCGATCGCCCAGGAAGAGGCCGAGGCCAACGCCGCGGCCGCCCGGCGCTCGCAGATCCGCACCGTCGACCGCTCCGAGCGGATCCGCACCTACAACTACCCGGAGAACCGGGTCTCCGACCACCGCACTGGGTTCAAGGCGTACAAGCTGGACCAGATCCTCGAGGGCGACCTGGACGACGTGGTGCAGTCCGCCATCGACGCCGACGAGGCCGCCCGGCTCGCTGCCGTCGGCGACTGAAAAGCGAAAGACGCTGTGAAGCAACGCGCGGCTACGACGTGGGGACCGGTCTTCTCGCGGCTCACCTTTTCGTGCGGCTTTCGCCGATATTGATGCAGGTTTGCGTCAAGTCTGACGCAGACCTGCATCGATACGGCCGCGCCGCGCCAGGACAGGATGAGCGCGTGCTGAACGAGGCGATCGAGGAGGCGACCCGGCGGCTGGCCGAGGCCGGGGTGCCGAGCCCGCGCGCCGATGCCGAGCTGTTGGCCGCGCACCTGCTGCACGTCTCGCGCCCCGAGGTGGTCCGGCTCGCCCTCGTCGGTGGGACGCCAGCGCCCGAGGGGTACGACGATCTGGTCGCCGAGCGGGCCCGGCGGGTGCCGCTCCAGCACCTGACCGGTCGAGCGCCGTTCCGCGACCTCGACCTGGCTGTCGGCCCGGGCGTCTTCGTGCCACGGCCGGAGACCGAGGACGTCGCCGGCGCCGCGATCGACGCGGCCCGAGCGGCCCAGGCCGAGAGGGGCGCCGCTCTGGTCGTCGACCTCTGTGCCGGCTCGGCCGCCATCGCCCTGGCCATCGCCACCGAGGTGCCCCAGAGCACCGTCGTCGCCGTCGAGGTGAGCGCCCAGGCGCGCGCGTGGGCCCAGGCCAACATCGACGAGATCGCGCCCGGCCGGGTCGAGCTGCGGGCCGGCGATGTCAGCGACCCGGCGCTGCCGGACCAGCTCGCGGACCTGGCCGGCCGGGTCGACGTCGTGGTGAGCAACCCGCCGTACGTCCCGCCGGGGCAGCAGCCGGTCGACCCGGAGGTGCGCGACCACGACCCCGAGGTCGCGCTCTACGGCGGTGGCGCCGACGGGCTGGCCGTCCCGCGCGCGGTCGTCGCCGTGGCGTTCGTGCTGTTGCGACCGGGCGGCGCGTTCGTGATGGAGCACGCCGACGTCCAGGGGGAGCAGGCCCTCGCGGCGCTGGACCCCCAGCTCTGGTCGGACCGACAGGATCATCGCGACCTGGCCGGCCGGCCGCGCTACGTGACCGCTCGCCGTCACTCCCGGCCCACGAGCGGGTGAAGTAGCGTCCGCGCATGCTCGCCAACTGCCCGGTCTTCGCCTTCGTCCCGACCCTCGACATGGACCGGGCCGCTGCGTTCTACGGCCAGACCCTCGGGCTGGAAGTGCTCGAACAGACGCCGTACGCCGTCGTGCTGGACGCAGCCGGCACGACGGTGCGGATCACCCTGGTCCAGGAGCTGACCGTGCAGCCCTTCACGATCCTGGGCTGGCTGGTCGAGGATCTCGACGCCGTCGTCAATGCCTTGCTGGCCGTCGGCGTGGAGCCGCTGCGCTACGAGGGGATGGCCCAGGACGAACGCGGGGTCTGGACGGCACCGGGGGGCGCGCGGATCGTGTGGTTCCACGACCCCGACGGCAACACCCTCTCGCTGACGGCCGCCTGACCCGACGGGCACGGCTGGCCGTGCGAGGATGCCGGGCGTGAGCCGACGCCTCGACGTTCGCGACGCTCCGGGTCGCGAGGACGGCGTGCTGCTGGCCGCCGAAGCCGTGCGTCGGGGCGAGGTCATCGTCCTGCCGACCGACACGGTCTACGGCGTGGGCGCGGACGCCTTCGACCGAGCCGCGGTGCGCGCCTTGCTCGACGCCAAGGGCCGCGGCCGCGACATGCCGCCGCCGGTCCTGGTCGCCAACCCGCGGGTGCTCGACGGTCTGGCGACCGACGTGCCCCGCTATGCGCGGGACCTGATCGACGCTTTCTGGCCCGGTGGGCTGACCATCGTCTGCCGGGCCCAGCCCACGCTGGACTGGGATCTGGGTGACACCGGCGGCACGGTCGCCGTCCGGATGCCGTTGCACCGCACGGCGCTCGCGGTGCTCGACCGCACCGGGCCGATGGCCGTGACCAGTGCCAACCGGACCGGCCAGCCGGCCGCGCTGACCTGCGATGAGGCCGAGGAGCAACTGGGCGAGGCGATCTCGCTCTACCTCGACGGGGGACCGGTCACCGGCGGCGTGGCCTCCAGCATCGTCGATGCCACGGGTGCCTGGCCCCGCTTGTTGCGCGTGGGCGCCATCTCGCTCGACCGGCTGCGCGAGGTCGCGGCCGACCTGGATCCGCTCGAGGATCCCGATCGAGGCTGCGCCGGAAGGCCCCGCCGAGAACACATCCGACCGGACGCACCCGTCGACGCCCGACGACCCGACGACCCCGCCGAGGCCGGCGGGTGAGGGAGTACCTCTTCGTCCTGGTCATGGCCGCGGCCGTGACCTACATCGCGACCCCGCTCGTGCGCTGGTTCGCGTTCAAGGTCGGCGCGCTCGCGCCCGTGCGGGACCGCGACGTGCACGCGGAACCGATGCCCCGCCTCGGCGGCGTCGGGATGTTCCTCGGCTTCGCCTCGGCCGTGCTGCTCGCCGCGCACCTGCCGTTCCTCTCCCAGGTGTTCGCCTCGGGCGAGCCGCAAGCGGTGCTGCTGGGGGCCGGCGCTGGTCTGCGCGCTGGGTGTCATCGACGACCTGCGCGGGCTGGACGCGATGACCAAGCTGGCCGGCCAGCTGCTCGCCGCCGGAATCATGGCCTACCAGGGCATCCAGCTGCTCTCCTTGCCGCTCTTCGGGGTGACGGTCCTCCCCACACCGACCCTGGTCGCCCTCACCGTCCTGGTCGTCGTCGTGACCATCAACGCGGTGAACTTCGTCGATGGCCTGGACGGCCTGGCCGCCGGGATCGTCGGCATCGCCGCCGTCGCGTTCTTCGCGTACTCCTACCTGCTCGCGCGGGCCTACGACCCCAACGTCTTCAGCGCGGCCTCGCTCATCACGGCCGCCTTGATCGGGTGTTGCGCCGGGTTTCTGCCCCACAACTTCAACCCGGCCCGGATCTTCATGGGCGACTCGGGCTCGATGCTGCTCGGTCTGTTGTTGGCGGCCGCGACGATTTCGCTGACCGGCAACGTCGACCCGGCCAACGTCCCGCAGCTGCGGCTCGCGTCGTACGTGCCGATCCTGCTGCCGATCGCCGTGCTGCTGCTGCCCTCGCTGGACCTGGTCCTGGCGGTGATCCGACGCACCCGGGCCGGCCTGAAGTGGTGGCAGCCGGACACCCTGCACCTGCATCACCGGCTGCTCGCCATCGGCCACAGTCACGCCCATGCGGTGCTGATCATGTATCTCTGGACCGCGATCTTGACCTTTGGCGCGGCCTCGTTCGCCTTCGTCCCGGCTCGCACGGCCCTGGTCACGATCGCCGGCGCAGGGGTGGTCGCCGCCCTCCTCACCGCCGGCCTGCCGTGGTTGCAGCGCCGGGGTGCGCGGCAGTGATCGCACCCGCTCACCCGCGTGTCAGAAGAGTAAAGGTGGGGTAAGGAATCGCCGTGCGCTTGTGATAGCGTTCACAAGCGACGCCGGTACGGCGGAGGTGAGGCGTTTCACCGACCGGTCCGGACTTGACGCTCACCCGCAGGACCGGTGGGATCAGGTGCCGGGCCGGGCAGAGCGTCACCGAAACCCACCCGTCGTGCACGAGTTCCGACCCACGCCCGAGAAGGAGTGAGCCAATGCCTGACTCGTTGCGGGCCGCCTTCGCCGGTCAGCGCCGGATCCTCCAGGTCGGTGGACTGCTCATCCTGGCCTCGCTCGTGATCGGCATCGGGGTCGGCGACGGCCTGATCGGGCTGTTCCTGGCGATCGGCATCGCCCTCGGCCTGGCGAACTCGCTCGCGACCGAGATGAGCATGGCCCGAATGGTGGCCTCCGGCGAGGAGCTGAGCCGCAAACAGTTCGCCTACTCGGCGCTGATGCGCCTGGCCACGATTTCCCTCATAGGCTTCGGTCTGGTCGTCGTGTTCTGGCGCGAGGGCGGCATCGCCGTCCTGTTCGGTCTGGCGCTGTGCCACATGATGACGCTGATCCTCCAAGGCATTCCGCTGCTGAAGGAGCTGCACAAGGTATGAACGGATGAGCGCGCCGGCGATGGCCACTCTGACCGCAGCCGTGCCTTCGGCCAACATCGAGGTCGGCCTGCACCACACTGTCCAGTTCCTGGGCCTGACGTTCAATGTCGACACCATGTGGTCGACGGCGGTCGCCGGTGCGGTCGTTCTCGGTCTCGGCCTGATCGTGGCCCGGAGCGCGACGTCCGGCGTGCCGGGCAAGCTGCAGCTGACCTGGGAGTCGCTGGTCAACTGGATCTCCCAGCTGGTGCGGGACAACATCGGCCACACCGACCGCAGCGTGATCCAGCTGGCGATCATGCTCTTCACGCTGATCCTGATCTCCAACTGGCTCGAGCTGATCCCGAGCGGGGAGTGGCTGATCGCGCCGACCGCGGACCTGAACATGACCCTGGCCCTGGCGCTGATCGTCATCGTGGGCGTGCACGCGCGCAGTATCCGGTCCAAGGGCTTCGGCGGCTACGTCAAGCACTACTTCCAGCCGATCCCGGTGCTCTTCCCGCTGAACTTCATCGAGGAGCTGGTCAAGCCGTTCACGTTGGCCCTGCGACTCTTCGGCAACATCTTCGCCGGCGGCCTGATGCTGGCCATCATCGGATTGATTCCGATCTGGGTGAACTGGCCGCTGCAGGTTGTCTGGAAGCTCTTCGACATGGCCATCGGCGGCATCCAGGCCTTCATCTTCGCCTTGCTGACCGTCATCTACTACGCGCAGGCGAGCGAGTCCCACTCCAACGAGACGGAGGCGCTGTTGGAGACCGAGGAGGAGAGCGAGGGCAGTTCCGCCGGCTCCACTGGATCCGGTGGACCCGGCAAGGCCTCGGTCCGGCTTCCTGAGTCGCAGAGCCAGCCCGCCGGGGCGCACTGAACGCACTGACCGGATCGACCGACACCCGCCGACACTCACGTCACCGACCACACGACGACCCGCCGTACGCACACCAGAACAGCACCACCCACAGATGTGACCGGGCAGCATGGCTCGGCCAGACCGACATACAACAGCCAAGGAGAGTCATGGCAGACACAACGACGATGGAAAGCGCCGTCAAGACCGCGGGCGCTCTGGTCGGTGGTGGGCTCGCGCTCGCCGGCGGTGCCATCGGCGCCGCGATCGGTGACGGCCTCGCGGGCAGCTCGACCATCTCCGGCGTCGCCCGCCAGCCCGAGGCACAGGGCCGCCTGATGACCCTGTTCTTCCTCACGGTCGGTCTGTGTGAGGCGGCCTACTTCATCAACCTGGCCTTCATGGCGCTGTTCGTCTTCTCGCTCGGCAAATAAGAAACCTCCGAGCGCACTAGCCCAGCACTCGTCCAGCACTCGTCCAAAGGACACGCGATGCATGCAGCAGTAGCGGCAGCCGACTCCTCGAACAGCAACTTCCTGGTCCCGAACGGGACGTTCATCTTCGAGGTCATCGCCTTCCTCATCATGCTGGCGATCCTCGGCAAGTACGTCCTGCCGCGGATCAACAAGGCACTCGAGGAGCGTCAGGCGCAGATCCAGGGGCAGTTCGAGGCGAGCGAGAAGGCCCAGCACGAGGCGGCCGAGGCGCTCGATGAGTACAAGCAGCAGCTGGCCGACGCCCGCGAGGAAGCCGGCCGGATGCGCGAGGAAGCCCGCGCCCAGGGTGCGGCGATCATCGCCCAGATGCGCGAGCAGGCCTCGGCCGACGCCGAGCGGATCACGACCAACGCGCACAACGCGATCGAGGCCGAGCGCCAGCAGGCGCTGACCTCGCTGCGCGGCGAGGTCGGGGAGATGGCGACCACGCTGGCGTCCCGGATCGTCGGGGAGTCGTTGGACGACCCGGCCCGGCAGAGCCGCGTCATCGACCGCTTCCTGGCCGATCTCGAAGCCTGATCTCAAACCTGATCCCGAAGACGATCCTGAAGCCGATCCGAAGCTGATCCCGAAGTAACCGTGAGGAGAGAGCCAGATGCAGGGCAGTAGCCGCGCCTCCTTGGCCGTGGGCCGCGAACGGCTCGACGCCGCCGCGTCGGCCCGGGGCTCGGAGCCGATGGAGCTGGCCGACGACCTGCTGGCCGTCACGGGCCTGCTCGACAGCCACACCTCGCTGCGGCGCGCCCTGACCGACCCCGGCCGCGAGGGTGAGACCCGCACCGCGGCGCTGTCCGGTCTGCTCGCCGGCAAGATCAGCCAGGAGTCGCTCACGCTGGCCGGCCAGCTGGTCGCGCTGCGCTGGTCGCAGCCGGGCGACCTGGCCGACGCGCTCGAGCTGCTCGCCATCGACGCGGTCGTGATCGCGGCCGAGCAGGACGGCGTCCTGGAGTCGGTGGAGGACGAGCTGTTCCGCTTCGAGCGCACGGTCGACGGTGACCGGGCCCTGCGCGACGCGCTCGCCGACCGACGCGGTACGCCGCAGGCCAAGGCCGACCTGATCAGCGCCCTGCTGCGCGGCAAGGCGAACACGGCCACGGTCCACCTGGCCCGGCAGGCAGTGCTCGCTCCTCGGGGGCGGCGGCTGGACCAGTCGCTCGATCTCTACCTGGCCGAGGCGGCCGCGCGCCGCGAGCAGACGATCGCCCACGCCACCGTGGCGTCCGCGCTGAGCCAGGCTCAACACGACCGCCTGGTCGCGGCGCTCTCGGCGCTGTTCGGCCGGCCGGTCCAGCTCAACGTCGACGTCGACCCGGCCATCGTCGGCGGCATCCGGGTCGAGGTCGGTGACGAGATCATCGACGGCTCGATCGAGGGCCGGCTCGAGGAGGCCCGGCGCCGGCTGGCCGGCTGAAACCCGTTATGACTCAACAGACTCACTCGACACAGCAGACTCTCAGCCCGATGACGCGAACCAAGGAAGCAGGAAGCACACGATGACGGAGTTGACGATCCGTCCGGAGGAGATCCGGGACGCGCTGGACACCTTCGTGAAGTCCTACGAGCCGGGCAAGGCCGCGCGCGAGGAGGTCGGGCGGGTCAGCGAGGCCGGTGACGGCATCGCGCAGATCGAGGGCCTGCCCTCGGTCATGGCCAACGAGCTGCTCCGCTTCGAGGACGGCACGCTGGGTCTGGCCCTGAACCTCGACATCCGCTCGATCGGCGCCGTGGTCCTCGGTGAGTTCGACGGCATCGACGAAGGCCAGGAGGTCCACCGCACCGGCGAGATCCTCTCGGTGCCGGTCGGCGACAAGTTCCTCGGCCGGGTCGTCGACCCCCTGGGTGAGCCGATCGACGGCCTGGGCCCGATCGAGTCCTCCGAGCGCCGCGCGCTGGAGCTCCAGGCGCCCTCGGTGGTCCAGCGGCAGAGCGTCCGCGAGCCCCTGCAGACCGGCATCAAGGCGATCGACGCGATGACCCCGATCGGCCGCGGTCAGCGCCAGCTGATCATCGGCGACCGGCAGACCGGCAAGACGGCGATCGCGGTCGACGCGATCATCAACCAGAAGGACTTCTGGGCGACCGGTGACCCGGACAAGCAGGTCCGCTGCATCTACGTCGCGATCGGCCAGAAGGGCTCGACCATCGCGGCCGTCCGGGGCGCCCTCGAGGACGCGGGAGCGCTGGAGTACACCACCATCGTGGCCGCGCCGGCCTCCGACCCGGCCGGCTTCAAGTACCTCGCGCCGTACACCGGGTCGGCCATCGGGCAGCACTGGATGTACGCCGGGAAGCACGTCCTGATCGTCTTCGACGACCTGTCCAAGCAGGCCGAGGCCTACCGCGCGGTGTCGCTGCTGCTGCGCCGCCCGCCGGGTCGCGAGGCCTACCCGGGCGACGTCTTCTACTTGCACAGCCGCCTGCTCGAGCGCTGCGCCAAGCTCTCCGACGACCTCGGCCACGGCTCGATGACCGGCCTGCCGATCATCGAGACCAAGGCCAACGACGTCTCGGCGTACATCCCGACCAACGTCATCTCGATCACCGACGGGCAGATCTTCCTGCAGTCCGACCTGTTCAACGCCAACCAGCGCCCGGCGGTCGATGTCGGCATCTCGGTGTCGCGGGTGGGTGGCGCCGCGCAGGTCAAGGCGATGCGCTCGGTCTCCGGCCGGCTCAAGATCGACCTCGCGCAGTACCGCGCGCTGGAGGCGTTCGCGATGTTCGCCTCCGACCTCGACGCGGCGTCGCGGCAGCAGCTGTCCCGTGGGCAGCGGCTGATGGAGCTGCTCAAGCAGCCGCAGTACTCGCCGTATCCCGTTGAGGAGCAAGTGGTTTCGGTCTGGCTGGGCACCACCGGCCAGCTGGACGACATCGCGGTCGAGGACGTCCGGCTGTTCGAGCAGGACTTCCTGACCAAGCTCCGCAGCGGCGACAGCGTGCTGGGGACGATCCGGGAGACCGGTCAGTTCGCCGACGACACCGAGGCGGCGCTGCAGAGCGAGCTGGACGCGTTCAAGCGCGGCTACGTCAAGGACTCCGACACGTCCGTGCACCACGCGGGTCACGAGGAGAACGAGGCGATCCCGGACGAGGACGTGCACCAGGAGCAGATCGTCAAGCAGAAGCGCGGCTGAAGGAGAGCCTGAGCAGACCATGGGAGCCCAGCAACGCGTCTATCGCAACCGGATCAAGTCGACCCAGTCGATGAAGAAGATCTTCAGTGCGATGGAGCTGATCGCCACCTCGCGGATCGTCCGCGCCCGGGCGAAGGTGACGGCGAGCGCGCCCTACGCGACGGCGATCACGCGGGCGCTGTCGGCCGTGGCGACCTGGTCCGACGTCGACCATCCCTTGTTGACCGGCAAGGAAGAGGTCAAGCGGGCCGCCGTGCTGCTGCTGACCAGTGACCGCGGGATGGCCGGCGCCTACTCCTTCAACGTGATCAAGGAGGGCGAGAGCCTCGGCGAGCTGTTGCGGGGCCGCGATGTCGAGCCCGTGCCGTACGTCGCGGGTCGCAAGGGCGTCGCCTTCTTCAAGTTCCGGCAGCGCAAGGTCGCCCACGAGTGGACCGGCTTCAGCGAGGCGCCGGAGTTCGAGCAGGCCAAGGAGATCGCCGACGTGTTGGTGGCGGACTTCATCAAGGGCTCGGCCGAGGGTGGGGTCGACGAGATCCACGTCGTCTACACGCGGTTCGTCAACATGGTGACCCAGCAGCCCGAGGTCATCCGGATGCTGCCGCTCGAGGTGGTCGAGGGCGTCGAGGCGCCCACACCGGACCAGCTGATCCCGCTCTATGAGTTCGAGCCGGATGCCGAGCACGTGCTGGACACCCTGCTGCCGCAGTACGTCAGCGCCCGGATCTACAGCTGCCTGCTGCAGGCCTCGGCCAGCGAGCAGGCCGCCCGGCAGCGCGCGATGAAGTCGGCGTCGGACAACGCCGAGGAGCTCATCCGCCTCTACACCCGCCTGGCCAACCAGGCCCGCCAGTCCGAGATCACCCAGGAGATCAGCGAGATCGTCGGCGGCGCCGACGCGCTGGCCTCCTCCGGTGCCAACAACTAGTCGCAACCAGCCGAGAACGAGCGAAGGACACCAGAGACCATGACTGCCACCGTCAGCGAGCAGGCCGAGACCACCCACGAGGGTGGCATCGGCCGGATCACCCGGGTCATCGGCCCGGTCGTGGACATCGAGTTCCCGGCCGAGGAGATGCCCGAGATCTACAACGCGCTCGAGATCGACTTCACCCTCGAGGGCCAGGAGCGCACCCTCGTCCTCGAGGTGGCCCAGCACATCGGTGACAACACCGTGCGGGCCATCGCGATGAAGCCGACCGACGGCCTGGTCCGCGGGCTGCCCGTCCGCGACACCGGCGAGGGCATCAGCGTGCCCGTTGGCGACGTCACCTTGGGCCACGTCTGGAACGCCACCGGAGACCTGCTGAACGCCAAGCCGGGCGAGCAGGTCGAGATCACCGAGCGCCGGCCGATCCACGCCAAGGCGCCGGCGTTCGACCAGCTCGAGTCCAAGACCGAGATGTTCCAGACCGGCATCAAGGTGATCGACCTGCTCACGCCGTACGTCCAGGGCGGCAAGATCGGCCTGTTCGGCGGTGCCGGCGTCGGCAAGACGGTGCTGATCCAGGAGATGATCGCCCGCGTCGCGCGTGACCACAACGGCGTCTCGGTCTTCGCCGGCGTCGGGGAGCGCACCCGCGAGGGCAACGACCTGATCGAGGAGATGACCGAGACCGGCGTCATCGCGCAGACCGCGCTGGTCTTCGGCCAGATGGACGAGCCGCCGGGCACCCGGCTGCGCGTGGCGCTGTCCGGGCTGACCATGGCCGAGTACTTCCGCGACGTACAGAACCAGGACGTGCTGCTCTTCATCGACAACATCTTCCGGTTCACCCAGGCCGGCTCGGAGGTCTCCACGTTGCTCGGCCGGATGCCCTCGGCCGTGGGCTACCAGCCGACGCTGGCCGACGAGATGGGCGTGCTGCAGGAGCGGATCACCTCGACCCGGGGTCACTCGATCACCTCGCTGCAGGCGATCTACGTGCCGGCCGACGACTACACCGACCCGGCACCGGCCACGACGTTCGCCCACCTGGACGCCACGACCGAGCTGTCCCGCGAGATCGCCTCGCTCGGCATCTACCCGGCCGTGGACCCGCTGACCTCGACGTCGCGGATCCTGGACCCGCGCTACATCTCGGCCGAGCACTACAACACGGCGGTCCGGGTCAAGGTGATCCTGCAGCGCAACAAGGAGCTCCAGGACATCATCGCCATCCTCGGCGTCGACGAGCTGTCCGAGGAGGACAAGGTCGTCGTGGCCCGCGCGCGGCGGATCCAGCGGTTCCTCTCGCAGAACACCTACGTGGCCAAGCAGTTCACCGGCATCGACGGCTCGACGGTGCCGATCGACGAGACGATCGACGCCTTCACCAAGATCTGCGACGGCGACTACGACCACGTCGCCGAGCAGGCCTTCTTCATGTGTGGTGGGCTGGACGACGTGGACCGCAAGTGGGCCGAGATCCAGAAGAGCCTCTGAGTACTTGTATCGTGAAGTTGTTCGGGCGCAGTTTCGAGCTCTTTAGGCACGTTGGGGGTAGGTCGTGACATTGCAGGTTGAGCTGGTCGCTGCCGACCGGCGGGTGTGGGAGGGCGAGGCCAGCATGGTCCTCGCCCGCACGCTCGACGGTGAGCTCGGCGTCCTGTCGGGGCACACGCCGATGCTGGGTGTGCTGGCTGACGGCACGGTGCGCATCTTCACCGACAGCGGCGAGGTCTCGATCGACGTCGACGGGGGTTTCATGTCCGTCGACCACGACCGGGTCACCCTGGTCACCGAGACCGCCGAGCTGGCGACCGAGGCGCGTTAAGGACGTCATGCACGACCTCCTCATTCCCCTCGAGGTGGTCGTCGCGGTGCTCGTCGTCACTGCTCTGCTGCTCATCGGTGTGGTCTCGCGGCGGCGGTTCCTGACTCGCGACGTGGGCGCGTTCGACTGCTCGTTGCGGCTGCAGTCCGGCCCCGCCGGCAAGGGCTGGCGCCTGGGTGTGGCCCGCTACGAGTCCGACCGGATCGACTGGTACCGCGTCTTCTCCGTCTCACCGCGGGCGGCCGAGTCGCTCGTCCGGGCCGAGCTCGACGTCCAGGAGCGCCGGCGGCCGGCCGGGCCCGAGACGTTCGCCGTACTCGCCGGTTCGATCATCGCCCGATGTCGCTATCGCGGCATGGAGGTCGAGCTGGCGATGACCGATCAGGCCTACACCGGCTTCGCCGCCTGGCTCGAAGCCGCGCCCCCCGGCCAGAACGTCAACGTCGCCTGAGCCTTCAAGACGTCAAGACCTCACGAACGAAAGACGCTGGGTACGCCGCGCCGGTCCCACTCGGGGCCGGCTTTTCGTCGCGGCTCACCTGCCCCGCGGAATTTCATCAGCACGGTGCGTCTCCGTGCCAAACCTATTGGCACGGAGACGCACCGTGCCAGTAAGTGATTGGTGTAGCTGCGCACACTAGGGCGTCAGCGGCCGCCGCCGGGCTCCCAGAGGACATCGCCGCCGGGCGCCGAGCCGTCGCTGGTGGCGTGGTTGGCGTAGCGGGCCAGGATGAAGAGCAGGTCGGAGAGCCGGTTGAGGTAGGTCGCGGTCAGCGGGTTGACCCCGCCGTCCGGGCCGGTGCCATAGGCCTCGACGGCCGCCCAGGTCGAGCGCTCGGCCCGGCGCGCGACGGTGCGCGCCACGTGCAGGTGGGCCGCACCCGGCGTACCGCCCGGCAGGACGAACGAGCGCAGCTTGGCCAGGGGTTCGTTGAACCGGTCGCAGGCGGCCTCGAGCTCGTCGATCCACTGCTCCTGCACCCGCAACGGCGGCGTCTGGTACGACGCGGCCAGCGGCGTGCACAGGTCGGCCCCGACGTCGAACAGGTCGTTCTGGACGCGGCGCAGGAGCACCGAGAGCTCCTCCGGAAGCCCGCCGATGGTGACCGCCACGCCGACCGCGGCGTTGGTCTCGTCGACATCCGCGTACGCCGCGAGCCGGGGGTCGGTCTTGGCGGTCCGGCTGAAGTCTCCGAGGGACGTCGTGCCGTCGTCGCCGGTCCGGGTGTAGATCCGGGTGAGGTTGACCATGGCCGCCAGCCTAGGGGCCCTAACCTTGCGGGCGTGGACAGCTTCCGGGTCGTCGGGACCACCTCGCTGCAGGGCGAGGTCGTCGTGCACGGCGCGAAGAACAGCGCGCTGAAGCTGATGGCCGCGGCCCTGCTCGCGGTAGGGCGCTCGGAGCTGACCAACGTGCCCGCGATCCGCGACGTCGAGGTGATGGCCGAGCTGCTGCGGCGCCTCGGCTGTGAGGTCGAGCACGACCTGCCGGCCGGCGTGGTGAGCATCGACGTGCCGGAGACCGTGGGACACCGCGCTGACTACGACCTGGTACGGGCGATGCGGGCCTCGATCAGCGTGCTGGGCCCCCTCGTGGCCCGGCTCGGGATGGCCGATGTGGCGATCCCCGGCGGCGATGCGATCGGCTCGCGCGGCCTGGACCTGCACGCCACCGGGCCTCGAGCGGCTCGGCGCGAGCGTGCGGGTGGATCACGGGTACCTCGTGGCGGAGGCGCCGAACGGCCTGCGCGGCGCCGCGGTCGGGCTCGACTTCCCCTCCGTCGGCGCCACCGAGAACATCCTGATGGCCGCCGTGCTGGCCACGGGGACGACGGTGATCGACAACGCCGCCCGCGAGCCGGAGATCGTCGACATCGCGCAGCTGCTGATCGAGATGGGCGCCCAGGTCGAGGGCGTTGGCAGCTCGACCCTCGTCGTTCACGGCGTGGAAGCGCTGCAGCCCGTGCGGCATCACGTCGTACCGGACCGGATCGCGGCCGGCACATGGGCGTTCGCCGCGGCGACCACGCGGGGCGACGTCACCATCCGGTCGGCCGAGGCCGGCCACCTGGACCTGGTCCTGGACAAGCTGGCCAACGCGGGCAGCGAGGTGATCCGCACGGACGACGGCTTCCGGGTGGTCGCGACCGACCGGCCGCTGCAGGCGATCGATGCCGCCACGCTGCCCTATCCAGGGTTCCCGACCGACCTGCAGCCGTTCGTGCTGGTCTATGACGCCGTGGCCGAAGGCTCCGGGATGGTCACGGAGAACCTGTTCGAGGCGCGCTTTCGCACCGTGCAGGAGCTCGCCCGGCTCGGCGCCGACGTGCGGGTCGACGGCCACCACGCGATGGTCCACGGCAAACGCCGCCTCTCCGCGGCGCCGGTCGAGGCGAGTGACATCCGGGCGGGTGCCGCGCTGGTCGTGGCCGGCCTGGTCGCCGAAGGCATCACCCGGGTCAGCGGCGCTCATCACGTGGACCGGGGTTACGCGCACTTCGAGGAGCAGCTGCGCGGCCTCGGAGCCGACGTACGGCGTGAGGCCGATCCGCTAGCCCCGATCGCCGGCTGAGGCGGAGCAGGGGCTAGCTGCGCAGGAGGGCGCGGGCGGTCCGGGCCTCCTCGGGGAAGACCAGGACGCGCGGTCCGTCGATCGTGCGGGCGAGCGTCGCGCGGATGCCGGCGTCGATCAGCTTGCGCCGCAGCAGCTCGGCCTCGATCACGCTGCCGGGGGAGGCCACCGGGACCAGCGCGCCGTACTCGTCCTCGTGACCGGCCCGTGGCCGGCGCTCGACCAGCGAGGAACCGTGGGAGAAGGTCCAGCGCAGCATCAGGGCCAGGAAGCCGACCACGAGCAGCGCAATGCCCGGCCCCCACAGGAAGTCCACCTCGCTACCCGGCCGCACGCCTCCAGTGTGGTCCTGGCGTAGCCTCCGCGCCATGGCTGAACAGGCTTCGCAGCAAGCACAGGAGGCAGCGGGCTCGCTCGTGGTGATCGGCGCCGGGCTGATGGGCTCAGGGATCGCCCAGGTCGCGGCGATGGCGGGCTACCAGGTGAGCGTCCGTGACGTCACGGACGCGGCGCTGGCGCGCGGAAGGGAGGGGATCGCTCGATCCCTGGAGCGCTTCGTCGGCAAGGGCACGACAACTCGCGAAGCCGCCGACGCGGCGCTGGACCGGATCACGACGACGACCGACCTCGACTGCGTGAGCGAGGCCGACTTCGTGGTGGAGGCGGTCTTCGAGAGCTTGGCGGTCAAGCACGAGCTGTTCACCGAGCTGGACCGGCTGGCACCGCAGGGCTGTCTGCTGGCCACCAACACCTCGGCCATCCCGATCACTCGAATCGCGGCGGCGACCAAGCGGCCGGAGTCGGTCGTGGGAACTCACTTCTTCTCGCCGGTGCCGATGATGGCCCTTTGTGAACTTGTTCGCGGTTATCGGACCAGTGACGAAACCCTCTCTCGGGCAAGGCTTTTCGCTGAATCGATCGGCAAGACCTGTGTCGTCGTCAACCGGGACGTGGCCGGCTTCGTCACCACGCGGCTGATCTCCGCGCTGGCCATGGAGGCCGTCCGGCTGGTCGAGAACGGCGTCGCCAGCGCGGAGGACATCGACATTGCGTGCAAGCTGGGCTTCGGGCACGCGATGGGCCCGCTCGCTACCACTGACCTGACCGGGGTGGACATCATGCGCAACGCCGCGCAGAACATCTACGACGAGACCCAGGACGAGAAGTTCGCGCCGCCGGAGCTGCTCAACCGGATGGTCAGCGCGGGGGCGCTGGGCCGCAAGACCGGCCGGGGCTTCTACTCCTACGACGGCTGATCGGCTGCCCTGTGCGTTTTGTCCGGCGATCGCCCGGCTCTAGCCCCGCGATGGCCCTGTGATGGCGCAGTGATCTCCCTGCGATAGTCCTCGGATGCACCTTGCGCTCGGCATCGTCGCCATCGTCGTCGTCGTGGCGACGGTGGCGTCCTTCGCGCGCCGGGTCGGCCGGTCCGCTCCACTGCTGCTGACCATGGTCGGGGTCGTCGGGTCCTACCTGCCCTTCGTCCCGGACTACCGGCTGGACCCTGACCTGGTCCTGGTCGGCCTCCTGCCGCCACTGCTGTACGCCGCGTCGATCCGCACTTCGGTCCTGGACTTCCGCCGGAATCGGCGGGCGATCGGGCTGCTCTCGGTCGGTCTGGTCGTCTTCACCGCCTTCGTCGTCGCCGTCGTCCTGCGGTGGGTGGTCCCGGACCTGTCCTTCGCGGCGGCCTTCGCGCTGGGGGCCGTCGTGGCGCCGCCCGATGCCGTGGCCACGACGGCCGTGGCCCGCCGGGTCGGCCTGCCGCGCCGCGTCGTCACGATCCTCGAGGGCGAGAGCCTGGTCAACGACGCGACGTCGCTGGTGCTGCTCAAGACCGCGATCGCGGCTCTGTCGGCCTCGGTCGCGTTCGGGCGGGTCGGCCTGGACTTCCTCTGGGCCGCTGGCGGCGGAGTGGCCGTCGGGCTCGCGGTCGCCTCGGTGCTCGCCGTCATCCGCCGCCGGATCGAGGACCCGGTCATCGACACGACGCTGTCCTTCGTCGCGCCGTTCGTGGCCTACCTGCCGGCCGAGGAGCTCCACGCGTCCGGCGTCCTGGCGGTGGTCGTGACCGGGCTCGTCCTGGGCCACAAGGCGCCGACCCTGCAGTCCGCCTCGTCGCGACTCTCGGAGCGGATCAACTGGTCGACCGTGCAGTTCCTGCTCGAGAACACCGTCTTCCTGCTGATCGGCCTGCAGGTCAAGAGCGTCGTGCACGAGGCCCGGGCCGGCACCATGTCCGATGCCCGACTGGTCGGGGTCTGCGCCGCCGTCCTCGTGGCCGTCATGGTGGCCCGGCCGATCTGGGTCTTCCCGGCGACCTACCTGCCGCGGCTGATCCCGGCAGTGGGCCGGGCCGACCCGAACCCGCCGTGGCAGCTCCCTACCGCCATCTCCTGGGCCGGGATGCGGGGGGTGGTGACCCTGGCCGCGGCCTTCGCCCTGCCCTCGTCGATCCCCCAGGTCGCCGCGCTGCGGTTGGTCGCGTTCGTCGTCGTCGCCGGCACGTTGCTCATCCAGGGCCCGACCCTGCCGCTGTTGGTGCGCCGGCTCCACCTCCCGCGGCCGGACCCGCTGGAGGACGCGCTCCAAGAGGCGGTCGCGCTGCAACATGCGACTCAGGCCGGGATCGCGCGGCTGGAGGAGATCATCGACGGCTCCGAGCCGCAGTCGACGATCGATCAGTTGCGCGGGCGTGGGATCAAGCGCGCCAACACGGCCTGGGAGCGACTCGGCCGCCCGGAACGCGAGTGGGAGACGCCGAGCGAGACCTACCGACGGCTGCGGCTGCAGATGCTGCAGGCCGAGCGGGAGAGTGTCGTCACGGGCACCCAGGCCGGCGAGCTGCCGGACGAGGTCTCCCGCTCGTTGATGGCCATGCTGGACGTCGAGGAGTCCACCCTGGACCGGATCGGGACCCGCGACGACGCCCTCGAGCGGGTCGAGGACCTCACCGGGCACGCCCTCGCCGGCAGCTGTGATCATCTGCGCGAGGCGCCGACGGTCGTCGTACCGCTGACGCCGGACGGCTGCTTCGAGTGCCTTCGTGACGGTCTGACCTGGGTGCACCTGCGGCTGTGCCTCACCTGCGGACACGTGGGGTGCTGCGACTCCTCGATCGGCCGGCACGCGGAACTGCACTTCCACGAGACCGAGCACCCGGTGATGCGCAGCTTCGAGCCGGGAGAGGCCTGGCGCTGGTGCTATCGTCGACGAGCTGGTCGACTGAGGGTGTGTCTGGCCTCACCCGCGCTCGGCCTGCCCAGGGCAGCGTACCCGCGGGTAGCGTTCGAGCGTGCGGGACAAGCCCTGGGTGATGCGGACGTACGCCGGTCACTCCAGTGCGGCCGAGTCCAATGCGCTCTACCGGCGCAACCTGGACAAGGGCCAGACCGGGCTGTCCGTTGCCTTCGACCTGCCGACCCAGACCGGCTACGACCCCGACCACGTGCTGGCCGCCGGCGAGGTGGGAAAGGTCGGCGTACCGATCGCGCACGTCGGTGACCTGACCGCCCTCTTCGAGGGCATCGACCTGGCCGCGATGAACACCTCGATGACGATCAACGCGACGGCGATGTGGCTGCTCGCGCTCTACCAGGTGGTCGCTGAGCAGCAGGCCGAGGCTCGCGGCGCCGACCCGCTCGCGGCCGTGCGCAGCCTGACCGGCACGACCCAGAACGACATCATCAAGGAGTACCTCTCGCGGGGGACCTACGTCTTCCCGCCGGGGCCGTCGCTGCGGCTGAGCACCGATCTGGTGGCCTACGCGGCGACGGCGATGCCGAAGTGGAACCCGATCAACATCTGCAGCTATCACCTGCAGGAGGCCGGCGCGACGCCGGTGCAGGAGCTGGCCTTCGCGATGTGTACGGCGATCGCCGTCCTGGACGCGGTGCGCGACTCCGGCCAGGTGCCGCCCGACCGGTTCGGTCTGGTCGTCGCGCGGATCTCGTTCTTCGTCAACGCGGGTGTGCGCTTCGTCGAGGAGATGTGCAAGATGCGCGCCTTCGTGCGGCTCTGGGACGAGCTGACCCAGACGCGGTACGGCGTGCAGGACCCGGCGCACCGGCGGTTCCGCTACGGGGTCCAGGTCAACTCGCTCGGGCTGACCGAGTCGCAGCCCGAGAACAACGTGCAGCGGATCGTGCTGGAGATGCTCGCGGTGACCCTCTCGAGGGACGCGCGGGCCCGGGCCGTGCAGCTGCCCGCGTGGAACGAAGCGCTCGGGTTGCCCCGGCCCTGGGATCAGCAGTGGAGCCTGCGCATCCAGCAGGTGCTGGCCTTCGAGTCCGACCTGTTGGAGCACGACGACCTGTTCGAGGGCTCGCGGGTCGTGGAGACCCGCGTCGCCGAGCTGGTCGAGGCGGCCCGGGAGGAGATCGAGCGGGTCCAGCAGATGGGGGGAGCGGTGGCCGCAGTCGAGAGCGGCTACCTGAAGTCGGCGCTGGTCGACGCCCACGCTCGGCATCGGAGCCGGGTCGAGTCGGGCGAGGAGGTCGTGGTCGGCGTCAACCGCTTCACGTCGACCGAGCCGAGTCCGCTGACCGCCGACCTGGACGCCGCGGTGCAGTCGGTTGACCCAGCGGCCGAGGAGTCGGCGGCGAAAGCCGTTGCAGCGTGGCGCATCTCGCGGGACTGCCGATCCTTCGACGGCGCAGGAGGCGCGGGTCGCGCTCGAGCAACTGCGGGCGGACGCATCGACGGAGGTCAACCTGATGACGGCCACGCTGCGCTGTGCGCGAGCGGGCGTCACGACGGGTGAGTGGGCCGGCGCGCTCCGGGAGGTCTTCGGCGAGTACCGCGCGCCGACCGGAGTCAGCGGCGCCTCGGCCGGGCCGGCCGTCACTGGCGCCGCAGCCGATGAGCTCGCGCAGGTCCGGGCCGCGGTGCGCGTCACGGGGGAGGAGCTCGGCGGCCGCTTGCGGCTGCTGGTGGGCAAGCCGGGCCTGGACGGCCATAGCAACGGCGCGGAGCAGGTGGCGGTGCGAGCCCGGGACGTCGGCTTCGAGGTGATCTACCAGGGCATCCGGCTGACGCCCGAGCAGATCGCCGAGGCGGCCATCGCCGAGGACGTGCACTGCGTGGGCCTCTCGGTCCTGTCTGGCTCACATCTCTCGCTCGTGCCGGATGTGCTGTCCCGGCTGCGTTCAGCCGGGCTCGACGACGTGCCGGTCATCGTCGGCGGCATCATCCCGGAGGCGGACGCGCGGACCCTCCTGGCGAGCGGTGTCGCCGCCGTCTTCACACCGAAGGACCTCTCGATGACGGCCATGATGGGCCGGATCGTGACCGAGATCCGACGGGCCCACGGTCTGACCCTCGGTGCCGACCACACGTGAGCCGTAACCCCCTCGCGCTGGTCCGTCGGGTCGCCGTCGACGTACGTCCACTGCAGCACAAGGATTTCCGTCGGATCTTTCTCGGACAGGGCGTGTCCTACGTCGGGTTCCAGCTGACCGCGGTGGCCGTGCCGGTGCAGATGTTCAGCATCACGCACTCGTCGTTCTGGGTCGGGATGCTCGGGTTCGCGGCGCTGGTGCCGCTGGTGATCTTCGGCCTCTACGGCGGGGCCATCGCCGACGCGGTCGACCGACGGCTGCTCTACATCGCCTCTTCCTGCGTCGTGTGGGCGGCGACCGGTGCCCTACTGCTGCAGGCGATCCTGCATGCGCACAGCGCGGGGTTGCTCATTGCGATCGTCGTGATCCAGACCATCGGCTTCTCGGTCGCGTCCCCGGTGCGCTGGGCGATCACCCCACGACTGATCCCGGCCGACCTGGTCCCGGCCGGCAACACCCTGAACTTCACCATGAGCAACGTCGGCACCGTGGCGGGCCCGTTGATCGCGGGCGTCGTGATCGCCAGTGGTGGCTTCGCGTGGGCCTACGGTATCGATGCGGCGCTGTTCACGGCCGGCTTCTACGCCGCGCTTCGGTTGCCACCGATCCCGCCGCTGGGGGAGAAGGTCAAGCCCGGGTTCCGAGCGGTCGGAGCGGGACTCGCCTTCATCGGCACCCGGCCGGTCCTGCTCGCGTCGTTCGCCGTGGACATCGCGGCCATGGTCTTCGCCATGCCGCGGGCCCTCTTCCCGCAGGCCGCCGTTGACCGGTTTCACAGTGTCGGGGCGGTGGGATGGCTCTACGCCGCGATCGCGATCGGCTCGATCCTGGCCGGTCTCGGGTCGGGCTGGATCGGGCGGGTGCGTCGGCAGGGCCGGGCCCTGGTCTTCGCGGTCATCGGCTGGGGGATCGCGGTCTCGCTGGCGGGTCTGTCGCATCAGCTCTGGCTGGCTGTGCTGCTGCTGGCCGTCGCGGGGGCCAGCGACCTGGTCTCCGCGGTCTACCGGCAGACCATCTTGCAGACCTATGCGCCCGACGAGATGCGCGGGCGGCTGCAGGGTGTCTTCACGGTCGTGGTTGCGGGCGGACCCCAACTCGGCTCGCTGCGCGCGGGCATCATGGCCGCGGCGTTCGGGCTGTCCTGGTCGTGGGTCGGAGGCGGCATCGCGTGCATCTTTGTGGTCATCGTCCTGGCCGCGACCGTGCCGGCCCTCTGGGCCTATCGCCGCGAAACCGCCTCGCCCGCAACGGGTTAGCGCCAGGGCCGCGTGGTCAGTCGACGGAGTGGTCAGTCGGCGGGGTCGAACGCGGTCCCCAGACGGCGGGCGAGCTCCAGCACCCGGGCCCGCGAGGTGGCCAGGTTGACTCGCACGTGACCCTCGCCCCCGGGACCGAAGTCGCTGCCCTCGCGCACCATCACGCGGCCGCGCTGCAAGGCCACGGCCGCGGGTTGCTCGTGGCCGTAGGCCCGGAGGTCGACCCAGGCCAGGTAGGTCGCCTCCATCGGCCGCATCCGCGCGGCCGGCACCTGCTCGGCGAGGGCCTCGGCGAACAGCCGGCAGTTGCCGGCCAGATGCTCCACCATCGTGTCCAACCACAGGCTGGTGTCCTCGTACGCCGCGACGTTGGCCTCCAGGCCCAGCGGCGAGACGCCGTGGTTGGCGACCGGTGGGATAGCGGCCAGGGCTCGGGCATCCGCGGCTGTCCCGGCCACGATCTGCGCGCACTTGAGCCCGGCCACGTTGAAGGCCTTGCTCGCTGACAGCAGGGTCGTGACGTGTTCCGCCGTACCCTCGATCGCGGCGTACGGCGTGTGGTGACCGCCGGGGAGCACCAGGGGCGCATGGATCTCATCCGAGACGACGCGGGCGCCGTGACGGACCACCACGTCGCGCAGACCGGTGAGCTCCTGCGCGGACCACGACCGACCCCAAGGGTTGTGGGGGTTGCAGAGCAGCACCGTGCGGGCCCCCGCGACCAGGGCCTGCTCGATCCGGTCGAGGTCGAGGACGGCCCGCTCGGCGTCCGGATCGAGGCGGACCGGAACCAGCTCCCGCCCGGTCAGGGGCACGGCGTCGAGGAACGGCGGGTAGGCCGGGGTCAGCACGACCACTGGCGCCTGGGCGCACAGCGTCTCGATGGCCAGGATCACGCCGGCCATGACCTCTCCGGTCGCCACGACGAGCGCCGGGTCGAGCGGCCAGCCGTACCGAGCGGCGGCGAAGCTCGCCGTGGCGCGGCCCAGGCGGCCGAGGGCCGCGGGGGAGATGTAGCCGAACCGACCCAGCCGGGTCGCCTCGCTCACGGCGTCCTGGACCACTGGGTTGGGGGCGTAGTCCATCTCGGCGACCCAAGCGGGCAGCACGTCGTCCGGCGCGTAGGCCCAGTTGAGATCGGCTCGCTCCCGGAGCTGCTGCTCGGTGACGTCGTCGAAACCGGGCTCTCCGGCGTCCCGGTCCTCGGGGGGTGGCGCGCTCACTCCTCGATCCTGTCAGGACGCGGTCGGGTCGGTCGGTTGGGTTGCTCTCAGCCCGGCTGGGTACGGCGCCGGTTCCGCTCCGGCTGGGTTTCAGACGGGGCTGGGTACGGCGCGCTGGTTCTGCGCGGGGCTGGGTTTTCAGGCGGCTGAGTACGGCGCGCGGGTTCCGCGCGGGGCTGGGTCTTGCTCGCGGGTCGCCTTCGGCGGTTTGAAGAACGGTCACGCAGAGTCGCTCAAGGTTGCCGAAAATAGTTGCTATTCAACGGGATTCGGGTGGTTGTCGGGGTTGACCGATGTCAGAGGATAGGTCTAGAATCGAACACATGAACGAGGGCAGCGTTCACCCCGAACTGGAGTCCACCGGCGACCCGGCGCCTGGACGCAGCTGTTCGCGCGCCTGGCCGGGGATGTGGCCGAGCTCAACGACCACGACCTGACCGCCCTGATCCGGTTGGACGCGCCCTCGACCGGGCTGCACGCGGCGGCCCGGAACCTGGAGCTGCTGCGCCGGCGGCTGGCGGTCTTCGACTCCCGCTACGTGGCGGCGGTCGAGGTCGGCGACGAACCGGCCCGCTACGCCCGACCCTCGACGGCGACCTTCCTGCGGGAGCAGCTGCGGCTGTCCGGTGGTGAGGCCAAGCGGCGGGTCGACCTGGCCCACGCGATCACCCCGGCAGGTGGCGTTCACCGGGGAAGTCCTGCCGGCGCCGCTGCCCGCGCCTGGCGGCGGCGGTCACGGCCGGTGAGGTCGTCGGCCGACCACGCCCGGATCATCATCGAGACCATCGGCAAGCTCCCCACCCCGGTCCGGGAGGACTCCGGACCGGTGGTGGAGGCCGAGATGGTCCACAGCCGCCGGCAAGGTCACCCCGGCCGACCTGGAGGATCCTCGCCACGCGAGGTGATGGTGCGGGCCGACCCCGACGGGACCCTGCGCGAGGTCGCCCACGCCGACAAGCACCGCGGGCTGCGGCTGTGGAAGAAACGCGGGCAGGCCGGGTACACCCTGCAAGCCGACCTGAACCAGGAAACCGGTGAAGCCGCCCGGGTCGTGCTGGACGCCTGGTCCAAACCCGCCCCCGCCGTGCCCGCCACCCCCGCGGCAGCTGAACGCGGATGGGCCGAGCAGCCGGACCAACCCAGCGAGGAGTCCGGGTCGCGAGGGCTCGGGAGTGGCGGAGGTGCCGGGCAGCCGCGACGAACGCACGCACGACGTGCGGATGCACGACGCGTTCGGTGACGTCCTCAAAGCCATCCTCAACACCGGGGACCTGCCGGCCTGCGGCGGCACCCCGGCCGCGATCGTCTGGCACATCAAAGACAACCAGCTCCGCGACCGGCACGGCCTCGCCGTCTCCGAGCACGGCACCCTGCTCCCGGTCGGGGACGCCCTCCGCGCTCTGCGACCAGACGCCAGCTGTACGTGCTGATCGAGAACAGCAAGGGCGTCCCGCTCTACCTCGGCCGCACCTCCCGGATCGCCACCCCCGGCCAGACCGTCGCGTTAGCCGCGCGAGACCGCGGCTGCTCCTTCCCGGGCTGTGACCGGCCCCCGAGCCACTGCCAGCGACACCACATCACCGACTGGGCCAACGGCGGCCCCACCGACATCGACAACCTCACCCTCCTGTGCGGCTACCACCACCGAGAACACGCCAAACGCGGCTGGGACTGTGTGATGCTGAACGGGCTGCCGCACTGGCGACCACCCGCCTGGCTCGACCCGCAACCGAACACCCATCCGCAACACGCGACACTTCACCCTGCCCACCGAGCAACCCGCCGAGCAACCCGCCGACCAACCCGCCGACCAACCCGCCGACCAACGCCCGACACCGACCCGAGCGTCGCGCCGGACGCCGGCGTCGCGACCGACACCCCGCCCGGCAGCATTTCCGGGACCGCGTCCCAGACCAAGGGCGACAACCGGGCCATCGCCATTCCAGAAGGCTGGCTGCCCGACACCGGCTAGGCACCTGCCCAGGCGCGCCAGCCAGTCCGCTGCTGAGCTGGTCAGCTGGGGGAGACGGCGACGGCCGCGGCCCGGCGCGGGTCGGCAGCGGCCTCCAAGCGACCGTCAGGCCGAACCAGAGCCGCTGCCACCCCTCCGAAGAACATCGAGCACGCCGGGTGTTCATAGGTCGGCAGCCCCACAGCGGGCATCGCGAGGTCGGCCTCGTAGTCGACCCGGACCGACCCGCTACCGGGCTCGCCGCCCGCAGAGCGGTCCGCGGGCGCAGCCAGATGCCGAACGTGCAGACGTGGAGCGTCGACGGCGGCCTGCAGGTCCAGACCCCCCAGCGCGTAGCCGGCGAGGACCTGGGCCAGAGCGGTCGTGATCCGGTCGGCTCCGGGGCTGCCGATGGCCAGGACGGAACCGTCGACGTGACGGCCGACCGAGGGCGCCATGTTGGACGCCATCCGGGTGCCAGGTGTCAGCGCGTGGACGCCCCGCCGGTTCAGCTCGGGCTCGCCGAGGCAGTTGTTGAGCAGGATTCCGGTGCCGGGGATCGTTGCCCCTGACCCGTAGCCTGCGGAAGCCGTTGCAGCGCAGGCCATCCCGTGCTCGTCGACGACGGAGACATGGACGGTCGAGGCCGATGCGTGCGCCACCGGATCCCAGCCCTCGGCGACCATGGTCAGCAGCTCGCGGCCGGCCGCATCCAAGTCCTCCGCGATGTCGAGCACGCCGAGCCGGTGGTCGAGCACGCTCCGCTGGATGGCGACCAAACGAGAGATGTCGCGCGCGGAGCCCGGCGTGTACGGCGCGCGCGCCAGCAGCGTCAGCATCGCGGCGAGCACCGGCCCACCGATGCTCGGCGGGGGATTGGTCGCGAGGGTCCAGCCGGCCAGCTCGACCCGGACGGCCGGCCGGACGATGGCCTGATAGGCCGCGAGGTCGGCTGCGGTGAGCAACCCCCCGCGGGCATCCAGGTCCGCCGCCAGTGCGTGGCCGAGCGTGCCGTCGTACATCGTCCGGGCGCCTTCAGCGGCCACGACCTCGAGCGCCGCGGCCAGGTCGGGGGAGCGCATCAGCTCACCGGCTTGGATCGGCCTTCCGTCCGGATGCCGCAGCGCCGCAGCGGATTCGGCGTCCCAACCGAAGACGATGTCGCGGGCCAGGTCCAGATAGCTGGCCGACGCGGAGCCGAGCGGAAAGCCCTCGCGGGCGGCCTCGACGGCTGGCGCCACGACCTCGGGCCAGGGCGCGGTGCCGTAGCGCTCGTGGGCCAGGCCCAGGCCGGCCAGGGCGCCCGGCGTGGCCACCGAGCCCGGTCCGACCCACAACCGGAGCCCGCCGCCGTACGCCGTCTCGACCTCGGTCATGCCGGCGCCGAAGCGCTCCGGTGGACGCCCGCGGCCGGGCATCTCGACGTTGCCGTCGACCGTGACCGGGGCCGAGCCGTCGGCCGGGTCGATGGTGACGAACGCCCCGCCGGCCAGGCTGACCACGCCGGGCTCGGTGACCGTCGCGACCAACGTTGCGGCGATCGCGGCATCCACCGCATTGCCACCGGAGACTGCGAGCCGCAACCCGGCCTCGACGGCGAGAGGGCTCGTCGCGGCGACCGCGACCCGCGTGGGTCCACGATGAAGACGCCCGGCCATGCGCGGAAGTCTGCCCCATTGGGGCGGACTGCTAGCTGGAGGCAGACACTGACGTCAACGCGGGCGTGGTCATTTGGTTGCCGGCCACCCGGGCGCGATCGTGCTGCCGGGTGCCGTGGTGTGCGTGGACCGGCCAGGCTCGAAGGCTTGCAGGCCGTGCGGCGTGCCCAGGCCGGTGGGCCCGTCCCAGCCCGCGGTGCCGTGGCACAGCGACGCGGGCGAGCAGGAGCCGTTGCTGCCACTGGTGATGTCGTAGAGCGAGTGGGGGTGCTGGTAGAGCAGCTCAGCGGGGTTGATGGCGGCGGCCGGCGTCCCGGCGAGCGCGTAGACCGACGCGATGATCGGCGTGGCGGCACTGGTGCCGCCGTACACATCCCAGCCGCGCCCGTGGTACGTCTGGTAGACGGCGACCCCGGTGGCGGGGTCGGACACCGCCGAGACGTCGGTGGTCGCGCGCCGGCTGCACGGGGTGGCGTGGAGCTGCCAGGTTGCTGCCGGCTCGACGGCCGAGCATCCGCTGCCCGCCCCGCTCCACGCCGACTCGGTCCAGCCGCGACTGGTCGTGGATGCCGGGGTGAGGGACGTGCCGCCCACGGCCACGACCCGGTTCGACGTGGCCGGGTAGATCACGCCGTCCCCGTAACCCTTGTCACCGGACGCCGCCGTGTAGACCACACCGGTCGCCGAGAAGTAGGTGCTGTCCAGCCTGGCCTGGGTTGTTGCCGGCAGTTCGGCGTCGCCCCAGCTCATCGAGACGAACTTCGCGCCCAGGCGGTTGGCGGTGGCGACGGCGGTGAAGACGCTGGTGTCCGCGCCGCTGGCCGCCTCCAGCAGGGTGATGTGGCAGTTGGGGCAGATCGCGGACACCATGTCCAGATCAAGGGAGATCTCACCGGCCCAGCCCGTGGTGTCGGCACCTGGCAACGGCCCGGTCTGGCCGTTCTGGTTGAGCTTGCTGAAGCACAGGTTGGCGCTCGTGCAGGTGGCAAGCCGTACGTCGATCGGTAGACCGCGAGGTCGGACTCCGCGCTGGGATCGTCGTACGCGTCGATGATGTAGACCGTCTGGCCGTTCCCGGCAGTGGCCGACGGCAGCCCGTAGGCCGCCTGGAGCTGCTGGGGACCCAGGCCGTGGGGCAGCGCGATCAGCGCGCCCGAGGGGGTCACCGCGGTCGAGACTCCCGCGCCGGCGCCCGGACCGGTCACCTCGGTGCCGGTGGCTGCGGTGCCGGTGGCTGCGGGGTCGGTACGCCGCTCGGCGTAGCAGGCGACCTGCCCGGGAGGCACGTTCTGGGCGCACGAGTGCACGAACGTGACGTTGCGCCCGTTGACGTGCTCGGTGATCGTCGGCTGCGTCGGGTGTCCGGTCGTCTTGCCGGCCGATCCGGCGTTGCCCGTCCCGCCGTGCGCGGATCGTGCGGATCGTGCGGATGTGGCACCGACTGGTGAGAGCTGCGACCCGGGTCCAGCGACGGACGGGACAGCTGGGGTCGCCGCGGATCGGCCGACCGAGAGCGACGTCTGGGTCCCCGCGGCGGCCGGCGTGGCCGTCCGGCCCGCTGCCGAGGCGGCCGAGCCGGCCGAGGGTGCGCCGCTCGTGTGGGTCGTGACGACGCCGACGACGGCGGCGAGGACCGAGGCCGCCGACAGGAGGGCCACCGCGCGGACGACGCGTGCTCCCTGCGGCATTGGTCGACTCCGGCTTCGGCTGCGGGCTGGCTGGGGCCGAGCGGCCCCTGGGGTAGTTACGGCAGGTGGTTACTCACTAGTTACAGCGTGTCACCCAAACGGCACTTCGTGGGCAGGTTTTGCCCTAGAAGAGGCGTGATTCGGGATTGTCCGCACCACGCAGTGCATCGTAATCCAAGGTGACGCACCGGATCCCCCGATCGGTCGCAAGGACCCGGGCCTGCGGCTTGATCTCCTGCGCGGCGAAGACGCCGATGACCGGAGCGAGCAACGGGTCCCGGTTCATCAGCTCGAGGTAGCGGGTGAGCTGCTCGACGCCATCGATCTCGCCGCGTCGCTTGATCTCGACCGCGACGCTCACCCCGGCGCCGTCGCGCGCCAGGATGTCGACCGGCCCGATCGCCGTCATGTACTCGCGCCGGACCAGCGTGTGACCCGGCCCGAGCACCTGGATCTGCTCGGCCAGCAGGCGCTGCAGGTGGGCCTCGACGCCGTCCTTGACCAGCCCAGGGTCCACGCCCAGCTCATGCCGGCGATCGTCGAGGATCTCGTGCAGTCGCACCACCAGCTGGTCGTCGGTCTTGGTGTGCTTGACCGTCCAGATCGCGGTGACTCCGAGCTCGGCGTCGGCCGGCTCCGGCTCGCTCTCGGTCAGCGTGCACGGCGGGCTCATCCAGTTGAGCGGCTTGTAGGAACCGCCGTCGCTGTGCACCAGCACGCTGCCATCGGCCTTGACCAGCAACAGCCGGGTGGCCAGCGGCAGGTGGGCGGTCAACCGCCCGACGTAGTCCACGCTGCACCGAGCGATCACCAGACGCACGCCCTGAAACCTAGCCGAAGCTCGCTGAACCCAGCTGAACTCGGCCGGCGCGCTCAGCCAGCCGCCGGTGCCTGAACGCCAGCCGGTGCCTCGGTCATCGCGGCCACCCGGGTCAGCCCGATCGCACCGCCGACAGTGGCGGCGAAGCCGGCCGCTGCGACGACGGCGAATCCCGGTCGGGAGGAGTCGCCGAGGGCGATCAGGCCGATGACCGATGGCACCACCGTCTCCACCGCGAAGGTCACCGCTGTCACCGTGGTCACCTTGCCCCGCGCGATGGCCGAGGCGTACGCCGTGATGCCGATCAGCCCGTAGCCGATCAACGCGTACGGCGTGGGGCCGCCGAAGACGTGCCACCAGGGGTCGGGGATCTCCAGGGTGCGCTCGGCCAGGCCCATGCCGCTGAAGGCCAGCCCGCACGTGATGGCCATCGCGATCGAGGACGTGGTCCGGAACGTGCACCAGGCGAGCGCGGCGATCACCGCAACCCCGCCGAGCAGGAGCCAGGCACCGCTCTCGGTCAGTGCATGCGCCGGCCCGGGGGAGGAGCTCACCGCGAGCAGCACCAGCCCGACCCCGACGACGCACAGCGCGATCACCTCGCGCCGGGCCAGGTGCAGGCCCAGGACGGGTACGCCGATGACGGCGGTCACCGCGATGGAGGCGGCGATGCACGACTCCACGATGAAAAGCGGCAGGTGCTGCAACGCGACCGCCGACGCGACGGCGCCGACGAAGTCGAGCAGCGACCCCCCGACGTACCAGGGGTCGACGACCAGGCGGACCAGGCCGGAGGCGGAGTCGGTCGCCGAGGGGCTGCCCGTCGCGGCGGTCGCCACCTCCCGGCGCCGTACGCCGATCGCCTGCATCACGGTGGCGACGCCGAACAGGACGGTCGAGCCCAGCGCGAGCACCAAGGCAACCGTCTGCTGGCTCACCCGGCGATCATGGCAGTGCAGCCGGGAGCAGTCTGGAGCCAGCCTGGAGCGCAGGGTCTGGGAGGATCGGCTCGAGTCAACGGGCGCGAGGAGTGGACGCAATGGCGCGTGAGTTCGGCAGGGTCGGGGTGATCGGCCTGGGCACGATGGGGGCTGGCATCGTCGAGGTCTTTGCCCGCAACGGGCTGGACGTCGTGGCGGTCGAGGCCAGCGAGGCGGCCGTCGAGCACGGTCGCGGCGTCCTGATGCACTCCACCGACCGCGCGGTCGCCCGCGGCAAGCTCACCCCCGAGGACCAGGCGGCGCTGCTCTCGCACGTGCGGTTCAGCACCGCGCTGGAGGATCTGGCCGATCGCGAACTGGTCGTCGAGGCGGTGCCCGAGCACCTGGACCTCAAGCGCGAGATCTTCGGCAAGCTGGACTCGATCGTGACGTCCGAGGCGATCCTCGCGACGAACACCTCGAGCCTCTCGGTCACCGAGATCTCGGTCGCCACCCACAACCCGCGCCGGGTCGTGGGTCTGCACTTCTTCAACCCGGCACCGGTGCTGAAGTTCGTCGAGGTGATCCGGACCGTGGTCACCGAGGACACCGTCGTCGAAGATGTCCGGCGTCTGGCCGAGCGGCTGGGCAAGCTGCCCGTCGTGGTCGGCGACAAGGCCGGCTTCATCGCCAACGCGCTGCTCTTCGGCTACCTCAACCACGCCGTGTCGCTCTTCGAGTCGCGCTACGCGTCCCGGGAGGACATCGACGCGGCGATGACTCTGGGCTGTGGCCTGCCGATGGGGCCGCTGGCCTTGATGGACCTGATCGGGCTCGACACGGCGTACGAGATTCTCGACACGATGTACAAGCAGGGCCGCGATCGGCTCCACGCGCCCAGCCCGATCCTGAAGCAGATGTCCACGGCCGGCCTGAAGGGCCGCAAGACCGGCGCCGGGTTCTACACCTACGACGAGCCGGGCTCCAGCAAGCTCGTGGACGATGCGTTGACACCCGTGACAACAGTTGATGGAGAGCAAGTGTTGCGCTCCATCGAGCGGGTCGGCGTCGTGGGCTCCGGCACGATGGCGTCCGGCATCGCGGAGGTCTTCGTCAAGGCGGGTTTCGCGGTGACGCTGGTCGCGCGTAGCGCGGACGCGCAGGCTCGGGCCCACGCCGCGATCAGCAAGAGCCTGGAGAAGGCCGTGCAGCGCGGCAAGCTCGAGGACGCCGATCGCGCGGCCGCCCTGGACCGGCTGGCCGTGAGCACACGGCTGGACGACCTGGCCACCGCTGACCTGGTGATCGAGGCCGTCGTGGAGGAGCTCGACGTCAAACAGGCGCTGTTCGAGAACCTCGACGAGATCTGCCGCCCCGGCGCGATCCTGGCGACGACCACCTCGTCGCTACCAGTCGTCGAGTGTGCCGTCGCGACCAAGCGGCCGGCCGACGTGGTGGGACTGCACTTCTTCAACCCGGCTCCGGTGATGCGGCTGGTCGAGGTGGTGCACACCGTCTCGACGGCGCCGGAGGTCGTCGCCAGCGTCAAGGCCGTCGTCGAGCGCCTCGGCAAGCACCCGGTCGAGTGCGGTGACCGGTCGGGCTTCATCGTCAACGCCCTGCTCTTTCCCTACCTCAACGACGCGGTGAAGATGCTGGAGGCGCACTACGCCGGGGTCGAGGACATCGACACCGCGATGAAGACCGGATGTGGTTACCCCATGGGACCGTTCGAGCTGCTCGATGCGGTCGGCCTGGACGTGTCGCTCGCCATCCAGCGCCAGCTCTACCTGGAGTTCCGAGAGCCCGGTTTCGCGCCGGCGCCGCTGCTCGAGCAACTGGTCACCGCGGGTTATCTCGGCCGCAAGAGCGGCCGAGGCTTCCGCGACTACACCTGAGCCCCGGGTCACACCCCCGTCCACGAGACCCAGAAACGACGAGAGATGCCGCGTAGCAACCGAGTTCGACGCGGCGGTCGGCGCGTTGCTGGTCCGCCGCCGACTGAGGACCTCGATGTCGGTCGGGCGCTGGCCGGCACCGAGCGGCGCGAGTCCGGCCCGGACGGCGAGTGGTTCGTGCGCTCGGTCAACGGCGGAGTCTCGGCCAAGTCCTATCGGTGCCCGGGCTGCCAGCAGGAGATCCCGCCCGGCGTCTCACACCTGGTGACCTGGCCGGCCGACGGGATGCTCGACGTGACCGATCGGCGCCATTGGCACACCCCCTGCTGGCGAGCCCGGACCCGGCGCCGCTGACGCCGGTCAGGGACCGGTCGCAAGGTCGTACGCCGCAAGGTCGGGCAGGTGCCAGCCCTGGTCCGTCGTGCGCTCGACCAGGAGGGCGGCCACCACCGGGCTCCCTTGTCCCACAGTCGTTGTGGGCACCGGGCCGTAGATGTGCGGGAACGGCAACGGCTGACCCGGCACGGGGTCCCAGCGGACCGGCGAACCCGCCATTTCGAGGGACTCGACGTCCAGCACGAGCAGCTGGAGCTCGGTCAGATCGCCGTAGAAGGCCGCGAGCACGCCACCCAACTGCGCCCGCGTGCTGGCGTGGATGAAGCCCTCCGCGGCGAGCGTGCGGCCCCGCGAAGACACGGTGTACGACCCAGATCGGAGAGCGGCCGCCCAGTCGCCGGGCAGCGCGGCGTGCAGGACCCGGCTCATCGGTTCAGCCCTTGGGTGCGATCTGGTCGAGCTCGTCGAGGGAGAGCAGGACGAGCGCGTCGGTCCAGGCCAACGGAGCGACCGGGCCCGCCCGGCCGCTGCCGAGCACCTTCTCCGGGAGTCGCCCCGCGCCCGAGTGCTGGGCGAACCACGACAGCCAGTACTGCGCTGCGGACCGGTCGCCGGTGCCCGCGTCGGCCAGCAGGAACAGCGCGGACTCCGGAGTCCAGGAGACGCCGTCGTGGTGCGGCCAGGTGGCGCCAGGGGTGACCCCGCCGCTGGGCTGCAACAGTTTCGGGACCGCGTTGTGGGCGGCCGCCACTGCCCCGGACAGTGGCGCATCGACGTACGGCGGGAGGGTGAAGGTGACCGCGGCGTCGGGACCGCGGCCGCCCGCATAGCGGGAGTAGCCGCTCGTCCCGAAGTCCTGCTCGATGCTGGCGCGCAAGGCGCTGGCTCGTCGGCTGGCGAGCGCGGCTTGGTCCGGGTGGCCGGCCTGCACCAGCCGGCTGCCCGCCAGCAGACCGACCAGCGTCGGGGCCGCCACGCCCAGCGTCAGCTGGGTCTCGCCGACCTCCCAGTAGTCGCTGCTGGGAGGCGGCAGCGCGCCCGGTCCGGCGGTGCGGTCGAGCAGGCGCTTCAGGGAACGCTGGACGAGATCGTCCAGCGAGTTCGCGATCTGGGTCCGCTGGTGGACCGGCGCCGCAGCAACGACCTCGGCGACGCTCCACAGGGCCCACCCGGGATCGTCGTCCTGGATGCCGCGGTCGTCCGGTGGCCCGGAGCCGTCGATGAGGTAGCGCGCTTGGAAGCTGCCGTCCGGCGCCTGGACCGCCTGCAGGAAACGCAGATCCGCGAGCGCGTCGCTCAGATGGCCGGTGCGGGCGAAGGCCGCGGCCGCGAAGGCGGCGTCGCGGGGCCAGACGTAGTGCCAGGCGGGCGCCGTCGAGGCGATGACACCGCCGTTGCGCAGCGTCAGTGAGTAGAGATCGGCCAGCGCCGTCGTGGCCAGCCCGGCGTACGTGCCCTGGGGCACGGTGCCCTTGGCCAGCCAGGCCCGAAAGCCCGGGCTGGCGGCGACGACGGTCCCGGTCCGGCCGCCGGCCACCAGCGCGGTGCCGGCCGCGAGAGCGGGCTCGGATTGCCGCGTCGGTGGCTGCGAAGACACCCGGGCCAGCGCGAACAGCCCGGTGCCGGCGGCCAGGACGGCGAGGGCCACGGCCAGGGCGACGATCGCGCGGGGCCGGTCCGGCAGCCGCCTCTCGTGCACCACGCCTCCCGATGGCCTCCAGATGGCCTCCAGATGGCCTCCAGATGGCCTCCAGATCCGCTGGCCAAGCCAGCCCGAAGGCTAGGCTCGCGAACGATGAGCCCCGAGGATATCCGGCACGACTCCGTGCTCCCTGCACGACGGGAAGACATCGAGCTGCACACCGCCGACGGGTTGACCCTCGTGGGCGAGCTGGCGCTGCCGTTGGACCGGCCAGCGGTCGCCACCCTGGTCACCGTCCACCCCCTGCCGACCCATGGCGGCTTCATGGACAGTCATGTCCTGCGCAAGGCGGCCGCACGGCTGCCGGCCCTCGCCGACCTGGCCGTGCTGCGGTTCAACCTCCGCGGGGTCAGCAGCCCGCGCGGCACCAGCCAGGGGACCTTCGACGAGGGCGTCGCGGAGCGCTTCGACGTGGCGGCGGCGATCGAGTTTGCCGAGTTCAGCGAGCTGCCACACCCGTGGCTGCTCGGGTGGAGCTTCGGCACGGACCTGATCCTGCGCTACGGCTGCGATCCGGGCATCGAGGGAGCCATCCTGCTCAGCCCGCCTCTGCGGTCGGCCGTGGACACCGACCTGGACGTCTGGGCGGCGTCGGGCAAGCCGATGTTGGTCCTGGTGCCCGAGCTCGACGACTACCTGCGCCCGGCTGAGGCCCGGCAGCGTTTCGCCCGCATCCCGCAGGCGCGCGTCGTCGGCGTCGCGGGGGCACGACACCTCTGGGTCGGTGAACCCTCGGTACGACGAGTGCTGGACGAGATCGTCCGCCAGGTCCGTCCCGGAGCCGACCCCCTCCCCACGTCGTACTAGACCGCCGTACTGCGCTGGTCTTGGCCGTCGAGTCCGGGTTTGGCGGTCGAATCCGGGTTTTGCTGTGTCCAGTAGGGCCTTGAAACCCGGTTCTGACGGCCAAACCCGGTTCTGACGGCCAGGACAAAGGGGGCGAGGTGGTCAGTGCTGTTCTTGGCGGGGGACCAGGACTTCCTGGTAGATCAGCATCAGGCCGGCGGCGACGGGGATGGCCATCAGGGCACCGAGTACGCCGAGCAAGGTGGCCCCGGCCAGGGCGGCGATGACGGTCAGCGCGCCCGGAACGGCGATCGTGCGATGCATGACCCGCGGCGCGATCACGTAGTTCTCGATCTGCTGATAAACGACGTAGTAGACGACGACGATCAGGGCCGTCGTGACCGAGCTGAACAGGGCCACCAGGACGACGATGATCGCGCCCAGCGTGGCGCCGATCATCGGGATCAGACCGAGGATGCCGACCACCACGGCCAGGGCTTCCGGGTAGGGCAGGCCGAGGATCCGCAACAGGATGTAGGTGCAGATCGCGTTGGTCGTCGCGATGGCCACCTGGCCGACCAGGTAGCCGCCGACCCGCCGCGTGATCTCCTCCGAGAGGAAGCGCACCCGGTCTCGTCGGCTGGCCGGCACCGCGCGGTAGCAGACCTCCTTGACCGCCGGCAGCGACGCGGTCAGGTAGAGCGTGAGGACCAGGACCGTGAAGACGCTGAAGATCCCACTGACGGCCGCCTTGCCGGCCCCGAGCACCCCACCGAAGACCTGGGTCCACAACGACCCCTCGGAGAGCTTGGCCTTGAGCTCGGTCTGGAGCTTGCTGATGACGTGGTAGTGGTGGTCGAAATCGCGAACTGACTTGTTGCGCAACAGATTATGGATGTACGCCGGGCCGTTGTTGGCCAGCTGCGTCCCCTGCCCGGTCACGGGCGGGACCAGCACGAACAGGAGGCCGACGACGGCGCCGATCACCGCGATGAAGACGACGAGCACCGCGAAACCTCGGCTGAGCCCCCGACGTTCGAGCCACCGCACGATCGGGTCGAGGCCCAGTGCGAGGAACAGCGCGACGGCCAGCAGGGTCAGCACCTGCGAGACCCGGACGAGCGACTGCACCAAGCCGTAGGCCACCAGGACGCCCAGCCCCCCGACCAGGCCGACGTAGAACGGCGAGCGCCGGTTGAGCGGCGCCCCCGGCGTGCCGTACTGGCCGCTCTCGCCCGGGCTCAGGGCGACGGCTGCATCCGGCGGGAGGCTCTCAGCGGTCGCCTCAGCCGCGGCGGCCGCCGCCTGCTTGCTACGGCGACGCTTGGCCGCTCGTCGGGCGAACGGGTCCACCCGATCGAGCCAGCCGATCAGTTGCCGCCGGGGCTGGTTGTTGCCTGCTGCGCCGCGCGCAGATCAGCCAGGGCCTTCGCACGGTCCACGTCGGACTGGCTGCCCTTCGCCGCGGAGGCCGGCTCGGAGTCAGCCGAGTCGCCCTCGGTGTCGGTGTCGATGTCCGTGTCGGTGTCGGTGACATCCGTGACGTCGGCGTCTGCTGCCTCGGCGCTCTCGCCCGCCTCGGGCGCTTCGTCGGACGGCCGGTCGGCCTCGCCGTCGTTGCTCCCGCTGTCGGCGTCGTCCGTCGGTGGCTGCGCGAACAGGCTCGAGGGCGCTGCGGCGGCCGGGGCCGCCGCCGGCTGGGTGAAGAAGTCGCTCGGGTCGAGCCGGCCGCCGCCACCCGCCGACGAGGGTGCGTCCGCGGACTTCGCGGCGGACTTCGCAGTGCTTGACTTCGCGGTGCCGGACTTCTCGGCGCCCGCCTGGTCACCGGCGCCAGGCATGGGCACCGACGGGCTGGCGGCCGCCTTGCTCAAGGCCGCCTCGAGACCGGGCACCGGCATCGAACCGAGCAGACCGCGCAGCTGGTCCAGATGGGAGGTGATCGAGTCGCGCTGGCGCTGCAGGTCCTCGACCTGGCGCTGAGCGGCTCCGCGCTGGCGCTCGGCCTCGGCCCGGGCGTCCTGCAGGATCTTGTCGGCGTGCGCCTTGGCGTCCGCGACCGTGGTGTCCGCCGTACGCCGGGCTGCAGCCAGCTGGGTGCGTGAGTGCTCCTCGGCCTCACTGCGGATGGACTCGGCCTTCTCCAGGGCGCGAGTGGCTCGGCTCTCGGCCGAGGCAGCCCGCTCCTCAGCGGCGCGGGTCAGCTCCTGCAGCTTGGCCACGGCGGCGTCGTGCCGCTCGGCGTCCAGCCGCTCGGCCTCCTCGCGCTGGCTGGCCAGCGCGACCTCGTGGTCGGAGGCGTCCTGCTTGGCCTTCGCGTCCGCCGCCTCGAGCACGCTGCCGGCTTGGGCGGTGAGCTCGTCGGCTTCCTTCTTGGCCACCAGGCGCAGCTCGTCCGCCTCGCGCTTGGCCTTGGCCCGCAGCTCGGTGATCTCCCGCTCCGCGGTGGCGCGGAGCCGGCCCACCTCGCGCTCCAGGCTGAGCCGCTTCTCGGTGGCTTCGGTCTCGACCGCCGACCGGAGCTTCTCGGCGTGCCGTTGGGCCGAGCCCAGCTCGTCCTCGGACTTGCGCTGCGCGGTGGCGCGGGTCTCCTCGGCCTCCTGGTTGGCCGCCTCGAGCCGCTCGCGGGCCTGCCGGGTCGAGGTGGCGTTGAGCTCGTTGGCGGCCGCCTCGGCGCTCGCGCGCAGCTCGTGGGCCTCGCTACGGGCCTGGGCCAGCGTCTGGTCGGCGTCGCTCTGCGCCGCGGCGACCATCTCGACGGCCTGCTCCTCAGCTAGCCGGAGGAGCTGCTCGATGCGGGCACCCAGACCGGCGTACGACGGGCGATCCACCTCACGCAGCTGGCGCTGGGCATCGGTCAGCTCGTTGGCGAGCTTGAGGTTGTTGGTGTCGAGCTGCTCGACGGCGCCGCGCGCCCTGCTCAGGGCTCCCTGCAGCTGGGTGATCTGGGCGTCGACCTGCTCGCGGTCGTATCCGCGCATCACGACAGTGAAGGCAGTGGGCGTGATCGAGAACGGCTCGGTCATAACTCATTCCTCCGAGGCGCGGGCAGCGCAACGTCACACGTGCAGGGACTGGTCGGGGAAACCCTACCCCTGAGCGGAGTAGCCCTGTTGCCGATCGCAGCACGTTCTCGACACAGAGTGATGGAGCGGGACCAATCGGCTGCAGCCGGTGATCGGCCGCCGATCAATCGGTCCGTCAGACGTTCCGGAACCGGTCGATGGCGACGCGGTGACGCTCGCGCAGCTCCGGGTTCCGCACGCCCAGACCCTCCTCGGGTGACAGGCACAGCACGCCCACTTTGCCCTGGTGCCGGTTGCCGTGGACGTCGGCCGCCGCCCGCCCGGTCTGCTCCAGGGGATAGGTGCGCGACAGCGTCGGATGGATGAGTCCCCGGGCGATCAGGTCATTGGCCGCCCAGGCCTCCCGATAGTTCGCGAAGTGTGAGCCCACGATCCGCTTGAGGTTCATCCAGAGGTAGCGGTTGTCGTACTCGTGCATGAAACCCGAGGTCGACGCGCAGGTCACGATGGTGCCGCCTCGCCGAGCGACATAGACGCTGGCGCCGAAGGTCTCCCGGCCGGGGTGCTCGAAGACGATGTCGACGTCGCGACCCTTGGTCAGCTCACGGATCTTGGCGCCGAACCGCTTCCACTCGCCCGGATCTTGGCTGTGCTCGTCCGACCAGAACCGGTAACCCTCGGCCGTCCGGTCGATCACCAGCTCCGCGCCCATGTCATGACAGAGCTCGGCCTTGTCCGGGCTGGAGACCACGCAGATCGGCTGGGCGCCGGCGGCCAGCGCCATCTGGGTCGCGTAGGAGCCCAAGCCGCCGCTGGCGCCCCAGATCAGCACCGTGTCGCCGAGCTTGACGCCGGCGCCGTGGTGGGAGACCAGCTGGCGGTACGCCGTGGAGTTGACCAGGCCCGGACAGGCGGCCTCCTCCCAGGACAGGTGCCCTGGCTTGGGCATCAGCTGGTTGGCCTTCACGAGGGCCAGCTCGGCCAAGCCGCCGAAGTTGGTCTCGAAGCCCCAGATCCGCTGCTGGGGATCGAGCATCGTGTCGTCGTGGCCGTCCGGGTGCTCGAGCTCTACCGAGAGGCAGTGGGCCACGACCTCGTCGCCCGGCTGCCAGGCGTGCACGCCCGGACCGGTGCGCAGGACGACGCCCGAAAGGTCCGAGCCGACCACGTGGTAGGGCTGGTCGTGCTGTGCGGCCAGGGGAGAGGACCGGCCGTACTTCTTCAGGAAGCCAAAGGTCGAGACCGGCTCGAAGATCGAGGTCCAGACCGTGTTGTAGTTGATCGCGCTGGCCATCACCGCGACCAGCGCCTCGCCCGGCCCGACCTCGGGCACGGGCACGTCGTCGACGTGCAGGCTGCGCTGCGGGTCCTTGTCCTTCGCCGCCAGGCCCTCGAACATCCCGGCCTCGTCTGCGTGCACGGTCACCCCGCGGTACGACGCGGGGATCGGCAGTGCGGCGTATGCCTCGCTCGTGGTGTCACCGGCCAGGATCGCCGCGCGGATCTGCTCCATCTGCGGGTTGTCAGTCATGAGCGGACCCGTCGGCGGGCTGGACGAGCTCGATCAGCACCCCGCCGGCGTCCTTGGGGTGGACGAAGTTGACCCGGCTGCCCGCCGTACCCCGCTTGGCCTCGTCGTAGAGCAGCCGAAGGCCCCTGCCCCGCAACGTTTCGGCCGTCTGCTCGACGTCCTCGACCCGGTAGGCGACCTGCTGCAGGCCCGGCCCGCTGCGCTCCAGGAACTTCGCGATCGTGGAGTTCGGGGTCAGCGGGGCGAGCAGCTGCACGCAAGAGCCGGAGTCACCGACGGCCATCATCGCCTCGCGCACACCCTGCTCCTGGTTGGTCTCCTCGTGGACCAGCCGCAGGCCCAGGACGTCGCGGTAGAACGCGATCGCCTCGTCCAGATCGGGCACGGCCACGCCCACATGGTCGATGGCGGTGAGCATCGTCACAGGGAACGCCGCAGAGGTCGGATCAAACATGCCGCGAAGCGTAGGCTCGACGGAACAGATCGACACCCAGACTTGTCCTACCTCACACGACCGCACACGCACCTGTTCGCCTCTGGAGGGCTTCGTGAGTGACCAGACCCGTTCCGTCATCGTCGCCGGAGCGCGCACCCCGATGGGCCGCCTGCTCGGCTCGCTGAAGGACTTCAGCAGCACCGACCTCGGCGGGTTGGCGATCAAGGGCGCGCTGGACAAGGCCGGGATCGCTGGCGACCAGGTCGACTACGTGATCCTCGGCCAGGTGCTGCCCGCCGGAGCCGGGCAGTCGCCCGCCCGCCAGGCGGCGGTCAAGGGCGGCATCCCGATGAACGTCCCCGCGGTGTCGGTCAACAAGGTCTGCCTGTCCGGGCTGGACGCCATCGCCCTCGCCGACCAGCTCATCCGGCTCGGCGAGTTCGAGATCGTCGTCGCGGGTGGCATGGAGTCGATGAGCCAGGCGCCCCACCTGTTGGAGAAGTCGCGCGAGGGCTTCAAGTACGGCGACGTGACGATGCGCGACCACATGGCCTACGACGGGTTGTGGGACGCCTTCACCGACCAGGCGATGGGCGGGCTGACCGACGCGGCCAACACCAGCGACGGTGGACAGCTGGCGTTCACCCGGGAGGAGCAGGACGCCTTCAGCGCCCGCTCGCACCAGCTGGCCGCCCGGGCCTGGAAGGACGGGCTGTTCGACGACGAGGTCGTGTCGGTCGAGATCCCGCAGCGCAAGGGTGACCCGGTCGTCTTCCGTGAGGACGAGGGCATCCGGGCCGACACCACCGTCGAGTCGCTCGGCCGGTTGCGCCCGGCGTTCCGACCGGACGGCACCATCACTGCCGGATCCGCCTCGCAGATCTCGGACGGCGCGGCTGCGGTCGTGGTGATGAGCAAGGCGAAGGCCGAGTCGCTCGGCCTGACCTGGCTGGCCGAGATCGGGGCGCACGGCGTCGTCGCGGGCCCGGACTCGACCCTGCAGCTGCAGCCAGCCAACGCGATCCGGCTCGCGTGCGCGAAGGACGGCGTCGACCCGGGCGACCTCGATGTGGTCGAGATCAACGAGGCGTTCGCGGCCGTCGGTCTGGCCTCGACGAGGGACCTCGGCATCGACCCGGAGCGGGTCAACGTCAACGGCGGGGCGATCGCCCTCGGGCACCCGATCGGCATGTCGGGCGCCCGCGTGGCGCTCCACCTCGCGCTGGAGCTGAAGCGTCGGGGCAGCGGCGTCGGGGCCGCTGCCCTGTGCGGTGGCGGCGGGCAGGGCGAGGCACTGCTGTTGCACTCGCCGTCGGCCTGACCCGGCCCACCAGCGCAGCCAGCGGATCGGAGCCCGGCACCCGTGGTGAGAGCGGCCGACCCGAGCGAACTCGTCGAGCAGGCACGGGCCGGCAGCGGTCGGGCTGTGGCCCGGCTGATCTCGCTGGTCGAGGACGACAGCCCGCGGCTGCGCGAGGTCATGGCGCTGCTGGCGCCGCACAGTGGGTCGGCGATGTCGGTGGGGTTGACCGGTTCGCCCGGGGTGGGCAAGTCCACGACGACGGCCGCTCTCGTTGCGGCGTACCGGCGTCGGGGTTCACGGATCGGCGTGCTCGCCGTCGACCCGAGCTCACCGTTCTCCGGAGGCGCGTTGCTGGGCGATCGAGTGCGGATGCAGGACGTCGCGCTCGACCCGGGCGTCTACATCCGGTCGATGGCGACCCGCGGTCATCTGGGGGGCCTCTCGCGGGCGACGCCGCAGGCCCTGCGCGTGCTCGACGCCGCCGGCTGTGACCTGGTGCTGATCGAGACGGTGGGGGTCGGACAGTCCGAGGTCGAGGTGGCCGGCCTGGCCGACACCACGGTCGTGCTGCTAGCCCCGGGGATGGGCGACGGCATCCAGGCGGCCAAGGCCGGAATCCTCGAGGTCGGTGACATCTTCTCGGTCAACAAGGCCGACCGGGACGGAGCCGATGCCACCGTGCGCGAGATCCAGCACATGCTGGGGCTCGGCGAACGTCGGGCGCCCGGCGAGTGGCGCCCTCCGGTCGTGAAAACCGTTGCGATGCAAGGCGATGGCATCGATGAGCTGGTCGAGGCCATCGACAAGCACCAGGCCTGGCTGGCCGAGACGGGCGAGCTGCGCGAACGACGAGTGCTGCGGGCCGCGAGCGAGGTGGAGGCGATCGCGCTGGCCGCCCTCCGCGCGCGGATGGGCCAGGCCGGGCTGACCGAGGGCGGCCTCGCCGGGCTGGCCGGTGAGGTCGTTGACGGCGGCATCGACCCTTACGCCGCCGCCGACCGCCTGGTCGACGGCGTGCGCGAGGGCTGATCTCAGCGCACCGGGGGGACTGGTCGAGGGCCGACTTCTGCGCGGTGGCCATCGGTCAGCCCATGTGAGACGCCGGGACGGGACAGCTCGTAGGCGAAGAACCCGATGATGGCCAGCCAGGCGACCGCCGCCGCCGCGAGCAGGTAGATCATGCGCGCGCAGCGCGCCGGGCAGCCGGTGGGTGCTAGGGAAGAACAGGGCGCCGATCGCGGCGGCGGGAATCAGGACCAGGGCGAGCATGGTCGGGCTCCTGGGTCGGGTTGGACGGGTTGGACGGGTTGGACGGGTTGGACGGTGGGTCAGGACCAGGTCTGGACGGTGGCGGCCAGGCCGACGGCGAAGAGCAGCAGCCCGTTGGCGACGACGAGCGGGTAGTAGCGGCGCCATCGGCGGCCCAGCGCACCGACCAGGGCCAGGGCGGCCGAGACCACGACCATCCGCAGTCCGCGGCCCTCGACGGTCGCCCGGGCAAAGGTCGCCGGGTCGGAGTGCGCCCGACCGGCGGCCGTGGCATAGACCTTCAGGGGGATCCCGGACATCGGCTGGTGTCGCACGCCGGTCGCTCCTTCGGTGGCGACCTCGCGGCGGGCCTCGACCTGCATCCGGTGGGTCACCAGCGGCTGGGGGAAGCTCCAACCGGCGCCGGCCAGCAGCAGCGCCAGGACTGCGGCGGCCGTGCTGGCGACGACTGCGGTGGCCGCCAGCACCGGCGCTCGCCGAGGCGCGGCCAGGACGAGAAGGCCGACGAGCACTTCGGGCACGATCGGCCACGAGAACGCTTCCGCTGCAGCCCATCCGGCGACCACGGCGATGCCCGCGCGGGAACCGGCCAGGCCGGCCACGCGGTGGCGCAGGGTCGAGTCCGGGCGCCCGGTCGGCCCGCTGGACAGGTGGGCGACGGCCGCGCGGGCCTGGTCCGCGTCGACGGTAGGGAGCGGCGATCCGAACCGGACGGTCACGGCCGAGCGGGCGAAGTCTCCGTGAGCCGGCAACAGCTTGGCGGGGCCGATCAGGCCGACCGGTACGACGGGGACGGCCGCGCCGCCAGCCAGCCGGAACGCACCGCGGTGGAACTCACCGAGCTGCCCGTCGCGGCTGCGGGTCCCTTCGGGGAAGACCACCACCACCCGGCCCTGGGCCAGCGCCGCTGTTGCGGCCTCGAGGTCGACGCTGCCTCCGCCACCGCGACGGACCGGCACGATCTCGACCAGGCCGCGGCAGGCCAGGCGGCGCAGCCGGCCGCCCGAGAGCCAGTAGTCGGAGGCCGCCACGACGACGGGGCGACGGCGTGCGGGCAGAGCGGCCAGCAAGGCGGCGGTATCGGCGTGCGAGGTGTGGTTGGCGACGACGACGCAGCCGCCGTCCGGCAGCGGACCCTCGACCCGCAGGCCCCCCGTGATCGTGAGCGCGAGCCGCCAGATCTGCCGGCGCAGCCACGAGCGGACGGTGCCGGCGAGGGGAGCAGCGCCGGCTGCGACGTCGGCCGAGAACAGCGTGGCCGTCATGACAGCACCAGGGCGATGGCCAGGGCGAAGAGCAGCGAGTCGACCCGGTCGAGCATCCCGCCGAAGCCGGGCAGCCAGGTCCCGGCGTCCTTGACCCCGGCCTCTCGCTTGATCATCGACTCGGCCAGGTCACCCAGCGGTGCCGCGGCCGCGACGGCAATGACCAGTGCGGGGCTGGCCGCGTGCAGGAGGACAAGGATCGCGACGCCGGCGGCAGCTCCGCCGAGCAGGCCGCTCACTCGCTTGCCGGGCGACAATGGTGACAGAGGAATTCGGCCAATCGCGGTGCGGCCCAGGGCCTTGCCCGCGCACCACGCCGCGACATCGGCCACGCTCACGGCGACGACCAGGGCCAGCCCGCGATGGCCCAGGGTGACCAGCGCGGACAGCGCGCTCAGCCAGAGCAGTCCGAAGAGCAGCTGGGCCGCTCGACGGCCTCCCTGCCGGAGGTCCCCCTCCAGGACGGCCGGCAGGGAGGCGATGAGGGGCAGCGCGATCGCTGCGTGGGCCAGCACGAAGCCCGGCGCGGCGTCGTGCGACCGGACCGTCCAGGCCGCCCCGACGATGGAGAGCAGCACCCCGACGGCCAGGACCCAGGCATCGGTGCGCGGCATCCGGACCAGCCGGGCGTACTCCAGGACACACGGCACGGCGACCCCCACCGCGAGCACCGCACGGCCCTCGGTGCCGAGGGCCTGGGCCAGTCCCAACAGGACGGCGGCGGCGACCCACACGGCCCAGCGCTGGATCAGCTCGATCCGTCGGGAGACAGCGACGGCGACCCCGCTGAGCGAGAGCCCACCCGCGACGTACGGCGTGAGGCCGGCGCTCGCGAAGGCCAGGGCGCCGTTCATCGGGCCACCGCCTGGGAGGAGGTCAGGATCCGGGTCAGGCGGAGCCCGGCGGTCGTGGCCGACCCGACCGCCAGCACCAGGAGGAGGGGCGAGGCCCAGCCGGTCAGCGCGATCAGCACCAGACCGGCCGCGCGCTCGGTCTTCCCGACCGGGCCACCGTTGAGGCGGGGCGCGCCCGCCGCGGACCCGGCCAGGGCGACCCACGAGGGTGCGCTCATCGCGAGGGCCGCCAGCAGGACCAGTGCGGTCGGGGCGAGCGCCAGCGCACCGGCGAGGGCCGCGAGCTCGGCCAGCCGGTCGCCGACTTCGTTGGTCACCGAGCCGGCGCGGCTGGTGACGCCGCGGGCGCGGGCGACGCCCCCATCGAGATTCGCGGCGCCCAGCCGGACCGCGAGCGCTGCGCCGACGACGACGCCGGCGGCGAGTCCGTGGGGGATCAGGGCGAGGGCAGCGCCGGCCGCAGCACCAGCACCGACGCCGACGACCGAGATGACGTGCGGCGAGACCTCGTGGGCCACGAGCTGGCCGCGGATGCCGCCGAGCCGACGGGCGTACCAGGGCTTGAGTGCGTAGAGACCGTCCATGGCTCAACGCTGACGGCCCGCTCGAGCGCGCGGACCCGCCGAACTGCTCGATCGGCCTGAGTAGTCCTACTCACTGCGTGCTCAGTGCCTGCGGAGTGGGTTCTTACTCCGGCTGGTCCAGACCCTGCTCGATCGCGTACCGGGTGAGCTCGACCCGGTTGTGCAGCTGCAGCTTGCGCAGGGTGCTCTGGATGTGGTTCTGCACGGTGCGCGGCGAGAGCACCAGCCGGGTCGCGATCTGCTTCGACGACAGCCCGGTCGCGACCAGTCGCAGCACTTCGGTCTCCCGGTCGCTGAGCCGGGTCGCCTGATCGTCCGGTCCGGGACCGCTGGCCATCCGCCGGAACTCGCCCAGCACCAGACCAGCGAGGCCGGCGGTGAAGACGGCCTCACCGAGCGCCGTCCGGGCGATCGCGTCCAGCAGCTCTTCGCGCGACGCCGACTTGACCAGGTATCCGGTGGCGCCGGCTTTGACGGCCTCGAGGACGTCGGCCTGCTCCCCGCTGGCCGACAGGACCAGCACGCGGGCCGGATGACCTGCTCGCGGCCAGGGCGCGCGTCACCTCGACCCCGGAGACGTCGGGCATCTGCAGATCGAGGACGACGACGTCCGGGCGCGCGGCCGCCGCTCGGCGGATCGCCTCCTGGCCGCCGGCAGCGGTCGCGACGACGTCGTAGCCCGCGTCGGCGAGGTCCCGGGCCACGGCCTCGCGCCAGATCGGGTGATCGTCGACCACCATGACCCGGGTCATCGCCGAGCCCTCTCCACCGCGGCTCGGGGGACCGACAGCTCGATCTCGGTGCCCTCGCCGGGCGTCGAGGCGATGCGAGCGGTGCCTCCGAGCTCGTCCATCCGACCGATGATCGACCCCTCGACCCCCAACCGTCCGCTGCGACGCGCCTCGGCCAGCCGGTCCGGTGCCATCCCGGCCCCGTCGTCGCGGATCAGCACGCTCACCCGCGTGCCGTCGTCGTCGACCAGCAGCCACGACCGGGCGCCGGGGCCGGCGTGGCGCTCCACGTTGAGCAGCGCCTCGCCGATGGCGGCGTACAGCGCGCTCGCGATGGTGCCGGGCAGGAGCACCGGCTCGCCGGGTCCCGACACTGTGGTGCCGCTCTGTTCGTACGCCGCGAGGAGCGGCAGCAGGTCGACCTGCCCGTCCGCGGGCGACGGCTGCGGTTGTTCGCTCGCGACGAGGGAGCGCAGGGCCACCTCCTGCTCGGCGGCCAGATCGGCCAACTGCGCTGCGGGGCCGCCGATCTCGTTGCCCCGACGGTGGATCAGGGCCAGCACCTGCAGGACACCGTCGTGGATGTCGCGGGACAGGCGCTCGCGTTCGCGGGTAGCCGCGGCCTGGGCCCGGGCCTCGGCGAGGGCCAGCTCGCCGCGGCGAGCCAGGGGGATGACGTAACCGACCAGCGCGCCGCCCAGCACGAGCAGCACGATGTTGGTCACGGTGGTCGTGCTGGCGCCGTGCCGGTGCACCACGTCGGCCACTCCCACGGCGAGGGCCGCGCCCACGCCGGCCACCCAGCCCTTGGCGATCGCCCAGGCCAGCACCGGCGCGGCCGACCAGAGCACCGGCAACGTGGGTGACCCGGCGGCGATGTGGGCCGGGCTGTCAATGAGGCGGGAGGCCAGGATCGCGGCGAGCGCGACGGCCAGGTCGGGGACCAGCCAGGCCCAGGTGCGGTTGCGCGGGCGTCGATAGGCGGCCGTGATGACAACCGTCCAGATCGCCATGAGCCCCAACAGGATCCAGGCGCCGGTGCGGTGCCGGTAGCCGTCGGCGTTGACCGCGTAGAGGCCGACGGCGTAGGCCAGGGCGAGGAAGCGGAAGACCGCCAGCACCGGCCAGGCGGCGGTCTCGATGCCGGCTTCGCCGTCCCGTTCTTCCTGGGTCGGCCGACTCATGTGAGCGCGGCCGCCTCGACCTCGAGCAGCGAGTCGGCGTGCCGTTCGGCCTCGAAGGCTGCGCGCCCGCCGCGCAGGCCGAACAACCGCTTGGTGTAGAGCAGGTAGGCCACCGCCGCGACGTTGATCGCGAACGTCAGTAGGCGCAGGAGGGTGACCCGCTCGATCAGCTCGCGAATCTCCAGCGGCAGGAAGATCGACGTGCCGACGACCGCGACGTACTCGCCCCACCGTTTGAGCAGCCAGAGGCCGACCGCTTCGAGCAGCTCGAGCGCGCCGTAGGCGGCGACGCCGAGGGTCAGCAGGAACAGGGTGTGGGGTGAGACGCCGAAGGCCTGGCGGATCAGCCTGACCGGGCCGCTGGTCTCCAGGTCGACACCGAACTTGTTGGCCAACGGCTTGAGCAGCGGCAGGTCGGCCTCGAAGACCTTCTGCAGTGAGCCCTGGGCGCCGGAGAAGCGGTGCAGCCCATAGGCCAGGAGCAGCAGCAGGACCCCGCGCACCCCTCGCTCGACGGCGAGCAGGCGCAGGACGAAGGCGTCCCGCAGGGCTCGACCGCGCAGGACGATGGGTGCGTCGGCGGCCGGACCGCTACCGCCGACCGGACCCGCGACGTAATCACCGCAGCGCAAGCAGCGCCAGACCTCGCCGGCCGGTGTCTCGGCCCGCAGCCGCGCGCGCAGCTCGGGCTCGTCCGGCGCGTAGGTCGTGTGGCCGTGCCGGCCGCAGGCTCGCAAGTCCCAGCTGAAACGGGGAAAGGGACGCCAGCCGGACATGCGGGCCACCCTAGGTGGGGCGCCGGGTTTCAGACGGGCTTGGTACGGCGCGCTGGTTCTGCGCGGGGTTGGGTTTTCAAGCGGCTGGGTACGGCGCGCGGGTTCCGCGCGGGGCTGGGTCTTGCTCGCGGGTCGCCTTCGGCGGTTTGAAGAACGGTCACGCAGAGTCGCTCTGAGGTTGCCGAAAATAGTTGCTATTCAACGGGATTCGGGGGGTTGTCGGGGTTGACCGATGTCAGAGGATAGGTCTAGAATCGAACACATGAACGAGGGCAGCGTTCACCCCGAACTGGAGTCCACCGGCGACCCGGCCTTGGACCACCTCTTCGCGCGCCTGGCCGGGGATGTGGCCGAGCTCAACGACCACGACCTGACCGCCCTGATCCGCCTGGACTCGCCCTCGACCGGGCTGCACGCGGCGGCCCGGAACCTGGAACTCCTGCGCCGGCGGCTGGCGGTCTTCGACTCCCACTACGTGGCCGCGGTCGAGGTCGGCGACGAACCGGCCCGCTACGCCCGACCCAGTACGGCGACCTTCCTGCGGGAGCAGCTGCGGCTGACCCGAGGCGAGGCCAAACGGCGGGTCGACCTGGCCCACGCGATCACCCCGTCAGGTGGCGTTCACCGGGGAAGTCCTGCCGGCTCCGCTGCCCGCCCTAGCCGCGGCGGTCACGGCCGGGGTGGTCTCGGCCGACCACGCCCGGACCATCATCGAGACCATCGCCAAACTCCCCACCCCGGTGCGGGAGGAGTCCGGTTCGGTGGTGGAGGCCGAGATGGTCCAAGCCGCCGGCAAGGTCACCCCGGCCGACCTGGAGGACCTCGCCACCGAGGTGATGGTGAGGGCCGACCCCGACGGGACCCTGCGCGAGGTCGCCCACGCCGACAAACACCGCGGGCTGCGGCTGTGGAAGAAACGCGGGCAGGCCGGGTACACCCTGCAGGCCGACCTGAACCAGGAAACCGGTGAAGCCGCCCGGGTCGTGCTGGATGCCTGGTCCAAACCCGCCCCCGCCACCCAGGGTGAGCTGGACGGGGCCCCGGCCAGCAAGGACACCCGCCCGCACGCAGGTCCGGATGCACGACGCGTTCGGTGACGTCCTCAAAGCCATCCTCAACTCCGGGGACCTGCCGGCCTGCGGCGGGACCCCGGCCGCGATGGTCTGGCACATCCGGGACGAGGTAGCTGCGCGCCCGGTACGGCTTCGCGGTGAGTGAGCACGGCACCCTGCTCCCGGTCGGGGACGCCCTCCGCGCCTGCGACCAGTGCCAGCTGTACGTGCTGATCGAGAACAGCAAGGGCGTCCCGCTCTACCTCGGCCGCACCACCCGGATCGCCACCCCCGGCCAAACCGTCGCCCTAGCCGCGCAGAGACCGCGGCTGCTCCTTCCCGGGCTGTGACCGGCCCCCGAGCCACTGCCAACGCCACCACATCACCGACTGGGCCAACGGCGGCCCCACCGACATCGACAACCTCACCCTCCTCTGCGGCTACCACCACCGAGAACACGCCAAACGCGGCTGGGAATGCGTGATGCTGAACGGGCTACCGCACTGGCGACCACCCGCCTGGCTCGACCCACGACCGAACACCCATCCGCAACACCCGACACTTCACCCTGCCCACCCACCAACCCACCGACCGACCCACGGACCTCAACCAGCCCGGCACGGACACCGGCGTGGCCACCGACAACGGCGTACCCGAGGGCTGGCTGCCCGACACCGGATGAGCGCTCGCGATGGACGTTCGGGTGAGCGCAGTCGGAGCGACTCCGATGGCCCGGTCTACGGTTACCGGCGTGCCGCAAGAACTGGGACTGCCGTTCGACCCGATCGCGCGCGCCGAGGAGCTGTGGGAGCAGCGGTGGGACCACTCCGGCGCCATGGCCGCGGCGACGTCGATCATGCGGGTGCAGCAGCTCCTCCTCGCGCGCTTCGACGACGTGCTGAAGCCGCACGCGCTGACCTTCGCGCGCTACGAAGCGCTCGTCCTGCTCGCGTTCAGCCGGTCGGGCGAGCTGCCCATGGGCAAGATCGGCGAGCGGCTGATGGTCCACCCCACGAGCGTGACCAACATCGTGCAGCGGCTGGAGCAGCAGGGGTTCGTGGCCCGTCGGCCCAACCCCCGCGACGGCCGCGGGGCACTCGCTTCGTTGACCGCGGCCGGCCGAGACGTGATGGAGCGGGCGACCAAAGACCTCGTGGGCACCGGCTTCGGCCTGGAAGCGCTCGACGACGACGGCCGGCGGGACCTGTTCGGCCTGCTCCGCGGCGTCCGGATCGCGGCCGGTGACTTCCCGGCGGACGAGCCCTCGGCGGCGGATCCGGCCAGCGATTAGGATTTAGTAGGACGTCCAAGTAAATTGGCGGGGTGAGTCATACCAGCGACGGTCGGCAGCGATGGCAGAACCGGTACGACGCGGCGTTGGCCCGCGGTCAGGTGAGAGACGCCGATTTCACGACGCTCTCGGGCGTGGAGGTCGACCCGGTCTACGGCCCGGCTACTGATGACGAGGTCGACCCGCGGATCGGCTGGCCCGGGGAGTTCCCGTTCACCCGCGGTCTCTACTCCACCGGCTACCGCGGCCGGACCTGGACGATCCGCCAGTTCGCCGGCTTCGGCAACGCCGAGCAGACCAACGAGCGCTACCGGATGATCCTGGCCCGCGGCGGCGGCGGCCTGTCGGTGGCCTTCGACATGCCCACCCTGATGGGCCGGGACTCCGACGACACCCAGAGCCTGGGCGAGGTCGGCCACTGCGGCGTGGCCATCGACTCGGCCGTCGACATGGAGGCGCTCTTCGCCGACATCCCGTTGGACAAGGTCACCACGTCGATGACCATCAGCGGGCCGGCGGTGCCGATCTTCTGCATGTACCTCGTCGCCGCCGAGCGGCAGGGAGCGGATCTCTCGGCGCTCAACGGCACGCTGCAGACCGACATCTTCAAGGAGTACATCGCGCAGAAGGAGTGGCTCTTCCCGCCCCAGCCCCACCTACGCCTGATCGGCGACCTGATGGAGTACTGCGCGGCGACCATCCCGGCGTACAAGCCGTTGTCGGTGTCGGGTTACCACATCCGAGAGGCGGGATCGACTGCGGCGCAAGAGCTTGCGTTCACCCTGGCCGACGGCTTCGGGTACGTCGAGCTCGGCCTGGAGCGGGGTCTGGACATCGAGGCGTTCGCGCCCGGGCTGAGCTTCTTCTTCGACGCCCACCTGGACTTCTTCGAGGAGGTCGCGAAGTTCCGTGCGGCGCGGCGGATCTGGGCCCGCTGGATGCGCGACGTCTACGGCGCCACGACCGACAAGGCGCAGTGGCTGCGCTTCCACACCCAGACGGCGGGCGTCTCGTTGACCGCGCAGCAGCCCTACAACAACGTCGTTCGCACGGCCGTCGAGGCGCTCGCCGCGGTGCTCGGCGGGACGAACTCGCTGCACACCAATGCCCTTGACGAGACCCTGGCCCTGCCGAGCGAGCAGGCTGCCGAGATCGCCCTGAGCACCCAGCAGGTGCTGATGGAGGAGATCGGCGTGGTCAACGTGGCCGACCCACTCGGCGGGTCCTGGTACGTCGAGGCGCTGACCGACCGACTGGAGGCCGAGGCCGAGCGGATCTTCGAGCAGATCCGGTCGATGGGGTCGGACGGCACCATGACCGCGGGCATCCTGCGCGGCATCGAGGACGGCTGGTTCATGTCCGAGATCGCCGAGGCGGCATTCCAGTACCAAACGGCGTTGGAGAAGGGCGACAAGAAGGTCGTCGGCGTCAACGTCAACACCGACTCGATCTCGCGCCCGCTGGAGATCATGCGGGTCAGCCACGACGTCGAGATCGACCAGGTCGCTGCCCTCTCGGCCCGCCGAGCGGCTCGTGACCAGACGGCCGTACATGCGGCACTGGATCGGTTGGCCGACGCCGCGCGCACGGACGAGAACCTCGTCCCGCCCATGCTGGAGGCGGCCCGGGCCGAGGCCACGCTCGGCGAGATCTGCGACACATTGCGCGCCGAGTGGGGCGACTACCGAGAGCCGGCGCGTTTCTGACCCCTCGAAATCTCACTTACCCTGGTCCGTTGTGGCCAGTCAACGTCCGAGGTTCGGCAAGTACCTCATTGCCGACCTTCGCGACCTGCTGGAGCGGCCGGGCAGCATCGCCGGCCTGGTCCTGGTCGTGGTCGGCGCCCTGCTCCTCGTGGTCGGGATCGTCGGCGCGGTGATGGTCGGTCCCCGGAGCAACTACACCGACCGCAAGACGGTGCAGCCGCACGCCCCGGCCGTCGTGCTCACCTCGGGGGTGGTCGGAGCGGTCGGGCCTCAGGTGACGGTGGCCGCTCACCGGCTCGACGGCGGGGCTCTGTTTGTCGGCCGCGCGATCTCTCGCGACGTCTCCGACCTGACCGGCACCGCTCCCAGCCTGCGGATCACCGGCGTGCACGGACTGCACGGACTGGTCCTGAAGGCGCGGCCCGGCACCACGAGCCTGGCCAACGTGCAGACGTCGGACATCTGGCGCGACACGAGCACCGGCGCGGGTGCCCAGAGCCTGGTCTGGCGGCCGGACGACCAGGCGCAGTCGGTCCTGGTCGCCTCGACCGACGGCTCGGCGCTGCCGGCCGTGCAGATCAGCGTCTCCTGGCATCGCAGCGGCTGGTTCCCGGCCGCCCTGCTCTTCATCGTGGTCGGCCTGGCCCTGCTCGTCTCCGGGCTGCACCTGCTGACCGGCGGTCACCTGCTGCGCCGGATCTCCCGGCGGGCGGTCGACCGGGTCTCCTCGATCCCGGTGCCGGCTCGCGTCGGGGGCGGCCGGCGCGGACGGGTCGCCGTCGGCTCGGGCCTGATCGTGCTGCTCCTGTCCGGCTGCTCGGCGGCGGGCGGGCTGGTCGGTGTCCACGAACCGTCCGGCTCCTCGGCCAGCGGCCCGGCTCTCGAACCCCAGCAGGCCCGCGCCATCGTCGGTCGGGTCCTCACGACCGCCACCGCGGCCGACACCAGCCGCAGCTCGGCGACGGCCGCCCAGGCGTACGACGGGCTCGCCTTGCAGATGATGGCCGCGGCCTACCAGGTGGACACGGCCCAGGGCACGACCGTCCCCCCGCGGCCCACATCGCAGACGCGGCCGGGGGTGATGCTGACCCGAGGCGCGGCGTACCCGCGGTTCTTCTTCACCGTCCTGCCCGGCAACTCCACCCAGCCGCCAGTGGTCAGCCTGCTCACCGCCACGAACGCGTCGTCGGCCTACCGCATCGCCGGGTCGGTCCTGTTGCTTCGCGGAGCGCGGCTGCCCCAGGTCGCCGACGTCTCCGAGGGGTCGCCGGTCCTGGCGCCGGACACCAGCGGGCTGGCGCTGCCGCCGGAGGCGGTGGGCTCGAGCTACGCGGCGGTGCTCAATACCGGGTCGAGCGCACCGCAGGCGGCGAAGTTCAGGACGGACAGCTTCCAGAGCCAGGTGCAGCAGGCGGCAGCGGCTCAGCGCTCTGGGGTGGCGCGCTTCGGCAGCTACATGCAGACCCACGAGGCAGTGCCCGGAGCCACGGTGGCCATCCGGACGAGTGACGGCGGTGCGCTGGTCTTCGCGGCGCTGCGCCGCACCAGCACCTTCACCGCGCGCCCGGGCAATGTCGCGACCCTGCCGGCCGACGTACGGGTGCTGACCGGCGAGGTGCAGGCGTCCAGCTTCACCTCTACCGCGGCCGAGCTGCTGCTCTTCTCGGTGCCACCGGCCGGCAAAGGACGAGTCACGCTGGTGGGGGCCTCGGATGGCCTGATCTCGGCAACCGCACACTGATCCGACAGGATGAGCACATGACTCAGCAGCCGTTCAGCACTGCGGCCCTGCGCGGCGCCGTGGATCTCGGCGCGATCGCTGCGGCCAACCAGCGCAAAGCAGCCGCGGCCGGTGGCGGGGGATCGCCGACGCCGGCCGGCGGCTTCGTCGTCGAGGTGACCGAGGCCGACTTCCAGAGCGTGGTCATCGAGCAGTCGATGACCGTGCCCGTCATCGTCGACCTGTGGACCGCGCGGGCCCAGCAGTCGGTGCAGATGAGCGCCACGCTGGACAAGCTGGCCGCGGAGTACGCCGGCGCGTTCCTGGTCGCGCGGGTGGACATCGACACCAGTCCCGCTCTGGTGCAGGCGTTCCAGGTGCAGACGTTGCCCTTCGTCGTCGCCGTCATCACCGGCCAGCCGGTCCCGCTGGCCGCGGACGTCGTCCCCGAGGAGCAGCTGCGCCAGATCCTCGACAAGCTGCTCGAGGTCGCCGCCCAGAACGGCGTCACGGGACGCATCGCCGGATCCGGCGAGGGCGCCGAGGACGGCGGAGCCGTCGAGGCGGCCGAGCCGGAGCTGCCGACCCTGCATCAGGCGGCGTACGACGCGATCGACAGCGGTGACCTGACGACCGCGGCGGCGTCGTACGAGCAGGCGATCAGGGAGAACCCGGCCGACGAGCTCGCGGCCATCGGTCTGATCAACGTGCAGCTGATGCAGCGCACCGAGGGCGTCGACTCGCTCGCGGCGCTCGCGGCCGCGCAAGCCGCACCGGAGGACACCGAGGCCCAGCTGCTCGCGGCCGACATCGAGGTGATCCAAGGCCAGATCGCGCCGGCCTTCGACCGCCTGGTGGACGCGGTCCGGACGCGCTCCGGCGCCGAGCGCGAGGAGGTGCGCCAGCGGCTGGTCGCGCTGTTCGCCCTCGTGGGCGCCGACGACCCGGACGTGCGGCGGGCCCGGATCGCCCTGACCAACGCGCTCTTCTGAGCGGGGTGCTGGCCTGGCGGTTGGCCGACCCTGACCGGCGCTGGGCCGGGGTGCGGCTCCAGCAGCGGGCGGGGATCGACCCGCGAGCGGCCGACTTCGTGCGGGTCGATGACGACTGGGTGCTGGAGGTCCCGCGACCGGAGGTCGACCGGATCGAATACCGGTTCGAGCTGCGAGCGCCGGACGGCCGGGTGGAGACCATCAACGACCCGGCCAACCCGCTGCGCGCCCCTGGCGTCTTCGGTGACCCGTCGGTGGTCGAGCTGCCGGGGTATGTCGCGCCGTGGTGGCTGGACGGTGTCGATGGCGCTGATAGCGAGGGCGGGGCGGCTGACGGGGCGGGGTTGGAGTGGACCCGGACCGACCTGACGGCGCGGGGGCTCGGGCTGCGCGATGTGCCGGTCCAGCTCTGTTCGCCGGCCGGGGCCGGTCCCGGTGAGCCGTTGCCGTTGCTGGTCGCACACGACGGCGGTGAGCTCGACGCCTTGGCCCGGGTCACGACGTACGCCGCGAGAACCATTGCGGCTGGGGCGGTTCCGGCGTACCGGATTGCCTTGCTCTCGCCGCTGGACCGGGACAACTGGTACTCCGGGTCGACCGCCTACGGTCGCACGCTCGCGACCTCGGTGCTGCCGCTGATCCGGTTCGAGGTGGCCGTGGTCGGCCCGGTCGTGGGCTACGGCGCCAGCCTGGGTGGTTTGTCGATGCTCGCGACGCAGCTGCGCCATCCGGGCACGTTCGGCGGGTTGATGCTGGCCTCGGGGAGCTTCTTCCATCCGAGCGACGACCCGCAGGAGTCGGGCTTTCGGCGCTACTGGCGGATCGTGGACCGGGTGACCGACGTCCTGCAGGGCGGGTTGTCGACATCGGTGACGCCGCGGATGCGGGTCGGGCTGGTCTGCGGCACCGTCGAGGAGAACCTCGCGAACAACCGGCGGATGGCGGCCGCGCTGACCGACGCCGGGCATGAGGTCGCCTTCGCGGAGTTCCGCGACGCCCACAACTTCACCGCCTGGCGGGACGCGCTGGACCCCCACCTCACGGCGGTCCTGGCCGACCTGTGGGGCTGACCGGCAGGATGGCCGGGTGCGACGCGACTCGGTCCAGCTGAACGTCCCCGGGACGGACCTCTTCCCGACGGTGGTCGCCTACGGGCACTGGGGCCGGCCGGTCCTCGTCTTCCCCTCCGAGGGCGGCAGCGCCTGGGACTACGAGAACAACGGGATGGTCGGTGCGGTCGCCGACCTGATCGACGCCGGCCGGGTCAAGCTCTACTGCGTTGACTCCCTCGATGCGTTCACCTGGTCCGACCGGTCGATCCCGTTGGAGGAGCGGGCTCGCCGGCACGCGACCTACGCCGCGTGGATCCGGGATGTGGTCGCTGCGTGGATCCACGATGACTGCGGCGGACCGGTCGAGATCGCCGTCACGGGCTGCAGCATGGGGGCCTATCACGCCCTGCAGGCCGGCCTGACCCGCGCGGACCTGTTCCCGCTCGTGATCGGCCTGTCCGGCAACTACGACGTGTCCACCTGGCATGCCTGGGGCGAGCGCGGAGAAGCGACGTACTTCGCGAACCCGGCGGACTACGTGCCCAACCTGCACGGCGACCACCTGGACTGGCTGCGCGGGCGGCTGTCGGTGGTGCTGGTGTGCGGGCAGGGTGCGTGGGAGACCCATCCCACCGGTTCGCTGCCTGCCACCCGGGCCATGGGTGCGTCCTTGCAGGACAAGGGGATTCGCTGCGAGGTCGACCTGTGGGGCTTCGATGTGAGCCACGACTGGGAGTGGTGGCAGCGGCAGCTGGCGCACCATCTGCCGAGGTTCTGCTAGGTCTGCTAGACCTAGCCCATGACCGACACCACCTTCGCGGGGGCCGCCCAAGCCGGCCAGACGACCCAGCACCTGATCGGGCTGCTGCTCGGGACCGAGAACGACTGGCCGCGCGCCTTCGAGACGCTGACCGGCCGCCTCGGGGTGGTCGAGGACGGTCTGGGCGGGCGGCACGAGTTCGCCACCGAGCGGGTCTCGATCGAGCCGTTCAACCTGCGTGACAAACCACGGCACTCGCTGGTCATCGACCGGCTGGCCTACTGGTACTACCACCCGCGCGAGTGGCTGAAGAAGGTCGCGCTGATGGATGACGTCTACCTGCTCAACAGCCCGTTCACCTTCCAGTCGATGGAGAAGCACGCGGCGTACTGCGCGATGATCCGGCTCGGGTTGAAGGTGCCGGAGACCGTGCTGGTGCCCTACAAGAACCCGGTCGAGAACTCACGCTGGGCCTACACCGCCGCGACGTACAACCGGCCGTTTGACCTGGACGCGCTGGCCGAGGGGGTCGGCTACCCGCTCTTCATGAAGCCGTTCGACGGCGGCGGCTGGCGCGGTGTCTCGATGATCCGCAACCCGGCCGAGCTGCACCGCTCGTACGACGAGTCGGACGAGATGCTGATGCACCTGCAGGCCTCCGTCGACGGCTACGACGTCTTCGCGCGCGCCCTGTCGATCGGCGCCGAGACGATGGTGATGAAGTTCCAGCCGGACCAGCCGATGCACAACCGGTACGCCGTGGACCACGACTTCCTCTCGGCCGAGGCGGGCGAGGAGGCGGTGACGATCTCGCGGGTCGTCAACGCGTTCTTCCGGTGGGAGTTCAACTCGTGCGAAATGCTGGTCAAGGGTATGGACGTCCATCCGATCGACTACGCCAACGCCTGCCCGGACGTCGCGGTCACCTCACTTCACTACTACTTCCCCTGGGCGATGTCAGCGCTGGTGAAGTGGACCGCCTTCTGCTGTGCGACGGGTCGCGCGCCCGATCTGCAGGTCGACACCGCACCGTGGTTCGCGATCGCCGACCGGACCGACTTGTCCTACACCCAGAAGCTGGCCGAGTACCGGCGGCTGGCCGACGCCCACTTCGAGACCGAGCGGTACCACGACTTCGTGGGTGCCCATCTGTCGCACCTGGACGACGCCGTCCTGGAGTGGGTGAGCTCCGCGGACTTCGACGCCATGCTCGTCGACACCGTGCGCTCGACCTACCCGCCGCACGAGCACGACCAGTTCATCGCCCACTTCCGCGGCCTGGTCGGGCTCTGGGTCCAGGACCAGGCCGTCAAGTAAAGAGCAGGTCAAGCCGATCGCGCCTTCCCTAACGGAGAGCACGCGACGAGACTGATGGCCATGTCCACGACCGCACAACAGCCGCGCATCTCCGGGGTAGAGGTCCGATCGATCGACTACGTGCCGCTCAACGAGCGGCACGGCAAGCTGTGGCACCTCGGCCCGCTCTGGTTCATGTCGAACGCCCAGATCGCCACTCTCGCCGTCGGTTTGATCAGCTTCTCCGAGGGCGGCAACATCATCTGGTCGCTCATCGCGATCGTCGTGGGGATCCTGGTCGGGACGCTCTTCATGGCGTTCCACTCGGCGCAGGGCCCGCAGTTGGGCCTGCCACAGATGATCCAGTCCCGGCCGCAGTTCGGTTACAGCGGAGCGCTTCTGGTCTGGGCGTTCGCCTATCTGCAGTACGCCGGCTTCAACGTCTTCAACACGATCCTGGCCGGCAAAGCGATGCACGCGACGGTGCACGGCGCGGTCAACCTCTGGGTGGTGATCGCCACGCGTCATCGCGTTCGTGATCGCCCTCGTCGGCTACGACCTGATCCACCGGGCCGAGCGCTACCTCACCTACGCGACCCTGGTCATTGTCGGGATCTTCACCGTCGTCGTCCTGACGCTGCACTATCCGGCGGGCTCGTTCGACCTGTCGGGCTTCAAGTGGACGCCGTTCCTCGGCCAGTTCGGAGTCGTGGCCGGTTACCAGATCAGCTGGGCCATCTACGTTTCCGACTACTCGCGCTACCTGCCGCCGACCGTGACCGTACGCAAGACGTTCTACTGGACCTACTGGGGCTCGGCCCTGGGCGGCGGCTGGATGATGATCCTGGGCGCGCTGCTGGCTGGTTGGGCCGGGGCGAAGTTCGACGGCAGCGGGATCGCCGAGATCCTGTCGGCCGGCGACAAGGTCTTCAGCGGTTTCGGCGACATCGTGCTGGTCCTCTCGGCACTGGGTCTGATCTCGGTCACCGCCCTCAACATGTACGGCGGATCACTGACCCTCATCAGCGCGATCGACTCGTTCAAGCGGGTCAAGCCGTCGATGAACGTCCGGCTGGTGACGATCGGCATCACAGCGGCGCTCTCGCTCGTCGGGGCCCTCTCCGCGACCGACAACTTCCTGTCCAACTTCAACAACTTCCTGCTGCTGATCCTCTACCTCTTCATCCCGTGGACCGCGGTCAACCTGGTCGACTACTACGTCGTCCGGAAGGGCCACTACGCGATCGCCGAGATCTTCAACCCGGACGGTCTCTACGGTCGCTGGGGGTGGCGAGGCATCGCGGCGTACCTCATCGGCTTCGCGGTGATGATCCCGTTCTTCTCGGTCGGCACGCTCTTCACCGGACCGATCGCGAAGCACGTCCTGCACGGCGCGGACATCTCGTTCTTCATCGGCCTGCCGGTGGCGGCGATCCTCTACTGGGTCTTCAGCCGGTCGATCGACGTGGAGTCGGAGACCCGCGTGGCCCAGGCTGAGGCGGCCGAGCTGGAGAAGGCGGCCGCCCAGCACGAGCTCCCGTGACCGACGCCTGGGCGACGGCTCGGGCCATCGCTGAAGGGTCGCTGTCCGCGGCCGAGGCGGTGGGACGAGCGCTCGCCGCCATCGAGGCGCGGGACCGCGAGATCAATGCGTTCACGGTGGTCCGCCCCGAGGCGGCTCTGCGCGCCGCCGCCGAGGTCGACGCCGGCCGCCGCACCGGTCCGCTCGCCGGCGTGCCCATCTCGGTCAAGGACCACGTCTGGCTGGCCGGCTGGCCGGCCACCAACGGTTCTCGCTCGCTCGAGGATCACGTGCCCGAGCAGGACTGCGTCTGCGTCGAGCGATTGGTCGCCGCGGGTGCTGTCGTGGTGGGCAAGACCAACAACCCGGAGTTCTGCTACCGGGGCACCACCTTCAACGAGGTCTACGGCGTCACCCGCAACCCCCGGGACCCGACCCGGACCACCGGAGGTTCCAGCGGGGGAGCGGCTGCTTCGGTGGCGGCCGGCATGGTGCCGCTCGCCGTCGGCACCGACGGGGGCGGTTCGATCCGCATCCCCTCGGCCTTCTGCGGGGTCTACGGGATCAAGCCGACCTTCGGTCTCGTGCCGAAGCTGCCGGGCTTCCGGGGCTGGCCGACCCTGTCAGTGACCGGTCCCATCGCGGCGTCCGTGCGCGACCTGGCGCTCGCGCTGTCCGTGATGGCTGGTCCCTCGCCGCTCGATCCGTTGTCCTACCCGACGCCTGACGCCGGCTTCATTGCCGCAGTGCAGGATCCGTCGTGGAGCGGCCTTCGGGTAGCGGCGTCCGAGGACCTGGGTTTCGCGGGGGTCGACCCCGACGTGCGATCAGCCTTCCGCGCGGCCATCGCGGCCTTGCGAGCCGGTGGAGTGGCGATCGCCGACGCCCAGCCCGACGTCATCGATCCGGGCCCGCTGTGGGACTCGATCGCGCTGCCGGAGGGCTACGCCTCCGAGGGACCGTTGTTGGACGCAGCTCCGGACCGCATCGGCGCGGACGCGACAGCGATCATCGAAGCCGGGCGGGGGGCCTCGGCCCGCGACTACCTGGACGCCCAGGACCGACGGGGCCGCTTCATCGAGACGTGGGCCGGTTTCTTCACGACGTACGACGTGCTGCTGACACCGACCATGCCCGTAACGGCGTTCAGCGCCGACCGGTTGGCGCCGGAAACCGTTGACGGGCAACCGGTCCCGGAGTCATTCGACGCCTGGTGCGCGTTGGCCCTCCCGGCCAACCTGGCCGGCCTGCCCGCAGTGTCGATCCCGATCGGACCCGGGCGGGACGACCTTCCGGTCGGCCTTCAGCTGATCGGTCCACGCTGGTCGGACGCGCGGCTCCTGTCCGCGGCTGCAGCAGCCGACGCCGTCGTGAGCCGGTCTGGTTGAGCGGTCAGCGCCAGGGCGCTGGTGCGTACTGCCGGGCCAGCTCTTCCTGAGCGCGGGAGACCCCGAGGACGACGGGTACCCACAGGGCGAAGGCCACGATGCCCAGGACGGCCGCGAGCGGCTCCAGCCCGGGACTCACGCCGGGGTGAGGATTCTGAGGTGCTGCCGGCCGTGACGTACGATGCCCACGCGGTCCAAGGCGCTGAGGATGAAGGAGAAAGCGACCCAGAAACCCCACCACGGCCGAGTGTCGCGGAACCGGCCCGGCGAGGTCGGCGGGAGCTGCGCGGCGGTGATCCGCCAGCTGTCGTCGACGAGTTGCTTCGGGAACCACCACTGCACGATCGGGCACGATCCAGGCCAGCCAGCACCAGACTTCCGAGCGACGCAGCAGGTGCGGTGCCAGCGCTGCCGCGTTGCTCCTGGCCCGGGAGATCCAGAGCGCACCGACGATCCAGAGCGGGAACACCACCAGGAAGAGGATTCCGACGGCATCGTGGGCCGTGTGCACCGATCGTGGGTCGAAGCCCAGAGCGACCGCCTGGTCCTGGGCACGCATCGCGGCGTGGCGCGGTCGCGGCCCGCAGGATGGTCCCGACGACCAGCAGCCCGGACAGGATGATCTGCGCCACGCCGAGGCCGAGGTTGCCCTGAAACGCGTGCGAGGGCTGGCCGTAACCGACCGGTGGGTACTGGGTGGGGTACTGCGTAGTGCTGGGTACTGCTGTGCTGGGTACGGTGCTGGTCGCTGGGTACTGCTGTGGTTGGTAGGCCGGCTGATACGGCGGCGGGAAGGCCGACTGGTCCGCCGGCGGGTACCCGGCCTGCGGGGTGGCCGGCGCGCCGAACCGCGGGTCCGGCACAGGTGGAGGCTGCGGTCCCCAATGGTTGTCGCCCGAGGGCGGTGCATACGGGTTGTCGTCGCTCATGGATGGTTCCCCCTCGTGCCCGGCCGGACCACGCCGGTGCGCAGCCGTCCTTGACCCATCGACGTCCAGCGACCTGGACTTGAGTCTCAGCCGGCGAGCGCGGCCGAGACGACGTCGCGGGCCTCGGCCTGCACCTGGGCCAGGTGATCGGCGCCGCGGAAGGACTCGGCGTAGATCTTGTAGACGTCCTCGGTGCCCGATGGCCGTGCGGCGAACCAGGCCGACTCGGTCGTGACCTTCAGCCCGCCGATCGCCGCGCCGTTGCCCGGAGCCGCGGTGAGCCGGGCGGTGATCGGCTCGCCGGCCAGCTCGGTCGCCGTCACTGCCTCGGGCGACAGCTTGGCCAGCCGAGCCTTCTCCTCGCGAGAGGCCGGCGCATCGACTCGTGCGTACGCCGGATCGCCATGTGCAGCAACGAGATCCGCGTAGTGCCGGCTGGGCGACCGACCCGTGACGGCGAGAATCTCCGACGCGAGCAGGGCGAGCAGGATGCCGTCCTTGTCGGTCGTCCACACCGACCCGTCGCGGCGCAGGAACGACGCGCCGGCCGACTCCTCACCGCCGAAACCGACCGAGCCGTCGAGCAGACCGGGCACGAACCACTTGAAGCCGACCGGCACCTCGACCAGTCGCCGGCCGAGGTCGGCGGCGACCCGGTCGATCATCGACGACGACACCAAGGTCTTGCCCACGGCCGCCTGGTCCGACCAGCCGGTGCGGGCGCCGTAGAGGTACTGGATGGCGACGGCTAGGAAATGGTTGGGGTTCATCAGCCCGCCGTCCGGCGTCACGATGCCGTGCCGGTCCGCGTCCGCGTCGTTGCCGGTCGCGATGGCGTACGGCGGATCGCCGCCATCGGGACCCAACCCCATCCGGTTGATCAGCGAGGCCATCGCGTTGGGGGAGGAGCAGTCCATCCGGATCTTGCCGTCCCAGTCGAGCGTCATGAACCGCCAGGTCGGGTCGACCAGCGGGTTGACGACCGTCAGGTCCAGCCGGTGCCGCTCGGCGATCGCGGCCCAGTAGTCGACCGACGCGCCTCCGAGGGGGTCTGCGCCGATCACGAGGCCCGCCTCCCGGATCGCGTCGATGTCCAGCACGGTCGGCAGGTCGTCGACGTAGGCCGTCATGAAGTCGTAGGACCCGACCGTCGCCCGGGCTCGGGCGAACGGAATCCGTTGCACGCCAGCCAGACCCGCGGCCAGGAGCTCGTTGGCTCGTCGGGCGATCCACCCGGTCGCGTCCGTGTCGGCCGGTCCACCGTGGGGCGGGTTGTACTTGAAGCCGCCGTCGGTGGGCGGGTTGTGCGAGGGCGTCACGACGATGCCGTCGGCCAGCCCGCTGCCGGTCGTGCGGCCGCCGTTCGCACGCAGAATCGCGTGGGAGACCGCCGGGGTCGGTGTGTAGGCGTCGGCCGAGTCGACCAGCACGGAGACGTCGTTGGCGACCAGCACCTCCAACGCGCTGACCCAGGCCGGTTCGGACAGGCCGTGGGTGTCCCGTCCGACGAACAGCGGGCCGTCGAAGCCCTGCTCGCGCCGGTACTCGCAGATGGCCTGGGTCGTGGCCAGGATGTGGGCCTCGTTGAACGATCCGTTCAGGCTGGTGCCGCGATGGCCTGAGGTGCCGAAGACCACCTGCTGCAACGGGTCGGCCGGGTCGGGCTCGATCGCGTAGTAGGACGTCACCAGGTGTGGCACGTCGACCAGGTCGCTGGGCTGAGCCGGCTGGCCGGCGCGCGGATCACTCATGTCGGTCATCCTTGCCGATGGTGGCGGCCCGCGCCAAAGCCAGGACCTCTCGCACCGCCGCCACCGGCACGTGGTCGGTGGCGGCGTAGACCGTGAGCATCCACTCACCGGTCGAGTCTCGGCCGCCGAGCCCCACGATGTAGCGCATTCCCATGCGCCGCAACAGTTCTGAGGTCAGCTCATCCGACCGGTCGACTTCACCCTGGTCGAGGTCGTAGCCGAAGACCCAGCCCTCGCGCATGGCGGCCGCCACCCCGGGGAAATCCTCCAGCAGGCGTCGGTCGTTGGCGATGTCGGCCTCCTCCTGGGTCGGCTGAGCACCGAGCCGGGCTCGGCGCATGCCCAGGGAGTCGAGCACGATCTCCGGGCCGGCCGGGCCCTGGCCGACCGTGCTCAGGACCCAGCGGTCGAGGTCCAGCGGTCCGAGGACGATGTCACCGATCCACCGCAACGCGCCGGGGACGTCGGCCGGCGCATCGTCGACCCCATCGGCGAGGGCTTGGACAACCTCGGCTACGGCCGCCGCGGCATCAGCCGCGTAGGGGCGGTCGGTCGCGTCGTCCCAACGGCGCCGCCGCCCCGGGGCCCGAGGACGTGGGCGGGTGAGCAGCAGCTCGTGCTCCGCTTCGCCAAGGTCGGATGAGAGCAGCAACTGAGCGCCCCGGTGCTTGGCGCCGTAGAGCGCAGCGTCGGCGGTGACGAGCAGGGTGCGCGGCAGCGTGCCGGCCGGCGCCGCGGCCACGCCGCAGCTCATGGTCGCCGCTTCCGGTCCGCGCTGCAGGAGCGCGGCCGCTCGCTGGGCCAGCGCGACGGCGCGGCTGCGCACATCGCCCGGGAGGACGAGGGCGAACTCGTCGCCCCCGATCCGCGCGGCCACACAGCCTTCGGAACTGCTCGCGACCACCGACAGGGCATCGGCGGTCAAGATGATGACTCGGTCGCCGGCGTCGTGCCCCGCGTCGTCGTTGATCTCCTTCAGACCATCCAGGTCGAAGAGCACGACAGTGGCGCCGGGCTGACCGGGCTCGAGCAGCTCGGCCAGACGGTCGTCGAAGACGCGCCGGTTGGCCAGCCGGGTCAGCGGGTCCTCGTAGGCCATCCGAGCCATCCGCTCGAGCAGCTCGCCGGAGGTCACCGCCTCGCCGACGAGGGCCGCCACCTCGCGCGCGAAGGCCAGGTCGGACTCGTCGTACGGCGGGTGCTCGGCGGCACGGGTGACCCACAGCTCGCCCCAGAGCCGGCCCTCGCTCGGCACCGGCACGGTGATGCCGGACGACCAGCCACCAGCCAGCAGGATGCTCCGATCCGGCTCTGGCGCAAGGGGATCGTCTCCCTGCACGAGGAAGCCGGCCCCTTCGAGCAGCACGACCGCCTCGCGGGTCAACTGGTAGGTCTCGTCCTCCGGGAAGCGCTCGTCGCCGGGCGCCAGCAGGCCGAGATTGACCTTCGTGACCAGGCGACCCAGGTCGCGGTCCCACTCCGAGAGGGAAAGCGCGTCGCCGCCTAACGCCGCGCGGGCCTGCTCCCCGGTCATCTCCAGCACATCGAGGAAGCGCCGGCTGCTCTGCAGCGCGCGCACGATGTCATGTAGCCCGCTCAGCGACCCCCTGGCTGCTCGTCGGTCGTCCTTCACCACGTCCCCCGCCGGACTACGCGTCCGGCCCGGGGGCCGCGGGTCGGAGCCAGATCGCGCCGAGCGGGGGCAGGCTCACGGTGGCCGACGCGGGCTGGGCGTGCCAGGACTCCTCGACCGCCTCGACCGCGCCCAGGTTGCCGACGCCGGATCCGCCGTAGCCCTCCGCGTCGGTGTTGAGCACCTCGTCCCAGCGACCGGCGAGTGGCAGTCCGAGCCGGAAGTCGTGATGCGGCGTACCGGCGAAGTTGATCCCGGCAACGAGCACGTCGCGCGGTCCACCCGGACCCTGGCGGATGAAGGTGAAGGTGTTGCCGGCGGCGTCGTTGGCGTCGATCCACCGGAAGCCCTCCGGCGTGAGATCGCGCGCCCACAGCGCGGGCGTCTCGCCATAGACCCGGTTCATGTCCTTGACCATCTGGTGCACCCCGAGATGTGTGGGCTGGTCGAGCAGCCACCAATCCAGGCTGCGGCTGTCGGCCCACTCCGACTCCTGGCCGAACTCGGTGCCCATGAAGATCAGCTGCTTGCCCGGATGAGCCCACATCAACGCGAGATAGGCGCGCAGCGTCGCCAGCTGCTTCCACCGGTCGCCGGGGATCTTGCGCAGCAACGACCCCTTGCCGTGCACGACCTCGTCGTGGCTGATCGGCAACACGAAGTTCTCGCTCCAGGCGTACATCAACGAGAACGTCATCTCGTGGTGGTGCCATTGGCGGTGGACCGGTTCGTGCCCGATGTAGGCGAGCGAGTCGTGCATCCAGCCCATGTTCCACTTCAGCCCGAAACCCAAGCCGCCCAAGTGAGTTGCTCGGGTGACGCCGGGCCAAGCGGTGGACTCCTCGGCGATCGTGACGACGCCCGGCACCCGCTTGTAGACCGTCGCGTTGGTCTCCTGCAGGAACTGCACGGCCTCCAGATGCTCGCGCCCGCCGTACTGGTTCGGCGCCCACTCGCCGTCTTTGCGGGAGTAGTCGAGGTAGAGCATCGAGGCCACCGCGTCGACCCGGAGGCCGTCGGCGTGGAACTCCTCGCACCAGTAGATCGCGTTGGCCACCAAGAAGTTCCGCACCTGCGGGTTGCCGAAGTCGAAGACGTGGGTGCCCCAGTCCGGCTGATCGCCGCGCCGGGGGTCGGGGTGCTCGTAGAGCGCCTGACCGTCGAACCGGGCCAGCGCGAACGCGTCCTTCGGGAAGTGCGCCGGCACCCAGTCCAGGAGCACGCCGATCCCGCGCTGGTGGAAGGTGTCGACCAGGTAGCGGAAGTCGTCCGGCACCCCGAATCTCGCGGTCGGTGCGTAATAGCCGGTGACCTGGTAGCCCCACGACGGCCCGTAGGGATGCTCCATCACCGGCATCAGCTCGACGTGCGTGTAGCCCAGGTCGGCGACGTAGTTGACCAGTTGGTCGGCCAGCTCGCGATACGACAGCCCTTGGCGCCATGAGCCGAGGTGCACCTCGTAGACGCTCATCGGTCCGTTGTGCGGGTCGCTCGCCGCCCGCTGGGTCATCCAGTCCTGGTCACCCCAGGTGTACGACGACGTGGTGACCACCGACGCGGTGGACGGGGGCACCTCGGTGGCCTGGGCCATCGGGTCGGACTTGAGCAGGCGGCGTCCGTCCCGGGCCAGGATCTCGAACTTGTAGCGGGTGCCCTCGCCCACGCCGGGAACGAAGAGCTCCCAGACGCCGGAGGAGCCGAGGGACCGCATCGGGTGAGCGGCCGGGTCCCAGTGGTTGACGTCAGAGGCGAGTCGCACCCCGACCGCGTGCGGCGCCCAGACCGCGAACGACGTGCCGCGCACCGCCCCGAGCGGCCCGTCGTACTCGTGCAGGTGCGCGCCCAGGACGGTCCACAGCTGCTCGTGCCGGCCCTCGCCGATCAGGTGGATGTCGACCTCGCCCAGCGTCGGCAGGAAGCGGTAGGGGTCGTCGGCCGTCACCGGCTCGTGGTCGGGATAGGTGACCTCGAGCCGGTAGTCGCGCACCTCGGCGAAGGGGAGCACGCCGACGAAGACGCCCTCGCGTTCGTGGCTCAGCTCATGCCGGGAGCCGTCGTCCAGGAGCGCAACGACGGTGGAGGCCAGCGGCCGAAGGACGCGCAACGTGACGCCGCCGTCGTAAGGATGCGGCCCGAGGATCGAGTGCGGGTCGTGGTGGGCGCCGCCGACGATCCGCTCGATCTCGGCCGCGTCCACGGGCCGGGTTCGCCGCTGGGGCGTGGCCGGGATCGACGACTTTGCGGGGGTTTGCGCGGACGCCACCTGCGGGGCGTCGTCCTCGCTCACCGACAGTGTGGGCTCACGGGTGGCCTCACGGCGTTCGGTGGGCGGCATCGGGTCCGGCATCCCGCCATCCTTGCGGGCCGGGCGACCAGACACCACCCCAAGCGGTTCACCCTCACCCGTGCGCTCGGGTTGATCGGCCGGAGCGCACGGCCGGGCATCAGCGGCCGCTTCGTCCGAGCGGGTCGGGCACGAGGACGAGCTTGCCGCGGACGTGGCCCCCCTCGCTGACCCGGTGCGCCTGCGGCCGCCTCGTCGAACGGGAAGGTCTGCGCGACCGGGAGCGTGAAGCGACCCTGTTCGAAAAGGTCGGCGGCCTGGGCCAGCGCATCCCACGAGCGCGGCTCGCCCGCCCCGGCCGTGAGGCGGACCCCGTAGTCGGCCGCGTCGTAGCTGGCGATCGTCACCACCTTGCCCGGGTCGCCGGTGATCTCGATCAGCGCCGGGAGCACGCCGTGCCCGGCCGTGTCGAAAGCCAGGTCGACGCCTTGCGGTGCCAGTGCGCGCACCCGGTCGGGCAGGCCCTCGCCGTACGTCGTGGGTGTCACGCCCAGGCTGCGCAGGTAGTCGTGGTTGGCCTCGCTGGCCGTGCCGATGACCGTGCCGGCACCGTCGGCGATCGCGAACTGGACGGCCGCCTGGCCCACGCCGCCGGCGGCCCCGTTGATCAGGACAGTGGCGCCGGGCTCGACACCGATGATGCGCAGCGCTCGCTGTGCGGTCTCGACGGCGACCGGTAGTCCGGCGGCCTCCTCGAACGAGAGGTCGGCCGGCTTGGCGGCCCAGGCGTGCAGGACGGCGAACTCGGCCGCCGCGCCACCGGTCGCCTGGCCGAAGACCTGATCGCCGATCTGCACGTCCTCGACGCCCTCGCCGACCTCGTCGACCACCCCGGAGGCGTCGAGTGCGGTCGTCGTCGGATGGTCCGGTGCCGTGGCGCTGGCGAAGGCGCCGCTGCGGATCTTGTAGTCCACCGGGTTGATGCCCACCGCGCGGACCGCGATCCGCACCTGCCCGGCGCCGGCGTGCGGCTCCGGCACCTCGGCCACGTGCAGGACCTCGGGTGCGCCGTACTCCTCGAACTGCACTGCCTTCATGGTCGGGCCTTTCGTCGGGGTGGGCCGAGCTCTGGTCTGTCCGCGCTCAACCTCGGTCGACGGCGTTCTAGTCCCCGCCCGACCAGACAATCCGTCGTCATTCCCTGGCGACGCGCCGCCGCGGTCAGCACCCCCGCACGGCGTGTCCCCCAAGAGTCACGACGAACTGTCTGGTGGCGCCTCGGTCAGGAGCCGGTGAGCCGCGCGACGGCCCGCAGGGGTACGTCGATCCAGTCCGGCCGGTTGCGGGCCTCGTAGACGACCTCGTAGAGGGCCTTGTCCAGCTCGAGCGCGACGAGCAGCGCGGGATGATCGCGGGGGTCCTGGCCGTGCACGTCGGCGTAGCCGAGGCAGAAGTCCTCCCGGCAGCGGGCCGCCCAGGCCTGGCCCCACGCGCGGGCCTGGGCGGGAGGGAGGTCGCCGCTCTCGGCCTGATGGGCTGCGTAGTCGAAGGACCGCAACATGCCGGCGACGTCGCGCAGGGCCAGATCCGGGTCGCTGCGCTCGCTGATCGGTCGTAGCGGCTCGCCCTCGAAGTCGAGCAGGACCCATCCGCGGTCCGGCACGTCGAGCACCTGGCCGAGGTGGTAGTCGCCGTGGATCCGTTGCAGCACAGGGAAATCCACCAACTCGTCCAGCTGGTCGTGGATCGCCCGAACCTCAGGCTCGATGCCGGCCAGGTCCTCGACCTGGCTGCACGCCCAGTCGGCCCGGATGCGCAGGGCGTGGATCAGCTCCGATCGGCGGGCCGTTGACGCCGTCTCGGTGGCCAGGGTCTCGGCGAGCGTGCGGTGCACCTCTGCGGTGGCCTGGCCGAGCGTGTAGGCCTGCGCGCCGAAGTCCTCGCCCCGGGCCAGCGACTGCGAGGCCTCGCGCCAGGCGTCGCGGGTGCCGACCAGGAACTCGCTGGCGAAGGCCAGGTGTCCCGAGACGGCCGAACCGTCGGGCCGGGTCCAGGAGCCCTCGATCCAGCCCGAGGGGGCCGGCACCCGGGTGCTCCCGGCGGCGGCCAGGGCCGACTGGACCACGACGTCGGGGTTGGCGCCGCCGTAGAGCGTCCGGAAGAGCTTGACGATCACCGGCGGGTTGCCGTCGACGATCACGCTGGTGTTGGACTGCTCGCCGGACAGGACGTGCGCCGCGCCGTGGACGGGCACCTCGACCCCGCCCGGCTGCAGCCGGCCCTGCGCGCCGGGGCCACCGGGCATGCGCACCGCGGCCTGGTCGGCGATCAACTGCAGCCAGGCCCGCACGAAGGCCGGGTCGTGGGCGCCGTCGTAGACCGGCCAGGGACCGTCGTCCGAGGCGAGCACGCCGACCAGCGCGTGCTCCTGGCCCGGGACAGCCTCGGCGCGCAGCACCAGGGGCACCTGGTACGTCGTGACCTCGCCCCGCGTCGTCGTCGCCGACACCACATGCAGCTGGACCAGCACGCGGTGGCGGCTCGTCGGCACCGTCGGCACGTCGGCATCGGCCGAGGTCGATATGGCCGTCGAGGGTCAGCTCGCCGCTCGTCCCCTTGCCGGCGAACCAGCGCTGCGCGGGCACCCACGCGTCCAGCAGGTCACGCAGGAGGTCCTGCTGGTCCCGCCCGGTCATCGCGCGCTCTCGCCTGCCCCGACCTCGAGCCAGAAGAAGTCCCGGGACCCCATGGTCAACGACAACGGACCCGCCTCGGGGATGCCGGGGAAGGTCGCCCCCCCGAAGAGGTCCTTCGTCGTGCGGCCGGCGATGCTCTCCGGCACGGTCAGCTGCGCGCTCTGCGGCGTACGGGCGAGGTTGTTGACGCACAGAACCGTCCCGGCGCCAAGCTCTTCGTGCGAGGACTCGTCCGGATCAAGGGTGCGTAGGAAGGCCAACACGGCATCGTTGTCCGAAGGGACCGGGACATAGGCCCCCATCCCGAAGACGGAGTGCTGGCGCCGCACCTGGAGCATCGAACGGACCCAGTGCAGCAGCGAGGAGCTGCTCGCCAGCTGAGCTTCGACGTTGATGTTGCCGTAGTGGTAGACGAGCGACTGGACGACCGGCAGATAGAGCTTGCCGGGGTCGGCCGTGGAGAAGCCAGCGTTGCGGTCCGGGGTCCACTGCATCGGCGTGCGGACCGCGTCGCGGTCGTCCAGCCAGATGTTGTCGCCCATGCCGATCTCGTCGCCGTAGTAGAGACACGGGCTGCCCGGAAGCGAGAGCAGCAGTGCGTGGATCAGCTCGACCTCGGCCCGCGAGTTGTCCAGCAACGACGAGAGCCGCCGCCGGATGCCGATGTTGGCGCGCATCCGGGGGTCGGGAGCGAACCAGCCGTACATCGCGGCGCGCTCCTCGGTGGTGACCATCTCCAGGGTCAGCTCGTCGTGGTTGCGCAGGAAGGTGCCCCACTGGCCGCCGCGCGGGATGGCCGGCGTCTCGGCCATGATCTCGACCACCGGCGTGGCCTTCTCCTCACGCAGCGCGTAGTAGAGCCGCGGCATGACCGGGAAGTGGAAGCACATGTGGCACTCGGGGTCCTCGGCCGAGCCGAAGTAGCCGACGACGTCCTTGGGCCACTGGTTGGCCTCGGCCAGCATGATCCGGCCCGGGTACTCCTGGTCGACCAGCCGGCGCAGTCGCACGAGGAAGTCGTGGGTCTCCGGGAGGTTCTCGCAGTTCGTGCCCTCGCGCTCGAAGAGGTAGGGGATCGCGTCCAGCCGGAAGCCGTCGATGCCCAGGTCCATCCAGAACCGGACGACGTCCAGGATCGCGTCGACCACCCCAGGATTGTCGAAGTTCAGGTCCGGCTGGTGGCCGAAGAAGCGATGCCAGTAGAACTGCCGGCGCACCGAGTCGAAGGTCCAGTTGCTGGTCTCGGTGTCGACGAAGATGATCCGGGCGTCGCTGTACGCCGTGTCCTCGTCGGACCAGACGTAGAAGTCGCCGTAGGGCCCCTCCGGGTCGGACCGGCTGGCCTGGAACCACGGGTGCTGGTCGCTGGTGTGGTTGATCACCAGGTCGGTGACGATCCGGATGCCGCGCTGATGGGCCTGGCTGACCAGCTCGGTGAACTCGGGCAGCGTGCCGAACTCGGGCAGGATCGCGCAGTAGTCGCTGATGTCGTAACCGCCGTCGCGCAGCGGCGAGGCATAGAACGGCGGCAGCCAGAGGCAGTCGACGCCGAGCCACTGCAGGTAGTCGAGCTTGCCGATCAGTCCGGTGAAATCGCCTGAGCCAGAACCCTTTGAGTCGGCGAAGGCGCGCACGAGAACTTCATAGAAGACGGCCTTGCGGTACCAGTTGGGGTCGTTCGACAGGCCGGGTCCGGACAGATCCATCCCGCCACTGCCCCGCGCCACTTACAGGCTCCGGACGTGCAGGACGTGGGCCGGCTCGCTGTCGCGGCCGAGCCGGACGAACGCGTGCTCGCCCCAGTGCCAGGACTGACCGGTGATCAGGTCATGGGCCAAAAAGCCCTCGTCCCAACGCAATCCGAGCTCCTCCATGTTGAGATGCACCCACGACTCGCGGGTGCTGTGCGGGTCGAGGTTGACGACGACGAGGATCGTGTCGTCGCGGCCGTCGACCACGCGTCGCTTCGAGTAGACGATCGTCGCCGGGTCGTCGGCGGTGTGGAACCGCAGGTTGCGCAAGGTGTGCAGCGCCGGGTGCTCGCGGCGGATCCGGTTGAGCTGGGTGATGTACGGCGCGAGGGTCTGTCCCTCCTTGGCGCCCCCGGGCTCGTACGCCGCCCAGTCCCGCGGCCGGTACTGGAACTTCTCGTTGTCCAGGTACTCCTCGGCCCCGGGCCGGGCTACGTGCTCGTAGAGCTCGTACCCCGCGTAGACACCCCAGCTCGGCGCGAGCGTGGCCGCGAGGGCGGCCCGCAGCCGGAAGGCCGTCGGCCCGCCGTACTGCAGGAACTCGGTGAGGATGTCCGGGGTGTTGACGAAGAAGTTCGGCCGGAACCAGGCGGCCGCATCGCCGGAGAGCTCGGTGAGGTACTCCTCGAGCTCCCACTTGGCGTTGCGCCAGGTGAAGTAGGTATAGGACTGCTGGAAGCCGACCCGGCCCAAGGTGTTCATCATCGCCGGCCGGGTGAAGGCCTCGGCCAGCAGGATCAGGTCGGGCTCGTCGATCCGCAGCTGGGCGATCAGCCGCTCCCAGAACGACACCGGTTTCGTGTGCGGGTTGTCGACCCGGAACGTCTTGATGCCGTGCGACATCCAGAGCCGCACGATCCGCAGGACCTCCTGGTAGATCCCCTCTGGGTCGTTGTCGAAGTTGACCGGGTAGATGTCCTGGTACTTCTTGGGCGGGTTCTCGGCGTACGCGATCGAGCCGTCGACGCGCGTGGTGAACCACTCCGGATGCGTTGTCGCCCAGGGGTGGTCGGGCGCGCACTGCAAGGCGAGGTCCATCGCCACCTCGAGCCCGACCTCACCGGCCCGGGCCAGGAAGGCGTCGAAGTCGGCGAACGTGCCGAGATCCGGGTGGATCGTGTCGTGGCCGCCCTCGTCGGAGCCGATGGCCCACGGGGATCCCGGGTCCTGCGGTCCGGCGTTCAGCGTGTTGTTCGGACCCTTGCGGTTGACCCGCCCGATCGGATGGATCGGCGGGAGATAGAGGATGTCGAAGCCCATCGCGGCGACCGCGGGCAGCCGGTCCATCGCGGTGCGGAAGGTCCCCGACTGCCAGCGGCCGGCCCGGTCCTGGCGCGCGCCCTCGGAGCGCGGGAAGAACTCGTACCACGAGCCGTAGAGCGCTCGCTCCCGCTCGACCAGCACGGTCTGGGGCTCGACTCGGCGTGACCAGGTCGCGCAACGGCCGCTCGGCCAGCTCGCGCCGCACCTGGGCCGACGTCGCCGCGGCCAGCCGGACCGGTGCCGGTCGGCCCGGGTCCTCCAGCGCCGTGACCGCATCCAGGAGCGGCCGGGCCTGGGCCGGCGTGCGTGGCACCTGGGCGACGGCCCGGCGCAGGAGCACCGCACCCTCGGCCAGCATCAGCTCGCTGTCGATGTCGGCCGCGATCTTGATCGTCGCGTCGTGGTCCCACGTCGCGTAAGGGTCGCTCCACCCTTCGACGCTCAACGTCCACGGCCCCTGCTCGTCGGCGGCCAGCGACCCACCCCAGCGGTCCAGCCCTGGCCCGAGCGAGTGCATCGTGACGCTCACTCGGCGGCCGTCCGGTGCCGTCAGGACGGCGGTCGCGCTGACCGCGCCATGACCTTCGGCGAAGACGGTCGCGGTGACGGGCAGCTCCTCACCGACCACGGCCTTGGCCGGCCAGCGGCCACCCTCCACCGACGGCCGCACCGCCAGCACCGGGATCCGGCCCACTCCGCCATCCGCCGCGGTGGTGGCGATGGCAGCCTGGCGTCTCGGCCGGCGTGTCGGGTGGCAGCTCAGCTGGCGGGGCGGAATCGACCGGCTCGACCGGCTCGACCGGCTCGGCCGACACCGGCGGTTGCGGCGCCGGCGTTGCCGAGGGCGCGACCGCGGCCGTCTTTCGCGTCGTCCTGGGGGCGGCGGGGGCGGCTCGTTTGGCGCCCCGCTTGCCGGACGGTGTCTTCACCCGCACGACGCTATCGAGTCACCCGCCAGGCTGCGAGGCGCCGGCCTCTGACGCGCCGCGCCATCGGGGGCCGGCGGGCCGTGGACGATGCCCGACGGCGGTAGGGAAGACTTCGCCGCCATGACGACCCCCGGTGGACCGGATGAACCGTTGCCCGCCCCGTTGCCCGCTCTGCCACCTTTGCCCACGCGCTGGCCGGACGTCGCGCACCGCGCCTGGCTGAGCGCGGAGGGCGCTCGGCTGCTGGAGTTCGGCCGGGCCTCCCTGGTGCCGGGCGATGGCTTCGGCTGGCTCGACCGGGAGGGTCGACTGGAGCTGGACCGACCGGTGGCCACGTGGATCACGGCGCGGATGACCCACGTCTACTCGCTGGCGACCCTGCGCGGGGCGGCGTTCGGACCGGACCTGGCCGATCACGGCCTGCAGGCGCTCGCCGGGCCCCTGCAGGATCACCAACACGGCGGCTGGTTCGAGGGCCGCGACGACCTGGCTCGCAAAGCGGCGTACACCCATGCCTTTGTCGTCCTGGCCGCGAGCAGTGCCCATCTGGCTCTACGGCCGGGGGCCGCCGACCTGCTCGAGCGGGCTCTTTCCGTTGTGCAGCAACGGTTTCTGGACGAGCAGCCCGGGGTGACCTGGGAGTCGTACGACGCGAGCTGGGCGGACCGCGAGCCCTATCGGGGCGCCAACAGCGCGATGCACATGGTCGAAGCACTCCTCGCTGCGGCCGACGCGACCGAGGACGGGACCTGGCGTCGGCACGCCCTGGACATCGCGCGCACGGCGGTCCACGAGGTCGCACCCGCGCAGGGGTGGTTGATCCCGGAGCACCGAGCGTCAGATGGCACGGTGCTGCTCGACTTCAACGACGACCGGCGCGATGACCCCTTCCGGCCGTACGGCGCGACGCCGGGACACAGCTTCGAGTGGGCCCGGCTGATGCTGTCGATCGAGGCGGCCATGGTCGGCGCGGGCGAGGAGCCGCCACCGTGGCTCCTCGCGGACGCTCGGGAGCTGTTCGAGGTGGCGACCCGGGTCGGCCTGGCCCCGCCGACCGGCTTCGTCTACACGGTCGACTGGTCCGGGCGGCCGGTCGTGCCGGCGCGCTTCCACTGGGTGCTGGCCGAGGCCATCGCCGCGGCGGCGGTGCTGCACCGGCGCACCGGCGACCCGGCGTACGCCGACTGGTATTCCACCTGGTGGGACGTCGCCGAGCGGTTCTATCTGGACCTGACGGGTGGGAGCTGGTGGCACGAGCTGGACGCCGAGGGGCGGCCAGCCGGCACGGTCTGGCCGGGCAAACCCGACGTTTATCACGCATACCAGGCGACCTTGATCCCGCTGCAGCCGCCGGGTGGCTCGCTGGCCGGGGCGCTCGCGATCCCGCCGCCGCTGTGACCGCGGCCTGAAACTTCTTGCCGACCTTGCAGGAAAACGTCACGGGTGGGCGTGTCGGGGCCCGCGAAGCCACTAGCGTGCAGTCTCGTGAGAGCTATCCGGCGCTTCAGCGTGCGTACCGTCCTGCCCGAACCCCTGGAGCCGCTGGGCATCCTCGCGAGCAACCTGCGCTGGTCGTGGCACCCGCCGACCCGCGACCTGTTCGCCGAGCTCGACCCGAAGCGCTGGGCGGCCTCGCGCCACGACCCGGTGGCGCTCCTGGGAGCCCACTCCTCCGACGAGCTGGACGCGCTCGCCGCTGACCCCGTCTTCGTCGCCCGGGTCCAGGCCGCTGCCGACGACCTCGCGGAGTACTGCGACGAGCCGCGCTGGTACCAGCACTGGGCCAGCGACCCGGCCAACAACGCGCCGGCCGCCATCGGCTACTTCTCGCCGGAGTTCGGCATCACCGAGGTCCTGCCGCAGTACTCCGGCGGGCTCGGCATCCTGGCGGGCGACCACCTCAAGGCCGCGTCCGACCTGGGCGTGCCCATCGTCGGTGTCGGGTTGTTCTACAAGACCGGCTACTTCAAGCAGTCCCTGTCCCGCGACGGCTGGCAGCAGGAGACCTACCCGGTGCTCGACCCGGACGGACTGCCGCTGACTCTCCTGCGTGAGGCCGACGGCACCCCCTGCGAGATCGAGGTCGGGCTGCCAGGCGGGCGCCGGCTGGTCGCCTACGTCCGCAAGGCTCAGGTCGGCCGAGTTCCGTTGCTGCTGCTGGACTCTGACGTCGAGGCCAACGACGACGCCGCTCGCTCGATCACCGACCGGCTGTACGGCGGCGGCGGCGAGCACCGGCTGCAGCAGGAGATGCTGCTCGGCATCGGTGGCGTCCGGGCCCTGCGGCTGTGGTCGCGGCTCAGCGGTTCGCCGGCGCCGGAGGTCATGCACACCAACGAAGGGCACGCGGGTTTCCTGGGCCTGGAGCGGATCCGCGAGCTGGTCGAGGGCGAGGGCATGTCCTTCGACGAGGCCCTCGAGGCGGTCCGCGCGGCCACGGTCTTCACCACGCACACGCCGGTGCCGGCCGGCATCGACCGCTTCGGCGCCGACCAGATCGAGACCTACTTCGGCGGCGACAACGCCGTGCCGGGCGTGCCGGTCGATCGGATCCTCGCGCTCGGGGCCGAGGACTACTCCGGCGGCGAGGCGGGTGTCTTCAACATGGCGGTCATGGGCCTGCGGCTCTCGCAGCGGGCCAACGGCGTCTCCCAGCTGCACGGTGTCGTGAGTCGCCACATGTTCGGCGGCCTCTGGCCGGGATTCGACGACCGCGAGGTGCCGATCGCCTCCATTACCAACGGTGTTCACGCTCCGACCTGGGCCGACCGCAAGGTGATCGAGCTGGCCGAGCGTCACCTCGGCGGCCACCTGGACGACTCCGCCTTCAGCCGGGTCAGCGAGGTGCCGGTCGACGAGCTGTGGCAGTGCCGGCACGACCTGCGCGAGCAGCTCGTCGTGGAGGCCAGGCGGCGAGTGCGCTCGTCCTGGCTCAAGCGCGGGGCCAGCAAGGCCGAGCTGGGGTGGACCCGCGACATCCTCGACCCCGACGTGCTGACCATCGGCTTCGCGCGGCGGGTGCCGACGTACAAGCGGTTGACCCTCATGCTGCGCGACCCCGACCGGCTCAAGGCGTTGTTGCTCGACCCGGATCGACCGGTGCAGATCGTGATCGCCGGCAAGTCGCACCCGGCCGACGACACGGGCAAGAGCCTGATCCAGCAGATGGTGAAGTTCGCCGACGACCCCGAGGTGCGGCACCGCATCGCGTTCCTGCCCAACTACGACATCGCGATGGCGCAGTACCTCTACCCCGGTTGCGATGTGTGGCTCAACAACCCGCTGCGTCCGTTCGAGGCCTGCGGCACATCGGGGATGAAGTCGGCGTTGAACGGCGGCCTCAACCTGTCCATCCTGGACGGCTGGTGGGACGAGTGGTTCGACGGTGAGAACGGCTGGGCCATCCCGACCGCGGACGGCGTCGAGGACCCGGACACGCGCGATGACCTCGAGGCGGCTGCGCTCTACGAGCTGATCGAGACCCAGGTGGCGCCGCGCTTCTATGACCGCGACGAGACCGGCCTGCCGACCCGTTGGCTGGAGATGGTGACGCACACCCTTTCGACGCTCGGGCCGAAGGTGCTGGCCACGCGGATGGTGCGCGACTACGTCTCGCAGCTCTACGCGCCGGCGACCGCGGCCGGCCGCGCGCTCAACGGACCCAAGTACGTCGGGGCCCGCGACCTCGCGGCCTGGAAGTCCGAGGTGCGCACCTCCTGGTCGGCGGTCCGCGTGGACCACGTCGAGTCCTCGGGGATCAGCGACTCGCCGCAGGTCGGCGACGTGCTGCACCTGCGGGCCTTCGTCAACCTCGACGGCCTGGAGCCCGAGGACGTGGTCGTGCAGGTCGTGCACGGCCGGGTCAGCGAGGCCGACGAGATCGGGCCCGACCCGACGGTGGTCGAGCTGGCCCACGCCGAGGCCTACGAGGGCGGGCGACACCGGTTCGAGGGTGACCTGCGCCTCGGCCGCACCGGCTCCTTCGGCTACACCGTGCGCGTCCTGCCCCGGCACGAGGGTATGGCGAGCACCGCCGAGCTGGGCCTGGTCGCGAACGCCTGACCTCAGGCCCCGGTTGGGCCGGGCCGGCGACGGCTGACTCAGCGCGCCACGTAGAGCCGGACGGTGTTGGCGGTGATCTGTAATGTCTCGCCGGGATGGCGAGTCTCGTTGTCCCCGTGAGGTTTTGGTGACTCCTCGGCGCTGTCCCAGAGCAGCTCCCACGCCGCGACCCCGGGTGGCAGCGGCAGGGTGAGGTCGCTCGACGGGCCGCCGTGGACGATGGCGAGCAGCGAGTCGTCGTTGACGTCGGTGCCGTCGAGGTACATCTGCAGCGTCCGCACGTCCGCGTCGTTCCAGGTCTCGGGGTCCATCCGACCGCCGTCCGCGGCGTACCAGACCAGGTCGGTGGTGCCGTCGACCTGCCGCGGGCTGCCGGCGAAGAACTGGCGCGTGCGCAGCACCTCGTAGGTTCGTCGAAGCGTGAGCAGGTGGGTCGTCGTGGCGAGCAGATCCTGCTGCCAGGCGGCCAGATCCCAGTCGAGCCAAGAGATTTCGTTGTCCTGGCAGTAGGCGTTGTTGTTGCCGCCTTGGGTTCGGCCCAGCTCGTCGCCGGCAGACAGCATCGGCACGCCCGTCGACAGCAGCAGGGTCCCGAGTAGGTTGCGAACCGCCTGCCGGCGTGCGCTCGCGATCCGCGGGTCGTCGGTCGGCCCCTCGACCCCGTGGTTCCACGAGCGGTTGTCCTCCTGCCCGTCGCGACCCTGCTCTCCGTTGGCCTCGTTGTGCTTCCGGTCGTAGCTCGCGGCGTCGGCGAGGGTGAAGCCGTCATGGGCCGCGACATAGTTCACCGACGCCAGCGGACCCCGGTCGCGGATGCCGAACAGATCCTGCGAGCCGGCCAGCCGGGTGGCGAGCTCGCGCACCCCGTGACCGGTCCGGCCCTGCGCCTGCCGGTGGCCGTCGGCCAGCCAGAACGTCTTGATGCAGTCGCGGTAGCGGTCGTTCCACTCGGCGAAGGGTGGCGGGAACTGTCCTGTGCGCCAACCGTGTTGGCCGACGTCCCACGGTTCGGCGATCAGCTTGACCCGCGACAGGACCGGGTCGGTGCGTAGGGCCATCAGAAACGGATGGTCGGGGTCATAGGCGTCATCGCGACCCCGGGCCAGGGCCGTCGCCAGGTCGAAGCGGAAGCCGTCGACGTGCATGTCCTGAACCCAGTGCCGCAACGAGTCGAGGGTCAGCCGCAGCGCGACCGGATGCCGCAGGTCGACCGTGTTGCCGCAGCCGGTCGTGTCGACGTCGCGGCCCTGCCAGTCGAGCCGGTAGTAGGCACGGTTGTCCAACCCGCGCAGCGAGAGGGTGGCGCCGTCGCCGCCCTGCTCGCAGGTGTGGTTGTAGACGACGTCGAGGATGACCTCGATGCCGGCCTCGTGCAGCAGCCGGACCATGCCCTTGAACTCGTCGATGACGCCCTGCGGGTCATTCGTCGAGGCGTAGGCGGCGTGGGGCGCCATGAAGGACAAGGTGGTGTAGCCCCAGTAGTTCGAGCTTCCGCGCAGGGCGAGCGCGGGCTCGCTGACGAAGGAGTGCACCGGCAGCAGCTCCACCGTCGTCACGCCGAGACGGGTGAGATGCTCGATCGTCGCCGGGTGCGCGACCCCGGCGTACGTCCCACGGAGCCGTTGCGGGACAAGGGGATTGAGCTGGCTCAGTCCCTTGACGTGGGCCTCGTAGATGACCGTGTCGCGCCACCGGACCTCGGGGCGCACGTCCGAGCCCCAGTCGAAGGTCTCGTCCACCACCACGCCTCGAGGCACGTACGCCGCGGAGTCCCGGTCGTCGCGAAAGCTGGCATCGCCGCGCAGGTCCGGGCCGACCGTGTGGCCGAAGACCTCCGGCCGCCAGTCGACGGTGCCCTCCACCGCCCGCGCATACGGGTCGAGCAGGAGTTTGTCCGGGTTGTGGCGAAGGCCTCGGTCCGGCTCCCAGGGACCGTCGACCCGGAAGCCGTAGCGCTGGCCGGCCCCCACTCCCTCGACCCGCCCGAACCAGGTGCCGTGGGCGTGGCCGGTCAGCCGCTCCCGCCGTTCGCTCGCGCCGGTCCGGTCGCCGGTGTCGAAGAGGCACAGCTGCACGCCGTCCGCGTGCCCGGCGTAGACCGCGACGTCGGCACTGCCGTCACTGCGGGGGGTGATGCCGAGCGGTGGAGGCAGGTCGGGCGGTCCAGGCGTCGGCACGATCCGGATTCTCCCGCACCCCCGGCTAGGCTCGCGCAGGTGGCTGACTTCCTGACCCTTGACGTGGACGGCGGCATTGGCACGATCCGCCTCGACCGTCCTCCGATGAACGCCCTCAACGCGCAGGTGCAGGACGAGCTGCTCGACCTCTGCGGCGAGATCCGATCGCGGCCGGACGTCCGCGCGGTCGTGGTCTTCGGGGGCGAGAAGGTGTTCGCGGCCGGTGCCGACATCAAGGAGATGGCGACCATGTCCTACACGGACATGGTCGAACGCTCCACGGCGCTGCAGGCGGCGTTCACCGCCCTCGCTGCGCTGCCGGTGCCGACCGTGGCGGCTGTCACCGGGTACGCGCTCGGCGGGGGGTGCGAGCTCGCGCTGGCGTGCGACTTCCGGGTCTGTGCCGCCGACGCCAAGCTGGGCCAGCCCGAGATCCTGCTGGGCATCATCCCCGGAGCCGGTGGCACGCAACGACTTTCACGCCTGGTCGGGTCGGCCAAGGCCAAGGACCTGATCTTCTCCGGCCGGTTCGTCGGCGCGCAGGAGGCGCTCGCGATCGGCCTGGTCGACGAGGTGGTCGACACCGCCGCTGACGTCTACGCCGCGGCCCGCAAGCGGGTGGATCGGTTCGCTCGCGGCCCGGCGTACGCGCTGCGCGCAGCCAAGGAGGCGATCGACCGGGGACTCGAGGTCGATCTGGCCACGGGCCTGGAGATCGAGCGGATCCAGTTCGCGGCCCTGTTCGCCACCAAGGACCGCGAGATCGGGATGACGTCGTTCGTGGAGTCCGGGCCGGGCAAAGCCGTCTTCGAGGGGCGCTGAGCGGTGCCGGCGTCCGAGGCTGACGTCGAGCGGGCCTGGGCCGACAACAAGCTGGCTCAGGTGCTGTATCACGACTGGGAGGCCGAGACCTACGACGCGAAGTGGTCGATCTCGTTCGACGAGCGGTGCATCAGCTACGCCCGGGACCGGTTCGTGGCGGTCGCCGGGACCGAGGGTTGGCCCTATGGCCGGGCGCTGGAGATCGGTGCGGGCACCGGCTTCTTCGCGCTCAACCTGCGCCAGGCCGGTGTCCTGTCCGACGTGCACGTCAGCGACCTGTCACCCGGCATGGTCGAGGCGGCCAAAGCCAACGCGCAGCGGCTCGGGTTCGAGATCGAGGGCCGGGTGGGCGACGCCGAGCACCTGCCCTACGACGACGGTGAGTTCGACCTGGTGGTCGGCCACGCGGTCATTCATCACATCCCCGACGTCGAGCTGGCCCTGCGCGAGATCCTGCGGGTGCTGCGCCCGGGCGGCCGGTTCGTGATCGCCGGCGAGCCGACGACCGTGGGGGACTGGTACGCGCGGCGGCTGGGCCGGGTGACCTGGGCGGCGACGACCCGGCTGACCCACCTGCCGCCGCTGCGCGATCGATGGGCCCGGCCGCAGGAGGAGCTGGACGAGTCGTCGCGGGCCGCGGCACTGGAGGCCGTCGTCGACCTGCACACCTTCGACCCTGACCAGCTGGCCCGGATGGCGCTGCGGGCCGGCGCGGTGGACGTCCGCACCCAGACGGAGGAGCTGACCGCGGCGTTCCTCGGCTGGCCGGTGCGGACCTTCGAGGCGGCGGTCAACCCGCAGCGGCTGGGCTGGGGCTGGTCGATGTTCGCCTACCGTTCCTGGCTTCGCCTGTCGGCGGTGGATCGGCTGCTGACCCGGACCCACGTCGTACCCCCTCGGCTCTTCTACAACGTCGCCCTCACCGGCCTAGCCCCGTGACCCCTCAACCCTCCGCGTGCTCCCTCGCCCGCGCGTTGCTCCCCGTACGACGGTGATCCGGCGCGTCAGGAGGCCAGATCACCGTCGTACCGGGAGTACGACGTCGGATCGATGAGGGCGCCCTGACCGCCGAGTGCTGCCAAAGTCTGGAGCCCAACAGCCTCGACCCGGTGGCGAACCGGTGGCCACGTGGACCGCCGGACGGATCCGCGCACCCGAGTTGGGTCCGCGCGGGAGAAGGCCCGACTCAGCTGGACGCCCAGCCCGGACGCTCGGAGCGAGCGCCTGCGTCGTCGTCCATCGCGCGACTTCGTAGCCGAGTGAGCGCAGGGCGTCCTCGCGGGTCTTCTCGGCTCGCAGGTTGGCCAGGGAGAATTGGTCCGTCCGGCCCCCCGACGCCGGTCGGCGAGGGCAACTCGTACTTGGCCCAGCCGTCAGCCTCGCCGACCACCCCTCGGTCCAGCCAGGCGAAGTCGACCCGAGCCACGAACCGGCCGCGCTCGTCCAGGATCGTCACCTGTGGTTCGGGCATCGGGCATCGCGAGCCGGTGCATGGACACCACCGATCGCGACTCCAGCCAACCCTCACGTCGGCCGTCCAGGAGCTTGGCCGAGGTCAGGCCTCGTGCGGCGTATGGCCACGTTTCCTGCCATCTCAGGACGGCGTCGACTGCTGCCGGCTCGACCCCACCCGCCAAGGCCGAATCAGCGATGGGCACGCTGACCTCCGCTGGGAAGTGCCGCAAGCAGTCGGCGACGGTGCGGGCGGGCGAGGTCAAGGCGAGGCCGCGCCACGTGCCGAGTGGTGCGCGGGGAGGGGGGCCACCTGGCGGACACCTGGTGGTCGCGGCGCCGGGTCGGCGACCCGATCTCCGGGCGCAATCGTCGACCACGGGGTGTCGTCGGGTCGATCGGGCGAGCCCAGCCGTAGGCCAGCGCCGCCGTGAGGTGGCTGACGATGCCCCGGTCGACGCAGACCAGAACCACTGCCAGCGCGTGCAGAAGGTGCTCGCTGCTCGGCGGTCGCGGTCTCCCAGGCCTCGCGTCGGTGAACACGCCTCGACGCACGACACGCCACCGCCCGGTCTTGAGCCGCCAGGCGACGGCATGCTCGGTCAGACCGGTGCGGATGGCTTGCCCGCGCGTGAAAACGAGCGGCAACTGGGGATCGCGCATGCGAAGACCCTGCCCGGAACGCTGGCCGCGGCCACGGTCGTCATCCACAGGGCCGTGCGGCCCGGCTCGCCGTACTCCCTGGGTGACGGTGATGAGGACGCCGATCCGAGCAGGTTCACCGTCGCCGGGGGAGCACCGCGCCGCCGTGGGAGCACGTAGGGTGCGGCGGGTGCGGCTGGGTGACGGGGTTGTCGCGGCGTGGGCCGTCCGGCTGCGCCAGGGCCGCGACCCGCGTCAGGCCCGCTACCTGACCAGGGAGAGCCTGCGCTGGGTCGTGCGCCATCGCGCCTACACGCCGGGCTACCTCGTGCGCTATGCCCGACTGGCACAGTTCCGGCTGCGCAACCCACACGTCGTCCTGGAGGGCATGGTCTTTCTCGGCAAGGGGGCCCGGCTCAGTGCCCGCCCGGGCTACGGCCGACTGATCGTGGGCCCGTGGGTTCATGTCGGCGAGCTCACCCGGCTGCGCGCGCACGAGGGCACGCTGCGGATCGGCGACCGCGCGGTCTTCGGCCGGGACGCCTCGGTCAACTGCTACCTCGACATCGAGATCGGCGCCGCAACCCTGGTGGCCGACTGGGTCTACATCTGCGACTTCGACCATCGCCGGGACGACGCGGGCGGCGCGTCGCCCCCCATCAAGGACCAGGGGCTGGTCAAGTCGCCGGTCCGGATCGGCCCCGGCTCCTGGCTCGGCGTCCGCTCGACCGTGCTGCGGGGTACGACGATGGGCCGGGCCTGTGTCCTGGCCGCGCACTCGGTGGCCCGTGGGAGATACCCGGATGAGAGCGTCATCGCCGGCGTGCCCGGCCGGGCCGTCCCGGATCGGGCGCGGGCCGCTCAGATCCGCCGCGCGACCCGCGGTGTGGGGGAGGTCACCGTCGCCTGACCAGGTGAGCAGCACCCACCCGCCGGTAGCCTCGGGCCTCATGGACATCGTGGTCTGCGTCAAGTACGTCCCGGACGCCCAAGCCGCTCGCACCTTCACCGCCGGTGACAACACCACGGACCGGGTGGGGGTCGACGGGCTCCTCAGCGAGCTGGACGAGTACGCCGTCGAGGAGGCACTGAAGCTGTCCGAGGCCAACCGGGAAGCGGGCGGCGAGGGTTCGGTCACGGTGCTCACCGTCGGACCCGAGCAGGCCGAGACCGCGATCCGCAAGTCGCTGCAGATGGGCGCCGACAAGGCCGTCCACGTGAAGGACGACGCGCTGCACGGCTCGGATGCGATCGCGACGTCCCTCGTCCTGGCTCAGGCGATCGAGAAGATCGGCCGCCCGGACCTGGTCCTGACCGGCATGGCCTCCACCGACGGCACGATGTCCGTCGTACCGGCCATGTTGGCCGAGCGGCTCGGGCTGCCCCAGGTGACGTTCGCCAGCGAGCTGACCGTGGTCGACGGCCAGGCGACCATCCGCCGCGACGGCGACACCTCGACCGAGACGGTGACCGCGAGCCTGCCGGCCGTCGTCAGCGTGACCGACCAGATCAACGAGCCGCGCTACCCCTCGTTCAAGGGGATCATGGCGGCCAAGAAGAAGCCGGTGGAGGTGTGGTCGCTCGCCGACATCGAGGTGGCCGCCGATCAGGTCGGCCTGGCGGCGGCCTGGACCAAGGTCGAGTCGTTCGCCGCCCGGCCTCCGCGAGAGAAGGGCCAGCTCGTCACCGATGACGGCACCGGCGGACACCAGCTGGCCGAGTACCTCACGTCCCACAAGTTCATCTAGAGCGACCAGAGCAGGAGTCCCACCTGATGGCCGAAGTCCTCGTCCTCGTCGACCACGTCGCCGGCACCGTCCGCAAGACGACCCTCGAGCTGCTCACCATCGCCGCTCGCCTCGGCGAGCCGAGTGCGGTCTTCCTCGGCGACGGCCTCGAGCAGGCCAAGGGGACCCTGGCCGAGTACGGCGCGGCCAAGGTCTACGCCGTGTCCGCCGACGTCCTGGGCGACTACCTCGTGGCCCCCAAGGCCGAGGTCCTGGCGCAGCTGGTCGAGCAGGCTGCCCCGTCCGCTGTCCTGATCGCGAGCAGCTCCGAGGGCAAGGAGATCGCCGCGCGGCTCGCCATCAAGACCGGCTCCGGTCTCATCACCGACGCCGTCGACGTGCAAGCGGGGGACTCCGGTCCGGTCACGACCCAATCGGTCTTCGCGGGCTCCTACACCGTGCAGGCCGTGGTCACCAAGGGCACACCCATCATCACGGTCAAGCCGAACTCCGCTGCACCGCAAGCAAACCCGGCCACTGCGCAGGACGCCACGGTCAACGTCACCATCTCCGACGCGGCCAAGAGCGCCTCGGTCACGGAGCGCAAGCCGCGCGAGAAGACCGGCCGACCCGAGTTGACCGAGGCCGCGATCGTCGTCTCGGGTGGGCGAGGCACTGGCGGCGACTTCGGACCGGTCGAGAGCTTCGCCGACTCCCTCGGCGCGGCCGTCGGCGCCTCCCGCGCAGCGGTCGATGCCGGCTGGTACCCGCACGCCAACCAGGTGGGCCAGACCGGCAAGACCGTGTCCCCTCAGCTGTACGTCGCGTGCGGGATCTCGGGGGCCATTCAGCACCGGGCCGGAATGCAGACCTCGAAGACGATCATCGCCGTCAACAAGGACTCCGAGGCGCCGATCTTCGAACTGGCCGACTTCGGCGTCGTGGGCGACCTGTTCGCCGTGCTGCCCGCAGCGACCACCGAGATCTCGGCCGCGAAGGGCTGACGGCGGGCTCAGACCGGGCGGGCCTGCACGACCACGTTGTCCTCGTAGGAGTGCCGGGCCGGGTCGTAGCGGCCACCGCAGGTGACCAGCACCAGCCGCGCCGGCCCGCCGGCCTGGAACAGGCCGAGGTCGTCGAGCGATGCCTTCGGGACCTGGCGCCGGCCGACCACGGCGTAGCGTTCGACCGTGCCGTCGCGGCGCGTGATGTCGATCGGGTCGCCGAGCCGGAGGGTGCCGATCCGGCTGAGCTGGCCCACTCGGCCGGCCCAGGAGATGTGCCCGGCGAGCAGCACGGTGCCGGTGGCTGATCCTGGCATCGCGCCGTACGCCCACCAGACCACCGTGCTCGCAGAGTTCGGCAGGGCGAGTGAGCGGTTGTCACTGGCCAGGCCGGCAGGGGTGGGGGAGACGCGCACCTTCAGTCTCGGGATCGAAAGGCTGGCCGGCGCACCGGCATTGGAACCCTGGGCGCCCAGCTCGGTGGAATGGGTCGACAAGGTGGGTGACGTGGGGTCGCCGGCCGTCACCCTCGGCGTCGATGTCACCGAGGGTGCGACGGTGGTGACCGATCCGACGTTAGATGTCGATGGCGCCGCGTCGGCGCGATGGCTCGCGTGGGCGACCAGGCTGAACGCGCCGGCGACCAGGGCGATAGTGGCCAGCGCCGCGATGGTCAGCCTGGTTGCCCGCTCAGTCCGCGTGAGCTGTCCCTCGGACCGAGGCCGGGACGAGCACGCGGCGACGGCGGGCCAGGGCTCCCAGCAGCGCCGCTCCGAGGGTGAGAAGGGCCAGCGAGACCCAGACCGGCACCACCCGGTCGGAGTGCATCGGGGGCAGGCCGCCAGAGTCGACAGCGCCCGCGGCGGACGTGCTCGGGGTCACCGAGTCGGCAACCAGGGCAACGGATTTCGCCGACTGTCGACCGACGATGTAGACCACCATGGCGTGGCCCGACTCGGCGCGCACCGGCTGGTTGCTCAGCAACCAGACCCCGCCGACCTTCAGCCCGACGGTGTGCGTCCCCGGCTTGACCGGGTCGATCATCTGGCCGCCGGACGCCAAGGCATCCTTGGCCGCCTTGCTGTCGATCAGCACCTCGGGGGCGGTCCCTTGGGACACGTTGCGGACGACGATGGAGCTGGCCGAGTGCGCCGCCGAGGTCAGGCTGTTGTCGAAGACGAAGACCTTGGGGGCACCTGAGGAGTCGAAACCGACTGCGGCAGTGAGGATCTGGCCGCCCTTGACGGTCAGCTTGACATCGAGGAGGGCCTTCGTGTGCGGCTGCCCGGCCTGGTAGACCTCGACCTGGTGGGTGCCCGCGGGCAGCGTCATCGGCGCCGACGCACGTTCGTAGGCGAACCCCTTCAGCACCGTCTTGCCGTCGACCACCACGTCGGCCAGGAGGCCCCGCACGCCGTGCACCAGCGTGACCGTCGCGCTGGACGTCGCGTCACCCGTGTTGCCGGCGGGACGGAGGTCGGTCGCTGCCGAGGCGCTGCTCGAGGCCGTCAGGGCCGCGGCCGCAGCCGTTGCGAGCACCGCCAGGACGAGCGCGAGCGGAGCGGGCCGGGCCTCTGGGTCGAAGATTGCTCATGAGGGGCAACGTAGAACGAGAATCGACTTCTGCAACCCGAAATGCGCGAATTCCCGAATTCCTCCGATCAATTGTCGGCGGAGCGTGACCAATGATTTACACGGAGTCGAGATTTGCTGGTTTGCGGCAATTCCGCGGACCATGGGGGTGAAGATGGGCGCCACGATGGCTCCAGCGCGGGGAGGGCGAGACATGGGGGAAGTGGCACGTCGGGGTCCGGCCCCGTCCGGTGGGACTCGCCGACTCCGGCCGGCGGCGACGATGGCCGCTGTCCTGGCTACTGTCCTGACCGTCCTGGCTACCCTGCTGGCCGCGGCGCACAGCCAGGCCGATGTCGTCCCGGCGCCACTCACCGTCTCCCGGCCCGACACCGTCGGCTACCCCGACGTCGACCTCATCCTCGGTGGCGTGCCCGGCCTCGGCATCGGTAAGCCGCCGGCCGTCGATGTCACCCAGTCCGGCCAGGCGCTGCGCACGACCACCAGCTGGGACCTGTCGGCGGACCACCCGATCGCGGTCGTCGTCGACGCCCCGGCCGGCAAGATCCCCCAGGCTCAGGGACTCGTGGCCGAGCTCGTCCAGGACCTCCCGCCGCAGGTGCCCCTCTCGCTCGCCTCGGCCGCTGGTGCGGCCGGTAAGCCGGGCCTCGACCGCGACACCGTGATGGCCGCGCTGGCCCACCTGAAGGCCGGTACGCCGACGACCGTCCATGACGGGATCGCTGCGGCCTCGGCATCTGGCGTCCAACACGTCTTCGTCGTGAGCACCTGTGGCTCGCCCGCTCCGAGCCCGGCCCCGGCCGGCGTGGTCGTCGACCTGCTCGGCATCGGCGCCGCTTGCACAGGCGGATGGCCGGCGGTCGCGACGTCCGGCGCGGGCACGTTCACCGCCGCCAGCAACTTCGCGACCGGCCTGGCGGCTCTTGACGTGACGGTCGCTCGCTGGCGGTCATCGCTGGTGGTCGTGACCCAGGCCCTGTCTCGCGACCCGCTGGTGCTGGCCGTGGCCGACGACCAGGTCACGGCGGTCCTGCCCGGCGCGGCCACCACGCCCCGGGCGGCCACGCCCGCGCCGGGCACCGGCAGCCCGGCGACGACCAGCCCGGACGCATCGTCGGGCTCCGGGCGGACGGGGCTCGTTCTCGCGTTGGTCCTGCTGATCGTCGCGGCCGTGGTCGTGGCCCTGGTGATGGTCCTTCGCCGACGCGCCGGCCAGACCCAAGGTCCGCGGGATGTACCGACCTCGACCGACCCGGCGTCGATCCCCGAGCCGGCGACCCCGCTCGACCAGCCGGCCGCACTGGACGTGCGGGCTGCCCTCGGCTTAGCGGACGCCCCAGCCGGGGAGGCGGCCCGGCCCCTGCTGGCTGAGCCGGTCGTCGTGGCCGCTGCCGCAGCGTTGCCGCACCAGCGCGAGGAGGCTCGGCCGGCGGTCATCGATCTGCGGGACGAGGCGACCGACGATGCTGCCCTGCCGGAGCCTCACGCCGTCGACGACTCCGCGCGGGACGTCCCAGGCGTCCCCGGATGCCCCGGATGTTGGTGGCCGGAAGAGCCGGTCGATGAGCCGGTCGACGAGCCGGTCGATGTCGATGCGGTCGACCCGCCAGACGGGGCCGATGACTCCGCCGACGCGCGCGCCGAGGTCAATGTGAGGGATGTCCAGGATGAGCCGTCCGCGACGACCCGGATGGCGGTTGCCACCGGGCAAGCGAGCCGCAAGGGTGAGTCAACCCAGCCGGCGGCCGTCGCCGAGTTGGCGACAGCGACGAACGTGACGAGCCTGACGACGAGCAGGACGACCAGCGTGGAGGAGCCGGTAACCGTGGCCGAACAGACCCCGCACCCCACCGACGAGACGCACGCCGCCCCGCCCGAGTCCGCCCCGGAGGCGGAGCCGGTCGAGCCGGTCGACGCCGTGGCGGTCGAGGGCGTCGCAGCCGAGGAGATCCTCGAACCGGTCGTCGTCGACCTCGACGCCGCCAGCTCCGAAAGCGCCGAGACCGCCGCGACGCAGTCGACGATGCCGACGATGCCGACAGCTCCGAGGCTGCCGGCGACGCCGGCGAGGGCGAGGCCGAGGAGCCGGTCGAGGATGTGCTGGCCCGGATGCCCCGCAGCGAGTTCCAGTGGTCCAAGCTGGAGTTCACCCCGCTGGAGTGGCGCTACGACCAGGAGCCGGAGGCGATCGACCTGCGCGAGGGCTCCGAGGACTCCGAGGACGCCGAGGGCTCCGACGAGGTGGCGGCCGGGGCGTCCGCGACGGTCGACCTGCGCGGCGGGGGTGCCCGCAACCAGCCCCGGCGCAAGCGGGCCCGGCGCTGACGCGGTCACCGACCACCCGGGGGCGGGACTAAACTCGGCGGTCGTGATCGCCTACCTCGACCATGCGGCGACGACGCCGATGGTTCCGCAGGCCATCGAGGCGATGACCGAGCAGCTGGCCCGCACCGGAAACGCCTCGTCGCTGCACACGGCCGGCCGCGCCGCGCGCCGGGTGGTCGAGGAGTCCCGTGAACTCCTCGCGGCCGCCGTGGACGCCCGCCCGAGCGAGGTCGTCTTCACCAGCGGCGGCACCGAGTCGGACAATCTCGCGGTCAAGGGCACCTACTGGGCCCGGCGGGCCGAACGGGCCTCGGCGCGGCGGGTGCTGGTCAGCGAGGTCGAGCACCACGCCGTGCTGGACAGCGTCGACTGGCTCCAGGAGCACGAGGACGCCGAGGTGACCTGGCTCCCCGTCGACAAGCTCGGACGAGTGCGGCTCGACGTGGTCTCGGCCGAGCTCGAGCGCGATCCGGCCGACATCGCGCTGGTCTCTGTCATGTGGGCCAACAACGAGGTCGGGACGCTCCAGCCGCTGGCCGAGATTGTCGCGGCGGCCGAGAACCGCGGCGTACCAGTGCATTCCGATGCCGTGCAGGCCATGGGGCAGGTGCCACTGAGCTTCGCGGCCAGCCGGCTGGACCTGGTCACGATCTCCGGGCACAAGATCGGGGGGCCGGTCGGCGTCGGCGCGCTGCTCGCGAAGCGCGACGCGCAGCTCGTGCCCCTCAGCCACGGTGGCGGCCAGGAGCGCGGCGTGCGCAGCGGCACCCTCGACGTCGCCGCGATCCGCGCCTTCGCGGTGGCCGCCGACCTCGCCGTACGCCGGATGGCCGAGGAGCCGGCCCGGCTGGCCGCCTTGCGCGACGCGCTTGTCCGTCGCGTCCTGCAGGCGGTGCCGGAGGCCATCCTGCGAGGTGACCCCGATCCGTCCGGCCGGTTGCCGGGCAACGCCTTGCTCACGTTCCCGGGCTGCGAGGGCGACTCCCTGCTCTATCTGCTCGATGCCGCGGGCGTGCAGTGCTCGACCGGTTCGGCCTGTCAGGCGGGCGTTCCGCAGCCCAGCCACGTGCTGCTGGCGATGGGCGTGCCCGAGGACGACGCCCGCGGCGCCATCCGGCTCTCGCTGGGCCACAGCTCCACGGTCGACGACGTCGACGCCCTCGTGGCCGCCCTGCCCGGCGCGGTCGAGCGCGCCCGGCACGCCGGCCTGGCCTCCCGGGGCGCCCCCCAGCCGGCGGTCAGGTGATGCGCGTCCTCGCAGCAATGAGCGGCGGGGTCGACTCCGCGGTGGCAGCGGCCCGGGCCGTCGAGGCCGGCCACGATGTCGTCGGGGTGCACCTGGCGCTCTCCCGCAACCCGGCCACGCTGCGCACCGGAGCCCGCGGCTGCTGCACCGCAGAGGACGCGGGCGATGCCCGGCGGGCCGCCGACGTGCTCGGGATCCCGTTCTACGTCTGGGACCTGGCCGAGCGCTTCCAGACCGACGTCGTCGACGACTTCGTGGCGGAGTACGCCGCGGGCCGCACGCCCAACCCGTGCCTGCGCTGCAACGAGAAGATCAAGTTCAGCGCCCTCCTGGACAAGGCCACGGCCCTGGGCTTCGACGCGGTGTGCACCGGCCACTACGCCCGGATCGACGTCACAGGCACCGCCGACGGTTCGCCACGGCGCTGGCTGCGGCGGGCCGTCGACGTCGACAAGGACCAGTCCTACGTGCTGGCGGTGCTGACCCGCGAGCAGCTCGCGGGGGCGATGTTCCCCCTCGGCGACACGGTCAAGGCCCAGGTCCGGGCCGAGGCGCAGCGGCGAGGGCTCGCCGTGGCCACGAAGGCCGACAGCCACGACATCTGCTTCATCGCCGACGGGGACACCGCGGCGTACCTCGCGGATCGCCTCGGGTCTCAGCCGGGGGAGTTCGTCGACGAGGCGGGCACGGTCGTCGGGCGGCACGGAGGGGCCTACGCGTTCACCATCGGACAGCGGCACGGGTTGCACCTCGGTGTGCCTGCGGCCGACGGACGACCGCGCTACGTGTTGGGGATCGAGCCGGTCAGTGGTCAGGTGCGGGTCGGTTCGCGCGACGCTCTCGAGGTCACCGACCTGGTCGCAGACGCCGTGGTCTTCCCTTCGGGCCTCGAGCCGACCGGGCTGGGCCGCGTCGATGCCGAGCGACGGTGCCTGGCCCAGGTGCGGGCCCACAGTGAGCCGGTGAGCTGTGTTGCGGCATACGACGGTGAGCAGCTCACGGTGCGACTGGACGAGCCGGTGCGCGGAGTCGCACCGGGTCAGGGGCTGGCGGTCTACGACGGCGACCGGGTGCTCGCCGCCGGGCGGATCGCCTGCGCCACATGAGATTTCATGTCCGCTGACGTTGATGACACGCCCAGCCATTCCGGCTTGGAGGGCGGCGCCACCGGCATCGGCTCCTGGCCCGGGGACGACATCGTCGAGGCCCTCGGTGCCGTCCGCGACATCCTCACCGACCGGCCGCACCTGCCCGAGCTGCCGCAACGGGGGCCCGGCGCCGACCTGATCGGCCGCGGCGCCGCCCTGCTCGTGGACCTGCCGGTCGACCTCCAGCCGCACGGTTGGCGTCTGGTCGACGCCCCGGGCCGCGACCAACGCCGCGCTGCCTCCTGGCTGCGCTCCGACCTGGACGCGCTGGCCGAGGCGTTCGATGGTTACGCCGGCCCGCTGAAGGTGCAGGTGGCCGGCCCGTGGACCCTCGCCGCATCGTTGTGGCTGCCCCGCGGGGAGCGGGCGCTCACCGACCCGGGCGCGCGGCGCGAGGTCGTCGAGTCGCTGGCCGCCGGCGTCGGAGACCACATCGCCGCCGTGCGGGCTGCGGTCCCGGGGGCCGAGATCGTGGTTCAGCTGGACGAGCCGTCGTTGACGGCGGTGCTGGCCGGGCGGCTGCCGACCGCGTCCGGCTACGGCCGGGTCCGGGCCCTCGACCCGGTCGAGGCCGAGCAGGGTCTGACCACGGTGCTGCACGCCGTCCACGCCGCTGGCGCCGGCTCCGTGCTGCACTCCTGCGCGCCCGAGGTGCCGATCGCCCTGCTCGCGCGAACGGGCACTGGCGCCCTGAGCCTGGACGTCGGCTTGCTCGACGCCGGCGGCTGGGAGCAGCTCGGCGAGGCGCTCGAGTCCGGACTGCGCCTGTGGGCGGGAGCGGTCCCGACCGCGGCGGCGCCGGAGAGCCCGGACCATCCGGGCGGGCTGCCGTCCGACTCCGCCGTGGCCGAGGCGGTGCGTCGCCCCTGGCGCCGGGTCGGCCTGCCCGCTGCCGGTCTGCGCTCGGTCGTCGTGACGCCCACGTGCGGGTTGGCCGGCCTGAGCCCAACGCTGGCCCGCCTCGCGCTGACCCGCGCCGTCAGCGCCGCGCGGGCCCTGGCCGACGCGTCGTACGACGACTGAGCGGCCCCTCGCCGGGCTCGGCCGATGTCGGGGTCAGGCGGCAGGATGGAGCGGTGAGCCCATCGAAGACGCCCGCTCCCGACGTCGCAGCCGGCCCAGCCGTCGACGACTCCATCGCCGAGACTCCGTCCGACGACGAGGCCCGGCATCGCTGGACGGACATCGCCGAGCAGGTCGAGGCGGCCCGGTTCGCCTACTACCTGCGGGATGCGCCGACGATCAGCGACGCGGCGTACGACCGGCTGCTGCGCGATCTCGAGGCGATCGAGGAGGCTCACCCCGAGCTGCGGACGCCGCAGAGCCCCACCCAGACCGTCGGGGGCACCTACTCCACGGACTTCGCGCCGGTCGAGCACATCGAGCGGATGCTCAGCCTGGACAACGCCTTCAGCGAGGAGGAGGTCACCGCCTGGGCCGAACGGGCCGGGCGCGACCTCGCCGGGGGCGACGTCAGCTATCTGTGCGAGCTCAAGATCGACGGGCTGGCGATCAACCTGCTCTACGAGGACGGGCGCCTGGTCAGGGCCGCGACCCGCGGTGATGGCCGCACCGGTGAGGACGTCACCCACAACGTCCGCACCATCGCCGAGGTCCCGCGCACGCTCCGGGCCGCACCGAAGGGCCGGCCCGGCCATCGAGTGCCCACCCGGCTGGAGGTCCGCGGCGAGATCTTCTTCCCGGTCGAGGCGTTCGAGCAGCTGAACGCCTCGCTCGTCGAGGCCGGCAAGGCGCCGTTCGCCAACCCCCGCAACGCCGCCGCCGGCTCGCTGCGTCAAAAGGACCCGCGGGTCACGGCGACCCGCCCGCTGCACCTGCTCGTCCACGGCTTCGGGGTTCGCGAGGGGCTGGAGATCCAGCGGCAGTCCGAGGCCTACGAGCTGATGAAGGTCTGGGGTTTGCCCACGAGCACGCACTATCGCGTCGTGCCGGACCTGGCCGGAGTCCACGACTACATCGAGCAGTTCCGCGAGCAGCGGCACTCGGTCGAGCACGAGATCGACGGCGTCGTGGTCAAGATCGACGAGATCGCCGCGCAGCGCCGGCTCGGCTCGACCAGCCGGGCTCCGCGGTGGGCGATCGCGTTCAAGTACCCGCCGGAGGAGGTCAACACCAAGCTGCTGGACATCCAGGTCAACGTCGGGCGCACCGGCCGGGTCACGCCGTTCGCGGTGATGGAGCCCGTCGTCGTCTCCGGGTCGACGGTGGGCATGGCCACCCTGCACAACGCCGACGAGGTGCGCCGCAAGGGGGTCCTGATCGGTGACACCGTGGTCCTGCGCAAGGCGGGCGACGTGATCCCCGAGGTGGTCGGCCCGGTGGTCGAGCTGCGCGACGGCAGTGAGCGCGCGTTCGTCATGCCCACAACCTGCCCCGCTTGCGGGACGCCACTGAAGCCCGAACGCGAGGGCGACAAGGACATCCGCTGCCCCAACGCGCGCTCCTGCCCGGCTCAGCTGCGCGAACGGCTGTTCCACGTCGCCGGCCGCGGGGCGTTCGACATCGAGGCGCTGGGCTACGAGGGCGCGGCCGCGCTGCTCGACGACCGCGACGGCAGTGCCGGCGGCCCGGTGCTGGAGGACGAAGGCGGCCTGTTCGAGCTGACCGAGGATCAGTTGCGCGGCGTACCGCTCTTCACCCGTAAGGACGGCGAGCTCTCGGCCAACGGGCACAAGCTCCTGGACAACCTGCAGAAGGCGAAGGGCCAGCCGCTGTGGCGGGTCCTGGTGGCGCTGTCGATCCGTCACGTCGGACCCACTGCGGCCCGGGCACTGGCCCAGGCGCTGCCCTCGATGGACCGGATCCGGGCGGCGAGCGCCGAGGAGCTGGCCGCGGTGGAGGGCGTCGGACCCACCATCGCCGAGGCCGTGGCCGAGTGGTTCGCCGTCGACTGGCACGCCGACGTGGTCCGCCGTTGGGCCGACGCCGGTGTGCGGATGCAGGACGAGGTCGACGAGCAGGCGCCGCGCACCCTGGAGGGGCTGACCATCGTGGTCACCGGGAGCCTGGAGGGGTACAGCCGCGACCAGGCCAAGGAGGCGATCCTGCTGCGTGGCGGCAAGGCTGCGGGCTCGGTGTCCAAGAAGACGTCGTACGTCGTGGTCGGCGACAGTCCGGGCACCAAGGCCGAGACGGCGGTCCAGCTCGGGGTGCCCGTCCTGGATGAGGCCGGGTTCACCGCGCTGCTGGCCGGCGGCCCCGAGGCGGTCAGCGCGCGAGATTGAAGGAATTTGTCCAACTCTCTGTCGACGAGGGGTGGCGCGTCGTAGCCTGTCCAGCGCGCAGGCGGGGCATCCGGCGCGAAACGTCTCGCCCGACCGGGGTGGCGGCGTTGATTTCCGGTTGGGGAACAGTTGGATGAGCTGCCGATAAGGTTCCGGCCACGCCGGGGCTGCGAGGTCTCATCTGCGAGGGGAGGGGTTCGTGCCGCGCGAGAATGACGCCCGCCACGACATGCGCAACGCCCCGCACCCCTCGATCTTCGGCGCCTACGTCGCGCTGGTGACACTTTCCGGCCTCGGGGTGCTGGCGTTCATGCTGGTGCAGGTCGACCGGTCGCAGCTGCACCACGTGTCGTCTCAGAACATCCAGGCGCTGCTGATGGCCGCCGTCCTGGTGATCGCCGGTGAGGTCTGGCCGATCCTCACCTCGGCGGCCGACCCCCTCGGGATCGCCTGGTCGGCGACCTTCGTGCTGCCGGTGTTGCTGCACTTCGGACCGCTGCCCGCGATGCTGCTGCACGCGATCGGTGCAGTGACCACCGGCCTGGTCCAGCGCCGAGCGCCCTGGCGCACGGCCTTCAACGTCGCGCAGTACACCCTGACCGTGCTGGCCGGCTGGGGGGTGGCCGTGCTGCTCGGCGTGCACGCCTCGCTGGCCGCAGCCCTGGGAGGAGTACGACGCCCGCGGGCTGGTCATCATCCTGCTCGTGGCGATCGCGTGCTTCGTCGCGAACTACGTGCTGGTCGGGATCGCGGTCGTGCTGGCCGACGGGCCCGGCTCCTTGGCCGCTCTGCTGGACGAGCTGCCCTTCCAGCTCTCCGTCGCCGCCGCGCAGTACGCCCTGGCCCCCCTGGTCATCGTGGTGATGGACACCTTCCCGCTGGCCATCCTGCTCACCGTCGTCCCTCTGCTGGCCATCCAGTTCAGCGCGAACGCCTCGCGGGAGAGCCAGCGGATCTCCCAGCGCGACGACCTGACCGGCCTGGCCAACCGCAAGCATCTGGTCGACCAGACCCGTACGGCGATCGCGGCCGCCCACCACGGCGAGATCTCCTGCGCGCTGTTCCTGCTCGACCTGGACCGGTTCAAGGAGGTCAACGACGTCCTCGGCCATCCGGTCGGCGATGAGGTGCTGCGCCGCGTGGCCGACCGCCTGCGGGCCTCGTTGCGGCCCGACGACGTCGTGGCCCGGCTCGGCGGCGACGAGTTCGCCATCCTGCTGCGCCGGGTGCCGGACCTGGAGACGGTCTGGGAGGTCGCCGAGCAGGTGCGGGTCGCCCTCGACGAGCCGCTGGTCCTGGACGGTCAGCTGCTCGACCTCGAGGCCAGCATGGGCATCGCGCTGGTGCCCGACCACGCTTCCGACTACGAGCAGCTGCTCTCGCGGGCCGACATCGCGATGTACGTCGCGAAGGCCGATCGCACCGGCATCGAGCTGTACGACGCCGAGCGCGACGGCGCGTCGCCCTCCCGCCTCGGTGTGCTCGGGGAGCTGCGGCAGGGCATCGAACGCGGCCAGATCGAGCTGCACTACCAGCCGCAGTGCGACGCCCGCGACGGCCACCTGCGCGGGGTCGAAGCACTCGTCCGCTGGCGCCACCCCGTGCGGGGCCTCGTTCCGCCGGACGACTTCATCCCCCTGGCCGAGCAGTCCGGGCTGATGCAGCGGCTGACCGACGTGGTCCTGGACCTGGCGCTGGCCCAGTCGGCGCGCTGGGCCGAGATCGGCATCGACACCCCGATCTCGGTCAACGTCTCTTTCCGCGACCTGCACGACACCCGCTTCACCGAACGGCTGGAGCGGCGGCTGGCGATGCACGGCGTCCCGCCGTGGAAGATCACCCTGGAGATCACCGAGCGGGTGCTGACCGCGGACATGCGCCGGGCCGAGGGCACGCTGGCCCGGCTGCACACCCTCGGGGTGCGGATCGCCCTCGACGACTTCGGCACCGGCTGGTCCTCGCTGACCCTCTTGCGCCGGCTGCCCGTCGCGGAGGTCAAGATCGACCGCAGCTTCGTCAGCCGCGCGGCGGTGGTCGAGGACGACGCCAGCGTGGTCCGCTCGATCGCGCTGCTGTCCCACGACCTCGGCATGGTGGTCGTCGCCGAAGGCGTCGAGACGGAGTTGTCCTGGCAGGCCATCCGCACGCTGGGCTGCGACGTCGTGCAGGGCTGGCACGTCGCTCGCCCGCTGACCGCCCAGGACGTCACGACCTGGATCAAGACCCGCGACGGGTCGCGGGGTCCGACCAACCTGCGCCTGCTGGGCGAGGCCAGAGGCAGCGTCGGCTCGCCCTGAGCTCCACCTAGACTCAACGACCATGGCCGCCATCACCCGCGACGAGGTCGCGCACCTCGCCTCGCTCGCCCGGATCGACCTCGACGACGGTGAGCTGGACCGCCTGGCCGGCCAGCTGGCCGGAGTGCTGGACGCGGTCGCCAGCGTGGGCGAGGTCGCCGCCGACGACATCCCACCGACATCCCACCCGCTGCCGCTGACCAACGTGCAGCGCGCCGACGAGCTGCGCCCGTGCCTGACCCAGGCCGAAGCGCTGAGCGGAGCGCCCGAGGCCGAGCAGGGACGCTTCCGGGTGCCGCACATCCTGCAGGAGGACTGAGCGGTGACCGACTCCTCCACCCGGCCGCTGCTGCGCCGTACTGCGGCCGAGCAGGCCCAGGCGCTCGCCGGTGGCGAGGTCAGCGCGGTCGAGCTGACCCAGGCCCACCTGGACCGGATCGACGCCGTCGACCGCGAGGTGCACGCCTTCCTGCACGTCGACGCCGAGGGTGCGCTGGCCACGGCCGCCGACATCGACCGACGCCGCTCGGCCGGCGAGGCCCTAGCGCCCCTGGCGGGGGTGCCGATCGCCGTGAAGGACGTCGTCGTGACCAAGGGCCTGCCCTCCACCGCCGGGTCGCGGATCCTGCAGGGCTGGATCCCGCCGTACGACGCGACGCTGGTCACTCGGCTGCGCGCGGCCGGCCTGGTGATCCTCGGCAAGACCAACATGGACGAGTTCGCGATGGGCTCCTCCACCGAGCACTCGGCCTACGGACCGACCCACAACCCGTGGGACCTCGACCGGATCCCCGGCGGCTCCGGAGGTGGGTCGGCGGCGGCCGTGGCGGCGTACGAAGCGCCGTTGGCCATCGGCACGGACACCGGCGGTTCGATCCGTCAGCCGGCCGCGGTCACCGGCACCGTCGGGGTCAAGCCGACCTACGGCGGGGTCTCTCGCTACGGCCTGATCGCGCTGGCCTCCAGCCTGGATCAGGCCGGCCCGGTCACCCGGACCGTCCTGGACGCCGCGCTCCTGCACGAAGTCATCGGCGGCCACGACCCGATGGACTCCACCAGTATCGACGCGCCGGTGCCGCCCGTCGTCGAGGCTGCTCGGCGGGCCGACATCACAGGTCTGCGGATCGGCGTGATCCGAGAGCTGTCCGGATCCGGTTGGCAGCCGGGCGTTCTCGCCCGTTTCCAGGAGTCGGTGCAGTTGCTCGTCGACGCCGGCGCGGAGGTCGTCGAGGTCTCCTGCCCGCACTTCGAGTACGCCCTCGCGGCCTACTACCTGATCCTGCCGAGCGAGGCGAGCAGCAACCTGGCCAAGTTCGATGCCATGAGATACGGCCTGCGGGTCGGTCCGGCCGGAGTCACCGACCCGAGCGCCGAGGAGGTGATGGCGGCGACCCGTGAGGCGGGCTTCGGTGACGAGGTCAAGCGCCGGATCATCCTCGGCACCTACGCCTTGTCGAGTGGCTACTACGACGCCTACTACGGCCAGGCTCAGAAGGTGCGCACGCTGGTGCAACGCGACTTCGCGGCCGCGTTCGACCAGGCCGACGTCCTGCTCTCGCCAACGGCACCGACCACGGCGTTCAAGTTGGGCGACAAGCTCGACGACCCGATGGCGATGTACCTCAACGACATCGCGACCATCCCGGCCAACCTGGCCGGCGTGCCCGGGCTGTCGTTGCCGTCCGGGCTGGCCGACGAGGACGGCCTGCCGGCGGGCATCCAGCTGCTCGCTCCCGCCACCGCCGACGAGCGGCTCTACTCGGTTGGCGCGGCTCTCGAGGCGATGCTGGTGCAGCGCTGGGGCGGCCCGCTGCTCGACCGGGCACCCGAGCTGGAGGTGGCCCGATGAGCGAACCGGTCCTGGCCTACGACGCGGCTCTCGCGCGGTTCGACCCCGTCCTCGGGCTCGAGGTGCACACCGAGCTCAACACGGTGACCAAGATGTTCTGCGGCTGCCCGACCGTCTTCGGTGCGGAGCCCAACACCCAGGTCTGCCCGGTGTGTCTGGGCCTGCCCGGCGCCCTGCCGGTGGTCAACGAGGTGGCCGTCGAGTCGGCCATCCGGATCGGGCTGGCGCTGCACTGCAGCATCGCGCCGTGGTCGCGCTTCGCCCGCAAGAACTACTTCTATCCGGACATGCCCAAGAACTTCCAGACCAGCCAGTACGACGAGCCGATCGCCTTTGACGGCTACCTCGACGTGGAGCTGGACGACGGCACGAGCTACCGGGTCGCCATCGAGCGGGCCCACATGGAGGAGGACACCGGCAAGTCGTTGCACGTGGGCGGGGCCACCGGCCGGATCCACGGCGCCGACTACTCGCTGGTCGACTACAACCGGGCCGGGATCCCACTGATCGAGATCGTGACCAAGCCGCTCGAAGGCGCCGGTGAGCGGGCGCCGGAGGTGGCCCGCGCCTACGTCACGACGTTGCGTGACCTGTTGCGCGGGCTAGGGGTCAGCGACGTCCGGATGGATCAGGGTTCGCTGCGCTGCGACGCCAACGTCTCCCTGCGCGAGAAAGTTGCCGAGGGTCAATCGTCGGTGCCGCTCGGCACCCGCACCGAGACCAAGAACGTCAACTCGCTGCGCAGCGTCGAGCGAGCGGTCCGCTACGAGATCACCCGGCAGGCGGCCCGGTTGGCGGATGGTCAGACCGGTGGTGCAGGAGACCCGGCACTTCCACGAGGACACCGGGATCACCACCTCGGGGCGGATCAAGTCCGACGCCGAGGACTACCGCTACTTCCCCGAGCCCGATCTGGTGCCGGTGGCGCCGACCGACGAGCGGGTCGAGGAGCTGCGCACCACCCTGCCCGAGCCGCCGGCCGAGCAGCGCCGGCGCCTGCAGGCCGACTGGGGCTTCACCGACCTGGAGATGCGCGATGTCGTGAACTCCGGCGCGCTGCAACCGATCCTGGACACGGTGGCGGCCGGGGCCTCGCCGGCGGCGGCCCGGAAGTGGTGGAGCGGAGAGCTCGGTCGTCGCGCGGCCGCATCGGGGGTCGAGCTGGCCGACGTCGGCGTGACGCCGGTCCAGATCGCCGAGCTGGCCGGCCTGGTCGAAGCGGGCAAGATCAACGACAGCCTGGCCCGCCAGGTGCTCGACGGCGTGCTTGCTGGCGAGGGCGACCCAGCGGCCGTCGTCGAAGCCCGCGGACTCGGCGTGGTCTCGGACGACGGGGCGCTGCTGACAGCGGTGGACGCCGCGATCGCCGCGAATCCCGATGTGGCCCAGAAGGTTCGCGAGGGCAAGGTCCAGGCCGCTGGCGCGCTCATCGGCGCCGTCATGAAGGACCTGCGCGGCCAGGCCGACGCCGCCCGGGTTCGCGAGCTCGTGATCGAGCGCCTCTCCTAGCGCTGGGTCAACGGGGGAGCGGCACCTCGACCAGGCGGTCGTCGCCGGGGCGGGGCGTGCCCCGGAAGGTGTTGTCGGTCAGCAGCCAGAGGCCGCCGTCGGGCGCGGGCACCACGGTCCTCAGGCGACCATAGGTGCCAGACAGGAACGCCTTGGGCGTCCCGGTGCCGTTGGCGGTCAACGGGATTCGCCACAGTCGCTCGCCGCGCAGGGCCGCCATGTAGACGACGTCGTTGACGATGGTGATCCCGCTCGGCGACGCCTGGCTGGTCGGCCACTGCCGGAGCGGGTCGGTGAAGCCGACCCGGTGCGCGATGCCCTCGACGACCGGCCAGCCGTAGTTGTGACCCGCGACGATCCGGTTCAGCTCGTCCCAGGTGTCCTGGCCGAACTCGCTGGCGTACATCCGGCCCCGTGAGTCCCAGGCCAGCCCCTGGACGTTGCGGTGGCCGTAGGTCCACACCGGTGAGCCGGGGAAGGGGTTGCCGTTGGGGATCCGCCCGTCGGGAGTGATCCGCAGGATCTTGCCCCCCAACGACTTGCGATCCTGAGACCGAGTGCCCGACCCGCCCTCACCGGTGCCGGCGTACAGCATGCCGTCCGGCCCGAAGGCGATCCGGCCGCCGTTGTGGATGACGCCCTTGGGGATGCCGCTGAAGATGACCTGCGGCGCCGAGAGCCGACCGCCGGTGTAGCGCATCCGCGCGATCCGGTTGTCGGAGGTCGAGGTGAAGTAGGCGTAGAGCAGGTGATCGGTCGCGAATGCGGGCGACAAGGCGATGCCGAGCAGGCCGCCCTCACCGGCCGGGACGACGCCGGGGACGGTCCCGTCGGCCCGGCTGGTGGGCACCGCCTGGACCCGGCCGGGCTGGGTGCCCTGGCCGGGCGTGATGTGCACGACCTTCGCCTTCTCCCGCAACGAGACCAGGGCCGACCCGTCAGGCAGGACGGCGATGCCCCACGGCACGTCCAGCCCGGTCGCGACGGTGTGCGCGACGGTCGCCGACGGGACGCTCGAGGTGACCGAACCGGGGGTGGACGTCAGCGCCGATGTCGGTGCCGTCGGAGCCGGGCTCGGTGCGGGCGTCGCGGTCGGAGAGCTGCAGGCCGCGACGATGGCGAGCGCGCCCAGCGTGGCCGCAGCCGTCCTCGCGCACTGCCCGTCTCGTCGCATCGGTCCAGTCTGCGTCGGCTCCGGCCGGTCCGGCCACGGCTAGGGTCGAGGGATGCCGACCATCACGCCGTTCCTGTGGTTCGACGACCAGGCCGAGGAGGCCGCCGAGTTCTATCTCTCGGTCTTCCCGGACGCCCGGATCACGCACGTCCAGCGCAACCCCGAGGGCGGTCCGGGGGTGCCGGGAGCGGCGCTCGTGGTGGGTATCGAGCTGCAGGGCCAACAGCTGTCCTTCCTCAACGGCGGGCCTTCGCAGCAGCTGAGCGAGGCCTTCTCCCTGGTCGTCAACTGCGAGGGACAGCAGGAGGTGGACCACTACTGGGACGGGCTGCTCGCCGGTGGGGGAGCCCCGCATGCCTGCGGCTGGCTCAAGGACCGGTTCGGGCTCTCCTGGCAGGTGGTTCCCGGTGAGCTGTTGCGACTGATGGCCGACCCCGATCCGGCCAAGGCCGGTGCCGTCGTCGGGGCGATGTTGCAGATGGTCAAGATCGACGTGGCCGAGTTGCAAGCGGCGTACGACGCGGCCTGAGCCCGCTGCCAAACCCAAGCCTGGCCGTCACCGTAGGCTCGCCGTCGTGCTGCGGATGAGCGTGCCCGAGGCGGACTGGATCGCCGAGCTGGAGCCGGCTCCGGCCGGCGTCGAGTACATCGAGTGGGATCTGACCGGTCCAGCTCCCCGCCCGGACATCGACGTCGTGGTCCCCAGCTACCTGGGCGATCGGGCGACCGGCTTGGGCGTTTGACCGAGCTCTCGCAGCTGCGGCTCGTGCAGACCTTGACCGCGGGCTACGAGGACGTCCTGCCCTACCTGCCGGCCGGCGTCGCGTTGGCCAATGCGGCCGGCGTCCACGACGCCTCGACGGCCGAGCTGGCCGTCGGCCTCGCGATCGCTGCGCTGCGCGGCATTCCGGCTCACGTCCGCAGCCAGGCTGCCGGCGAATGGCGCCCGACTTTCGGCACCTCGCTGGCCGACCGGAAGGTCCTCCTCGTCGGCTACGGCGGAGTCGGCCGGGCCGTCGCACGCCGGCTGGCCGGCTTCGAGGTCCAGCTGACCGCCGTGGCCTCGCGCGCCCGCGAGGGCGTGGACGACATCGTCGGCGGGCCGGTCCACGGCGTCGACGAGCTGCCCGAGCTGGTGCCGGAGCACGACGTCGTGATCTTGACCGTGCCGCTGACCGATGCCACCCGTGGCCTGGTCGATGCGGCCTTCCTGCGGGCGATGCCGGACCACGCGTTGCTGGTCAACGTGGCGCGCGGCGCGGTCGTGGTGACCGACGCGCTGTTGGCCGAGCTGGTCACGGGCCGGCTGATCGCGGCGGTCGACGTCGTCGACCCGGAGCCGCTCCCACCCGGCCATCCGCTCTGGTCCCAGGAGGGCCTGTTGCTGACGCCCCACGTCGGGGGAGCGTCGTCGGCCTTCCGGCCGCGCGCGATCGCCCTGTTGCGCGGGCTGGCCGAGCGGTTGTCAGCCGGCGAGCCGCCTGAGCGGATCGTCGTACCCGCTGGCTGAGGCGGCTCATGGGCCGCTGCCTAGACTCCGGCCATGACCGAGACCGAAGCCCGACCAGCCACCACATCGGCGACCGCCCCGGACATCAAGCCGCGCAGCCGGGTCGTCACCGACGGCATCGAGGCCACGGCGTCCCGCGGGATGCTGCGCGCCGTCGGGCTGGACGACGAGGACTTCGCCAAGCCGCAGATCGGTGTGGCGAGCAGCTGGAACGAGATCACCCCCTGCAACCTCTCGCTGGACCGGCTGGCCCAGTCGGTGAAGGAGGGGGTGCACGCCGCCGGCGGCTACCCGTTGGAGTTCGGCACCATCTCGGTCTCCGACGGCATCTCGATGGGCCACGAAGGCATGCACTTCTCGCTGGTCTCCCGCGAGGTCATCGCCGACAGCGTCGAGACGGTGATGTCGGCGGAACGCCTCGACGGCTCGGTCCTGCTGGCGGGATGCGACAAGTCGCTCCCCGGCATGTTGATGGCCGCCGCGCGCCTCGACCTCGCCTCGGTCTTCCTGTACGCCGGGTCGATCCTGCCCGGCGTGGCCAAGCTCTCCGACGGCAGCGAGCGCGAGGTCACGATCATCGACGCGTTCGAGGCCGTGGGCGCGTGCGTCCGGGGGCTGCTCCCGCGGGAGGACGTCGAGGCGATCGAGCGGGCCATCTGTCCGGGCGAAGGGGCCTGCGGCGGGATGTTCACGGCCAACACGATGGCCGCGGCGGCCGAGGCGCTTGGTATGTCGCTGCCCGGCAGCGCGGCACCGCCCGCGACCGACCGGCGGCGCGACGGTTACGCACGGCGCTCGGGCGAGGCGGTCGTGCAGATGCTGCGGACCGGGCTCACTGCGCGGCAGGTCATGACCAAGCCGGCCTTCGACAACGCCATCGCCGTGGTGATGGCTCTCGGCGGTTCGACCAACGCGGTCCTGCACCTGATGGCGATCGCCCACGAAGCCGAGGTGGACCTGTCCCTGGACGACTTCCGGCGGATCGGTGCGCGCGTGCCGCACCTGGCGAACGTCAAGCCGTTCGGCCGCTACGTGATGACCGACGTCGACCACATCGGTGGCATCCCGGTCGTGTTGAAGGCGCTGCTCGATGCCGGCCTGGTCGACGGCGACGCCATGACCGTCACCGGCCGGACGATGGCCGAGAACCTCGCCGACATCAACCCGCCCGACCCGGACGGCAAGGTGATCCAAGCGATCGGCAACCCGATCCATCGCACCGGGGGACTGACGATCCTCGAGGGATCCCTTGCGCCGGAGGGCGCGGTGGTCAAGAGCGCTGGCTTCGACGAGGACGTATTCGAAGGCACCGCAAGGGTTTTCGACGGTGAGCGGGCAGCGATGGACGCCGTGGAGGATGGGTCCCTGACCTCCGGTGACGTCGTGGTCATCCGCTACGAAGGGCCTAAGGGCGGACCGGGGATGCGCGAGATGCTCGCGGTCACGGGGGCGATCAAGGGGGCCGGGCTCGGCAAGGATGTCCTGCTCCTCACGGACGGTCGCTTCTCAGGTGGCACGACCGGCCTGTGCGTCGGGCATGTGGCCCCCGAAGCGGTCGACGGCGGACCGATCGCCTTCGTCCGCGACGGAGACCGGATCCGGCTCGACGTCGCGGCCGCTCGCCTCGACCTGCTCGTCGACGACGACGAGCTGGCCGCGCGGCGTACCGGCTGGTCGGCGCCGGCTCCCAAGCACACCCGTGGGGTGCTGGCGAAGTACGCCAAGCTGGTCGGGAGCGCAGCCCAGGGCGCCGTCTGCGACTGACCTGCGGGTGACTGCGTCGGACCTGCATCTGACGTGCGTCGGACCCTGAATACCTGGTTTCTTCGCGAAACCGACTTTTTCGGGAACACTGCTGCTCGTGAGGTTCTTGCCTGCTGCCGGCGCCGGCTCGCCCTCGGCAGCCTCCGGCGTGGCCCCCTCCTGGGTGACCTGGCCGGTGCTCGGCATCACCGCGCTCGCGGCCGTTGTGATGTGGGCCGCCCCCGGCACGACGGGCCCGCTGCTGGTGGCCGCCGGCCTCGGCGGGGGAGCCGCGATCATCTGCTTCGCTCAGGCCGCGCCTCTCCCGGACCGACGGGCCTGGACCGTCCTGGGTGTGGCCCAGCTGATGAACGGCGTGGGCAACATCGCGATTGCCGCGCACCCCAGCGCCTGGTTCGCCCACGGAGAGAACCTCAGCGCCGTCGTGTTCACCCTGGCCACCACCGTGACCGGGGTGGGCATGGCCATGCTCGTGCTGCCCGCCCGGGCCGACTGGCTCAGCGCGGCGGCCGACGGTGCGTTGGTGATCGCGAGCGTCTTCGTCCTGGCCTGGTCGTCGGGTGCGTCAGGGGTGCTGGCGCGACAGGATGCGACGTTGCCCCAGCTCACCGGCCTGCTCTCGGTCGAGCTGGACCTGCTGATCCTCCTCGTCGGGACGCTGCTGTGGCGCTCGCGCCCACCCGGCAGCCGCTGGCCGGTCCGGGCCGCGGTGCTGGCCCAACTCTCGGCCACGCTGTCCGACCTGGCCGTCCTCGGCCGCCCGGTGACCCATGTCTCGGTCGGCGTCGGCTGGCTGGTCTCCTCCGGTCTGTTCGCCGCCGGTGCGAGCCGGCTGCGGCGCCAGTCGGATGGTCCGGTCCGGCGGTTGGACCGCGACCGGTCGCTGGCTCTGGTGACCGCGGTGGTCGCGGTCTGCTTCGTCGCCGCCGTGGCCGGCGCGCGCCAGGGCCTGGACGGTGTCTCGACCGCGGGCTGCGTGGTCGTCGTCCTGACGCTGCTCTTTCGCCAGGCCCACGCCGTGCGCCGAGCCCGGGCTCTGGCCCTCGAGCTCACGCTGCGCGAGCGCCGGCTGCGGTTGATCGTCAGCGAGATGCGGGACGCGGTGGTGCAGCTCGACCTGGCCGGCCGGATCACCTTTGCCAGCCCCGCCCTGCGCCAGGTGATGGGTGACGAGCAGCATGACTCGGTCGGTCGCTCGATCCTGGACCTGGTCCACCCCGACGACGTCCAGCTGGTGCGGGTCGCCGTCGCCGATGTCGGCCGGGGCCGCGCGCCGGACCGACGGCTGCAGCTGAGGACCCGGCCGGCCGGTGACCGCTTGGTGCACATCGAGGCCCTGATGACGGCTGTCGGGTCCGGTCTGCTGCTGACCGTGCGCGACGTGAGCGAGCGGGTCCGGCTCGAGCACCAGTTGCATGCCGCGGCGTACCAGGACCGGCTGACCGGACTGCCGAACCGGGCCAGCTTCGACCTCGAGCTGGCCCGGCGGTTCGACCGGGCCCCGAGCGCACCGGTCGGCGTCGTCTTCCTTGACCTGGACGGCTTCAAGCGGATCAACGACACGAGCGGCCATCCGGCCGGTGACATCGTGCTGGTGGAGGCCGCGCATCGCATCCGTGGTGCCGTCGACGGCCGCGGCCGGGTGTTCCGGTTCGGCGGCGACGAGTTCACGGTGCTCCTGCAGGCGGACTGCACCATGGACGACGGCGAGCAGGTGGCGGCCGCGGCGATCGCGGCGCTGCGCCGACCGCTGTCGATCGGCAGCACGGGCGTCGACCTGTCGGCGACGGCCGGCGTCGCCGTGGGCGGCGCGGCGGATCCGGCCGAGCTGGTGCGCAACGCCGACCTGGCGATGTACTCGGTCAAGGGGGTTCGCCGCGGTGCGGTGGGCCGGTTCGAGCCCCGCATGTCGGAGGACTTCGCGCGACAGGTCGAGCTGGAGCGCCGGTTCGCGACCGCCCACGAGTCCGGCGAGCTGTCCCTGGCCTACCAGCCGATCGTCGACCTGCGCACCGGACGGGTGGTCGCGGCTGAGGCGCTGCTGCGCTGGAGCGACCGGGACGGAACCGCCGTCGATGCCGAGGAGTTCGTGCCGTTGGCCGAGGGCTTCGGCAGCATCGTCACGATCGGCGCGTGGGCGCTGCGCGAGGCGACCCGGTCGGCGGTGCGCTGGGCCGAGGCCGGGGGCCCGATCGAGGTCTCGGTCAACGTCTCGGCCCGCCAGCTGCAGGACGACGACTTGTTCGCCGTCGTCGTTCGAGCCCTGCGTGAGTCCGGGCTTCCGCCGTACCGGCTCTGCCTGGAGATCACCGAGTCGGTTCTGTTGGCCGACGACGAGGTGGGGCCGGAGGTGCTCGCCCGGTTGCGCGGGCTGGGGGTTCGCGTGGCGATCGACGACTTCGGCACCGGCTACGCCGGGCTGTCCTACTTGCGCCGGCTGCCGGTCGATCAGATCAAGATCGACCGCAGCTTCCTCGGCGACGGCGACGGCGAGGGGGGCGGCGACGCTGAGATCGGCGGCGACGACGCCCTGCTCGCGGGGGTCGTCGGGCTCGGCCGCGACCTCGGCCTGACCGTCACGGTCGAGGGCGTCGAGACTCCCGAGCAGGTCGCCACGTTGCGCCGGCTCCGGGCCGACCGTGGCCAGGGGTACCTCTTTGCCCGGGCCCAGACCGAGGAGGCGATGACCCAGTGGGCCAGCGCCCGTTTCAGTCATCGGGACGGAAGTCCATATGTCGAGATGGGGGCCGGGGGCGGTTGACAGGCGTCACGCCCCTGCTGGACGGTGGCGAGGTGCAGAACCTCCTCGTAGTTAGCCAGCGCGCCTGCTGAGATCGTCAGCCGGCGCGCGACCCCTCGATGAGTCCTTCATGGACCGAGGGGTTTTTTCATCCCGATTTTCGGCGTGCAGCACGTGCAGGGAGCCCGATGGCTCCCTCCGGAGTAAGGAATGGTGAACGACGTGAGCGGTGCCAAGCCAGGGCCCGGTCCTTCAACAGGCGGGTCAGCTGGGGCGCCCAGCCCTGCCGACCTGGCCGGGGCGCGCCGGGCGGCGCGCTCGGGCGATCCGGCCGAGCCGGTCGACGTGGTCGAAGCGGCCGACAGCAGCATCCCGCCGACGGCCGGTGAGCCCGTGGGGGAGCGGATCACCGGTGCCCAGAGCCTGGTCCGATCCCTCGAGGCAGCCGGCGTCGAGGTCGTCTTCGGCATCCCGGGTGGCGCGATCCTGCCGGCGTACGACCCGCTGCTGGACTCGGTGTCGGTGCGCCACATCCTGGTGCGCCACGAGCAGGGGGCCGGCCATGCGGCGCAGGGTTACGCCGTCGCGACCGGCCGGGTCGGCGTCTGCATGGCGACCTCCGGGCCCGGTGCGACCAACCTGGTCACGCCGATCGCCGACGCCTACATGGACTCGGTGCCGATCGTCGCCATCACCGGCCAGGTCGCGTCGTCCTCGATCGGCACGGATGCGTTCCAGGAGGCCGACATCCGCGGCATCACGCTGCCGATCACCAAGCACAACTACCTGGTGACCGACGCCGACGACATCCCGCGGGCCATCGCCGAGGCGTTCCACATCGCCAGCACCGGGCGGCCCGGACCGGTCCTGGTCGACATCAGCAAGGACGCCCTGCAGAACTCCACGACGTTCCACTGGCCCAAGCGGGTCGACCTGCCCGGCTACCGGCCGGTCAGCCGCCCGCACGGCAAGCAGATCCGCGAGGCGGCGCGGCTGATCGTCGAGGCTCGGCAACCGGTGCTCTACGTCGGGGGCGGGGTGCTCAAGGCGCGGGCCAGCGAGGAGCTGCGACGACTGGTCGACCTCACCGGAGCGCCCGTGGTCACCACGCTGATGGCGCGCGGCGCGCTGCCGGACTCCCATCCAGCGCACCTCGGGATGCCCGGGATGCACGGCACGGTGGCCGCCGTCACGTCGCTGCAGAAGGCGGACCTGATCGTCAGCCTGGGGGCGCGTTTCGATGACCGGGTGACCGGCAAGCTGTCCAGCTTCGCGCCCAACGCGACCATCGTGCATGCCGATGTGGACCCGGCCGAGATCTCCAAGAACCGGCTGGCCGACGTCCCGATCGTCGGCGACGCCAAGGACGTGCTGACCGAGCTGCTCGTCGCGGTGCAGGAGGAGTACGACGCGGGCCGCCGGCCGGACTACGCGGCCTGGTGGGAGCAGCTCAACTCCTGGCGTGACACCTATCCGCTGGGCTACGCGGAGGCCGAAGACGGCTCTCTCGCACCGCAGTTCGTGATCAGCCGGCTCGGTGAGCTGGTGGGCTCCGATGCGATCTACGTCGCGGGCGTTGGCCAGCATCAGATGTGGGCGGCGCAGTTCATCAAGTACGAGCACCCCGACACCTGGCTCAACTCCGGTGGCCTGGGCACGATGGGCTACGCCGTGCCGGCGGCGATGGGCGCCAAGGTCGGCCGTCCGGACGCGACGGTCTGGGCCGTCGACGGTGACGGATGCTTCCAGATGACCAACCAGGAGCTGGCGACCTGTGTCATCAACAACATCCCGATCAAGGTCGCGATCATCAACAACTCGAGCCTGGGCATGGTCCGGCAGTGGCAGACGCTCCTTTACGGCGGTCGCTACAGCAACACCGACCTGCACACCGGCGCTGCCCGGCGGGTGCCGGACTTCGTCAAGCTGGCCGACGCCTATGGCTGCGTCGGCCTGCGCTGCGAGCGCCCGGAGGACGTCGACGCGACCATCGCCAAGGCGATGGAGATCAACGACGTGCCGGTGATCGTGGACTTCGTGGTGCATCCGGACGCCATGGTCTGGCCGATGGTTGCGGCCGGCGCGAGCAACGACGAGATCCAGTTCGCCCGGGGCATCAGTCCGAAGTGGGATCGGGAGGACGACTGAGATGGCCAAGCACACGCTCTCGGTCCTGGTCGAGAACAAGCCAGGGGTCCTGGCCCGGATCGCCGGTCTGTTCTCGCGACGGGGCTACAACATCGACTCCCTCGCCGTCGGCCCGACCGAGCATCCGGAGATCTCGCGGATGACCGTTGTCGTCGACCTCGAGGACTCCCCGCTCGAGCAGGTGACCAAGCAGCTCAACAAGCTGATCGAGGTCCTGAAGGTGGTCGAGCTCGACCCCGTCGCCTCGGTGCAGCGCGAGCTGCTGCTGGTCAAGGTCCGCGCCGACCTGGCCGGCCGCTCGCACGTCCTGGAGACGGCGCAGCTCTTCCGGGCGAAGGTCGTCGACGTCTCCCCGGATGCCGTCGTGATCGAGGCAACCGGCAACTCGGAGAAGCTCGATGCGCTGCTCCGGGTGCTGGAACCGTTTGGTATCAAGGAACTCGTGCAGTCCGGGATGGTCGCGGTCGGACGCGGTCAGCGGTCGATCACCGATCGTGCGCTACGGTCCGCCTGAGCCGTCCCCTTCCCGAGCTCCAACCGACGCAGACACCCGATCCAGACACCCGATCCAAGGAGTGAGCCACTCGTGGCCGAGATGTTCTATGACGACGACGCTGACCTGTCGATCATCGCCGACCGGCACGTTGCCGTCATCGGCTACGGCAGCCAGGGCCACGCCCACGCGCTGAACCTGCGCGACTCCGGCGTCTCGGTCCGGGTCGGCCTGCCCGAGGGCAGCAAGAGCCGGGCCAAGGCGGAGGCCGAGGGCCTGCGGGTCCTCACGCCGTACGACGCGTGCGAGGAGGCCGACCTGATCGTCGTCCTGACCCCGGACCACATCCAGCGGCACGTCTACGCCGAGGCGATCGAACCCAACCTGGTCGAGGGCGACGCACTCTTCTTCGGTCACGGCTTCAACATCCGCTACGGCTACATCAAGCCGCCGGCCGGCGTCGACGTCGCCATGGTCGCGCCGAAGGGGCCGGGCCACCTGGTCCGTCGCGAGTACGTCGACGGACGCGGCGTACCCGTGCTGCTCGCCGTCGAGCAGGACGCGACCGGCAACGCCTGGCCGCTCGCCAAGTCCTACGCGAAGGCCCTCGGCGGTCTGCGCGCCGGCGGGATCGGGACGACCTTCACCGAGGAGACCGAGACCGACCTCTTCGGTGAGCAGAGCGTCCTGTGTGGCGGCATGTCCCGGCTCGTGCAGACCGGCTTCGAGGTCCTCACCGAGGCGGGCTACCAGCCGGAGGTCGCTTACTTCGAGTGCCTGCACGAGCTCAAGCTGATCGTCGACCTGATGTACGAGGGCGGCATCGCCAAGCAGCGTTGGAGCGTCTCCGACACCGCCGAGTACGGCGACTACGTCTCCGGCCCGCGAGTGATCGACGCCTCGGTCAAGGCCCGGATGCAGGACGTGCTGGCCGACATCAAGGACGGCACCTTCGCCGCGCGCTTCATCGCCGACCAGGACGCCGGTGCTCCGGAGTTCAAGCGGCTGCGGGCCGAGGGTGAGCAGCACCCGATCGAGGCCACCGGCCGCGAGCTGCGCGGGCTGATGAGCTGGATCAACGACTCCGACTCGGACTACTCGGAGGGCACCGCGGCGCGCTGATCGCGACGGCCGGCTCGACCCCGTGGGCGGGCCGGCGCCGCGGCCGGTTCGATGCCCGGCGTGGTCGGTGCGCCGTAGCGGCGATGGTTCGGGCCGAAGCAGCTGTCGCAGACGGACGCTGCGCCCCGGGTGAGGAACTCGTCGATCTGCTCCAGCGGCATCGGCCGTGCGACGTGATAGCCCTGGATGGCTCGTACGCCGAGATCGCGGGCGACCTCGAGTTGTTCGCAGCGCTCGACGCCCTCTGCTGTGAGCCGGATCTCCAGGCCCGCGCAGAGGTCGACCAGGAGCCGGACCACGGCCAGGTCGGACGCGCCGTTCAGCATCCGGGTGATGAACGAACGGTCGATCTTGATCCCGTCGATGGTCAGCGTCTTGAGATAGCGGAGCCCGATCGCCTCGACGCCGACGTCGTCCAGGGTCAGGGCGACGCCGGTGGCCGTGATCCGTCGCAGGACATCGGTCGCGTCGGCCAGGTCCCCGAACGCGGCCGTCTCCGGCACCTCGAGCCGGAGGTAGACCGGCGGCAGCCCGGTCTCCTCGAGGATGTCCAGGACCGCGACGTCCAGCCCGGGGCTGACCAACGAGCTGGGGGTGAGGTTCACGTTGAGCCCGTGCAGACCCGCGTCGTGATGGCGGGACAGCAGCCCGAGCATGTCGACACTGGCCTGGCGGAGCACGGCCAGGTCCAACGAGAGGCGCTCGCTGTCAGTGGTCGCCTTGGCCAGGGCTTGCGGCGCGCCCAGGATCGCGCCGCCCGGGGTGCGCCATCGCACCAGCGCCTCGATGCTGACGATGCACGCGTCGCGCAGGCTGTAGATCGGCTGGTAGAAGACCACAGGCTGCCCGTCGCCGCGGGGCGGCCAGGTCCGCCTCCAGCCAGGTCGGGTTGATCGGCGCGCCAGCAAGGGGTTTCGGCACGGGCGGCTCCTGTGGCCGGCCGGTCTGGCCTCACACAGCACCGGTGAGGGGAGGAACCGGCGGAAAGTGGCAGTCACGGACAGGGTAATCCTCCCGTTCGTCCGCGGCACCGCTCGTGAACAGGTTCACAAGATGGGTCACCTTAGACTCGCCCTCTGCGCTGCGATTCCGCCGTGGTTCCGCGATGAGTGTCGGTGAGGATTCCCTGTGACCAAGCCCGTTGTGCTGATCGCCGAAGAGCTCTCGCCGGCGACCATCTCCGCCCTCGGACCGGACTTCGAGATCCGGCACTGCGACGGGGCCGACCGGGTCGCGCTGCTCGCCGCCCTGGCTGGAGTCGATGCGATCCTGGTCCGCTCGGCGACCACGGTGGACGCCGAGGTGCTCGCCGCCGCGACCTCGCTGAAGGTCATCGCTCGGGCCGGGGTCGGGCTGGACAACGTCGACGTGAGCGCCGCGACCCAGGCCGGCGTGATGGTGGTCAACGCCCCAACCTCCAACATCGTCTCGGCCGCCGAGCTGGCGGTCGGCCTGCTGCTCGCCACCGCCCGCAACATCCCCGCAGCGGACGCCGCGCTCAAGGGCGGGCAATGGAAGCGCAGCCAGTACACCGGCGTCGAGCTCTACGAGAAGACCGTCGGGGTGGTCGGGCTCGGGCGGATCGGGGTCCTGGTCGCGCAGCGGCTGTCCGCCTTCGGGATGGAACTCGTGGCCTTCGATCCCTACGTCTCGCGGGCCCGGGCCGCCCAGATGGGCGTCCGGCTGGTCGGCCTGGAGGAGCTGTTGCGGGTCAGCGACTTCATCACCGTGCATCTGCCGAAGACCCCTGAGACGGTCGGTCTGATCGGCGAGGAGGCCCTGCGCCAGGTCAAGCCGACGGTCCGGATCATCAACGCGGCCCGGGGCGGGATCGTCGATGAGGCAGCGCTCGCGACCGCCCTCGCCGAGGGACGGGTCGGCGGCGCGGGCATCGACGTCTTCGTGACCGAGCCCACCACCGCATCGCCGCTCTTCGGCTTCGACTCCGTCGTCGTGACACCCCATCTGGGGGCCTCGACCGACGAGGCCCAGGAGAAGGCGGGGGTCGCGGTGGCGCGCAGCGTGCGCCTGGCGCTGGCCGGCGAGCTCGTCCCCGATGCGGTCAACGTCGCGGGTGGCGTCATCGCCGAAGAGGTGCGTCCCGGTATCCCGCTCGCCGAGAAGCTCGGCCGGATCTTCACCGCGCTCGCGGGCGCGCTCCCGACGACGCTCGACGTCGAGGTCCGCGGCGACATCACCCAGCACGACGTCGGGGTTCTGGAGCTCGCCGCACTCAAAGGGGTCTTCCGGGATGTCGTCGAAGGCTCGGTGTCGTACGTGAACGCGCCAGTCCTGGCCGCGGACCGCGGCGTACAGGTCCGGTTGGTGACCGATCCGGTCAGCGAGGACTTCCGCAACGTCGTCGCCCTGCGCGGCGCCCTGGCCGACGGGTCGCAGGTCAGCGTCGCGGGCACCCTGACCGGCCCGAAGCAGACCGAGAAGATCGTCGGCGTCCAGGACGTCGACCTCGAGGTTTCGGTGTCCGAGCACATGGCCTTCTTCCGCTACACCGACCGGCCGGGCGTCATCGGCGTCATGGGCCGCTTGTTGGGTGACGCGGGGGTCAACATCGCCGGGATGCAGGTGGGCCGCGATCACGAGGGCGGTGCGGCCGTGGTCGCCCTGACCGTCGACTCGGCCATCCCGGCCGGCGTGCTGGCCGAGATCGCCGCGGCGATCGGGGCGCAGACCGCTCGAGTGGTCGACCTCTCGGACGAACCACCCGGCTGAGCGTGTCTCGCATCGCGAGAATTCAGCGGAAACTACTCGGACTTCCAAGCATCTCGGCGTAGCGTGGTCGACCTCACGTAGACCACCACCAATGTCGCGCGAGCCGGCCTGACCGGGGCCCACAACGATTGAGCGGATGCCCACCAGCGTGTCCAGCGAGTGACCGTTTCCTGGGTGACGCTCAAGTTCCCCGTCTTGTCGCACGAAGGTGGATGTCATGACCGAGGCACAGCAGCTCGCCCGTCGCGCGCTCCAGGAGTCCATGGATCTGCGCGACCAGGGCCACAGCGACGACTGACTGAGTCACGCAGAACGATTGACCGCGCGAGGCGGCGGCACGCTCGCGGCGAACCGTCGGGTCCCTGTGGGTCGGTGGCGCGGTCGGTGGGTCGGTCGGTGGGTCGGTCGGTCCGTCGGGTGACGGGGCCATTCGGGGGACGTGTGGTGAAGGGCCGGGCGCCAACGGGCGCTTGGCCCCTTTTTGTTACCTCATCTGGGTGCGACTAGCCCGCGGGGCTGGTTACCATGACTGTCGGTCAGGGCTCACGTGCGATATGTGGTCGGATGAGGCCATGGCCGCGGTGGGGGCAGTCCGGCTCGATGAGCGCCGCGAACATGACTGAGACGTGAGCTGACGTGTGGGGCGGGTGAGGAGTACGTGACGTTTGCGCGCCGTACTGCTCTCTGCCTGGGCAGCATGGCGGTGGTCGCTTGCGTGGCCACGTTGGGGGGACTCACGGCTAGCGCCGCCACTGCCGGCGCCCCTGGGGTGAGTCTGCCCGCACGGATCGCCGCCGCCCGGCAGGCGCCGAGCGCCCACGCCAGCACTGCCGCCGCCACCGGGGTCGACGCCTCGCTACGCGGGGCCAAGGGCGCCGTTTCGGTGATGCTCCAGCTCGACCAGCCGGCGGCGGCCACGTCGTACGCCGCGCGGCTGCATTCCGGCAAGCGGGCCGCCGACGGGGCCTTCAAGTCCCAGACCGAGGCGGTGCAGAGCAGCCAGCGCACCGTGGAGCGGGCGTTCGCTCACGCTGGCACCCGGGCGAAGGTGCTCTACGCCACTCACGCGCTGTACGCCGGCGTGGCCGTGACGACCGACGCCTCCCGGCTGGCCGCACTGGCCAAGCTGCCCGGGGTGAAGGCGATCCACCCGCTGAGCCCGAAGTCGCTCGAGTCGACGCCGAGCTTCGACAGCGAGGCGGCCGTCGGTGCACCCCAGGTCTGGCAGGCCCGGCGGAACACCGGAGTCGGGGTCACCATCGGCGTCATCGATACCGGCGTGGACTACACCCATGCGGACTTCGGCGGACCTGGCACCGGGGCCGACTACGCGTCGGCCCAGGCCGACGACACTTCGACGCCCGTCTACCCGGACCCGGCCAAGGTCGCCGGCGGATACGACTTCGCGGGCGACGACTACAACGCGACACCCAGCGCCTACGTCCCGCCGACACCGGACGACAACCCACTGGACTGCAACGGCCACGGCAGCCACGTGGCTGGGACGCTGGCCGGCTACGGCGAGGACCAGGCCGGGGCGACGTACACCGGGACCTACGACACGACGCTGGCGGATGACCAGATGCAGATCGAGCCCGGGGTCGCGCCGGGCGCCACCATCGTGCCGCTCAAGGTCTTCGGCTGTGCCCAGAACGCCACGACCGACCTGGTCGCCGAGGCGCTGGACTGGGCGGCCGACCCCAACGGGGATGGCAACCCCTCCGACCACCTCGACATCGTCAACATGTCGCTCGGCTCCAACTACACCTCGCCCCAGGACCCGGACGCCGTGGCCGCCAGCAACGCCGCCGATCTCGGCATCATCGTGGTCGCCGCCGCCGGCAACGGTGGCGACGTCTACGACGGCGGCGGCTCGCCGGGCAACTCGCCGGATGTCATCGACGTCGCTGCTGCGGACCAGAGCGGCACGATGGCCTCGTTCTCGGCCCGCGGGATCCGGGGGGCAGGCAACCTCAAGCCAGACCTGACGGCGCCCGGTGTGGACATCGACTCGGTGGCCTTCGGCACGGGCGATACCGGCTTCCTGGAGAACGGCACCTCGATGGCCGCTCCGCACGTCGCCGGCGCCGCGGCGTTGGTCCGCGCGACCTACCCGACCTGGTCGGTGCAGCAGGTGAAGGCCGCGCTGATGGACACGGCGGCCAGCGGCGCGCTCGTGGATGTCGGTGCCACCGCCAAGACCGCGCCGCCGATGCGATCCGGATCCGGGCTGCTGCAGGCCGATCAGGCGGTCGCGACCTCGGTGCTGGCCTACTCCAGCAGCGAGCCAGCAGCGGTCTCGATCTCGTTCGGAACCGTGCCGGTCACGACCAAGACCGTCAGCATCACCCAGCAGCTGACCGTGCAGAGCATGCGGGCGGTGCCGAGCAGCTACAGCCTGGCGTTCCAGACGGCGTCGATGCCGGCGGGGGTCTCGATCAGCGTGGGTGCCTCGGTGGTCGCGCTGCCCGCGCACGGATCGGTCCAGGTGCCCGTGACGCTGACCGTCAACCCGGCGCTGATGAAGCTCACCGCCGACCCCACCAAGAACATGGTCTCCGACAGCTCGTGGAACACCTGGATCGCCGAAGCGAGCGGGTGGGTGGAGCTCTCACCGCGCAAGACGAGCGGAGCCGACCTGCGCGTGGCGGTCTACGCCGCGCCGCGCCACGCCTCGACGATGGCTGCGGCCAGCAGCACAACCGTCACCTCCGCAAGCATCGGCACCGGCACTCTTGCGTTGTCCGGCAACGGTTTTGGCAGTGGTCCCAATACCCCGTCCGGCACCTACGCCAGCTTGGTGACAGCGACCCAGCTGCAGGCCACCAGTCCTCAGCTGCCGAGCTGCGCTTCCTCGACCGCGGCCAACTGCCTGCCGTTCTCGGACGACGCGGCCGCGGACATCCGCTACGTCGGCACCTCATCCGACGCGCCGTACTGCAAGCACCCGTCCTCCGCGCAGATCGAGACCTGTGTCGGCTCCAACGGCACGTACCCGGCATTGCTCAACGTTGCGATCTCGACCTGGGGGGCGTGGCGGACGCCGTCGGGCTTCGCTCAGTTCTACATCTGGTGGGACTTCAACGGTGATCGGGTACCGGACGCGCTGACCGTCAACACCCGGCTCAGCCTGTCCTGTGTCGAGAACCCCAACCAGCAGTGCGACACCGACCAGCTGATCGCGCAGACCTACCGGCCCTGTCACCAGCCCGCGACCTGCGACCTGACGACGAGCGACGGCTCGATGTGGGCAATCGACACGAACGACGCCACTGCCGCCCAACCGCTGAACGGCGTCGGTGGCGAGCTGGACACCTCGCCCTACGACTCGGACTCGATCGTGCTGCCGGTCGCGCTGAGTTCGCTGGAGAAGGCGGGCTGGTCCAACGCAGCCGAGAAGCAGGTGCACTTCTGGGTCACCACGTCGACCGTCGAGTCCGCCGGCCAGGTCACCGTCAACGGATCGCCGCTCGGTCCGATCGACACGGTGGCCTCGCCCACGGCACCGATCGCCACGACCGTGGCCAGCCCGGCACTCGGCGCCGTCGGCGACCTCGGGCTGCCGGAGCTCAACTCCGACCGGGCCGGCAGCGCCTTCACGTTGAAGGTGCGCGAGAACCCGGCGGCCCTGCTGATCGACCTGCCCGCAGGAACCCCTCGGCTGCTGCTGATCCACCACGACAACCTCAACGGCGCCCGGGCGCAGATCGTGACGGTCAAACGCGCGGCGGCGATGACGGCCAAGCCGGCGTCGACCTCGATCAAGACGACCACGAAGGCGAAGGTCTCGATCGCCCTGACACCGGCCGCGGCGACCGGCACGGTCAGCTGTCGGGACGGCTCGAGGGTGGTGGCGACCGTGCATCTGGTGGGCGGCCGGGCCACCTGCACGCTGCCGGCGCTGGGCAAGGGCTCGCACTCGATCTCGGCGACCTACTCGGGCGATGCCAGCTATGCCGCCCGCACGTCGGCCGCGACCGTCGTGAAGGTCAGCTGACGTCCGTTCATTGAGACGGGCCGTCCGGCATGCGGGCAGCCGTCGTACGCTTCCTGGCATGAGCACGCCGCTGCGGATCGCCGTCATCCCCGGTGACGGGATCGGCCCGGAGGTCGTCACCGAGGGACTGAAGGTGCTCGACGCCGCGACTGCCGGCGAGAACCTCTCGATCCAGACCACCGACTACGACCTGGGTGCCCGCCGATGGCACGCGACGGGGGAGACCCTGCCCGACTCCGTGCTGGAGGAGATCCGCGGGCAGGACGCGATCCTGCTCGGTGCGGTCGGCGACCCGGGCGTGCCGAGCGGTGTGCTGGAGCGTGGCCTCCTGCTCCGCCTGCGGTTCGAGCTCGACCACTACGTCAACCTCCGACCGGCCCGGCTCTACCCCGGGGTCGCCGCGCCGCTCTCCCGCGAGGTGCTCGACCGCGGCGACATCGACTTCGTGGTCGTCCGTGAAGGCACCGAGGGGCCCTACACGGGCAACGGCGGAGCCCTGCGAGTCGGTACGCCGCACGAGGTCGCCACCGAGGTCAGCGTCAACACGGCGTACGGCGTGGAGCGGGTCGTGCGCGATGCCTTCGCCCGAGCGCAGGCCCGGCCCCGTCGCCAGCTGACGCTCGTGCACAAGCACAACGTGCTGACCTTCGCCGGACACCTCTGGCGCCGCACGGTCGAGTCGGTCGCCGCTGACTTCCCGGACGTCGCGACCGACTATCTGCACGTGGACGCGGCCACGATCGTGCTGGTCACCGACCCGGCGCGATTCGACGTGATCGTCACGGACAACCTCTTCGGCGACATCGTGACCGACCTGGCGGCAGCGGTGACCGGCGGCATCGGCCTGGCCGCCAGCGGCAACATCAACCCCGACCGCGTGGCGCCCAGCATGTTCGAGCCGGTGCACGGCTCCGCGCCGGACATCGCCGGGCAGGGCGTCGCGGACCCGACCGCCACCGCTCTCTCGGTCGCGCTGATGCTGGCGCATCTCGGCCTGGACGGCCCCGCGGCGCGGATCGAGAAGGCCGTCGCCGAGGACCTGGCGGCCCGAGCCGACCAGACCGATGCGGCCGGCCGGAGCAGCACGACACAGACCACTCGCAGTACGACGCAGGTCGGCGACGCGCTGGCCACCGCCATCTCCGGCTGACCCCAGCCGTCTTCGGGCCGACCCACCCCCTCGGCCGCCCGTTCAGCTCGACCAGTTCTGCACGATTGGACGCTGACCCTGATGGGTCGCCGGTGTAGCGTCGATTTCCGGGCGCGCGGCGGCGAGGTGTCGCAGGGTCGCAGAGACAGTTGGAGGACGACTCATGGCCGAGGGCCACCTGACCTTTACCGACAACCGTCGCGGCGACCCGCTCGCCGATGGCGAGCGCCAGGCGATCCTGGCCAACCCGGGCTTCGGCAACTACTTCACCGACCACATGGTCCAGGCCACGTGGACGCCGGACGCCGGCTGGCACGACGCGGCGCTCACGGCGTACGGGCCGATCAGCCTCGACCCGTCGGCGGCAGTCCTGCACTACGCCCAGGAGATCTTCGAGGGGCTGAAGGTCTACAAGCGGCCCGACGGCTCGGTGTGGGCCTTCCGGCCGGACGCGAACGCCGCCCGCTTCCAGCGCTCGGCGACCCGGCTGGCCCTGCCGTTGCTCGAGGTTGAGGACTTCCTGGAGTCGTTGCGACTGCTGGTCGCGACCGACAAGGCCTGGATCCCCGAGGGAGCCGAGGCCAGCTTGTACCTGCGGCCGTTCATGTTCGCCTCGGAGGCCTTCCTCGGGGTGCGTCCCGCCGCGAAGGTGACCTACCTGCTGATCGCCTCGCCGGCGGGCGCCTACTTCCCGGGCGGCGTGAACCCCGTCTCGATCTGGCTCTCGACCGACTACAACCGCTCGGGGCCCGGCGGCACGGGCGCCGCCAAGTGCGGGGGCAACTACGCAGCCAGCCTGGCCCCGATGATCGAGGCCAAGGACAACGGCTGTGACCAGGTCTGCTTCCTGGACGCCGCCGAGGGGCGCTGGGTCGAGGAGCTCGGCGGCATGAACATCTTCTTCGTCTACGACGACGGGCGGCTGGTCACTCCCGAGCTGACCGGCACCATCCTGGAGGGCGTGACGCGCTCCTCGATCCTGGAGCTGGCCAAGGAACTCGGCCATGACGTCGAGGAACGCCGGATCGGCATCGAGGAGTGGCGCGCCGGCGTCGCCGACGGGTCGCTGCGTGAGGTCTTCGCCTGCGGTACAGCAGCCGTCATCACGCCGGTCGGCCGGTTGAAGTGGGACGGCGGCGAACTGGTGATGGGCGACGGTGGCACCGGTGCCGTCACCTCGGCAGATCCGGACCGCGCTGCTCGACATCCAACACGGTGACGCGCCGGATCCGCACGGCTGGATGCACCAGCTCGCCTGAGGTGAGCCGTTGCCGTCCGGTCGTGACCCTCAGGTCACGACCGGACGGCGAGCCCCATCGTCAGTCGGTGAAGGCAGCGACCACGTCCGGGTCGATGGTGTGCTTCGGGCCGGTGAACCAGTGCTTGACCGAGACGTTCCAGTAGATCGTCAGCGCGATCAGCGCGACCGGTACGACGATGATCGCGTAGTTGACGTACTTCCAGGCGAACCCGTCGTTCCACCAGATGCCGACCGAGGACGTCGGTAGCAGCCCGACGATCGACATGATGATGATCTCGACGACGGCGATCGGGTTCATCCAGCGGTACTTGGAGCCGTTGTTCCAGGCGCCGACCTCGAAGTTCTCGCCGTGGCGCCAGCGCAGGAAGATCGGGATCGCGAAGGCCAGGTAGAGCCCGATGACGCCGATCGAGACGACCGCGAAGAAGGCCACCGGGACGGGCGCGCCGCCGATGTCGACCTTGACCAGCGCCGGGAGCGTGAGGACCAACGCGATGATCGCAGCGGCGATGACGGCGTTGACCGGCACCCGATGGGCGTTCAGCTTGGCGAAGTGCTTCGCGCCCGGCATGGCGCCGTCGCGGCTGAACGCGAAGAACATCCGGCTGGTGCTCGTCATGCAGGCCACCGTGCAGAAGAACTGACCGGCCGCGGAGATGATGACGACGAAGCCGGCCACGTGCATGGTCAGCGCCTGATTGAAGATGGCGAACACGCTGCCGCCACCCTTGGAGACGCCGTCCTTGTCCTGGACCGCGAACAGGAACGACAGCAGCAGGATCCAGCCGCCGATGCCGGAGTAGAAGATCGACCGCCAGATCCCTTTGGCCGCACCAGTGGAGGCGGCCTGGGTCTCCTCCGAGAGGTGCGCGGACGCGTCGTACCCGGTGATCGTGTACTGGGTCAGGATGCCGGACAGGGGAAGGACATAGATGATGAACCCGAGGCCGCTGGTCTTCCCGCCGAAGAGCCCGGTGTTGTTGACCGTGCCGCCGAACACGTCACCGACCGACGCGTGGCTCGCGCCGTTCTTGAGGAAGAACACCAGGATGATCACGATCACCGCGGCGCCGATGACGTGCCACCAGACGGAGATGTTGTTGAGGACGGCCAGCAGATGGCTGGAGAAGATGTTGATGACGGCGGCCAGCGCGAGAATGACGATGAACTCGATGAACACGCGGGTCAGCGAGTAGTTGCCGGCCCAGGACGAGCTGAAGTAGCCGATGGCGGCATCCAGGAAGGTCGCGCAGCCGTAGGCCACCGAGGCGACGATCGCCACGAGGCCGATCAGGTTGAGCCAGCCCGTGTAGAAACCGGCGGCCGGGCCGCCGAGCTTCGAAGCCCACCAGTAGATCCCCCCGGAGGTCGGGTAGGCCGAGACCAGCTCCGACATGCACATACCGATGATCAGGATGAAGACCGTCAGGATCGGCCAGCCCCAGGCGATCGCGGCCGGGCCACCGTTGTTCCAGCCCAGCGCGAAGCTGGTGAAGCAGCCGGCGAGGATCGAAATGATCGAGAAGGAGATCGCGAAGTTCGAGAAGCCCGACCACGATCGGTTCAGGTCCTGCGCATAACCGAGCTTGGCTAGCTGCTTCTCATCTTCGGTGAGCTCGATGCCTTCGGGCATGGTGGGTGCGCCTTTCGAGACGGAACCGGTTGGCCGGAGGCTAGACCGCCGGAGATTGCCGAGTAAAGGGCTCCGGGGCAAATTGGGCGGATGATCCTTTGGTCTGAGGTCAGACCGTTGACAGGTTCGGCCGAGGGGGCCAGGATCGACCGACGTACGAGCATTGGGGGCCTGATGTGACGCGTTCGGGAGCGGGTGTCGAGCCGCGCGGCGGCGCAGCCAGGAGTGCCCTGCCGAACGCTGTGCTGCGTCCTAGTCGTGACCGCAACGCCTTCGAGGCGACCGTCGAGCAGTTGGCCAGTGCGGTCCGGCTCGGCGCGCTCGTCAACGGGTCTCGCCTGCCGCCCGAGCGTGAGCTCTCCTCGCGACTCGGCGTGAGCCGCGCGACGTTGCGCGAGGCGATCGCCGCGTTGCGCTCGGCCGGCCTGGTCGCGACCACGAGCGGCCGCGGCGGCGGCACGGTGGTGACCTACACCGGTGAGGCTGCCGACCCGAAACGGGCAGGAGCGTTGCGGCAGAGGGCTCCTGAGCTGACCGACGCCCTCGACTTCCGTCGTGTGGTCGAGCCCGGCGGCGCCTACCTGGCTGCGCAGGCGCAGCTGGACCGCGAGCAGCAGGACTGGCTCAAGGCCTGCCTGGCCGAGGTCGCCGAGGCCCCGGACCCGTTGGCCCACCGGGTCGCCGACTCACGGCTGCACCTGGCCATCGCGACCCTGTCCGGGTCGCCGCGGCTGATCGAGGCGGTCACGCAGGTCCAGGCGCAGGTGCACGAGATGCTCACCGCGATCCCGGTGCTGCCCCGCAACATCGACCACTCCAACCAGCAGCACGCCCGGATCGTGAGAGCCGTCCTCGCCGGACGGGCGACGTCGGCCCGCTCGGTGATGGAGGAGCACTGCGACGCCACGTCGGCGCTGCTCCGGGGGTTGCTCGGATGACCCTGCCCACAGGTGGACGAACCGATCCAGGGAGGATCACCGCATGAGCCAGGCACCCCGGCGCAGCGCGCCTTTGGCCGTCGACACACTCCGCGAGCTCATCGACAGCGGTGATATCGACACCGTCGTCGTGGCGTTCACCGACATGCAGGGGCGGCTGCAGGGCAAGCGAATCCACGCCCAGTTCTTCCTGGAGTCAGTGCTGGGCCATGGCACCGAAGGCTGCAACTACCTGCTCGCCGTCGACGTCGACATGAACACCGTCGGTGGCTATGCGATGAGTTCGTGGGAGCGCGGCTACGGGGACATGATGTTCGACCTCGACCTGGCGACCCTGCGGCGGCTGCCGTGGGTGCCCGGCGCGGCCATGGTGCAGTGCGACCTGTCCTGGCTCGATGGCAGCGGACCGGTCACGCAGTCCCCGCGGCAGGTGCTGGCCCGCCAGGCGGACCGGGCGGCCGCCCAGGGTTGGCAGGCGCTGGCCGGGACCGAGCTGGAGTTCATCGTCTTCGACGACACCTACGAGCAGGCCTGGACCAAGGCGTACCGGGATCTCGCGCCGAGCAACCAGTACAACGTCGACTACTCCATCCTGGGCACGACGCGGGTCGAGCCGCTGCTACGCGACATCCGCAACGGCATGTACGCCGCAGGCCTGGTCGTCGAGAGCGCCAAGGGCGAGTGCAACCTGGGTCAGCACGAGATCGCCTTCAAGTACGACGACGTGATCACCACCGCCGACAACCACTCGCTCTACAAGACCGGAGCCAAGGAGATCTCCGCGCTGCACGGCAAGGCGCTGACCTTCATGGCCAAGTTCAACGAGCGTGAGGGCAACTCCTGCCACATCCACATGAGCCTGCGGGGCTTCGACGGCGAGACGGTCTTCGCCAACGACGACCGGGACGGTGGACACAGCGAGCTGTTCGACCACTTCGTCGCAGGGGTCCAGGCCACGCTGCCGGAGCTGACGCTGCTCTATGCGCCGAATGTCAACTCTTACAAGCGTTTCCAGCCCGGCTCGTTCGCCCCGACGGCGGTCGCCTGGGGGAGGGACAACCGCACCTGCGCCCTGCGGGTCGTGGGTCATGGCGCCGGCCTGCGAGTGGAGAACCGGGTGCCGGGCGGGGACGTGAACCCCTACCTCGCCCTCTCGGCCATGCTCGCCGGTGGCCTGCACGGCATCGAGCACCGGCTGCCACTCGAGCCGGCCTTCGTGGGCAACGCCTACACCTCCGACAAGCCACACGTGCCGGCCACGCTGCGCGCGGCGCGGGACCTGTTCGCCCAGTCCGAGATCGCCCGCGACGCGTTCGGTCAGGACGTGGTCGACCACTACGTCAACGCGGCCGATATCGAGCTGTCCGCCTTCGAGGCGGCCGTGACCGACTGGGAGCGGTTCCGCGGCTTCGAACGGCTCTGAGACTTCGAACTGCTGAGACTTCGAACTGCTGAGACTTCGAATCTTGACGCGAGCGAGTCAGAACCACGAGCTAGAACAGACACTGAAAACCACCAGCGAGTTTGTGAGGATGTGCGCGTGACGACGACGAGTCACCAGGTGATCGACCCCTCGACCGAAGAGGTGGTGACCGAGCTCGAGCTGGCCGGCCTCGCCGAGACCGACGCGGCGATCGAGGCGGCGGCCCAGGCTTTCGAACAATGGCGGCGGGTGTCTCCGGCCGACCGAGGCCGGCTGTTGCGTCGCTTCTCCGACCTGGTCGGCGACCACAACGAGGAGCTGGCTCGGCTCGAGGTGAGCAACGCCGGCCACACCATCGGCAACGCGCGGTGGGAAGCGGGCAACGTCCGTGACGTCCTCGGCTACTACTCGGCGGCACCGGAGCGATTGTTCGGCCGGCAGATCCCCGTGGCCGGCGGTCTGGACGTGACCTTCAAGGAGCCGCTCGGCGTCGTCGGGATCATCGTGCCGTGGAACTTCCCGATGCCCATCGCGGGCTGGGGGTTCGCGCCTGCCCTGGCCGCCGGCAACACGGTCGTCCTCAAGCCGGCCGAGCTCACCCCGCTGACGGCGATCCGGCTGGGGGAGCTGGGTCTGGAGGCCGGGCTGCCGCCAGGGGTCTTCACCGTCATCCCGGGAAAGGGTTCGATCGTCGGCGAGCGCTTCGTGACCCACCCGGCCGTGCGCAAGGTCTGCTTCACCGGCTCGACAGCTGTCGGACAGCACATCATGCGTGGGGCCGCCGACCAGGTGATGCGGGTCACCCTGGAGCTCGGCGGCAAGAGCGCGAACATCGTCTTCGCCGATGCCGACATCGAGCAGGCGGCCGCGACCGCGCCGTACGCCGTCTTTGACAACGCCGGGCAGGACTGCTGCGCCCGCAGCCGGATCCTGGTGCAGCGCAGTGCCTTTGACCGTTTCCTGGAGCTTCTGGAGCCGGCGGTCAAGGGCGTGAAGGTGATGGCGCCCGACGACGAGGCGGCCGAGATGGGCCCGCTGATCAGCCCGGGCCAGCGGGCCACGGTCACGTCGTACGTCGAGGAGTCGCCCGAGCCGGTCGACATCGCCTTTCGCGGCAGTGCGCCCGAAGGCAGCGGCTACTGGTACCCCCCGACGGTCGTGCTCCCGAAGAGCGCCCAGGACCGGGTGTGGCGGGAGGAGGTCTTCGGGCCGGTCGTATCGGTCCTGCCCTTCGATGACGAAGCGGATGCGATCGCGATGGCCAACGACACCGAGTACGGCCTGTCCGGGTCGATCTGGACCCGCGATGTGGGCCGCGCGCTCCGCGTGGCGCGGGGCGTCGAGACCGGCGCGCTGTCGGTCAACTCGCACTCCTCGGTGCGCTACTCCACGCCGTTCGGCGGGTTCAAGCAGTCCGGGCTCGGGCGCGAGCTCGGGCCGGACGCGCTGGACGCGTTCACCGATGTCAAGAACGTCTTCATCAGCACTGACTAGAGAGGGAGCAGCATGGCGGGAAGGTTGGCCGGCAAGGTCGCGGTCGTCACCGGGGGATGCAGCGGCATCGGCCTGGCGACGGTGCGCAGGTTCGCCGAGGAGGGCGCGACGGTCGTCATCGGCGACCTGGATACCGATCGCGGCCCCGAGATCGCGGGCGAGGTCAACGGCCTGTTCGTGGAGTGCAACGTCGTCGACAAGGAGCAGGTCGACTTCCTGTTCGCGACGACAAAGGAGACCTACGGCAGCGTCGACATCGCGTTCAACAACGCGGGGATCTCACCCCCGGACGACGACTCGATCCTGGACACCGAGCTCGATGCCTGGCGCCGGGTCCAGGAGGTCAACCTGACCAGCGTCTACCTGTGTTGCAAGGCCGCCCTGCCCTACATGCGCGAGCAAGGCTCGGGGTCGATCATCAACACGGCGTCGTTCGTGGCGATCCTGGGGGCGGCGACCTCCCAGATCTCCTACACCGCCAGCAAGGGCGGCGTCCTGGCCATGTCGCGGGAGCTGGGTGTGCAGTTCGCCCGGGAAGGCATCCGGGTCAACGCCCTCTGCCCCGGGCCAGTGAACACCCCGCTGCTGAAGGAGCTCTTCGCCAAGGATCCAGAACGAGCTCAGCGCCGGCTCGTGCACGTCCCGGTGGGGCGGTTCGGTGAACCGGAGGAGATCGCCAACGCGGTGCTGTTCCTGGCCAGTGACGAGTCGAGCTTCATCACGGCGTCGACGTTCCTGGTCGACGGCGGCATCAGCGGTGCCTACGTCACCCCGCTGTAAGGAACCCGTGTCAGGAAGGTGCTGTGAGGAAGGTGCCGTGAAAGGGGTGGACAGATGAGCCGGCCAGTCATCGGCATCACAACCTACGTGGAGCCCGCATCGTGGGGGGTGTGGCGCGATGTGCCCGCGGCGCTCACCCCGTTTGCCTACATCCGGCAAGTGGTGGCCGCAGGTGGCCTACCGCTCCTCGTGCCCCCCTTGCCGGAAGGTACGGCCGAGGGCGAGGTCAAGGACCTGCTCGGTCGGCTGGACGGGCTGATCCTGTCCGGCGGCTCAGATGTCGAACCGGCCCGCTACGGCGCGGAGCCGCACCCGAGCGTCCAGGAACCGCGACGGGACCGGGACGGGAGCGAGCTCACCTTGGCCCGAGCCAGCGCAGGCGCAGACCTGCCGGTGCTGGGCATCTGCCGGGGCATGCAGATCATGGCGGTGGCTGCCGGCGGCGACCTGTGGCAGCACCTGCCCGACGTCATCGGCAACGAGTCGCACTCGCCGGGACCAGGGAGCTATGGCCGGCACGGCGTACGGATCGACCCGGGCTCGCGGCTGGGCCGGATCCTCGGCGAGCGGGTCGACGTCGCGTCGTACCACCATCAGGGGGTTGGCGAGCATCCGGGTCTGAACGCCACGGCTTGGTCGGACGACGGGCTGTTGGAGGCGTTCGAGGACAACGCGGCGGCGTTCCGGCTCGGCGTCCAATGGCATCCCGAGGTCGGCGATGACCCCCGGCTGTTCGAGGCGCTGATCGAGGCCGCGACCGGCCACGCGTGACGTGAGCAAGCTCCCGACGTACGACGATGTGGTCGCGGCGGCCGCCCGGCTCGAGGGGCAGGCTCATCGGACGCCGGTGCTGACCTCGCGTCTGGTCGACGAGCGGGTCGGTGCTCGGGTCTTCTTCAAGGCCGAGAACCTCCAGCGGATGGGTGCCTTCAAGTTCCGCGGTGCCTTCAACGCCCTGTCCCTTCTCGGTGCCGAGCAACGACGAGCGGGCGTCGTCGCCTACTCCTCGGGCAACCACGCACAGGCGATCGCGCTCGCGGCGGGGTTGCTGGGTGTGCCGGCGACGATCGTCATGCCGCTCGATGCGCCGGCGAGCAAGGTCGCTGCGACCCGCGCCTACGGCGGGACGGTCGTGACCTACGACCGGTACGCCGAGGATCGCGAGCAGATCGCTCAGCAGCTGGTCGAGCGGCGCGGGCTGACTCTCGTGCCGCCGTACGACCATCGGGATGTCATCGCCGGGCAGGGCACGGTGGCCAGGGAGCTCATCGAGGACGTCGGGGAGCTCGACGCGCTTGTCACGCCGCTGGGCGGGGGCGGCTTGCTGTCGGGCTGTGCCCTCGCGGCCCGGGCGCTGAGCCCAGACTGTCGCGTTTTCGGGGTCGAGCCGGAAGCGGGGGACGACGGACGGCGCTCGCTGCGGCAGGGCGCCATCGTCCACATCCCGACGCCGGACACGATCGCCGACGGCGCCCAGACCCAGCACCTGGGCGAGCTGACCTTCCCGATCATCCGGCGCGAGGTCGCCGACATCCTGATCGCCTCGGACGCCGGCCTGGTCCACTGCATGCGGCTGTTCGCCAGCCGGCTCAAGATCGTCGTGGAGCCCACCGGCTGTCTCGGCCTCGCCGGGCTGCTCGGGCCGGATGCGCAGGCGGTGCGGGAGCGACGTGGCCAGCGGATCGGCGTTGTGATCAGCGGGGGCAATGTCGACCTGGAACGGTTCGCCGCCCTCGTCGGAGCAACCGCACCCTGAGACCGATCCGACCAAAGGGTGGGCAATCCGCCGTCCATCTGTCACCATGAACTCACCATGTGCACCACCTGCATCATTACCTGAGCGCGACGCCCGCCACCCGGCTGCGGCGCCGCGCTGACCTCCCGATCCTCGGGGGGTCTTTTTCATGTTGCGGGGCATCACCACTGGGCATCACCACGACAAGAGGACCGATCGATGAGCACGGGACCGGATGCAGTGGCCACACCGGCCGCCACTGCGGCCTTCGACATCTATGACACGACGCTGCGCGACGGCGCCCAGCAGGAGGGGCTCTCCCTCTCGGTCGCCGACAAGCTAGCGATCGCGCAGCATCTGGACGAGTTGGGCGTCGGCTTCATCGAGGGTGGCTGGCCCGGCGCCAATCCCAAGGACACCGAGTTCTTCGCCCGCGCCCGGACCGAACTGGCCCTCTCGCAGGCGACGCTGGCCGCTTTCGGCGCGACCCGGCGGCCGAACCGCTCGGCCGCCGACGACCCGCTGGTGCGGGCCTTGCTGGATGCCGAGACCGATGTCGTCACCCTCGTCGCCAAGTCGCACATCCGGCACGTGGAGCTCGCCCTGCGCACGACTGCCGAGGAGAACCTCGCCATGGTCCGCGACACGGTCTCGTTCCTCACCGGCGAGGGGCGACGGGTGTTCCTGGATGCCGAACACTTCTTTGACGGCTACGCCGCAGACCCGTCGTACGCGCTGGAGGTCCTGCGGGCGGCCGCTGAGTCCGGAGCCGAGGTGCTGGCCCTGTGCGACACCAACGGCGGCATGCTGCCCGCCGAGATCGCCGATGTCGTCGCCGGGGTGCGTGGCGCGACCGTTGCGGGAACGGCCGTGCGCCTGGGGATCCACTGCCACAACGACACTGGCTGTGCCGTGGCCAACTCGCTGGCGGCCGTCGAGGCCGGTGCGGCGCACGTGCAGGGCACGCTCAACGGCTACGGCGAGCGGACCGGAAACGCGGACCTGCTGACCGTGGTGGCCAACCTGCAGCTCAAACTCGGCCGCGAGGTCCTCGAGACGTCGCGCCTGCGCGAGGCGACCCGGATCGCGCACGCGGTCAGCGAGATCACGAATGTGCCTCCCTACTCCCGGCAGCCGTATGTCGGCGCAAGTGCGTTCGCCCACAAGGCAGGACTGCACGCGAGTGCGATCAGGGTCGACCCGGACCTTTATCAGCACGCTGACCCCACTGAGGTCGGCAACGACATGCGGCTGCTGGTGTCGGACATGGCCGGTCGGGCTTCGATCGAGCTCAAGGGGCGCGAGCTGGGCTTCGAGCTCGGCGGCGATCCCGAGGTGTTGCAACGGATCGTGGACCGGGTCAAGGCACTCGAGCTGCGCGGCTACACCTTCGACGCGGCCGATGCGTCCTTCGAGCTCCTGTTGCGTCAGGAGGTCGACGGTGCCCGCCCGGACTACTTCGATGTCGAGTCCTGGCGGGTCATCACCGACTCCAAGCCCGATGGGGCCGCGATGTCCGAGGCGACGGTCAAGCTGCTGGCCGGCGGGCGCCGGGTCGTCGCGACGGGGGAGGGCAACGGTCCGGTGAACGCCCTCGACCACGCGCTTCGGGAGGCGCTGGCTCCTGCCTACCCCGAGTTGGCCAAGCTGGAGCTGATCGACTTCCGGGTGCGCATCCTGGACGCCGCGCACGGCACCGACGCGGTCACGCGAGTGCTCATCGAGACCAGTGACGGCGCGACGTCCTGGGAGACGGTCGGTGTGGCGCCGAACATCGTCGAGGCCAGCTGGGAGGCTCTCGTCGACGGCATCACCTACGGCCTACTGCGGCAACGAGTTCCGCGCCGGTAGGGCACCTTCCGCGCTCCGGACAACGTCCAGCAGCCGATCGCGCAGCCGTGCGCCCCGGGTGGACATCAACCGCTGGGCCGCGACGTACTCGGCCTTGCCTTCGGCGGTCTCGATCGCGACCGGCTGGTAGCCAAGCGCGGTCAGGTCGTACGGCGAGGCCCGCATGTCCAGCTCGCGAACGTCCCGGGCCAGCGTGAAGCAGTCCAGCAGCAGCTCGCCCGGCACCAGGGGCCCGAGTTTGTAGGCCCACTTGTAGAGATCCATGGTCGCGTGCAGGCAGCCGGGCTGTTCGAGCTGCACCTGCTGCTCCCGCGTCGGGCGAACGGCGTTGCGCCCCAGGGCTTCCGGTGTGAAGAAGCGGAATGCGTCGTAGTGCGTACACCGGATCTGGTGGCGCTCGACCACGGCGTCGGTCCCGGCTGACCCCAGCCGCAGCGGCCACCCGCCATGGCGCACCTTGCCGGGTGCCTGGCGATAGACCATCGCCCACTCATGCAGGCCGAAGCAGCCCAGCTGAGCCGGCCGGGAGGCGGTCGCCTCGAGCAGGTCCGCGACAAAGCGCACCAGGTCGCCTCGGTCCTGCCGGTACGCCGCGACGTCCAGCCCCACCGCAGGGACGGTCCGGCCGTCGGTATCGACAGCATCCACGTCGGTGTACCAGCGCCAAGGCAGGCGGGCGCGGCCCTCGGCCCCAAGCAACGCCCGACCGACTCCCGGATGCCAGCGGGCGAGCCGGGACGGACGCAGCGAGTAGTAGGTGAAGAGAAAGTCCTCGACCGGGTGCCCTTCGCCCGCTCCGGTCCGGGATCGATGACCGGCCGTCCACTCCGCAACCTGGGCAGCGTGGCGGTCGGCCTGCCGCATCCACTCCGCGGCTGGCAGCGCGAGGGGGAGCTGATCGACCGGCACGTCCACGTGGCCCATCGTGACATCGGACCAGCCGCGCGCGGGAGGGCAGCTCCCGGGTCAGAACGGTGGATCGGGCCCACCGGGCTCGGCCCGATCCGCACGATCGACGGGCGCACCCTCCGAGGCGTCGGACGGGGTGTCGGTCGACGGACCGATGGCGCGCGGATCGGCGTACTGATGGGGGAGCGAGGTGAACTCACGGCCGGCCGAGGTCCGATAGGTGAGCGAGTCGTTGGCGTCACCGCTGACCGACAGCCCGCCGTCGGTCTTGAGGCGATGATCGCGTCGGCCGGCACTGGCCAGGTTGGCGCTGGTGGTCAGCCCGCCGGCCGACGGGTCGCGCCGATTGAACGGCACGACGTGGTCGGACTCGGTGCGGCTGGCCCCGCTGGTTGGGAACCGCGACCGATGCCCATCGCGAACGCGGACGAAATCGGCCATCCGCGGGGGTGGGGGGTAGGCCGGCGAGACATCAGTGGCGACGCCGGTCGACGGGTCCAGCAGGATTCGTCGCCAGGTCGACAGCGCCGGGTCGTGGGCGATCTGTCGCGTCAGCTCGGCCGGCAGCGGCTGCGGCCCGGCCGGCCCATGCAGGACGGCGGGGTGGTCGTCCAGACCGAGCATGGTGGTGCCGAACGTCGCGACGTTCATCATCACCTGGGGACCGGGGCCACCCTCGCCACCACCGCTGGCCAGCCATTGCGCCGCGATGTCGTGCCGGAGCTGGTCCAGGCTCTCCGGCGAGCCGGCTCGACGAGCAGCCTGCGCGGTTTGGTCGATCCGACAGTGCGCAGCGGTCAGGACAAGTGCCGGCCCATGCAGCACCAGCTCACCCATCCCGTCGCGCAGCGCGTGGTAGCGGACGTGTCGCGCGTCGTGTTCGGCCCGCGCCCGGCGCGCGGCGAGCTCCGGCTCGCGCTCGGCCACCTCGCGGCGGACGATGGCGCGGATCTGGGCTGGTGGCAGGTCCCAGAGCCGCTTGCGCGAGCCCCGGAGCTCGCGCACCAGGATCCGGTCCGCATCGGGCAGTTGCGGGTCGGTGGTCAACGCCGCCGCGATGTCCTCGCGCAGTGCTGGATCGGGCACGTGGTCGAGCTCGGTCATCAAAGCGGTCGCCTGCGGCGGGTCCATCCGACCCACGGCGAGGGCGTGGTGAGCCACCGGTGTGCGGGCCAGCCCGAGAGCGGTCGTGAGCGCCCGATCGGCGACCGGCGGCGACTGACCCAGCTCCAAGGACAGGTTCGCCGCCACCTGAGAGCGGGTGAAGGCCACATCGTCGTACCCGTGGGATGCGCCCGCCGTCGAACCATGCCCGTCGGCGTGCGCAACCAGTCCGAACCTGCGGTGCTCAGCCAGCGTGCGCTCGTAGAGCAACGCCGTCAGGCGGGAGCGGATGGACTCCGACCAGGCATCGACCCGACACGTCGCGGTGATCAGGTCCATCAGCTGGGCGTCGCCCTCGAGGGTGTCGGGGATATCGGGCAGGCTGACCATCTGCGTCCGCGACCAGCTTGGCGAGGATCGCGCCCGAGCACTCAGCGAACTCCGCGGCTGCCTGTGGATCGGCTGCCGGTGCCGCAGCCTCGCCGGGCGCGGAGCCCTGGTTCGCGAATAAATCGAACATGTGTCTGATAGTAGACATACCCACCGACAGTGCCGGCCGGCTTCCCTGGAACGATGACCTGCGTGCGCATCGCGAGATACACGACAGGCGAGGACCCGGCGTACGCCGTGGTCGAAGGCGGCCCCGGCGAGGAGGAGCTGCTGGGGATCCAGGGCGACCCGCTTTATCAGGACATCGTCTTCACCGGCGAGCGGGTCGAGCTCGCCGCCGCCCGGCTGCTGGCGCCGGTGATCCCCCGCAGCAAGGTGGTCGGCATCGGCCGCAACTACGCCGACCATGCCGCTGAACTCGGCAACGAGGTGCCGGCCGAACCCCTGCTCTTCCTCAAGCCGAACACCTCCGTGGTCGGCCCGGGCGACGTGGTCCAGATGCCGCCCCAGTCCTCCGACGTGCAGTACGAAGGCGAGCTCGCCGTCGTGATCGGCCGCCTCTGCAAGGACGTCCCCGAGGACAAGGTCGGCGATGTCGTCTACGGCTACACCTGCGCCAACGACGTGACGGCGCGGGACCTTCAGCGCCAGGACGTCCAGTTCACCCGGGGCAAGGGCTTCGACACCTTCTGCCCGCTCGGCCCCTGGATCGAGACCGACCTCGACCCCACCGACCTCGCCCTCGTCACGCGGCTGGACGGAGCGGTGGTGCAGGAGTCCCGCACCTCGCTGCTGATCCATCCGGTGGCTCGGCTCGTGGCCTACGTCTCGGCCGTGATGACCCTGCTGCCCGGTGACGTGATCCTGACGGGTACGCCGGCCGGTGTGGGTCCCGTGCGGTCGGGCCAGCAGGTCGAGGTCGAGATCGAAGGCCTGGGCAGCCTGAGCAACCGGTTCGTGGCCAAGTGAGCGAGCGCGTGAGTGAGACCGGCCTCGGTCCGGTCCGGTTGCGCGTCGCCCCGTCTCCGACCGGCGATCCGCACGTCGGCACCGCCTACGTCTCGCTCTTCGACCTGGCCTTCGTCCGCCAGCAGGGCGGCCAGTTCGTGCTGCGGATCGAGGACACCGACCGGGCCCGTTTCCGCGAGGACAGCGAGCAGCAGATCTACGACACGCTGCGCTGGCTGGGGCTGCAGTGGGACGAGGGCCCGGACATCGGCGGACCCGTTCGCGCCGTACCGCCAGTCCGAGCGGCTGGACACCTACGGTCCGTACGTCGAGCAGCTGCTGGCCCAGGGCAACGCCTACCACTGCTGGTGCACGACCGAGCGCCTGGCCGAGATGCGGGCGGCCCAGCAGAAGGCCAAGCAGCCACCGGGCTACGACCGGCTCTGCCTGGGCAAGACGCGCGAGGAGCGCGAGCTGCTCCCCGGGTTCAGCCCGAATCCGGTGGTGCGCATGCTGATCCCCGCCGACGTCGAGACGCACTTCCAGGATCTGATCCGGGGCGAGGTCAACGCACCGCACCCGGATGACCAGGTGATCCTGAAGGCCGACGGCTTCCCGACCTACCACCTCGCGGTCGTCGTCGACGACCACGAGATGGGCATCACGCATGTCGTCCGCGGCGAGGAGTGGATCAGCTCGACGCCGAAGCACCTGCTGCTCTATCGCTGGCTCGGCCTGCCCGCGCCGCAGTTCGCCCACATGCCGTTGCTGCGCAACGAGGATCGCTCCAAGATCAGCAAGCGCAAGAACCCGGCGGCGCGGTTGACCTGGTTCCGCGAGCAGGGCTACCTGCCCGAGGCGCTCGTCAACTTCCTGGGCCTGATGGGCTACTCGATGCCGGACGAGCGTGAGGTCTTCACCTTCGCCGAGATGTCGGCCGAGTTCGCCTGGTCGCGGGTCAACGTCGTCGGCCCGATCTTCAACCTGGACAAGCTGAACTGGCTCAACGGGCACTACATCCGAGCGCTGTCGGTCGACGACCTGGCTGATCGGATCGTCGACCAGCTCACTCGATCGGGGACGCTGTCGGTAGAGCCCACTGAACGCGAGCGTGAGATCGTCCGCGCGGCAACGCCTTTGGTCCAGGAGCGGATGCAAGTGCTGGCCGAGGCCCCGGACCTGCTCGGCTTCCTGCTGGTCCCGGACGAGTACCTCGTGATCACCGACGATGCGCGCAAGGCGCTCTCGGCCGACGCCGGCGCCACCCTGGCCGCCGCCGAGGATGCTCTGCTCGGGGTGCGGGAGTGGGTCACCGTCGAGATCGAGGCGGCCCTGCGAGTGGCCCTGGTCGACGGCCTCGGCCTGAAGCCGCGCCTGGCCTTCACCCCGCTGCGGGTCGCGGTCACCGGTCGCCGGATCTCGCCGCCGTTGTTCGAGTCCATGGAGCTGCTGGGTCAGGCGTCGACCGTCGCCCGGGTCGCCGCGCTGCGCACCGAGCTGACCGACCCGGCCTGATGCCGACGAGCGGTTCGCCGGCGGCCGAGACGGCGCCGGGTCCTTCCGTCGACGGCGTCCTGCTCGACATCGACGACACGCTGGTCGACACGCGCCGAGCGTTCTTCGCGGCCATCCACGCGGTCTCGGCCGCCTGGCTGAGCCACCTCCCGGAGCAGGACCGCGACGATGTGGCCCGTCGCTGGATCGCCGACGTGGGCGGCCATTTCCGCACCTATACGCGCGGCGAGATCACCATCGCCGAGCAGCGGCGACGCCGCGTTGACGACCTGCAGCAGACCTTCGGGGGAGACCACCTGGACGACGAGCGGTTCGACGCAGTGGTTCGCGACGTACGACGCTGCCTTTCGTGCTTCCTGGCGGTTGCACGACGACGCGCTGGAGCTGCTGGACCGCCTCGAACAGGCCGGTGTGCGGGTAGGCGCGTTGAGCAACTCCTCCCGCGAGCTCTCGATCGACAAGCTGGCCCGGCTCGGGCTGACCGAGCGGCTGCCGTTGCTCGTCAGCCCGGACGATCTCGGGTTCGGCAAGCCCGATCCGCGGGTCTTCGCGCTGGCTTGCCGAGCGGCTCGGCACGGAGCCGGCCCGCACGGCGTACGTCGGTGACGAGCTGGACGTCGACGCGCAGGGCGCCCGGGCCGCGGGCCTGGTCGGTATCTGGCTGGACCGTCCGGGGCAGCGGTCTGCACCGGCGTCCGGGCCGATCGCCCGGACGGACGGCGTCCTGGTCGCGCACGGGCTCGGCGACCTGTCGTCACTGCTTGATTTGGGCGGCTCATCCGCGCGCCGGTAGTATCCACCGGCGGGTCACGCCGTTCTGCGCCTCAGGGCGCTCGGCCGTGATACCCCCTTGGGGTATGGTGTAATTGGCAGCACGACTGATTCTGGTTCAGTTAGTCTAGGTTCGAGTCCTGGTACCCCAGCGCCGCAGCGAACAGCACGGCACGCATCACGGTTTGGCTAGGGCCCCGTTGTGTAGCGGCCTAGCACGCCGCCCTCTCAAGGCGGTAGCGCGGGTTCGAATCCCGTCGGGGCTACGCGAAACGGCTCCGCCCACTCGGGCGGGGCCGTTCGCCTGTCTCCACGGTTCCTACCGACTCCTACCGGCTGCTACTGCGCCGTACGCCGCAGCACCTCGGTCAGCTTGTTGGCGCCGGCCACGACCGACGGGGCGTGCAGGCGGCCGGGCTGGCGGGAGAGCCGTTCGATCGGGCCGGAGATCGAGACGGCGGCGACCACCCGGCCCGAGGGGCCACGCACCGGTGCCGAGACCGATGCGACGCCGGCCTCTCGCTCGCCGACGCTCTGGGCCCACCCTCGGCGGCGTACTCCGGACAGGGTCGTCGCGGTGAACCGGGCCCCGTGCAGGCCCCGGTGCAGGCGGTCGGGCTCCTCCCAGGCCAGCAGGATCTGGGCCGCGGAGCCGGCCAGCATGCTCAACGTGCTGCCGATCGGGATCGAGTCGCGCAGGCCGATCGGACGCTCGGCGGCGGCCACGCAGATCCGGTAGTCGCCCTGGCGGCGGAAGAGCTGCGCACTCTCACCGGTGTGGTCGCGCAGCGCCACCAGCACGGCGCCGGCCGCTCCGAGCAGCCGGTCCTCGCCGGCCGCCGCGGCGAGCTCGCCGAGTCGCTGGCCGAGGATGAAGCGGCCCTGCATGTCGCGCGAGACGAACCGATGGTGCTCGAGGGCGACCGCCAGCCGGTGGGCGGTCGGGCGGGCCAGGCCCGGTGGCCGCGACCAGCTGGGCGAGGGTCGCCGGTCCGGCCTCCAGGGCGCCGAGCACGACCGCCGCCTTGTCGAGGACGCCGACTCCGCTAGAGTTGTCCATACCTCGATACTGCCGTCTCAGGTCGTGAGATGCAACCTGCAGCGTTTCGAGGAGTGTCATCAGGCTTTGCCAAGCCTTTGTCGAGGAGGACAAATGGCCGGAACGTTGGCCGAGAAGGTCTGGGACGCCCACGTCGTACGTCGTGCCGAGGGCGAGCCCGACCTGCTGTACATCGACCTGCACCTCGTGCACGAGGTCACCAGCCCGCAGGCCTTCGACGGTCTCCGGTTGGCCGGTCGGCCGATCCGCCGGCCGGACCTGACCATCGCCACGGAGGACCACAACGTCCCCACGGTGCCGGGTCCGATCACCGACCTCACGTCGCGCACCCAGGTGGAGACCCTGCGCCGCAACTGCGAGGAGTTCGGCGTGCGCCTCTATCCGATGGGGGACGCCGACCAGGGCATCGTCCACGTGATCGGACCGCAGCTGGGCCTGACCCAACCCGGTCTGACCATCGTCTGCGGCGACTCCCACACCTCGACCCATGGCGCGTTCGGCGCGCTGGCGTTCGGCATCGGCACCAGCGAGGTCGAGCACGTCATGGCCACGCAGACCTTGCCCCTCAAGCCGTTCAAGACCCTTGCGGTGACCGTCGAGGGTGAGCTGCCCGAAGGGGTCAGCGCCAAGGACCTGATCCTCACGGTGATCGCCAAGATCGGCACGGGCGGCGGCCAGGGCTACGTCATCGAGTACCGCGGGGCCGCCATCCGCGCACTGTCGATGGAAGCCCGGATGACGATCTGCAACATGTCGATCGAGGCCGGAGCCCGCGCAGGCATGATCGCCCCCGACGAGACGACCTTCGCCTACCTGCAAGGACGCTCCCATGCGCCGCAGGGAAGCGAGTGGGACGACGCGGTCGCCTACTGGCGCACCCTGCGCAGCGACGACGACGCCGAGTTCGACGACGAGGTCGTCATCGACGCCAGCGAGCTCTCGCCGTTCGTCACCTGGGGCACCAACCCCGGTCAGGGCGCGCCCCTGTCCGGGTCGGTGCCCGACCCGGAGTCGATGCCCGAGGAGAACGAGCGGCTCTCGGCCGAGCGGGCCCTGGCCTACATGGACCTCCACGCCGGTACGCCGCTGCGCCAGATCGCCGTCGACACGGTGTTTCTGGGGTCCTGCACCAACGGGCGGATCGAGGATCTGCGCACGGCGGCCGCGATCCTGTCCGGCCGCCGGGTCAACGACTCGGTGCGGATGCTCGTCGTACCGGGGTCGGCCCGAGTTCGGTTGCAGGCCGAGGCTGAAGGGCTGGACCAGGTGTTCACCGCGGCCGGCGCCGAGTGGCGTCTGGCCGGATGCTCGATGTGCTTGGGCATGAACCCCGACCAGCTCGCACCGGGAGAGCGCAGCGCCTCGACGTCCAACCGCAACTTCGAAGGACGGCAGGGCAAGGGTGGTCGCACTCATCTCGTCTCGCCCGCGGTGGCCGCGGCCACCGCGGTGCGCGGCACGTTGTCCTCGCCCGCCGATCTGAACTGAGCCAGCCCGAACTGGCCTGAACTGGACCGAACTGGCCCGAGAGAAGGGTTTCGAGACCATGGACAGCTTCACCACGCACACCGGCGTCGGAGTTCCGTTGCGGCGGAGCAACGTCGACACCGACCAGATCATCCCTGCGGTCTACCTGAAGCGGGTCACGCGGACCGGATTCGAGGACGGCCTGTTCGCGGCCTGGCGGGGCGATCCGTCGTTCGTCCTGAACCAACCGCCGTACGCCGCAGGCAGTGTCCTCGTCGCCGGACCCGACTTCGGCACCGGATCATCGCGTGAGCATGCCGTCTGGGCGCTGATGAACTACGGCTTCCGGGTCGTCATCTCCTCGCGCTTCGCCGACATCTTTCGCGGCAACTCGGGCAAGCAGGGATTGCTGACCGCACAGGCGGATCAGGGCGATGTGGAGCTGCTGTGGAAGCTCTTGGAGAACGAGCCGGGGACCGAGATCACGGTCGATCTGGAGTCCCGAACCATCACCGCGAAGGACGTCGTGGCTCGTTTTCAGGTCGACGACTACACCCGGTGGCGTCTGTTGGAGGGTCTGGACGACATCAGTTTGACCCTGCGCCATGAGGGTGACATCACGGACTTCGAGAGCCATCGGCCCGGCTTCCTGCCCTCGACGGTTGACTCGTCGGTCTGACGAATCCCCCTGTCTGGCAGCCGGTTTCGAGCTTGCGCAGCTCGTCCGGACCGTCCAACCGAGGCGAATGACCCTGTCCGAGGGGTTGGAAACATCGCGCCATCGACCTGCGAAGTCGTTGCGACACATGGCATCGTTTGCACGCATGTGTTGGACGCATGTGCTTTAGGGGCCTAGCGTCAGGTGCGGTCGAGCAAGGCCTCGACTGCACCAACTCGCCGGACGAGGGGTTCGGCGGAACCCATTTCTCCTTGGAGGGGAAGTAGTGAACAAGGGACAGCTGGTCGAGGCCCTAGAGGGCCGGCTCGGGGGCAAGAAGGCTGCGGCCGACGCGCTCGACGCCATCATCGACACCATCACCCGTGCAGTAGCGAGGGGCGAGAAGGTCGGCATCACCGGCTTCGGCACCTTCGAGAAGGCGGCTCGCGCAGCGCGCACCGGCCGCAACCCGCGCACCGGTCAGGCAGTGAAGATCAAGAAGACCTCGGTGCCGCGCTTCAAGGCGGGCACGGCGTTCAAGATCGTCGTGGCCGACCCGCGTCAGCTTCCGGCGACAGCTTCCGCGACCGCGCGCAAGCCGGCGACCACCGCGGCCGCTGCCAAGAAGACGACGGCCAAGAAGGTCACGGCCAAGGTGACCGCCAAGAAGGCCACGGCGAAGAAGACCACGGCCAAGAAGGCGCCCGCGAAGAAGGCTCCGGCCAAGAAGGTCGTGGCCAAGAAGGCTCCGGCCAAGAAGGTCGTGGCCAAGAAGGCGCCCGCGAAGAAGGCTCCCGCCAAGCGGGTCGTCGCCAAGAAGGCGCCCGCGAAGAAGGCTCCGGCCAAGAAGGTCGTGGCCAAGAAGGCTCCGGCCAAGCGGGTCGTCGCCAAGAAGGCGCCCGCGAAGAAGGCTCCCGCCAAGAAGGTCGTCGCCAAGAAGGCTCCGGCCAAGAAGGCTCCCGCCAAGCGGGTCGTCGCCAAGAAGGCGCCCGCGAAGAAGGCTCCGGCCAAGAAGGCCGCGCGCGCTCGTAGCTGAGCACGGGACTACTGACGGGCCGGCCGCTCCCTCGGGGCGCCGGCCCGTCAGCGTGTCCGCCCAGGATTCGGCAGCCAGCGAAAGGTTTGCGATCCTGGGTCGATGCCCGACCTGATCACCGTCCGCGGCGGCACCCCGCTGCAAGGGACCGTCGCCGTCCGCGGGGCCAAGAACCTCGTCTCCAAGGCGATGGTGGCCGCGCTTCTCGGCGAGGAGCCCTCGCGTCTGCGCGGCGTACCCGATATCTCCGACGTCGCCATCGTCTCTGGACTCCTCGAGCTGCACGGGGTCAGCGTCAAACGCTCCGCGGGCCCGAGCGACGGCCACGTCGGTGGACACGGCGACGGACACGGCGTTGGACAGAGTGCCCTGGGCCCGGTCCAGTCTGACGGCGAGCTGTTCCTGGATCCGCGCAACGTCGAGCAGGCCCACGTCGCCGACATCGACGCCCACGCCGGGTCGAGCCGGATCCCGATCCTGCTGTGCGGTCCGCTGCTGCACCGTCTCGGCGAGGCGTTCATCCCCGATCTGGGCGGGTGCCGGATCGGGGAACGGCCGATCAACTACCACTTGGACGTCTTGCGCGCCTTCGGCGCCGTCGTGGACAAGCGGCCGGAAGGCTTGCGGCTCAGCGCACCTCGCCGCTTGCAGGGGACCAAGCTGGAGCTGCCGTTCCCGAGCGTCGGCGCGACCGAACAGGTCCTGCTGACCGCCGTTCGCGCGGAGGGCCTCACCGAGCTGCGCAACGCGGCGACCGAGCCGGAGATCATGGACCTGATCAACGTGCTGCAGAAGATGGGCGCGATGATCAGCGTGGACACCGACCGCACCCTGCGGATCGAGGGCGTCGATCGGCTGGGTGGCTACTCCCACACCGCGATCCCGGACCGGATCGAAGCGGCCTCGTGGGCCTGCGCGGCGCTGGCGACCCGCGGCGACATCATGGTGCGCGGCGCCCGGCAGAGCGAGCTCACGACCTTCCTGAACGTCTTCCGCAAGATCGGCGGCGCCTTCGAGATCGACGACGACGGGATCCGGTTCTACCACCCAGGCGGCGACTTGCACTCGCTGGTGATCGAGACCGACGTCCACCCGGGCTTCATGACCGACTGGCAGCAACCGCTCGTCGTCGCGCTGACCCAGACCACCGGGCTCTCGATCGTCCACGAGACGGTCTACGAGAAGCGGCTCGGCTTCACCAGTGCGCTCGGAGAGATGGGCGCGAAGATCCAGCTGTACCGCGAGTGCCTCGGAGGGTCACCCTGCCGCTTCGGCCAACGCAACTTCCAGCACTCGGCTGTCATCTCCGGCCCGACCCGGCTGCACGGCGCCGACATCACGGTGCCCGATCTGCGCGCCGGATTCAGCTACCTGATCGCCGCCCTGGCCGCCGAGGGTACGTCGCGCGTGCACGGGATCGGCCTGATCGAGCGGGGTTACGAGCACTTCCAGGACAAGCTCGACGCCCTGGGCGCGTCGTACGAGCGCGGCTGACCCGCGCTCAGATCCCGTTCAGGCGCAGCCCGATCGCGCGGGTTGCCGGTCCTTGGCCCGGCCCGATGTCTTCGGTCTCGATGGTGAGCCGTTGGCCCACCCGCAACAGCCGCAACCCGCTGCGCTGAAAGGCCTCGGCGTCGAACGGCAGCTCCGTCCCGTCGTCGAGGAGCACCGAACCGGCGCCCGAGATCGGGTCGAAGCGATGAACGCTGGCCTGCATCGCCCCAGGCTAGTCAGGTTATCCAGGTCGGCCAGGCTGTCCGAGCGCGCGGGCGGTCAGCGGGCCGACGCCCAGCGCGACGGCCGCGTGGAGCGCCTCGGCGACATCGACATCGCGGCGCAGGCGAGGTAGGTCGAGGTCGAGCCGCCGGGCGCGTTCGCCGTGCCGCGCGGCCGAGCCCGACCCGAACGCCGGATCCACATCGGCCGGCCGGTCGGCCGTCAACAAGACGGTGCCGGTGCCTTCGGCGTCCGGCACGAAGGCCGCGCCAAGGCCGGCACACGCGGCCAGCGCCTCGGCCAGGTCGTCCGGTCGAAGCGCGGGCAGGTCGCCCAGCAGCACCGCCACCGGCTCGTCATCGGTGAGGGCCAACCCGCGGCGTATCGCGGCGTTGAGGCCTTGCCCGGGGTCGGCCTCGACCCGAGCGCCAGCGGCTCTCGCAGCCGAGGCGACCTCGTCGTCCGAGGTCACGACGAGGACCGTCCGGACCGTCGGGCAGGCCAGAGCCGCAGCCAGGGTGTCCAGGGCCATGGCGCGGGCCAGTGCGGGTCGGGAGACCCCTTCGGCGACCGTGAGCCGGGTCTTGGCCCGATCGGTGCCCTTGACGGGCAGCACCAGCTGCCAGGTCGGGTGCGGCGCAGGGTTCATCGGCTCCATCTTCGCCTCCGCAGCGGGGCGCCTCGACAGGGATGGGGTCACCGGAGAGGATTGCCGGGCCGCGCGACCCGCGGCGGCCCATCACCGGCCGGTCCGTAGCGATCGGCGCCCAGCGGGGACGGACCCGGACGAGATCGGCGAGGAGCGGCAGTGTCCCCACGAGGGCTCGGCACGTCGTACCGGATCGCCGTCGCGGTGCTGCGCCCGACCATGCGGCTGTTCACCCGGCACGAGTGGCGAGGGGCCGAGCACCTGCCCTCGAGCGGCGGCTTCCTGGTCTGCTCGAACCACATCTCCGACTCCGACCCGGTGGCCTTGGCGCACTTTCTCTACGACAACGGACACCCGCCCTACTTCCTGGCCAAGGCCGCGCTCTTCACCGCACCGGTGGTCGGTCGGGTCATTCGCGGCGCCGGTCAGATCCCCGTGTTCCGCGACGGGCCCGAGGCGGTGAAGGCGTTCGCACCCGCGGTGGAGGCGGTGCGGCAGGGCAAGTGCGTCGCGATCTACCCGGAGGCCACGGTCTCGCGCGATCCCGACCTCTGGCCGATGACCGGCAAGACCGGAGCCGCCCGCGTGGCGCTCGAGACCGGTTGCCCCCTGATCCCGGTCGCGCAGTGGGGCGCTCAGGCCCTCCTGCCCTATCACTCACTTCGTCCCGCGGCTGGTTCCCCGCAAGACGATGCAGGTGGTCGCCGGCGAGCCGGTGGACCTGAGCGATCTGCGCGGACAGCCGATCGACGTCACCGTCCTGCGCGAGGCGACCGCGCGCATCATCGCCGCGATCACCGAGCTGCTCGCTCAGCTGAGGGTCGGCGAGACCCCGCCGGCGACGCCGTTCGACCGCCGCAACATGAAGGGCAAGGGCACGTGACGCGGACCGCCGTGCTCGGCGCAGGCAGCTGGGGTACGGCGTTCGCCAAGGTCCTGGCCGACGCGGGCGCCGACGTGACCCTGTGGGGGCGTCGGCCCGAGCTGACCGAGACGATCCAGCGCGACCACATCAACCCGGAGTACCTGCCCGATATCGCGCTCCCGCAAGGGATCCAGGCGACCAGCGTCGCGGAGAAGGCGTTGTCCGGCGCCGAGGTCGTGGTCCTGGCGTTGCCCTCGCAGAGCCTGCGCCAGCTGCTCGGCCAGATGACCGACCATCTGCCACGCGAAGCGGTCGTCGTGAGCCTGATGAAGGGCGTCGAGCTCGGCACGACGGCCCGGATGAGCGAGGTCATCCATGAGGTGACCGCTGTCCCGTGGGATCAGGTGGCGGTGCTGTCCGGGCCCAACCTGGCTCGCGAGATCGCCCTCTGCGAGCCCGCGGCGAGCGTGGTTGCCTGCGTGGATCGCACTGTGGCCGAACGGATCTCGGACCTGTGCGCGACGCCGTACTTCCGCCCCTATACCAACGTCGACGTCGTCGGCACCGAGCTGGGCGGTGCGGTCAAGAACGTCATCGCCATCGCGGTCGGGATGGCCGACGGCATGGGTCTCGGCGACAACGCGAAGGCCTCGATCATCACCCGGGGACTGGCCGAGACGGCGCGGCTGGGTGCGGCTCTCGGCGCCGACCCGCTGACCTTCCTGGGCCTGGCCGGCATCGGCGACCTGGTCGCCACCTGCATGTCGCCGCTGTCGCGCAACCGCACCTTCGGCGAGGGCCTGGGGCGAGGGCTGACGGTCGAGGAGGTCGTGGCGGCGACCCGGACCACGGCCGAGGGCGTGAAGTCCTGCGCGTCGTTGCTGGGCCTGGCCCGTCGGCACGAGCGTCGACGTCCCGATCATCGAGAACGTCGTCGCCGTTGTCCATGAAGGAGCATCGCCAGCCGAGATCGGGCGGCGCCTGCTCTCCCGAGCGCTGAAGGCGGAAGCCGAGTGAATGACGAAACCGACCCCAGCACCCGCGACCGCCGGATCCGGGTGGCCGTCGTCTTCGGCGGCCGCTCCAGCGAGCATGCGGTGAGCTGCAGCACCGCGGCGAGCGTCCTGCGGGCCCTCGATCGCGACCGGTACGACGTGGTCCCGATCGGCATCGCCCGCGACGGTCGCTGGGTGCTGGTGGCCGACGACCCCGCACCGCTCGAGCTGCGTCCTGGTCATCGGCCGGAGGTCAGTGGTGACGGTCCCGGAGTCCTGGTGCCCGCGAGCACCACGGACCGGACCCTCGCCGTACTCGAGCCCGGGTCGGTGCCCCGCTCGCTCGGCGAGGTGGATGTCGTCCTTCCGTTGCTGCACGGGCCGTTCGGTGAGGACGGCACGTTGCAAGGGCTGCTCGAACTGACCGATGTGCCCTATGTGGGATCGGGGGTCTTCGCCTCTGCCGCCGGGATGGACAAGCAGTTCATGAAGATCTTGCTGGCCGGCGCCGGCCTGCCCGTGGGTCCCCACGTCGTCATCACTGATCGCGAGTGGCAGCGCGACCCGGCCGCCTGCGCCGAGTCGGTGGCCGCGCTGGGCTGGCCGGTGTTCGTCAAGCCGGCCCGGGCCGGGTCGAGCGTCGGGATCAGCAAGGTGCATCGACCCGCGGACCTCGCGGCGGCCGTCGAGCTGGCCCGCGAGAGCGACCCGAAGGTCATCGTCGAAGCGACCGTCGTCGGCCGCGAGATCGAGTGCGGTGTGCTGGAGGCTCTGGACGGCGGCGACCCGCAGACCGCGCCGTTGGGGGAGGTCGAGGTGCTCGGCGACTCCCACGAGTTCTATGACTTCGACGCCAAGTACCTCGACGAGGAGCACCTGCGGCTGACCTGTCCGGCCGACCTGCCGGAGGCCGTCGCGGCCGAGATCGCCGAGCTCGCCGTGCGCTCCTTCCAGGCCCTCGGCTGCGAGGGGCTGGCCCGAGTCGACTTCTTCCTCAGCGAGCAGGGCCAGGTCCTGGTCAACGAGGTCAACACCATGCCCGGTTTCACCCCCGTCTCGATGTTCCCGCTGATGTGGGCGACAGCCGGCCTGGACTACCCCCACCTGGTCGACCGGCTGCTTCAGCTGGCCCTGCAGCGCCGCACCGGCCTGCGCTGAAGGGGTCGCGGCGAATTGCCCGTGGGACCCGGAATGGGTCCGACGGGCCGAATCTCGGTGAGCCTCAGCTGCACCGATCCGGGCCCTGGGGGATCGTGGCGATCGCCGACGACAGCCCGGTGAGGGCGAACTCCTCCGGTGCGTAGTGCGACGGCACGAGCACCTGGACCGCGGGGGTGCGGCCGAACGTCGTGAAGTCCTCACCGTCGGACAGCGACTGCACGATCCAGTCGATGCCGTTGACCGTCTCGCAGTGATCGGTCGAGGCGCCGGGAGACTGCACGCCACAGCGCAGGATGATCGCCGGGTCGCCCCAGGCGGCCAGGGCCGGCGAGCTGGGCTGGGTCGGCCGCCGGCTCTGCTTCAGCAGCGTCTTCGGGAGCTGGGCGGCGACCCGGGCGCAGCCGGGATCTGCGGCGTCGACCGGCAGCCGGGCCGTCACGTCGTGATGACGCGGAGCAGCCGGCCAGCGGTGGCCAGCGAGCGATCCGGTCAGAGCCAGCGCGACCAGCGACTGGCGCGCCGCGGCTCAGATGTGGACGACGGTGCACGTGAGCGTGCGCGTGATGCCGGGGATCTCCTGGATCCGGGCGATCACCAGCTTGCCGAGCTCGTCCACGTTGTGCGCCTCGACCCGGGCGATCACGTCGTACGGGACCGGTGACGTCCTCGGCCGTCAGCACTCCCTCGACGCCCGAGATGGCCTCGGCCACCGAGGTGGACTTGCCGACCTCGGTCTGGATGAGGATGTATGCCTGAACCACTACAGGGACCTCCTCGTCTGCCTGCCGATCGGCCTGCCCTCGGCTGGTCCACGACGGGGTGGCCGGCCGCAGCCAAGGTACCGTGCGCGCCGTGCCGGACGTGAGCCCAGGGGAGCCGACCCTCGCCGACCTCGGAGAGGCCGGTGTGCTGGCCCGGATCTTCCCCCGGCTGCCGTCCGCCGCGTTCGTCCAGGTGCCGCCCGGCGACGACGCCGCCGTGCGTGGCGGCCGCCGACGGACGGGTGGTCGCCAGCACCGACCTGATGGTGCAGGGTCGGGACTGGCGCGACGAGTGGTCGTCGGCGTACGACGTCGGCTGGAAGGTCGCCGCCCAGAACCTGGCCGACATCGCCGCCATGGGCGCGGTCCCGACCGGGCTGCTGGTCGGGCTCGTCGCCCCGCCGTCCCTGCCCGTCGCCTGGCTGGAGCGGCTGGCCGACGGTCTCGCGGCAGCCTGCGCCTCGACCGGCGCCAGCATCGTCGGCGGCGACCTGTCCTCGCGGCGCCACCATCGTTGTCGCGGTCACCGCCCTCGGCGACCTGCAGGGGCGGGCGCCGGTGCTGCGCTCGGGCGCGCAGGTCGGCGACGTCGTGGCCCTGGCCGGACGTCAGGGCTGGTCCGGCGCCGGACTCGATCTGCTGCGGGCCGGCCGTCCCGGATGCCGCCCCGCAGCTGGTCGCGACCCACCTGCGCCCCGACCCGCCGTACGCCGCGGGGCCGGCCGCCGCTCGAGCCGGGGCGCACGCGCTGATGGACGTGAGCGACGGCCTGCTCCGCGACGCCGGCCGGATGGCCGAGGCCAGCGGGGTGAGCATCGATCTGGCGGGCTGCGGCGCTGGACCGGCGGGCCGCCGAGCTCGGCTGTCGCGGCCGCCGCCGTTGGGCGAGGACGCCCTCGCCCTCGGCTGGGTGCTGGCCGGGGGCGAGGACCATCCGCTGCTGGCCACCTTCGCCGCCGAGCCAGGCCCTGCCCGAGGGCTTCGAGGCGATCGGTCGTCGTCGTGGCGAGCGCTGCCGAGGCCGTGCTGGTCGACGGTCAGCCGGCCAGCAGGCTCAGCGCGGGCCTGCCGACCTGGGACCACTTCCAGCACTGACGCGCCCGCCGGCTACCGACGTATGACGAAGGGCCGGTCCCGATCGGGGACCGGCCCTTCGCCGTACGTCGTGGGGGCTAGGTCAGCGGGTGACCTTGCCGGCCTTCAGGCAGGAGGTGCAGACGTTGAGCCGCTTCGGGGTCGCGCCGACCTTGACCCGGACCCGCTGGATGTTCGGGTTCCAGCGCCGCTTGGTGCGCCGGTGGGAGTACGAGATGTTGTGACCGAAGCCCGGCCCCTTGCCGCAGACGTCGCAGTTGGCAGCCACAGTGATCTCCTGGTCGATTGCTGGTGGTGGATTGCTGGTCGAGTGAGCGTTGCGATGGTCCGCGAGCTCCGGTCGGGCCCGGGTGCGGACGCCCAGGCCTGCTGGGCAACCGCCCAAGCGTAGCCGAGGCAGCCGCCGCCGCCCAAACTCAGCGCGCACGCGCAGCCGGTGACGGCCGACGGCGTCGGGCCGGGGGACAGTGGGTGGCATTGGCTAGCCTCCCAGGCGTGGTGGCGGCGCGCGCGCAGCTCGAGGTCCTGGACGGCCCCGCCGTCCGCCGGTGGGCTGCCGCCGGACTGGCCGCGCTGCGCCGCCGCGGCCGAGGAGATCGACCGGCTCAACGTCTACCCGGTCCCCGACGCCGACACCGGCACCAACCTGGTCCGGACCCTGAGCGCGGCCGTCGACGCGAGGCTGACCGCCGAGCCGGCGGCCGGACCTGGCCAGCCGTCTGGGAGGCCTGGCCGGGGCCGCGCTGCGCGGCGCCTGCGGCAACTCCGGGACGATCCTGGCCCAGCTGCTGCGCGGGCTGGCCGACGCGGCCGCAGCAGGGCGGAGCGGCGCGCTGGGACCGCGCCGACGCTGGCCGCGGCGCTGGTCGCGCGGCCGCGGGCCTCGGCCCGCGCCGCGCTGGCCCGGCCGGTCGAGGGCACCATCCTCACCGTCGCCGACGCGGTCGGCCGCCGGGGCCGCGCGCGGCCGCCGACCGCGGCGGCGACCTGGTCGGCGTGCACCCGTGCGGCGGCCGCGGCCGGCGGCGGCGGCCCTCGCCGCGACCCCCGGTCAGCTGGCCGCTCTGCGCGGCCGGGTCGACGCCGGGGGGCGGGGGCTGCTGCGTGCTGGTCGAGGCCCTCGCCGCGGTGGTGGCCGGGCGCCGAGCGAACCGCCGCGCTGACCGGCCCGTCGACGGCACGGTGATCGCCGGCCGGCGCCGGCTGCCCCGGTCGACGGCTCGAGCGTGCCGGCCCGGGCGGTCGCCGAGCCACGAGGTGATGTACCTGCTGGACACCGCCTCGACGACGGCAGGGCATGGAGCCGCAGGCCGAGCGGGTCGCCGACCTGCGGGCGGCGCTGGACCAGCTCGGTGACTCGGTGCTGGTCGTCGGCGGCGGGGCCTGTGGCAGGTCCACGCGCACGTCGACGACGTCGGTGCGGCGGTCGAGGCCGGTTTCGCCGCGGGCCGGCCGCACCAGGTGCGGATCGTCGGCCTTCGCCGACCAGCCCAGCGCGCCGGCGCCGGCGGCCGACCGGCCGGCCGGCCTGGCCTCGCCGGTCGGTCGTCGCGATCGTCGACGGACCCGGGCTGGCCGACCTGCTCGAGCCGGGCCGGCGCCCGGGTCCTGGACCGACGCCGCCGGACGCGGCCGGCGCTGGCCGCAGCGCCGGTGGCCGCCGGCGCCGGGTCGCCGGTCGCGCGTCCTGCCCGGGCTCGGCCCGGCGCGCTCGAGCCGCGGCCGAGCAGCTCGGCGCGCGACCGGCCCGGGTGCGGGTCGTCCGCAGCCGCTCGGCCGTCCAGGTCATCGCCGCCCTCGCGGTGCACGACCCGGCCCGGGAGCCGGACGCCGACCTGCTGGCCATGGCGACCGCCGCGGCCGGCTGCCGCGACGGCCTGGTCGAGATGGCCGAGGGCGACGGCGTCACCTCGGCCGGCGTGTGCCGTCGCGGCGACGTCCTGGGCCACGTCGACGGTGACGTCGCGGTCATCGGCAGCGACGTCGAGCAGGTCGCCGCCGGCGTGCTCGACCGGCTGCTCGGCGGGGGCGGCGAGCTGGTCACGCTTGTCGCCGGGCAACCGGCCGAGCCCGGACCTGGCGGCGCGGGTGGCCGCGGCCCTGCGCGGCCGGCGGCCGGACGTCGACGTCACGACCTACGACGGCGGCCAGCCCTCGTCGTACCTGCTGGTGGGGGTCGAGTGACCCTCGGACCCAACAACGCGCCGCTGCCGTTCCTCGAGCGCCCGCTCACCCGGGTGCTGGGGGACCGCAGCGGCAAGCTCTTCGCGGCCAAGCTCGACCTGCACACCGTCGGCGACCTGCTGCGGCACTACCCGCGCCGCTACGTCGAGCGGGGCGAGCTGACGCCGCTGGCCCAGCTGCGCGAGGGCGACGACGTCACGGTGATGGCCAGCGTCAAGTCGGTGACGCTCGATCCCGATGCGGCAGCGCAAGGGCGCCGTCGTCAAGGTGGTCATCACCGACGGCATCGCCGAGCTCGACGTGTCGTTCTTCGCGCCCAAGCCGTTCATGGAGAAGAGCATCAAGGCCCGGCTGACGCCGGGCCGCCGGGCGCTCTTCGCCGGCCAGGTCGGCAGCTTCCGCGGCCGCCGCCAGCTCAGCCATCCCGAGACCCAGGTGCTCGAGTCGCCGGACGACCGGGCGACGGTGACGGCACGAGTGGGAGCTGGCCGAGGAGTACGCCGACACGATCCTGCCGATCTACCCGGCCGCCGCGAAGCTCACCACCTGGAAGATCGCCCGGGCGGTGCGCACCCTGCTCGACGGCCCCGAGCTGCTGGCGCTGGGCGACCCGGTGCCGCCGGAGGTCCGGGAGCGCCGCGGCCTGATGCCGCTGGGCGCCGCGCTGCTGGCGCTGCACCGGCCGACCTCGCTGGAGGAGGTCGCAGCAGGCCCAGGCCCGGGTGCGGTACGAGGAGGCGTTCCTGCTGCAGGTGGCGCTGGCCGGGCGGCGGGCCGAGGTGGCCGCCCAGCCGGCGGTCGCCGCGGCCGGGTCGCGAGGGCGGCCTGCTCGGCGGCGTTCGACGAGCGGCTGCCGTTCCGGCTCACCGAGGGCCAGGTCGCAGGTCGAGCGCGGCCATCGCCGACGACCTGCGGCAGTCGCACCCGATGCACCGGCTGCTGCAGGGCGAGGTCGGCTCGGGCAAGACCGTCGTCGCGCTGCGCGCGATGCTGACCGTCGTCGACGCCGGGCGGCCAGGCCGCGCTGCTCGCTCCGACCGAGGTCCTGGCCCAGCAGCACCACCGCTCGATCACCCAGATGATGGGCGACCTGGCCGAGGGCGGGATGCTCGGCGGCCACGCGCAACGGCACCCGGGTCCGGCTGCTCACCGGCAGCCAGCCCACGGCGGCCCGCAAGCAGGCGCTGCTCGACGCCGCGTCCGGCGACGCCGGGATCGTGATCGGCACGCACGCGCTGCTGCAGGAGCGGGTCGAGTTCTTCGACCTCGGGCTGGTCGTCGTCGACGAGCAGCACCGGTTCGGGGTCGAGCAGCGAGATGCCTTGCGGGCCAAGGCCGATCGGCCGCCGCACCTGCTGGTCATGACGGCGACGCCGATCCCGCGCACGGTGGCCATGACCGTCTTCGGCGACCTGGCGACCTCGACCCTGCGCGAGCTGCCGGCCGGCCGGCAGCCGATCGTGACCCACCTCGTGCCGGCCGGCGACGAGCGCTGGGTGCGGCGGTCCTGGCAGCGGGTGCGCGAGGAGGTCGACAAGGGCCACCAGGTCTACGTCGTCTGTCCGCGGATCGGCGGCGAGTTCGCGTCCGAGGACACGATGCTGGCCGAGCTCGAGGCCGACCTGGCCGACGACGGCACGACGACGGCGGTCGCGCGGGCGGCCGGCGCCGCGCGCGCCCGTCGGCCGCGGCGCTGGACACCCTCGACCAGCTGCGGGCCGACCCCGAGCTGGCCGGCGCCCGGATCGAGGTGCTGCACGGCCGGCTGCCCGCCGACGTGAAGGACGGCGTGATGCTCGACTTCGCGGCCGGCGAGATCGACGTGCTGGTCGCCACGACCGTGGTCGAGGTCGGGGTCGACGTGGCCAACGCGACGACGATGGTGGTCCTGGACGCGGACCGGTTCGGCGTCTCCCAGCTGCACCAGCTGCGCGGCCGGGTCGGCCGCGGGCACGCGCGCCCGGGCTGTGCCTGCTGGTCAGCGCGGCCGACCGGGAGTCGCCCGTCGTGGCAGCGGCTGGCGGCGGTGGCCGAGACGCTCGACGGCTTCGAGCTGGCCCGGGTCGACCTGGAGTACCGCCGCGAGGGCGACGTGCTCGGCGCGGCCCAGTCCGGCGGCCGGTCGTCGCTGCGGTTCCTGAAGGTGCTGCGCGACGAGGACGTCATCGCCCAGGCCCGCGAGGACGCCGTCGAGCTGGTCGCCGCGCGACCCGGTGCTGGTGTCCCAGCCGGCCCTGCTCGCCGCGCTGCGCGAGCAGCTCGACGCGAGCCAGCTGGACTTCCTCGAACGCGGGTAGGTTCCCCGCGTGACGCGGATCATCTCGGGCGCCTTCGGCGGCCGGCGGCTCGACGTGCCGGCCGGTGCCGGCACCCGGCCGACCAGCGACCGGGTGCGCGAGGCGCTGTTCGGCCGGCTGGACCACCAGGACGTCGCTGCGCCGGCGCCGCGGGTGCTCGACCTGTACGCCGGGTCCGGGTGCGCTCGGCCTCGAGGCGCTGAGCCGCGGGCGCGCGCTCGGCGACGTTCGTCGAGAGCGACCGCGGCACGGCAGACGTGTTGCGCCGCAACGTCTCTGCCCTCGTGCTGCCGGCGCGCTGGTCGGCGCCGACGGTCCGAGCCGCTGCCGGTGCTGGCCGAGCCGGTCGAGCGGCGTCGCTGCTGCGCGGCGCCGACCGGCGCCTACGACCTGGTGCTGGCCGACCCGCCGTACGCGCTGGCCGAGGACGACCTGGCCGACGTCCTCGCGCTGCTGCCGCTGCACGGCTGGCTGGCGTCCGAGGCCCTGGTCGTGGTCGAGCGCAGCGCCCGCAGCCCGGAGCCGCGGTGGCCGGCCGACGCTGGCTCGGTCGACGAGCGCCGGTACGGCGAGACCCGGGTGTGGTGGGCGCGCGCCGCGGCCGACCCGGTCGTCGCCTGAGCGCTGCTAGGTTCGGGCGCCGTGAGCCAGAACAGCCAGGCACCGACGGCGCCCGGCGTGCGCTGCGTCTGCCCCGGCTCCTACGACCCGGTCACCAACGGCCACCTCGACGTCATCGAGCGCGCGGCCGCGCTGTTCGACGAGGTCGTCGTCGCGGTGCTGCACAACCCGGCCAAGCGCGGCACCGTTCGCGGTCGCCGAGCGGGTCGAGCTGGTCCGGGACGCCCTGCGCCGAGCGCAGTCGCGGCCCGGCCGGGTCCGGGTCGCAGGCGTTCGCCGGCCGGCTGCTCGTCGACGTCTGCCGCGAGGTCGGCGCGGTCGCGGTCGTCAAGGGCCTGCGCGGGACCGGCGACCTCGGCTACGAGCTGCCGATGGCCCTGATGAACCGCCACCTGACCGGCGTCGAGACGGTCTTCCTGGCCGGCGGACCCGGCCTGGAGCACGTCTCCAGCAGCCTGGTGAAGGAGGTCGCGGCGTACGGCGGCGACGTCGGCCGGCCTGGTGCCGCGACCAGGTGCTGCGCCGGCTGCGCGCAGCTGCGCGCCCGGCGCCGCGCCGCGCGACCGCGACCGAGGAGGAGCGGCTGACATGGACGTCCAGGAGAAGCTCGCGCAGATCATCCGGCTGGTCGAGGACGCCCGGGCGATGCCGATGTCGGCGTCCTGCCTGGTCAACCGCGAGGAGATGCTCGGCCAGCTCGACGAGCTGCGCGCCCTGCTGCCCGAGCAGCTCCAGCAGGCCGACGTCCTGCTCTCCGACCGCGACGCCGTCGTCGAGGGGGGCCGGGACGCCGCCAAGCGGCTGCTGGACCAGGCCCGGGCCGAGCACGACCGGCTGGTCGAGGAGCAGGCCGTCGTCGTCGGGGCCCGGGAGCGGGCGGCGACGTCGTCGCCGAGGCGAACGCCGAGTCGACCCGGCTGCTCTCCGACGCCGACGACTACGTCGACCGCAAGCTGGCCGAGTTCGAGATCGCGCTGCACAAGCTGACCCAGCAGGTGGTGCGCGGCCGGGCCCGGCTGGGCGCGCGCCGGGCGGCCGACCTCGGCCGGCTCGGCCCGACGAGCCCGACCACGCCGATCGAGCGCGCCGACGAGGGCCCGGCGGCCGATCACGACGAGTCGCCGTCCGGCACGGCAGTCACGAGCGGCTGCCCGAGGAGCCTCCGGACGAGGGGCCGCAGGCGCCGGCGACGCGGTCCCGCGGACACCGCGCACGGGACCGCGCCGCGGACGAGGCAGAGCCCGACGCCGAGCCCGGAGCGCAGCCGGACGAGTCAGCCGGCTGAGCGCACGCTCGCGGTTTGGGTCCGGCCGCTCGCTCAGGTAGCCTTGCCCGTCGGTCTCGACATCGGGGCCGTGGTCAGCATGCCCGTCAACCTGTCCGCGCCTCACAGCACGTGCAACCCTCGCTGAATGCGTGATCTGCACGTGAAACCGGAGAAACCGATCCGCCTCGACCCGCGCTCGCCGTTCGTGCTCGACACCCAAGAGCTCGGTCGACGACCTGGGTCGATGCTTCGGGTCCGGCGCACGGCGCAGGCGCCGGACGACCTCGGCACCGACGTCATCGCGGTCCCGAAGGGCAGCGACGCTCGACCTCGACCTCCGGATGGAGTCGGTGGTCGAGGGCGTGCTGGTCTCGGGCGTGGTGACGGCGACGGCGGCCGGGCAGTGCGTGCGCTGCCTGGACGACCTGCAGCGCGAGGTCGAGGTGGACGTGCAGCAGCTGTACGCCTACCCCGGCCAGGTGCCTGCGGACGCCGAGGACGAGGAGACCGACGAGCTCGTCGGCGACCTGATCGACGTCGAGCCCGTGGTGCGCGACGCGGTGGTGCTCGCACTGCCGTTCCAACCGGTCTGCCGGGAGGACTGTCCGGGCCTGTGCTCCGAGTGTGGGGTGCACCTGGCGGACCACCCGGGGCACCAGCACGACCAGGTCGACCCGCGGTGGGCCGCCCTGCAGAGCTTGACCATTGACCCGTCGAGATCGACGCAAGGAAGAGAACTGACGTGGCCGTCCCGAAGCGCAAGACCTCGCGCTCGAACACCCGCTCGCGCCGGGCGAACTGGAAGACGAGCGCGGCCACGCTGACCCCGTGCCCGCAGTGCAAGCAGCCCAAGCTCCCGCACGTCGCCTGCCCGTCGTGCGGCACGTACGACGGCCGCCACTACGCCGCCGCCGAGCGCAGCGAGCACCAGGGCTGAGCCGGGGCGCGTGACAGCTCCAGCCCAACCGACGCCGGCCGGCACCGCCGCGCGAGCGACGGCTCGCTCGACGCCCTGTTCGCCGAGGTCGGCGTCGCGGTCGACGCCGACCTGCTCGAGCGGGCGCTGACCCACCGCTCGTACGCGTACGAGAACGGCGGGCTGCCGCACAACGAGCGCCTGGAGTTCCTCGGCGACGCGGTGCTCGGGCTGGTCGTCACCGACACGCTCTACCGCGACCACCCCGACCTGCCCGAGGGCCAGCTGGCCAAGCTGCGCGCGGCCGTCGTCAACATGCGGGCGCTCGCCGACATCGCCCGCACGCTCGGCCTGGGCCCGCACATCCGGCTCGGCCGCGGCGAGCAGACCACCGGCGGCGAGGACAAGTCCTCGATCCTGGCCGACACCCTCGAGGCCCTGATCGGCGCGGTCTACCTCTCCGCCGGCACCGAGCCCGCCGCCCGGTTCGTGCACCGGCTGGTCGACCCGCTGCTGTCCTCCTCGGCCCGGCTCGGCGCCGGCCTGGACTGGAAGACCAGCCTGCAGGAGCTGACCGCCGCCGCCGTCGCTCGGCGTGCCGGAGTACGTCGTGGCCGAGGAGGGCCCGGACCACGAGAAGGTCTTCCACGCCAGCGCGGTCGTCGCCGGCGACGTCGTCGGGCACCGGCACCGGGCGCAGCAAGAAGGAAGCCGAGCAGCAGGCCGCGGCGGCCGCCTGGACCGAGCTGAGCACGCAGCACCCCGAGCTGACCGCGGACGCCGACTGAGCGCTGCCGGACGCTCCGCAGCCGCACCGTGCCTGAGCTGCCCGAGGTCGAGGTCGTCCGCCGTGGGCTGGAGGCGCACGTCGTCGGCCGCACCATCCAGCCAGGTCCGGGTCCTGCACCCGCGCGCCGTCCGCCGGCACGTGCCCGGGGCCGACGACCTGTCCGCCCGGCTGGCCGGCCGCACCCTGGAGTCGGCCCGAGCGGCGCGGCAAGTACCTCTGGCTGCCGATCGGCGCCGGACGAGTCGCTGGTGGCCCACCTCGGCATGAGCGGCCAGCTGCTGGTCCAGCCGCCGGACGCGCCCGCCGGAGCTGCACCTGCGGGTCAGCCTCGACTTCGACCGACGGCGGCCCGCAGCTGCGGTTCGTCGACCAGCGCACGTTCGGCGGCCTGGCCGTCGAGCCGCTCGTGCCCGACCGGACGGATCGGCCCGACGGGTCGACGCCGGCCGACGACGGTGCCGGCGAGCGTCGCGCACATCGCCCGCGACCTGCTCGACCCGCGGCTCGACCTCGAGGCGGTCGTGGTCCGGCTGCGCGCCCGGCGCACCGGGCTCAAGCGGGCCCTGCTGGACCAGACGCTGGTCTCCGGGATCGGCAACATCTACGCCGACGAGGCGCTGTGGCGGGCCCGGCTGCACGGCGCCCGGCCGACCGAGACGCTGACCCGGCCCGAGGCCCGGCGGGTGCTCGGCTTCGCCCGCGAGGTGATGCTCGAGGCGCTCGGCGAGGGCGGCACGAGCTTCGACCGCCTGTACGTCGACGTCAACGGCGCCAGCGGCTACTTCGACCGCTCGCTCGCGGCGTACGGGCAGGAGGGCGAGCCCTGCCCGCGCTGCGGCACGCCGATCCGGCGGGAGGCGTTCATGAACCGGTCGAGCTTCTCCTGCCCGCGCTGCCAGCCCCGGCCCGCGCCGGGCCGAAGTGGTGAGACCGCCCGGCCGACCCGAGCCCGTGCGGGTGACCGCCTGGCTGTCCGGCCGGGTCCAGGGCGTCGGCATGCGGTGGTGGGTCCGGTCCCGCGGCGCTGGAGCTGGGGCTGGCCGGCCATGCCGCCAACCTGGCCGACGGCCGGGTCGAGGTCGTCGCCGAGGGCCCGGCCGCGGCCTGTGCGCGGCTGCTGCGAGCTGCTCGGCGAGGAGCCGAGCGGCGCCGGGCGCCCGGGTCAGGTCACGGCGGTGACCCACCGGGACAGCGCGCCGCGCGGCCTGCCGGCCGGCTTCGTCGAGCGCTGAATCGGCCGCCGGCCGCCCGAGCCGGTTCGACGGTGCGCCGGTGCTCCACCGATCTGTCCACCATCTGGACCGAGCGTCAACATTGACCGACGGCCGCCCGGTGCGACCCTGGAGGGGCATCCACCCGCCCCGGCACGAGCCGTGAGCGCCGGGACAATCTTGCGTCACACCGCACCGGAGAACACGATGGCGAAAGCCCTGCTCGGCCAGTACGTCCGCAATGACGACCGACTGGTCTGGGAGGCGGCCCGGCTGCGCGAGAGGGTGCAGGACCTGCAGGGCCTGGTCCGCTCCCTGCAGGACGAGAACGACCGGCTGCGCGCCGAGCTCGAGACCCGCCGGGTGGCCGACGAGATGGCGATCCGGCTGGACCAGGTCGAGCTCGACCGGGTCGACCTGGCCGCCACCTCCTGACCGCGGCCTCGACTGGCCCTGTCGTCGAGCGCTCCTCGAGCGGCCGACACTCGCGCGCGGCCTGACCGGACCAGTCGGTCGCCCGCGGTAGGGTGAACGCGCCTTCCCCAGGCACGTGCCGTCGACGGCCAGGAGAGAGCGTTCCGTGTATCTGAAGAGCCTCACGCTGCGAGGCTTCAAGTCCTTCGCCTCGGCCACGACGCTGCGCCTCGAGCCGGGCATCACCTGCGTGGTGGGCCCCAACGGGTCCGGCAAGTCCAACGTCGTCGACGCCCTCGCCTGGGTCATGGGCGAGCAGGGCGCCAAGAGCCTGCGCGGCGGCAAGATGGAGGACGTCATCTTCGCCGGCACGGCCGGCAGCTCCGGGCGCCCGCCGCTGGGCCGGGCCGAGGTCGAGCCTGACCATCGACAACACCGACGGCGCGCTGCCGATCGACTACACCGAGGTCACCATCTCGCGGACGATGTTCCGCGGCGGCGGCAGCGAGTACGCCATCAACGGCACGCCGAGCCGGCTGCTCGACGTCCAGGAGCTGCTCTCCGACTCCGGCATCGGCCGCGAGATGCACGTCATCGTCGGCCAGGGCCAGCTCGACGCCGTGCTGCACGCGACGCCCGAGGAGCGCCGCGGCTTCATCGAGGAGGCGGCCGGGGTCCTCAAGCACCGCAAGCGCAAGGAGAAGGCGCTGCGCAAGCTCGAGGCGATGGAGGCCAACCTCACCCGGCTGTCCGACCTGACCAGCGAGATCCGCCGCCAGCTCAGGCCGCTCGGCCGGCAGGCCGAGGTGGCCCGGCGGGCCAGCGTCGTCCAGGCCGACGTGCGCGACGCCCGGCTGCGGCTGCTCGCCGACGACCTGGTCCAGCTGCGCGGCGCGCTCGAGCAGGAGGACGCCGACGAGTCGCTGCTGCGCGGCAAGCAGGACGCGGTCGAGGCCGAGCTGGCCGACCCTGCGGGCCCGCGAGGCCGAGCTGGACGCCGAGGCCGCAGGCCGCCGCGCCGGCGCTGGCCCAGGCCCAGGACACCTGGTACCGGCTGTCCAACCTGCACGAGCGGCTGCTCGCGACCCACGGCCTGGCCCAGGAGCGGCTGCGCCTGCTGGCCGAGGAGCCGACCGGCACCGACGCCCCGCGCCGCGACCCGGACGAGCTGGCCGCCGAGGCCGCGCGGGCCCGCGACCAGGAGCGCGAGCTGGCCGAGGCGACCCGGGCCGCCCAGGCGACGCTCGAGGCGGCGGTCGTGGCCCGCGAGGAGGCCGAGGCGGCGTACGCCGAGGAGCAGAGCTCGCTGGCCCGGCTGCAGCGCGCCGCCGCCGACCGGCGCGAGGGGCTGGCCCGGCTGGCCGGCCAGGTCGCGGCTCGGCGCAGCCGGATCGAGGCCGCCGAGGCCGAGATCGGCCGGCTGCGCGGGCGTCCTGGCCGAGGCCGAGCAGCGCGGCGCGGCGCGCCGAGCTCGACTTCACGACGCTGGAGTCCCAGGTCGCCGGCGCCGAGCAGGGCGAGGAGGGCCTGGACGCCGAGCACGAGCGGGCCGGCGCCGAGCTGGAGGCGGCCGAGGCCGAGGTCGAGGCGCTGGTCGAGCAGGAGCGGGCCGCCGAGCGGGACCGGGCCACCTGGACGGCCCGGCACGAGGCCCTGCAGGTCGGGCTGGCCCGCAAGGACGGCGCGGGCGCGCTGCTGGCCGCCACCGACCGGGTCAGCGGGATGCTCGGCTCGGTCGCGGCCCTGCTGCGCGTGCAGCCCGGCCACGAGGCCGCCGTCGCGGCGGCGCTCGGGCACGGCCGCCGACGCGGTCGCCGTCGACTCGCTCGACTCGGCCATCGCCGCGATGCGGCTGCTCCGCGCACGACGACGCCGGCCGGGCCGGGCTGCTGGTCGTCGCGGCCGGCCGACGGTCCCGGCCGAGCCCGGCGGCGCCGACCCGGCCGAGCTGGCCGGCGCTGCCGGCCGGGTGCTCGGTGGGTGCGCGACCTGGTCGAGGCGCCGGCGCCGATCCGCGCGGCCCTGGACGCGCACGCTCGAGCGGGTCGCCGCGGTCGCCGACCTGGACGCGGCCGCGGTCGCTGGTCGCAGCGCACCCCGGACGTCACGGCGGTCACCGCCGACGGCGACGTGCTGCGGCCGGGCCGCGCTCATGGCGGATCGCCTTCTGCCCCAAGCCTTTTGGAAGTCCAGGCCGCCGTCGACGAGGCCGAGCAGGAGGCGCGCTCGGCCGTCCGCCGGGTCGAGCAGGCCCGCTTCGCCCTCGCCGGCGCGCGCGACCGGCTGCGAGGCGGCGCGGGACGCCGTCCAGGCGACCCTCGACCGGCTGCACGACTCCGACGCCCGGCTGGCCGCCGTGGCCGAGCGGCTCGGCCAGCTCGGCGCCACGGTGCGCGCCGCGCACGCGCGAGGCCGAGCGCACCCGCCGCGGGCTGGCCGAGGCCGCAGGAGGCGCTCGAGGCCGACGCGCGCCGCGCTGCGCGAGCTGGAGCAGCGGCTCGAGGCCGCCCAGGAGGAGCCGGGCGAGCACGAGCCCGACCGGCGAGCTGGCCGAGCAGCTCGGCGCGGCAGGCCGTCGGCCGCCCGGGCGGCCGAGACCGAGGCCCGGCTGGCGCTGCGCACCGGCGAGGAGCGGGTGCGCGCGGTCGGCGCCCGCGCCCAGCAGCTCGAGCAGGCGGTCCGCGACGAGCTCGCCGCCCGCGAGCGGCTGGCCCAGCTGCGCGAGCGGCGGCAGCGTCAGGCCGAGACGGCCCGCGCGGTCGAGCTCGGCGCCGACTACACCGCCGGGCTGGTCGCCCGGGCGCTGACCCGGGCCGCGGCCGACGCGCGAGGACGGCCGAGCAGGCGCGGATCGCCCGCGAGGGCGAGCTGTCCGCGGCCCGCCGCCGGGTGGCCGAGCTGGCCGACGCGCTGCGCGAGCTGACCGACAGCGTCCACCGCGACGAGATGGCCCGCACCCAGCAGCGGGTGCGGATCGAGACGCTGGAGGCCAAGGCGATCGACGAGCTCGGGCATCGACCCGGTGGCGCTGGTCGAGGAGTTCGGCCCGCACCTGATGGTGCCGCCGAGCCCGCCGCCCGAGGGCGAGCGAGCGACGCCGAGCCGAGGCCGACGCCGGAGCCCGAGCCCACGGCGTACGTCCGCGAGGAGCAGGAGAAGCGGCTGCGCGCCGCCGAGCGCGCGCTGGCCGCTGCTCGGCCGGGTCAACCCCCTGGCGCTGGAGGAGTTCACGGCGCTGGAGGAGCGACACGCCTTCCTGACCGAGCAGGTCGAGGACCTCCGCTCCAGCCGCCGCGACCTGATGGAGGTCGTCCGCGAGGTCGACGAGCGGGTGGAGCAGGTCTTCACCGCGGCGTACCACGACACGGCCGAGCAGTTCGAGCGCGTGTTCTCCCGGCTCTTCCCCGGCGGCGAGGGCCGGCTGGTGCTGACCGACCCGAGCGACATGCTCAACACCGGCATCGAGGTCGAGGCCCGCCCGCCGGGCAAGAAGGTCAAGCGGCTCTCGCTGCTCTCCGGCGGCGAGCGGTCGCTGACGGCCGTCGCCCTGCTGGTGTCGATCTTCAAGGCCCGGCCCAGCCCGTTCTACGTCATGGACGAGGTCGAGGCGGCGCTCGACGACACCAACCTCGGCCGGCTGCTCATCCTGCTCGAGGAGCTGCGCGAGTCCAGCCAGCTGATCGTCATCACCCACCAGAAGCGGACCATGGAGGTCGCCGACGCGCTCTACGGCGTGACCATGCGCGGCGACGGCGTGACGGCCGTGGTCAGCCAGCGGCTGCGCGAGTCCCAGCCCGCCTGACCCGGGCGGTCGGGCCGCCGTCGCCGGACCGGCCGCCGGCCGGGTGAAGGTCCGGTGTGAGGTTGGTGACAACCAGGTCACGCGCGGGCGTGTTCGGTTTGAGTGCCGGCCGCCGGTGAGGCACGGTGGACACATGCTGGTTGTCTCGATCGGAATGTTCCTTGCCCTTGCCGTCGCCGTCGCCGTCATGGTGGCCGTCGCCCTGCCCGCCCGCCGCGAGGGCCGTGACGTGCTTCACGCCCGAGGGCGAGGAGGCGCTGAAGGCGATGCGCGACAAGGTCGTCGACGTCATCCCCGGCCTGCCCAGCGGCGCCCGCTGACCCGCTGGCTCGCCCCGCGGCCGCTCCGCCGACCGACTGCCGACCGACGGCCGCGCTGAGGCCGGCCGCGCGTGACCGGCGTCGGCCGTCCGCGCTGAACTCTGGGAGACTTCGCTCCCGTGAGCTCCGCCATCCTGATCGTCCTCATCGCGGTCCTCGTCGTCGTCGTCGTCGGCGCGGCGTCGGGCTGACGTCTCGCGTCGTCGCGGCCGCCCGGCCGACCGCTCGACGGCCGCCTCGGCCGCGCGCCGCCCACCGCGCCGACCGCCGCCGGCCGGCGCCGGCTCCGGCCACCGCGCACCGACCCGTGGAGGTCGCAGCCGAGCCGGCCGACGGCCGGCGCCGTCGGCCGCGACCCTCGAGCGACCGGCGCCGGTGCCGGGCCGGATGCAGCGGCTGCGCGCCCGGCTGGCCCGCTCCAACTCGGCGGTCGGGTCGCGGCCTGCTGGACCTGCTCTCCCGCGACTCGCTCGAGCGAGCAGGACTGGGAGGGCGTCGAGGACCTGCTGCTCGGCGCCGACCTCGGCGTCGGGCCCAGCACCGAGCTGGTCGACCGGCTGCGCGAGCGGGTCAAGGTCGAGACCGGCCACGACCGCGACTCGGTGCGCGCGATGCTGCACGAGGAGCTGCTCGCGCCTGGTCGACCCGGCCCTGGACCGCTCCCTCGCGACCGACGCCGGCCGACGGCCGGCCGGCCGTCGTCCTGGTCGTCGGCGTCAACGGCACCGGCAAGACGACCACGGTCGGCAAGCTGGCCCGGGTGCTCGTGGCCGAGGACCAGACGGTCGTCCTCGGCGCGGCCGACACCTTCCGGGCCGCCGCGGCCGACCAGCTGCGAGACCTGGGGCAACCGGGTCGGCGTCCGCACCGTCCGCTCCGACCGCGACGGCGCCGACCCGGCCTCGGTCGCGTTCGACGCGGTCCAGGCCGGCATCGACGAGGCGCGCCGACGTCGTGCTGATCGACACCGCCGGGCGGCTGCAGAACAAGGCCGGGCTGATGGACGAGCTCGGCAAGGTCAAGCGGGTCGTCGAGAAGCACGGGCCGGTCGACGAGGTGCTGCTCGTCCTGGACGCCACGACCGGGCAGAACGGCCTGCGCCAGGCCCGGGTCTTCAGCGAGGTGGTCGACGTCACCGGCATCGTGCTGACCAAGCTGGACGGCACGGCCAAGGGCGGCATCGTCGTCGCGGTCCAGCGCGAGCTCGGCGTGCCGGTCAAGCTGGTCGGTCTGGGCGAGGGGCCGGACGACCTGGCGCCGTTCGACGCCGAGGCGTTCGTCGACGCCCTGCTCGCCTGACGACCCGCCGGCGCGGCGGCCCTCTCAAGGCGTCACGGCCGCCTGCCGACTCGATGGGAGGCCCAGCCGGGACGCCGCCGGGGTCGAGGGGGAGGGTGAGCGAACAGGAGCCGTTTGCCGCGCCGAACCAGCCCGTGCCGACGAACCGGTTCGGGACGCCGATCGCAGCCGGGCGCCAGCGCGGCCGACCCGTCCCCGGCGTACCCGAACCCGTACGCGAACCCGTACGCAGCTCCGGGAAGCGCGCCCTGGGCCGCTCCGTCCACGCTGCTGCCGGCCACCGTCGGCCCGGTGGGGCGCTCTCGACCGACGTGGCTGCTGCCGGTAGCCGGGCTGGTCGCCGTGGTCATGCTGGTCATCGGCGGCGTGACGTGACGCGCTGAAACATGAGCACGGCCGCGGGCCGCGGGCACTGCGCCGACGGGCGCTGACCCGAGGCCTGCGACCGACGGATCGGCGGGCGCCGCCGACCTGCCGCCCACGCTCCGGGCCGGGCCGGCGACGCCGACCGGGGTCCTGGTGACGCCGACCAGCGCGGACCGAGTGCGGGTGCCTGGTGGACCACGTACGGCGGATGCGGAAGAGGTCCAGGTCTACGTCCGCCCGCAATCGACCTAGCCGGCGTCGTTCATGGCCGAGTCCGGTTGAAGCCGATGACCGAAGACCAAGGAGATCCTGGTCCTGTACCGGCGCAGAGCCGGCGACACCTGGCGACTCGCGTTCTACAGCGCGTCCTACTACCCGACGGGCGTGGCCACGCTGGATCCGCCCACCGTCGAGGGGAGCCACGGCTACGTCCGGGCCAGACCGCGTGCTCGCCGGACGCTGGCTGCGGCCCTGCGAAGCGCCTCGTGGCGACTGGACCTCCGCAAGCGCACCGGGCACGCGCCGTCGCCATCGCCGTTCGCGCCGGGCTTCTGGACCTCGCAGACGGCTGCGCAGGAGGCCGCTCACCCGAACGGCACCGTGCAGCCCAACGGCCTGAGCGGACGCTGCAGCTTTCGGCCGTCGCACGGACCCGATCTAGGTACGCAGGCCGGGGTCTGACCTTGGCCTGCGGTCTCGTCCGCGGGAGTGCGGCGTACGTCGAGGACTCGCAGACGTGCGGCCGGCCCAGGACGAGGCCGGCGGACTGGGGGCCTACTCGGCCCCGGGGCCCTACCGCGAGATCGACGTGCAGGGAACCGCGCAGACCTGCTTCTACCTGGCCGACGGCACCCCGATGGGGCAGGTGGCGTGGTCAGCGGCGACATCTGGCCGAAAGCAGACGACCGGGCACCGCTGACCCCGGTTGTCGGCTAGTTTCTCCGTCGTTGGACCCGCCTGCGCGTCGGAGCGGGATACGTCTCGCAGGGGGGACTCCGATGCCGAGCTGTCCACTCACGCCCGCCGGGCCGGACCGTCGGCACGTTGCTGGCCCTGTCGTGGCCTCGTTCGTCGGGTTCGGCGCTCCCGCCCAGCCCCGGACGCACGCTCCCAGGGCTCGACCGGGAGCCCCGGCACCGGCGCTGCCGCTCGTGGAGCAGCCGCAGTACCGGCCGCTCGCTCGAGAGCGCCCCGACATTCGCGCGGCGGTGGCTCCGGACGTCACGACGACGCCGTGCACCCGGCCTCTACGTGCCGCTGAAACGGCCCGTCTGCTGGACACCGCGGCCGGCACCGGAGTGACTGCCGGCGCGGTCCCGGCCCACGGTTCGGTGGCCTTCCTGGTCGCTGGCCGAGGTGGAGTGCCGGCTCCGGGCCGCGTCGTGCGCTGACGTACCGACGCTCCGCGACCGCGAGTGGCTTTGCGAGCGTCTACCCGTCGCTAACTGCTCGCCCGGGCACGTCCGGCCTCAACCTCGGCCGGCCGCACGGTCGCCGACCGGGTCCTGGCCACCCTCGGATCGGACGGCATGGTCCGGATCTACAACGGCTCGGCCGGCAGCGGTCCCTCGTTGCTGACGTGTCGAGCTACTTCTCGGCGGGAGTGCGGTGGATGCCGGGACTTTCGCGCCGTAGGTCCGGCGCGGGTGCTCGACACCGCCGCGCCGATCCGGGCGCCTCCGCGGCCTCGGCGGCCGCGGCCCGGCGAGCGTCCCACTGCCGGTGGCGGGGCGTGCCGAGTTCCGGCGTCTCGGCCGCGACCCTCAACGTGACCGTCGCGAGCCCGCACGAGCGCCGGCTACGCGACGGTCTGTCCCACGGCCGACAGCCGGCCCGGCACGTCCAGCCGCGAACTTCGCCGCGCGGTCGCACCGTGCCCGACCTGGTCGTCGCCCAGCTCGGGGAGCGGTGGCCGGGTCAGCATCTACACGGCTCGTCTGGTTCGGTGCGGCTGGTCGCCGACGTCTTCGGGTACTTCACGACCGGCACCCCCACCTGGGGCGGCGCCTACCCGCCATCCGACCCGCTCGGCTGTTCGACACCCGGACCGACACCGGCCTGATCGAGGGCGCCGACAACGGCTACGTGCCCGCCCACGGCACGGTTCGTCTCTTCCTGGACTACCGGTCGGCGGACTGCCGACGTACGGCGTGGCCGCGGTCGCTCTCAACGACACCGTCACCACCCGAGCGCGTCGGCCACCTACCGCTAAGCGACGCTTCGACGAACACCTCGAACCTGAACTTCACCGCGCACGACACCGTCGCCAGCGGTCGTCGTCACCCGCGGCGTACGCCTGGGCTAGCTTCGACACTCGTCAGCCTCGGTGCAGATTGTCGTCGACGTGTCGGGATACATCGTCCGGTCCGGCGATGCTTTCCGCCCTACGACAACCTGGACCTCAGAGCTACAGCCAGCAGACCATCTCCTGCCCGACGACAACGTTCTGCATGGCAGGGGTCGGCGACGGTCGGCTGCAACGCTTCAACGGCACGTCCTGGTCGGCTCCGACGACGATCCTCGACCTCGACGAGGTCAGCGCCGGCGTCCTGCTCCTCCGCGTCGTTCTGCCTCGGCGGTGAGCACTACGGCAACTACGAGAAGTTCAACGGGTCGAAGTGGACGGCGGGCCCGGTCCGCTGTCGATCGGTGGCATCGGCGCGACCGCGGTCGGTCCGCTGTCGTCGACGTTCTGCGTGGCCGTCGACCAGGACGGGAAGGCGCACCGCTACAACGGATCGAGCTGGAAGACCAACGTCCTGAAGTCGCGCAGTTCCTGCCGGTGGTCTCGTGCACCGCGACCACCTTCTGCATGGCCGTCGACCGGGCCGGACGGGCGATCAAGTTCAACGGCACCAGCTGGTCGACCTCGGCCGACGTCACGAGCTCGAGCTCGGGCATCGAGTGGCTGTCCTGCGTGAGTTCGACGTTCTTCGAGTTCGTCGACCTGCCCGGCAACGCCCGCCCTACAACGGCACCTCCTGGACCGCGCTGACGCCGACCGGACTGACCAACGGCATCAGCCTGTCCTGCGCCAGCCGCCCAACTGCATCGCGGCCGGCGGCGGCGCCGCAGCCTCTTCAACGGCAGCACCTGGGCGCCGGCGGGAGACCTCGGCGGAGACGCGCTGGAGATGATCGACTGCCCGGCCACGACGTTCTGCGCCGCAGTCACCGACGACGGCTACGAGCGGACCTGGACCGGGACCGGCTGGACGGCCGTCCGTGCGCTCGACCGCGTCGTGGGCTCAGGCCAACGACGTCTCCTGTGCCTCCTCGACCTTCTGTCTGGCCGTCAGCGACCACGACTCGGCCGTCTTCCGCACGGGTTCGACGTGGGGGACCGCCGAGATCCTGATCACCCGGACCCCGCTGGTGTCGGCGTCGTGTCCGACCTCCAGCTTCTGCATGACGATCAGTGCCACCCAGGCGCGGTCGTACTCCAGCGGCACCTGGTCGGCGACGGCGACGCCCGACCGGGTGGCACCCTGGTCGACGTGTCCTGCGCCTCGGCCGGCCAGTGCATGGCCATCGACCAGGATGGCAACGCGTTCACCTACAACGGATCGACCTGGTCGGCCGCTCAGGTGATCGACCCCACGGCCCACTATCCGGTCGCTGTCTCCTGCCCGAGCACCACCGATTGCACGATTGCCGAGGGCGCGGGCTTCATCGTGACCTGGGACGGGAGCACCTTCGGGGCGCCGGTCGACCTGACGGCACCGGGGCTGGACGCCCTCGACTGCGCCACGACGACCGCCTGCACGGCCGTGACGTCGGGGGGTGGCGTCTATCGCCTCACGGGCACGACGTGGGGCGCGCCCACCCAGCTCACCGACCCGGGCTACGGACTCAGTGGCGTCGAGTGCCCCGGGGCGACCTTCTGCGTGATCATGAGCAACCAGCTGACGACCGCCTGGACGATCACCGGTCAGGGCTGGGCGAGCACGGACACCAGCCCGATCGGCCTCTACGGCATCTCCTGCCCGACGACCCTGTTCTGCATGGGCATCAACGGATCGACCGGCATCGTGGGGCAACGGACCTGATCGCGTCACCGAGCGCGTAACACCGGTTTCACCGGACCGGATCCCGTCACACGTCCGTAACACCGGTGGCCCCATGTCGACACACCGGGCCGGAACTCTGGTCGCGACCGGACGCCTCGCCGATGCGGCGTACCGCGACAGTCGTACCAACGCCCCAGGGGGCCTTCCACTCCGACTGGAGATGCCGGTGATCGCACGAGAATTTTATGTGACCAACACAGGGGACACGGCGTGGGTCCTCGCCAGCGCTGCCCTCGTCCTGATCATGACCCCCGGACTCGCCTTCTTCTACGGCGGCATGGTGCGGTCGAAGAACGTCCTGACCATGCTGATGCAGAACTTCATCTGTATCGGCATCGTCTCGGTGCTCTGGGTCATCTGCCAGTTCAGCCTGGCCTTCGGCAAGGGCAACGGCTTCATCGGCGACCTGCACTACGCCGGTCTGGGCAACATGATGGCCAACGTCCAGCTGCCCGGGTACACCGCGCTGACCATCCCGCCGCTGGTCTTCTCGATGTTCCAGCTGATGTTCGCGGTGATCACGCCGGCGCTGTTCACCGGTGCCATCGCCGACCGGATGAAGTTCGCGCCGTTCTGCACGCTGGTCGCCGTCTGGTCGCTCGTCGTCTACGCGCCCATCGCGCACTGGGTCTTCAGCCCCGAGGGCTGGCTGTTCAAGCGCGGCGCTGAGGACTTCGCCGGTGGGACCGTGGTCCACGCCAACGCGGGTGCCGCGGGCCTGGCGCTGGCGATCTTCCTGGGCAAGCGCTACGGCTGGCGCAAGGACCCGATGCGGCCGCACAACCTGCCGTTCGTCCTGCTCGGCTGCGCACTGCTGTGGTTCGGCTGGTTCGGGTTCAACGCCGGTTCGGCCTTGGGCGCCAACGGTCTGGCCGGTGTCGCCTTCACCAACACCAACACCGCTACGGCGGCGGCGATGCTGGGCTGGCTGGTGGCGGAGAAGATCCGCGACGGTCACGCCACCACCCTGGGTGCCGCATCCGGTGCGGTGGCCGGGCTGGTCGCGATCACGCCGGCCGCGGGCTTCGTCTCCCCGGTCGGCTCGATCATCCTGGGTGTCGTCGCCGGCGCGGTGTGCTGCTTCGCGACCGGGATGAAGTTCAAGTTCGGCTTCGACGACGCGCTCGACGTCGTGGGCGTCCACCTGGTCGGTGGCGTCGCCGGTGCCCTGCTGATCGGTCTGCTCGGCACGGCGACGGTCAACGCGGTCGGCGCTGGACGGCCTGTTCTACGGCGGCGGCCTGACCCTGCTGGGCAAGCAGGCCCTCGCGGTGGTCTGCACGGTGGCCTACTCGTTCGTCGCGACCTACATCCTGGCCTTCATCATCGACAAGGTCTTCGGTGGCCTGCGGGTCAGCGAGGAGGTCGAGATCGAGGGTCTGGACGTCAACCTGCACGCTGAGACCGCCTACGATTTCACTCCGGCGGGTGGTGGGTCCGTCCGCACCGGCGGCGGGCACAGCACGTCGGCTCGTTCCGAGGAAGAGGTGACCGCATGAAGCTGGTGACAGCGATCATCAAGCCGCACAAGCTCGAGGACGTGAAGGTCGCGTTGGAGGCGTTCGGCACCCAGGGCATGACGGTGTCCGAGGCCAGCGGCTACGGCCGCCAGCGCGGACACACCGAGGTCTATCGCGGTGCCGAGTACACCGTCGACCTGGTGCCGAAGGTGCGCCTGGAGGTGCTGGTCGACGACTCGGATGCGGCTGACGTCGTCGAGATCGTCGTCAAGAGCGCGCAGACCGGCCGGATCGGCGACGGCAAGGTGTGGACCGTCCCGGTCGACCATGTCGTCCGGGTCCGCACCGGCGAGAGCGGTCTGGACGCGCTGTGATCGACGCCCGGATGGACGCGCAGTTGGACCAGCCCTGAGCGATTTCGCCGGGCGGGACCTGCGAGCCGAACGGCTCGCGCTGGCGGGCCGGTCCGGCACGTGGGAACACGATGCCGGGGCGGCCCGCCGTCGCGCGCTGGGCGGTCTGGTCGAGTCCTGGCTCTCGGCCCTGTGGGCCGAGGCCATGAGCCGACCAGATGCCCGGACATGGTGTCGCGCTGGCGGCGGTGGGCAGCCTGGCCCGCGGCGACGCCGGACCGGTCAGCGACCTCGACCTGGTCCTGCTGCACGACGGCCGGGTCCTGCCCAGCGCCGAGGTGTCCGGCCTGGCCGACCGGCTCTGGTACCCCGTCTGGGACGCCCAGCTGCGGCTGGACCACTCGGTGCGTACGCCGAGCCAGTGCCGCGACGTCGCTGCCGGCGACCTGTCGGCGGCGGTGGGCCTGCTGGATCTGCGGGTCGTCTGCGGCGACGCCGACCTCGTCGCAGCGACCCGAGCCCGACTGCTGGAGGACTGGCGGGCGGCGGCCCGGCGGCGGATGCCCGAGCTGCTCGAGGTGCTGGCCGAGCGCTCCGAGCGGCACGGCGACGCGGCGTACCTGCTCGAGCCGGACCTGAAGGAGAGCCGCGGCGGCCTGCGCGACGTGACCGTGCTGCGGGCGGTCGCGGCCACCTGGCTGGCCGACTGGCCGCACCAGCCGGTCGACGCGGCGTACGCGCGCCTGCTCGACATCCGCGACGCGCTGCACACGGTGACCGGGCGGCCGGGGGAGAAGCTGCTCCTGTCCGAGCAGGACGCCGTCGCCGCGTTGGTGCGGCTCGGCGACGCCGACGAGCTGCTGACCCGGGTCTCCGACGCGGCCCGGACCGTGGCCTACGCCGTCGACACGACGGTGCGCCGGGCCCGCCAGGCCGTGCCGAGCCGTCGGTTGCGGCGCGGTCCCCGGCGACCGCAGCTGCGTCCGCTGGGGCACGGCCTGGTCGAGCATGACGGCGAGGTGGTGCTGGGTCCCGGCGTCCAGCCGGCCGACGACCCGGTGCTGCCGCTGCGCGCCGCCGCGACGGCCGCCCGTCATCAGATCCCCCTGTCCCCGATCACGGTCCACAACCTGGCCGAGCGCTGCCCGCCGTTGCCGGTGCCGTGGCCGCCGGTGGCGCGGGAGGCGCTGCTCGAACTGTTGTCAACCGGCAATTCTCAGGTAGGTGTCTGGGAGGCCTGCGACCAGGCCGGCCTGGTCGTCGGCTGGCTACCGGAGTGGGCCGGCGTGCGGTCACGTCCGCAGCGCAACGCCGTGCACCGGCACACGGTCGACCGCCACCAGATCCAGGCCGTCGTCGAGGCCGAACGCTTCCTGAGCGACGTCGAGCGACCGGACCTGCTGCTGCTGGCCGCCCTGCTGCACGACATCGGCAAGCTGCCGCTGACTCCGGACCACTCGGCCGTCGGTGCGCCGATTGCGCGGGCCCTGGCCGCGCGAATCGGCCTGTCGCCCAACGACTCCGACGACATCGAGCTGCTGGTCCGCGAGCACCTGACGCTGGTCGACCTGGCCACCCGGCGCGACCCCGACGACCCGCGCACCGTCGAGGAGGTCGTCTCGGCCGTGCGCGGCCGCCGCGATCTGCTCGAGCTGCTGCGCGCCCTCACCGAGGCTGATGCCCGAGCGGCCGGTGGCCCGGCCTGGACGCCCTGGCGCGCCCGGCTGGTGAGCGACCTGACCGACCGAGCCCGGTTCGCCCTGTCCGGGTCGCCCGCACCGGGTCCGGCGCCTCTGACGCCGGACGAGGAGCAGTTGGCCGCGGCGGCCCGCGGCGGCGCCGGACCTCAGGTCAGCGTGACACCGTTCGAGGGCCTGCACGCCGTCACCGTCGTGGCACCGGACCGGCCCGGGCTGTTCGCCGACACCGCCGGGCTGCTGGCCACCCACAACCTCACGGTCCGGTCGGCGCTGGTCCGGACCGTGGACGGCCTGGCCGTCGACACCTGGTGGGTGGACTCGCCGTACGGCGAACCGGCCGCCGCGCCGACCCTGCTGCTCGGCCTGCAACGCCTGGCCGCGGGCGACCGCGCCGTCCTGGACCGGCTGGTCCGCCGCGATGCCGCCGCCCGGGGCGCCGCGCCGCCGGCGCGAGGGGCCGCGGCCCAGCTGGCCGGACGGGCTCGGGCCGTCCTGGTGCCCGGGGCCTCGGAGCGTTCGACGGTGGCCGAGGTGCGAACTCCCGACCGGCCGGGCCTGCTGCACGCTCTGGGCCGAGCCCTGGCCGACCTGGGTGTGGACGTGCGCTCGGCCCACGTCGCGACCCACGCGGGCCAGGCTGTGGACACGCTCTACCTGGCCGAGCCCGACGGCTCCGCGCTGTCGCCGCCGCGCGTGGCCGCGGCCCTGGGTGCCCTGCTCGAGGCCAGCGAGGCGCCCCCGACGGCGGTCGCCGCACGCTGAGCGCTCGGTAGGCTGACCATCGTGTTCGCCTCCTTGTCTGACCGCCTCACCGCCACGCTCAAGAACCTGCGCGGGAAGGGCCGACTCTCCGAGCAGGACATCGCCGCCACGGTTCAGGAGATCCGGCGGGCGCTGCTCGACGCCGACGTCGCCCTGCCCGTCGTCCGGATCTTCACCGACACGGTCCGCGAACGCGCACTGGGCGTCGAGGTCAGCGGCGCGCTGAACCCGGCCCAGCAGGTCGTCAAGATCGTCAACGAGGAGCTGGTCGCCGTCCTCGGCGGCGAGACCCGTCGCCTGGAGTTCGCCAAGAACCCACCGACCGTCATCATGCTGGCCGGCCTGCAGGGGTCGGGCAAGACGACCCTGGCCGGCAAGCTGGCCCGCTGGCTGCGCTCGGAGGGCCACACGCCGCTGCTGGTGGCGGCCGACCTCCAGCGCCCCAACGCGGTCAACCAGCTGCAGATCGTCGGCGAGCGGGCCGGCGCCGTGGTGTTCGCCCCGGAGCCGGGCAACGTCACCGGCAGCGAGGACGGTGTGCGCTCCTTCGGCGACCCGGTCGCGGTCGCTCGGGCCGGCATCGCCCAGGCGCGCCTCGACCAGCACGACGTCGTCATCGTCGACACCGCCGGCCGCCTGGGCGTGGACGCCGAGCTCATGCAGCAGGCGGCCGACATCCGCGACGCGGTGCATCCGGACGAGACCCTGTTCGTCGTCGACGCGATGATCGGCCAGGACGCCGTCACCACCGCCCAGGCCTTCATGGAGGGAGTCGGCTTCACCGGCGTCGTGCTCACCAAGCTCGATGGAGACGCCCGCGGTGGCGCCGCGCTGTCGGTCCGCACCGTGACCGGCCAGCCGATCATGTTCGCGTCCACCGGCGAGAAGCTCGAGGACTTCGAGGTCTTCCACCCGGACCGGATGGCCTCGCGCATCCTGGACATGGGCGATGTCCTGACGCTGATCGAGCAGGCCGAGAAGGCCTTCGACCGCGATCAGGCCGAGCAGATGGCCCGCAAGCTGGTCTCGGAGGAGGACTTCACCTTCGACGACTTCCTGGCCCAGATGGCCGCGGTCAAGCAGATGGGCTCGCTGAAGAAGATGCTCGGGATGATGCCCGGCATGGCCGGCATCCGCGAGCAGCTCGACAACCTCGACGAGCGCGAGTTCGACCGGACCGAGGCGATGGTCCACTCGATGACGCCTCAGGAACGCGCGCATCCCAAGCTGATCAACGGCTCCCGGCGAGCCCGGATCGCGCGCGGATCCGGTCGCACGGTCAGCGACGTCAACGACCTGCTGGAACGGCTGGCCGGCGCGCAGAAGATGATGAAGCAGCTGCGCCGGGGTGGCGGCATCCCGGGGATGCCGGGGATGCCGGGGATGGCCGGCCTGCCGGGCATGGGTGGCCCGGGCCGCAAGGGCAAGACCAAGGGCAAGCAGCGCACCGGTGGACGCAGCGGCAACCCGGCCAAGCGGGCCGAGCAGGAGCGCGCCGCGGCCCAGCGCAGCCAGCAGGGCATGGACAAGGCGATCGGCTCCGCCTTCGGCTCGGGCGCGGAGACTCCGCCCCCGCCGCCGCGTGACGTCGACCCCGCGTCGGTGACCCTGCCCCCGGGGTTCGAGAAGTTCCTCGGCAGCTGATGGCGGTGGTGCGCCTGTCCGGGCCGGTGCTGACCGGACCGGGGGAGGAGCGCTCGTCGGCCTGGGTGGTCGATGGCCGGATCACCTTCACTGCGCCTACCGGATCGACCGACACTGCCGAGGCGACAACCGTCGCGGGTTGGGTGCTTCCCGGCTTGGTCGACGCCCACTGCCACATCGGACTGGATGCCCACGGCGCGGTCGACGCCGACGACGAGCGAGCAGCAGGCGCTGGCCGACCGCGGCGGCCGGCGCACTCCTGCTGCGCGACGCCGGCTCGCCCGCCGACACCCGCTGGGTGGACGAGCGGGAGGACCTGCCGCGGCTGGTCCGAGCCGGGCGTCACCTGGCCCGCCCGACGCGCTACATCCGCAACTTCGCTCACGAGATCGAGCCGGAGGATCTCGCGGCGTACGTCGCGGTCGAGGCCCAGCGCGGTGACGGCTGGGTCAAGCTGGTCGGCGACTGGATCGATCGCGACGCCGGGGACCTGACCCCCTGCTGGCCGCGGTGGGCGCTGGACGAGGCGATGGCCGCGGCCCATCAGCACGGGGCCCGGGTCACCGCGCACTGCTTCGGGGAGGACTCGATCCGCGATCTGGTCGAGGCCGGAATCGACTGCATCGAGCACGGGACCGGGCTGACCTCGGAGACCATCCCGCTGCTGGCCGAGCGGGGGGTCGCGATCGTGCCGACCCTGGTCAACATCGCGAGCTTCCCGGCCATCGCTGACGCCGGTGAGGCCCGATTCCCGTCGTACGCCGATGCACATGCGCCGTCTGCACGAGCGCCGCTACGCGACCGTCGCCGCGGCCCGCGATGCCGGCGTCCCGATCTACGTCGGCACCGACGCCGGTGGATCGCTGCCGCACGGGCTGGTCGCGGCCGAGGTGGCCGAGCTGGTCACCGCCGGGCTGTCCGTCCGCGAGGCGATCGATGCCGCCTGCTGGTCCGCTCGCCGCTGGCTGGGCCGGCCCGGGCTCGAGGAGGGCGCGTCGGCCGATCTGGTCGTCTACGCCGAGGACCCGCGCCAGAATCCGGGCGTGCTCGCCCACCCGACCGCGGTGATGCTGCGTGGCGTCCTCCGCTAGGCCGCCCGAGCTCGCGGCGGCCGGGTCCCGGGTCCATGTGCGCACCGTCGCGAGCCGAGGACGTCGAGCCCTACCGGCGCGCGGTCCTGGCCTCGGCCGAGCGGATGCGGCGGTGGAACCCGGTCAACCCGGACGACCTGCCCGCAGCACCTCGCCCTGCAGTCGATCGACCACCGCACCTTCCTGGTCTTCGCCAACCGCAGCGAGCAAGGCCAGCCGGTCGTCGGTCGGGTGAACCTGAACGGTGTCGTCCGCGGCCGGTTCCGGTCGGTCGCGATCGGCTACGACGCCTACGACCCCTACGCCGGGCGGGGGATGTTCAGCGAAGGGCTGCGGCTGATCGTCGACCTGGCCTTCGCGTCGATCGAGGCGGGGGGCATGGATCTGCACCGGGTCGAGGCGAGCGTCCAGCCGGGCAACTCGCAGTCGGCGGGATTGTTGCGGTCACTGGGATTTCGGCACGAGGGGTTCTCGCCTCGCATGCTGTTCTTGCCCGATGACAACGGTCACGAGCGCTGGCGCGACCACGATCGCTACGCGATCACTGCCGAGGAGTGGCCGGCCCGGCCCTACCCCACCCCTGCGCGCGACCGCCTGGTCGTCCTGCTGGACACCCACGAGGCGGCGGGAGGCATCGAGCTCGCGCGAGCGGTGAGCCGGGAGCTGGGCATCCCCCTGGTGCCCGTCGGCCTTGCTCCCGTCGGCGAGCTGACGGCCTTGGTGGCGGACTGCCCGTCCGGAGCGGCGCTGGCCGGGCCGTTGAGTCGGGCCGATCACGACCAGATCCTGGCCGGGCTCAGTGCGGCATTCCCGCTGGCTCCACTGGTCAGCCTGGCCGGGACCGAGCCGCTGCCGAACGGCCGGGCCGTCACGCGCCTGGCGCTGGAGCTGCGCGCAGCCGCACGGACAGGCAGGTGACGCAGCCCTCGAGCTTCTCGAACTCGCTGATGTCGACGACCACGGGTTCGTAGCCCAGATCGGCGACGAGCTCGGCCGATCGCGGCGCGGAGGCCGCCATCAGCAAGCCGGCCCTCGCCCAGGTCCACGACATGCGCGCCGCCCTCCTCGGGCATCGACCGGAAGTGCGGGAAGAACGACGGGTCGTCGACCACCGGCGGGTAGCCGATCACGGTGCCGTCCGGCAGCGCAGTGACCGCTGACTTCAGGTGCAGGGCCTTGGTCATCGGGACGGCGATGACCCGCAGGCCGAGCGGCGCGAGCAGGTCCCGGAGCTCGGCGACCCCGAGCGGCGTCCGTCCGGCCGCCGCGACCGACGTAGACGATGTCGCCGACCTTCAGCACGTCACCGCCGTCCAGGCGCCCGCGCCGGATGGTCGCCGTCGGGTAACCCAGAGCGGCGACCGCCTCGGCGGCGCCGGCGATCTCAGCGCGCCGCTCGTCCGCACCCGGATTGGTGACGACGGCCAGCCCGCCGAACATCACGACCGCGTCCTCGATGAAGACCGAGTCGGGCTGCTCGGGCGCCGGGGCGACCTCGAGGGCAGGCCACCCAGCCGCCGCCAACGTCTCGACGTACGTCGACCACTGACGGCCGGCCCGGTCGAGATCGACGGGGATCCGCTCAATGTGGGTCAGCAGACCGTCGGCCAGGCGAGGGGACGGCCGGCGGACCAGGGCCCGGGGGACGGGGATGGGTCCGGGAGCTGGTGCGGAGGTGTCGAAAGTGGACATCCGCAGAGTCTGCACGCACCGTGACGGCCCCGTCGCGCGGGGTCGACGCACGGGGCGGACGGGTGGCGGTCGTCTCGTTTTCTGGAAAGCCCCACGAACGCCAGCGCGGGCTTGTCTACTATTCCTAGTGACCCGATAGGAATACCCAGTCACACCGTGTATGGGCGGATAGCAACGGCGCACCCGTCGCACCACGTTCGCTGGACGCCCGTCCACACCAACCAGGAGAAACCGATGAACCCTCGTCCCATTCGGCGCAAAGCAGTCCTCGCCGGGGTGGCCGTCACGGCCGCCGCGGCCATGGCGCTGTCTGCCTGCGGTAGCTCCTCCGGCGGGTCCTCCGCCGGCGGCAGTGGGAGCTCGCCCAAGGTGCAGCTGTCCCTCGTCGCGTACTCGGTGCCCCAGGCGGCCTACGTCAAGCTGATCAAGGCCTTCCAGGCCACCCCGGCCGGCAAGAACGTCACCTTCACCCAGTCCTACGGCGCCTCGGGCGACCAGAGCCGCGCCGTCGCGGCCGGTCTGAAGGCCGACGTCGTCAACTTCGCGCTGAGCCCGGACATCGACCGGCTGGTCAAGGCCAGCCTGGTCGACGCCAGCTGGGACTCCGGCCCCACCAAGGGCATGGTCACCGACTCCGTCGTCGGCATCGCCACCCGCAAGGGCGACCCCAAGAGCCTCACGACCTGGGACGACCTGATCAAGCCCGGCATCCAGGTCATCAGCCCCAACCCGTTCACCTCCGGTGGTGCGCGCTGGAACATCATGGCGGCGTACGGCGCGGAGTCGAACAAGGGCGCGAACGACGCAGCCGGCCTGACCTACCTGGCCAAGCTGTTCAAGAACATCCCGGTCCAGGACGACAGCGCCCGCAAGGCCCTGCAGACCTTCACCGGCGGCAAGGGTGACGCCCTGCTCGACTACGAGGACGACCTGATCTTCGCCCAGAAGAACGGCGCCGCCATCGACTACACCATCCCGAGCCCCGAACATCCTGATCGAGAACCCCATCGCGGTCACGTCGAAGAGCACGCACCCGGTGCAGGCCAAGGCGTTCGTGGACTTCGTCGAGTCGCAGGCCGGTCAGCAGATCTGGGCCGACAACGGGTTCCGGCCCGTCGTCACGACCGGTGTCACCTCGAACTTCCCGACGCCAGCCGGCCTGTTCACCATCGCCGACCTCGGTGGCTGGAGCGACGTGACGACGAAGTTCTTCGACCCGCAGAAGGGTGCGCTCGTCGCCATCGAGAAGTCCAAGGGCGTCTCGACCCAGAAGTAACCCCGGCGCACCGATAGCAAGCTTGAGGAAGCTGATAGAGGCACGGACCCCACGTCGTGCCACACAACGAAGGAACACCATGACAACTCCAGTCACGGCGCCACCCTCGGGTGACGTGCTGGATCCCTCGGAGGGCTCGCCGGCCGGCAACGGCCGGCGAGCAGCGGCCGGCGGCGGCGATCGCCGCTCCGGCCGCAACCCGCTCTTCCGAGCCGGTCCCAGCATCGGCCTCGGTATGGCGGTGATCTACCTCTCCCTGATCGTGCTCTTCCCGCTCGCCGCTGTCGTGTGGACCGGCGCGAAGGTCGGTCCCGCAGACGTTCTGGGACTACGTCAGCTCCCCGGACGCCAAGTCGGCGCTGATCCTGACCATCAGCATCGCCGTCATCACCACGCTCATCAACTGCGTGATGGGCACCCTGATCGCCTGGGTCCTGGTGCGGGACAGGTTCTTCGGCCGGTCGGCGATCGACGCGATCATCGATCTCCCGCTCGTCCTCCCGACGATCGTGGCGGGCATCGTCCTGCTGGGTCTCTACGGCACGCAGAGCCCGATCCACGTCGACCTGGCCTACCGGCGTCTGGGTGTCGGGCTGGCCTTGCTGTTCGTGACCATGCCGTTCGTGGTGCGGACCGTCCAGCCGGTGCTGGGTGAGCTGGACCGGGACATGGAGAAGGCCGCGGCCTCGCTCGGTGCCGGACCCTGGCTGACCTTCCGCCGGGTGATCCTGCCCAACATCGCTCCGGCCATCGCGGCCGGCGCGGCCCTGGCCTTCACCCGGGCGATCGCCGAGTTCGGCGCCACGGTGCTGATCTCGGGCAACATCCCGCTCAAGACCCAGGTGGCGTCGGTGCAGATCTACGGACAGATCGAGAGCGACAACGTCGCCGCCGCCGCGGCCGTGTCCACGGTGCTCCTCGCAGTCGCGTTCGTCGTCCTGCTGCTGATGAGCCTGGTCCAGCGCTGGGCCGGTCGTCGTGGCTAGCGCCACGAAGCCGCCGCTGCTGGAGGTCGGCAGCTCGCGGAAGTCCCGAGATCCTCCTGCGGGTCGTCGCACTGACCTACCTCGCTCGCCCTGCTGGGCCTGCCCGCTCGTGCTGATCCTGTGGCGCACCTTCGAAAACGGCCTCGGACCGGTCTGGACGGCGCTCACGCAACCGGCCGCCGTGCACGCCCTGAAGGTGACCCTCGAGGTCGCGATCTCGGCCGTCATCCTGAACACGATCTTCGGGATCGGGGCCTCACTGCTGATCGTGCGCCATCGGTTCAAGGGCCGTCGGATCTTCAACGCCCTGATCGACCTGCCAATCGCGGTCTCGCCGGTTGTCGTCGGTCTCGCGCTGATCCTGGTCTACGGGAAGTTCACCACGGTCGGTGGCTGGCTCGAGGACCATGGCATCCAGATCATCTTCAGCCTCCCGGGCATGGTGATCGCCACGTGCTTCGTCTCTCTGCCCCTCGTCGTACGAGCCATCGTTCCGGTGTTGGAAGAGATGGGCGACGAGCAGGAGCAGGCGGCGAAAACCCTTGGTGCCACTGCGATCCAGACCTTCCGGCGGATCACCCTGCCCTCGATCAGCGGAGCCCTCGCCTACGGCATCGTGCTCTGTCTGGCTCGAGCGATCGGTGAGTTCGGCGCGGTCGCGGTCGTGTCCGGCCAGCTGGTCGGTCAGACCCAGACACTGCCGCTCTACGTCGAAGAGCGGTTCGAGAACTTCGACCAGACGTCGGCGTTCGTGGTCTCCACCCTGCTCGCGATCATCGCGGGCGCTGCCCTCCTTCTCTCCAAGTTCTTGCGTCCCAAGGAGTCCCGCTGATGGCTATCGCGGTCCGTAACATCTCCAAGTCCTTCGGCACCACCCCGGTGCTCGAGGACATCAACCTCGACGTGACCTCGGGCGCGCTGACCGCGCTGCTCGGGCCGAGCGGTGGTGGCAAGTCCACGTTGCTGCGGATCATCGCCGGGCTCGAGACCCCCGATGTCGGAACCGTCAGCATCCTGGGTCAGGAGTCGACCCACCTGCCGCCGCAGCGGCGCAACGTCGGCTTCGTCTTCCAGCACTACGCGGCGTTCAAGCACCTGAGCGTCTATCGCAACGTGGCCTTCGGCATGGAGGTGCGCAAGCGCAGCAAGGAAGACATCCGCAAGCGCGTGATGGAGCTGCTCGAGCTCGTCCACCTGGACCAGTTCGCCGACCGGCTGCCCTCGCAGCTGTCCGGCGGTCAACGGCAGCGCATGGCGTTGGCCCGGGCGCTGGCGGTCGAGCCGGACGTCCTGCTGCTGGACGAGCCATTCGGCGCGCTGGACGCCCAGGTGCGCAAGGAGCTGCGCGCGTGGCTTCGGCGGCTGCACGACGAGGTCCATGTGACAACGGTTTTCGTCACTCACGACCAGGAGGAGGCCATCGAGATCTCCGACGACGTGGTGGTGCTGGCCGGCGGCAAGATCATCCAGTCCGGCGCGCCTGCCGCGCTCTACGACCACCCGAAGGACGAGTTCGTGATGCGCTTCCTCGGGCCGGTCACCCAGCTCGGCAACCAGCTGGTGCGGCCGCACGACCTGGAGGTGTCGGTGGAGGACCTGCCGGGCTCCACGCCAGCGACCGTCCGGCGGATCGTCAAGCTGGGCTTCGAGGTGCGCGTGGACCTGCAGGAGCAGTCCGGACAGGAGCTGTCCGTGCAGCTGACCCGGGCGTCATCGGCGCAGCTCGACCTCGCGCCGGGCCGCGAGGTGTTCGTGCGGCTGACCGCGGGCGCCCGCGCCCTGCAGCTGGCCGGGTGAAGACTGCGGCCGGGGTCTGACCACACGACCCGGCCGCGCCAGACGACTGGCCCGCACCGCAACGAGGGCGCGTTGCGGGCCAGTCGCTCCCTGGGTTGGCCTCCGCTTCCCTCTACGGTCCCGTCTGGTGTTCCCTGACCGTTTTTGCGCGGTCCAGGTGCCAGGATGTGCCGCGTGGACATCCCCGCGAAGTCGGACTACGCCGTCCGCGCCATGCTGGCGCTCGCCGAGCTGACGTCCGATGACGCAGCCCCGCAGAACCGCGAGGCCGGAGCTGACCACCTGGCCACGGTGGAACAGCTGGCCGACGTGCAGGGCCTGCCGCGCAAGTTCCTCGAGGCCATCCTGCGTGACTTGCGCCGAGCCGGGCTCGTCCGCACCCGGCGGGGCGCACGCGGCGGGTACACCCTCGCCTTGCCCGCGAACGAGATCACGATCGGGATGATCCTGCGGGCCGTCGACGGTCCTCTCGCCGAGGTGCGCGGGCTGCGCCCGCACGAGACCAGCTATGTCGGGGCGGCCGAGCATCTGCCGACGCTCTGGGTCGCCGTGCGGTCAGCGCTGCGCGACGTCCTGGACACCACCACGCTGGACCAGCTGCGCTCCGGCCGGCTCTCCGCCCGCGTTCGCCGGTTGGCCGAGGCCCCCGACGCGTGGGAGAGCCGCTGACGGCCCCGCCGATGAGCAGCCGATGAGCAGCCGATGAGCACCGTGGCCCGGATGATGCCGCGGATAACGCCGTGGATCGATGCCTTCGTGGACGTGCCGCCGGCGGCGGCCGAGCAGTTCCGGGAGTTCTGGTCGGCGGTGACCGGCTGGCCCGAGTCCACGGCGCGCGGCGAACGGGGGCAGTTTCGCAGCTTGCTGCCTGATGCGGGTCGCGCCTACCTGCGGGTGCAGGAGCTCGATGGGCCGCCGCGCGTGCACCTGGACCTGGTCTGTCCAGGGGAGGAGTCGGCCCTGGACGTCGAGGCCGAGCGGCTCGGCCGGCTCGGCGCCCGGTCCGTGGACTCCCTCGACGGCGTGCGGATCTTGGCGTCCCCGGCCGGCCAGATCTTCTGCCTGGTTCGCGACGACGAACCCCGGTCGGCGGTCGATCCGGAGGAGCGGGCCCGGGTCTGGCCGGACGGGCACCGCAGCCGATTGACCCAGCTCTGCCTGGACGTGCCGCCAGCGGCGTACGACGCGGAGCTGGCCTTCTGGGCTGCGGCGACCGGCTGGGCCGCCAGCCCGACGCAGTACCCCGAGTACACCTACCTGACGCCCCCCGCATCGACCGTCGGGGGACCGGGCGGTAGCGCGCCGCTCGTCCTGCTGCTGCAACGGCTGGCCCGCGCTGAGGACGTGGTGGGTGCTCATCTCGACCTGGGCAGCACCGATGTCCCCGCGGAAGTCCGGCGGCTACTGGCCCTCGGAGCGGTCGATGTCGGCGGGCGCGGGAGCTGGCACGTGCTGCAGGACCCGGTCGTCGGGCTGCCGTTCTGCGTCACCATCTCGCCGCCCTGACGGTCGGGCGCGGGTGGCTTCGGCTGACCGTCCGCGAGATCAATGTCTGAAGGTTGATCTGATGATATCAATCATCTAGAGTTGATCTATCGAGATCAACGTCCAGTGACTGATCGGACCCCCATGTACGTCGTGACCGCGGACCAGAAGTCCAGCCGGACCCGCGCCGACGAGGTTCCGGCCCTCCTGCGGTCGCTCCGCGAGATGGCCGAGTCCGGGCAGCCGGGGCCGGTGCGTCCCTTCGAACGGACGGCCGGTGATGAGGTCCAGGCCCTCTTCGCCGCTCCCGAAGCGGTCGTCGATGCCGTCGTCGAGCTCCTTCGACGGGGCAACTGGTGGATCGGCATCGGCATCGGTGCCGTGCATCAGCCACTCCCCAGGACGGCTCGAGCCGGCCGCGGCCCGGCCTACGTCGCGGCCCGAGCGGCGGTCGAGTCGGCCAAGACCACGGCGGCCGGCCTCTGCATCGCAGGTCCACCCGAAGCCGCACGAGCCGAGGCCGCGGCCTGGTTGCTAGCAGCCCTGCTCTCACGCCGTACGTCCGAAGGCTGGGAGGTCGTCGGCCTGATGGTCGGTGGCGCCCGGCAGGTCGACGTCGCCCACCGGGTCGGAATCAGCCCGCAGGCCGTGAGCCGTCGGTTGCGGGTGGCAGGGTGGGCTGAGGAACAACGGGGCCGGGATCTGCTCGGCTGGCTGTTGGCTCAGGCCGACCAGGCCGACCAGCGATAGGAGGAGCCGGGGTGATCGCCGCTGTCCTGTTGGGTCTGTCCACGGCGCTGTCCGTGCTTTTCCTCGGCCTGCGGAGCACTCGGCTCCCGCGGTGGGTCCCTGTCGGTGCGGTGACCCTGCTGATGGCCGGGGCCGGACTGGCGACGGCCCTGGGCTCGCACCTGACTGGCCGACCGCACGCGGCGTTCGTGGTCGTGGGGCTCGTGGGAGCCGCCGTCGCCGGCAGCCAGCTGACCTCGGTGGTCTTCGAGGCGATCGACGGATCCGAGCGAGGTGTCGAGCGCGGCTCGGCCGACGCCGCCCTGCTCGACGCCGACACAGATCTGCGCTCGGCCGGCCTGGTGCTCCGGGGCGGCGCCTGGATCGGTGTCCTGGAACGCCTCGCCGTCTTCGCGGCCCTGGTCGCCCGCTGGCCGGAGGGGATCGCGATCGTGCTCGCCGTCAAGGGCCTGGGCCGCTACCCGGAGCTGCGCTCCGGGACGAACCCCAGCCTGGCCGAGCGGTTCATCATCGGCACCCTGGTGAGCGTGCTCTGGGCCGGGTTGTGCGCCTACGCGGCCAGCGGTCCGGCCCTGGGCTAGGTATCTGGCACACTGGACCGCTGTACCCGTCAGGTTCGGCCCTCTCTCCGGGCCTGACGTGTCCATGCAGCCGGCACGCCCGTGTCCCCACCCGGGCCGAAGCGGCTCAACCCCACGCAGAAGCAGGAGTCACCACACCCGTGGCCGTCAAGATCCGTCTCAAGCGACTCGGCAAGATCCGAGCGCCGCACTACCGCATCGTTGTCGCCGACTCGCGCACCAAGCGCGATGGCCGGGCGATCGAGGAGATCGGCCTCTACCAGCCGACCCAGGAGCCCTCGCTCATCGAGATCGACTCCGAGCGCGCGCTCTACTGGCTCGGCGTCGGCGCGCAGCCGACCGAGCAGGTGCTCGCGCTGCTGAAGATCACTGGCGACTGGCAGAAGCACAAGGGCCTGCCGGGCCAGGAGGGCACGCTGCGCCTGGCCGAGCCCAAGGCCGACAAGAAGGCCGTCTTCGAGGCCGCCGCCAAGGAAGGCGACTCCGGGTCGTCGGCCAAGGACGGCGCCACCACGCCCAAGAAGCGGGCGGCCAAGGCCGAGCCGGCTGCCGACGCCGAGGCTGCTCCCGCCGAGGCCGCTCCGGCCGAGACCGCTTCCGCCGAGGCTGCTGCCGCGCCGAGGCTGCTCCGGCCGAGGCTGCTCCCGCCGAGAGCGCGGACGTCCCGGCCGCCGAGTCGTCCTCGGACGAGAAGGCCGAGGCCTGAGCCGTGCTCGAGGAAGCCCTCGAGCACCTCGTGCGCGGCATCGTCGAACATCCCGACGATGTCGTCGTGCGGCGCAAGACCCTTCGCCGGGGGGACCTGCTCGAGGTGCGCGTGCATCCGGAGGACCTCGGGCGCGTCATCGGCCGCTCCGGCCGCACCGCGAGCGCGCTGCGCACGGTCATCGGTGCGCTGTCCGGGGGGCCGAGCATGCGGATCGACATCGTGGACACGGATCGCCAGCGCTGACCCAGCGCTGGTCGGGATAGCTGCCAGCATGACCCGCCTGACCGAACTCGTGGTGGCCCGGATCGGGCGACCCCAGGGCCTGCGCGGCGAGGTGAGCATCGAGGTGCGCACCGACGACCCGGCAGCCCGGTTCGTCGTCGGGGCCGCGCTGCGCACCGACCCGGCCTCCGCCGGGCCACTGACGCTGTCCTCGGTCCGCGACCAGTCCGGGCGGACCATCCTCGGATTTGCGAGCGTGACCGACCGCACCGCGGCCGAGGGCCTGCGCGGAGTCTTGCTGGTCGTCGACGTCGACCTCGACGCCGACCCGTCCTCCAGCGCGGACGGATCGGGGACCACCGACGAGTGGTACGACGAGCAGCTCGTCGGCCTGGTGGCTGTCGGCACCGACGACCGCCGGCTGGGCGTCGTCGCCCGGGTCGACCACGGCCCGGCGCAGGACCTGCTGGTCATCCACCCGGCGACCGGCGACGAGGTCCTCGTGCCGTTCGTCGCCGCCCTCGTCCCGGTCGTCGACGTCCCCGGCGGCCGCGTCGTCATCGACCCTCCGGGCGGCCTGTTCGCGGATCCAGATCTGCAGGATCCGGCTTTTCAGGACGCAGAGTTCGAGGACCGTTGATGCGGATCGACATCGTCACGATCTTCCCGGACTACCTGGCGCCGCTGTCGTTGTCCCTCATCGGCAAGGCTCGTGAGCAGGGTCTGATCGACGTCGCCGTGCACGACCTGCGCGACTTCGCCCACGACCGCCACCGAACCGTCGACGACACGCCGTACGGCGGGGGGCGGGTCTGGTCATGCGACCGGAGCCCTGGGGCGAGGCGTTGGACGCCGTCCTCTCCGACCAGATGGAGCCGGTCGGATCCGTGGGCCCGACCGCCATGTCGGCGGAACGTTCAGCGAGACCGGTGCTCCTGGTCCCGTCTCCGGCCGGCGTCCGGCTGACCCAGGCCATGGCCCGCGAGCTCGCGACGGAGCCGTGGCTGGTCTTCGCCTGTGGCCGCTACGAGGGCATCGACGAACGGGTCCTGGTCGACGCCGAGCACCGCTACCGCGTCGTGCCGGTCAGCGTCGGCGACTACGTCCTGGGTGGTGGCGAGGTCGCCGTGCTCGTCATCGTCGAGGCGGTCGCGCGGTTGCTGCCGGGCGTGATCGGCAACTCCGAGAGCCTGGTCGAGGAGAGCCTCGAGGACGGCCTGCTGGAGTACCCCGTCTACACCAAACCGGCCAGCTGGCGGGGCCTGGACGTTCCCGCGGTGCTGACGTCGGGCCACCATGGCCACGTCCACCGCTGGCGCCGGGACGAGCGGCTGCTCCGGACCGCGCGCCGGCGACCAGACCTGATGGCTGCCCTGGATCCCGAGACGCTCGACGGCGCTGACCGGGACGTCCTGGACGCTCTGGAGGCCCTCGCCTCCGTCGAAGCGCCGGTCGAGGACCCCATCGAAGGGCTGGGGGAGTAGCCCTCGATTTCAGGGACCGCCCTGCCCTGTGGCAAACTCGGCCCTTGCGTCACCGCACCGCGCCCCTGCCACGGGGGAGGCGTCAGTCAGCGGCGGGTGACCCCCAACCAGCCCACTCCCGTGGGTGACCCGTGGCACCGGCGAGAAAGCGACACACCATGCACACGCTCGACGGCCTCGACCAGGCCAGCCTCCGCGACGACGTCCCGGCCTTCCGGCCCGGCGACACGCTGAAGGTCAACGTCAAGGTCATCGAGGGCACACGCTCGCGGGTGCAGTTGTTCCAGGGTGTCGTGATCCGCCGGCAGGGCTCCGGAGTCCGGGAGACCTTCACGGTCCGCAAGGTCAGCTTCGGCGTCGGCGTCGAGCGCACCTTCCCGGTGCACTCCCCGGTGATCGACTCGATCGAGTTGGTCAGCCGCGGCGATGTCCGCCGGGCCAAGCTCTACTACCTGCGTGATCTGCGCGGCAAGGCCGCCAAGATCAAGGAGAAGCGAGACACCCCGGCCGGTAGCTGAAGCCGCCAGCTCCTGCGCCTGCGCAGTTACGCTCTGCCTCGATGAGTCTGGCTCGCACGGCTGCCGAGGGCGAGGGTCCCGGCGGACCCAGCGGTAGCGGTCCGCTCGTCCCGGGGTCCGAACCGGCACCCGGGCACGCCCGCGGCGGTCGCAGCCCACGTCGTGAGCTGGCCGTCCTGGTCGGCATCGCGCTCGTCATCACCCTGTTCGTGCGGGCGTTCGCGCTCCAGGCGTTCTACATCCCTTCCGGCTCCATGGAAAACACGCTGCACGTCGGCGACCGGGTGCTGGTCTCCAAGCTCAGCTACCGGTTCGGGGACATCAAGCGCGGCGACGTCATCGTCTTCGACGGCACCGACTCGTTCGCGCCCGAGGTGGCGCCGCCCTCCGGTGTCCTGGGCCGGGCCGCTCGTTCGGTCGGGGCCTTCTTCGGGATGGCGCCGTCCGAGCACGATTTCGTCAAACGCGTCATCGGGCTACCGGGCGACTCCGTCGTCTGCTGCAACGCCGCCGGGCAGCTCGTCGTCAACGGCGTGGGAGTCGCCGAGCCCTACCTCTACCCGGGGGATGTGGCCAGCCTTCAGCGCTTCGACATCGTCGTACCGGCTGGTCGGTTGTGGGTCATGGGTGATCACCGTTCGGACTCGGCGGACTCCCGGTCCCACCTGGGTGACCCCGGCGGAGGTACCGTGCCGGAGGACCGAGTGATCGGCAAGGTCGTCGCGATCTACTGGCCGCTCGGGCGGATCGGCACACCGGCCGGTGCACCGGCACTTGCACAGATCCCCGCGGGGGTGGGAGGGAAACAGTGACGGCCACCCCAGAGACCCCCGACACCGGGCGCGAGGACAACACCGCGCCCGTGACCCAGGCTTCGGCCGACGGCGCCGACCGTGCTGATGGAGCCGACGGAGCCGATGGAGCCGATGCGACCGGTGGCGGCGACCAGGGCCGGTCGACCGAAGGGTCGGGGCCCGGCGCCGAAGCGCGGCCGGTCGCGGCCGGGTCGGCTGATCGGGGCGGCCGGGGTCACTCGGGCGCGTTGGGTCTCCTGCGCGAGACGGTGCTCGTCGTCGGCATCGCGCTGGTCCTGTCGCTGATCATCAAAACCTTTCTGGTGCAGGCGTTCTACATCCCCTCCGGGTCGATGGAGAACACCCTGCTGGAGGGCGACAAGGTCATCGTCAGCAAGCTGACGCCGGGGCCCTTCGATCTCAAGCGTGGCGACATCGTCGTCTTCAAGGACCCGGGCGGGTGGCTCGATCCCACACCCCCGACGCATCGCACTGCCGTCGCTGGAGCCGTCCACGACGGCCTGACCTGGATCGGGCTGTTGCCCAATGACGCCGACGACCACCTGATCAAGCGCGTGATCGGTCTGCCGGGCGACCACGTCGTGTGCTGTACGGCGCAGGGGTTGATCACGGTCAACGGCGCGCCCATCACCGAGCCGTACATCTATCCGGGCAATGCACCCAGCCAGAAGGACTTCAACATCACCGTGCCCGCGGGCAAGCTCTGGGTGATGGGCGACCACCGGGACATCTCGCGGGACTCCCGGTTCAACGACCCGAGCGGCAACGGCAAGGACGGGTCGGTGCCCATCAACCTGGTCGTCGGGCGAGCGGTGCTGATCGTCTGGCCGCTCAACCGTGCGAGCTGGCTCAGCGTCCCGACGTCGACCTTCGCGAAGGTCCCGGCCCCGACCGCAGGCCAGTGAGCGCCGCCGCGACGGTCTCCCTGACGAAGGCTGCTCGGCGACCGGCGCCATCGGGCAAGCCCTCGCTGCGGGTCGAGCGGACGCTGCTCCGCGAAGGGCGCACCTGGATCGCGGCGATGGACGAGGTCGGCCGGGGTGCCCTGGCCGGTCCGGTGTCGGTCGGCGTGGTGCTGGTGGACGCCAGCGTCCAGACCGTGCCCCAAGGAGTGCGTGACTCCAAACTGCTGGCCCCGCACGTCCGCGAGCGCCTGGTCCCGCGGATCCGGCGCTGGGCTCCGGCCTACGCCGTCGGTCATGCCGGCCCCGATGAGGTGGACGCGGTCGGCATCATGACGGCGCTGCGCCGGGCCGGGCAGCGAGCACTCGCTCAACTGCCCGCCGTACCGGATCTGGTCCTCCTGGATGGCAACCACGACTGGCTCACCGACCCGAACGGTGATGGCTTGTTTGCGTTGATCGAGGGTGCGCCGACCAGCCCGCCGGTCCGCACGCTCATCAAGGCCGACCTGAAGTGCTCCTCAGTCGCGGCGGCGAGCGTGCTGGCCAAGGTGGAGCGCGACGCGATGATGACCGAGCTGCACCCGCAGTTTCCCCGGTACGCGTGGGCCGACAACAAGGGCTACTCGGCACCGGAGCACCTCGAGGCGCTGCGCCGGCACGGGCCGACCGAGCACCATCGCCAGACGTGGCGGCTCCCTTTCGCCGGGGGCATCGCCGGACCGGTGGAGTGGGATCCGGGCCAGGCCCCGGCAGAGCATGGAGATGATGTGTTGCTATGAGCGCCGAAGACCTGGAGAACTACGAGACCGAGATGGAGCTCCAGCTCTATCGCGAGTACCGCGACGTCGTCGGGCTCTTCTCCCATGTCGTCGAGACCGAACGGCGCTTCTACCTGGCCAACAACGTCGACGTGAAGGTGCGCTCGGACGGTGGCGAGGTCTATTTCGAGGTGACCATGCAGGACGCCTGGGTCTGGGACGTCTACCGTCCGGCCCGGTTCGTCAAGAACGTCCGCGTCGTCACCTTCAAGGACGTGAACGTCGAGGAGCTCGCCAAGTCTGACCTCGAGCTGCCCAAGGAGGGTGGCTTCCCCGGCTGACATCGGCTCAAGCGCGCCCCGGCGCGTGCCGAGAACTCCCTATGACTCGTGTGCGTCCTCACGTTGTTCGGCCGGGCAAGATCTCCTCGCGCGCACTGGCCGGCGGGCTCGTCGTCCTCGTGTCCGCCCTTGCCATCGCCTCGGCCACCGGGTTGGTGGCCCAAGCCTCGACGGCGAGTCCCAGCTCAGCGCGGACCGAGAGGGTGGCCAGCGCACCCGCGCCGAGCGCGGTGGCGATGCCTGCGGACGCGGTCCATCCCGCTGCCACCGATGCCGATCCGGCCCACCTCTACACCTTCCCGACGTACTTCCCGCTGCGGAATCCGGCCAAGGTGTCGTGTGTCTACAGCAACTGTCCCGGCAACTACCACGGCCACTGGGCGATCAACTTCATCGGGCACATGGACGATCCGATCTACGCCATCGGTGCGGGGATCTTCCACATCGGCGAAGTCTCTCCGAGCTGCTCACGCTCCACGGTGACCCAGGGGACCTGGGTCTACGTCGACCACGGCGCCGGCGGCGTCACGAGGTACATGCACCTGGACAAGGTGGTGGCCACCGAGGGCGAGCACGTCACACCCGACACGGTGATCGGCCTGATGGGCGCCAGCGGCAACGCCAACTGCAAGACGGCCTACACCGACATCGAGTGGCGCGCGGATCGCGTCGGCGGGACCCGCGAGCCCATCCCGGCGATGACCGCGTGCGAGGGGTCCTCGGCCGTGAGCCTGCCCACGGCGTTCGGCTACGCGTCGTGGAACTCCATGCCCTACAACCAGATCACCACCCCGCAGTTCACCAACTCCTGCCTGCCCGCGTGGAACCAGACGCCCGCCCCTCCGACGGTCACGCCGGTGCGGAGCGCCAACGGTCAGATCCTGGTCAAGGTGTCCGCTCGTCCGGCCGGGACGACCGGCGTGCGGGTCTGGATGGAGGAGTACCACCCGAGCCTGCACGCCTACGACACGATCCCGACCCTGCGCGACATCCCGGTGACCTACAGCGGCACCCACTTCAGCCATCTCCTCAACGGGCGGGAGTACCGCTTCTCCGTGGCCTTCAAGAACCACGCCGGGTGGAGCAACTGGGCCGCGGCGAAATACCTGGCACCCGCCGCCTGACCGGCTCATCCACAGGAGGAGCCGGTCGTCCCACTGTCCACAGGCCGGCCTCGATCCGACCCGTCCTGAGGGGTCGGCCGGACACTCTTCCTCGCGGAGGTGGTGTCCGTGCGGGCCAAGGACGCGGTGGGGCAGTACGGCGAGCGGGTCGCCGAGCGCTACCTGATCGACGCGGGGCTGGTGGTGCTCGACCGCAACTGGCGATGTCCGCTCGGTGAGATCGACATCGTCGCCAGGGACGGCGACGCGCTGGTGATCTGTGAGGTCAAGACCCGCAGCTCGGCGGCCTTCGGGCATCCGCTCGAAGCGGTCTCCGCGGCCAAGGCCGCCCGGCTCCGGCGACTTGCGCTGGCCTGGGTGGAGGTTCACGGCGTCCGCCCGACCCAGATCCGGATCGACCTGGTCGCCGTGCTGCGGGCCCCTCAGGGCGCGGCGGAGATCAGTCACCTGCGGGCGGTCGCCTGATGCTCGGGCGGACGAAATCCGTTGCCCTGGCTGGCATCGAGGGCAGGGTCATCGAGGTGGAGGCCGATGCTGCGTCGGGTCTTCCCGCGTTCACCATCACCGGCCTGCCTGACGCGGCGCTCGGGGAGGCCCGCGATCGGGTGCGCGCAGCGATCAACAACTCCGGGCTCCCCTTCACCCTGCGCCGGCTGACGGTGAACCTCTCACCGGCGTCATTGCCGAAGGCGGGCACGTCGTTCGACCTGGCCATCGCGGTCGCCGTCCTGACCGCCTCCGACCTGCTGCCGCCCGGCCGGGTCAAGGACGTGGTCCATCTCGGTGAGCTGGGTCTTGACGGTCGTCTGCGGCCGGTTCGAGGCATCCTGCCCGCAGTCCTGGCCGCGGTGCGCTGCGGCCTGCCCAGGGTGGTTGTCGCCCAGGCCAACCTGACCGAGGCCCGGCTGGTGAAGGGCGCCGACGTCCTCTCGGTCGGCTCACTCGCCGAGCTCGTCGGCCTCTATCGCGGTGAGCCGGTCCCGGAGCAGCTCCTGGCCGACCTCGATGATCTGGACCGCGACCTCGATCTCGACGGCCGCAGCGAGGGCCGTCGCAGCGTGCTCGAGATGGTCGCCCAGCCGGCCGACCTGGCCGACGTGGCCGGGCAGGAGGAGGCGCGTCGGGCCGTGGAGATCGCCGCGGCGGGGGGTCACCACCTGCTCCTGCTCGGCCCCCCGGGCGCGGGCAAGACGATGCTCGCGGCTCGGTTGCCCGGACTGCTGCCCGACCTCGACGAGGACGTCGCCCTGCAGGTCACCGCGGTTCACTCCCTCGTCGGTCATCTCCCGGGTGGCCACGGGCTGATCACCCGCCCGCCGTACGTCGACCCGCACCACACAGCCTCCGTCGCCGCGATCGTGGGCGGCGGCAGCGGCTTGCCGCGGCCCGGCGCCATCTCACTGGCCCACGGTGGCGTCCTGTTCATCGACGAGGCGCCGGAGTGGAACCGAGCGACCCTCGACGCGCTTCGCCAACCCTTGGAGAGCGGGACGCTGACCATCCACCGGTCCCGGGCCACGGCGACCTACCCGGCGCGGTTCCAGCTGGTGCTCGCGGCCAACCCGTGCCCGTGCGGGCGAGCCACCGGCGGTGGACGTGATTGCACGTGCACCCCGATGGCTCAACGCCGATACCTGCGCCGGCTGTCCGGCCCGCTGCTCGACCGCGTCGACCTGCAGATCATGGTCCGGGCGGTGACCCGTGCGGCGATCCGACGAGCGGGGTCGGGGGAGTCCACCGCTCTGGTCGCCGAGCGGGTCGCGGAGGCGCGGGGTGCGCAGCGTGAGCGCCTGGCGGCAACGCCCTGGCGGTGCAACGCCGAGGTGCCGGGCACCGACCTGGCGACCGGCGTCATGGCGCTCGACCCAGGAGTCACCGCCGACCTCGAGCAGGCGATGGACCGCGGAACGCTGACCGTGCGCGGCTTCCACCGGGTGCTGCGCGTGGCGTGGACGCTGGCCGATCTCGGTGGCCTGACGGCTCCGACCCGGGCCGAGGTCGGGCTCGCCGTCGAGCTGCGGCAGCAGAGTCGGGTGGCGGCGTGATCGAGACGCTGCCTGACCGGTGACGACCGACTGGCCCGGGCCACCTGGTCCCGGCTCGCCGAGCCGGGAGACCCACACGCGGCCGAACTGGTCGCACACCACGGGGCCTGCGGGGCACTCGACCGAGTCCTGCGCGGGCAGACCAAGGCGCACGAGAAGTTCCGGGCCCGGCAGGCGGCGCTGGATCCCGCGGCCGGGCCTGGACCTGCTCGCCCGGCTGGGTGGGCGGCTGGTCTGCCCCGGTGACGAGGAGTGGCCGGACGGTTTCGCCGCCCTGCAGGCACCACCGTTCTGCCTCTGGGTGCGTGGGCCCTTGCACCTGCGGTCGGCCTGCGCACGCTCAGTGTCCGTGGTCGGATCGCGGGCCGCGACGGCCTACGGCCAGGACATGACCTACGCGCTGTCCGAGGGGTTGGCCGACCGCGGATTCACCGTCGTGTCCGGTGCGGCTCTGGGGATCGACGGCTGTGCCCATGCCGCGGCGTTGCGCACCGGCGGTTCGACCGTCGGCGTGCTCGCGGGGGGAGTGGACCGGCCCTACCCACGCGCCAACGAGCAGCTGATCGCCGAGATCGTCCAGTTCGGAGCGCTGCTCAGCGAGGTGCCGCCGGGCTCAGCGCCGATGCGCAACCGGTTCATCCAGCGCAACCGGATGATCGCGACGATGACCAACGGGACCGTCGTGGTCGAGGCCGCGATCCGCAGCGGCGCCCTCAACACGGCTCGCACGGCGAACGATCACCAGCGGCCGGTGGGCGCGGTGCCCGGGCCGGTGACGTCGTACGTCTCGGGCGGCTGTCACCAGATCGTGCGCGAGGGCTGGGCCGTGCTGGTCACCGATGCTGCCGAGGCGGCCGAGCTGGTCGGCCGGATCGGTGCCGACCTGGCGCCGCGGCCGTCGGCGCCGGTCCGTCGCGACTGGGATGGCTTGGACGAGACCGAACGCCGCGTGCTGGAGGCTCTGCCCAAGCAGTGGGGGAGCGCGCCGGAGAAGGTCGCCGCCATTGCCGGCCTCGACCTGGACTCCGCCCGCTCAGCCCTCGGGCGGCTCTCGCTGCGCGGTCTGGCCCTGCGCAACGGCAGCGGCTGGCGGCGAGGCAACTTGCCGCCCGCCGAGGGCTAGGTCAGCGTGGGGGCATGAGCACGCGCGAGGGCCAGCCAACTTCTGGCCCGGCGTCCCCCCACGCGCGCGAGAAGTTGGCTGGCCCCGAGCTGGACCCGGCACTCGATCTGGTGGTGATCGAGTTCGGCCGCCACCTCGCCCTCGAGCGGGCCCGGTCTGAGCACACTCAGCGGGCCTACCTGGGTGACGTGCGCAGCTTGCTCGGCTATGCGCGCCGACACGGGGTCGGCGGAGCTGGGCGCCGTCGACCTCGCGCTGTTGCGGTCCTGGCTGGCCTCGCTGACCGCGGCCGGCCAGGCGCGCTCGACGGTCGCCCGGCGGGCCGCAGCCGCCCGCTCGTTCCTGTCCTGGGCGGCCCGCACCGGGCGGATCGCGACCGATCCCTCCACTCGGCTGCTGGCTCCCCGTCGGTTGGCGACCCTCCCAGCGGTCCTGAAGGCCGACGAGGCCGCAGCCCTGCTGGACTCGGCTGCCGAAGCGGTCGAACCGGGTCACCCGATTGGCCTACGGGATCGGGTGGCGTTGGAGCTGCTCTACGCCACCGGGGCCCGGGTCGGCGAGCTGGTCGGCCTGGACGTCGACGACATCGATCTGCAGCGCCGGACGGCGCGCCTGTTCGGCAAAGGCGGCAAGGAACGCGTCGTGCCGTTCGGCGTGCCTGCCGCACGCGCCGTTGAGGCCTGGTTGAGCACGGGACGGCCGCTCCTGGCCGGTCCGCAGAGCGGGCCGGCCCTGTTGCTGGGACAGCGTGGCCGCAGGGCCGATCAGCGCCAGATCCGGGCCGTCGTCCATCGCTTGGTCGCGACCCTGCCCGAGGTCCGTGACCTGGGCCCGCACGGGCTGCGGCACTCGGCGGCGACTCACCTCTTGGAGGGAGGAGCTGACCTGAGGACCGTTCAGGAACTGCTCGGTCACGCTACGCTCGCGACGACACAGATCTACACCCACGTTTCCGTTGAGAGGCTCAAAGTCACGTATGACCAGGCGCACCCAAGAGCCTGAGCTTTCCGTGGCCACTCGACCGGGCCGACCGCCCAAGCCGAGCGACGAGGAAGCCGCCGCCGCCGAGCTGGCCCTCCGCGAGATGTGGGAGGGCTACAAGACCTTCGGCGACGCCGGCCTGCGCGAGCGGCTGATCCTGCATTACACGCCGCTGGTGAAGTACGTCGCGGGCCGGGTCGGCGTGGGTCTCCCGCAGAACATCGAGCAGGCCGACCTGGTCTCGTACGGCATCTTCGGGTTGATCGACGCCATCGAGAAGTTCGATCTCGAGCGGGCCATCAAGTTCGAGACCTACGCGATCAGCCGGATCCGCGGCGCCATCATCGACGAGCTGCGCGCGCTGGACTGGATCCCCCGCTCGGTGCGCTCCAAGGCCCGCGAGGTCGAGCGCGCCTACGCCACGCTGGAGGCCGAGCTGCGCCGGACCCCGAGCGAAGCCGAGGTTGCCGACCACCTCGGCATTGCCCTCGGAGACCTGCACCACATCTTCAGCCAGGTGTCCTACGTCAACGTCGTCGCGCTCGACGAGATGCTCTCCGTCGGTGGCGAGAAGGGCGACAAGCTCACCCTGGGCGACACCCTCGAGGACCAGCGGGCCGAGGACCCCGTCCTCGCCTTCGAGGGCGAGGAGACCAAGTTCCTGCTGGCCGGCGCGATCAACCAGCTGCCCGAGCGGGAGAAGATCGTCGTCACGCTCTACTACTACGAGGGCCTGACCCTGGCCGAGATCGGCAAGATCCTCGGCGTCACCGAGTCTCGGATCTGCCAGATGCACACCAAGGCCGTCCTGCAGCTGCGCGCCAAACTGACCGACCAAGACTGAACCAACCGGGGGCGCCGTCAGCGGCAGCAACACCGGCGGGCTGAGGTCGACGCCGACCAGCAGCAGGGGGTCGAGGTACGTCGGCCCGAAGCCACTCCCGGCGCCGGCCCAGCCGCCGTCCGGGCGCAGCAGACCCCAGTGCAGACACACCGCCGGCCAGCAGTGTCCCGGTGTGCCGTCGACCTCGCCGATCGGCTGCCCCGCACGCACCGGCGTTCCTGCGGGCAGCGCGGGCGCGGACCGGCTCGTAGGTCGTCCGCAGCCCGCCCGGGTGGGTCACGGCGAGCACCCCCTGGCCGGCGATCACGCCGGAGAAGCTCACCGTGCCGGCCCCGGCGGACAGCACCGGTTGCCCGACTCGGGCAGCGAGATCGACCCCGCGGTGGCCGGCGCCCCAGGGCGTGGGGGCCAGCTGGAAGCGCCGGACCACCGCGGGTTGCGGCTCGAGCGGCCACTGCCATCGGCCGACCGGCTGCAGCAACCGACCGCCCGCCGATGCCCTCGCCGGGAGGGACCGGTGCGGAGCGTCGGCGACTGCGCCCGGCCCGCTGATCGGGACGGCCGCCCCGCTGACCGCGGTCCCGGTCAGCACCAACAGCACGATGAGCACCAGTCCGGTGCGACGCAGGAGCTGCGCCGGCTGCCGGTGCGGACGTGTCGGGCCGGCCGGCGCGGACGAGCGAGGCAGTGGATGTCGAGCCATGACGGGCAGACTGCTCGCCCGAACCCACGGCAGGGGCGCAGGCGAGGTCTGCCTGTGGACGGTGGGACGACGGCCCGGGACTGTGGACAGCCGGTGACCAACAGCTCAGCGGCGCAGCCGATGCAGCCGCTCCACGGCCTCGAGCAGCACGGGCTCCCGCTTGCAGAAGGCGAACCGAACCAGCGTCGCGGCGGCGTCCTTGTCGTCGTGGAAGACACTGATCGGCACGGCGACGACGCCGGCCAGGTCTGGCAGTGCGCGGCACAGCGCGAGGCCGTCGTCGTAGCCGAGCGGACGGGAGTCGGCGACCACGAAGTAGGTGCCGCCGGACGGGGCGACGTCGAAGCCGGCCGAGACCAGCCCAGCGGAGAGAAGGTCGCGCCGGGACTGCAGCGAGGTCGCCACCTCGCGGTAGACCTCGTCGCCGAGACCCAGACCGACCGCGACGGCCGGCTGGAACGGCCCTGATCCGACGAAGGTCAGGAACTGCTTGACGCCGCGGACGGCGGCCACCAGCGGCGCGGGACCGCTGACCCAGCCGACCTTCCAGCCGGTCACCGAGAACGTCTTGCCGGCCGAGGAGATCGTCAACGTCCGGTCGGCCATCCCCGGCAGGGTCGCGACCGGCACGTGGTCGAGCTCCGTCGAAGACCAGGTGCTCGTAGACCTCGTCGGTCACCACGATCGCGCCGTGATCCACCGCGAGCCGGCTGACCAGCTCCAGCTCGGCCCGCGTGAACACCTTGCCGGTGGGGTTGTGCGGGCTGTTGAGCAGCACCACCCGGGTCCGGTCCGAGAACGCCGCCCGCAGCTCGTCCTCGTCGACCGCGAAGTCCGGCCACCGCAACACCGCCGTACGCCGCGTGGCGCCGGCCAACGCGATCGCCGCCGCGTAGGAGTCGTAGTACGGCTCGAACGTGACGACCTCATCGCCAGGCTCGCAGAGCGCGAGGATGGCGGCAGCGATGGCTTCGGTGGCCCCGACCGTGACGAGCACCTCCGTCTCGGGGTCGACCTCGAGGCCGTAGAAGCGCTGCTGGTGCGCCGCGATGGCGGCCCGCAGCTCGGGGCGTCCGGGTCCGGGCGGGTACTGGTTCTCGCCCGACGCGATGGCCTGACGTGCGGCCTCGAGGATGACCTGGGGGCCGTCGGTGTCGGGGAAGCCCTGGCCCAGGTTGATCGACCCGGTGGCCACCGCCAGTGCGCTCATCTCGGCGAAGATCGTCGTCCCGAACTCCCGCATCCGCTCGGTGACGTAGGGGGTGCGGGGTGGTGGAGCGTGCTCGGGCGCCATGAGCGGGAGACTAACGAGCGATGAACCACGAGGCGCTGCTGCTGACGCTGACAGCGGCGGTGCTCCACGCGACCTGGAACTTCGCGGCCAAGCGGGCCGAGAACGGCGGCCCGGTCTTCGTCTGGGCCTACTCGATCAGCTCGTCCGCCCTCTGGGTGCCGATCGCGCTCGTCTGGATGATCTGGCATCCCCTGCACCCGCACTGGTCCTGGCTGCTGGCCGGCTTCGTCAGCGGCATGCTGCACGTGGCTTACGGGAACCTGCTGCAGGCCGGCTACGCCGCCGGCGACATGAACCTGGTCTACCCGCTGGCCCGCGGGACCGGGCCGCTGGTCACCGTGCTGGTCGCCGTCTTGGTGCTCGGTGACCCGACCAGCGCGCTGGCCCTGGTCGGGGTGGGCCTGATCGTGGCCGGCGTCCTGGTCATCTCCTTCGGCCGCCGCAACCCGGCCAGCCCGCATCGGCGCCGGGTCGGCATCGCCTACGGCGTGGCGACCGGCGTGAGCATCGCGGCGTACACCCTGTGGGACGCCCACTCGGTGACCGCGCTGGCCATCCCGGCCCTGCCGTACTTCACCCTCGGGCTGGTCTGGCAGAGCATCGGGCTGAGCCCCGGCGCGCTGGGCCGACGGCGATCGACGGTTCCGACGATCTTCGGCCAGTACCGGCGCGAGATCCTGGTCGTCGCCGTTTTGTCCCCTCTGGCCTACATCTTCGTGCTCCAGGCGCTCACCCTGGCGCCGGTCTCGGTCGTCGCGCCGGTCCGCGAGACGAGCATCGTGATCGGCGCGCTGCTCTCCTGGCTGGTCCTGCGCGAGCCGCATCCGGCCCGGCGGCTGGTCGGGTCGGTCGTCGTGCTCGCGGGCGTGGCCGCCCTGGCGCTGAGTTGACGTTAGACTGAGCGCGCGGCCAGGCATCTGCCCGGCCGACATCGCGCGCCCGCACACCGTCATCGCTCTCGACTCCGGCCTGTCCGCAGACTTGTCTGGAGACCCGAGCACCGACGGGGCGCGCCGCCTCGGTCCCGTTCGCGGGTTTCGGGCGCGTCGCGGGCGCCAGGCGCGGCAGCCACCTGGCCGACCGCGAGGCAACCGAGTGCACCGCCCCGATCGCGAGCGAACGGACGGTGTGCAGACAGGAGTACACGCATGGCCGTCGTCACGATGCGCCAGCTGCTCGAGAGCGGCGTCCACTTCGGGCATCAGACCCGTCGCTGGAACCCGAAGATGAAGCGCTTCATCTTCACCGAGCGCAACGGCATCTACATCATCGACCTGCAGCAGTCGCTGACCTACATCGACTCGGCCTACGAGTTCGTCAAGGAGACCGTCGCCCACGGCGGCACGATCCTGTTCGTCGGCACCAAGAAGCAGGCCCAGGAGCCGGTGGCCGAGCAGGCCCGGCGGGTCGGGATGCCGTTCGTCAACCAGCGCTGGCTGGGTGGGATGCTCACCAACTTCTCCACGGTCCACAAGCGTCTGCAGCGGCTCAAGGAGCTCGAGGAGCTCGACTTCGACGACGTCGCCGGCAGCGGCATGACCAAGAAGGAGCTGCTGGTCCTGCGCCGCGAGAAGGACAAGCTGCTCAAGACCCTCGGCGGCATCCGGGACATGGCCAAGGTGCCCGAGCGCGGTCTGGATCGTCGACACCAAGAAGGAGCACCTCGCGGTCGACGAGGCGCGCAAGCTCGGCATCCCGATCGTCGCGATCCTGGACACCAACTGCGACCCGGACGAGGTCGACTACAAGATCCCCGGCAACGACGACGCCATCCGCTCGGTCACGCTGCTGACCCGGGTGCTCGCCGACGCCGTCGCGGACGGGCTGATGGCCCGCTCGCGCGGTGGCGACGCGGCCGCTGACGGCGACGTCGCGGTCGACGAGCCGCTGGCCGCCTGGGAGCAGGAGCTGCTCGCCCACGACGGCGAGCAGTCCGGCGAGGGCGACGGCGGCAAGGCTCAGGACGCGGCCGTCCCCGAGGCGGGCGAGCTCACCGCGGTCGGCTGGCCAGGACGCCGAGGCTGCGGCCGAGGCGGCCGACGAGGTCGACGAGCCGGCCGGGACCGAGGACGCGGCCACGGCCGAGGCCGTGACCCCGATCGAGACGCCCGAGACCCCGGACGAGGTCGCGGCCGAGGCCGCAGCCGAGGCGGCACCCGCCCCGGCCGAGGAGCTCACCGAGACCGTTGCCGAGGCCACCAGCGAGGAGGCACAGGCCTGATGGCGAACTACACCACCGCTGACATCAAGGCGCTCCGGGAGAAGACCGGCGCCGGGATGCTCGACGTCAAGAAGGCGCTCGACGAGGCCGACGGCGACATGAAGCGGGCCGAGGAGATCCTGCAGGAGAAGGGCCAGAAGGGGGTCGTGAAGCGCGAAGGACGCGACCACGTCCAACGGCCTGGTGACCCTGCAGATCTCCGACGGCGGAGCCGGCCAGGTCGGCACGCTGGTCGAGATCGACTGCGAGACCGACTTCGTGGCCAAGGGCGAGCCGTTCCAGGCCCTGGCCGAGAAGGTCCTCGCCCAGGCGGTCAAGATCGGAGCCGACAACCCCGAGACCCTGCTGGCGTCCGAGATCGAGCCCGGTACGACGGTCCAGCAGGTCGTCGACCAGGCCAACGCCGCGATCGGCGAGAAGATCGTCGTGAGCAAGGTGGCCCGGGTCGAGGGGGCGGCGGTCACGTCGTACGTGCACCGCACCAACCCGGACCTGCCGCCGCAGATCGGCGTCCTGGTCGCCTACGAGGGCAGCGATGAGACGATCGCCCGCGACGTGGCGATGCACATCGCCGCGATGTCCCCGACGGTGCTGACGCGCGAGGAGATCGCGGCCGACGATCGTCGACGACCAGCGCCGGGTCTTCGAGGAGATGACCCGCGAGGAGGGCAAGCCCGAGCAGGCGATCCCGCAAGATCGTCGAGGGCCGGGTCAACGCGTTCTTCAAGGAGAACGTCCTGCTGGAGCAGGAGTTCGCCAAGGACCCGAAGAAGTCGGTCGCCCAGGTGCTGAAGGAAGCCGGCGCCACCGCGACCAACTTCGCGCGGTTCAAGGTGGGTGTCTGACAGCGGTCCGATGAACACTCGGCCGGCCTCCGCCACCGGAGACCTGGCCGCACGCGAGCGGGGAGTGAGCATGACCGAGGAGGTATCGGTGAGCGAAGAGCTGCACGTGGACCTCAGGTCGGTCCCGGAGGACGAGCGGATCCCTCAGCGCCGCTACAACCGGGTCCTGCTCAAGCTCTCCGGTGAGGTGTTCGGTGGCGGCCGGATCGGCCTGGACCCCGATGTCGTCCGCGACATCGCGGCCCAGATCGCGACGGCCGCCCACACCGGCGTCCAGATCTCGGTGGTCATCGGTGGTGGCAACTTCTTCCGCGGCGCCGAGCTGCAGAAGAAGGGGCTGGACCGGACCCGCGCCGACTACATGGGCATGCTCGGCATCGTGATGAACTGCCTGGCCCTGCAGGACTTCCTGGAGAAGGCCGGCCAGCCGACCCGGGTGCAGACGGCGATCACGATGGGCCAGATCGCCGAGCCCTACGTGCCGCTGCGCGCGATCCGGCACCTGGAGAAGGGCCGGGTGGTGATCTTCGGGGCCGGCTTCGGCGTGCCGTTCTTCTCGACCGACACGGTCGCGGCCCAGCGGGCTCTGGAGACGCACTCCGACGTCGTGCTGATCAGCAAGAACGGCGTCGACGGGGTCTACACGGCCGACCCGCGCAAGGACCCGTCGGCCCAGCTGCTCGAGCACGTGACCTACTCCAAGGCCTTGCGCCAGCGGCTCAAGGTGGTCGACGCGGCGGCCTTCGCCCTGGCCCAGGAGAACAAGCTGCCGATGGTCGTCTTCGGCATGGAGCGTGAGGGCAACATCGTGCGGGCGGTCCGCGGTGAGAAGATCGGCACCCTGGTCGACGCCGGATGACCCCTACCGTCACAGACATGAGGAGCCAACCTTGATCGACGACACCCTGCTCGAGGCCGACGACAAGATGGACAAGGCCCTCGAGGTCGCCAAGGAGGACTTCGCCACCATCCGCACCGGCCGAGCCAACCCGGGCATGTTCAGCCGGCTGACGGTGGACTACTACGGTTCGCCGACCCCGCTGCAGCAGCTCGCGTCGTTCCACACCCCCGAGGCGCGCACGATCCTGATCACGCCCTACGACAAGAGCGCCATGGCCGCGATCGAGAAGTCACTGCGCGACTCCGACCTGGGCGTCAACCCGACCAACGACGGCAACCTGATCCGGGTCTCGCTGCCCGAGCTGACCGAGGAGCGGCGCCGCGAGTACATCAAGCTCGCCCGGCACAAGGGCGAGGACGCCCGGATCTCGATCCGCAACATCCGCCGCAAGGCCAAGGAGGAGCTGGACCGGATCTCCAAGGACGGCGAGGCCGGCGAGGACGAGGTCGCGCGGGCCGAGAAGGAGCTCGAGGCCATGACCAAGAAGCACGTCGACACCGTCGACGACCTGCTCAAGCACAAGGAGTCCGAGCTGCTCGAGGTCTGACCTCGACCCGGACTCCAGAGCCTTCAGAGGTCACCTGCCGTGGACATCGTCCCCAAGCCGCGCCGCCGTTTCGGTCTTCCGACCGGCCGGGGCGGGCAGGCGACGACCGAGGAGCCGGACGTCGAGCTGGTGCCGGACCCGGCCGCTCCCGCCCTCGCGCAGTCCCCGGAGGAGCCAGAGGTCGAGCTGCTCGCCGATCCGGAGCCCGAGCCGGCGCCGCGACCGGAGCCGCAATCCGCCGCTGAACCGGAAGCTGAGACCGACACCGGTACGGCGAGTGAGGGCGCGCCCTCCACCCGGGCCGCCGCCCGGGCCGCCCGCTCGCCGGGTCGGGCCGGCCGCAACCTGCACGGCTGCCGTGCTGGTCGGAGCTGTGCTCGGCGCCGTGGTGATCGCGTCGCTGTTCGTGCGCAAGGAAGCCTTCGTCGTCGTCGTCGTGCTGGCCATCGTCATCGCCGTCTGGGAGATGACCGAGGCGCTGGCTGTCCGGCAGATCGCGGTCCCGCTGGTGCCGGTCACGATCGGCGCCGCCGGCATGCTGGTCGCCGCCTACGCCGCGGGCGGGCAGGCCCTGGCCGTGTGCTTTGCCCTGACCAGCCTCGGCGTCGTCGTCTGGCGGGTGGCCGAGGGGGCCGAGGGGGCGGTCCGCGATGTCGCCGGCGGCCTGCTCGTCGCGGCGTACCCGGCACTGCTCGCCGGCTTCGCCCTGCTGCTGCTCTCGCCGAGCGACGGCTCGTGGCGGGTCCTGACCTTCGTCCTGGTCACCATCGGCAGCGACATCGGCGGCTACACGGCGGGCGTGCTGTTCGGCAAGCATCCGATGGCGCCGTCGGTCAGTCCCAAGAAGTCGTGGGAGGGCTTCGCCGGGTCGGTGCTGGCCTGCGTCCTGCTCGGCGTCGGGACGGTCACGATCCTGCTGCAGGGCAGCTGGTGGGCGGGCGCGCTGGTCGGCCTGGCGGCCGTGTGCGCGGCCACGATGGGCGACCTGGGCGAGTCGCTGATCAAGCGCGACCTCGGGATCAAGGACATGGGCTCGCTGCTGCCGGGCCACGGCGGCCTGCTGGACCGGATCGACTCGCTGCTCTTCGCGGCGCCGGTGATCTGGCTGCTGCTGCACGCACTGGTCCCGGTGCACTGACGGTGGCCGCCACCGACCTGCCGACTCCCGCACCCCGCCCCGGCGAGCTCACCTTCACGGCTCCGCGTCGGGGCAAGCCTCCGCGCCACCTCGCGGACCTGACGCTGGCCGAGCGGCGTACGGCGGTGGAGGCGTTGGGGCACAAGGCCTTCCGGGCCGGGCAGCTGAGCCAGCACTACTTCGCCCATCACACGGTGGACCCCGAACAGATGACCGACCTGCCGGCCGAAGGGCGGGCCGAGCTGGTCGCGGCGATGCTGCCCGAGCTGCTCACGCCGCTGCAGCGTCCGCGAGGGCGATCACGGTGCGACGGTCAAGACGCTCTGGCGGCTGTTCGACGGCGCGCTCGTCGAGAGCGTCCTGATGCGCTATCCCGGCCGGGTCACCATGTGCGTGTCCAGCCAGGCCGGTTGTGGGATGAACTGCCCGTTCTGTGCCACCGGCCAGGCCGGCCTGACCCGCAACATGTCGGCGGCCGAGATCGTCGAGCAGGTGGTCGCGGGCGCCCGGGCGCTCGCTGCCGGCGAGGTCGCCGGCGGTCGCGAGAGCGAGCCGCTGCGGGTCAGCAACGTCGTCTTCATGGGCATGGGGGAGGCGCTGGCCAACTACAAGGCGGCGATCGGCGCGATCCGGACCCTCGTCGCCGACCCGCCCGAGGGCCTGGGCCTGTCCGCGCGGGGGATCACGATGTCCACCGTCGGCCTGGTGCCAGCCATCGATCGCCTTGCGGCTGAAGGGATTCCGGTCACGCTCGCGCTGTCGCTGCACGCCCCGGACGATGAGCTGCGTGACGAGCTGGTGCCCATCAACACCCGGTGGAAGGTCGGCGAGGCCCTCGACGCGGCCTACCGCTATTTCGAGGCGACCGGCCGTCGGGTCTCGATCGAGTACGCCCTCATCCGGGACATCAACGACCAGGCCTGGCGGGCCGACCGGCTGGGCACCGAGCTGAACCGCCGGGGCCGGGGCTGGGTGCACGTCAACCCGATCCCGCTCAACCCGACGCCGGGCTCGAAGTGGACCGCCAGCGACCCTCGGGTCGAGCACGAGTTCGTCCGCCGGCTTCGCGCCCACGGCGTGCCGACGACCGTCCGCGACACGCGCGGGCGGGAGATCGACGGCGCTTGTGGGCAGCTCGCAGCTGCCTCGGTGTAGAAAACAGACGTGTCCGTCCCGTCGGAGAGCTACACCCGGGTCACCGGCCTGGCCAAGGGCTATCGCGTTGAGCAGGTCGACGACTTCTTCATGCGCGCGCTCAGCGGCCAGGTGACCTCGGCCGAGGTGCGCGCGGTCGGCTTCGACCTGGTCCGTCGGGGCTACGAGGTGCGCGAGGTCGACGACGCCCTGGACCGGCTCGAGGACGAGACCGGTCGGCGCGAGCGTGACTCGGACCAGACCCGGCTCGGCTCGCGCGGCTTCTATGACCTCGTGACCAGCCACGCCCGGGTCCTGCGGGCCCGGCTGGACCGCCCGCACGGCGACCGGTTCCCTCGCGCGGCCGCCCTGACCGCGGCGTACGACGTGCAGGCGGTCGACGAGCTCTGCGACCAGCTCGCGGAGTACTTCGACGGGCAGCTGGCCATGGCGCCGGACCAGGTGCGGACGATCTCCTTCCGCGGCCGGCGAGGTTCGCGCGGGTACGCCGAGGCGAGCGTCGACCGCTTCCTGGACCAGGTCGTCGAGATCATGACCCAGGTGAGTTGAGCTCGAACTGCATCGCCAACTGGGCGGGCCGATTCAGCCAGCGGCGAGGTGCTTCTCCAGCAGGGTGACCGGATCCCACCCGGGGTGGTCCGGGAAGGCCCGGGAGCCGACCTCGACGTAGCCGGCGCTGACGTAGAACGCCTCCAGGCCGGTGTTGCCGCGCAGGCAGGACAGCCGGGCGAGCGGCCGCCCACTGCGGGCGATCACGGCCTCGACGTGGGCGAGCAGCTGGCGTCCCAGCCCGTGGCCAGCCGCGTCGCGCGCGGTCACCAGGGCCTGCACGTAGCCCGCCTCCGGTGCCTGCCGACCCCAGACCGCTGGGTCGGTCCAGGCCAGCCGGACCGAGCCGGCCAGCCGACCATCCACCTCGGCGACATAGACCCGCCCGGTGGTGATCCAGTCCAGGACGTCGTGCCGTGAGACCTCGCCCGGGCGCCATTGCCGGATGCCGCGGGCCAGCAGCCACGCAGCCGCCTCGTCGCGAATCGCCACGATGGCCGCCGCGTCGTCCGCCTGCGCCCGCCGGATCGGCCGCGTCGCTCAGCACAGGAGGGTGGCCGCCTCGTCGATGGTGTCGACCAGATGCACGGTCGCCGCCATCGGCCGACCGGCGGCGAGCGACTCCAGGAGCGGCCAGACCGGAAGGTCCACGGACCAGGCGGCCCGTCCGACCAGGACGAGGGGGGCGGTCGGCCCGAGCGCGTAGTAGTGGCCGGTGACGGCCTGGAAGACCTCCTGCACCGTGCCGGCCGCACCCGGCAGATAGACGACGCCGTCGGTGCAGCGCGCCAACAGCCCGTCCTCGCGCAGGGCGTTGGAGAAGAACTTGGCGATCGCCCCGGCGAAGACGTTGGGCGGCTCGTGGCCGTAGAACCAGGTCGGCACGCCGACGCTGGTCACCTCGAGCGACCCGCCGACCTCCTCGCGCACCGCCAGGGCGAGGGCGGCCCAGGCTGTGACGTCGGGCCGGTACGACGGCACCGCGGCGAGCCGCGACAGGGCGCGCTCGAGGTGGTCGTGACCCCGATGCGCGCAGCGTGCGCCCAGGTTGGCCGCCTCCATCGCCCCCGGCCCACCGCCGGTCGCGACCAGGATCCCGGCGCGGGCCAGGCTGCGCCCGAGCCGAGCCGCATCGGCGTACGCCGGGTCACCGCGTTGCACCTCGTGGCCGCCCATCACCCCGACCACCCGTCGGCCAGCGCACAGGTCGTCCAGGGCGTCGCCGATGCTGTCGTCGTGGATCGCCCGGAGCATCGTGGTGTAGACGTCGCGCAGCACCGACTCGTCGGTGTACCAGGCGAAGGCGCGGGCGTCCGGTGTCGCGGCGTACCCCTCGTCGGCCAGCCCGGCGTAGAGCTCCTTGGCGTCGTAGAGGCGTGAGCGGTACGGGTCGATGGGCGCGCCGGTCACGGCCGGGAAGACGATCGCACCGCCGTGGCGCAGATGCTGCTCGAGGCGGTCGGAGACCTGGCCGCCCAGCACGACGGCGCCGGCCGGGTCGCAGGTGAGCAACAGCTCCTCCCGGGCGCTCAGGTCGACGCCCTGGATGCGCAGCCCGGCCAGTGACCGAGCTGCCGTCGAGCGCATCGTCCAGCGCGGCGAGGGAGTCGATCTCGCGCGTCGTCATACGGCGCATCATGGCAAGGGGTGCCCCGCGGCCGTTTGGTCGGCCAGGATTGCGGCATGAGCCACCCGATGACGGGCTACGCAGAGGCCTACCGAGCCAGCCTGGATGACCCCCGCGCCTTCTGGGGCGAGGCGGCGTCGGCGATCGACTGGATCCGGCGGCCGCGCGAGGTGCTGGACGACAGCCACCCGCCGTTCTACCGGTGGTTCCCGGACGGCGTGCTCAACACGTGCTTCAACGCGCTGGACCGGCACGTCATCGGCGGCCGGGCCGAGCAGCTGGCGCTCATCCACGACAGCCCGGTGACCGGCACGCAGACCCGGCTGACCTACGCCGAGCTGCTGGAGCTGGTGGCCCGGTTCGCCGGGGTGCTGCGCGAGCTCGGGGTCGGCCGCGGCGACCGGGTCGTGATCTATCTGCCGATGATCCCCGAGGCGGTCATCGCGATGCTGGCCTGCGCTCGGCTCGGCGCGGTGCACTCGGTGGTCTTCGGCGGGTTCGCGCCGGCCGAGCTGGCTGCCCGGATCGATGACGCCGAGCCGGTCGTCGTGGTCACGGCCTCGTGCGGCATCGAGGGCGCGCGGGTGGTCGAGTACAAGCCGCTCGTCGATGCGGCCCTGGACCGCGCGACCCACTCACCGGCGTGGACCGTTGTGCTGCAACGCCCCGAGCGGCCCGACGTCATCGCGGCGATGGGGGAGCGCGACCTGGACTGGGCCGCGCTCATGGAGCCGGGCGTGGCCTCACCCGCGGAATGCGTTGCGGTGCAAGCAACCGACCCGCTCTACGTGCTCTACACCAGCGGCACCACGGGCAAGCCGAAGGGCATCGTCCGCGACAACGGCGGTCACGCCGTCGCCTTGCGATGGTCGATGGCCAACGTCTACGACGCGCGGCCGGGTGAGGTGTGGTGGACGGCCAGCGACGTGGGCTGGGTCGTCGGCCACTCCTACATCGTCTACGCGCCCTTGCTCACCGGTTGCACGACGGTGCTCTACGAGGGAAAACCCGTTGGTACGCCGGACGCCGGGGCCTTCTGGCGCGTCGTCGCGGAGCATGGCGTCACGGGGCTGTTCACCGCGCCGACGGCGATCCGGGCGATCAAGAAGGAGGATCCGGACGGCGCCCTGATGGCCGGCCACGACCGGTCGACCCTGCGGACGCTCTTCCTGGCCGGGGAGCGGCTCGACCCGGACACCTACCACTGGGCGAGCGAGCGGCTCGGCGTGCCGGTCGTCGACCACTGGTGGCAGACCGAGACCGGCTGGCCGATCGTGGCCAACCTGCGCGGGCTGGAGCCGATGCCGATCAAGGCGGGCTCGCCGACGGTGCCGGTGCCGGGCTTCGACGTCCAGGTGCTGGACGAGACCGGCCAGCGGGTGGCGGCCGGGGTGGAGGGTGCGATCTGCATCAGGCTGCCGATGCCGCCGGGCACGCTGCCGACCCTGTGGCACGACGACGAGCGGTACGTCGCGTCGTACCTGTCGGCGTACCCGGGGTTCTATCTGAGCGGTGATGGTGGGTACGTCGATGAGGACGGCTATGTCTTCGTGATGGGCCGCACCGACGACGTGCTGAACGTCGCGGGTCACCGGCTCTCGACCGGGTCGTTGGAGGCGGCGCTGGCTGGACATCCGGCGGTGGCCGAGTGCGCGGTGATCGGGGTCTACGACGAGCTGAAGGGTCAGGTGCCGCGGGGGCTGGTCGTGCTGAAGGCTGGCGTGGAGGCGGATCCGGAGACGTTGCAGGCGGAGCTGGTCCAGCGGGTGCGCGACGAGGTCGGCGCGGTGGCCTCGCTGCGGCGGGTCGACATCGTGCCCGCCCTGCCCAAGACGCGCTCGGGCAAGGTCCTGCGCAAGACCATGCGCGAGCTGGCCGACGGCCAGGATCCCTTGGTGCCGAGCACCATCGAGGATGCCGGCGTCCTGGACCTGCTCCGACCCGTCCTTCGTCCGTGACCACCTGCGTCAACGCACTGCAACCGTTGTTAGGCGGAAAGTGACGGCGGTCGACGCGCAAGCGGGAGCCGGGGTGAGAGATCCGCGCGCCTCGCTGTCCGGGTCCAGCGCCGCAGGTACTCTCCGTGCGTGGCCAAAGCGACTACCAGCACCCGTAGTGGAGCCCCAGCGAACCTGGCGCGGGCGGTCGAGGAGTCCTCGCTCGCCTTCGTGGACCTGACGGTCGCGGCCGTCGCCGCCGAAGGTGGGGTGTCCCTGCCCCAGCTGCGCGCGTTGCTGGCCATCGAGCGGTCAGGGCCGGTCAACCTCAGCGCGTTCGCCGCAAGCATCGACTCCTCCCTGCCCTCCGCCAGCCGCCTGGTCGGGCGGCTCGAGGAGGCCGGGCTGCTCCAGCGCGGGGTCAGCTCCCGCAGCCGCCGAGAGGTCGAGCTGCGGATGACCGCGTCCGGCCGCAGCGCGCTCACGGCATTGCGGGCGGCTCGTCGCAAGGAGATCGCCAAGGTGCTGCGCCGGCTCGACGCCGACAGCGCCGACCGGCTGGCCGCCGCGTTGGAGAGCTTCGCTTCGGCCTACGCCGCCTCTGTCTGAGCCCTCGTCCGAAGGCTAGGTGAGGTCCGGGTCAGGTCCGACCGGTCGGCCAGGTCGCGACGTACGCCGGCACCGGCGGGGCACCGCGCAGGTCGGAGGAGGCCCGCGGCTCGCCCCAGACGTGGTGCAGCGGAAGGACGCCGGCCCAATAGGGCAGATCCAGGTCTTCTTCGGCGTCGTCCGGGTCGATGTGGTTGCTGACCTTCAGCGACCACTCCTCGATCGGCAGGGCGAGGACCGAGGTCTGGGCCAGCTCCTTCTTCGACGGACCGCGGGAGTCGCTGCCGCGCCCCGGCATCAGGTGTTCGGTGATGATGCCGAGGGCGTCGAAGCGGGCCGGTCCCTTGAGCTCCTCACAGCGGCCGAGAATCATGGCGCTGCGGTAGTTCATCGAGGACTCGAACTGGCTGCGGGCCAGCACCAGGCCATCGACGATCGTCACGGTCAGGCAGGTGGGCTCGCCCTCGGCCAGGCCCCGGAACAGCCGGGCCCCGGTCGAGCCGTGGCAGAGCACCCGGTCGCCGTCGCGGGCGATCCCGACCGGTACGACGAACGGCCAGCCGTCGGTCACGACGGCGAGGTGCCCGATCAAGGCGGCGTCGAGCAGCCCATCGAGGGCGGACCGGTCGTCGACCTGCTTCTCGGGGATCCTCCGGACCCGAGTGCGCGGAATGTCAGCCCGGGGCATCAAATAGCCTGTCTCACAACAGGTTTGACGCTTCGGTCAACACGCCGCGCAGCATCTGCTCGATGTCGTCGAACTCGGGCTGACCGATGATCAGCGGCGGTGCGAGCTGCACCACCGGGTCGCCGCGGTCGTCGGCCCGGCAGTAGATGCCGGCCTCGAAGAGCGCCTTCGAGAGGTAGCCGCGCAACAGGCGCTCGGCCTCGTCGTCGTCGAAGGTCTCGCGGGTCGCCTTGTCCTTGACCAGCTCGATCCCGTAGAAGTAGCCCTCGCCGCGCACGTCGCCGACGATCGGGATGTCGAGCAGCTTCTCCAGCGAGGCCCGGAACTTCGGCGCGTTCTGGTGCACGTGGTCGACCAGGCCCTCGCGCTCGAAGATGTCGAGGTTGGCCAAGGCCACGGCCGCCGAGACCGGGTGTCCGCCGAAGGTGTAGCCGTGCGGGAAGTAGTTGTGCCCCGTCTTGAACGGCTCGAACAGCCGGTCGGACGCGATCATCGCGCCGATGGGGGAGTAGCCCGAGGTCATCCCCTTGGCGCAGGTGATGATGTCCGGCGTGTAGCCGAAGTCGTTGCAGGCGAAGAGCTCGCCGATCCGGCCGAAGGCGCAGATGACCTCGTCGGACACCAGCAGCACGTCGTACTCGTCGCAGATCTCACGGACGCGCTCGAAGTATCCGGGCGGCGGCGGGAAGCAGCCGCCGGAGTTCTGCACCGGCTCCAGGAACACGGCGGCGACCGAGTCGGCCCCTTCGAACTCGATGGCCTCGCCGATCCGGTCCGCGGCCCAGCGCCCGAACGCCTTGGCGTCGTCCCGCAGGTACTCCGGGGCGCGGTAAAGGTTGGTGTTGGGCACCTTGTGGGCGCCCGGCACCAACGGCTCGAACGGCATCCGAGCCTCGGGGATGCTGGTGATCGACAGCGCGCCCTGTGGGGTGCCGTGATAGGCGATGGCCCGGCTGATCACCTTGTGCTTGCCCGGCTTGCCGACGAGCTTCCAGTACTGCTTGGCCAGCTTCCACGCGGTCTCCACGGCCTCCCCTCCACCCGTCGTGAAGAACACCCGGTTCAGGTCACCCGGCGTCGACTGGACCAGCCGCTCGGCCAGCTCGATCGCCTTGGGGTGCGCATAGGACCAGAGCGGGAAGAACCCCAGGTCCTTGGCCTGGCGCGCGGCCGCCTCGGCCAGCTCGACCCGCCCGTGCCCGACCTGGACCACGAACAGCCCGGCCAGGCCGTCGAGATAACGGCGGCCGCGGTCGTCGTAGATGTAGGCGCCCTCGCCTCGGACGATCACGGGCACCTGCCCGCCGTTCTCGTACGTCGAGTGCCGGGTGAAGTGCATCCAGAGGTGATCGCGGGCGGCGTCGGAGTAGCTCGTCCCGAGCGGGGTGTGCCCCCCGGTTGCGCTGCTGGCCGACATGTCCTGCGAAGTGGTCATCGTGTTCCCCAGTTGTAGAGCTGCTTGCGGAGCTTGAGATAGACGAAGGTCTCGGTGCTGACGACCCCCGGGATGGTGCGGATGCGCGTGCTGACCAGGTTGAGCAGGTCGTCGTCGTCCTCGCAGACGACCTCGCACAAGATGTCGAAGCTGCCGGCGGTGACCACGACGTAGTCGACCTCCGACATCGCCGCCAGCTTGTCAGCGACCTGGGTCAGCTCACCGGACGTGCGCACCCCGATCATGGCCTGCCGGCTGAACCCCACCTGCAGCGGATCGGTGACCGCGACGATCTGCATGACCCCGGACTCCAGGAGGCGCTGGACCCGCTGACGGACCGCGGCCTCGGACAGCCCCACCGCCTTGCCGATCGCGGCGTACGGCCGGCGACCGTCCTCCTGCAGCTGGTCGATGATCCGCTTGGAGACCTCGTCGAGGATCGGCGCGGGGCCGTGGTCGCGGGGGCTCACACGCTGGATACTTCCCTCACAAAGGGGCGGGGCGCAAGTGAATCCGTTGTTTGGACCCGGGTTGACGCACCGAATCCACAGTTTCGTTGGCCTGGGACTATCGATCCCGGCCGGATCTGCGGCTAGAGTCGGAAGCCGAAACCCGGGGCTGCTCTGGACCACTATCTCGACCACATCTCGATCGCCATCTCGAAGCCATCTCGAAGGAGCCATATCGTGACCGCCGCGACTCGTACCCTGCGCAACTTCGTCGACGGCGAGCACGTCGACACGGCGGACGGCCGGATGAGCGAGCTCATCGACCCCAGCACCGCCCAGGTCGTGGCCCAGGCGCCGATCTCCGGCGCGGAGGATGTCGACCGCGCGTACGCCGCAGCGGCCAAGGCGTTCGACGGGTGGCGCGACACCACTCCCAGCGACCGGCAGAAGGCGCTGCTCAAGATCGCCGACGCGATCGAGGAAGCCTCGGACGAGCTGGTCAAGCTCGAGGCCGAGAACACCGGCAAGCCGTGGGCGCTGACGGCCAGCGAAGAGATCCCGCCGATGGTCGACCAGATCCGGTTCTTCGCCGGAGCGGCCCGGGTGCTCGACGGCCGCGCGGCGGGCGAGTACCTCGCCGGCCACACGTCGTTCATCCGGCAGGGAGCCGGTGGGAGTCATCGGCCAGGTCGCCCCGTGGAACTACCCGATGATGATGGCCGTCTGGAAGTTCGCTCCGGCCATCGCGGCCGGCAACACGGTCGTCCTCAAGCCCAGCGACACCACGCCCGAGACCACCTTGCGGATGGCCGAGATCGCCGCGCAGTTCCTGCCGCCGGGCGTCCTCAACGTCATCACCGGTGACCGTGATACTGGTCGCCTGCTGGTCGAACACCCAACTCCCGCAATGGTTTCGATCACCGGATCGGTACGCGCGGGGATGCAGGTCGCCGCGAGCGCGGCCAAGGACGTCAAGCGGGTTCACCTGGAGCTGGGCGGCAAGGCGCCGGTCGTCGTCTTCGACGACGCCGACATCGAAGCAGCGGCCGAGGCGATCGCGGTCGCGGGCTACTTCAACGCCGGCCAGGACTGCACGGCCGCCACGAGGGTCCTGGCCGGGCCGCGGGTCTACGACGACTTCGTCGCGGCGCTGGCCGAGCAGGCCAAGTCGGCCAAGGTCGGCCGCCCGGACGACGAGGACGCGCTGCTGGGCCCGGTCAACAACGCGAACCAGCTCGAGCGGGTCAGCGGCTTCTTCGACCGGCTGCCCGACCACGCGACCATCTCGGCCGGCGGCGGCCGGATCACCGAGCTCGGTGACGGCTACTTCCTGCAGCCCACGGTCCTGTCGGGCATCCAGCAGCAGGACGAGGTGATCCAGGAGGAGATCTTCGGCCCGGTCATCACGGTGCAGCGGTTCAGCGACGAGGAAGAGGCGCTCGGCTGGGCCAACGGCGTGCCCTACGGCCTGGCCTCGAGTGTCTGGACCAAGGACTTCGGCCGGGCCATGCGGATGGCCCGGCGGCTGGACTTCGGCTGTGTCTGGATCAACACCCACATCCCGCTCGTCGCCGAGATGCCGCACGGTGGCTTCAAGCACAGCGGCTACGGCAAGGATCTGTCGATGTACGGCTTCGAGGACTACACCCGGATCAAGCACGTCATGGCCAACCTCGACAGCTGACGAGTCGAAGGAGTTAGACGTGCCGGTGTCGGACACGGACGGCTGGACCAACGGCTGGTCGCACGAGCACCACCAGTGGATCGGGGGCGCCGCGCGGCCAGGGTCGTCGGGGCAGACCCACGACATCGTCGACCCCTCGAACGGCCAGCCGCTGCAGGCGGTCTCGCTCGCCGACGCCGCGGACGTCGACGCTGCGGTGGCGGTCGCGCGGGCCGCGCAGCCGGAGTGGGGTGGCAGTTCGCCGGGGGAGCGTTCCTCGACGATGCACCGCTTGGCCGTCCTGCTCGATGAGCGGGCCGAGTCGTTAGCCCAGACCGAGTCCTGGCAGGCCGGCAAGCCGATCCGGCTGGCCCGGGAGTTCGACGTCCCGGGCACGGTCGACAACACGGCCTTCTTCGCCGGGGCCGCCCGCACTCTGGAAGGCCGAGCGGCCGGCGAGTACTCACCGGACCACACCTCGTCCGTACGCCGGGAGCCGGTCGGCGTCGTGGGGTCGATCGCTCCGTGGAACTACCCCCTGCAGATGGCAGCCTGGAAGATCCTGCCCGCCATCGCAGCCGGCAACGCCATCGTGCTGAAGCCGAGTGAGCTCACGCCGCTCACCGCGCTGATGTTCGCCGAGGCCTGCTCGGAGGCGGGGGTCCCGGCCGGCGTGGTCAACGTGGTGACCGGCACCGGACCCGTCGCGGGCGAGGCGCTGATCGCTCATCCCGATGTCGACATGGTGTCCTTCACCGGCTCCAGCGCCGTCGGTCGGCGGGTGATGGAAACCGCTGCAGCCACGTCGAAGCGGGTGCATCTCGAGCTCGGCGGCAAGGCACCGTTCGTCGTCATGGACGACGCCGACCTGGAGGCCGCCATCCACGGGGCCGTCGCCGGCTCGCTGATCAACTCCGGTCAGGACTGCACGGCCGCGACCCGAGCGATCGTGCATCGCTCGCTGGTGGACGACTTCGTGGCCGGGGTCGCCGACCTGATGTCCGGCGTCCGGCTGGGCGACCCGCGCGACCCCGCAACCGATCTGGGGCCGCTCGTCTCCGCCGCGCACGCGGCTCGGGTGGCCGCTCACGTCGAGCGCGCCGCCGAGGCCGGCCAGAAGGTTGTCTGCGGCGGCGCGGCGCCTGGGGGTGTCCTGGCGGCCGGCGCCTACTACGAGCCGACCCTGGTCGTGGTCGACGGCCCAGACGCGCAGATCTGGCGCGAGGAGGTCTTCGGGCCGGTGCTGGCCGTGTTGGCCTTCGACGACGACGACGAGGCCATCCGGCTGGCCAACGACACGCCGTACGGGCTGGCCGCGTCGATCTGGACGCGCGACGTCTTCCGCGCTCAGCGCGGGACGCGTGAGATCCAGGCGGGCTGCGTGTGGGTCAACGACCACATCCCGATCATCAGCGAGATGCCGCACGGGGGCTTCAAGGCCTCGGGCTTCGGCAAGGACATGAGCGTCTACTCCCTGGAGGAGTACACCAACATCAAGCACGTGATGTCCGACATCACCGGGGTCGCCCGCAAGCCTTGGCACAGAACGGTTTTCACGGGTGACCGCAACAGCACTGCGTGACGCATCGTCCACACCGCTCTGGCTGGACTCGCCCGAGCGGCCGGAGGCCCGGCCGGCACTGAGCGGGGACCTGCGATGCGACCTGGCGGTCATCGGCGGAGGGTTCACTGGACTCTGGGCGGCCCTGATCGCGCTGCAGGAGCAGCCGGGCCGGCAGGTCGTGGTGGTCGAAGGCGCCCGGCTGGGGTGGGCGGCATCCGGTCGCAACGGTGGCTTCTGCGCGGCCAGCCTGACGCATGGCCTCGGCAACGGCCTGGCGCGCTGGCCCTCGGAGATGCCTCAGTTGCTGGAGCTGGGGGAGCGCAACCTGGACGCAATCGCGGAAACGGTTGCGGCACAGGAGATCGACTGCGGCTTCGAACGCGCTGGCGCGCTGGATGTCGCGGTGGCGCCCTGGCAGGTCGAGGGGCTGCGCGAGGTCCACGAGCAGGCCCTCGCTCTCGGTGAGAACAGCGTGCTCCTTGACGCTGACGAGACTCGATCGCTGGTTGATTCGCCGACCTATCTGGCCGGGCTGCTCGACGAGGGCGGCACGGCAATGGTCGATCCGGCCCGGCTCGTGTGGGGCCTGGCCCGAGCCGTGGAGAGCCTGGGTGGGCGGATCGTCGAGCAGACCCCGGTGAGTGGGTGGCGGGACAACGGCGACACGGTCGAGCTGGTCACCGGCGGGGGACGCATCCGCGCCGGACAGGTGGTGCTGGCCACCAACGTCTTCCCCTCGCTCGTCAAACGGGCCCGACCGTACGTCGTGCCGGTGTGGGACCACGTGCTCGCCACGGAACCCCTGACGCCGGAACAGCTCTCGTCGATCGGCTGGCAGGGGCGACAGGGCGTCGGTGATGCCGGCAACCAGTTCCACTACTACCGGTTGTCCCAGGACAATCGTCTGGTGTGGGGTGGCTACGACGCGCTCTACTACTTCGGGTCCGACCTGTCCGGCGCTCGGGCTCGCAGCGCCCACACCGAGGAGCTGTTGGCCGGGCATCTGTTCGAGACCTTCCCGCAGCTGGAGGGGGTCCGCTTCACCCACACCTGGGGCGGGGCGATCGACACCTGCACGCGGTTCAGCCCGTTCTGGGGGCGGGCGATGAGCGGCCGGGTGGCCTACGTCGCCGGCTACACCGGCCTCGGCGTCGGGTCGTCGCGGTTCGGCGCCCAGGTCTGCCTCGACCTGCTGGCCGGCCGGGACAATGAGCGAACCCAGCTGGCCATGGTGCGCCGCAAGCCGCTGCCCTTTCCGCCAGAGCCGTTGCGGTGGGCCGCGATTCAGCTCACCCGGCGCTCGATCGCTCGAGCGGACGCCGCTGACGGCCAACGGGACATCTGGCTGCGCACCCTGGACCGGTTCGGTCTCGGCTTCGACTCGTAGGTCGCGTTCTCGGCGCGCGGCTGGGTTTCAGACGGCTGGGTACGGCGCGCCGGGTTTCGCGCTGGGCTGGGTTTCCAGACGGCTGGGTACGGCGCGCGGGTTCCGCGCGGGGCTGGGGCTTGCTCGCGGGTCGCCTCTGGTGGTTTGCAGAACGGTCACTCAGCGTCGGCCGATCGTTGCCGAAAATAGTTGCTATTCAACGGGATTCGGGTGGTTGTCGGGGTTGACCGATGTCGGACGATAGGTCTAGAATCGAACACATGAACGAGGGCAGCGTTCACCCCGACGACACGGGGCTGGAGTCCACCGGCGACCCGGCCTTGGACCACGCTCTTCGCGCGCTTGGCCGGGGATGTGGCCGCAGCTCAACGACTACGACCTGACCGCCCTGGTCCGCCTGGACTCGCCCTCGACCGGGCTGCATGCGGTGGCCCGCAACCTGGAGCTGCTGCGCCGGCGGCTGGCGGTCTTCGACTCCCACTATGTGGCCGCGGTCGAGGTCGGCGACGAGCCGGCCCGGTACGCCCGACCCTCCACGGCGGCGTTCCTGCGCGAGCAGCTGCGGCTGTCTTCCGGTGAGGCGAAGCGGCGGGTGGACCTGGCCCACGCCATCACCCCGCAGGTCGCGTTCACCGGGGAAGTCCTCCCAGCCGCGTGCCCGACCCTGGCGGCCGGGATCAGCTGCGGGTGAGGTCTCCGCCGAGCACGCCCGGATCATCCTGGACACGATCGGCAAGCTCCCCGGCCCGGTCCGCGAGGCGGCCGGGGCGGTGGTGGAGGCCGAGATGGCCACCGCCGCGGCCAAGGTCACTCCCGGCCGACCTGGAGGTGCTGGCCAGAGACGTGATGGTCCGGGCCGACCCCGACGGGACGCTGCGCGATATCGACCACGCCCACAAGCAGCGCGGACTGCGGCTGTGGAAGAAACGCGGTCAGGCCGGGTACACCCTGCAGGCCGACCTGGACCAGGAAACCGGCGAAGCCGCCCGGGTCGTGCTGGACGCCTGGTCCAAACCCGCCCCCGCCGCCCCCGCCCAGAGGGCGGACGCGGACAGCGGCGAGGGCGAATGGGCCGACCAGGACGAGACCTGCGGGACGAGTGCGGGCTCGGGCACCGTAGTGGAGCCGCTGGCCGGGCGGGACGAGCGCCCGCACCACGTGCGGATGCACGACGCGTTCGGTGACGTCCTCAACGCCATCCTCAACTCCGGTGACCTGCCCGCCTGCGGCGGCACCCCGGCCGCGATCGTCTGGCACATCCACGATGAGGCGCTGCGGGACCGATACGGGTTCGCGGTCAGTGAGCACGGCACCCTGCTCCCGATCGGGGACGCCCTCCGACGCCTGCGACCAGAGCCAGCTGTACGTGCTGATCGAGAACAGCAAGGGCGTCCCGCTCTACCTCGGCCGGACCTCCCGGATCGCCACCCCCGGGCAGACCGTCGCCCTGGCCGCGCGGGACCGCGGCTGCTCCTTCCCCGGCTGTGACCGGCCCCCGTCGCACTGCCAACGACACCACATCACCGACTGGGCCAACGGCGGCCCCACCGACATCGACAACCTCACCCTGCTCTGCGGCTACCACCACCGAGAACACGCCAAACGCGGCTGGGAATGCGTGATGTTGAACGGGCTGCCGCACTGGCGACCACCCGCCTGGCTCGACCCGCAACGAACACCCATCCGCAACACCCGACACTTCACCCTGCCCACCCACCAACCCACCGACACCAACAAGCCCGACGCCAACAAGGCCGAGACCGCCGCCAAGACCGGTCACGACCCTGGCGTACCCGACGGCTGGCTGCCCGACACTGGATAGGCAGTGCCGAACGTGAGGGCCAAGTCCCTAGGATTCGCGACATGACTCGATACGGCGCGCAGTTCGGTCCGGACGTGACCTTCCTCGGCGTACCGGAGTGCGACCTGGACGACCCCGCGTCGTACGCCGATGCCGAGGTCGTGATCCTCGGGGCGCCGTTCGATGGCGGCACGTCGCACCGGCCGGGCACGCGCTTCGGGCCGCAGGCGATCCGGATGACCGACTACCTGCCGCACGACGGGTCGCGGCCGAGCCTGGCGCTGCGCACCGATGGCCTACTGGATCTGAAGGTGGTCGACGCCGGCGACGTCGAGATGTACTCCGGCGACATCGAGACCGCACTGCCGGCGCTCGAGGCGGCCGTGCAGAAGGTCACCGAGTCCGGCGCCATCCCGGTGATCCTGGGGGGCGACCACTCGGTCACCTTCCCCGACGCCAAGGGGGTGGCCAACGTGATCGGCCACGGCCGGATCTCGATGATCCACTTCGACGCCCACGCCGACACCGGCGACATCGAGTTCGGCTCGCTGTGGGGGCACGGGCAGCCGATGCGCCGGCTGATCGAGTCGGGCGCGCTGCGCGGCGATCGCTTCCTGCAGGTGGGGCTGCGTGGCTACTGGCCGGGCCCCGAGACCCTGGACTGGATGAGCCAGCAGCACATGCGGTCGTACGAGATGACCGAGATCGTGACCCGGGGTCTGGACGTCTGTTTGACCGAGGCCTTCGGCATCGCGACCGACGAGTGCGACGGCGTGTTCCTGTCCGTGGACATCGACGTCTGCGACCCGGGCCACGCGCCCGGCACCGGCACCCCCGAGCCCGGCGGGCTGTCGGCCCGGCAGTTGCTCGACGCCGTACGCCGGATCTGCCTGGAGCTGCCCGTGGTCGGCGTCGACGTCGTCGAGGTCAGCCCGCCCTACGACCACGCCGACATCACGGCGGCTCTGGGCAACCGCGTTGTGCTGGAGGCCCTTTCGGCGATCGCCCGGAAGCGGGCCGACGAGCGGGACGGGACCACATGGGACCCGTCCCGCCCGCTGCTCGACCGCTAGCGTCGGGTCGTCAGTCGCCGGCTCCGCTGTCGTTGGGGTTGCGCCGGGTCTCGCCCGTCAGCGGGTCGACGGCGGTCCGGCCCGGCGGCAGGTTCGACAGGTCCGGGGCGATGACGGTCGGCATCTCACCGGAGTCCGGCAGCCCGAACAAGGCGACCGACCCGTCGGCCGGCACCAGGAGGAGCTCGGCCGAGTGCCGCATCGGCAGCGTCTCACCCTGGAAGTACGACGGAGAGATCCGGGCGTAGATCTCCATCAGCACGACACCCACGAGCAGCGAGCCGATCCCGATCAGGAAGACGCCGCCGATGCCCCACAGGCTGGTGTACCCGTAGTCCGGGTCGGCGTAGGTCTTGCAGGCCCAGATGAACGCGCCGAGCAGGAGCAGGCCGCCCAGGAACGGGATGATCCCTTGCATCAGGATGTCCCGCGGTTTCGCCCACATCGTCTTGCGATAGAACCAGGCGCAGGCAAAGCCCGTGAGGCCGTAGTAGAAGGCGATCATCAGCCCGACGGCGGCGATCGTGTCGGCCAGGATGTTCGCGCTCACCAGGGTCAGGCCCACGTAGAAGACGATCGACACGGCGCCCATCCAGATGGTCGAGTCGCTCGGCGTCAGATAGCGAGGGTGGATCCGGGCGAAGCGCTGCGGGATGGCCTTGTAGGCGCCCATCGACAGCGAGGTGCGGGCGGTCGGCAGGATCGTCGTCTGCGTGGACGCCGATGCCGACGTCAGCACGCAGATGGTCAGCAGGAACAGCATGATGTGGCCGAAGAAGCCGCCACCGAAGACCTCATGACCGAGCGCGGCGAAGACGTCGTCGGCGTTGTCCGGGTTGCCGAGACCGATGCCGGTGGTGCCGACGCCGGCGAAGGCGATGGTGGCGATCGACACGATGGCGTAGGTCAGCAGCAGCAGGAGGGTGGAGAGGACGGCGGCCCGGCCGGGGGTCTTGGCGGGGTCGTCGGACTCCTCGTTGGTCGCGACGGCGGTGTCCCAGCCCCAGTAGATGAAGACCGCGATCAGACCGCTCGTGACGATCGACGTGAAGCTCAGCCCGGAGGGGGACAGCCAGGACAGGCTGGGCTTCAGCGAGCCGGTCGGCGCTGTCCCGCCGTAGACCTTGAGCAGGGCGACGATGCTGAAGATCACCAGGGTGACCACCTCGATGCCCAGCAGGAAGTACTGCAGGTAGGCCGAGACCTCGATTCCGCGATAGCAGATGTAGGTCATGATGATGATCCAGACGATCCCGGCGACCGTGCTCCAGAACACGCTGGCAGCCAGGGAGTCGGCTCCCACCAGGCTGAACGAGTAGGACCCAGCGATCGCCGCCAGGTTGGCCATGACGATGACGTCGGCGGCGATGATGCCCCAACCGCCCATCCAGCCGGCTCGGGTCCCGAACGCGCGAGCGGCCCAGGTGAACGTCGTGCCACAGTCCGGCTCGGCCTTGTTGAGCTCGGAGTAGGCCACGGCGATGAAGTACATCGGGACGAAGGCGACCACCATGATCAGCGGCGCCTTCACGCCGACGATGCCGTTCCCGTTCTGCGTCACGACGACGTAGCCGAGGCTGGCCGCCAGGCTGTAGGCCGGCGCGGTCGAGGCGATCCCCACCACGATGCTGGACAGGAGTCCCAGCGAGCCGCCCTTGAGGCCCTTCTCACCGGAGCCGCTGCCGTGCTGGTCTCGCTCCGTTGCTGCTGTCGTCATCACTCACCCTCTCGGTGTCGCCGGCCGGGCCAGATGCTCGGGTGAGCCTCAGGCCGCCGACGTACGGATTCCGTTGTCGAGAGGCTAAACGACAACGATCTTCGTGTACAGACCCTAAAAGCACAGATGAGATAAACCGTCGAAGGGACATCGCGCGGAGTCCATCAGACGATCGACATCGCCTCGATCGCCCCCGTCCGGCGCGACCGACGCTCGACGGACGCGGTCCAGTTGCAAGGCGAGCACGCCGGCATCATCCCAGGAACCGCCCAGAACGGCCCATAGCGTTCGTTAAGGAGCAGGGAGCACCAAACTGGCGGTCGATGTGGTCACGTGGGCCTGGGTGTGCGGACCCGTTGTGGCCCAATGGATCTGGACGGTGAGCCGATGCCCGGCCGCGTCGTGGATCCGCACGGTCCCGTCGGCGCCCAGGCCGTAGTAGTCCGTCGTGACCGAGCCGTCGACCCAGGTGTCGGTCGTCCACTGGACGCCGTGCAGGTTTGCGGTGACGACGTCGCCGGACGCGTCGCTCGAGTAGTGAACCCGCCCGCCCCGCAGCCCGAGGTCACGGCTGAGATCGACGTACTGGAACCGGTACGCCGCATCTCCGACCGCCGCTACGGCGATGGCGGCCAGCCGTCGGTCGAGCAGCGACTCGTGTCCGCTGGTCACGGTGGCCGGCGTGGCCTGCGCGACGACGGCTGCATCGTTGCCGAGGGTGTGCACCTCGGGAACCGTTGCCGTGCAGGAGGTGTCGAGCGTCGCGAGCCGCGAAGGCTGACGCAGGAACGCCCGGAAGATGGAGACGCCGCAGCCGTAACGGTCGTAGAGCGCGACCAGGTGCACCATGTTGGGCACGATGATCGAGCGCGCGGCCGGTCCGATCTGGCGAGCCACGTGCTCGCCACCTGCCGCTGGCGTCAACGAGTCGATGTCACCGTTCAGGATCAGCACCGGCACGTTCGTCGCGTCCATCGAGACACCCGGCTTGACTGCGGGGTCGGCCGGATGGGTCGGGGTGGGCCAGTCCAGGCAGCCCGTGTAGGCCTCGGTGAACTGGTTCATCTGGATCCACTCGGCCGTGGTGAATGGCGCGAACGTGTTGGCCGGTAAGGCCTTGATCGACGCTGCCAGCTGCTGTCGCCGCTGGGCTGGAGCGGACGACGGGTCGAACAGCTGCGGGTAGTCGGTGCAGCTGACCGCGAAGAACGTCCCGTCGGAGTAGGCCTTGACCGGCCCGTAGTAGTCGCCGTCGTCGTAGCCGAAGTCCTCGGCCCAGAGCCGCAGCAGGGGAGTGGTGTCGCGGTGCTCGAGATAGGCCCGGCCGGCCGCGTCGAGTGAGCGGTAGACCCCGTAGTCGTAGCCCGCGTCGTTGACCAGGTCCACGAGCTGGCGGATCCCGACCGTCGTCGGCACCAGCGTCGCGTCGACGCCCGGCACCTTTCCGTGGATCGGGTGCGCCCGCAGCGCCGTGGCGAGCTGCCCGATCCGTTGCCACGCACCGCTTCCGGCCGCGGCGTCGCAGGCCAAGGCCCGGGTGCAGGCCGCCTCGAAGGCGGTCCGAGCGGTGGTCACCGTCGTGACGTACCACGGGTCCAGGTCGCGCGCCTCGTACGCCGAGTCGAGCACCACGGAGCGCAACAGGCGCGGGAACTGGGAGAGGAACGACTGCGAGAAGTAGGTGCCGTAGGAGTCGCCGTACAGGTCGACCGGCCCGAGCTGCAGCCGGCCGATGACCGCGGCCAGGTCGCGGGCGTCGTTGGCGGTGTTGAACAGGTCGGAGGCGTGGACGTAGCTGCCGTCGGCCCGGCGGTAGGTGTGGTTCAGCTGGTTGCCGCAGGCCGCGACGAGCTGCTGGAAGTGCGTGGTCGCGGTGTCACCGGTGTAGGACTGCAGGCCCGGGCAGTCGAGCAGGGCGGTCCGGCCAGTGCCGCGCAGGTCCATGACGAGCAGGTTCCGGCTCTGCCGCAGCGGGCCGAGCATGTCCAGGTAGTCGGCCGCGGACCCGGTCGAGGGGTAGCCCGGGCCACCCTCCACCGCGGCGATGGTCCCCGTCGCTGCGCCCCTGGCCGGCACCCAGCCGAATCCCACGGCGATCGTGCCGGCCGTCGGGTCGGTGCGGTCGAGGGGCACGCGCACCGAGCCGCACCAGGCGGGTGTCGCCTCGACCCGGCAGGGCTTCAGGGTGACGGTGCCGACGCGCCGTGTGGACGCAGGCGACGCGGTCGAAGCCGCCGTTGCCGCAACTGTCGTCGTCGAAGAAGCCGCCGCGCTCGTGGCCCCCGTGGCTCCGACCAGGCCGGCGAGCCCGAGCGCCAGGACGCCCCCGAGGGCGACGGCCCGCTTCACGCGTCGAGGGCTTCGGCCAGCACGTCCAGGCCCTCCTCGAGCAGGGCATCGGGGATCACCAGGGGCGGCAGGAAGCGCAGCACGTTGCCGTAGGTCCCGCAGGTGAGGGTCAGGACCCCGCGCTGGTGGCAGGCCGAGGAGATCCGGCCGGCCTCCGCGGCATCCGCGGTGCGCGTGCCCGGCTCGACGATCTCGATGGCCAGCATCGCGCCGCGGCCCCGGACGTCGCCGATCTGCGGGTGCTGCTCGGCCAGCTCGGTCAGGCGCGGGATCATCAGCGACTCGATGTTCTTGGCCCGACCGGGCAGGTCCTCGGCCAGCATCGCGTCCATCGACGCGAGAGCCGCGGCGCAGGCGACCGGGTTGCCGCCGTACGTTCCGCCCAGGCCACCGGCGTGCACGGCATCCATCAGCTCGGCCCGGCCGGTCAGGGCTGCGAGCGGGAGGCCGCCGGCGATGCCCTTGGCCGTGGTGATCAGGTCGGGCACCACGCCCTCGTGCTGGCAGGCGAACATCGCGCCGGTCCGACCGAAGCCCGTCTGGATCTCGTCGGCGACGAAGACGACACCGTTGGCCGTGCACCACTCGGACAGGCCGGTCAGGAAGCCGGGCGCCGGCACGACGAAGCCGCCCTCGCCCTGGATCGGCTCGATCACGACGCAGGCGACCTGGTCGGCGCCGACCTGCTTCTCGATGTACTCGATCGCGCGCTTGGCGGCGGCGGTGCCGGAGATCACCGCCGGCTCGCGGAAGGGGTAGGAGAGCGGTGCCCGGTAGACCTCGCCCGCGAACGGCCCGAAGCCGTGCTTGTAGGGCATCGCCTTCGCGGTCATCGCCATCGTCAGGTTGGTCCGCCCGTGATAGGCGTGGTCGAAGACGACGACCGCGTCGCGGCCGGTGGCGGCGCGGGAGACCTTCACGGCGTTCTCGACCGCCTCCGCGCCCGAGTTGAAGAGGGCCGAGCGCTTCTCGTAGTCACCGGGGGTCAGCCGGTTGAGCGCCTCGCAGACCGAGACATAGCCGTCGTACGGCGTGACCATGAAGCACGTGTGCGTGAAGGCGGCCACCTGCTCCTGGACCGCGGAAACGACTGCGGGGTGGGCGTTTCCGGCATTGACCACCGCGATGCCGGCGCCGAGATCGATCAGCGAGTTGCCGTCGACGTCGACCAGGACGCCGCCTCCCGCCTTCTCGATGTAGACCGGCAACGTGCTCCCGACGCCCTTCGCGACAGCCGACGTACGCCGCACGTGGATCGCGTTCGAGAGGGGTCCGGGGATCTCGGTGACCAGCCGCCGTTCCTGCGGCAGGTCCGGCCCGCCGCGCCGGCCCTGGCCGCCGTTGTCGATGAGTTCAGGGGTGCCGCTGGCGGGCGTGGTCTCGGTCATGTGCTCACGGTACTGTGAGAGTCGTCGGTCGGACGACCCCCATCCTGCGGAAACCACCCGTCATCGGGTGGATCGAGTGCGGATGTCGTCGTTCCTGGCCGACGAGACCTGCGAGATCGTCCGCCGAGAACCACCGAGAACAGCAGAGCTGCTGGAGGCCACCGTGACCGTCCTCACCGACCGCGAAGCCACCCTGGTCGACCGCGTCCCGACCGGGCTGCTCGTCGGCGGCGAATGGCGGCCCGGCCGACTCGGGCCGGACGCTCCCGGTCGACGACCCCTCGACCGGCGAGGTGATCGCCGAGGTGGCCGACGCCAGCGTCGCCGACGGGAAGGCCGCTCTCGACTCGGCCGTCGCCCACCAGGCCGAGTGGGCCGCGACGCCGCCCCGGGTCCGCGGGGAGATCCTGCGCAAGGCGTTCGAGCTGGTGACCGAGCGCGCCGAGGACCTGGCGACCGTCATGACCCTGGAGATGGGCAAGCCGCTCGCGGAGTCGCGGGGCGAGATCGCCTACGGCGCGGAGTTCTTCCGCTGGTTCTCCGAGGAGGCCGTGCGGATCTCCGGGCGCTACTCGACCTCGCCGGACGGCAACACCCGGCTGCTGACCATGAAGGGGCCGGTCGGGCCCTGCCTGATGATCACGCCCTGGAACTTCCCGCTGGCGATGGGCACCCGCAAGATCGGTCCGGCGGTCGCCGCCGGCTGCACCATGGTGATCAAGCCGGCCAGCCAGACGCCGCTGACCATGTTGTCGCTGGCCGCAATCATGAAGGAGGCCGGCCTGCCCGACGGCGTGCTCAACGTCGTGACGACCGCCCACACCGGCGCCGTGATGGAGCCCCTCATCCGGGACCCGCGGCTGCGCAAGCTGACCTTCACCGGGTCGACCGAGGTCGGTCGCCGGCTGGTCGAGCAGTCGGCCGAACAGCTGCTGCGGGTCTCGATGGAGCTCGGCGGCAACGCGCCGTTCCTCGTCTTCGAGGACGCCGACCTGGACGCCGCGATCGATGGCGCCATGCTGGCCAAGATGCGCAACATCGGTGAGGCGTGCACCGCCGCCAACCGGTTCCTCGTGCACGAGTCGGTGGCGGGGGAGTTCGCCCGGCGGCTCTCCGAGCGGATGGGCGCGATGAAGATCGGGCGGGGCACCGAGGACGGCGTGCAGGTCGGTCCCGCTCGTCGACGAGAAGAGCCGCGACAAGGTCGCCGAGCTGGTGCAGGACGCGATCGACTCCGGCGGCCGGGTGGCGACCGGCGGCCGCACCGTCGGCGACCGCGGCTGGTTCTACGAGCCGACCGTGCTGACCGACGTACCGCCGACGGCGCGGGTCTTCGACGAGGAGATCTTCGGGCCGGTCGCACCCATCACGACGTTCGCCTCGGACGACGAGGCGTTGCTCCTGGCCAACGACACGGAGTACGGCCTGGTCGCCTACGCGTTCACCCAGAACCTCTCCCGGGCGCTGGCCGTGGCCGAGGGGCTGGACACCGGCATGGTCGGCATCAACCAGGGCATCGTGTCCAACCCGGCCGCCCCGTTCGGTGGCGTGAAGGCCTCCGGGTTCGGCCGTGAGGGCGGCGCGGAGGGGATCGAGGAGTACCTCGAGACCAAGTACGTCGGGATCAAGCCGTAAATCGCCCGATCAGCCCCAACACCTGACAAGCCCGTGCGAACCTCCTGACCCGTTCGCCCCCCAACGATCTAGTCACCCATCCGCCGAGCGGGTGAACCGCCCGTCACTGTGCGCAAAGCGCGTGCGCCGTGACTCTGCGTTGCACTCTCATTGCTATCAGCGAACCAGTCCCCTGCTGGTTGCTTGCGAGGGAGGGCAATCATGAAGAAGTCGTCCACGGTGGCCACGGTCGTGCGCTGGTCCGCCAGCGTCGCCCCGGTCATTGCTCTGGTGTCGGTGCTCGGCGCCGGCTCCAAGTGGTACTGATCGGCATGACGGCGGACGCCTCCGGTCAGACCCCGGGCTACAAGTGGGTCTGACCAGGCTGCGCAGAGTCGTTTCCCCTCGCCGCGGCATCCCAGCCGCCGCGGCGAGGGGGACGTCCGGCCAGCCGGGTGACTCAGCTCAGCCCGCTCCGGCGGACTGGCTGTGGTCGGTGCCGATGATGGCCGGTTCCCGGCCGCACTTTGCCGGACTAGAGAGGGATAGTCCGAAGGGATGATGTTTCGGGGACAACCAGTCAACCGGCTGCGTCATGACCCGCTGTTGCGCTCTCATTGCTCTCAGCAATCCGATCCCGTCGGATCTGTGGTTCTTTGGGGAGGTAGAACAGTGCGGAAGAACGCCATGGCCACCGTCACTCGGTGGACAGCAGGGGTGGCGCCGTTGATCGCCCTCGTCTCGGTGCTCGGCGCCGGCTCGAAGTGGTGTTGATGGTGATGTTGTCCACCAACGGTCAGGTCCGCGACGCGTCGCGGGCCCCCGGTTACAAGTGGGTCTGAAGAACCGGCACTACCGGGTCTAGCGCCCGCAAGGTGCTCTCCGTCCCCTCCCCCCTCAGCCTCTTCGTGGCTGGGGTGGGAGGGGTCGGCCTGGTCATCGCGACGTTCGCGCTGCGGGGCCTGGAGGTGCCGGAGTTCTTCGTCGGTATCCCCGTGGCGGCGTGGCTGCTTGTTGCGGGCGTGATCCTCGGTGAGCTCGGCCCGATCCCCGTCTCGCGGGGCGACGACGAGGCCTCGATGGTCACGATGTCGACGACCTTCGCCGTGGCGCTGGTGGCGACCGGACCCTTCCCCCTGCTGCTCCTGGCGCACACCGCCGCCGTCTTCATGGACGACGTCCGCACCAAGCGGAGCCCGGTCAAGATGGCCTTCAACTTCGCGCAGTACTCGATCTCGATGGCGGCCGCCCGGCTGGTCTTCTGCCAGCTCACCGGGCAGAGCTTCATCGCGCCGTACACGGCGTTCAAGTCCGAAGACCTGGTGCCGACGCTGCTGGCCGGCTTCATCTTCCTGATCATCAACAACGGCCTGGTTGCCATCGTCGTAGCGCTGGACACGGGTGAACCCGTGATCGAGATGCTCCGGGACGACCTGGCCTTCAAGATGGAGACCTCGGCCGTGCTGGTCGGCCTCAGCGGTGTCGCCGCGGTCCTGGCCCAGTTCAGCGGCTGGATGCTCCCACTGCTGGCCATGCCGGTGCTCGCCGTACGGCGCTCGGCCGTCCTGGCCGCCGCCCGCCAGACCCAGGCCATGCGGGATGCCCTCACCGGCTTGGGCAACCGCGCGCTCTTCTTCAACCGGGCCGACAAGCTGCTCGCCCGGTTCGAACGCTCCGGTGAGTCGGTCGCGGTCCTGATGATCGACCTGGACCACTTCAAGGACATCAACGACACTCTCGGTCACCAGGTCGGCGACCGCGTGATCCAGGCCGTCGCGGGCCGGATCGCCCACCTCGGTGGCGAGCTCGGCTGCGTAGCCCGGCTGGGTGGTGACGAGTTCGCCGTAGCGCTCGCGGGTGTCGATGCGGCCGCCGCCGGCGTCGTCGCCGAGACCATGCTGGCCGACGTCGTCCGCCCGCTGCAGATCGGCGGCACCCGGATGGCCATCCAGGCCAGCGTCGGCATCGCGATGGCCGAGCGCAACCTCGACGTGACGATGCTCATGCAGCGGGCCGACATCGCGCTCTACGAAGCCAAGCAGGACCGGGCCCGCTGGTGTCTGTACGACGCGGCGACCACGCCCACGACGCCCGAGCTCGGGCCTGCTCGCCGACCTGCGCGAGGCCCTCGAGAAGGGCCACCTCTCGGTCGCCTTCCAGCCCCAGGTCGGCCTGGTCGACGGCCGGGTCACCGGCGCCGAGGCGCTGGCCCGCTGGAAGCACCCCGAGCGCGGCTACATCCCGCCGTCGGACTTCATCACCCTGGCCGAGAACACCGGCCTGATCAGCCAGGTCACCGACGTGGTCCTGGAGGCCGCGCTGACGGCGCTGTCCGAGTGGACCCACCAGGGGCTGAGCTGCCCGGTCTCGGTCAACCTCTCGGCCCGCCAGCTCGCCGACCTCAGCCTGCCCGAGCGGGTCTCGGCCGCCCTGCGCCGGCACGGGATCCCCGCCGGGCTGCTCACCGTGGAGGTGACCGAGAGCTCGATCCTCGGTGACCCGCGCCGAGCCGGCCAGATCCTGCACGAGCTGCGCCAGGAGGGCGTCCGGATCGCCGTCGACGACTTCGGCACCGGCTACTCCTCGCTGGCCTACCTGCAGCGGCTCGACCTGGACGAGCTCAAGATCGACCGGAGCTTCGTGCAGTCGATGTGCCTGGTGGCCCGTGACGACGTCCTGGTGCGCTCGATCATCGAGCTCGCCCACAACCTCGGGCTGTCCGTGGTGGCCGAGGGCGTCGAGGCTTCGATCCAAGTCGACCGCCTCCGCGAGCTGTCCTGCGACGCGGCCCAGGGCTACTACCTCGGCCGCCCGATGGACCGTGACCTGATGACGGGCTGGCTGCAGCGCGATGCCCTGATGGGGAGCACGGCCGAAGCCCACGAGGCGTTGCCGACCCCGTCGCAGCGCGGGGCCCGGCCGGAGAGCTGCGGGGGAGCGGCGACCGCATCTGCGGGCCGTCGGCTCGAACTGGACGCAGGCCTGACCCGTGTTGATCGCCGCCCTCGTCGTCGTCGCCGTCCTCACCGTGCCCCTGACCGGCGGCCGATGGTCAAACCTGGCGGCGTTCCGCCCTCGCGGCAGTTGGCTGCTCTGGGTCGCCCTGGGGATCCAGATCGTGCAGTTCTCGTTCTTCGACCTGGGCCGGATCGATGAGGTCGTCCACGTCGGGACCTACCTGCTGGCGGCGGCTTTCCTGGCGGTGAACTGGCGGGTCAAGGGCGTCTGGCTGGTCGCGCTCGGCGGCTTGTCGAACGGGCTGACCATCGCGCTGAACGGCGGCACGCTGCCAGCTCGGGCCGCGGCTCTGCGCGAGGCCGGCCTACGGGTCAAGCGGACCGATTTCGTCAACTCCGGCGTCAAGGCGCACGCCCATCTGCACTGGCTCGGCGACATGTTCGCGGTCCCGAAGGGCGTGCCGCTGGCCAATGTCTTCAGCGTCGGTGACGTCATCCTGGTCATCGGGGCGTTCGTCGTCGTGCACAGCCTGGCCCGCCGGACTCCGCCGGTGACCGCCGCCGAGGACGAGCCCGCCCCGGTCGAGGTCGAGGGTGCGCCAGAATCGAGCCGTGCCGTCCAGCCTGCCGTCGAGCCTGCCGTCCAGCCCGCCGTCCAGCCCGCCGTCGAGCCCAACGCCGTCTGAGTCCCCGCGCCGGGTCGTCCTGCTCGGCTCGACCGGCTCGATCGGGCGGCAGGCCATCGAGGTCGTCCTGGCGCGTCCGGACCGGTTCCGGGTGGTCGCGATCTCGGCGGGTGGCGCCGATCCGGAAACCCTTGCCAGACAGGCGATCCAGCTCGGCGTGGCGGTGATCGGCATCGCCCGCGAGGACGCTGTCGAGGCCGTGCGCGCTGCCCTGGCGATCAGGGCTCCCGCCGCGCCAGCCGGTTGGGTCGAGCCCGAGATCGTCTCCGGGCCGGAGGCATCGGTGACGCTCGCCGGGCTCGAGTGCGACGTCGTGCTCAACGGCATCACCGGCTCGATCGGGCTCGCGCCAACCCTGGCCGCGCTGGCCGCGGGCCGGACGCTTGCCCTGGCCAACAAGGAATCCCTCATCGTGGGTGGCCCGCTCGTCACGGCCGCGGCGGCGCCAGGGCAGATCGTGCCGGTCGACTCCGAGCACTCGGCGCTGGCCCAGTGCCTGCGCGGCGGTCGCGCCGATGAGGTACGCCGCCTGGTCCTGACGGCGAGCGGCGGGCCGTTCCGCGGCTGGTCTCGGGAGGCGATGGCCTCGGTCACCCCGCAGCAGGCCCTGGCCCACCCGACCTGGGACATGGGCCCGATGATCACGACCAACTCGGCCACCCTGGTCAACAAGGGGCTCGAGGTGATCGAGGCGCACCTGCTCTTCGGCGTGGGCTTCGACCGGATCGACGTGGTCGTGCACCCGCAGTCGATGGTCCACTCGATGGTCGAGTTCACCGACGGATCCACCCTGGCCCAGTGCTCCCCGCCGGACATGCGGCTGCCGATCGCGCTGGGCCTGGGCTGGCCGGACCGGGTGCCGGACGCGGCCGCCGGCTGCGACTGGACGACCGCCGCGACCTGGGAGTTCCTGCCGCTGGACGAGGAGGCCTTTCCCGCCGTACGCCTGGCTCGAGCGGTGGGGGCCGCGGGCGAAACCTTCCCGGCGGTCTTCAACGCGGCCAACGAGGAGTGCGTGGCCGCGTTCCATGCCGGCCGGCTGGGCTTCACCGGCATCGTGGACATGGTGGCCGCCGTGGTGGACGAGCACGAGCCGCCCAGCGGCCCGCTGAGCCTGGAAAGTGTGTTGTTTGCTGAGAGATGGTCGAGAGAACGCGTGGAAACTCTTCTGGCGGGCATCCCCGGCCGCCGGACCGTGTGACCATGGTGGGGTGAGTCCACTGCTCTACCTGCTCGGCATCCTGATCTTCCTGGTCGGGATCGCCTTCTCCATCGGCCTGCACGAGATCGGCCACCTCGTGCCAGCCAAGAAGTTCGGCGTGCGCGTCACGCAGTACATGGTCGGTTTCGGCCCCACGATCTGGTCGCGCAAGAGCGGCGAGACCGAGTACGGCGTGAAGGCCATCCCCCTGGGCGGCTACATCCGGATGATCGGCATGTTCCCGCCCAAGCGCGGCGAGGACCCGCGGATGGTGCGTCGCGCCTCCACCGGCCGGATGTCCCTGCTCGTGGACCAGGCCCGCACCCAGTCGATGGAAGAGATCCAGGACGGCGACGAGGACCGCGTCTTCTACAAGCTCTCGGTGCCGCAGAAGGTCACGGTCATGATGGGCGGCCCGACCATGAACCTGGTCATCGCCGCCGCCCTGCTCACGATCACCACCACAGCCTTCGGGTCGCCGGTGCCGTCTACGACAGTCGACTCGGTCAGCGCGTGTGTGCTGCCGGCCAACGCCGCCGACAACGCGGCCTGTCTGCCGAGCTACGCGATGGCGCCGGCCGCGGCTGCCGGCATCAAGCCCGGCGACCAGATCGTCTCCTTCGACGGCAAGCGGGCGACCAGCTGGGACAACCTGACCGCCTCGATCCGGTCGAGCAGCACCACGACGGTGCCGATCGTGGTCCGCCGCGACGGCCATGACCTGACCCTGCAGATCACCCCGATCCTGGCCCAGCGGCCGGTCTTCGACAGCCAGGGCAATGCCGTGAAGACCGCCTCCGGTGCCATCGAGACCGAGCGGGTCGGCTTCCTCGGCCTGTCCTCCGAGCAGGTGCTCCAGCCCGAGTCGATCACCGCCGTGCCCGGCAAGCTGTGGACCGGGCTCAGCGGCACCGCCGGCGTCGTCGTGCGCATCCCGCAGAAGATGGTGGGTGTGGCCCAGGCCGCCTTCGGTTCCGGGACCCGCGACCCCAACGGCCCGGTCAGTGTGGTCGGCGTCGGCCGCTTCGCCGGCGAGATCGCCAGCGCCCATGGCGGCGGGTCGTACACGACCAAGGACAAGATCGCCGACCTGCTCAACGTGATCGCAGCCCTGAACATCGCGCTGTTCGTCTTCAACATGATCCCGCTGCTCCCACTGGACGGCGGACACATCGCAGGGGCCCTCTGGGAAGGCGCCCGGCGCCAGGTCGCGCGGCTGCGCCACCGGGCCGACCCCGGCCCGACCGACGTGGCCCGGCTGCTGCCGATCGCCTACGTCGCCAGCGCGCTGCTGATCGGTATGTCCGTGCTGCTCATCTACGCCGACCTGGTCAACCCGATCAAGCTCGGCTGACCGGCGCGATACTGGTGCCATGACCTCAACGTCGTCCGTCCCCCGTCCATGAGCGTTCCCATCAGCCTCGGCATGCCCGAGGCGCCGCCACCGGTGCTGGCTCCGCGGCGTACGACCCGCAAGATCAAGGTCGGCAAGGTCGACGTCGGCGGCGACGCGCCGGTCAGTGTGCAGTCGATGTGCACGACGCCGACGACCGACGTCAACGCCACGCTCCAGCAGATCGCCGAGCTCACCGCGGCGGGGTGCGACATCGTGCGGGTCGCCGTACCGAGCCAGGACGACGCCGACGCGCTGCCGCAGATCGCCTCACACAGCCAGATCCCGGTGATCGCCGACATCCACTTCCAGCCGAAGTACGTCTACGCCGCGATCGACGCGGGCTGCGCGGCCGTGCGGGTCAACCCCGGCAACATCCGGGCCTTCGACGACCAGGTCAAGCAGATCGCTGCGGCGGCCCGGGACGCCGGTGTCTCGATCCGGATCGGCGTCAACGCCGGCTCGCTCGACAAGCGGGTCATGGAGAAGTACGGCAAGGCCACGCCCGAAGCTCTCGTCGAGTCGGCGGTGTGGGAGGCCTCGCTCTTCGAGGAGCACGGCTTCCACGACTTCAAGATCTCGGTCAAGCACAACGACCCGGTCGTCATGGTGCGGGCCTACGAGCTGCTGTCCGAGCGCGGCGACTGGCCGCTGCACCTCGGCGTGACCGAGGCTGGGCCGGCCTTCCAAGGCACGATCAAGTCGGCGACCGCGTTCGGTGCGTTGCTCTCGCAAGGGATCGGCGACACCATCCGGGTGTCGCTGTCGGCGCCTCCGGTCGAGGAGGTCAAGGTCGGCATCCAGATCCTGCAGTCGCTCAACCTGCGCCCGCGCAAGCTCGAGATCGTGTCGTGTCCCTCCTGCGGGCGGGCCCAGGTCGACGTCTACACCCTGGCCGAGCAGGTGACCGCCGGGCTCGAGGGGCTCGAGGTGCCGCTGCGGGTCGCGGTCATGGGCTGCGTCGTCAACGGACCGGGGGAGGCGCGCGAGGCCGACCTCGGCGTGGCCTCGGGCAACGGCAAGGGCCAGATCTTCGTCAAGGGCGAGGTGATCAAGACGGTGCCGGAGGCGGCCATCGTCGAGACGCTGATCGAGGAAGCGATGCGGATCGCCGAGTCGATGGATGCCGCCGAGGGTGGCGCGCCGGTCGTCTCGGTCAGCTGACCGTTCGATCGACGGTCGGCCGTGTGGGCGAGGTCGGGGGAGTCACTCCGGTTGTGAGCGCCGGCTCGAACGCGCGCCGGGCTCGACGTTCGGGCCCGCACAGGCCAGGCTGAGCACGTGCTCCGCACCTCCTCGGCCATCCGGGTCCTCGGCCCTGCGGACAGGGACGCCGCCCTGGCGGTCTGCGCCCGCAACCCGGTAGCCAACGCCTTCGTCGCCTCCCGCCTGCTCGAGCACCGGGCGTTCACGCCCTCCGGTGGTGAGGTCTGGGGTTACGTCGACCACGGCGAGCTCGTCTCGCTGTGCTGGGCCGGCGCCAACCTGGTGCCGGTCGAGGCCACCGTCCCCGCCCTGGATGCTTTTGCCGCCCGGGCCCGGCGGGCCGGCCGGCGCTGTTCGTCGATCCTCGGCCCCGCCGACGCCGTGCTCGGGCTCTGGGATCGGCTCGAACGACCCTGGTGGCCGGCGCGCGACGTGCGGGCCGATCAGCCACTGCTCGCCCTGGACCGTGATCCCCTCGTGGCTCCGGACCCGTTGGTGCGACGGGCCCGGCCGGAGGAGACCGATCTGGTCGTGCCCGCATCGGCCGCGATGTTCCAGGAGGAGATCGGCTTCTCGCCGATCGGCCGCGACGGTGGGGTGTCTTACCGGATGTCGGTCAACCAGCTGGTGCTCGCCGGCCGGACCTTCGTGCGGATGGATTCCGCTGCTTCGGGAAGCCCAGAGACGGTGTTCAAGGCCGACCTGGCGTCGGTGACCCCGCAGGTCGCCCAGATCCAGGGCGTGTGGGTGGCCCCGCGGTTGCGCGGGCGTGGCCTGGCGGCTCCGGCGATGGCCGCAGTCTGTGCCATGACCCGCCAGCACGTCTCGCCCGTCGTTTCGCTCTACGTCAACGCCTACAACGCGCCGGCTCTCGCGGCGTACCGGCGGGTCGGGTTCGAGCAGGTCGGCACCTTCGCCACCGTCCTGTTCTAGCGGCCCGGTGGGTGCGCACCGTCTGAGCCCGCCCACGCCGGACCCGCCAGCTCGGCGGGCACAACTCAGGCTGACCGGCGCCAGGAGGCTCGACTCGACGCCTTCGGCCCGCTGAGTTGGCGACCGCTCCGGTGCGCGATGGCTCCCTCCACCATGGCGAGGACCCACTCCGGCTCGAACATCACGTGCTCCCAGGCGAAGCGCAGCACCAGCCAGCCGCGGATGGTCAGCTCGTCGTAGCGCCGGCAGTCCCGGACCAGAGCGGCCCGGAAGCCGTGATGCTCGAAACTGTCGGCTTCCAGGGCGATCCGCAGCTCCTCGTGCCCGAGGTCGACCCGCGCGAAGAACCGGCCGTCCCGAATCTCGACCTGCGGCTCGAAGCCACGGATCCGACCCTCGATCAGCGTGCCGCGCAGGACCGACTCCAAGCCGCTGCCCGCCCGGCCGTCCGCGTGGCGCGCCACCTGGACCACCCGGCGTCGACCCGCTCCGGCCATGGCTTCCGCAGCCCGGTCGAGCTCGAGAGCCGTGATCAACCCCGACCGCAGGGCCGAGTCCGCGACCGCCAAGCCCTCGGAGAACGTCAGGGTGCGGGCGCAGTCCAGCACCGTTCGCAGTGGCGAGGTGACCCGGCCTCGTTCATCGAGTTGGTCTGGTCGTAGATCCGCCCAATGGATCGCCACCCCCTGCGGGTCCATCCCGTGCCGGTGTCGCCCCACCGTGACATGGGTCGTGGTCGGCTTCGGGACGTCCAACCCCCAGATCCCGGCGGCACTCACATGCGAGATGACCCCGCTCAGTCGCGCGGCCGCGAGCATCGGGTTCTCGCACGACGGGCAGGGCGTACCGCCCGTAGCTCACCCGGACGACGTCGCCGGACTCGAACGCCCGGCGCAGGGCGGATCGACCACATACTGCGACCAGGTCGCGGGCGCGGGCGGCGCCGTCGAGACGACGGAGAACCTCGGTGACGGGCGGCCCCTGCATCGCGCCAGGTTCCCCGATCTGCCCCTGTCACGGCTGGCGTCATCCACAGCCAGCCCTGTTGCCCGCCATCTCGGCGGGCAGAAGTCGCCGATGACCGCTGGCCGGTCGTGGCGATGGACTTCGGCCCGCCGGAGCCGGACGAGCCGGCGTACCACTGGTTCGCGCTGCCCGGTGCGGGCGAAAACCGGGCCCAGGGTGTTGGGCGGCTGGCCTAGGCTCAGTGTCGCCTGCCGTCGAACGACCCCGAGGAGAGTGCTGTGCCGCTTCGCATGTCCACGCTGTTCCTGCGCACCCTGCGTGAGGACCCGGCGGACGCCGAGGTGCCCAGCCACCGGCTGCTGGTGCGGGCCGGCTACGTCCGACGGGTCGCGCCCGGCATTTACACCTGGCTGCCGCTGGGGCTGCGCGTCCTGCGCAAGGTCGAGCAGATCGTCCGCGAGGAGATGGACGCCGCGGGCGCTCAGGAGCTGCTCTTCCCGGCCCTGCTCCCGCGCGAGCCCTACGAGCAGACCGGTCGCTGGGAGGAGTACGGCGACAACATCTTCCGGCTGAAGGACCGGCGCGGCAACGACTACCTGCTCGGGCCCACGCACGAGGAGATGTTCACCCTGGCGGTGAAGGATCTCTTCTCGTCGTACAAGGACCTGCCGCTAGCGATCTACCAGATCCAGACCAAGTACCGCGACGAGGCACGTCCGCGTGCAGGCATCCTGCGCGGCCGCGAGTTCGTGATGAAGGACTCCTACTCCTTCGACGTCTCCGACGACGCCTTCCCGGCGTCCTACGCCCTGCACCGCGACGCCTACATCCGGATCTTCGACCGGCTCGGGCTGGAGTACGTCATCGTCGCCGCCATGTCCGGCGCGATGGGCGGCTCGGCCAGCGAGGAGTTCCTCGCGACGGCCGAGAACGGCGAGGACACCTACGTCCGCTGCAGCAACTGCGACTACGCGGCCAACGTCGAGGCCGTCCGCGTCCCGACCCCCCCGCCGGTGGATGCGTCCGGCACCCCGGCCGCCCACGTCGAGGACACGCCCGACACCCCCACCATCGCGACCCTGGTGGACGTCCTCAACGAGCGGTTCCCCCGCGACGACCGACGGTGGGAGGCCGACGACACGCTCAAGAACGTCATCGTGATGGTCCGCCACCCCGATGGCACTCGCGAGCCGCTGGCCATCGGCGTCCCCGGCGGTCGGGAGATCGACGAGAAGCGGCTGCAAGCGCAGCTGGAGCCGGCCCAGCTCGAACCCTTCACCGAGGAGGACTTCGCGCGAAACCCCTTGCTGACCAAGGGATACATCGGCCCCGGCGTCCTGGGCGCCGACCAGCCCAGTGGCATCCGCTTCCTGGTCGACCCCCGCATCGTCGATGGCACCGCGTGGGTCACGGGCGCCGACCAGCCGGGCCGGCACGTGATCGACCTGGTCGCCGGGCGCGACTTCACCCCGGACGGCCTGATCGAGGCGGCCGAGGTGCGCGAGGGGGACCCGTGCCCGATCGACGGCGCGCCCCTGATGACGGCGCGCGGCATCGAGATGGGCCACATCTTCCAGCTCGGCCGCCTCTACGCCGAGGCGCTCGGCCTGAAAGTGTTGGACCAGAACGGCAAGCAGGTCGTGGTCACCATGGGGTCCTACGGCATCGGGGTCTCCCGGGCCGTCGCCGCCATCGCCGAGCAGACGCTGGACGACATCGGCTTGTGCTGGCCGCGCTCGGTCGCGCCGGCCGACGTCCACCTGGTCGCGACCGGCAAGGACGACGCGGTCTTCGCGGCGGCCGATTCCCTGGTCGCCGAGCTCGAGTCGGCCGGCCTCACGGTCCTGTACGACGATCGGCGCGGCGTCAGCCCCGGGGTGAAGTTCAAGGACGCCGAGCTGCTCGGGATGCCCACGATCGTGGTCGTCGGAAAGGGTCTCGCCGACGGCGTCGTCGAGGTGCGGTCACGGGCCGACGGCGGTCGCGCCGAGGTGCCGGTCGCGGACGCCGCCGGGGTGGTGCTCGCGCAGGTGCGGGCGTGAGCCCGGCCGTCGAGGCGGTCATCTTCGACTGGGGTGGCACGCTCACGCCCTGGCACCGGATCGACTTCCGCGACCAGTGGTTGAGCTATGCGCGCCACCACGCCGCAGCCTCCGGTGACACCGAGCAAGCCGGCCTGGAGCTGGCCGAGACGATCATGGCGCACGAGCGCGAAGCCTGGCTGCGAATCCGCGGCGACGGCGGCAGCGCCCGGATGGCCGAGATCCTCGCCGCGGCCGGCGTCCAGTCGGACGATCCGGCGCACTCGGCCGCGCAAGCGGCGTACGAAGAGTTCTGGGAGCCGCACACACAGACTGATCCTCAGGTCCGGCCGTTGTGGGAAGGCTTGCGGGACAGGGGAGTTCGGGTCGGGGTCCTGAGCAACACGATCTGGTCGCGGGCCTACCACGACGGGATCTTCGAGCGCGACGGCGTGCTCGACCTGATCGACGGCTCGGTCTACACCTCGGAGATCGACCACGCCAAGCCGCACCGGGAGGCGTTCCGCGCGGCCCTGACGGCAGTCGGCGTCAGCGATCCGGGGCGGGCGGTCTACGTCGGCGACCGGCCCTACGAGGACGTCCACGGCGCCCAGCGGGCCGGCCTGCGGGCGGTGCTCGTGCCTCACTCGGACATCCCGGACGACCAGCAGGTGCCGGTCGACGTCACCCCGGACGGGATCGCCCACGAGCTGCTCGACATCCTCGACCTGGTCGACGGCTGGTCGAGCGAGGCGCGAGGCTAGGGCTCGACCCGGCTGCGGAGCAGGCAGAACTCGTTGCCCTCGGGATCGGCCAGCACGGGCCACGAGACCTCGGCGGACTGGCCGATATCCGTGGGCCGGGCACCCAGCGCGGTTTCGCGGGCGGGTCCGGCGGCCGGTCATCTCGGCGTAACCCGCCAGGAATAGGTTGCCCCCATGCGGCTGAGCGAACGCGAGCAGGAGCGGCTGCTCATCACCGTGGCGGCCGACCTGGCCTGGCGCCGGCGGGGCCGGGGGCTGCGGCTCAACCATTCCGAGGCGATGGCGGTGTTGACGTCGTACGTCCTGGAGGCCGCCCGTGATGGCCGCACGGTCGCCGACCTGATGAGCGCGGGTCGCGAGGTGCTGGGCCGGGATGACGTCATGGAGGGCGTGCCCGAGATGCTGGACTCGGTGCAGGTCGAGGCGACCTTCCCCGACGGCACCAAGCTGGTCACGATCCACCGGCCGATCCCGTGACGGTCTCCGAGGGCGCCGGACTGACGCCGGGGGAGGTGATCCCGGCCCCGGGCCGGATCGAGCTCAACCCGGGCCGGCCGCGCCTCGAGCTGACCGTCGAGAACGTCGGCGACCGCCCGATCCAGGTCGGCTCCCACTACCACCTCAGCGCGGCGAACCCGAGTCTGTCCTTCGACCGGGAGGCCGCCTGGGGCCACCGCCTGGACATCCCTGCGGGGACGTCGGTGCGGTTCGAGCCCGGCATGAGCCGGGCGGTCTCGCTCGTCCCGTTGACGGGCGCACGGTTCGTGCCCGGCCTGCGAGCCGAGTACGCCGGGCGGCTGGACGAGCGCGGCGCCACCGACGCCGACCCGGGGGAGCGGCGGTGAGCGGCGACCTGACCCGAGCCCGGTACGCCGCGCTCTACGGTCCGACCACCGGCGACCGGGTGCGGTTGGCCGACACCGACCTGCTGATCGAGGTCACCGAGGACCGCTGCGGGGGACCGGGCCCGCTCGCGGGCGACGAGGCGGTCTTCGGCGGCGGCAAGGTGATCCGGGAATCCATGGGCCAGTCGCTGGCCACCCGGGCCGAAGGAACCCCCGACCTGGTAATCACCGGAGCGGTGATCCTCGACCACTGGGGGGTGGTCAAGGCCGACGTCGGCATCCGGGACGGACGGATCGTGGCGCTGGGCAAGGCCGGCAACCCCGACGTGATGGACGGCGTGACGCCCGGCCTGGTGATCGGGCCCTCCACCGAGGTGATCGCCGGCAACGGCAAGATCCTGACGGCGGGTGGCATCGACAGCCACGTGCATCTCATTGCGCCGCAACAGATCCCGGTCGCGATAGCCGCCGGCATGACGACCCTGATCGGCGGTGGGATCGGGCCGGCCGAGAGCAGCAAGGCGACCACGGTGACATCGGGGGCATTCTGGCTCGACGCGATGATGGATGCGCTCACGGCGTGGCCGATCAACGTCGTCCTCCTCGGCAAGGGCAACACCGTCTCGGCCGAGGGCCTCTGGGAGCAGCTGCGCGCCGGCGCTGCCGGCTTCAAGCTGCACGAGGACTGGGGCAGCACGCCGGCGGCCATCGACGCCTGCCTGACGGTGGCTCAGGCCGCCGGGGTCCAGGTCGCGATCCACACGGACACGCTCAACGAGGCGGGCTACCTCGAGTCGACGCTCGCGGCCATCGACGGGCGGCCGATCCACACGTATCACACCGAGGGAGCAGGGGGCGGGCACGCGCCCGACATCATCCGGGTCGCCGGCCAGCCCAACGTGCTGCCGAGCTCGACCAACCCGACCCGGCCCTACACCCGCAACACCCTCGATGAGCACCTCGACATGTTGATGGTCTGCCACCACCTGAACCCCTCGTTGCCCGAGGACCTGGCCTTCGCCGAGTCCCGGATCCGGCCCTCGACCATGGCCGCCGAGGACGTCCTGCACGACCTCGGTGCCATCTCGATGATCGGCTCGGACTCCCAGGCGATGGGCCGGATCGGCGAGACGATCATCCGCACCTGGCAGACCGCCCATGTCATGAAGCAGCGCCGCGGCTCGCTCCCCGGTGATGGACCGGCCGACAACCTGCGGGCCCGGCGCTACGTCGCGAAGTACACGATCGCGCCGGCCGTCACCCACGGCCTGGCGGCCGAGATCGGCTCGGTCGAACCCGGAAAGCTGGCCGACCTGGTCCTGTGGGACCCGGCGTTCTTCGCCGTCCGCGCCGACCTGGTGCTCAAGAGCGGTGTCATCGCCTGGTCGGTCATGGGTGACGCCAACGCCTCCATCCCCACGCCCCAGCCGCAGCTGCCCCGACCGATGTTCGGGGCGTACGGCGGGCAGCCGGCCCGCCTCGGTGTGCAGTTCGTCTCGGCGGCGTCCCTGGACGCCGGTCTGGGCGAGCGCTGGACGAGCGACCGGCGACTGGTTGCGACCGCCGACGTGAGCCGGCTGAGCAAGGCCGACCTGCCGATGAACGACGCGGTGCCCGAGATCGAGGTCGACTCCGAGACGTTCACTGTGCGGATCGATGGAGCCGTCGTGGAGCCCGAGCCGGCCGACGTGCTGCCCATGGCCCAGCGCTACTTCCTCTTCTGACCAGGGTGGACACGCACCCATGACGGCGATGACCGCCCAGCTGCTGCTCCTGCTCGACTCGCGATCGCCCGCCGGGGCGCACAGCCACTCCGCTGGCCTCGAGGCCGCGGTCGGCGCCGGACTCGTGCGCGACCTGGCCGACGTGGACGCGTTCTGTGCCGGCCGACTGCGGACCACGGGTGTTGTCGCAGCTGGCTTTTCGGCGTACGCCGCTGATCTGTGGCGGTCCGGTGGCGAGCCGGAGGAGTGGCTCGAGCTCGATCGCGAGCTCTCGGCCCGACTGCCGTCCGAGGCGACCCGCGTGGCCTCGCGCGCACTGGGCAGCGGGCTCTGGCGCCTGCTGCGGGCCGTGCAACCCGACGCCGACACGGCGCGCCGGTGGGCGCTGATCACGCGGCCCGCGCCGCACCATCCACTGGTCCTGGGCGCGGCCTGCGCGATCGCCGGCTCGGATCCCGAGACGGCCGCGCGGGCGGCAGCGCTCGGTGTGTGCACCGCGGTCGCCTCGGCGGCCGTGCGCCTGCTCTCCCTCGATCCGTACCAGGCCCAGGCGGTGGTGGCCCGGCTCGGGCCGGAGATCGACCGGATCGCTGTGGCGGCCAGCGAGATTGGCGGCCAACAAAACCCGCGTGACCCGCGCGAGCTGCCCGCCGACTCGGCCCCAGCCCTGGAGCTGCTCGCCGAGGTCCACGCCCGATCGGAGGTGCGTCTGTTTGCGTCCTGACGACGACAACAACCATGACGGTGCTGGTCATGACCCTGCCGGCCATGAGCATGCTGGCGGGTCACGTGCACCTGCACGAGCACAGCCTCGGCCAGGTGTCGACACCGGTGCCCCGCATCGGGATCGGTGGGCCGGTCGGCAGTGGCAAGACGGCGCTGGTGGCTGCCCTGTGCCGAGCGCTGGCCGACGAGCTGACCATCGGTGTGGTGACCAACGACATCTACACCACCGAGGACGCCGAGTTCCTGCGCCGGGCCGGGGTGCTGCCGGTCGAGCGGATCCGCGCGGTGCAGACCGGTGCCTGCCCGCACACCGCCATCCGCGACGACATCAGCGCCAACCTGGACGCCGTCGAGGCGTTGGAGGCCGACCATCCGGACCTCGATCTGGTCCTGGTCGAGAGCGGGGGCGACAACCTCACGGCGACCTTCTCCTACGGCCTGGTGCACCGGCAGATCTTCGTCATCGACGTGGCCGGCGGTGACAAGGTGCCGCGCAAGGGCGGCCCGGGGGTCACCCGCTCCGACCTGCTGGTGATCAACAAGACCGACCTCGCGCCACTCGTGGGCGCCGACCTCTCGGTGATGGACCGTGATGCCCGAGCCGTCCGGGAGGGCCGCCCGGTGCTGTTCACCTCGCTGGTCCAAGCACCGGATGCCCCGGACGTCGCGGCCTGGGTCCGCGGCGTACGAGCCGAGCTCACGTGATCTCGAGCGGGCGCGCCGTCGTCGGACCCGGTGGCCTGCTGCGCTCGGTGCACAGCCGGCCGCCGATCACGATCCGGCAGGTCCTCAGCGACGACCCGGTCCGCTGCGCCCTCTGCCTGGTCGGGTCCGCAGCCGGACCGCTCGCCGGCGACGAGGTCCGGTTCGACCTGACCCTCGAGCCCGATGCTGCGGCGACGCTGACCTCGGTCGGTGCCCTGATCGCGCAGGGGCGCGCTGCGGGCGCCGCCTCGGCGCTGCACACCCGGGTGGTTCTCGGGGCGCGAGCGGAGGTCAGCGCGGCACCGCAACCGGTCGTCGTCTGCGCCGGGTCGCGGGTCGCGATCACCCTGAGCATCGAGCTGGACCCGACCGCCACTGTGCGCTGGCGAGAGGTGCTCGTCCTCGGCCGCAGCGACGAATCCGCCGGCGCGGTGAGTGTCGAGTGGGACGTACGACGCGGTGGCCGCCCGCTGCTGCGGCAGCGGCTCGACCTGACCGGGGCCGAGACCTGGGCCGGGCTCCTGCGCGGACATCGGGTGCTGGCGACCGAGCTGCACGCCGGACCGCACGTGCAGGCCAGGACCGTCGTCCGGTCCGACCGGGCCGTGGTCCTGCGGGTCGACGACCACTGCGAGCTGCTCACGGTGCTCGCCGACGACACCGCCGGGGCACTCAGCGAGCTGGCCCGGCTCAGCGCCTCGAGCGGGCTCGCCCCGCGCGAGCCGGTCCCCGTCGGGCGGCCCGTCGCGGCGCGCTGCGGAGTAGGTTTCGGCCGTGGCCGAGCGCAACCGCGAGCTGACGATCTACGCCCGCCGGATCGTGCGATCGGCCGGTGAGCACAGCGGCGCGGTGGTCGTCCGTGGCGACCGGATCGAGCAGGTGCTCGACGGGGCCCAGGCCACCCTTCACCAGCCTTCGGGCGACGTCCTGCAGGTGCCGGACGACTGTGTCCTGATGCCCGGGCTGGTCGACACGCACGTCCATGTCGACGAGCCGGGTCGCACCGAGTGGGAGGGCTTCGCGACCGCGACGGCGGCGGCAGCGGCCGGCGGCGTGACGACCATCGTGGACATGCCGCTCAACAGCATCCCGCCCACGGTCGATGTGGCAGCGCTGGAGACCAAGCAGGCGGCCGCCCGTGACCAAGCAGTGGTCGACGTGGCGTTCTGGGGCGGCGCGATCCCCGACAACCTGGATGACCTGCAGGCGCTCCACGAGGCGGGTGTCGTTGGCTTCAAATGCTTCCTGCTGCCATCCGGTGTCGATGAGTTCCCGCCGCTGGACGGGCAGCAGCTCCGCGCCGCGATGACCCGCATCGCGTCGTTCGGGGGGCTGTTGATCGCCCACGCCGAGGACGGCGCGTTGATCGACCCGGCCGTCGCCGAGATGGGACCGGCCTACCGCAGCTTCCTGGCCTCCCGGCCGGAGGCCGCCGAGGTCACCGCCATCGACCATCTGCTCCGTGCGACCCGGGAGACCGGCTGCCGCACCCACATCGTGCACCTGTCGGCCGCTACGGCGCTGCCCGAGGTGGCCGCAGCCAAAGCCGAGGGGCTGCCGCTGACCGTGGAGACCTGCCCGCACTACCTGACCCTCGAGGCCGAGCAGATCCCTGATGGCGCAACGGAGTTCAAGTGCTGCCCGCCGATCCGCGACGCGGCCAACCGCGACCAGCTCTGGCAGGCGTTGCTCGATGGGGTCATCGACTTCGTCGTCTCCGACCACTCGCCCTGCACGGTCGGCCTCAAGCGCAAGGACGTCGGCGACTTCGGCCTGGCCTGGGGTGGCATCGCCTCCGTGCAGCTCTCGTTGCCGGTGATGTGGACCGAGGCCGCCCGTCGCGGAGTCTCGCTCAGCCAGCTCGGCACCTGGATGGGTGCGCGCCCGGCCGAGCAGGTCGGCCTGCCCGGCCGCGGCGCCATCGAGCCGGGCTATCGAGCCGATCTCGTCGTCTTCGCGCCGGACGAGACCTTCGTCGTCGATCCGGCACAGCTGTTGCACCGCAACCCGATCACTGCCTACGCCGGCCGACGGCTGCGCGGCGCCGTCCGGACCACCCTGCTGGGTGGCGTGCCGGTCGACGCCGCGCAACCACGCGGTCAGCTGCTCCGTCGGGGAGCGGCTTGAGCTAGTTCTTGGGCCGCCGGTCAGTGGTGGCCGTGCGGAGGATGCGGATAGTCGTCGTCGTTCTCGTCGCGGGACACGCCGCCGTGTTCCATCGCTTCCTGGAGGACGTTGGTGCCGGCTTCCGGGGGCGCGTTGAAGTGGTTGAAGAGCAGGTTGAGCAGGAAGACCACGATCACGGTTGAGGTGATCGCCGACCCGAAGATGGTCTGGAACCAGTCCGGGAACTGCTGGTAGATGGCCGGGTTGAAGGCCGGGATCAGGCCGACCGCGAGCGAGGTGGCCACGATCAGCAGGTTGTGGTTGTCCTCGAAGTCGACCTTGTGCAAGGTCCGGATGCCGATCGAGGTCACCATCGCGAACATCACCGTGGCTGCTCCACCGATCACCGGACCGGGCAACCCGGCCACGATCTGGCCGATCTTGGGGATGACGCCCATGAGGAGCAGCAGGCCGCCGCAGACCGTGACCACCCAGCGGCTCTTGACCTTGGTCATCGCGATCAGCCCGACGTTCTCGGCGTACGCCGTGTCGGGGAAGGAGTTCATGAAGCCGGCGAGCAGACCGGACAGGCCGTCGGTGGCCAGGCCGCGGGCCAGGTCGTTGGGGGACAGGTCCTTGTCGACCATCTCGCCGACGGCCAGCATGTCGGCCGTCGACTCGGTGTAGGTCACCAGCATCACGATGCACATGGAGGCGATGGCGGCGAACTTGAACGTCGGTGCGCCGAAGTGGAAGGGCTCGGCGATGCCGAACCACTTGGCGTTGCTGACCTCGCTGAAGTCGATCAGTCCCATCGGCCAGGCCACGAGGGTGCCGATGATGATCGAGATGAGCACCGCGATCTGGCTGATGAAGCCAGTGGTGAAGCGGGTGATCAGGACGATCAGCAGGATGACGAGCCCGGCCAGCGCGATGTGCGACGGTGTCCCGAACGAGGGATTCGGCGTGAGCACGCCCGTCGCGTGGTTGGTGGTGTACTGGTCGCCGGCGATCAGCGAGATGTCGGCGCCGATCAGCGAGAGCCCGATGACGGTGATGACGGTGCCGGTGACGAGCGGCGGGAAGAACCGCAGGATCATCGAGAACGGTTTGGCGATCAGCAACCCGAAGATGCCGGAGCAGATCATCGCGCCGTAGACGGCCTGGATGCCGTACTTGTTCGCGATGATGATCATCGGGTTCAGGACGGTGAACGTCGCGCCGGCGACCACCGGCAGCCGCACGCCCATGACCTTGCCGATGCCGACCGACTGGATGATCGAGGCGATGCCCGACACGAGCAGGTCGGCACTGACCAGGATGCCGATGTCCTTCTCGTCGAGCCCGACGGCGGGACCCACGATCAGCGGTACGGCGACGGCACCGGCGTACATGATGAACAGGTGCTGCAGGCCCAGGATGGCCAGCCGCTGGGGTGGCAGGACCTCGTCGACCGGGTGGACGGCCTTCGATCCGCTGGGTCTCGGGGCTGACTTCGTATCCGACATACGCTCTCCCAGAATGGAGTCATCGCCTCCGCAGAGGCGAGGGGAGGTCGGTAGAGCCCCGGTGACCCCTCCCGATGCCGGATGCTAGACCCGTGAGCGGCTTGGATACAGCGCCCGAGGCCATTTGTTATCGGCGGGTCTAGGCTGCCTGTGCTCCGAGACGCGGGGAATTACCGGCGGCGCGAGCGGACCTGGCCAGGGTGCAGATAGGAGCGTTCGTCATGTCGTTCGAGGTGTCCGGACCCGCGGTCGATCGCGCGGACGTCGTCCTGACCGGTGACGCGTTGGCCTTCGTCGAGCTGCTCCACGGGCGACACGCTGCACGACGGGACGAGCTGCTCGAGCGACGGGTCGACAAGCGAGCCGAGGTGGCCCGGACGGGACGCCTGGACTTCCTGGCCGAGACCGCCGAAATCCGTTCTGGCAGCTGGCAAGTCGCGCCCGCACCGCCCGACCTGACCGACCGGCGGGTCGAGATCACCGGCCCCACCGAGCGCAAGATGATGATCAACGCGCTGAACTCCGGAGCCAAGGTGTGGCTGGCCGATCTCGAGGACGCCAACACCCCACACTGGGCCAACGTCATCGGCGGACAGGTCAACCTGTACGACGCCGTGCGGGGCACCGCCTCGTTCACCAACCCCGACGGACGGGAGTACCGGCTGCGCCAGGACCGCCCCCTGGCCACGATCGTGGTGCGCCCCCGCGGCTGGCATCTGGACGAACGGCACATCACCTTCGACGACCGGTCAGCCGTGGGTGCATTGGTCGATTTCGGTCTGCATTTCTTCCACAATGCGAAAGCCTTGCTGGAGAAAGGGTCCGGCCCTTACTTCTACCTGCCCAAGATGGAGAGCCATCTCGAGGCGCGGTTGTGGAACGACGTCTTCGTCACGGCGCAGGAGGCCCTCGGCATCCCGGTTGGAACGATCCGGGCGACCGCGCTGATCGAGACCATCCCCGCGGCGTTCGAGATGGAGGAGATCCTCTACGAGTTCCGCGACCACGCATCCGGCCTCAACGCCGGGCGCTGGGACTACCTGTTCAGCATCATCAAGTACTTCCGGGACGCCGGCCCGGACTTCGTCCTGCCCGATCGGGGCTCGGTCACCATGACCTCGCCCTTCATGCGGGCCTACACCGAGCTGCTGGTCCGGACCTGCCACCGGCATGGCGCCTTCGCGATGGGTGGCATGGCCGCCTTCATCCCCTCGCGGCGCGACGCCGAGATCAACGCCGTCGCGTTCGCCAAGGTGCGTGAGGACAAGACCCGCGAGGCCGACGACGGCTTCGACGGTTCCTGGGTCGCCCACCCCGACCTGGTCCCGATCGCGCAGGAGATCTTTGACGCGAAGCTCGGCTCCGAGCCCAACCAGCTGCACCGGCTCCGCGAGGACGTCCAGGTCGAGCCTGGGCAGCTGATCGACCTGTCCGGCGTGCCGGGCGAGGTGACCAGCCAGGGGCTGCGGCACAACGTCGACATCGGCGTCCGCTACCTCGCGGCCTGGCTCTCCGGCAACGGCGCCGCCGCGATCGACAACATGATGGAAGACGCTGCGACAGCTGAGATCTCGCGGTCGCAGATCTGGCAATGGGTGCACGGCTCGGTCAAGCTCGCCGACAGCGGCGAGGTCGTCACGGCCGAGCTGGTGCGCACCCTGCTCGACGAGACGGCGTTCGAGGATCCGCACTACGCCGACGCGCGCCGGGTCTTCGAGCGGGTCGCCCTGGACGATGACTTCGCGACCTTCTTGACCATCCCGGCCTACGCGCTGATCGACTGATTCGGCTGATGCTCAACCCAGACCTGGTGGCGGCCCTCGACGACGGCCTGCGCGACGACGACCAGGAGCGCGCCCGGCTCTACCCGGGCGGCACGTTGCGCCGCCAGCCGGTGCACACGTGTTACGTGCCGGCCGACGTCTTCACCGCCCGTACGCCGCAGGCCTGGGGCGAGGCGGCAATCGCAGCGCTGGATGCGCACGGCCCCTTGCCCGGCTTCGACGACCCGCAGCTCGACGCCGCGGTGCGGGCCAAGCTCGCCCGCGAGCCCATCGAGGACGTCCGGATCGACCTCGAGGACGGTTACGGCGTCCGGCCCGACGACGAGGAAGATGCCGCCGCGGTGGCCAGCGCGAGGGCGCTGCGGGACGTGGTGACCGCCGGCCAGGCTCCGCCGTTCAACGGGTTGCGGATGAAGTGTTTCGAAGGCCCGTTGCGGCGACGGGCGATGCGCACGCTGCAGCTCTTCCTCGACGAGCTGCTGGACGGCGGCCCCCTGCCGGAGGGCTTCCGGGTCACGCTGCCAAAGGTGACGTCGGTCGCCCAGGTCGAGACGATGGTGCGCCTCTGCGAGGCCCTGGAGGCCGCGCACGGCATCGACCGGCTGCCGTTCGAGATCCAGGTCGAGACCCCGCAGGCCATCCTGGGCCCGGACGGAACCGCGCTGATCGCCCGGATGGTTCATGCGAGCCAGAACCGTTGCGCGGGACTGCATTACGGCACCTATGACTACAGCGCGTCGGTCGGGGTCGCGGCGGCGTTCCAGTCGATGGAGCACCCGGCGGCCGACCACGCCAAGGCAGTCATGCAGCTGGCCGCCGCCGGCACCGGGGTGCCCGTCTCCGACGGCTCGACCAACGTGCTGCCGGTCGGCGACACCGCATCGGTCCGCGCGGCCTGGGCCCTGCACGCGCGGTTGGTCCGGCGCTCCCTCGAGCGCGCCTACTACCAGGGCTGGGACCTGCATCCGGCCCAGCTGCCGACGCGCTACGCCGCGACGTTCACGTTCTACCGCGACGGGCTGGCGGCAGCCTGCCGCCGGCTGCGCACCTACCTCGACAAGTCGGCCAGCGAGGTGCTGGACGAGCCGGCGACGGCGTTGGCCCTCGCGGCGTACCTCGTGCGTGGCCTGGACGCCGGGGCCGTGAGCGAGGAGGAGGTCGCCGCGGCCTCTGGTCTGGACCGGGCCGCGCTCGACGGGCTGGCGCGCAAGCCGGGCAGCTGAGCGGTCAGCCGTTCGCGCGTTCGGGTAGTCCCGGGAACGGCACGCTCAGGCCGGTCCAGGTGGCGGCCCGGACCGCGCACTCGGCGAGGGCTTGGGCGGCGGCCACCCGGTCGGCACCGCCGGAGCTCGCGACCAGGTCGGCGTACGCCGCAGCCACGCCGTTCTCCAGGTGCGCCGCGAGGGCGGCGGCGGTCGCGGGGCCGGTCACCCGGAAGGGCAGCGCGTACGCCGGCTCGGCCGCGACCGGTGCTGCGGCGGTCGCCGTGAGCGCTGCGGTCAACGGGCCCTGCTGCGCTTGGTGCCAGGCGAGCGCGCGCAGCGCGGCCGCCCGGGTGGCCCCGACGCAGTGGGCGCCGACGACGCCGTAGCCGTAGACCGCGGCGTACTCCGCAGCAAGCGCCGCCTGCAGGGCCGAGACGTTCGCCGGCTCGGCTGCGCGTCCTCCGGATCGCCGAGGCCGCCGATCCCGCCCAATCCGATCGATACTGCCGATACCGAGCCGCTCATCCGGCCGCCTTCGCGGGTTTGGGCGGGGTCGCCGGCAGCCGGGCCAACAGGGCGACATGGGCTGAGCTGCAGGCCGCGATCGAGGCCAGCAGGCGCGCCGTCCGGGCATCGACCGCCGCCAGCTCCGCCTGGCGGGCCGCCGTGTTCGAGCGCTCGGCCTGGCTCAGCACGCTCAAGGCCGTGGCGGCAGTCGGTACGACGGGGGTGCTGCTCGGGGCTGGGCTGCTTGTGGTGGTCGGGCTGCTCGTGGTCGCTGGACTGGTGGTGGCCGGGCCGGTCGTCGCTGCGCTGGGATCGGCTCCGATGTCCTCGAGTGCTCGCACGTGGACGGTGTGGTCACTGCCGAGGCGAGCCAGCGGGGCGGCGAGGTCCGGCCGCACGCGCGCGGCCTCCAGGTAGAGCTGCTGCAGCTGCTGGGCGCTCGCGGCGGTCTCGTCGAGCGCGCTCTGACTGGCCGACGCGGCGCCTGGTGGATTCGAGCCACCCTGCCCACCAGGGGTCGTGGTGTGGTCCGGACCCGGTGAGCCGATCCGCAGCCCGCAGCCCGATGTGCCCCACAACACGGCCGCTCCGACCAGGCCGGCCGCCCCGCCGCGCAACAGGGTCCGCCGCCCGAGCGCCCTCGGCGTCGCAGCGATCGAAGGGTCGGCGCCGGGCATCAGTGAAGGATCGCAGACCGGTCTCGAGTGGTGTGCCGAGCCGCACCGGGTCGATAGGCTGCCGGAGGCGGCGGCGGGAGCCTGGCCGGGGCTCGCACGGGCGACCAGCACTACGCATACTCGAGAACAGCGGGCAGGAGGCGGCGACCATGAGCGCTCGAAATGGCGGCGCTTCGTCCACGGCGGGAGTCGAGCAGGCGCTCAGCGAGCTCCTGCAGCCTGTCCTCGCCGCGGACGGCGTCGTCGTGGAAGAGCTTCGGCTGATGCCCGCCGGCAAACGCAAGGTGCTGCGCGTCCTGATCGACCGCGACCCTTACGCCGGCGAGCCGCTCCCGCCCGAAGAGCCGATCGACGGGCTCAGCCTGGACGAGGTGGCCGAGATCTCCCGCACCGTCAGCAGCGCCTTGGACGGACTGTCCGCCGACGACGACCCGCTCGCGGGCACGCCGTACACGCTGGAGGTCTCCTCCCCCGGAGTGGACCGCGCGCTCACTCTGCCCCGGCACTTCCGGCGCAATGTCGGCCGGCTGGTCGACCTGCGGACCACGGCGGGGGCGAGCCTGCGCTGCCGGATCTCGGCCGCGACCCCGCAGAGCGTCACCGTCCAGACCGGTCATGGTCCGCGTGAGCTGGCCTGGTCCGAGATCGAGGCCGCGACCGTCCAGGTGGAGTTCCGGCGTCCCGATCCGGCAACCGATCCGGCCGACGAGGAGCAGGAGGGCTGAGATGGACATCGACCTGACGGCCTTGCGGGCACTGGTCCGGGAGAAGGACATCTCCTTCCCGGTGCTGGTGTCCGCGATCGAGCAGGCCCTGCTGGTGGCCTACCACCGCACCGAAGGGGCCAACAAGCACGCCCGGGTCGAGCTCGACACCAAGAGCGGCCATGTCGTCGTCTGGGCCAACGAGCCTGATGAGCAGGGCGTGCCCGGGCCCGAGTTCGACGACACCCCGGACGGGTTCGGACGGATCGCGGCCACGACAGCGCGTCAGGTCATCGTGCAGCGGCTGCGCGACCTCGAGGACGAGCAGGTGCTCGGCGAGTTCGCCGGTCGCGAGGGTGACATCGTCGCCGGCGTCATCCAGCAGGGACGCGACCCCCGCAACGTCATGGTCGACCTCGGTTCGGTCGAGGCCCTCCTGCCGGAGTCCGAGCAGGTCCCGGGCGAGCGGTACGTCCACGGCGAGCGGTTGCGCTGCTACGTGCTCAGCGTGCGCAAGGGGCTGCGCGGTCCGCAGATCGGCCTGTCCCGATCCCACCCCGGACTGGTCCGCAAGCTGTTCGCCCTGGAGGTCCCGGAGATCGCCGACGGCCGGGTCGAGATCGCGGCCCTGGCGCGGGAGTCCGGCCACCGCACCAAGATCGCCGTCCGGACGGCAGTGCCCGGGCTCAACGCCAAGGGTTCCTGCATCGGCCCGATGGGCCAGCGTGTGCGTGCGGTGATGGCCGAGCTGCACGGCGAGAAGATCGACATCGTGGACTTCTCCGACGATCCGGCCAGCTTTGTCGCGAGCGCGTTGTCCCCGGCGCAGGTCTCGGCGGTCCAGATCGTCGATCCGGTGGCCCGGTCGGCGCGGGTCATCGTGCCGGACTACCAACTCTCGCTCGCGATCGGCAAGGAGGGGCAGAACGCCCGCCTCGCGGCGAAGCTGACCGGGTGGCGGATCGACATCCGGCCGGACACGGCCCCAGATGACGGCCCCGACACCACTGACAGATCCGACGCCGCCGACAGCCGCACACGACCAGGGAGCGGGCAGCGTCCTGGTCCAGGACGCCACGGCCGAGACCTCGACGTCCGCCTGAGCCGGCTCGAGTCGACCATGGCGTCGCGGGAAGGTTCCAGCGATCGTGCGCGCTGAGGAAGGCGCTATGGTTGAGCAGACCGATCGCCCGGAGCGACGGCCTGTACATGTGCCGGAGCGCACCTGCGTGGGCTGCCGCACGACGGCGGCTCGGTCGGTCCTGATCCGGATCGTGGCACGCTGGTTGGACGACGCAGGCACCACTTCGAGCGCAGGCTCGAGCGCGGTCCTCGTCGCCGAGCCGGATGTGCGACGTCGGCTCCGGGGACGCGGCGCCTGGCTGCATCCCTCGCCGGACTGTCTTGATCTCGCGGTACGCCGACGGGCGTTCCCGCGGGCCCTGCGCGTGTCGGGCCCGCTGGACACCACCCGGTTGGCCGCGTACGTCGCTCATCTCGAGCGGCAGGACGAGCTGTAGCCGTCGCCCAGCCCGGGCGGCGGTGACATTGGATTTCGGAACCGGAAGCGGGTTACCACGCTGATGAGCACCCGATGAGCGCCCAGCAATGAGCACCCCCGAGCACTAACCGGTCCGCGCCCTCCAGATCTGCGAGAAGGCCCGGACCACCACAACGCAGACAGGAGCAACGTGCCAAAGGTCCGGGTCTACGAGCTTGCCAAAGAGCTCGGTGTCGAGAGCAAGGTCGTCATGACCAAGCTCCAGGAAATGGGCGAGTTCGTGCGCAGCGCGTCCTCGACCGTCGAACCCCCCGTCGTCCGCCGGTTGCGGACCGAGATGCCCGCAGCGCCGCCGGCTTCGGCCGAAGCGCCTGCGCCGGCCAAGAAGCCGGCCGCCCGCAAGAGCGCGGCCACCCCAGCTCCGGCCCCCGCGCCGGCCGTCGAGGCAACCGCGCCAGCCGAGGCCCCGGCCGCTGTCGCCGCAGCCGCGGCACCTGTCGCGCCGCCAGTGCCGGCCGCGCCGGAGGCCCCGGCTGCCGACGTCCCCGACCGGCCCGAGGCGCCCGGCGCGCCGGCCGAGCCGGCTGCGGTCGAGGCGGCCGCCGCCCACGCCACCGAGGTGACCGAGGCGCCCGGTGAGCACGCCGACGGCGGCGCCCGCCCCGGCGCGCCGCGGCCCGGCAACAACCCCTTCGCGCCGAGCCAGGGCATGCCCCGGCCGGGCGGCCCGAGGCCGGGTAACAACCCGTTCGCGCCGAGCCAGGGCATGCCCCGGCCCGGGCAGCGACCCGGTGGACCCCGACCGGCTGGTGCCGGACCGGGTGGTCCGCGCCCCAACCCGGGCAGCATGCCCACTCGCGCAACCCCGGGCATGATGCCCGGCCGTGATGCTCGCCCAGCCGGTCCCGGCCGTGGCGCGCCCGGTCGCACCGGTGGTCCCGGCGGTCGTCCCGGCGGCGGCGCGGGTGGCGGCTTCGGCGGTCGCCCCGGCGGCGGTGGCGGTCCCGGTGGTGCTGGTGGCGGTGGCGGTTTCGCCGGCCGGCCCGGTGGCGGCGGCGGTGGCCGCGGTGGCCGTGGCGGCACCCAGGGTGCGTTCGGCCGCGGTGGCGGTCGGCCGGTTCGCGGCCGCAAGTCCAAGCGGCAGAAGCGGCAAGAGTTCGACAACATGCAGGCGCCCTCGCTGGGCGGCGTCACGGTTCCTCGCGGTGACGGCAAGACCATCGTCCGGATCCGGCGCGGCTCCTCGCTGAGCGACTTCGCCGACCGGATCGGTGCCAACCCGGCCAGCCTGGTGACCGTGCTGTTCCACCTCGGCGAGATGGCTACGGCGACCCAGTCGGTCGATGAGGACACCTTCCGCCTGCTCGGCGCCGAGCTCGGCTACGAGATCCAGGTCGTCTCGCCGGAGGAGGAGGAGCGCGAGCTGCTCGACTCCTTCAACATCGACCTGGACGCCGAGCTGGCCGCCGAGGGCGACGAGGACCTGCAGCCGCGGCCGCCGGTCGTCACCGTCATGGGCCACGTCGACCACGGCAAGACCCGCCTGCTGGACGCCATCCGCAACGCGGAGGTCGCAGCGGGGGAGGCCGGCGGGATCACCCAGCACATCGGCGCCTACCAGGTGCACACCGAGCACGAGGGTCTGGACCGCGCGATCACCTTCATCGACACCCCGGGTCACGAGGCCTTCACGGCCATGCGAGCCCGCGGTGCCCAGGTGACTGACATCGCCGTACTCGTCGTCGCTGCTGACGACGGCGTGATGCCGCAGACCATCGAGGCGCTCAACCACGCCCAGGCGGCCGACGTGCCGATCGTCGTGGCGGTGAACAAGATCGACAAGGAAGGCGCCAACCCGGACAAGATCCGGCAGCAGCTCACCGAGTACAACCTGGTGGCCGAGGAGTACGGCGGCGACACGATGTTCGTCAACGTCTCCGCCCGCACCGGCGAGAACATCGACCAGCTGCTCGAGGCCGTCCTGCTCACCGCGGACGCGGCGCTCGACCTGCGGGCCAACCCGGACAAGGACGCGCGCGGCGTGGCCATCGAGGCCCACCTGGACAAGGGACGGGGCTCGGTCGCCACGGTGCTCGTGCAGTCCGGGACGCTGAACGTCGGCGACTCGATCGTGACCGGGCACGCCTACGGGCGCGTGCGGGCCATGCTCGACGAGCACGGCAACAACCTCGAGGAGGCGACGCCGTCGCGGCCGGTCCAGGTGCTCGGCCTGACCTCCGTGCCCGGCGCCGGCGACACCTTCCTGGTGGCACCGGACGACCGCACGGCCCGGCAGATCGCGGAGAAGCGCGAGGCGGCCGACCGGCAGGCGGCGCTGGCCAAGGCGCGCAAGCGGATCAGCCTGGAGGACCTCAACGAGGCGCTCGCTGCAGGCAAGGTCGAGACCCTCAACCTGATCCTCAAGGGCGATGTCTCGGGTTCGGTCGAGGCGCTCGAGGACGCGCTGCTCCAGATCGATGTCGGCGAAGAGGTCGACCTGCGGATCATCGACCGCGGCGTCGGCGCCATCACGCTGAACAACATCAACCTGGCGGTGGCGTCCGAGGCGATCATCATCGGCTTCAACGTGCGGGCCG
>CAWIBR010000009.1:0-20913 GCA_963834425.1 uncultured Actinomycetota bacterium
CATTCGTTGCTGACGACGTCGACCGAGATCTCGATCGCTGGGACCGTCCCCCTGTTCTCGAGCCAGTGGAGGGTGTTCCGGTCCTCCGGCCAGCCCACGCCGGGGCCGTAGTCCGTGGCGATGCCATCCCGATGATCGGTGATCGTTCCCTCGAGGACGTAGACGGTTCCCGGCCGGCCCTGGTGATCATGAACCGGGCCGAAGACTCCTCCGGGCTCGATGGTCACCATGCGCATGCGAAGCTGCCGCCCCTCCATGCCCTGGATCTCGGGGCCGAGATCAACCGTGGCCAGCAGTTCCACCGCGACGCCCTTCGTCTCCCGGGTCACCTGTTCATCGCTCATCCTGCTGTCCTCTCTGGGAAGTCCTTCCGCCAGGAGCATCCTCCATCGGTCGCCAAGCCTGAGCGTCGTACAAAAGGGATTGCCCGCGCTCACTAGGCTTGCGGCATGAGTCATGTCCTGTCCGCCGTCGCCTGGCCGTATGCCAACGGCCCGCGCCACATCGGCCACGTCGCCGGTTTCGGTGTGCCCTCGGACGTCTTCAGCAGGTACATGCGGATGGCCGGCCACGACGTCCTCATGGTCAGTGGCACCGACGAGCACGGCACGCCGATCCTGGTCCAGGCCGAGCAGGAAGGCGTCACGCCCCGAGCGCTCGCCGACCGCTACAACCGGATGATCGTCGAGGACCTGCACGCGCTCGGGCTGTCCTACGACCTCTTCACGCGGACGACGACCCGCAACCACTACGCCGTGGCCCAGGAGCTCTTCCGCACGTTGCACCGCAACGGTTACATGATCGAGCAGACGACCAAGGGCGCCATCAGCCCGTCCACGGGTCGCACCCTGCCCGACCGTTATATCGAGGGCACCTGCCCGATCTGCGGCTACCCGCACGCCCGCGGCGACCAGTGCGACAACTGCGGCAACCAGCTCGACGCGACCGATCTGATCGAGCCGCGCAGCCGGATCAACGGCGAGGTGCCGGAGTTCATCGAGACCGAGCACTTCTTCCTCGATCTGCCTGCCCTGGCCGACGCCCTCGGCGAGTGGCTGCACGGCAAGGAGGCGGAGGGCCTCTGGCGCCCCAACGTGCTGAAGTTCAGCCTCAACCTCCTCGAGGACCTGCGACCCAGGGCCATGACCCGCGACATCGACTGGGGCATCCCGGTGCCCCTGCCGGGGTGGGAGGACAACCCCAACAAGCGGCTCTACGTCTGGTTCGACGCCGTCATCGGCTACCTGTCGGCCTCGATCGAGTGGGCCCGCCGCAGCGGCGACCCCGACGCCTGGCGCCAGTGGTGGAACGACGACGCCGCTCGCTCCTATTACTTCATGGGCAAGGACAACATCACCTTCCACGCCCAGATCTGGCCGGCCGAGCTGCTCGGCTACGACGGCCAGGGATCGCGCGGAGGCACCCCCGGCGAGTACGGCGAGCTCGAGCTCCCGACCGAGGTGGTGTCCTCGGAGTTCCTGACCATGGAGGGCAAGCAGTTCTCCTCCAGCCGCGGCGTGGTGATCTACGTCCGGGACGTCCTCGACCGCTACCAGCCGGACGCGCTGCGCTACTTCATCTCCGCGGCCGGCCCGGAGAACCAGGACACCGACTTCACCTGGGCCGAGTTCGTCCGCCGGACCAACGACGAGCTGGTGGCCGGCTGGGGCAACCTGGTCAACCGCACCGCCAGCCTGATCCACAAGAACCTCGGCGCGATCCCCGAGGCGGGCGAGCTGACCGACGAGGACCGGGCCCTGCTCGCGCAGACCCAGCAGGCGTTCCAGACCGTCGGCGACCTGATCGAGCGACACCGGCAGAAGCAAGCCCTCGCCGAGGCGATGCGGATCGTCGGCGAGGCCAACAAGTACCTCTCCGACACCGCGCCCTGGAAGCTCAAGACGACCGACCCTGCCCGGATGGCGACCGTGCTTCACGTTGCCGCCCAGGCGGTTTCGGACGCACGGACCCTGCTCTCGCCGTTCCTGCCGTTCAGCGCCCAGGCGGTGCACGAGGTCATGGGCGGCACCGGCACGGTCTCGCCGATGCCCGAGATCCGCGAGGTCGAGGACCTCGACGGCGGCCCGGCGTACCCCGTGCTGATGGGCGACTACTCGAGCCAGGCCCGGTGGGAGTCGGTGCCGATCGTGCCCGGCACACCGATCGGCCAGCCCACGCCGGTCTTCACCAAGCTCGACGCCGAGGCTGTCGTCCGCGAGGAGCTGGAGCGGCTCGAGCACAAGGCCGGGTCGTGAGCGCCGGCTGGCCGCCGGCTCCGGAACCGCTCCCACTACCCGTCGTCGACGACCACTGCCACCTGGACATCCCGGCCGCGACCCGCGACGAGGCCGCCGAGGAGCGCAGCCTGGACGAGGCCCTCGCTGCAGCCGCCGCGGTCGGCGTGCCCAGGGCGGTCCAGGTCGGCTACGACGTCGCGAGCTCCCGCTGGTCGGTCGAGGCCGCCGCCGCGCACCCGCAGCTCCTGGCCGGCGTCGCCCTGCATCCCAACGAGGCTCCGCGCCTGGCCGCGACCGGTCGGCTCGACCCGGCGTACGCCGAGATCGAGGCCCTCGCCCAGCACGAGCGGGTGCGGGTGATCGGCGAGACCGGGCTCGACACGTTCCGCACGGGGGAGGACGGCCGGGCGGCGCAGGAGGCGTCGTTCCGCTGGCACATCGACCTGGCCAAGCGCACGGGCAAGGTCCTGCAGATCCACGACCGCGACGCGCACGCCGACGTGTTGCGCATCCTGGCCGAGGAGGGAGCGCCGGATCGCACTGTGCTGCATTGCTTTTCGGGCGATGCCGAGATGGCCCGCGAGTGCGTGCGCCGCGGCTACGTGCTCTCGATCGCCGGCACGGTCACCTTCAACAACGCGGCCGCGCTGCGCGAAGCCGTTGCCGTCGCACCGCTGGAGCTGCTGCAGGTGGAGACCGACGCGCCGTACCTCACGCCGACCCCGCATCGCGGGCGGCCCAACGCGAGCTATCTGGTGCCGCTCACCGTGCGGGCCATTGCGGCGGTCAAGGGCGCCGACCTGGGCGAGCTGTGCGCGACCCTGGCCGCGACGGCCGAAGGACTCTATGGCCCCTGGGAGCCCGAATCGGCCGTCGCCGGAACTTGATAGCCCGGACGGGTGGGACATTTCGCGTCAGGTCACAAATTGATTTCGAGAACCACTGTCGGTGAGGAACTGGGGCCTGACCTGGGACGTTCCCTCCACCTGGCTGGCACCCCACGGAGCGGGAAAGCGACATTCCCTCCATTTCGCGATTCCGTGACTTGACCGGCCATGCATGACCGCCCGTACCGTTGCCGAGGTTGGCCGGGATTGGGGAAGATCCCGAGCCGCGCGCACTGTGGGGTGCGACCGTCAGGTCCACCCCCTCATGCTGTCCGGGACGGCAGGGAGCGCCTCAGGGTGCACGTTCCGGTCGCCCGTTGGATGGGTGCAGCGAGGTGGGCGCAGCTCAGGAGACCATGCCCGGGGAGCTCGAACACTGGAGCACTGTGCTTCTCGCCCGTCAGAGCACGTCGGCCAAGCTGGCCACGCGACTGCGTCCGCTCACCGAGCCGGTACGCCGATTCGCTGGCCGCAGCGATGGTCGGCGCCCACTGCGGCTCCTCGCCCAGGGTGGTGCTCTGCTCGGCGTCGTGGCCGGCACGGTGGCGTTCGCGAGCTATGACAAGTCGGTGACGCTGACGGTCGACGACCACACGCAGACGGTGCACGCCTTCGCGAGCAACGTCGGGGACGTGCTGCAGAGCCAGGGCATCAAGCTCGACTCGCACGACCTGGTCAGCCCCTCACCCTCCGCGTCGGTGCACGACGGTGAGCACCTCGTCGTCCGCTACGGCCGCCAGCTCAACGTCGACATCGACGGCCAGCAGCACACGTACTGGACGACCGCACTCAACGTGCAGCAGGCGCTGGCCGAGCTCGGCCTCCGCGACGACAACGCGGCGCTGTCCGTCTCGCGCAGCGAGGCCCTCGGGCGCAACGGCCTGTCCTTGTCGCTGACCACACCCAAGGAGGTGGCGGTCACCGTCGATGGCCGCACCGTCAGCCAGGTCACCACGGCGGCCGACGTCGGGATCCTGCTCACTCAGCTCGGCATCACCCTCGGCCCGCAGGACACCGTGTCGGTGCCGACGACTTCGCCGCTGACCCCGGGCCTGCAGCTCGTCGTCACCCGGATCGTGACCAAGATGTCGACGGTGAAGCAGACGATCGGTATGCCGATCAGCAAGTCCAAGGACTCCTCGATGGCCAGTGGCACGACCAAGGTCGTCACCAAGGGCCATCCGGGCTCCCGGTCGGTCACCTACGAGCTCACCTACAAGAACGGCAAGCTCGTCTCCAAGACCAAGATCACGACCGTCGTCCTGAGCGCGGCCGTCACGCAGGTCGAGAAGGTCGGCACCAAGGGCGGCAGCAGCGGTTCGGCGGCCGGCAACCCCGGCTCTCCCGGCGGCAGCGCGGCCAGCCTCAACTGGGCGGCGCTCGCCAAGTGCGAGTCGGGCGGCAACCCCAAGGCGGTCAACCCCAACGGCTACTACGGCCTCTACCAGTTCTCGCTCGCGACCTGGCACAGCGTGGGTGGCTCCGGCAACCCGATCGACGCCTCGGCCGCCGAGCAGACCTCGCGGGCCGAGATGCTCTACAACAAGGCCGGCGCCGGCCAGTGGACCTGCGGTAGTCACCTGTTCGACTGAGTTCGTCCTCGATCCGGCAGCCCTGACGCGCTGACCGGCCTGCGCCTTCGGATCTGACAGGCTGCCGGGATGGACGACGGGCTGCTCGGACCGGCGGAGGTCCGCGCCCTGGCCGAACGGCTCGGCATCCGGCCGACCAAGACCCTGGGCCAGAACTTCGTCATCGACGCCAACACGGTGCGTCGCATCGTGCGCCTGGCCGAGGTCGACGCCGACGACGTCGTCCTCGAGGTCGGCCCCGGGCTGGGTTCGCTGACGCTGGGCCTGCTTTCCGTCGTACGCCGTGTGGTGGCCGTCGAGATCGACCCGGTCCTCGCGCGGGAGTTGCGCCGGACGGTCGCCGAGCGCCGCCCGGACCTGGCCGAGCCCGACGTGCTGTCCGACCGACTGTCGGTGATCGAGCGAGATGCGTTGCAGGTCAACGAGATCGACGGCCCCCAGCCCACAGCCCTCGTGGCCAACTTGCCCTACAACGTGGCCGTCCCGGTCGTCCTGACCTTGCTCGAGCGGTTGCCCAGCCTGCGCCGGGGCCTGGTGATGGTCCAGGCCGAGGTGGCCGAACGGCTGGCCGCCGAGCCCGGGTCACGCACCTACGGCGTACCCAGCGTCAAGGCGGCCTGGTACGCCGAGGTCCGGCGAGCCGGCAACGTGAGCCGCGCCGTCTTCTGGCCGCAGCCCAACGTCGACAGCGGTCTGGTCGCCTTCACCCGCCGGGAGCCGCCGCCGAGCCGGGCCGGGCGGGCGGCCGTCTTCGCCTGTGTCGACGCCGCCTTCGCCCAGCGGCGCAAGATGCTGCGTTCGGCCCTGGCCGGGTGGGCTGGCTCGCCGGCGGCCGCTCAGGCCGCGCTCGAGGCGGCCGGAGTGGACCCGACCCTGCGCGGTGAGGCCCTCAGCGTGCGTGACTTCGCCGCGGTTGCCGACGCCCTGGACGTAGGGTTGCCTGGTGAGCGATCCGCGCCGTGACCGGATCCTCGGACCCGCTGCCGGCCGGGTCAGCGTGCGAGCTCCGGCCAAGCTGAACCTCCAGCTATCGGTCGGAGCTCCCGGCCCGGACGGCTATCACGAGCTGGCGACCGTCTTCCACGCTGTCGGCCTTTACGACGAGCTGACGGCGACCGAGCACGCCGACGGCATCCGGGTCACCGTCGAGGGGACGCAGGCCGGGCTGGTGCCGACCGACGGGTCCAACCTGGCGGTCCGGGCGGCGCGGCTGCTCGCGGCCCGGACGGGCGTGGCTGCCGCCGTGGATCTGCGAATTCGCAAGGAGATCCCGGTGGCGGGCGGCATGGCAGGCGGTTCGGCCGACGCCGCCGCCGCCCTGGTTGCCTGCGACCTGCTCTGGCGCACCGGCCTGTCGCGCGAGGATCTGCACGAGCTCTCGGCCGACCTCGGCGCCGACGTGCCGTTCGCGCTGATGGGTGGCACGGCGATCGGCACCGGCCGGGGCGACGTCCTGACGCCGGCGCTCGCTCGCGGCGAGCTGCACTGGGTCCTGGCCGTTTCCAGCGAACAGCTGTCGACTCCGGCGGTCTACGCCGAGTGCGACCGGCTCCGCGGCCGGCGCGCCGTGATCGAGCCTCGGGTGTCGGACCGGATGATGCAGGGTCTGCGTCGCGGGGACGCCGCGCTGATCGGCGCCGAGCTGGTCAATGACCTGCAGCCGGCCGCATTGTCGTTGTGCCCCAGCCTGATCGAGACCCTGGCCGTCGGCGATGACTACGGTGCGCTGGGCTCCGTGGTCAGCGGATCCGGCCCAACCGTGGCCTTTCTGGTCTCCGACGCCGAACGGGCCCTCGACCTCGCGGTTGCCCTGACCGCCTCGGGCACGTGCGAGCAGGTGCTCCGCGTCTCCGGCCCGGCCCACGGCGTACGCTCCCTGGACCCGCCGCGCGTCCTGTGACGTGCCTGTTAGGTTTCCCACCCATGAGGCCTGCATGACCACCAGAGTCGGCGTCGAGTGGGGCCTCGAGGGCGCGCTGCACTACGCCTCGCGCGTCGACGCCATCGTCGTGGTCGACGTCCTGTCCTTCAGCACCTCCGTCGCCGTCGCGGTCGAGCGGGGCGCGGAGGTCTGGCCGCACCCCGGTGGCCCGGCGGCGCGCGAGCTGGCGAGCGAGATCGACGGCGTCCTGGCTGGGCGCCGCACGCTGACCGACGGGCCGTCCCTGTCGCCGAGCTCGCTGCTCGACCTGCCGTCCGGGTCGCGGCTCGTGCTGCCCTCGCCCAACGGCGGCGTCATTACTCACGCCCTGATCGGTGAGCGGTGCCAGGTCGTCGTGGCGGCGCTGCGCAATGCGTCCGCGGTCGGCCGCTACCTGGCTGACGCGCACGACCTCGGCCTGGTGCTCCTCGTGCCGGCGGGCGAGCGCTGGCCGGACGGCTCGATGCGGGTCGCCTACGAGGATCTGGTCGGCGCCGGAGCGGTGATCGCCCGGATGCTGGCCGTTGACCCCGCCGTACAGCTCACGGCCGAGGCCGAGGCCGCGATGGCCGCCTTCGAACGGATCCGCCCCCTGGCTGACACCCCGTCCGGGCAGGAGCTGACCGAGCGGGAGTTCGACGACGACATCGCGCTGGCCTCCGCGGTCGACGCGTCAACCGTCGTACCCGTCCTGCGCGACGGGCGCCTGGTGTCCTTGCGCTGACTCGGGCAAGGCGGAGTCGGGCAAGGCTGAGTCGGGCAAGGCTGAGTCGGGCAGCGCCGCGGGCGAGCCCGAGTCGAACGGCCCGACCAGCGCCCGGAGGGCGGCGGCCAGGTCGTCCCGACGAGCCGCGTCCAGCCGTTGCAGCAGCGCTCGCTCCCGCTCCAGCAGGTCGGCCATGGCCGCGTCGACCTGGGCCTGCCCGGTCGCCGTGAGGCTGACGACGACCCCCCGACGGTCGCTCGGGTCAGGGCTGCGGGAGACCAGGCCCCGCTGTTCGAGCCGGTCGATCCGGTTGGTCATGGTGCCGCTGGTCACGAGGGTCTGGGCCACCAGCCGACCGGGGGAGAGGGCGTACGGCGCGCCGGCCCGACGCAGGGCGCTCAGGACGTCGAACTCCCAGGTGTCCAGGCCGTGCTCCGCGAAGGCGGCCCGCCGGGCCAGGTCCAGGTGGCGGGCCAGCCGGGTCACCCGGGAGAGCACCTGCAGCGGCGCGACGTCCAGGTCCGGCCGCTCGCGGGCCCACGCCCCCACGATCCGGTCGACCTCGTCCTCGTCCGTCGCCATCCGCGAAGTGTAGACAGCATCAAGTTTCTTGACATCGAACTTCTCGACGACGACGCTGACCCCTAGATCTCTCGACATCAACACAAACCCGCGGCGCACCTCATTGGCACGGGGACGCACCGTGCCAATAGGTCTGGCACGGGGACGCACCGTGCCAGCTCGGATTTGGCACGGGGACGCACCGTGCCAATGAGGCGCAGGGGGAGGAGGGCGCAGGCCATGGTGAGCTGGGACCCGGCGACGTACCTGGCGTTCGCGGCGGAGCGCGGCCGGCCGTTCGAGGACCTGGTCGCCCGGATCGGCGCCGAAGCGCCCCGCGAGGTCGTCGACCTGGGCTGCGGCCCGGGCGGCCTGACCGCGTCGCTGGCCGGGCGGTGGCCGGCCGCACACGTCGTGGGTGTCGACTCCTCCCCGGACATGATCGCCGCCGCGCAGCCCCTGGCCACCCCCGGGCGGGTCGACTTCCAGCTGGCCGACCTGCGGGACTGGCGGCCACCGGCGCCGGTGGACGTGATCGTCACCAACGCGACCCTGCAGTGGGTGCCCGGCCATCTGGACCTGCTCCCCGGCTGGGTCGAGCAGCACCTCCGGCCGGGCGGCTGGCTCGCGCTGCAGGTGCCCGGCAACCTCGACGACCCGCTGCACACGCTTCTGCACGACCTGGTCGGCTCGCCGCGGTGGTCACCCGAGCTCGGCGCCACCCGACAGGCCCGCGACCGGGTGACCGACCCGGCCGGGTACGTCGAGGTGCTGGCCGCCGCGGGCTGCGAGGTGGATGCCTGGGAGACGACCTACCTGCATGTGCTCGACCCCGAGGGCCGCCTCGGGCCGGACGCCGTCTTGGGCTGGGCGATGGGCACGGCGTTGCGTCCCGTGCTGGATGCCTTGCCGGACAACGGTTCTCGCGAGGAGTTCCTCGAGGAGTACGCCGAGCTGTTGCACGCGGCGTACCCCCGGCGGCCGTGGGGAACCCCGCTGCCGTTCCGCCGGATCTTCGCCGTCGCCCATCGACTGGAGGCATCGTGATCACGGGTCTGGACCATGTGCAGGTCTCCTGTCCGGCCGGTTCCGAGGACCAGCTGCGGGACTTCTACGTCGGCGTGCTCGGGATGACCGAGCTGGTCAAGCCGCCAGTGCTGGCCGCGCGCGGAGGCGTCTGGTTCGGCAGCGGGTCATGCGAGATCCATTGCGGCGTCGAGGCCGGCTTCCGCCCGGCGACCAAGGCCCACCCGGGATCGCGGTCTCAGACCTCGACGAGCTGGCGGCCCGCTGCGAGGCCGCCGGGCACGAGGTCGTCTGGAGTGACGACATCCCCGGGGTGCGGCGGTTCCACGTCGCCGATGCGGTCGGCAACCGTCTCGAGCTCCTCCAGCGGGATGGCAGGTCAGGCAGGCGAGACGCGAACGGGGTCAGTTGCCGACAATCTTGAGCCGCAAGCGGAAACTCAGCCCCGCGCCGTACCGGCGCGTCGTCCTCAGCGCCTTTGCTTTCCGCGCTTCAGGCCTTGGCCGGCCGGTTGCCCATCAGCGTGGGCTTGGCCTCGAGGCCGGCCAGGCCGTTCCAGGCCAGGTTGACCAGGTGCGCGGCGACCTCATCCCGCTTGGGCTTGCGGGTGTCGAGCCAGTACTGACCGGTCAGGGCGACCATGCCGACCAGCATCTGCGCATAGAGGGGGGCCGCCTTCGCCTCCAGGCCGCGGGCCTTGAACTCCGCGACCAAGATGTGCTCGACCTGGCTGGCGACGTCGTTGATCAGGCTCGCGAAACCGCCCGTGGACTGGGTCACGGGCGAGTCGCGGACGAGGATCCGGAAGCCGTCGGTCGACTCCTCGATGTAGGCCAGCAAGGCCTGGGCGGCGTTCTCCAACAGCGCTCGCGGGTGCGCGGCCTGGCCCAGCGCCCCGGTGACCTGGGCCAGCAGCTGCTGGATCTCGCGGTCGACGACGACGGCGTAGAGTCCCTCTTTGCCGCCGAAGTGCTCGTAGACCACGGGCTTGGACACCTCGGCCGTGGCCGCGATCTCCTCGACGCTGGTCGCCTCGAAACCCTTCTCGGCAAACAGTTTCCGGCCCACCGCCAGCAACTGCTCACGCCGCTCCTTGCCGGTCATCCGAGCTCGGGAGCGGGCCGCCCGGTCCCCGGCCGAACTCACCGGGCCCCCTGCTCCACTGGTGTGCTTCTCGTCAACGATCAGCCTTCGCCGCCGCCCGCGCCCGGGAGGCCTCGCGCCGGTCGACGAACTTCGTGGCCTGGGCGTCCAGGCCGACCATGAAGGCCGAGAGCTCCTCGCGGGCCTGCTCCCCGCGCGGCCCGAAGTCGTCCCGGTCAAAGATCTTCCAGAAGCGCAGCACCGGTGCGATGACCTCGTCGTGGTGCAGCCGCAGGTCGTAGATGCCGGCCCGGGCCATGATCACCGAGTTGCGCGCGAAGTCGGTCATGCCCTCGCCCGGCATGGTGAAGCCCACGACCTCGTCGCGGATCGCCTCCATGGTGGCGTCCGGGGCCCGATCCAGCGCTGCCGCAACGAGATTGCGATAGAAGACCATGTGCAGGTTCTCGTCGACCGCGATCCGCGAGAGCAGCTTCTCGGCCATCGGGCAGCCGGTCGCCTTGCCGGTGTTGCGGTGGCTGACTCGGGTCGCCAGCTCCTGGAACGAGACATAGGCGACGGTCTGCAGCATCGACTTCTCGCCCGAGTCGTAGCCCGCGGTCATGTGCTCCATGCGCAGGTGCTCGAGCCGCACCGGGTCGGCTCCTCGGGTGACGACGAGGTAGTCGCGCAGGGCCACACCATGCCGGCCCTCCTCCGCCGTCCAGCGGCCGACCCAGGTGCCCCAGGCGCCGTCGCGACCGAACCGGGTCGCGATCTCGCGGTGGTACGACGGAAGGTTGTCCTCGGTCAACAGATTCGTGACCATGGCCACCTGCGCGACCGGGTCGAGCGGCGAGTCCTCGGGCTCCCAGTCCTCGCCGCCGAGGAAGGCGAAATCACGGCCCTTGCTCCACGGCACGTAGTCGTGGGGGTTCCAGTGCTGGGCGATCGCCAGGTGGCGGTCCAGCTCGCCGGCCACCACTGGCTCGAGCTCCTCCAGCATCCGCGACTGCAGGTCATAGTCGATCTCGCGGGGGGCCGTCTCCGTGCTCATGCGGATACCTCCGTCCGGCGGGCCGCGAGGCGGTCCACCCTTGGCCAGCGTACGTCGGTTGCCCAACCCAGCTTCTCGAACACCCAGATGAACCGCGCGGTGGAGTCGATCTGACCGCGCAGCACGCCATGCCGCGCACAGGTCGGGTCGGCGTGGTGCAGGTTATGCCAGCTCTCACCCATCGACAGGAAGGCCAGCCACCACACGTTGCCGGACTTGTCGCGACTCTTGAACGGCTGCGAGCCGATGGTGTGACAGATCGAGTTGATCGACCAGGTGACGTGGTGCAGCAGGCCGATCCGCACCAGCGAGCCCCAGAAGAAGGCGGTCACCGCTCCCTGCCAGGACCAGGTCAGCAGCCCGCCGAGCACCGCCGGAAGCAGCAGCGAGACGGCCACGAGCCCGGGGAACGCGCGCGAGACCCGCACGATGTCCTTGTCCTGCAACAGATCCGGCGCGTACTTGGCCTGCGAGGTCTGCTCGACGTCGAACAGCCAGCCCATGTGCGCCCACCACAGCCCCTTGGCCAGCGCGCCCATGGACTCGCCGTAGCGCCAGGGGGAGTGCGGGTCGCCCTCGCGATCGCTGAACGCGTGGTGCTTGCGGTGGTCGGCGACCCAGCGCACGACCGGCCCCTCGATCGACAGGGAGCCGGCAATGGCCAGCCCGACCCGCAGCGGCCGGATGGCCTTGAACGAGCCGTGGGTGAAGTAGCGGTGGAAGCCGACGGTCACGCCGTGGCCGGAGATGACGTACATGACGAAGGCGATAGCCAGGTCGACCCAGCTCAGGCCCCAGCCCCAGGCAACGGGGATCGCCGCGACCAGGGCGACGAACGGGACCAGGATGAAGGCACCGAGCGCCACCTGTTCCCAGGCCTTCTTGCGCTCCCCGCCCATCGTGGCGGTCGCGACGGTGCGCTCGTCCAGATCAGTCATGTGAGGGGCGTGCCTTCCGGTCGTCCAGTGTGAGGCTACGCAACCGTAACCTACGCAACCGTAAGTATGGCAAGCGTCCTGCTCAGACGGCTATAGCCCAACCGTGCGTACCCTGTGAACCGCCATTCCCCGGTTGGTCTGCTGGCAGGGCCCGCCTGACTTTGAATCAGGATTAGCGACGATGGTTCGATTCCATCCCGGGGAGCCTCGTCTGGGGCCCGCGCCCCGACCCGTGACTCGCGGGTAGGCTGCCCCGCGTGAGCGACCCCCGGCCTGCGGCCGTCGTCGTCCTCGCCGCTGGCGAAGGCACCCGCATGAAGTCCGCGACTCCGAAGGTCCTGCATCGCATCGGGGGTCGCAGCCTGCTCGGTCACGCGATCGCGTCGGCCAGGGGCGTCGAGCCGGAGCAGGTCGTGGTGGTCGTCCGGCACGGCCGGGACGCCGTCGCCGCCGAGGTCATCGAGGTCGATGCCGAGGCGCTCGTGGTCGACCAGGACGAGATCCCCGGCACCGGCCGCGCCGTCCAGTGCGCGCTCGCCGCCCTCCCGACGACGAGCGGCACCATCCTCGTGACGTACGGCGACGTCCCGCTCCTCGAGGCCGGCGCACTCCGCGACCTGATCAGCGCCCACGCCGCCAGCGGCGCCGGCGTCACGGTGATGACGGCGACCGTCGAGGACCCGACGGGCTACGGCCGGATCCTGCGCGACGGCGACGGCTCGGTCGCCAGGATCGTCGAGCACAAGGACGCCGACGAGGCTCAGCGCTCCGTGCGCGAGATCAACTCCGGCATCTACGCCTTCGACGCCGACCTGCTGCGCTCGGCGCTGGACCGGGTCACCCGCGACAACGCCCAGGGCGAGATGTACCTCACCGACGTCGTGGCCCTGGCCCGGGCCGACGGCCGCCTGGTCGCCGGTCACGTGCTGGAGGACGTCTGGCAGGTCGAGGGGGTCAACGACCGGGCCCAGCTGGCCCGGCTCGGCGCCGAGCTCAACCGCCGGGTGCTCGACCGTTGGATGCGCGCGGGCGTCACGGTCGTCGACCCGTCGACGACGTGGATCGACGTGGACACCGACCTGGCCGCCGACGTGACGATCCTGCCGGGCACCCAGCTGCTCGGCGCCACCGTGGTCGCCGGGGGAGCGACGATCGGGCCGGACACGACGCTGACCGACGTCGAGGTGGGCGCCCGAGCCAGCGTCGTACGCACGCACGGCAGCCTGGCCGTGCTCGGAGCCGACGTCAGCGTCGGCCCGTTCGCCTACCTGCGGCCCGGCACCTACCTGGGCGACGCCGGCAAGATCGGGACCTTCGTCGAGACCAAGAACGTCCAGATCGGGGCCGGCTCCAAGGTGCCCCATCTGACCTACGTCGGCGACGCGACGATCGGCGTGGAGAGCAACATCGGTGCGTCCTCGGTCTTCGTCAACTACGACGGGGTGGCCAAGCACCACACCACCATCGGCGACCACTGCCGCACCGGGTCGGACACGATGTTCGTGGCACCGGTGACGGTCGGGGACGGTGCCTACACCGCCGCCGGCACGGTCGTCCGCAAGGATGTGCCGGCCGGAGCGCTCGCGCTCAACGTCGCACCGCAACGCAACGTCGAGGACTGGGTCATCCGGCGCCGTCCGGGCACGGCGGCCGCCGAGGCCGCCGGGCGGGCTCTCGACCGAGAGGCCGCGCCCACAGGGGAGGATCAGAGCCGATGACCGGCATCACGACCACCGGCGAGAAGCGACTCGTCCTCATCTCCGGCCGGGGCTATCCCGAGCTGGCCGAGGAGGTTGCCCGCGAGCTCGGCATCGAGCTCGTGCCGACGACGGCCTTCGACTTCGCCAACGGCGAGATCTACGTGCGCTTCCAGGAGAGTCTGCGCGGCTGCGACGCCTTCGTCATCCAGAGCCACACCATGCCGATCAACCAGTGGATCATGGAGCAGCTGATCATGGTCGACGCGCTGAAACGCGCGTCGGCCAAGCGGATCAGCGTGATCGCGCCGTTCTTCGGTTACGCGCGGCAGGACAAGAAGCACCGCGGCCGCGAGCCGATCTCGGCCCGGTTGATGGCCGACTTCTTCAAGGTCGCCGGCGCCGACCGGCTGATGTGCGTCGACCTGCACGCGGCGCAGATCCAGGGCTACTTCGACGGCCCGGTCGACCACCTCTTCGCGACGCCCCTGCTGTCGGCGTACGTCGGGAAACGGGTCGACCGCGCCAACCTGACCATCGTCTCGCCGGACGCCGGACGGGTGCGCGTCGCCGACATGTGGTCGGACCGGCTGCGGGCCCCGCTGGCGATCATCCACAAGCGGCGCGACCCCGACGTGGCCAACCAGGTCAAGGTGCACGAGGTCGTCGGTGACGTGAGCGGCCGCACCTGCGTGCTGGTCGACGACATGGTCGACACCGCCGGCACCATCTGCCAGGCCGCCGATGCGCTGTTCGAGAAGGGCGCCCAGGACGTCATCGTCTGCGCGACGCACGCGGTGCTCTCCGGACCGGCCGTCGACCGGCTCAAGAACAGCCGGATCTCCGAGGTGATCGTCACCAACACGCTTGCCGATCAGCGAGGACAAGATGTTCGACAAGCTGACCGTGCTCTCGATCGCCCCGCTGCTGGCCCGGGCCATCCGCGAGGTCTTCGACGACGGGTCGGTGACCAGCCTGTTCGACGGCCAGGCCTGACTGACCGAACGACCGGAATGGGCGCTAGGCCACGGGAGAAGTTATGCTCGGTCGGTCACCTCGGCGAGGGACGTCCACGGGATGTCCGTGATCGACGCGGTGGGTCCGGCAGCTGCTGCCGGCCCTGCAGTCCGTGCCGCGTCCCGCGTCGAGATCTCTCCGCGATCCGAAAGCAGGCACACCAGGATGTCCGAGACCAAGCTCCAGGCCGAGCTGCGCACCGAGTTCGGCAAGGGCGCGGCTCGCCGCGTCCGCCGGGCCGACCGCGTCCCCGCCGTGATGTACGGCCACGGCACGGACCCCGTGCACGTGACCCTCCCGGGCCACGCGACGATGCTGGCCCTGAAGACCCAGAACGCCCTGCTGGAGATCCTGGTCGACGGCAACGAGCAGCTCGCGCTGGTCAAGGACGTCCAGCGGGACGCCATCCGCGGTGACATCGAGCACGTCGACCTGGTCGTCGTCCGCCGCGGCGAGAAGGTCACCGTCGACGTCCGGGTGCACGTCGAGGGCGATGCCGCGCCGGACACCCTGGTCAACCTCGAGGCCCAGACCATCGAGCTCGAGGTGCTGGCCACCAACATCCCCGAGCAGGTCGTCGTCGATGTCGCCGGCCTGACCGCCGGCACCCAGGTCCACGCCTCCGACCTCAAGCTGCCCGAAGGCGCCGAGCTCAGTGCCGACCCCGAGCTGCTGATCGTCAACATCACCCAGGCGCAGAGCGCCGAGGCGCTCGAGGCCGAGCTGGCCGAGGCCGAGTCCGAGGCCGGCATCGAGCACGAGGAGCACACGCCGGCCGACGGCGAGGCGGCCGCGGCCGCTGGCGGCGGCGACGGCGCTTCCGGGGACGACGCCGAGGCGTGAGCCCGACCGCTGCACCCTGGCTCGTGGTCGGGCTCGGCAACCCCGGGCCCGGCTACGCCGGCAACCGCCACAACGTCGGCGCGATGGTGCTCGACGTCCTGGCCGGCCGGGTCGGCGGCTCGGGCGGTGGGTCGCTCAAGGCCCACCGCTCTCGGGCCCTGATCCTGGAGGGCCGGCTCGGCCCGCTGCCGGGCGAGCGCGTCGTGCTCGCCCGACCCACGGCGTACATGAACGAGTCCGGCGGCGCAGGTGGCCGCGGCGCTGCAGTTCTTCAAGGTCGAACCGGACCGGCTGCTGGTCGTGCACGACGAGCTGGACATCCCGTACGGCGACATCCGGCTCAAGCTCGGCGGCGGCGAGGGCGGTCACAACGGCCTGCGCTCGATCAGCCGGGCGATCGGCACGAAGGACTATCTGCGGGCCCGGTTCGGCATCGGCCGCCCGCCCGGCCGGATGGATCCGGCGGCCTTCGTCCTGCACGACTTCGCCACGGCCGAGCGCAAGGAGCTGCCCGTGCTGCTCGAGGACGGCCGCCGACGCTGTCGAGCTGACCCTGGTCGAGGGGCTCTGGCCCGGCGCAGAACCGGGTCCACCCGCGGCGTCACGGTGACTGACTGATCACAATCCGGCAGCAGGCGCCACCCATCCGGTGAGTTGCCATCCGTTCGCGTCACCAACGGGTTACCAGTTGGTGAATTCACCCCCCAGGACCTCCTCAGATTCGCTACTTTCCGTGGTGACGCAGGAGCCGGGGAGCGCCCCGCGTCTACGGATGTGTGGCAGCGAAGGTGGTGGGCATGTCGACGACTCGTGACGACATGCGTGGTTCGGTGCCACAGGTGGTCTCTCCGCCTGTGGTCGACCGGGTATCAGAACGTTCGGTCTCGGACTCCTCGCCGGTACTGATCCCGGCCCCGGCGCCCCAGCAGGACGGCGCCGGGCAGCCCAGCGCCGAGGAGCCGACCGCGCCGATGGACGACGTCGAGGAGCTGCGCGAAGGCGACGGGCTCGACCCGATCGTGGTCGTCGATGACCGCCTGAGCAGCACGGCGGACCGCGCCGAGCGCCGCCGCGGCGACGACTCCGACCCGGCACTCGTGGGCGGCCCAGCGCCCGTTCGACCTGCGGACCGGCACCGATCTGCCCGAGGCCCAGCTCTTCGACCCGGTCGCCCGCGCCCACGACCGACGGGCCACCTGGATCCGCCCGCTCATCGCTCGCGCCGTCGTCGGCGACGCCCTGATCGCGGCTGTCGTCACCACCGTGTGTGCTGCTTCGCTGCACCACCTGCGGCCCTGGGCCCTGCCGGCCGGCCTGGCGGCCGCGGCCATCTGGGTCCTCGCCGTCCTGTTCTGTCGTGGCTACGAAGCCCGGCGTCTCGGGGACGGCCCCGAGGAGTTCCAGTCGCTGCTGCGCGCGGCCTTCGGCGTGATCGCGGCCCTGGGCATCTTCGCCTACTCCTTCCAGGTGCTGCTGCCGCGGCGGATGGTGCTGATCGCCGTACCGCTCATCGCCGTGCTCTGCGTCGTCAACCGGCACCTGATCCGCAAGGAGCTGCACACCCGCCGGTACGACGGAAAGGCCATGCGGCGCACCCTGATCGTCGGCGAGCCCACCGCGGTGAGCGAGGTCGTCAACGACCTGGAGGCCGTCAAGCACCACGGCTACGAGATCGTCGGCGCCTGCGTCCCGGTGCCGGGTCCGGAGATCGCCGAGAACCTCGTGCCGGTCGTCCTGGGCGGCATCTCCGAGGTCCCGCAGGTCGTCGTGGACAACGACATCGACAGCGTGATCGTGGTCGGCGCCCAGCTGAGCGGCACCCCGCTGCGCCGACTGTCCTGGGCCCTGGAGCAGACCGGCGCCGACCTGGTCGTCGCGCCCGGGCTGGTCGAGGTGACCGGCCCCAACGTGACCCTGCGCCCCTCCGCCGGGCTCTCCCTGCTGCTGGTCGAGCCGCCTTCGGCGCGGATGGGCCGGATGCTGCTCAAGCAGATCATCGACCGCAGCGTCGGTGTCGTGCTGCTGGTCATGGCCGCGCCGATCATCGCCGTCTCGGCGTTCCTGGTCCGGGTGACCAGCCGGGGCAAGGCGTTCTTCCCGCAGCACCGGATCGGCTTGGACGGCAACACCTTCACGATGTACAAGATCCGCTCGATGGTCCAGGACGCCGAGGCCCAGCGGGCCGAGCTCGACCTCGAGGCGCAGAGCGACCGCGACGGCCTGATGTTCAAGATGCACGCGGACCCGCGGATCACCAAGGTCGGCCGGGTGCTGCGCCGCTTCTCCCTCGACGAGCTGCCGCAGCTGTGGAACGTCGTCAAGGGCGACATGTCCCTCGTCGGCCCGCGCCCGCCGCTGCCTTCGGAGTACGAGGCCTACCACGACGCCGTGCACCGTAGGCTGAGGGTGCGCCCGGGGCTGACCGGCCTGTGGCAGGTCAGCGGGCGAGCCGACCTGACCTGGGAAGAGTCGGTCCGGATGGACCTGCGCTACGTCGACAACTGGTCGATCGCGTTGGACCTGCAGATCCTGTGGAAGACCGCACGAGCCGTCCTTCAGGGTTCCGGAGCGTACTGAGCCTCGGTGAGGCATGGTGGTGAGAGCTGGACGCAGGCCGACGCAGTCCGGCGCCCCCGCTGAAACGTTTGTTGTCGATTTACAGGAGAGTCATGACTGACGCCGCACTGGCGAGTCAGCTGGCCACCGAGGCCGGGGAGTTCCTCCTCGCCCAGCGGGCGGCCGGCAACCTGACGCCGGAGGAGCTCCGCACCCGCGGCGACGCCGGCGCCCAGGAGGTGCTGGCCCGCCGGCTGGCCGAGCTGGCGCCCGGAGACGCCGTGCTGAGCGAGGAGGCCAAGGACAGCGCCGCTCGCCTGTCCGCCTCGCGGGTCTGGATCATCGACCCGCTCGACGGCACCCGCGAGTACGGCGAGGGCCGGGCCGACTGGGCCGTCCACGTCGCGCTGTGGGTCGACGGCGACCTGGCCGCCGGCGCCGTGGCCATCCCGGCCGAGGGCCTGACCCTCGACACCGCCTCGCCGTTGCCGCGGCCCCAGCCGGCCGACCGGATCCGGCTGGCCGTGAGCCGCAGCCGCCCGCCGGCGTTCGTCGCCGCCCTGGCCGAGATCCTCGACGCCGAGCTGGTGCCGATGGGTTCGGCGGGGGTCAAGGCCACCGCCGTACTCCGCGGTCAGGTCGACGCCTACGTGCACGCCGGCGGCCAGTACGAGTGGGACTCGGCCGCACCGGTCGCGGTCGCCCGGGCCGCCGGGCTGCACACCAGCCGGATCGACGGCAGCCCGCTGGTCTACAACCGTCCCGACCCCCTGCTGCCGGATCTCGTGGTCGCGCTGCCCGAGGTCGCCGACCGCATCCTGCACGCCGTCTCTGCCGTCGAGCTCGAAGAGGTGTCCTCCCGATGACCGAGCTGTCCCGCTACCAGCTCAGCCAGCTGCAGACGCTGGAGGCCGAGGCGATCCACATCATGCGTGAGGTCGCCGCGGAGTTCGAGCGGCCGGTGCTGCTGTTCTCCGGCGGCAAGGACTCGATCGTCATGCTGCGGCTGGCCGAGAAGGCGTTCTACCCGGCCAAGATCCCGTTCCCGGTCATGCACGTCGACACCGGCCACAACTTCCCCGAGGTCCTGGCCTACCGCGACAAGCGGGTCAAGGAGCTCGGCATCCAGCTCATCGTCGCGAGCGTCCAGGACGCCATCGAGCGGGGCTTCGTGCACGAGCTGCCGGACGGCACCCGCAACCGGATCCAGACGCCGGTGCTGCTGGACGCGCTCGAGAAGCACCGCTTCACCGCGGTGTTCGGCGGCGCGCGCCGCGACGAGGACAAGGCGCGGGCCAAGGAGCGGATCTACTCCTTCCGCGACGAGTTCGGCCAGTGGGACCCCAAGAACCAGCGGCCCGAGCTCTGGAACCTCTACAACGGCAAGATCCACCTCGGCGAGAGCATCCGGGTCTTCCCGCTGTCGAACTGGACCGAGCTGGACATCTGGGAGTACGTCCAGAGCGAGAGCATCGAGCTGCCGTCGATCTACTACGCCCACGACCGCGCGGTCTTCGAGCGCGGCGGAATGTTGTTCGCCGACAACGAGTTCTGCCGGCCCAAGCCGGGCGAGGAGGTCTTCACCGCGCGGGTGCGTTACCGCACGGTCGGCGACGCCAGCCTGACCGCTGCCGTCCGGTCCGACGCCGACACGGTCGAGAAGGTCATCGAGGAGGTCGCCGTCACCCGGATCACCGAGCGCGGCGCCACCCGCGGTGACGACAAGTTCAGCGAAGCCGCCATGGAAGACCGCAAGCGCGAGGGGTATTTCTAAACCGATGGACATTCTCAGGTTCGCCACTGCCGGCAGCGTCGACGACGGCAAGAGCACGCTCATCGGGCGCCTGCTCTATGACACCAAGACGGTCTTCGAGGACCAGATCGAGTCGGTCGAGCGGGCCAGCAAGGACCGCGGCGACGACTACGTCAACCTCGCACTGCTCACCGACGGCCTGCGGGCCGAGCGCGAGCAGGGCATCACGATCGACGTCGCCTACCGCTACTTCGCCACTCCCAAGCGGAAGTTCATCATCGCGGACACCCCGGGGCACATCCAGTACACCCGCAACATGGTGACCGGCGCCTCGACCGCCGACCTGGCCCTCGTGCTCGTCGATGCCCGCAAGGGGATCATCGAGCAGAGCCGCCGGCACTCGTTCCTGGCGACGCTGCTCGAGGTGCCGCACCTGGTGCTGTGCATCAACAAGATGGACCTGGTCGACTACGACGAGTCGGTCTACAACCGGATCCACGACGAGTTCAAGGCGTTCGCGACCAAGCTGCGCATCCCCGACCTCGCGGTCATCCCGGTGTCCGCGCTCAAGGGCGACAACGTCGTGACCCGTTCGGAGAACATGCCCTGGTACGACGGGCCGAGCCTGCTGCACCACCTGGAGAACGTGCACGTCGCCAGCGACCGCAACCTGATCGACGTCCGGTTCCCGGTGCAGTACGTCATCCGGCCGCAGTCGGACAACTGGCACGACTACCGCGGCTACGCCGGTCAGGTCGCCGGTGGTGTGCTGAAGAAGGGCGACGACGTGATGGTGCTGCCTTCGGGCTTCACCTCCAAGATCGCCTCGGTCGAGACCGCCGACGGCGAGGTCGACGAGGCCTACCCGCCGATGTCGGTGACCATCCGGCTCGAGGACGAGATCGACGTGTCGCGCGGCGACATGATCTGCCGGCCCAACAACGCGCCCGAACGTCGCGCAGGACATCGACGCGATGATCTGCTGGATGGACGAGACGGCCCAGCTCGAGGCGGGCCGCAAGTACACCATCAAGCACAC
>CAWIBR010000010.1:0-480887 GCA_963834425.1 uncultured Actinomycetota bacterium
ACGCAACCACCCCTAGGGCGGGTGCGGTACACCCCTAAGGAGGTTTAACGTCGCTACCGTGGCCGTGTCCCCCAGTTCCCCGCCGATCACCGTGGCCCTGGTCGACGACTACGACGTCGTGCTCGCCGGGGTGGCCCAGATGTTGACCGATACCGCGACCGCGTGGTGTGGTCGAGATCGACGCCAACGAACCGCTCAAGGACACCGTCGACATCGCCCTGTACGACTCCTTCGCCCAGCCCGAGTCCGACCACGACGAGATCGACGTGCTGGTCGCAACCCCACGCCCGCCGAGTCGTCGTCTACACCTGGAACTTCCACCCCGAGCTGATCGAGCAGCGCCCGCAGCAAGGGGCCCACGGCTACCTCTCGAAGGCCCTGCCGGCGCGCGAGCTCGTCGCCGCGCTGGAGGCGGTCCACGCGGGAGAGATCGTGGTCAGCGACCCGCCGCGGCGCACCGACGGCTCGACCGGTCTGGACTGGCCAGGCCGGGCCGAGGGCCTGACCGACCGCGAGTCCGAGATCCTCGCCCTGATCACCCAGGGCAAGAGCAACGCCGAGGTCGCCGCGCTGACCTACCTCAGCCCCAACACGGTCAAGTCCTACATCCGCGCGATCTACCGCAAGATCAACGTCGACAGCCGGACCCAGGCGGTGCTGTGGGGCGTCGCCCACGGCTTCACTCCCGACCACCACCGCATCGACCACTGGCGCCCTGGGTCGTAGGCGGGTCGAGCACCGGCGGCCGAGAGCAGCCAGCGCACCACCCACCCCGGCGGCCGACGCAGCGGTGAGACGGCTGGGCCGTGGCGTCAGGTCGGTTCGTTGTCTGCCAGGTAGTCAAGGAACTGCGGGTCATCGCTGTTGAGGTGGCCTACCACCTCGCCGCCATCACAGCGGCAGAGTTCGACCAGGGTGCACCCAGAGCGTTGGCCGACGACCCGCCAGAGGCCGCCGGCCGCCTGCCATCGCTGGAGGTCTTCAAGAGCGGACACGTCCACCCGGTCAGTCTGCTCCCCGGGGCAAGCATCTGAATGTTGGTGGTCCGTCGGCCCCAGCTCAGTTGCCGAGATAGCTCAGGACTGCGAGCACCCGGCGGTGGTCGGCGTCGGAGGGGGCCAGGCCGAGTTTGCTGAAGATGTTGGCCACGTGCTTCTCGACGGCCCGCTCGGAGATCACCAGCGTCTTCGCGATCGCGCGGTTCGACTTTCCCTCGGCCATCAAGGCGAGGACATCGCGTTCCCTGGGGGTGAGTTGTCCCAGCCGGTCGGTCTGCCGGCTCGCGCGCAGCAGCTGAGTCACCACCTCCGGATCCAGTGCGGTGCCGCCTTGAGCGACCCGGCTCAGCGCATCGACGAACTCCCCGACATCACCGACTCGGTCCTTGAGCAGGTATCCGACACCCCCTGCACCTCCGTCCGAGCCGGTGAGCAACTCGGCGGCGTGACGGGTCTCGACGTACTGAGAGAAGACCAGCACACCCGTACGGCGATGGTCTCGGCGGATGCTGATCGCAGCGCGGATGCCCTCATCCGTGAAGCCGGGTGGCATCCGAACGTCCACGACGGCGGCATCGGGTTCGTGCTCCTCCACTGCGGCCAAGAGATCGTCAGCGTTGCCCACGGCGGCCACCACCTCATGTCCGCGATCAGTCAGGATCTCGACCAGCCCGGCACGGATGACGGCCGAGTCCTCGGCGATCACGATCCGCATGCGCGCATCCTCTTCGGCTAGGCGTGCGACGGCAGTTCAACGGTGACGACAGTCGGCCCTCCCGGAGGGCTGACGATCTGGAGTCGTCCATCGACCGTCCGGGCTCGATCGGCCAATCCAGCCAGGCCACCGCCCGGCTCGAGGTGAGCGCCGCCGTTGCCGTCGTCGCTGACCCGCACCCAGACCACGCCGGGTCCGTGCCCTGCCTCGAGTGTCACGTGCTCGGCCGATCCATGCTTCGCGACGTTCGTGAGCAGTTCAGCGGCACAGAAGTAGGCGATCGTCTCGATGGCCGGCGATGGCCGTTCGGGCAGGTCGACGGTCAGGTCGACCGGCAGCTCGCTGCGTTCGGCGAGGGCGGCCAGTGCCGGGGCCAATCCCTCGTCCAGAGCCGGCGGATGGATGCCGCGGGCCAGGTCCCGAAGGTCGCTGATCGCCTCCATCGCTCCGTGATAGGCAGCGTCGATGAGTTCAAGGGCGCGCTGCTCCAAGGCCCGGTCCGGACTGCTCGCACCGCTCGGACCGTCCCCCGCGACGGCCTTCCCCAAATGCTCTCTAGCGAGCCCCAGCTTCATGACCACGGCGACCATCTGCGCCTGGGCCCCGTCGTGCAGATCCTGTTCGATCCGGCGCAACCGCGCAGCCGCGTCGTCGACCACCAGTGCTCGCGAGCGTTCCAGCTCACGGACTCGGCGGAGGTTCCCCTCGGATCGAAGGCCGTCCTCCATCTGGGCAGGTAGAACGCCAGCCACGCATTGACGGCTGCTGCCACGAACAGCAACGCACCCCACCAGTAGCCGAGGACGCAGAAGACCAGGCCCAGGCCGACCAACCAGCGGCCACCAGATAGCGGATGACCGCGACCCCTTTGACGTGGCGGCGGCCGAAGTCGGAAGCCAGGTGCTGGAGGACCCACCGCGCCGGCTGGCTCGCCCGCGACTCGGCCTGAGGAGTCGGGCTGTTCGATCGCGCGTGGGAGCTCGTCTGCTTGCTGACCTTCGGAGACTGATTGTTCCGGCACCGTCTTCATCGCAAAGATCTCCTCGTTCGGCTGCCCCGACGGTCTCGACCCATCGTCGTCCGTCTCGTCAAGGCTCCCCCGGTGAGGCGCGAACAGCCCACCGTGGTGGCACCCGAATCCGAGGTACGGCCAGCACGAGCGACGCCGACGACATCCTCACGACACCTTTGCGCCGAGCAGCGATTACGAGTGGTAGCGGATCGTCACAGTCGCGCGGGAGCCGGACGTGTTCAGGTTGGTGACCGAGATCGTTCCGCTGGCTCCCTCGAAGCGATCCGGTGCCGCGGTGAAGGTTCCGGTCGTCGTCGGCTGATGTTGATCGCGATCATCTACGGCGTATGACGGCCGGGTTGACCCGGACGGTACGACCACAGCGGCGCAGGCGGTCAGCACCACCAGCGGGGGGATCGTCAGCGGCTTGTTCCTGGCGACCGTTGCTGATGATCCTCTTCCGCCGTCGCTACCCCCGCTGGTGGTTCGACTTCGCCGCGCGAGCTCACCCGATTCGGCACCCGCATCGGGGCCTACTTCGCCCTGCTCACCGACGACGTACCCCTCAACGGTCGACGAGCAGCAGGTCCATCTCGAGATCGACTATCCCGACGTCGAACGGGACCTGAACCGCTGGCTACCCCTGGTGAAGTGGCTGCTGGCGATCCCGCATTTCGTGGTGCTCTTCTTCCTGTCCATCGGCGCCGTCTTCGCCGTCATCATCGCCTGGTTCGCGATCGTCTTCACCGGACGCTACCCGCGAGGCTTGTTCGACTATGTCGTGGGTGTTGGCCGTTGGTGGCTGCGGGTGGAGGCGTACGCCTTTCTGCTCGTCACCGATCATTACCCCCCGTTCTCCCTTCGTTGAACCCAGCGACCGAGCCACCTGACCGGAGCCAGCAGCCGACAACGGGACCTGAGGGTGCACCGCAGAATTCTGGAGAGGGCCCCGCGAGTGGGATCCGCTCGGCGGCAAAGGCCATCGCAGCTAACACCTCGCCGAACAACTCCCTCATCATCAGTCGCCGGCCTCACCCCGTCAGCGCACTCCCGTCTTCAGGGGTCTGCAGGCTCACTCGGACACCCAGCAGCCGCACGGGGCGCCCCTGCTCCAACCGATCGAGCAGGGCCACCGCGACGTCCTGGACCTTCGCCGCGTCGAGGGTGGGCGCCGGCAGCTTGTGGATCCGCGTCGTGGTGAAGAAGGGCGCGAACCGCACCTTGATCGCGACGTGGGTGACCATCCGTTCTGCGCCCACGTCGTCCATCACCTCGCCCGCCAGCCGGCGCAGCGTGGCCTCGACGTCGGCTCGCTCGACCAGGTCCTCGCGCAGCGTCTCCTCCCGGCTGTGGCCGCGCGGCGTGTAGGGCTCGGTGCTGACTGTGCGGCTGCCCTCACCGAGCCCTAGGGACCGTAGCCACGGGCCGGTCGTCGGCCCGAAGCGAGCCCGTAGCTGCTCGACATCTGCCCGCGCGAGCTCGTCGACCGTCGAGATGCCCATCGCAGCGAGCTTCTCCGCCGTCTTGGTGCCCACACCCCAGAGCGCCGCCGTCGGACGTGAGCCCATGACGTCGAACCAGTTGTCCCGGGTGAGCCGGTAGACACCGGCCGCGTCCTCGGGCAGTGATCCCTCTGCGGCCTTGGCGAACCCGGTCGCCAGCTTCGCGCGGAGCTTGTTGTCGCCGATGCCGACGCAGCAGGTGAACGATGTGCGGTCAACGACGGTACGGCGCAGAGCGTGGGCCAAGCGTTCAGGATCGTCGACGTCCGTGCCCAGGAAGCCCTCGTCCCAGCCCCACACCTCGACCAGGTCGACGACGCCACGCACTACCCCCAGACCTCGGCGGACGCCTCGTCGTACGCCGCGCGGTCCGCGGGCAGGAAGACCGCCTCCGGGCACCGGCGCAAGGCGGTCGACAGCGGGAGGCCCGACCGGACGCCGAACGCCCGGGCCTCGTAGGACGCGGTGGCGACGACCTGGCGCCTGCGGGTCGGGTCACCATCGCCCCCCACGACCACCGGCAGGCCGCGCAGCTCCGGCCGGCGACGGATCTCCACCGCAGCGATGAACTGGTCGAGATCCAGATGCAGGATCCAGCGCGGAGTCGCCGGCACGCATCGAGCGTGTCATGGCGGAGCCGGCCGTGGGAGCCAAAGGGTCGCTGACCTGCACAAACGCGTGGAGCCAAACGTATGGAGCCGCTGTATGGAGCCGCCTGTGGGAGTCGAACCCACGACCTACGCATTACGAGTGCGTTGCTCTGGCCGACTGAGCTAAGGCGGCGCGGCCCGCGGGCGCGCCGGACCACTATAAGGGAGCGTCGCTGGCCGATGCTTGGCCGTCGAAACCGGGTTCCGTGCCCGAAATGTCCGCCGCCGAACCCGGACTCGACGGCCAAACCCGGATTCGACGGCCAAGACAAGCGCGGGCGGTGCGGGGTGGGGGCCAGGTGCTTAGGGTTGGGGGATGGAGCAGCGACCGCTTGGCACCTTGGGGTTTGACGGCTCGGTTCTCATCTATGGGGCGGCCAGCCTCGGTGAGGTGGACCAGGACACGGCGGACCGGTCGATCCAGCAGGCCCTGGACGCCGAGATCAACCACTTCGACACCGCAGCCGGCTACGGCGAGTCCGAGCTGCGCCTGGGCCCATGGATGCCCGAGATCCGCGACCGGATCTTCCTGGCCACCAAGACCGGTGACCGCGACGCCGACGCGGCCTGGGCCAGCATCAACCGCTCGCTGGAGCGGCTGCAGACCGACCACGTCGACCTGATCCAGCTGCACGCCGTCTGCGACCTGGACGACCTCGACCGCTGCACCCGTCCGGGCGGTTCGCTCGAGGCTGCGATCCGGGCCCAGGAGGAGGGCCTGGCCAACGCCATCGGCATCACGGGACACAGCCACGACGCACCCGACACACATCGAGAAGCGTTGCGGCGCTTCGACTTCCGCGCCGTCCTCACCCCGTGGAGCTACGTCCTCTCTCAGCGCGCGCCCTTCGCCGACAGCTACCGCGCGCTAGCGGCCGACTGCGCCGAGCGAGGGCGTGGCGCTGCGGCTGATCAAGACGGTCGCCCGCCGCAACTGGCCCGAGCCGGACGACGAGCACCGCTACGCCACGTGGTACGAGCCGATCGACGACGCCGCGCAGATCCGGGCCGCGGTGAGCTGGGCCCTGGCTCAGCCGGTCGCCTGCGGCATCGCGACCCCCGGCGACGTCGGGTTGCTGGGAGCCGTCATCGCGGCCGAGGAGGACCGCCAGCGCGAGACCGACGCCGAGCACCTGCTGGCCGAGGTCCCCGACCTGTCCTCGCCGTTCATCAACACGCCCGATCTGACGCCACTCCCCGGGCCAGTCGGCCCGGCTGACGTCAGCCGACGAAGGCCGCGAGCCCGTCCAGCAAGCGATCGACGTCGGCCTGGTTCGTGTACGGCGCGAGGCCGACTCGCAACCCGCCCTCGTCGCCCAGCCCGAGCCAGCGGGACGGCTCGATGGCGTAGAACGACCCCGCCGGCGCGTTGACCCCGAGCTCGGCCAGGAACTCGTACGCCTCCTGCGCCGGCCGGCCCTCGAAGGTCAGCAACAGGGTCGGCGTGCGCTGCCGGGCCTTCGACTGCAGCCTCACCCCGGTCAGGCCGGCCAGCCCGCTCTCCAGCCGGGCGCGGAGTTGCTCCTCGTGGGCCTCCAACGCCGCCATCCCGGCCAGCACCCGTTGGCGCCGTGACCCCTCGGCATCGCCGTCGAGCGTCGGCGTGGAAGTCGACGGCCGCGGTCACGCCGGCCAACAGCTCATACGGCAGCGTCCCGAGCTCGAACCGCTCGGGCACGTCATCGGTCGCCGGCAGAAGCTTGTCTGGATGCAACGTTTCCAGCAGCTCCGGCCGAGCTGCCGCCACGCCGCAGTGCGGTCCCAGGAACTTGTACGGCGAGCAGACATAGAAGTCGGCACCGAACGCCTCGACGTCGACCGGTGCATGCGGCGTCAGATGGACCCCGTCGACGTAGAACAGCGCGCCCGCGCCATGCACAGCCTCGGCGACGGCCGGCAGGTCGGGCCGGGTGCCGAGCAGGTTGGACGCACCGGTCAGAGCCACCAGGCGGGTCGAGGACGAGAGCACCCGCTCCACGTCCTGGACGGCGACTTCCGTTGTCTCACGGTCGAATTCGATCCAGCGCACGGTCGCCCCAGCCGCGGCGGCCGCCTGCACCCAGGGCCGCACGTTGGCGTCGTGGTCGAGCCGGCTGACCACGACCTCGTCGCCCGGGCCCCAGGTCTTGGCCAGCGCTCGCGACAGGTCGTAGGTCAGCTGGGTCATGCTGCGCCCGAAGATCACGCCCTCCGCCACGGCCCCGATCAGGTCGGCCATCGCCGCCCGCGCACCGACCACGATGTCGTCGGCGTTGCGCTCGGACTGGGTCACCCGCTCGCGGTTCGAGATCGGCGACGTCAGGGTCGCGCCGACCGCCTCGCCCACGACATCCGGCACCTGCGAGCCGCCCGGCCCGTCAAAGTGCGCGGCTCCGGCCTTGAGCGCGGGGAAGTGTGACCGCACCGCCTCCACGTCGTACGCCATGACCCGACCCTAGTCAGCAGCGTTTGCCGGCCGCCGGGACCTTGTCGTGCAGGAGGTAGTCGTCGACGACGGTGTCGACGCAGTGGCTCCCCATCCGGTACGCCGTGTGCCCGTCGCCGTCGTAGGTCAGCAGGTGGCCGTCGGACAGCTCCTGCGACAGGTTGACCGCCCACTGATAGGGCGTGGCCGGGTCGCGCGTCGTACCGACCACCAGGACCGGTCCGCTGCCGGGCGCGGAGATCGGATGGGGGTGGTCGGTCGGCGGGATCGGCCAGTAGGCGCAGACCAGCGAGCTCCAGGCCAGCAGGGCGCCCCAGGTCGGCGCCTGCGCGGCGAAGGTCGTGGCGTCCTGCTGGATCTGGGCCAGGCCGCCCGGCTGGGAGCGGTCGAGGCAGTTGACGGCATAGATCGCGTCGTTGCTGTTGTCGGTGTAGGTGCCGTTGCCCGAGCGGTCGGTGTAGTTGTCCGAGAGGGTCAGCAGCCCCTGCCCCTGGCCCTTGAGCGCCTGGGCCAGCGCCGTGCGCAGCAGCGGCCAGTAGCTCTTGTTGTAGAGCGGCAGCGCGACGCCGAGCGAGCCCAGCCCCTCGGTGAGCAGGCGACCGGGCTCCTTGGTCGGCAGCGGACGCGCATCCAGGCCGGTGAGGAACGCGTCCAGCCGCACCTCGGCCTGCGCGGGATCCCGGCCGAGCGGGCAGCTCGTGCGCTTCGCGCAGTCGGCCAGGAACGCGTGGGTCGCCACCTCGAAGCCTTGGGCCTGGCCGAGGTTGATCTGCTGCGACGTCAGGTTGGGGTCGATGACCCCGTCGAGCACCATCCGCGCGATGTGGGTCGGGAACTCGTCGGCGTAGGTCGCGCCCAAGAAGGTGCCGTAGGACTTGCCGAGGTAGGAGAGCTTGGCGTCGCCGAGGGCCGAGCGCATCACGTCCAGGTCGTGAGCGGCGTCGCGGGTGCCGACGAAACCGAGCTCGGGTCCGGTCCGGGCCTGGCAGCGCGCACTGAACGCCTTGGCCTGCGCGACCGCAGCGGCGATCTCAGCGGGTGTCGTCGGCGTCGGGTCGGCCGCGAGGAACTGGTCGGTCTGCTGATCGGTGAGGCACTCGACCGGAGAGCTCCGGCCGACCCCGCGCGGGTCGAATCCGACCACGTCGTAACGCTTCCGGACCGCATTGCTGATGGCGGTCGTCGCCTCGCGGGCGTAGTCGACCCCGGAGCCGCCCGGGCCGCCGGGGTTGACGACGAGCGAACCGATCCGGTGCTTCTGGTCGCTGGCCGGCAGCCGAATCATCGCCAGGTGCAGGGTGCCCAGCGCCGGGTGGGCGTAGTCGATCGGCACGGTCAGGGTCGTGCACTGGAACTTGTCCTTGCACCCCTTCCAGTGCAACTGCTGCATGTAGAACGGCTGCAGGTCGGCGGCGATCCCGGGGACGACGGTCGGCGTGCCCGTGCCGGCGTTGGAGGTGACCGTCGGTGCCGCCGGTCCCGAGCAGGCCGACACGAGGGCGAGAGCGGCGACGACGAGCCCGACCCCCAGCAGACGTAACGCGCGGCCTCGCAGGAGGCGATGGCTCACCGGCTCCACCGCAGCTGGACGGCCATGGCCTCGACCGCGAGGAGGGGCGCGACGTTGGCGGCGATCCGCTCGCGGGCCTCGCGCACCGCCTCCATCCGCTGCACGACATCCTCCGGGCTGAGCTCGCGGGCCAGCCGGGTCAGGTCCACGCGCATCTCCTCGTTGACCAGGTCAACCGGGTCACCGGCCAGCAGGACCAGGACGTCGCGGTAGACCGAGAGCACGTCGACCAGGGCCCGGTCGACGACGTCGCGCTGGAAGCGTGTGGCCCGGGTCTTCTGGTCCTTCTCCATCGCACTGAGCTGGGCTCGCACGTGTGGAGGCTGGGTGCGGGCCGAGGGGTCGGCCCCGAGTGAGTGCACCAACCGCTCGCGCTCGGCGCTGTCCCGCTCGGCCGTCGCCGCCTTGGCCTCCTCGGCCGCCGTCTCGACCAGCTCGCCGGCCAGCAGCACCGCGTCGCCGACCCCGCGGATCCGCAGCGGCAGGGTGACGACGTCATGCCGCCGGATCCGGGCGCCCTCGTCGCGGGCCAGCCGCCGGGCCAGGCCGATGTGGCTCTGGGCCGCGCGCGCGGCGTACGCCGCCATGGCCGGATCGATGCCATCGCGCCGGACCAGCAGATCCGCTACCGCTGCGGTCGACGGGGTGCGCAGCGCCAGGTGCCGGCAGCGGCTGCGGATCGTGACGATCACGTCCTCCAGGCTCGGCGCGCAGAGCATCCACACGGTGCGGGCCGGTGGCTCCTCGATCGCCTTGAGCAGGGCGTCGGCCGCCGTCTCGGTCAGCCGGTCGGCGTCCTCGATGATGATCACCCGCCACCGCCCCATGGTCGGGCGGCGAGCCGCGAGCTGGACCAGCTCGCGGGCCTGCTCGGTCTTGATCGAGAGCAGCTCGGTGGCGATGACGGTGACGTCGGCGTGGGTGCCTGCGAGCGCCGTCCGGCATTCATGGCACTCCCCGCAACCACCGTTCGGGCACTGCAGGGCCGCCGCAAACGCCCGCGCCGCAACGGATCGGCCCGATCCCGGCGGTCCGGTGAACAGCCACGCGTGCGTCATCCCGCTCGCCGAGGCCCCGGAAACTGCTGCGGCAGTCGCCCCCGTCACTGCGACGGATAGCGCCGAGACGGCCGCCGTGCGCAGAACGTTGACCACCCGCTCCTGGCCGACCACGTCGCCCCAAACCCCGTCGGCCGGGCCGATGTCCCTGGACGCCGTCACTGTGCTCATCGGCTGCTCATCGGCTGCTCATCGGTGCTGGCTCGTCTCGTCGTCGCCCAGCGAGAAGATCTCCTCCGCCAGCGCCGGGTCGGACTCCGGCTCGGTTCCGGGAGGTACGGCGACCGGCTGGGTCGGAGCGGCGGCGGGCGGTACGGCGATCGGCTGGGTCGCGTCGATGGATCGCGGCGTGGTGACCGGCGGCGCGACGGGCTGGGTGACGGGCTGGGCTGCCGGCGCGCCCGGCAGGACGATCGGCAGCTCGCGGGTCTCGGCTCCAGCCCGCTCGCGCGAATCCCGGTCCAGCCAGGCCATCTCGGCCTCCTGCTGCTCGCGCAGCTCGCGTTCCTGCTGCTCCAGCGCGGCCTGCGCCCGCAGGGCCTCGTCCCGGGCGGCCTGCTCTCGGGCCGCCTGGGCCAGCACGGCCTGCTCGTGTCGCTCGCGCTCCTCACGCGCCGCCCGCTCGAGATCCGCGGCGAGCTGCGCCCGCAGCAGGGCTTCGCGTTCGGCCTGCTCGCGGGCCAGCCGGTCGGCCTCGGCCTGGGCCAGGGCGACCGCCTCGGCGACCCGCTCGGCCTCCGCCGCCGCCTCGGCCGCCGCCTGGGCAGCGAGCTCGGCCTCCCGCCGTACGCGTTCGGCCTCGAGGGCCTCGCGCTCGGCTCGTTGCTGGGCGGTCTCGGGCAGCAGGGGGGCTACCCGGGCGCGCACCTGGTCCTGCAGGTGCTCGGGCAACGAGGCGGCGTTGACGACGAGATAGCGTCGCGGCTCGGCCTGAGCGAGCGCCAGGAAGCCCTGCCGGACCCGGTCGTGGAAGTCGTCCGGCTCGGACTCGACGCGGTCCGGACCCTGCGAGTCCTCGCCGCGACGGCGGCGCGCGTCCTCGGCCGACAGGTCCAGTACGACGGTCAGGTCGGGCACCAGATCGGCGGTCGCCCAGCTGGAGAGCTGGCGCACCTCATCGGCCCCGAGGTCGCGGCCTGCGCCCTGATAGGCGACCGAGGAGTCCACGTAGCGATCGGTCACGACGACCGCACCGCGGGCCAGGGCCGGGCGGATCACGCTCGCGACGTGGTGGGCCCGGTCGGCGGCGAAGAGCAACGCCTCGGCCCGCGGAGCCAGGTGGCCCTGGTGCAGCAGCAGGTCGCGCATCTGCTCGCCCTCCGGCGTACCCCCGGGTTCGCGGGTCAGGACCACCTCGTGACCGAGCGACTCCAGCCAGGTCTGCAGGCCGCGGGCCTGGGTCGACTTGCCGACGCCGTCGCCGCCCTCGAGCGCGATGAAGAAGCCCGGGTACTCGGAGTGGGCAGCGCCCAGGACGCGCAGGTCCCCGGATCGGCGCAGGGCAGTCCCCAGGTCGTGCCACAGCGGGATGCCGCGGCGGTCGTCCATCTGCCGGTAGGACATGATGCCGACGCCGATCGCCAGCAGGCCGGCCAGCAGGAAGGTCGCCATCGCACTGCTGTAGGTCAGGACGATGTCGTCGCCGAGGTGCACGGTGCGCGGCAGCGAGAAGACCCGGCCGAGCAGGGCCGCGAGCGCCGGCCCGAGCGCCAGCACCGAGATCAGGACGACCCGCACGAGTGACTGGACGAAGCTGAACGTCCGCCCGCGGACCTCGTCGCCAACCTCGAGGCCGAGCAGCGTGTAGCCGCAGACCCACGCGACCCCGCCGCACGCGCCGAGGCCGAGGGTCAGGCCGGTCGCGACCACGATGTTGGGCACGAGCGATAGCAGGACCAGCCAGAGCCCGGCCGAGGTCAGGGCCAGCCCGAACAGCCGACGCCGGGACAGGCCGGCGAGCAACCGTGGCCCGAGCCACATGCCGAGGGCGAGCCCCAGGAAGACGGCCGCGAAGAGCACGCCGTACGCCGCGGGGCCGCCGCCCAGGTCGACCGCGAACTGCTGCCCGAGCCCGATGACCAGCCCACCGGCGGCGAAGGCGCCGAGCATGCCGATCACCAGCCCGCGGATCAGCGGTGTGCCGCCGATGAAGCGCCAGCCCTCGATCACGGCCCGCCACAGGGGCTGCTCGGCCGCGATGTGGTTGACCGACTTCGGGAAGGCCATCCGCCAGATGACCAGGCCGGAGACCAGGTAGCTGAGCGCATCGATCCCGATGCCGATGTAGGAGCCCTTGGGGTCGAGCCCCAGGTTGGGGAACGCGTGGACCAGGATCCCGTTGAGCAGCACCAGGCCCGAGAACGCAAGCGCCGCAACGGGTGCGGTGCCGTAGGTCGCGATCAAGCTGAGCTGGTTGGCCGCCTCGAGCCGCTTGCGCGGCACCAGGTTGGGCATCGTCGCGTCCTTGGCCGGCAGCCAGAACAGGCCGACGCACTCGATCAGCAGCGTGGCGACGTAGAGCCACCACAGCGTGCCGACGAACGGCACCGTGATCAGGATGAGGAAGCGCAGCACGTCGCCGTAGACCAGGACCCACCGGCGCGAGATCCGGTCGGCGAGCGCCCCGGCGAGCGGGCCGAGGACGACCGCCGGCGCGAGCCGCAGGATGAAGACGCCGGCGACCGCGAGGTACTGCGCGTTGGGGTTGCTGCCGGCCAGGTAGTCGGCCATCGCGGTGATGGCGAGCAGGCCCAGCCAGTCGCCGAAGCTGGAGAAACCGAGCGCCAGCCAGAGCCGCCGGTACGGCGTGATGGCCAGGACGGCCTTGAAGTCCGGGTCCGGCATCTCGACGGCTTCCATCGCCCCGAGGACGCCCGCCGCCCCGGAACCCTGGTCCGTCACCGCTGCCTCACCACGGTGGTCAGGGTACTTTGCCCGACTGACCCCAGGTCCGCCTGAGGGTGCGCCTCAGGTGCGGCTGCCGTTCAGCCGGCGGCCGGCTCAGCTCTTGGCCGCGGCCTTCTTGGCCGTGCGCTTGGCGGCCGTCTTCTTGGTCGCCTTCTTGGCGGTGCGCTTCTTCGGGGCTGGCCCGCGGGCCCGCTTCTCGGCCAGCAGCTCGGCCGCACGCTGCAGCGTCACCGTGGTCGGTTCGTCGCCCTTGCGCAGGGTTGCGTTGGTCTCGCCGTCCGTGACGTAGGGACCGAACCGGCCGTCCTTGACCTGGATCGGCTTGCCCGAGACCGGGTCCGCCCCCAACTCGGCCAGCGGTGCCGCCGCCTGCCGGCCGCGCCGCTTGGGCTGGGCGTAGATCGCGAGGGCCTCCTCGAGGGTCACCGTGAAGAGCTGCTCCTCCCGCTCCAGCGAGCGCGAGTCGGTGCCCTTGCGCAAATAGGGCCCGTAGCGACCGTTCTGCGCGGTGATCTCGTCGCCCGACTCCGGGTCGGCGCCGACGACTCTCGGCAGCGACAGCAGCCGAAGGGCGTCGTCCAGGCTGACCGTCTCGAGGGACATATCGGCGAACAGGCTTGCCGTGCGGGGCTTCTGGGCCGCGGCCGCCTTCTTGGTCGCCCGCTTCTTTGGCTTGACCTTGACGGCACCGTCACCGCCGTCACCGCCATCGGGCTCGGGATCTGCGGCCACGGGCGTCGGGGCCGGTGGGTCCTCCGGGGTCGGGATCACCTCGGTGACGTAGGGCCCGTAACGGCCGGCCTTGGCGATGATGTCGCGCCCGGTGACCGGGTCGGTGCCCAGGACCCGGCCGTCGTCGGCACTGGCCTCGAGCAGCTCGCGGGCCTTCGCCGGAGTCAGCTCGTCGGGGGCGATGTCGTCGGGAACCGTTGCCCGCCGGGGGTCTTCGCCGTCGACGCGGATGGTCGACTCGACGTACGGGCCGTAGCGTCCGACGCGCAACACCAGGTCCTCACCCAGCGGCACGGTCGAGATGTCGCGGGCGTCGATCTCGCCGAGGTCGTCGACCAGGGCGCGCAGCCCCTCGGCGCCGGCTCCGTTGACCGCCGCGCCGTCGGCAGTGTTTTCGCTGCCGAAGTAGAAGCGGCGCAGCCACTCGACGCGCTGCTCCTCGCCGCCGGCGATCCGGTCGAGGTCCTCCTCCATGCCTGCCGTGAAGTCGTAGTCGACCAGCCGCGGGAAGTGCCGCTCCAGCAGCCGGGTGACCGCGAACGCGAGCCAGGTCGGCACCAGGGCCGAGCCTCGCCGACGGACGTAACCGCGGTCGACGATGGTGCCGATCGTGGCGGCGTAGGTCGAAGGGCGACCAATTCCCCTCTCCTCCAACGCTTTCACCAGCGTTGCCTCGGTGAAGCGAGGGGGCGGGCTCGTCTCGTGACCGTCCGCGTCGACCGAGAGCGTGTCCACGGGGTCGCCGACCGCGAGCTGGGGGAGGCGACGGTCCTCCTCGCGCGCCTCGTCGGCGGCCTGGCGGTCCTCGTCACGACCTTCTTCGTACGCCGCGAGGAAACCGCGGAAGGTGATGACGGTGCCCGAGGCGGACAGCTCGACGTCGCGGCCGTCGGCCAGCGTCGCCGCCAGCCGGACGGTGGCGGTCGAGCCCGCGGCGTCGGCCATCTGGCTGGCGACGGTGCGCTTCCAGATCAGCTCGTAGAGCGCGAACTCCTCGCCGCGCAGCTCCCCCGCGACCTGGGCCGGCGTGCGGAAGCGGTCGCCCGCCGGGCGGATCGCCTCGTGGGCCTCCTGGGCGTTCTTGACCTTGCGCTCGTAGCGGCGCGGCGCCTGCGGCACGTAGTCGTCGCCGTACAGCTCCCGGGCCTGGCTGCGGGCCGCGCTCAGCGCGGCCTCCGACAGCGTCGTGGAGTCGGTGCGCATATAGGTGATGTAGCCGTTCTCGTACAGCCGCTGGGCCACGCTCATCGCGTGCTTGCTGGAGAAGCGCAGCTTGCGACTGGCCTCCTGCTGCAACGTCGAGGTGGTGAACGGCGCGGCCGGCCGGCGCGTGTAGGGCTTCTCCTGGACCGAGCGCACGGCAACCGGCGCCGTCTGGACGCCGCTGGCGATCGCCTCGGCCATCGCCTGGTCGAGATGCACGACGTCGGCGCTCTTGAGCTCGGCCAGGTCGGTGAAGTCGCGACCGGTGGCGACCCGGCGGCCCTCGACAGCGACCAGGCGCGCGGTGAAGCTCGAGCGCGCGGTCACCCTCGGGGGCGACATCGGCGACGACGTCCCAGTACGACGCGGCCCGGAAGGCCATCCGCTCGCGCTCCCGCTCGACGACCAGGCGGGTCGCGACCGACTGCACGCGGCCGGCCGAGAGGCCCTGGCGGACCTTGCGCCACAGCACCGGGGAGACCTCGTAGCCGTAGAGCCGGTCCAGGATCCGGCGGGTCTCCTGGGCGTCGACCATCGGCATGTCGATGTCGCGGGTCTGGTTGACGGCGGCCTGGATCGCCTCGCGGGTGATCTCGTGGAAGACCATCCGGCGTACGGGGACCGTGGGCTTGAGCACCTCGCGCAGGTGCCAGGCGATGGCCTCGCCCTCGCGGTCCTCATCCGTGGCCAGGTAGAGCTCGTCCGCGTCCTTCAGCAGCCGCTTGAGGTCGGCGACCTTCTTCCGCTTGTCCGGGTCGACGACGTAGTAAGGGTCGAAGCCGTTGTCCACGTCGACCGCGAACCGGCCGTAGGGACCCTTCTTCATGTCCGCCGGGAGCTCGCTGGGGTTGGGCAGGTCGCGGATGTGGCCGACGCTCGCCTCCACGTCGTAGCCGTCGCCGAGGTAGCCGGCGATGGTGCGCGCCTTCGCGGGCGACTCGACGATGACGAGTCGGCGCCCGCTGTCCTTGCCTGCCACGTGCCTGCCTTTCCTGCTGTTCCTGTGCCCGTTCCTGTCCCGGTTCCGGCCCGTTCCGGCGCACCGGGTGACCCGGTCGCGATGAAGCCCGGGGCCCTGACGGTAACCCGGCGCTGCCGCGCGGAGGCTATCGGAGGTCACCCAGCGTGGCGAACGCCACACCCGACCGGCCCAATTCCGGGTTCGTCGTGGCCGAGTCAGGCGAGAGCGAGCAGGCCGTCCGCGACGAGGCGCCGCACGGCGGGTACGGCGCGTTGCCGCAAGGCCGAGGCGTCCTCCTCCAGCAACCCGGCGACCGCGTCGACCAGGACGCCCAGCGGCAGCTCGCCGTCGCAGGCCCCGACCAGGCCGGCGAGCGCCGTATCGACCCGCACCGACCGCTGGAGTCCGCCACCCTGCTGGAGCCGGATCACGCTCGGGTCGGCGGCGCCGGGCGATCCGAACCGCTCCTCGGTCACGTCCGCAGCGACCTTCAGCCGGGCACCCAGCAGGTCGCCGTCGCTCGCACCGAGCAGCCACTCCTCCGCGGCCAGCACGTCGGCGACCGTCGCCCCGAGACTGTCACCCACCGGTCCCGGATGCTCCTCGAGTCGCCGGATCCGTTGCGGCAGCGCCGAATTGACCGGACGGCGCAGGGTGATCACCCCGAAGCCGATCGCCTCGACCCCCCGGCTCGCGAAATCGTCGAGCCACGCGGCGTACATCGAGGTGTACGCCGCAGAGCCGGCCGGTTCGCCACCATCGCGAGCCCAGGTCTCGGCGTACTCCGCCGGGTCCTGCACCTCGCGTTGGACCACCCATCCATGCAGCCCGCTGGCGTCCAGCCAGCCGCCGACCCGGTCGAGCCACGACTGCCCGCGGACGTGCTCCCAGTTGCCCAGCAGCTGCGCGGTGCCGCCGGGGGCCAGCACCGAGCCGACCTCCTCGACCAGTCGGCGGACGACGTCGTCACCGGCCAGGCCGCCGTCCCGGTAGGTGTAGGCCGGGGCCGGGTCCGCGCCCTCCCGAGCGCCCGTCGCCCGCGGGGTGATCGACGAACGGCGGGTTGGAGACGACCAGGTCGAACTCGCGGCCGCCGACCGGATGCAACAGGCTGCCCCGGCGCAGATCGAGGGTGCGCCCGGCGAACGGGCCGTCCTCGGCCGCCGCGTTGAGCTGGGCGTTGAGGCGCGCGATCCGCAGGCAGCGGGCCGAGGTGTCGGTGGCGGTTACCTCTCCGGCGTGCGTGGCCAGGTGGAACGCCTGCACGCCGCAGCCCGTGCCGATGTCCAGGGCCCGGCTCACGGGAGTCCGCGGGGTCCAGCGGGCCAGCGTCGTCGAGGCACCGCCGACGCCGAGCACGTGGTCCGGCCGCAGGGGTCGCACCGCCTCCACCGGGTGGGTCAGGTCCGAGGCCAGCCACCACTCGTCGCCGTCAGCGGCGTACGGCGTGAGCTCCAGAAGCGGGCGAACCTCGTCGTCGGGGGCAGCCCCCGAGGCCTCGACCAGGCCCAGCACCTCGGCACCCGCCGTACCGGCTTGGGGCAACGCCCGGTCGAGGGCCGCGCGCGCGACCGGGAGGCCGAGCAGCCACAGCCGGGCCAGGACCGCGAGCGGCTCGGTGACCAGGTCGCGGGTCACCCGCTCGGCCGGGAGGATCTCGTCGCGACCCAGAGCCGCCTGGGCCACCGGTCCGAGCAGCTCGGCCAGCGGGCCGACCCGGAAGCCGGACCCGCCGGCTGCCGCGAGGTCGCGCGCCAACCCCCCAACGGCTTTGGCCGTCGACTCCGGGTTGTCGGGCGCCGATCCGGTGGTATTCACCCGGTTTCGACGGCCAAACCCGGATTCGACGGCCAAGAGCCAGCGGGGTCAGACGTTGGCGGCCTCGGGCTCGGGGGCCGGCTCGGGCTGGCCGTCGTCGTCGCCGAAGGAGATCGAGCGCGACTTGGAGACGGCCACGGCGCCGATGATCACGATGAGCGCGACCAGCGCGATGCCATACCGCACCGGCGCGTTGGCGTTGGTGCCGAAGCTCAGCGAGATGATGGCCGGCGCGATGAGCAACGAGACCAGGTTCATCACCTTGATCAGCGGGTTGATGGCCGGGCCGGCGGTGTCCTTGAACGGGTCACCGACGGTGTCACCGATCACCGTGGCGGCGTGGGCATCCGAACCCTTGCCACCGAAGTTGCCGTCCTCGACGATCTTCTTCGCGTTGTCCCAGGCTCCGCCGGAGTTGGCCAGGAAGACGGCCATCAGGGTGCCGGCGCCGATGGCCCCGGCCAGGTAGCCGGCCAGCGGTCCGACGCCCAGCCCGAACCCGACCGCCACTGGTGCGAGAGCGGCCAAGAGGCCCGGCGTGGCGAGCTCGCGCAACGAGTCGCGGGTGCAGATGTCGACGACCTTGCCGTACTCGGGCTTGGCGGTTCCCTCCATGATCCCGGGGATGTCCCGGAACTGGCGGCGCACCTCGAAGACGATCGCTCCGGCCGCCCGGGTCACCGCGTTGATCGCCAGCCCGGAGAACATGAAGACGACAGCCGCTCCGAGCAACAGGCCGACCAGCACGCTCGGGGAGACGATCCCGTAGTCGAGCGTGGAGTAGAGCAGCGCAGAGGGCGCCTTGACCAGCTTGACCTTGGTCTCGGCCTCGGTGACCGCGTCCTGGTAGGAACCGAACAGCGCGGTCGCCGCGAGCACCGCGGTCGCGATGGCAATGCCCTTGGTGATGGCCTTGGTGGTGTTGCCGACGGCGTCGAGCTCGGTCAGGATCTTGGCGCCCTCCTCGTCCACGTCGCCGGACATCTCCGCGATGCCCTGGGCGTTGTCGCTGACCGGGCCGAAGGTGTCCATCGCGACGATGACGCCGACAGTGGTCAGCAGGCCGCAACCGGCCAGTGCGATCAGGAAGAGCGACAGGGTCACCGAGCCGCCGCCGAGCAGGAACGCGCCGTAGACCGCGGCCGCGATGATGACCGCTGTGTAGACCGCCGACTCCAGCCCGACACCGATGCCGGACAAGACGACTGTCGCCGCGCCGGTCAGCGACGTCCGCGCGACGTCCTGGGTGGGCTTCTTGTCGGTGCCGGTGAAGTGGCCGGTCAGCCACAGGATGATGCCGGCCAGGACGATGCCGAGGAAGACGGCCGCGGTGGCCAGGATCCGGGGGTCCTTGTTCGCAACGGTGAGGGCCTGACCGGCGGTGCCGGTCTGGATGGCTGCGAGCGCCGTGCCGCGGAGGTCGCCGATCCGGCTCGGCAGGTAGATGAAGATCGCGGCAGCAGAAGCCACGGCCGAGACGAGGGCCGAGATGTAGAAGCCGCGGTTGATCGCGGTCAAGCCACTCTCGCCCTCGCGCGGTCGCACGATGTAGACGCCGAGGACCGCGGTGAGCGCGCCGATCGCCGGGATGATCAGCGGGAGCACGAGGCCCTTGTCACCGAAGGCGGCCCGGCCCAGGATCAGCGCCGCGACCAGCGTCACGGCGTACGACTCGAAGAGGTCGGCCGCCATGCCGGCGCAGTCGCCGACGTTGTCGCCCACGTTGTCGGCGATCGTGGCCGCGTTACGCGGGTCGTCCTCGGGGATGCCCTGCTCGACCTTGCCGACCAGGTCGGCGCCGACGTCGGCGGCCTTGGTGAAGATGCCACCGCCGACCCGCATGAACATCGCGAGCAGGGCCGCGCCGAAGCCGAAGCCCTCCAGCACCTTCGGGGCGTTGCCCTTGTAAAGGAGGACGACGAGCGCGGCACCGAACAGGCCCAGGCCGACCGTGGCCATGCCGACGACGCCACCGGTGCGGAACGCGACCCGCATGCCCTTGTCGCGGCCGTCCTCTTCCCGCGCGGCCGCGGCGACGCGGACGTTGGCCTTGACCGCCGTCCGCATGCCCAGATAGCCGATGGACGCCGAGAACAGGGCGCCGACCAGGAAGAAGATCGAACGCCCGATCCGGACGCCGGTCGTGTCCGCCGGCAGGGCCAGGAGCAGCAGGAAGACGAGGACCACGAACACGCTGAGGGTCCGGAACTGCCGGTTCAGGTAGGCGCTGGCGCCCTCCTGGACCGCAGCCGCGATCTCCTTCATCTTGTCCGTGCCTTCGCCGGCTGCGAGCACCTGGCTGCGGAAGTAGGCCGACATGGCGAGCGCGATGACGCCGATGACCGCGACGATCACGACGATCGTCAGGTTGGAGCCGTGCAACGACACTGCAGCCGAGGTGGCTGCCTGGACGTCGACGACAGGGGACAGGCCAGGCATTCGTCCTCCTCGACGAGCGGATGAGCAGATCGTCCACCGGCGCGCCAGGGACGCACAGGAACTGAACTGGAACGCGGGACGAACCGCGCGGGGAGCCTACCAAGGCTCAGGCGGGCTGCGTTCCCAGAGCATCGGGCACGGAGTCGTGGATGGGGAAGACCTTCGTCAACCCTGTGATGCGAAACACCTTCAGGATCCGCTCCTGCGAGCAGACCAGGTGGAGCGACCCGTCGTGGGCGCGGACCCGCTTGAGACCACCCACCAGCACACCGAGTCCCGTCGAGTCGAGGAAGGCGACCTGGTCGAGGTCCAGGACGAGGTGGTACTTGCCGGCCGCGACGAGCTCGCTCAGGTGCTCGCGCAGGGTCGGCGCGGTATAGACATCGATCTCTCCCGCGATGTCCACGACCGTCCAGCCGCCCTCATCGCGGGTCGCCAACTTCAGTTCCACGGCGTACCGCCCCTTCGTCTCGGGCAGTTTCTCGTGTCCGGGTCCCTTCGCGCCACCGCGACCTCTGAGGGATCCCAGAGCGACCACTGAGGGGGTACGCCGGATAGCGGCCACGCCGGCTGGCCTGCGCCGTCGGGCGAGGGCCCGGCAACAGGGCTAGCGTCGTCAGCGACTGCTACCCGGGAGGCACCCGTGATCGTGATCGGCGCCGTACTTCTGGTCTTGGCCGCGCTCGCAGCGATCGCGGCCGTCGTGACCGGGCGCAACGTCCAGGTCCATCTGAACGGTTTCGGGGTGGATTCGACCACCAATGTGCTGTGGGTCTTCTGCGCCGGCGCCGTCGCGATGCTCCTGCTCGTCCTCGCGCTGGCGGCCTTCGCTCGGGGCGCGCGACGGCGGCGTCAGAAGCGGCGCGAGCTCGAAGCGCGTCGAGCTGAGGAGCTCGCTGCGGCCGAAGCTCGGGGTGCGGCGGGTGGCCAGGCCGTCCCGGCCGACAGCTCGGGCTCGACGCCCAGCTCAGGCTCGACGGCCAGCTCGGGCCCGGCGAACACGTCCGGCGCGGTCGACGTACGGGAGTCGGAGGGTGCCCACGCCTACCGCGGCGAGGGCGACGATCCCGGCCCGGAGCGTCGCTATGTGCCAGGCGAGGAGCGGGTCAACTAACCGCGTTTCGCCCCAATCCTTCGGCTGGCCGCACCCTCCGGGAGCGCCGAACTCTCAGCCGGAGCACATCAACGAAACCGTACGACGACGCCGTGCGTCTGAGTTGTGTGCGGGCGACGCGAGGTGCTCGAGGCTCTGGGTTGGCGGCCCACGGAGTCCGGACGAGCGCGCTCCTGCTCTCGCTGAGTGTGCTCGCCGGGTGCGCGGCGTCCGCATCGGTGCGGGCCGTGGGCCCGACCTCGACGGCTCGGCCGACTCCGTCGGGCAGCTCGACAAGCACCGAGACCACGGGCAGCACGGGCCGCCCGGACGGTCACGGTGACCCGATCTGCCCGCCGACCCTGCTCGACGCACAGGCCGTCATCCACCCCAGCCGTCGGGCGACCGCCGCACCGACCACCCTCGGGGTGCCGCTCGGCGCGCAGGCGGTGCGGGTGTGCGGGTACGGATGGCTGGGGCTGAACCCGGTCGATCGGCTCCTCTGGAGTCGCGACCTCGGGGAAAGCCAGACACGCGACCTGCTGGCCGTCGTCGACGCCGCGGTGAAACCCCAGACCGATCTGCTCGGCCGGGTGAACTGTCCCGACGACCATGGCGACGCGGCGCTGTTGCGGTTCAGCTATGGCGACGTGGCTGGCCAGGTCGACCACGTCGACCAGGATGTTCTGGTCCACCTGACGGGCTGCAGGTCGGCGACGTCCGGACACGGCACGACGTTGTTCCGCCCAGACATTGTCCAGGCCGTCGGCACCCTGCACGGGTGAGTCACCAGCAGTGGTCCGCGCGCCTTGGATCATCCGGGCTCAGGGCGGTCGGCCGGCCCGGGCCTGCGCTCGGGCCACCCCCAGGTGGTTCCACGGCGGCGGCAACACCACCGAGACGGCAACGGTGACCGAGCCATCCGCAGCCACCGTGCAGGACGACACGTCAGCACCATCGGCGGCGGCCACCGCCGCGGCCTCCGGACAGGGCGCTCCTGAGGCTCGACCCAGCGAGCGGTCGGCGGCGGCCAGTGCGGCCAGGTCGGCCGCCGCGCTGGCCCGGTGTCGGGCAACAACCGCCGAGCCCAGGGCCGCGCAGGCCAGCACGAGAGCACCCAGAACGGCCACCACCCCCAGAGCGAGCACCGTGCCAGCACCGTCGTCCCGGCCCCTCCTGCGAGAGCGCCCAGGCGCTGATCCGACGCCGACGCCGGATCCGGTCACGGTCCATCCCCTGGGGGCAAATCGCCGACCGCTTTCGGGTCGTCGCCCTCCAGCGATGCCACGGCGCTGGCCCGCATGGTCAACCGGGCCCAGCTCGGCGCGGGACTCCCCAACGGCGAGCTGACCTCGACGCGGACCTCATCGCCCGCTCGCGAAACCCCGACCTGCGCCCCTGGGGGCGCCAACCGGATCGTTTCGGCCAGCACGGCGGATGCCGGCTCACCCCGGGCCGCCAGCCGGGCGCCGGCTCGGGCGGCGTCCGTGCAGCGGACCTCGCCGATCGCGGCCTGCCCGGCCACCAGCAGGGCCACCGCGAGCAGGACCACCCCCGGGAGGGCCACGGCCAGCTCCGCCGTCACCGTGCCACCGTCGCGACTCGACCGGGCTCGGGACCAGGCGCCCGGTCGAGATTTCGCCCGCGCGCCGCGAACGCTCACCCCATCGCCAGAGCGCGACGGATGATCCCCAATAACAAGCCGTGGACCTCACCACTACGCAGAATGGTGACCAACAGCGCCGCGAATCCGCACGCTGCCAGCGTGCCGATGGCGTACTCGGCAGTGGTCATCCCTCCGTCGATGAGGCCGTGACGTCGCCGGGCCAGCCGACCTTGAGCGTCAGGGCCCGTTGACGGCCGCGGTCTGGTCCGCGTCGGGAACTGGTTCGTTCGGACAAGCACAATCGTTCTCCTGTCGAAAGACGTTGCAGGACAGTGCGTTTGCTACAGACAGCAGCCCTCGAGGTCAGCCAGCTGATTGGAGCACCGAGGTCGCCAGGCCGAGCACGATGGGGGCGACCGCGAGCAGGACGAAGCCGGGCAGCACCGCCAAGCCGAGCGGTAGAACCAATCGGACGCCCAGGCGGGCGGCCGCCAGCTCGGTGCGCTCCCGCTGTGAAGCGCGTAGATCTGTCGCCGCTCGCGACACCACGGCTGCGGCTGGGGCGCCGGACAGTTCGGCCAACTGCAGGGCGCTGGCCAGGCTCACCAGGTCAGGCGGCGGGCGGGCCCAGGCCTCGGCGGCGGACGCTCCGAGCCGCAGCCGGCTGACCACCTGATCGAGGTACGCCGGGTCCGCCGGCGCCTCGATGGCCCGCCGATCCGCCGATGGCGCCAACGGCCAGGCCCGGCCGGCGGCCCTGGCGGATCGAGAGCGTCCCGCTGCGCGGCACCGGCCCGGCCCGCGACTGCCGCCGCGCACGCGAGTGCATCGGCTACCGACAGCCCGGCGCGCAGTCCGCACGCGACCAGCTCCATCACCACATCGGCCCCCAGCCGAGCCGGCCCGCCCGCCCGCGGTGTCAGCCGCCCGAACCGGACGAACCTCGCCGGCGTCACGTCGATCGTGGCGTCGGTCGACACCGCCCGCGGGGTCAGCCCCGCCAATCGGCGGCGAGCCGAGGCGCCGACCGAGCCCGGCCAGACGAGGACGGCCAGACCAACCACCAGCGGAGTCACCAGGCCGGCGGGCATGGTGACCAGCAGAGTGGCCAGCAGGGCGGCCAGCAGGGCGGCCAGCAGGGCGGCCAGAGCCGTCATCATGCGTCCTCGACCTGGCGGACCAGCCGACGCATCCAGACTCGGCCGATCCAGGTAGCGGCGAGGCCGAGCGCCAGGGCGACTCGACCGAGCGGCGCCCCCACCAGGACGGCCACGGGATCGACGCCGACAAGCTCCCCGAGGGCGATGCCGGCCAGCGGGAGGACCCCCAACAGCGTGGCCGTCGCACGCGGAGCGGCGAGCGCGGTCTGCACGGCCGCGGCCGATCTCGCGGCATCTCGCAGAGCCGAGACCAGACCGTCCAGGACATCCACGACCGGCGCGCCGTGCCGCTCGGCCATGGCCAGGCCGGCCGCTGCGGCGAGCAGGGACGGGCTGGCCAGCCGGTCCGCGGCGGCGCGCAGGGTCGGTTCCAGGGGCGCGCCCGTGGAGGCCTGGGCCGCCAGCCGATCGGCCAGTCCGTCGAGTGGATCACCGCCGCTGGCGGCCTCCACGCGGGCGGCGCTGCGCGCGACCTGCTCACAGGCCTGGGCCGGCGTCAGGCCCGCCCGCAAGGCGGCCGAGAGTCCTTCGAGCAGGACGACGACCGCCCGCTCGCGGTCCAACGAGTGCCGGGCAGCCGGCCCTCCTCGCCGAGATGCCAGCCACCTCCGGGCACGTTCGAGCAACCGGCCCAGCCCGTGAGGCCGGCTCGCCCGCCCATCGGCAGGACGGCCGAGAGCCGACAACCGGCCAGCGGCCGAGGGACGTCGGGGCCAGGTGAGGACCGCCACTGCAGCGATCAGTGCCGCCAGGCTCGACCCGGTCATCGCAGGCCCAGCCGCGACGCCAGCGCGGGCCAACCCGGCCCCTGGACCAGCCGGCCGTCCGGCTCACGAGTCAGGCCCGGCACCACGGCCAACGCACTGCGGCCCGGCAGCACGGCTGCCACCTCGGTGATCCACCTCTGGCCGCCTTGTCGACGCATGTGAACGACCGCCTCGATCGCACTGCCCGCCTGAGCCGCCACGGCTGCGCGGTCCAGGCCGGCCAGCGCGCCCAGCGCCTCCAGCCGAGCCGGCAGGTCCGCGCTGGCGTTGGCGTGGAGCGTGCCGCAGCCGCCTTCGTGCCCGGTGTTGAGGGCGGTCAGCAGATCGCGGACCTCAGGGCCGCGAACCTCTCCGACCACCAGACGATCCGGGCGCATCCGCAGGGCCTGCCGGACCAGCTCGGTCATCGAGACCCCGCCAGCGCCTTCGACATTGGGTGCTCGACCCTCCAACCGGACCACGTGCGGATGGTCGACGTACAGCTCGGCGGCGTCCTCGACGACCACCACGCGCTCGCTGCCTGGCACCACGGCGAGCAGTGCGGACAGCAGGGTGGTCTTGCCGGCGCCAGTGCCTCCCGTCACGAGGTACGCCGCTCGGGTCGAGACCAGCGCGCGTAGCACTGGCTCCCAGGCCGAGGGCACCGTGCCGGCCCGCACCAGGTCCGGCAGGGAGAGCGCCCGCCGCCGCGGGACGCGCAGGCTGATGTGCGCTGCGCCCTGGACGATCGGCGGCAGGACCGCGTGCAAGCGTGCGCCGTCAGGCAGGCGCGCATCGACCCAGGGTGAGGCGTCGTCCAACCTTCTCCCGGCGACCGCCGCGAGCCGGACGGCCAGCCGGCGGACATCGGCCGCGGTGCCCAGCTCGAGGGACGCGGGGCACAGCCCGGATCCCCGGTCGACCCAGACGCCAGCCAGCCCGTTGACCAGCACGTCGGTCACGTCGGGGTCAGCCAACAGGCCCTGCAGTGGCCCGGCACCGGACAGCTCGGCGTGGACCGCGTCGACGACATCCAGCAGGCGGGCACCGCCGAGGACCACACCGGTCGAGCGCACCGCTGCCGCCACCCGGCCCGGCGACGGTTGCCCGACCTCATCAGCGAGCGCCTCGCGGACGCGGTCCAGCAGGGCGGCGTCGACCCCGGTCACGCGACCTCCCGCAGCCCGGGCAGGTCGGCCAGCAGTCGGACCGCGAACCGGGCGAGGGGCGAGCGGGGCCGAAGTCCTGGCGCCTCACCTCGCTCGAGGGCCGCCGCCAAACCCGGCTCGGGGCGAAGCTCGCCCTGCAGTGGCAGACCGAGCGTGTCGGCGATGAGCTCGGCCGGCAGTCCGGCACCGGCCACCCCGCCGACGACGGTCCGCAGATCGCGGACCGTGTGCTCCAACCGGGCGCTGACCCGCGCCGCGGCCGCGCTGGCCCGCACGCTGGGTGTCACGACCACGAGACCGACATCGATCATGCGCAGCCAGGTCGTGGGGACGGCCTCGACCGCCCGCGGCAGGTCGAGCACGACCAGGTCGAAACCGCGCAGGACACCCTCGGCCACCGCGGCCGAGGCGTCGGCCGGGATGGGGGCGTCGGCCTCCGGGTCGGGCCGCCCCCAGGACAGCACCGAGAGGGCGTCCAGGTGGGGTAACGCCTCCCGGAGCATGCCGGCGCCGAGCCGGCCGCGAGCGCGCGCCAGATCGGGCCACCGCAGGCCGGGAACCGTCTCGGCGCCCAGGAGCAGATCGGCGCCGCCACCGAGCGGGTCAAGGTCGACCAGCACGGTACGGCGGTCGCGACCAGCCGCGACCACGGCAAGGGCGGCGGCCAGGACCGATGCGCCGGCCCCGCCGCAGCCGCCGACGACCCCGACGACCGCCGCTCGACGTGGCCCGTCGAAGGACTCCGACAGCGCGTTGAAGAGCACGTCCTGACCCGTCGGCAGGAAGGCCACTCGCTCGGCTCCCAACGCGATCGCGTGCTCCCAGATGGCTGGGCTGGAGCTCTTGTCGGGCGAGCGGTCACGATCCTGGACACCCTCCAGCCCCACGACGACGAGGCCGGACCGCCGGGGCAGCGCAGCTGCAACTCCGCCCGCCAGGTCGGCACCGACGATGACCAGGCCCGGTGCCGCCCACCGTCCCAGACTCGGCGGCTCGGCCCGGACGTCGAGTTCGGTCCCCGCGGCGGCGGCCAACCGGTGGAGGACATCGATCAATCGCGAGTCCTGGCTCACGACCAAGACGGGACCGGCTCCCTCGGCGCGCAGGGCCCCGGGAAACGCGGCGTACGAGGGTGGCATGAGCGGCTCCGAGGACGGTCGGAGCCCGGTCGGCCCGACGACGAGAAGGTGAGCCACAACGTCGCCGCCAGAGCCGACGCCGGACCAGCGGGCGATCGACATCTGTGGACAGTGGGACGAAGCCACTGGCCTGTGGAAAGTCGGCAAATCCCTCACGGCCGGCCAGAACCGGCGGCGCAGACTTCACAGGGAAGCCAGGTGCATCCGGAGAGTCCCGATGAGCGCGGCGACGGCCCCCGTCGGGGGGACAACGGGGGCCGTCTATCGCTCCGGCTCGGGGGGGAGGAGCCGGGGCGGGGCACGGCTCCGTAGGGCCGGCAATTGAGAGTCTGTACCGCTCTGCCCGTCCTGGCAAACCTAGTCACCCGGCGAGCCGCACCCCGGGAGCCCGATGTGCCCGGGCGTGACCCAGCGTGATCTCTGCCTATCCTGCACGGGTGACCACCCAGGGGCAGGCGGCGAGCGCGCCCGCGACCGACCGGCGGCCACTGCGGACCGCAGCCTTCTTCGATCTGGACAAGACGGTCATCGCCCGCTCCAGCACCCTCGCCTACGCCCGGCCGTTCTACCGGGGCGGCCTGATCAACCGACGGGCCGTCCTGCGCAGCGCCTACGCCCAGTTCGTCTACACCGCCGGCGGCGCCGACCACGACCAGATCGAGCGGATGCGGGCCTACCTGTCCGCCATGTGCACCGGCTGGGACGTCCAGCAGGTCAAGGACATCGTCGCCGAGACCCTGCACGACCTGATCGACCCGATGGTCTACGACGAGGCGGCCCAGCTGATCGACGAGCACCATCTGGCCGGCCGCGACGTGGTCATCGTCAGCGCTTCCGGCGTGGAGGTGGTCGAGCCGATCGGCGCGCTCCTCGGCGCGGACCGGGTCGTGGCGACCCAGATGGCCGTCGAGGACGGCAAGTACACCGGCGGGATCCAGACCTACGTCTACGGCCCGGCCAAGGCCGAGGCGGTGCGGGCCATGGCGGCGACCGAGGGCTACGACCTCGCGCGATCGTTCGCCTACAGCGACTCGATCACCGATCTGCCGATGCTCGAGGCGGTCGGCAACCCCAACGCGGTCAACCCCGACAAAGCGCTGAGAAAGGCTGCAGCCGAACGAGGTTGGCCGGTGCTCGACTTCCATCGACCGGTCGCCCTGCGCTCTCGGGTCAGCGACCTCGGCCCACCGGGACCAGCCCTGGTCGCGGCCGCCGTCGGAGCCGGCGTCGCAGCCGCCGCTGTGGTCTGGCTGGTCAACCGGCGCCGTACGCCGCAGGGCCACCGCCGTCGCTGAACGGTCGTTCCAGCCTTCCCATCGACGCGGATCGGGAGTAGACAGGACGCAACCGGTTCGATGACGGTCGGGCCGGGACAGGACCACACGGCAGACAGGTACCCACGCAAAGGCAGTCCCCTAGTGGACCGGTCGTGGCGGGCTCGCCCCGCTGCGACGACGCGCTTGACGATTGGTAGCCCGAACGCCGTGGGATGACGACGCCCCGTCCCTGGCGGGGCGTCGTCGTGTGCGAGACAGTGGCAATCACCATGGACGACCAACCCTCGGTGGTCGAGTTCGACTTCGGCGAGCTGAGCCGCGAGCCGGAGCGGGAGCCGCTGCCGCCTCGAGTGCCCCTCCGCGAGCAGCTGAACCGGCTGGGCATGCGGCCAGCGCGGTTGCTATGGGCCGTCGTCGCCATCGCCGTGGTCGCGGCGGCGGTCGGCTGGCAGGTCGGCGGCAACCGGGCGCGCACGGCGGCGGCCGAGCGGCTGGAGTCCAAGCCGCCGGTGCTGGCCTGGTTGATCGACGACGGCCCCAACAGCACCAGTTCCCCGGCCAACCCGCACACCGTGCTCGAGCTCCATTTCGCCAACCTCGGCTCCCGGACGGTCCGGATCAACTCCGCTGTGCCGCAGACCGATCGGGGCCGCGCGTCGGCCGCGCTGCTGGCTGCACGACCGGTCACCATCGCCGCCGGCAAGACCACGAGCGTCGACCTTCTGGTCCACCCGGACTGCGGTGGGACCTACGCCAGGGCATCCCTCCAGGTGAACTTCAGCGTGCCCGCCGACTCGAAGCCCAACGAGACAGTCGTCATCGACGACAGCGCTGACCCGTCGCTGGGCAACTCGTTCCTGTTGTCTCTCAACCAGGTCTGCGCCCATCCCACGGCTGACCGCACCGAGAACGGCATCGACGGGGTCTTCGTCCAGCAGACGTCGTCCGCGGTGGGCGCCGCACTCGTCCTCACCAACGGCACTCCCACCCCGCGGCGGATCGACTTCACGACCTTGGAGTCGGACGGTTTCCGGCTCCAGTCCAGTCCCGGGACCCCGCTCATCCTGGCCGCCGGCGACAGCACGAGCGTCTTCCTGACCATCGGGGTCGATGGGTGCGACGCCGTCGGGCGCCTCACCAACTGGGCCGAGGGCGCCAGCATGCAGGTGACGACGATCGGCAATCGGATCGATCCAGACGCCGTGGACAACCCGCCGGACCAGTACTCACTGCGGGATGTCATCCTCGCTCCGCTGGGCGCGGCCGTCCAAAAGGCCTGTGGCTGAGGAGTTTTCGTGCGGCTACGCCGGGAGCTGGCCGGCGAGCACAGCGTCCGCGACGAGCGTCCCTTCGCCCGCTCCGATCACGACGGCCTCGGCGCAGAACCGGACCCAGGCCGCCACCCCCTCGGGCGTCCCGGACGCGTAGGCCGCCGCCGCTCCGACGTACTGACCGGCACCACTGGACAGGAAGCCCACCTCGCAGACGGCGACGCCGGTCGGGTCCAGCCCAGCGTGTACGACGATGGCCCGGGCGGCCGCGCGGGCGACCAAACCATTGCCGGCCGGAAAGGGTCGTAGGGCCAGCAGCTCACCGTGAACGACCGCGGCGAGAACGACGGCCGAGCTGGACGGCGAGCTGCTCAACAGGCGCGCCAGGCCATCGAGGCGCGCGGCCAGCTCGGCGCCGGAGGGCGCCGGGCCGAGGTCAACCAGGTCCCGAGGGGCGACGTCCTGCCCGCGCGGACGGCCCAGATCGTCCGGCGCGCTGCGAGCCGGCGCGGCCGCCAGGTGCAGCCGGGCCAGGGCCTGGGCCGGCGCGGTGACCAGCATCGATCCCAGAGCATCGGCCACCGCTGTGACCCGCAGGGCGCTGGTGACCGCCTGCTCGACCGGATCGAGCGACGCGGCGCCGGACGCCCGATCGGGTTGTGCGGCAACGAGTTTGCGCACCTGCCCGAGCGGGAGCTCGGCGCCGTCCAGGGCCGCGCTGGCCCGGGCGCCCCGCACGACCGACTCGGCGCGCGCTGCCGCCATCTGACGGCGCAGCGCCGGATGCCAGCGCAGCGCCGTACATGCTTCGCGCGCTGCGTCGACCGCGTCGGGCACGCCCGGCAGATCAGCCAGGGCCGCCAGCGGGTCCGGCGGGCCGATGGTCAAGAGCCCGATCAGTCGTCGAGGCCGAGGCCGCCGACGACGTACAGCTCCTGGCTGGTGAACTCGCCGGTCAGCTTGGGCATCGTGGCCGTGATCCCGGCCTTGACCTCGGGCAGCGCCAGCGAGGCGTCGTGCTGCTCCTTGCTGCCCCAGACCTCGCTCACCCAGATCCGGTCGGGCTCGTCGTCGCTGACGCTGACCAGGTAGAGCTGGCAGCCGGCGGCCGCGAGTGCCGGCGCGCCCTCGACCAGCGTCGCGACCACCTCGTCGCGGAGTCCCGGCTGGGTGCGCATCGTCCCGAGGTAGCCGTAGGCCATGGCGCCGACCCTAGCCGCCACCGGGCGACCGGCAGCTGGTCGGTCGCCTCGACGACGTCAGCGGGCGGTCCGGCGGATGAACAGCCGCTTGGCCCAGGCGTAGGACGCCACCCCGATCGCCAGGCACCAGGCCACGGCGAGCAAACCGTTGTTGCCGATCGGTGTACCCAGCAGCAGCCCGCGCACGGTCTCGATGATCGGCGTGAACGGCTGGTACTCGGCGAACCAGCGCAGGCCGGCCGGCAGCGAGTCGGTAGGGACGAAACCGCTGCCCAGGAAGGGCAACAGGGTCAGCACCATCGGCAGGTTGCTTGCCGTCTCGACGCTCTTGCTGACCAGGCCAAGCGCGACCGAGAGCCAGCTGAAGGCCAAGGTGGCCAGGGTCAGGATGCCCGCGGTGCCGAGCCAGCCGGCCACTCCAGCCGTGGGGCGAAAGCCCAGGCCCGATAGCGACGGCGAGCACGATCACCAGGCTGACCACGGTCTGGCTCAGGCTGCCGAGCACGTGCCCGGTCAGCACGGACGCCCGGGCAATGGCCATGGTGCGGAAGCGGGCGATGATGCCCGCCGTCATGTCCATCGCGACCGAGATGGCCGTGCCCTGCGCCGTACCCGCGATCGCCAGCAGCAGGATGCCGGGGGTCACGTAGTTCACGTACGCCGTTCGGCCGCCGGCATCGTTGACTGCGGCCGAACCGAGTCCGTTGCCCAGGGTCCCGCCGAAGACGAAGACGAAGAGCAGCAGGAAGACGATCGGGAGGGCGACGACGAGCAGGGTCATCGAGGGGTAGCGGACGATCCGGCGCAGGCTCCGGCGGTACATCGTCGCCGAGTCGGTGACCGCGAGGGACAGCGTGGTCATGGCTGATCGCTCCTGGGCAGCTCGGACGTCTGGCCGGGCCCGGTCAGGGCCAGGAAGACGTCGTCCAGGTCGGGGGTGTGGACCGACAGCTCGTCGACGACGACCGACTCCTCGTCGAGCCGGTCGAGCAGGGCCCGCAGCGCGGCGACGCTGCCGTCGCTGGGCACCTGCAGCGTCTGCGTCCCGTCGTCGCGGGTCGAACCGGGAAGCAGCCGCGCGGCCGACTCCAGGGCGGTCGGGTCGGTGAAGAGCAACCGCACATGGCCGCCCGGGACCCGCCGCTTGAGCTCGGCCGCGGTGCCCTCGGCCACGAACCGGCCGTGGTCGAGCACGGCGATCCGGTCGGCCAGGTGGTCCGCCTCCTCGAGGTACTGCGTGGTCAGCAGGATCGTCGTACCTCGGCCGACCAAGCGGCGGATGACCTCCCACATGGTCCGACGGCTGCGCGGATCCAACCCGGTGGTCGGCTCGTCCAGGAAGATCACCTGTGGCCGCCCCACGAGGGTCATGGCCAGGTCGAGCCGGCGCCGCATCCCACCGGAGTACGTCGAGGCCGGCCGCGCGGCGTCGGCGACCAGGTCGAACTGCTCCAGCAGCTCGGCCACACGGGCCCGGCCAGCCTCCCGGCCGAGGTGATGCAGGTCGGCCATCAGGACGAGGTTCTCCTCGCCGCTCAGCAGGTCATCGACCGCCGAGAACTGTCCGGTGACCCCGATCGACGCACGCACCCCGTCGGCGTCGCTCCGCAGGTCGTGGCCGTCCACGCTGACCTCGCCGGCGTCGGCCGGGATCAGGGTGGACAGGATGTTCACCATCGTCGTCTTGCCGGCGCCGTTCGGCCCGAGCAACGCGAAGACGGTGCCCTCCCCCACGTCGAGGTCGATCCCGTCGAGCACGAGCTTGCTGCCGTAGGACTTGCGCAGCCCCGCGACCGAGATCGCCGACGGACAGACGGCGGTCGCCGTCATGGTGCTGGTCGTCATTGCCGTTCTCCTCCAACGCTTTTCAGGCGGGTCAGCGCGCATCAGCGCTAGGCCCGACGGATCAGGATGTCGCCGTAGCCCGTGCGCGCCCGGACCTCGACGGTCTCGTCGCCGGCGCCCGGCTGGTCGGCCGCGTCCATCTCGTTGCGGACCCGGCCCATGGAGGTGTGCGCGTCGAGCCGAGCCGCCGAGCCGGCGTGGACGCCGATCTCGATCTGGCCGAGGGCGGTCTTCAACGAGGCGGCGCCACGCGCCAGGTCACCCACGCGCACGTCGCCGTTGGCGGTCGCAGCGTCGACGCTGCCCCGGGCCCGGTCGACGGCGATGTCGCCATTGGCCGCGTTGATCCGCAGGTCGCCGTGGACGTCCCCGACCCAGCTGTCGCCGTTGGAGTTCTTGATCACGGCCGCGCCGTCGATCTCACCGATCCGCAGCCGGCCCGACGCGGTGCGCACGTCGGCATCGCCCGCAACCCGGTCGACGGTCACCGCGCCGACGCTGGTCGAGGCATCGAGCGAGCCGGTCTCCTCGACCTGGATGCCACCGGCCGACGTCTTGAGCCGGCAGTCGCCGATCCGGCCGAGCAGCCGGAAGCTCGCCACGGCGGCCGACCCGTCGACCTGGGATCCGGTGGGCAGCTCGACGCTGATGTCGATCGAGGCCGTGCGGGCCATCCGGCTCAAGCCGCGCTGCTTGGGTCCGCGCACGACCAGGTGGCCCGAGCCGGGCGAGAACTCCACTCGGGTCTCGGCGGCCGCGCGCACGTCGGCCTCGGTGTCGGGGTTGGTCGGCCGGACCTCGACCACGGTGTCGGTGCGGTCGGACGCGGCGATCCGGGCGTCGCCGACGGCCAGCTCGATGTTCGCCGTGATGGGTTCCGGGGTTTGGAAAGTGGGCATGACGGATCTCCTTGATCGCTCGGTGTGGTGGTGGATACGTGGTTGTGCTGTGCCGTCGTGGGCCGGGCTAGCGGACCCAGCCGCTGAACCGGTCGCCGCCACGAGTCGCGCGAGCAACCCAGGCCGCGGGGCCCTCGCCGCCCGCGAGGGCAGCCGTTGCGGAGCGGACCAGCCAGGCGTTGACCGAGAGCCCGGCCCCGCGGGCCGCGTCCTCGACCCGGTCCTTGAGGTCCTGGGGGAGGCGCAGGTTGATCCGGGTCATCGCGCTGTCGTCGTCCTCGGGGGGTCGGCCCGGCGGTCCGGCGGGGGCGGTCGCGGTCGACGTCCCGCCATCGGCGTACGCCGGGTCGGCCGGCTCAGCGGGAGGCAGGGTCACGACGAAGCTCGGCTCGCGGCCCCGCAGTCGCAGGTCGACCGAGCCCGGCGCCAGGTCGCGGGTGATCTCGCCGGCTGCCGTCGACAGGGCGTCGAGCAGCACCAGCCGGGTCGCGGACTCCAGGGGTGCGGTCAGCCGCTCGGCCAGCGCCTGGGCATCCGGACCGCCGGGCTCGGCGGCGACGAGCAGGTCCTGACGGAGCGCATCGACGTACGGTGTGAGGTCCATGGCACCAGCATGGCACCATTGTGGTGCCAACACAAGCCATCGTGGCACATCGGCTTCGTCGCCGAGCGCGCCGTACTCCCGTTGTGACGGTGATCCGGGCGGATTTCCGGGCCGATCACCGGTCTCCAGGGAGCACCGCGCGCGGACGGGAGCACGGGTGTACGACGAGTTGGGTGCCTCCGGGCCGATGATGGGCGGATGAGCCGGACCATGGACTGGGGCGAGGTGGCCGCACGGCTGGCCGCGGCCCGCAGCTACTGGCTGCACACCACGGGTCCGGACGGTGGGCCGCACGCCGTACCGGTCTGGGGGGCGGTCGTCGACGGCGCGCTCTACCTCTACACCGAGCGGAGCACGGTCAAGGCCCGCAACCTGGCCCGCGACCCACGCGTGGTGATCCACCTGCCCGATCCGGAGAACTGCCTGATCGTGCACGGCTCCCTGGCCGACCTCGGCCGGCCCCAGGCGCATCCGGCGGTCGTCGCTGCCCTGGACGCGGCGTACCCCGACCCGGCCGACCGGGCTTACCTGCCCTCCGCAGACCCGGCGTTCGACGTGCTCTACGCCCTCCGGCCGAGCCGAGCGCGCGCCTGGCGGCTGGCCGACTGGGACGGCTCGCAGGCGACCTGGCGAGTCGAGGGCTGATGGCACGGACAGGGCGGACCGGCCGTACGACGCGACCGCGGCCCTCGCGGTGGATCCTGCGCCGCGGCCGGCCGACGCTCACCGACGACGCCACGGACGCGACGTTCCGGACGCTGCACACCGCCTCGTCCGCCGCTCGTGATCTGCGCGAAGGCCTCACCGAGCACGGTGCCCAGCGGGCCGCCCGCCACCTGCGGCTCCTGCTCGGCGCCGCTGCCGTCGCGCTGGTGGACACGGATCAGGCCCTGGCCTGGGAGGGTCCCGGCGCCCACCACCGCGGGCAGGCCGTCGAGCACGCCGAAGGGGCGCTAAGGACCGGGCGGACCGTGGTCCTGCGGCGAGATGCGTTGCGCTGCAACGATCCCGAGTGCCCGATCAGCGGAGCCGTCATCGTCCCGTTGGTGACCGTGGATGCCGTGGTGGGCGCCTTGGCGGCCTATGTGCCGCACACACCGTCGGCGGCCCTGGTGCGAGCGACCGAGGAGACGGCGGCCTGGGTGTCGGGGCAGGTCGAGCTGGCCGAGCTGGCCCACGAACGCACCCGCACGGTCGAAGCCGAGCTGCGGGCGCTGCGGGCCCAGATCAGCCCGCACTTCGTCTACAACTCGCTCGCAGCCATCGCGTCCTTCGTCCGCACCGACCCTGAGCGAGCGCGCGAGCTGCTGCTCGAGTTTGCCGACTTCACCCGTTACGCGTTCAAAGCGGGCGGTGAGTTCACCACGCTCGCGGCCGAGCTGCGCAATGTCGAGCGCTATCTCGCGCTGGAGCAGGCCCGCTTCGGCGACCGCCTCGTCGTCTCTTTGCTGATCGCACCGGAGGTGCTGCCCGTCGCCGTGCCCTACCTGGCCATCCAGCCGCTGGTCGAGAACGCCGTCCGGCACGGCCTCGAGGGCCAGGCCGGCCCCGGCCAGATCACCATCACCGCAACTGACGAGGGCACCGAGGCCGGGATCTCGGTGGAGGACAACGGTTCCGGCTCCGATCCCGAGCTGATTCGCCGGGTCCTGTCCGGCGCCGGACGCGCCGGGAGCGCCGAGGCCGACGGGGTCGGTCTGGCCAACGTCGACGCGCGTCTGCGCCAGGTCTACGGCGACGACCACGGCCTGGTCGTCGAGACGGCCATCGGGGCCGGCACCAAGGCGAGCTTCCGGGTGCCGAAGTACGCCGCGGGCGTGCACGCCTCCTGAGCCGACGCGCCAGTTCCCACCACGTTTGAACCTGCCGAACCCAGCATCCGGTCGTAGCCTGCGGCTGTGACGGCAGCCGCCGATGACCACGGCACCCTGCGAGCGCTCGTCGTCGACGACGAGGCGCATGCCCGCTCCGAGCTGGCCTTCCTGCTGCGCCGCGACGAGCGGATCGGTGACGTCCACGTGGCCGGGACCGGCGCCGAGGCCCTGCGGACGCTCGCCCAGCACACGGTGGACGTGGTCTTCTGCGACATCAAGATGCCCGGCATGGACGGCCTCGACCTCGGCCGGGTGTTGAGCCAGTTCGCCCGCCCGCCCAAGGTGGTCTTCGTCACGGCGTACGACGAGCACGCGGTCGACGCCTTCGAGCTGCGGGCCACCGACTACGTCATGAAGCCCATCCGCTCGGCCCGGCTGGCCGAGGCGATCCGGCGGGTCGCCGCCGACAACAGCCCGGTCGAGGGCGAGAGCCGGGCCGACGACGAGACGATCCCGGTCGAGCTCGGCGGGGTCACTCGCTTCGTCCGTCGATCGGACGTGCGCTTTGTCGAGGCCCAGGGCGACTACGCCCGGCTGCACACCCTCGACGCAGCCCACCTGGTGCGGACGCCATTGACGACCCTCGAGGAGCGTTGGGCCGCAGCGGGTTTCGTCCGGATCCATCGGAGCACACTGGTGGCTGTGCACTACATCGACGAAGTGCGGTCGGAGGCGGGCCACTACACCGTGCGCGTCGCCGGGCACTACCTGCCGGTCAGCCGACGCCACGCCCGGGAGCTGCGGGAGCGACTGCTCCACCCCGGCTCGGATCGGCCGGACGGCTTCGACCAGTGAACGACCCTGCACCGCAGCGGGTTCGGGTCACCAGCCCACGCATGGGCGCACCCCGGCGCGCGCCCTCCCGGCCCATCGCGCGCGAGATCGGCGAGCAGACCGAGCTCGGTGAGCTCTACCTGGGCGCGCTGATCCGGGCCCAACGACGGCTGGCCGTGCGGGTCTGCCTGACCGCCGCGGTCTGCCTGGGCGGGCTGCCGCTGCTCTTCGCGCTGGTGCCGAGCATCGGCGCGATGCATGTGCTCGGACTGCCGCTGCCCCTGCCGTGGCTGGTGCTCGGCGTCCTCGTCTATCCGTTCATGATCGTCCTGGGCTGGCGGGCGGTCCTCGGCGCCGAGCGCAACGAGCGGGAGTTCGCCGAGCTCGTCGAACGCACCTGACCTCGATGGACTCCGGCGCGGCGGTGGCGGTCGCTCTGGTGGCGTTGGCCACCATCGTCGTCGGCGCGCTCAGCCTGCGGCTCACCCGCACCACCGACGACTTCTACGTCGCATCGCGCACGGTGACGCCGCTCTGGAACGCATCGGCCATCGGCGGCGAGTACCTCTCGGCCGCGTCGTACCTCGGGATCGCGGGCCTGATCCTGGCCTACGGCGTCGACATGCTCTGGTATCCGATCGGTTACACCGCAGGCTATTTGGCCCTCCTTGTCCTCGTGGCGGCCCCCCTACGCCGGTCGGGCGCCTACACCATCCCCGACTTCGCCGAGGACCGGTTGCGCTCGCTGCCGGTCCGTCGCGCGTCCAGCCTGCTGGTGGTCCTGATCGGCTGGCTCTATCTGGTGCCGCAGCTGCAGGGTGCCGGGCTGACCTTGCTCACCACCACCCACGCGCCCGCGTGGGCCGGCGGCCTGGTCGTCTGCGTCGTGGTCCTCACCACCGTGCTCTTCGGCGGCATGCGCTCGATCACCTTTGCCCAGGCCTTCCAGTTCTGGCTCAAGCTCACCGCGCTCCTGGTGCCGGTCGCCTTCCTGCTGCTGGCCTGGCAGGGCGACGGAAGCCCGCACCAGGCCAGCGGCGCACCGGCCACCGCACGAGCCACGACCGTCGTCCACGTCGCCGCGACGACCGAGGTCCAGGTGCCGCAGGCCCGGTCCTACCTGATCCGCGGCCAGGTCGACGGCCAGCGTGTGGACGGCTCGGAGCCGCTCACCGCGGGGCGCCACACCATCGGCGCCGGCACCACGGTGACCCTGCGTCCCGGCGACCCGGTGCCCGTCATCACCACGCTGCCGGTGACGACCACCGAGGAGTGGGCGCGGCCCCTGCACGCGGGCCAGGACCATCCGCTCTTCGCGACGTACTCGCTGGTGCTGGCGACCTTCCTCGGCACGATGGGACTGCCGCATGTGCTGGTGCGCTTCTACACAAACCCGGACGGGCGGCGTACGCGGCGTACGGCCCTGGCCGTCGTCGCGCTGCTGTCCGGCTTCTATCTCTTGCCCACGATCTACGGCGCGCTCGGCCGGCTCTACGCGCCCGACCTGCTGCTGACCGGCAACACGGACGCCACCGTGTTGCTGCTGCCGGAGCGGCTGGTGGGCGGGCAGCTCGGGCAGGCCCTCGCCGCGCTGGTGACCGCCGGCGCTTTCGCGGCCTTCCTCTCCACATCGTCCGGGTTGACCATCTCCGTGGGCGGGGTGCTGGCGCAGGACGTGCTGCCCAACCGGCGGATGCCCGTGCGCGCCTTCCGGATCGGTTGCGCTGCAGCGATTCTGGTGCCCTACGCGCTGTCACTGGGCACCCAGCGGATCAGCGTGGCCGCTGCGGTTGGTCTGGCCTTCGGCGTCGCGGCGTCGTCGTTCTGCCCCTTGCTCGTGCTCGGCATCTGGTGGCGCGGGCTCACCGACGTCGGTGCGCTCTTCGGCCTGGCCGTCGGCGGCGGCCTGGCTGGGATCGCCGTCATCGTGACCGCGGTCATCGGTCCCCAACCCGGTTGGGGTGGAGCGCTGTTGGAGCAACCCGCCGCAGTCACCGTCCCGATCGCGTTCGCCGTCATGGTGATCGGTTCACTGGCGACGCGGCGCCGTACGCCGCGGGACGTGGCGCGCACGATGGTCCGGCTGCACGCGCCCGAGGTCCTGCTCGGCGGCCCCGAGCCGCGGGAGCAGCCTGACCGTTCGTCGCGCCGAAGCGACCGCTCGTCGCCCGGCAGCGCGCCATCCAGCGACCCGATCGCCCCGGTGGACGCTCCGCCCGCGCGCTGACCTGCCGTTGCTCGACCGAGCCTCCTAACGTCCGCGGCAGGGACCACTGACCGGGCCCACCGGTCGGCCTGCACAAAGGAGTGCTCGTGACCACGACATGAGCCCACGACCGCCGCCCCGGCGCCGCCGCCCCCACCTTCGGTCCGGGATTGCCGACCCCGCCGGACTCGGCCTGGCCGCGTTCGCCGCCACGACCTTCTTTCTCAGCGCCGTCAACGCCGGCTGGATCAACGCCAGCGCCGAGTCGGCGTCGTCTTCGGGCTGGCCCTCTTCTACGGGGGCATCGCCCAGCTGCTCGCGGGCATGTGGGAGTTCTCCAAGGGCAACACCTTCGGCGCGGTCGCCTTCTCGTCCTACGGCGCGTTCTGGCTGTCCTTCTGGTACCTCGTAGGTGCACACGGACCTGTCCAAGGCGAGCGCCCAAGACGCCAACCACGGGGTCGGTCTCTACCTGTTCATCTGGACGATCATCACCGCCTACCTGATGATCGCGTCCTTGCGGACCAACGCCGTGGTGGCGGCCGTCTTCGTGCTGTTGACTTTGACCTTCCTGGCCCTCGCCATCGGTGCGTGGACGGGCAAGGCCCCGGGCGTCGGCCTGTCCAAGGTCGGTGGCTACCTCGGGCTGTTGACCGCGATCGCCGCCTGGTACGGCTCGTTCGCCATCGTCACGAACTACACCTTCAAGAAGGTCGTGCTGCCGGTCGGCCCCGCTCGGCTGAAACGCACTGCGCTTGAATCCCTGGGCACTCCCTGGTGGAGTGACATCAACAGCCGCTGGCGTCTGCGAGGAGCGATCGTGACCGAGTCTGCCCTGGAGAACCTGTCGACCGAGGAGCGCCGGTTCGAGCCACCGGCCGACCTGGCGGCCAACGCCAACCTCAAGGCCGAGGCCTACGACCGGGCCGCAGGCGACCGGTTGGCCTTCTGGGCCGAGCAGGCCGAGCGGTTGACCTGGGACACCAAATGGGACGAGGTGCTGGACTGGTCCAACCCGCCGTTCGCCAAGTGGTTCGTCGGCGGCAAGCTCAACGCGGCGTACAACTGCCTCGACCGGCACGTGGAGGCCGGTCGGGGCGACAAGGTCGCCTACTACTTCGAGGGCGAGCCCGGTGACACCCGGACGATCACCTACGCCGAGCTGCACGAGCAGGTCTGCAAGGCGGCCAACGCGCTGACCGAGCTCGGGGTCAAGGCCGGCGACCGGATCGCGATCTACATGCCGATGATCCCCGAGACGGTGATGGCCATGCTGGCCTGCGCCCGGATCGGCGCACCGCACACGGTGGTCTTCGGCGGCTTCTCCGCGGACGCGCTGAAGGGCCGGATCCAGGACTGCGACGCCCGGATCGTCATCACCTCCGACGGCGGCTACCGCAAGGGCGCGGCGGCCGCCCTCAAGCCGGCCGTCGACGCCGCGCTGGAGGACTGCCCGGACGTCCGCAACGTCCTGGTCGTACGCCGCACCGGCCAGGACGTGGCCTGGCAGGACGGCCGCGACGTCTGGTGGCACGACGTCGTCGACGCGGCCAGCCCGGAGCACACGGCCGAGGCGTTCGACGCCGAGCACCCGCTCTACGTGATGTACACCTCGGGCACCACCGGCAAGCCGAAGGGCATCCTGCACACCACCGGCGGCTACCTGACCGGCTGCTCCTACACGCACTGGGGCGTCTTCGACATCAAGCCGGAGACCGACATCTGCTGGACCGCCGCCGACATCGGCTGGGTCACCGGCCACAGCTACATCGTCTACGGCCCGCTGGCCAACGGCGTGACCCAGGTGATGTACGAAGGCACGCCGGACACCCCGCACCAGGGCCGGTGGTGGGAGATCATCCAGAAGTACAAGGTGACCATCCTGTACTGCGCGCCGACGGCCATCCGGACCTTCATGAAGTGGGGCGCGCAGATCCCGGAGAAGTTCGACCTGTCGACCTTGAGGCTGATCGGCAGCGTGGGGGAGCCGATCAACCCCGAGGCCTACATCTGGTACCGGGAGACCATCGGCGGCAGCCGCTGCCCGGTCGTGGACACCTGGTGGCAGACCGAGACCGGGTCGATCATGATCAGCCCGCTGCCCGGTGTCACGGCCGGAAAGCCAGGCGCCGCAATGACTCCGCTCCCGGGGGTCTCGGCCGAGGTGGTCGATGACAGCGGCACCCCGGTGCCCAACGGCTCCGGTGGCTACCTGGTGCTGACCGAGCCCTGGCCCTCGATGCTGCGGACCCTGTGGGGCGACGACGAGCGCTACAAGGAGACCTACTGGTCGCGCTTCCCCGGCAACTACTTCGCGGGCGACGGCGCCAAGAAGGACGCCGATGGAGACCTGTGGCTGCTCGGCCGGGTCGACGACGTGATGAACGTCAGCGGCCACCGGCTCTCCACCACCGAGATCGAGTCGGCCCTGGTCTCCCACCCCAAGGTGGCCGAGGCGGCGGTGGTCGGCGCGGCCGACGACATGACCGGACAAGCGATCTGCGCGTTCGTCATCCTGCGCAGCGAGGCCGGCGACGGTGGCCCCGACGTGGTCAAGGAGCTGCGCGACCATGTGGCCAAGGAGATCGGGCCGATCGCCCGGCCGCGTCAGATCATGATCGTCGCCGAGCTGCCCAAGACCCGCTCCGGCAAGATCATGCGCCGGCTGCTCAAGGACGTCGCCGAGCACCGCGAGGTGGGCGACGTCACCACGCTCGCCGACTCCACCGTCATGGACCTGATCAAGACCGGCCTGGCCAGCGGAGCCGCCGAGGACTGAGCCCAGACCGGATTCCCGCACCGACAGCGCTCCCCTCTTGCCGCGCGGACGATCCGGTCGCAGGCTGAGGCCATGCGCAGCGCGCCGGAGATCCTGAGCTGGCGCTCGACCGACCCGATCGCGGGCGACCAAGAGGAACGTGACCGGCCGATCCGCGACTGGGTCGACCTCGGCGACCTGGGCGACGTGGGAGCTGAGGCGCCGCAGGCGTCGACTGCGGGCTCACGTCGCGATTCGGCCGGCGGGGGGCCATCAGGTCCGGCCACGAGACTCGTGTGGGCCGGCGTGGTGCTCGCCGCGTTGGCCGCACTCGTCGTACCGGCTCTGCGCGCGCCGGCCAGGCCGGTGCAGCAGGCGCAGCCGGTGGCCGACGTTGCGGTCCGGACCGACACGCACCCACCGGCCTACCCGGCCTGGGTCCCGCCAGCACCGCAACCGACGCTGCCCCAGCTGATGGTGCTGGCTGCCCACGACCCGCGGCCGCTGACCGACGTGGTCCGCTCGGGGTGGACCCGCGGCGGGTGCCCGGCGCCGCAACCGCACGACAGCTCTCCGGTACGCCGCGCGATGCACTCCGTGGACGCCTCGATGCCCGGCTTCCGGCTGGTCGACAGCTCCCGGCTCACCGACGGGTTCGGGGAGCTCTGCTTGGTGCAACTGCGGGCTCGCAACGCCTTCGGCACCGTCATCGTCGTCAACGTCATCCCGCCCCAGCAGTGGCCCGGCATCCACACCGAGCCGCTGGTGACCCAGCAGTCGGCCGGCGAAGCCGGCTCCTTCGCACGCACCGTCTCGGAGACGACGCCGACCGGTTGGCAGATCGAGATCGGCGCCGTCGCTGCGGCCCGTGGGCACGCCAAGCTGCCCACCCTCACCGATCTCAGCGCCGTCACCGACGACCCCACCCTGACCTGGTGACCTAGGCTCTGACGATGGCCGGACAGATCACGCTCGAGGCGGCTGAAGAGCTGCTGGGCAAGGGCTACACCGCTCCGCTCGGCCTGCGCGTCGAGGCCGCCGACCCCGAGGAGCTTCGGGTCCGCTGGACCGTGGCGCCGGGCCAGTGGCAGCCCTACGGCATCACCCACGGCGGGGTCTACTGCACGGTGGTCGAGACGGTCGCCAGCATCGCGGCTGCCCTCTGGCTGGGCGATGAGGGTCAGGTCGTGGGCGTCTCGAACCACACCGACTTCCTGCGGGCCATCCGCGAGGGCGAGCTGGTGGCGACCGGTACGCCGATCCACCGCGGCCGGCTGCAACAGCTGTGGTTGGTCGAGATCCACGACGAGCAGGCCCGGCTCATCGCCCGGGGCCAGGTGCGGCTGCAGAACCTGCGCGACTGATGGAGCAGGCCCACAACTTCGGCCTGGTGATCGGCGCCGTCGGCCTGGTGCTGGGCGCCGCGATCTTCAGCAACCGGATCAGTGCGGTCGCTGCGACTGCCCGCCCCGGCCATCTTCCTGGTTGCCGCCGCGATCGCCTCCGACCTCTTCCCTTCGCTCGGCAAGATGTCGATTGTCACCGTGCAAGACATCGTCACCGTGGCCCTCGTCGTCATCCTCTTCGACGGCGGGATGCACATCGGCTGGTCCCGGTTCCGGGCCAACGCCGCGGCGATCACCTGGATCGGCGTCGTCGGCACCGCGCTCACGACGGCCGTGCTCGGGATGCTGGCCCATCTCGTCTTCGGCCTCCCGTGGCGCGACGCCTTCCTGGTCGGGACCGCTTTGGCGCCAACCGATCCGGTGGTCGTCTTCTCGGTCCTCAGTGGCCGCGAGGTCGAGGGACGCAGCGGCATCCTGCTCGAGGGCGAGTCCGGAGCCAACGACCCGGTCGGCATCGCGCTGATGGCCTCCCTGCTCCTGGCCGGCAGCGGCGGTGGCGCCGAGCCGCTCTTCCACGGCTTCTTCGAGTTCGACCTGCAGATCGTCATCGGGGCGGTCGTGGGTCTGGTCGGCGGCCGGGCCCTGCTGTGGGTCATCCAACGGACGACGCTGCCGTCGCCTCCGCTCTACTCCCTGCGGGTGCTCGCCGGCGCCGCCGTGCTGTTCGGCGCGGCCACCCTGGCCCACGGCTCGGGCTTCCTGGCCGTCTTCGTCGCCGGGATCCTGATCGGCGACGAGGACGCGCCGTACAAGGTCGATGTCGAGCGCTTCCACGCGACGTTGGCCAGCCTGGGTGAGATCACCGCGTTCGTGGTGCTGGGGCTGACCGTCAGCCTGTCCACCATGGGCGACGGGCACGCCTGGCAGATCGGCCTGGGGCTGGCCGTGCTCCTGGCCTTCGTCGTCCGGCCGGTGTTCGTCGGGCTGGCCATCCTGCCGATCTCGCTGCGCCGGCCCGAGCGCATCTTCGTGCTGTGGTCGGGGCTGAAGGGCGCCGTGCCGATCCTGCTCGCGACGTTCGTCCTGCACGACCAGCAGGTCCACGGCCATGCGGCGAACGGCGTCCGGCTCTACGACATCGTCGTGGTCGTCGTGACGTTCTCGGTCGTCGTCCAGGGCGGCCTGGTCCCCACGGTCGCCCGCTGGGTGGGTCTGCCGCTGCACGAGACCGGGGCACCGGCGCCGATCGAACCGGCAGGGCCGGGCCCGGTTCACTAGGCTCACGTCATGCCACCAGCAGGGCCGTCCGCAAGCCCACCCGGGAGCACGCCGGCCAGCCCGCCCGCGAGCTCGTCCACCGACCCCGAGCCGACTCCGCTCGGCGTCGGTCGTCCGGTCGGGTCGCCCGAGCGGCCCGGTGGCGAACGCACCTTGGGTCAGCTCGTCTCCGACGCGAGCAAGGACCTGTCCGGGATCGTCCGTTCCGAGGTCGCCCTGGCCAAGGCCGAGCTGCGCCAGGACGTGCTCGCCGCGGTCACCGGTGGGGCGATGTTCGTCGTGGCTGCCGTCTTCGCCTTCCTGGCCCTGATCCTGCTGCTGATCGCAGCTGCCGAAGGCCTGATCGCGGCCGGGCTCGACCCCTGGCTGGCCTTCCTGATCGTCGCCGTCGTCCTGCTGCTGATCGGCGCTGTGCTCGTGCTCATCGGCCGATCCCGGCTGCGCAAGATCGGTCCGCCGGAGCGCACCATCACCACGACCAAGCAGACGGTGGCCACGCTGAAGCGGGCCAGCTCCACCGACTCCTGACCCGCCAGCCCGGCCGTCGGTGCGAAAGCCAGCGCTCGACGCGTCGTACGTCCTGATCGATGGGCCCTGGCAGCATCGGTTCGTGGCGGCCGGAGGCAGCCGCTTCCATGTCGCCGAGATGGGTGACGGGCCGCTCGTCCTACTCCTGCATGGGTTTCCGCAGTTCTGGTGGGCCTGGCGACATCAGCTCGTGAGCCTGGCCGCTGCCGGCTACCGAGCCGCCGCAATGGACCTGCGCGGCTATGGCGCTTCGGACAAGACCCCGCACGGCTACGACACGATCACCTCCGCGGCCGACGTGGCCAACGTCATCCGGTCGCTCGGGGAACCCGACGCCACGGTGATCGGCCACGACTGGGGCGGCTGGATCGCCTGGTCCATGCCCGGGCTCGAACCGCGGGTGACCCGGGCCGTCGGATCGCTGGGCATGCCGCATCCGGCGCGGCTGCGCGCCGCCGTTGCCCGGTCATCGGCGCAGCGGCGCGCGCTGCGCTGGCTGGGTCCCCAACAGGTGCCGTTCTGGCCCGAGCGCTACCTCACCGACCCGGCGTACGTCGGGAAGCTCCTGCGCGCCTGGTCCGGCCCCGGCTGGCCGAGCGCTGAAGAGATCGCGCGGTATGCGACCGCGATGAGCATCCCGTTCGTGGCGCACTCGGCGGCGGAGTACTACCGCTGGCTGGTGCGCTCGCAACCGCGGCGGGACGGCCGCCGCTTCCGGGCCGGGATCGAGCCGGCGATCCAGGTGCCGGTGCTCCAGGTGCACGGCTCGCACGACGGCCTGATCCTGCCGGAGACCGCGCTCAGCGAGCGGCCGGCGAGTCCAGCGGCCGGTCCAGCGGCGGGTCCAGCGGTCGACGAGGAGCCGCATGGTTTCCGCGGCGTACCGGTTCGAGCTGCTCCACGGCGCCGGCCACTTCCTGCCCGAAGAGCGCCCCGACCAGGTGAGCGCCCTCCTGATCGACTGGCTCCGATCCCTCTCCTGACCCCGCTCCCCCACCCGGCACTTCTGTCGCGGTGCGTCCCCGTGCCAATAGGTATCGGCACGGTGCGTCCCCGTGCCAATCCGGAATTGGCGCGAGGCCGCACACTGGGGGTCCAGCGTGCGGCCTCGCGTCTTGCGGACGAGGTCAGGCCTGGGTCTCAGGCCATGGCCTCCGCCAGGGAACCGGCGTCGATCGCCTCGTCCAGTTCGGACTCGGCTTCGGCCTGACGGCGAGGGTTCCCGCCGCGCAGCTGCGTTGCCGCGATGACCACGGTCACGGCCAGGAAGATCGCCGCGGCCAGGATGGCCCGGTCCGCTCCGGCCACGAACGCGTGCTGGGCCCGCTCGGCGGCCGAAGCCCCGGGCAGGGAGTCGTGCAGCGCAGCCCGGCTGCCGGCGCCGAACACCGTCACGAGGACGGCCAGCCCCAGCGAGCCACCCACCTGCTGCATCACGTTGACCAGACCGGAGGCCGCGCCGGCGTCCGCCTGCTCGACGCCCGAGAGCGACGCCACCGTGAGCGGCACGAAGGCCGTGCCGTTGCCGATGCCGAAGAGCACCAGCGGCCCGAGCAGCGAGAAGTAGCTGCTGTCAGCCGACAGGGTCGAGAGCCAGAGCAGGGCGACGGTCGAGACGCTGATGCCCGCGACGACGAGCAGCCGTGTGCTGAACCGGGTCGTCAGCACCCGCGCGCTGAACTGCGAGGATGCGAACACCATGACCGTGAGCGGCAGGAAGGCCAGGCCGGCCTTCAACGGCGAGTAGCCCAACACCTCCTGCAGGAACTGGGTGAGGAAGAAGAACATCCCCATCATCCCCGCCACGAGCAGCAGACGAGCCAGGTACGACGCGGAGCGGCTCCGGTCGGCAAACAGCCGCAGCGGCGTGATCGGGTGTGCCGCGCGCAGCTCGATCCCGACGAAGGCGGCGAGCAGCCCGATGCCGATCGAGAAGGCCAGGATCGTCTCGAGCCCGCTCCAGCCGGCGGTCGCTGCGTGGACGAATCCGAAGACCAGCGAAGCCATTCCGAGGGTCGAGGTGATCGCTCCCCCGAGGTCGAACTTGCCGGGGCGTCGCTCGGTCTCGGGCAGCACTCGCAGGGCGAGAGCAACCACCACGATGCCGATCGGCACGTTGACGAAGAGCACCCAGCGCCACGAGACGAACTCGGTGAGCAGCCCGCCGGCGAGCAGGCCGACGGCCGCACCGCCGATGGAGACCGCGGTGTAGAGGCCAAGCGCACGGGTGCGCTCGCGGCCGTCGCGGAACATCGTCATGAGCAGCGCCAGGGCCGACGGCGAGGCGAGCGCCCCTCCGACGCCCTGGGCCGCGCGAGCGGCGAGCAGGAGGCCAGGCGTCGTGGCGAAGCCACCGGCGAGCGAGGCGGCCGTGAAGATGATCAGCCCGGTCACGAAGACCCGGCGGCGACCAAGGAGGTCACCGGCCCGGGCGCCGAGCAGGAGCAGACCACCGAAGGTCAGCGTGTAGGCGTTGACCACCCAGGACAGGCCGCTCGGGCTGAAGCCCAAGGCGGTCTTGATGTCCGGGAGCGCGATGTTCACGATCGTCGCGTCCAGGACAACCATCAGCTGGCTGGTGAGGATCAGGGCGAGCACGAGCCCGGCATTGCCGGGGCGGAGTACGCGCCGTACTGCGGTTGTTGCAACAGACACAAGTAGCTCCAACACGAGGTATCGTAGTGGGGAAGCGGATGGCCCCTCCGGAAACTATACGGAGTCTGCCTCCGGTTTGCAAGCGCATGCTAGAACTACGTGCACGAACGAGAAACTCTTGAGATCCACCCCTGCCAGGAGGCCAACGGTGTCCACCATGCAGGGCGAGCGCCCGCTGCGGGCCGACGCCCAGCGCAACAAAGACAAGTTGCTCACGACCGCCATGGCGGCGTTCGCCGAGCACGGCACGGACGCCTCTTTGGAGGACATCGCCCGGCAGGCGGGCGTCGGGATCGGCACGCTCTATCGACACTTCCCCACTCGCGACGCGCTGATGGAGGCGGTCTACCGCCACCAGGTCGAGCTGTTGTGCGATGCCGCCGACGAGCTCGTGGCCACCGAGGATGCCGACAGCGCCCTCGAAGCCTGGATGGAGCGGTTCGTCCAGCACGTCGCCACCAAGCGCGGCATGGCGATGGCGCTGAAGTCGGTGATCGGCAAGGACTCGGAGCTGTTCGCCTACTGCCACGGCCGGATTCGCGCGTCAGTCGAGATGCTCCTGGCCAACGCGGTAGCCGCGGGGGCGATCCGCTCCGACGTCGAAGCCGCCGACCTGCTCAAGGCCTTGAGCGGGATCTGCCTGGTGAGCGACCAGCCCGGTTGGCAGGAACAGGCCCGCCGTCTGGTCAACCTGTTGCACGACGGCCTGCGCTACCGCGCGCCCGCGCCTGCGCCTGCGGCCACCGCCTAACCGGCCGCGCACCCTCCGGTCCGCACCGGCGTGCTGGCCGAGGCTTTGGCCAGCACCGGCGCAGCTTCCTTCAACGTCAACGCATAGCCCGTCTTCGGGTCGTCCAGCGAGGTGGCGAAGACGATCCCGATGACCCGCCCGCTGGGGTTCAGCAGCGGGCCGCCGGAGTTGCCGGGGCGCACTTTGGCGTAGAGCGAGTAGACCTCGCGGGCGATCCCGGGCCGGCCGTAGATGTCGTTGCCCGTCGCCGTCAGGACCTGACGAACGCGGGCCGGCTGCACGTCGTACGGTCCGTTCTCGGGGAAACCCGCGACGGCGGCGGGTGCGCCCCGCCCGACATCGGTGCCGAGCTTGAGCGCCGGCGCTCGCAGACCGGGTACGGCGAGGATGGCCAGGTCGCGCTGGGGGTCGAAGACCACGACCTGAGCGGCGTAGGTGCGGCCGCTGCCGCCGAGGCGGACCCGCTGGCTGCGCTCACCGGCGACCACGTGGGCGTTGGTCACGACCCGGCCAGGAGCGACCACCCAACCGCTGCCCTCCTGGGAGCGGCTGCACGAGCGCGCCACTCCGGTGATCTTGACCATCGAGGCCGCAGCCGCGCGAACGCCGGGCGTCGCCGCCACCCCGGCCGTCGGGGGGTCGATGGGCAGGATCCGCTCCGGGCCCAGGGTCTCGAAGACCTTCGGGAAGCCACCCTGGTCGAGCAGCCCGCGAAAGCTCGTGAAGAGCTGCGCGGTCTGCGGCGGGACGACGTCGTCCAGGGCGCCGACGACGTGGGATCGGCCGATCGCGCGCGAGACGGGCCCTTCGATGCCGCGGACTGCGCCCGCGACGAACCAGGTCAGCAGGCAGATCGCGACCAAACTGGCGGCGGCGCCCAGGCCGGAGTCGATGGCCTGGGCCGGGGCGAAGTGCACCTGGCTGCGTAACCGGGCACCCAGCGTGCCGGCCAGGGCCTGTCCGATCGAGGCCATGACGAGCACACCACCGACCAGCACCAGGCTGCTGCGGATCGTGGTCGCGTCACCGAGCCAGTCACCGAGCAGGTGCGGGAGCAGCCACATCGCGAGGGCGCCACCGCCGAGAAAGCCGACGAACGACAGCGCGCTCACCAGCAGCCCCTGGCGGTAACCGACCACGGTGTAGCCGATGATCACCACGAGCAGGAGGACGTCGATCACCCGGCGCCTCGCTCCGGCGTGACGGCGTCCGATGTCGACGGCTCCGAGCCGTCAGCGCGGCCGACCAAGTCCGGCAACGGCTCGAAGCGCGTTGCGTCCCAAGGTCTTTCGAGGCCGGCCTCGGCGAGCACCCGCGCAAGGAGTCCCGCCGTGAAGCCCCACACGAACAGGCCGCCAACCGCGAACCCCGGCCCCGTGTAACCGCTGGGATGCTGCACGCTGAACCGGTTCGCCGGGTCGAGCAGCTCATCCAGCGGAGCTCGCACCACTCGGGCGACCTCCCGCGGATCGACCGGCCCGACCGGACCGGGACGGGTCCACCAGCCCAGCACGGGTGTGACCACGAAACCGGACGGCGGCAGGAAGAGGTCGGTCATCGAGCCGAGCACCTGGACCCCGGCGGGGTCCAGCCCGGTCTCCTCGCGCGCCTCGCGCAGGGCTGCCGCTTCCGGCGAGGGGTCGCCGGGATCCATCGCGCCGCCCGGGAAGGCCACCTGCCCAGGATGCGAGCGCAGGTCCTCGGCCCGTTGGGTGAGCAGGACGTCCACCGCCGGCCCCGTCGGCCCCGTCGGCCCGAAGAGGATGAGGACGGCCGACCGTCGCCCGTCGCTCGGCGGCGTGGGCAGCCGAGGGAAGACGTCGGGGATCTCGTGGGCGCGAGCCGCCAGGGTGGCGAGCCAGCGCGGCACCGGTGAGGACGTCACCCGGCGGCTTCCGTCGCACGCTCGTACTTCAGCAGGCCGCGGGCCAGCACGGGGTCGGTCTCGCCCTCGCCGTACGACGGGCACCAGGTCGCCACGGGGCAGGCTCCGCAGGCCGGCCGCTTGGCGTGGCACGTGCGACGCCCGTGGAAGATCAGGACGTTGGACAACATCGTCCAGTCCCGCTTGGGGAAGAGCCCACCGACCTCGAGCTCGACCTTGACCGGGTCCTCCTCGGTGGTCCAGCCCATGCGTCGGGACAGCCGCCCGAAATGGGTGTCCACCGTGATCCCCGGGACGCCGAACGCGTTGCCCAGCACCACGTTGGCCGTCTTGCGCCCGACTCCGGGCAAGGTCACCAGGTCGGCCAGACGCCCCGGGACCTCACCGTCGTACCGCTCGAGGACGGCGGCGGCGAGGCCCTGGATGCTCGTGGTCTTGGCCCGGAAGAAGCCCGTGGGCTGGATGACCGCCTCGACGTCGGCCCGATCGGCCGCCGCCAGCTCGGCCGGTCCGGGCCAGCGCGAGAAGAGCTCCGGTGTCGTGAGGTTGACCCGGACGTCGGTGGTCTGCGCCGACAGCACCGTGGCGACGAGCAGCTCCCAGGGCGAGCGGAAGTCGAGCTCACAGTGGGCGTAGGGATAGAGGTCATGCAGCTCGCGGTACATCCGGCGCGCCCGCCGGGTCCGGCCCACCGGCGTCTCCGCGGCAACCGCGGCCCAGCGCTTGGCCCGCTGGCGCTGCAGCTTCGTGGCCGCAGCGGCGGCGGCCTTCGCGGCGGCGGCCTTGGCCGAGGAGCTGCTTGCCATCGCAACAGGGTACGGGCGGACCCTGACCGGCCCGAGCACGCGTGCGGCAGACTGCGTCTCGTGGATCCAGACGTCGTGCGCTCGGCCCCGCTGTTCGCTGGCCTGGACGATGAGGCCGCCACGTCCCTGCGCGCCTCGATGAGCCGCCGGCACCTGGAGCGTGGGGACGAGCTGTTTGCGGAGGGCGACCCGGGCGAAACGCTGTACGTGATCACCGAGGGCAAGATCAAGCTGGGCCGGTCCAGCTCGGACGGCCGGGAGAACCTGTTGGCCATCCTGGGTCCCGGGGAGATGTTCGGCGAGCTCAGCCTGTTCGACCCCGGTCCCCGCACCGCGACGGCGACCGCCGTGGCCGAGACGACGCTGCTCGGCATCGGGCACGACGCCATGCAGACCTGGCTCACCGATCGGCCCGAGGTGGCCAAGCAGCTGTTGAAGGCGCTCGCCCAACGGCTGCGCCGGACCAACGAACACCTGGCCGACCTGGTCTTCTCCGACGTACCGGGGCGGGTGGCCAAGGCGCTGCTGGACCTGTCCGCCCGGTTCGGTCGCCCGACCGACGCCGGGATCCTGGTCGCGCACGACCTGACCCAGGAGGAGCTCGCCCAGCTGGTCGGGGCCTCCCGGGAGACGGTCAACAAGGCCCTGGCCGACTTCGCCGCCCGCGGCTGGCTCCGCCTGGAGGCCCGCGCCGTCCTCCTGCTGGACGTCGAACGCCTCCAACGCCGCGCCCGCTAACCCTCTTTGCCTGCTTTGTCCTGGCCGTCGAATCCGGGTTTGGCGGTCGAGTCCGGGATGCGGAAGGCCCTTGGGAGGTCGAAAAACCCGAGTTTCCACGGCTAAACCGGTATTGGACGGCAAAGACCAGCGAGGTCAGCGAGCAGGGGGGTCGGTGAGGTAGTCGAGTTGAGCGCGTACGGAGAGCTCGGCTGCGGGCCAGAGGGCCGGGTCGACGTCGGCGTAGACCTGCTCGACGACGGCGCGGGGCGTTTGCGCGCCGGCGGCGACGGCCTCGCGCACCTGCTCGAGCCGCGCCGCCCGATGCTCCTGGTAGCCCTCGATCGCCGTGATCGCGTCCGGCAGCACCGGACCGTGGCCGGGCCAGATGCTGGTCACCGCCCCTACCTCGGCTAAGTCGCGCAGCCGCTCCAACGACTCCAGGTACGCCGCGAGCCGGCCATCCGGATAGGCCACCACCGTCGACCCCCGGCCCAGGACGGTGTCGCCCGTCAGCACCGCACCCTCGGCCGGCAGCAGGAAGGACAGGGAGTCCGCGGTGTGACCGGGCGTGGCCACGACCCGCAGCACCAGGTCACCGGCCCGGACCACGTCGCCCTCCCCCAGCCCCTCCGAACCCAGCCGGTACGCCGGGTCGAGGGCGCGCACCGGCACCGCCGGCCCCGCCGACCCCCCGCCCGCGCCCCGGCCAGTTCGGCGAATCGGGCGGCCCCTTCGCTGTGGTCCAGGTGCCCGTGGGTCAGCAGCACCTGGCTGACCTCGGCGCCCCGCGAGCGCACGACCTGGAGCACCCGGGCCAGGTGACCCTCGTCCAGCGGTCCCGGGTCGACAACGACCGCACGGTCACCGCCGGGCGCCACCAGGACCCAGGTGTTGGTGCCGTCGAGGGTCATCGGTCCAGGGTTGGGGGCCAGCACGCAGTACGCCGCGTCGCCCACCGCGCCGCCGGTCCAGCGCACGTCGGTCACGGGAGCACACCCGCTCCGGTCAAGGACTCCGGGCCGGGCTGCCCGCCGCCTCGCCCGTCCAGGTCGATGAGCATCACGGCCCGCCCCTCTCCATCCCGCGCCAGCCAGGGCACGACCCGGCGCACGTGCCGGGGCGTTGCCATCGCGGCGACGATGCCCTCAGCCGCCGTACGCGAATCTCGCACTGCGACAACGACATCAGCCACGGTGGCTTGGGTCGGCGGATACATCGGGTAGCGACCCTGACGCTCGCCGGCCAGCAGCTCATCCAGGCCGATCCAGCGGGTCAGGTCGGCCTCGCCGCCGACGTCGCGGGCCAGTTGCCCGGACGGCAAGCGCGGCCACGAAGAACCAGGTGTCGTAGCGCCGCGGCTCGAAGACCGGCGTCGTCCAGTGCGCCCACGGCCGCAACAGATCCGAGCGCAACCGCAGCCCCCGTCGGATCAGCAGCTGCGACATGGCCAGGCTGCGGTCGAGCAGCGCCAACCGGTCCTGCTCCCAGTCGGGACCGCTGACATCGCCCACGACGGCCTCGTCGTCGGAGCCGGCCAGCAGCACGCCGCACTCCTCGAACAGCTCGCGGACGGCGGCGCAGACCAGAGCCTCGGCCAGCTCGGCCGGGCAGCCGAGCAAGGCGCCCCACTCCTGCGGGCTCGGACCGACCCACGGCACCCGCGGGTCGGTGTCGCGTGGGTCGACGCCCCCGCCGGGAAAGGCGTGCATCCGAGCGGCGAAGGCCATGCTCGCGCGGCGCCGCAGGACGAACACCTCGACCGCCGAGCCGCCGTCGCGCAGCAGCAGCACCGTCGAGGCCGGCCTCGCGGTCGCCGGCGGCGGCCGGGTGCCGTCGAGCCACGCCAACATCGCCTGCTGGTCCTCGGCATCGACCGGGTACTCGTGCAGGGTCACCCGGCGATCGTAGGCGGCTCCCGGCTCCCGGCACCCCGACCGAGTCGCCTGGCCCGGGGTCGAGGGGTGGCCCTGCGTAGTGAGTCGAATACGCCGTGTGCGCCAACTGGCCGCCGACTGATCTCTGAGTCAGGAACTGATTCCCGAGGGCCCGCTCGACATGTCACTATCACCAACATCACCTGCTCAGCCCGGGGGCTGGCGGGTGATGCCGACAGCCGGTCAGGGGACCGGCGAAGGAAGCAAGGGGCATTCAGGGGAATGGTTTCGGCCGAGTACACCGCGGCCGAGCTCGCCGATGCGGCCGGTATCACGATGCGCAACCTGCGTGCATACCGGCAGCGGGGCCTGCTCGACCCGCCACGACTGCACGGGCGCAAGGGCTACTACGGGCCCGAGCACCTGGCTCAGCTGCGCACCGTGCGAGCGCTGCTCTCGCGTGGCCTGAGCCTGTCCGAGATCACGGTCATGGTCCGGGATCGCGGCGGCCAAGCGGCCCTCGAGCTGCTGTTGACCGAACCGACGACCGAACCGACCTCCGGCGACGGCCGGCTGGGCCAGCTGATGCCATCGACGCTGGAAACCCTTGCGCTGCAACGGCCCGGCGCCGCCGAGCGGTTGGTGCAGCTGGGGGTGCTCCAGCTCGACGATGAGGGCCATTTCCTCGGTGACTCCGGGTTGCTGGCCCGCGCCAACGAACTGCTGGCCACGGGCAACCGCGTGCGGGTGATGGCCGATGTCAGCGAGGTCGCGGCCCTGGGGGCCCACGTGACCGGCGAGGCGTTGCTGCAGGTCGCCGCCGACAACGCCGGAGCCGACCCGCGCCTTTACATCGACCTCGCGACCTGGTCCTTCCGCGAGGCCCTGCGCCACTACCTGGCTAACGCACCTCGACGATGATCTCGACCTCGACCGGAGCGTCGAGCGGAAGCACGGCCACCCCGACGGCGCTGCGCGCGTGGACACCGGCGTCGCCGAACGCCACACCCAGCAGCTCACTCGCCCCGTTGATGACACCCGGCTGACCGGTGAAGTCGGGCTGGGAGGCGACGAACCCCACCACCTTGACCACCCGCAGGACCTGGTCGAGATCGCCGACGAGCGACTTGACCGCAGCGATCGCGTTCAGCGCGCAGGTCCGCGCATGGACCTTGGCATCGTCGGCCGAGACGTCACCCTCGCCGGTGCCGACCTTGCCCGTGGCGGCCAGCTGACCGGACACCATCGGCAGCTGGCCGGAGGTGTAGACGAACGACCCGCCCCGCACGGCCGGCACGTAGGCCGCAACCGGTGGGACGACGTCCGGCACGGTCAGGCCGATCTCGGCCAGCCGATCCTCGACGGCGCTCACAGCTTCGGCCGCTTCAAGTAGGCCACCAGGCCGTTGCCGTCCGGGCCACTCACCACCTGGACGAGCTCCCAGCCGTCCTCACCCCACTGGTCCAGGATCTGCTTGGTGGCATGGACGATGAGCGGCACGGTGGCGTACTCCCAGGCGATGATCTCGGGCATGGCGCGAGCGTAGCGCCGCCGGGCAGAGTGAGCCCATGGCCGACCCGAGCGACGTGCTGAGTCGAGCGGCGCCGGCACCGACGACCAGCATCCGGTACGGCGAGCAGCCCGAGCACGTCGCCGACCTCTGGTGGCCCGAGTCCGACCGCCCCCATCCAGCGCTCGTCGTCGTGATCCATGGCGGCTTCTGGCGAGCCGGCTTCGACCGCACCCACGCCCGGCCGATGGGCAACGCCCTTGCCGCACAGGGGTTCTCGGTGGCCTCGATCGAGTATCGCCGCACCGGGATGCCCGGCGGCGGCTGGCCCGGAACCGTCGACGACGTGCGGCTAGCCACGACGCAACTGCCCGATCTGCTTGCCGCACAAGCCGGTCGGCCAGTCGGCCCCACCGTGCTCATGGGGCACAGCGCCGGCGGCCACCTCGCCCTCTGGGCCGGGTCGCAGGTCCGGCAGCCACACCTGGCCGGCGTCGTCAGCCTGGCCGGCGTCTGTGACCTCGTCCGAGCCGACGAGCTGGGCCTGGGCGCGCAGGGCGACGACGGTGCCGTCGCCGCCTTCCTGGGCGGCCGCAGCGACCAGGTCCCCGACCGGTACGCCGCCGCGGACCCCCACCAGCTGCCGCCGCCCACCGCTCCCGTCGTGCTGGTCCACGGCGCGATGGACACCGTCGTACCGATCGAGCTCAGCGAGCGGTACGCCGCCTACGCGACCGCCCGGGGCGCCGACGTGGAGCTGGTCGAGCTGCCCGGCGTCGAGCACTTCGGCCTGATCGACCCGCTCAGCCCGGCCTGGGGCGCGGTCCTCGCCGCGCTCGACGGGCTCACTGACGGTTAGCCTGGCCGCATGCCGGCTCCCGATCGCGATTGGGAGGGCGTGCGCCTCCACGTCGTGACGGGCAAGGGCGGCACCGGCAAGACGACCGTCGCCGCCGCGCTGGCGCTGGCACTGGCCGGCGAGGGCAACCGGGTGCTGCTGGCCGAGGTCGAGGGCCGTCAGGGCATCGCCCAGCTGTTCGACGTGCCCCCGCTGCCGTTCGAGGAGCGCAAGGTCGCGGTCGGGCTGGGCGGCGGCGAGGTGCTGGGCCTGGCCGTCGACGCCAAGGCCGCGCTCTGGGAGTACCTCCAGCTCTTCTACAAACTCGGCCGGGCCGGCCACCTGCTCGAGCGCTTCGGGGTCGTCGACTTCGCGACCACCGTCGCCCCCGGCATGCGCGATGTCCTGATGACCGGCAAGGTCTACGAGGCCGTCCGCCGCCGCGGGGAGTCCCGCGAGACCAACCGCCGCTCCAGCAGCAAGAGCACCGCCCCTCCGACGTACGACGCGGTCGTCCTGGACGCACCGCCGACCGGGCGGATCGCCCGGTTCCTGGACGTCAACGCCGAGGTCGCGGGGCTGGCTCGGGTCGGACCGATCCGCACCCAGGCCGACTCCATCACCCGGTTGCTGCACTCCCCGCTGACCGTCGTGCACGTCGTGACCCTGCTCGAGGAGATGCCGGTGCAGGAGAGCCTGGACGCCCTCGAGGAGCTGGCTGCCCATGACCTGCCGCTCGGCGGTCTGGTCGTCAACGCCGTCCGCGAGCCGGTGCTGCGGGTCAAGGAGCTCACCGCCGCGGCGGCCGGCACCCTGGACCGATCGGCCGTCGCCGAGGGGCTGACCGCCGCCGGCCTGTCCGCCGACCCGGCGGTCATCGACGGGCTGCTGACCGAGGCGGCCGAGCACGGCGCGCGGGTCGCCCTGGAGAAGCGTGAGCTGAGCCGGGTCAAGGCGGCCGGGCGACCGACGTACCAGCTGCCGGCGCTCAGCGACGGGGTCGATCTGGGCGGGCTCTACGAGCTCGCCCGGCTGCTGGCCGATCAGGGGATGACGTGAGCCCGGCGCGGCGTCCGCCGCCGAAGCGGGATCGGCAACCGGCCGGACCGGCCCTCGACCTGGACGCCGTGCTCGACGACCCGGCCACGCGGATCATCGTCTGCTGCGGTTCCGGCGGCGTCGGCAAGACCACGACCGCAGCCGCGTTGGCGCTGCGGGCAGCCGAAAAGGGCCGCACCGCAGTCGTTCTCACCATCGACCCGGCCCGGCGCCTGGCCCAGTCGATGGGCCTGAGCGAGCTGGACAACACCCCGCGCGAGGTGCGCGCGGTCGACCGGTCCGCGGGCGGCCGCCTCGACGCGATGATGCTCGACATGAAGCGGACCTTCGACGAGATCGTCGAGAGTCACAGCCCGCCGGAGAAGGCCGAGCAGATCCTGGCCAACCCCTTCTACCAAGCGCTCTCCAGCTCGTTCGCCGGCACCCAGGAGTACATGGCGATGGAGAAGCTCGGGCAGCTGCGGGCCGAGTCCGAGCAGCGGGGTGCGGCGGGCCCGACCGGCGAGGGCGGCGGGCTGGGACCTGATCGTCGTCGACACCCCGCCGTCGCGGTCGGCGCTCGACTTCCTGGACGCGCCGCAGCGACTGGGCTCGTTCCTGGACGGCCGGCTGATCAAGCTGCTGGCCGCGCCGGCCCGCGCCGGTGGGCGGGCCTACCTGAAGATGGTCAGCGCCGGGGTCGGCGCGGTCACCAGCGCCCTGACCAAGGTGCTCGGGGCCCAGGTGCTCACCGACATCCAGCAGTTCGTGTCGGCCCTGGAGACGATGTTCGGCGGCTTCCGCGAGCGCGCCGACGCGACGTACCAACTGCTCCAGGCACCCGGTACGGCGTTCGTGGTGGTGGCGGTGCCGGAGCGCGATGCCCTGCGCGAGGCGTCGTACTTCGTGGAGCGGCTGGCCCAGGAAGGGATGCCGCTGGCCGGCCTGGTCCTCAACCGGGTCCACGACGGGGGCCCGGGAGGGTTGTCGGCCGAGCGCTCGATCGCGGCGGCAGAGGCGCTGGAGGAGAGCGGCGGTCACGACCTGACGGCCCGACTGCTGCGGCTGCACGCGGCGCGGGTGCGGATCGCGGCCCGCGAGGAGGCGATGGCGGCGCGCTTCCGGGGCGCGCATCCGAACGTCCCGACCGTGCGGGTGCGGGCGCGCAACGGCGACGTGCACGACCTGGCTGGCCTGCGGGCCGTCGGTGCCGACCTCGGCGCCGAGCCGCGCGCTCGCTCCGGTCAGAGCTGAGCCGCGGGATCGAGCAGGGTCCAGCGGCGGTCTAGCGAGGAGGCTGAGTCAGCCGGCGTTCGCGATGTCGGCCGGCGTCGACGCCGTGATGCTGCGCTCGTGCTCCGCGCGAGCGGCCTCGAGCAGGCGACGCCACGACTGGACGTTGGGCCGACGCTTGAGCAGGGCCCGACGCTCACGCTCGGTCATGCCGCCCCAGACGCCGAACTCGACCCGGTTGTCCAGCGCATCGGCCAGGCACTCGGTGCGGACGACGCAGGACATGCAGACCTGCTTGGCTCGGTTCTGCTCCGCACCCTGGACGAACAGCGCGTCCGGGTCAGAGGTCCGACAAGCCCCCCGGCTGGCCCAGTCCGGGCCGAACCCTTCGATCACTCGAGCGGACTCGAGCGCACGTGTTTCTACGGACATGATGTCTCTTCCTGAAAGCCAGTCCCCGTTGGTCCGCTGCCGGTGCCTCATCACACCGACGGACCGATCCCCCGATCACTGATGACGGTACGTACTCGTGCCCGGGCTCCGATAGGACCCAAAGGGGCCATCTTGTCGACCATGAGTGACTAGTCAGCGACTTTGTCGATACGAGGAGCGCCGCACACACAGCTCTGATACGTGATCTCCACATCACGGGGCGTGCGGAGCCGGGTCTGCGCAGGATTGCCAGTTACCCTGGCCTCCATGACTTCGGCCACCGGCCGCACCACGAACGTGGGCGGAGTGATCACCCTGCTCGCCGGCTTCCTGGCCACCGCCCTGGTCGCCGGGCTGCTGGGGGCCGGGCTGCTCATGCCGGCGGTCGGGGCCGCCGGCGCGAGCGCGCGGGCCGGCGTGCACGCCTTCGACTCCCTCCCGGCTGAGCTCAAGGTCACCCCATTGGCCCAGCAGTCGCGGATCCTCGCGGCCGACGGCTCGACCATCGCCACGTTCTACGACGAGAACCGGATCGTCGTACCGATCGCCAAGATCGCCCCGGTCATGCAGACCGCGATCGTGGCCATCGAGGACGACCGCTTCTATCAGCACGGCGGCATCGACCCGCACGGCATCCTGCGGGCGCTGGTCAACAACAGCCAGGGCGACGGGACGCAGGGGGCCTCGACCCTGACCCAGCAGTTCGTCAAGCTGACCCTGGTCGAGAACTGCCTGGCCGACAACGACGTCAAGTGCGCGGAGGCAGCCACCAACCGGAGCGGGACCAGCGGCTACGCCCGCAAGCTGCAGGAGCTGAAGTACGCCGTCTCCATCGAGCAGACGATGACCAAGCAGCAGATCCTGCAGGGCTATCTCAACATCGCCTACTTCGGCTCGGGCACGTACGGCGTGGAGTCGGCGGCCCAGCACTACTTCGGGGTCCACGCGAGCCAGCTCAACCTGCAGCAGGCGGCCATGCTCGCCGGGTTGGTCCAGGCGCCGAGCACCTACGACCCCTACACGAACATGACCGCGGCCGTGGCTCGGCGCAACACCGTGCTGGCCCGGATGCTGACCCTGAAGGACATCAACCAGAAGCAGCACGACGCGGCGGTCGCGTCCAAGATCGTGTTGCACAAGGGCGTCACCGGCAACGACTGCTCGGCCTCGAAGTACCCGTACTTCTGCGACTACGTCCGCCGGATCCTCAGCACCAACGAGGGCATCGGGGCCGCCGCCCTGCAACGGGGTGGCCTGACGGTGCGCACGACGCTGCAGCCCAAGGCGCAGGACACCGCGCAGAAGGCGATCGATTTCGTCACGCCCAACAACACGAACAAGGTCGGCGCCGCGGCGACGACGATCCAGCCGGGCACCGGCAAGATCATCTCGATGGTGCAGGCATCGCGGTGGCCGACGGCGGCCGCCCACGCCAAGGCGAAGAAGGCGCACAAGAAGCTCGGCTGGGGCTACACGACGATCAACTGGAACGTTGACAAAACCTACGGCCAGTCGGACGGCTTCCAGACTGGGTCGTCGTTCAAGGCCTTCACCCTGGCGGCGGCGCTCAAGAGCGGCATGACCCTGAACGACCAAGTCAACGCGCCACCAAGCGGAGCGGCGATCGGCCCCTACCGAGACTGCTCCGGCGCCCCTGTGGGCAACAAGCCGCGGATTGGGTACTACGCACCGCAGAACGACGAGCGCGGGGCCGTGGGCAACGTCAGTCTCTACAAGGCGACCGCAGCGTCGATCAACACAGCGTTCGCCAAGCTCGAGCAGCAGGTCACGATCTGCAAGGTGGCCACCACGGCGGCCAGCCTGGGCGTCCACCGGGCCTCACCCGGGATCTACGGCCCGACCAAGCTCGAGCAGCTGCCGAGTATGACGCTGGGCAGCAACCTGATCGCTCCGATGACCATGGCCGCGGCCTACGCGGCGTTCGCGGCCAACGGCAAGTTCTGCCAGCCGATCGCGATCACCTCGATCACCAGCGCCACCGGCAAGAAGTACACCGCGCCGGGCGCCAACTGCACCCAGGCCCTGGACAAGGACGTCGCCAACGGCGTGACGTCGGCCCTGCAGAAGGTCATCCTTCCCGGCGGTACCGCCCCTGGGATTGGGTTGCCCGGTCGTGAGTCGGCGGGCAAGACGGGCACGACGAACGACAACCATCAGGCCTGGTTCGTTGGCTACACCCCGCAGCTCGCGACCGCCGTCTATGTCGGGCACCCGACGATCCCGAACAAGTCCCTGAACGGGCAGAGCGTCGGCAACGGCCATCGCCTGCCGGGCGCGGCGTTCGGCGGCCAGACCGCGGGACCGATCTGGCACACGATGATGACCAGCATGGTGAGCCTGCTGCACCTCTCACCCGAAGACTTCGACCGACCGCCCGGATCGATCATCGGCTCCCCGCCGAAGCCGACACCGACGAACACCCCGACCGGCGAACCCGAGCCAGGGCCCCGGCAACGGGGGCGGTAACGGTGGCGGTAATCCCGGTGGTGGCGGCGGCGGCACCGGTGGTGGGGGCGGCGGCCGGTGGCAACGGTGGCGGCGGCGGCAAGACCTGTCCGCCACCACCGTTGCCCTGCCACTAGCGCGGCAGTGGCGCTCAGGCGCTGAGCTGACGGCGGACCTCGGCCGAGACCCGTCCGCCGTCAGCTCGCTTGCCGACCTTGGGCTGGATTCCCTTCATCACCAGGCCGATTCCGCGCGGACCCTCGGCGCCGGTCTCGGCAATGACCTCGGCCACGAGGGCCGAGAGCTCCTCATCGGACAGCTGCGCCGGAAGGTAACCCTCCAGCACGACCAGCTCGGCCCGCTCGCGGTCCGCCAGCTCCGGGCGCTTGGCCTCGTCGTACGCCGTGGCCGCCTCGCGTCGCCGCTTGGCCTCGCGGGTCAGGACGGCGAGCACGTCGTCGTCGCTGAGCTCGCGGGCCTCCTTGCCGGCGACCTCCTCGTTGGTCACCGCGGTCAGCGCCATCCGCAGGGTCGCCGAGCGCAGCTCGTCCCGGCTGCGGATCGACTCGGTCAGGTCACTGCGCAGGGTCTCCTTCAACGAGCTCATCGGCCCAGTCTCGCAGGCACCCGGTCGACGCCTGCCAGACTCGGCGCATGCATCCGCTGACCCGGGCCGCGGCTGGTCTGACCGCCGTCGGCGCCGCCAGCCTGGGTTACGCGGTCGCGAGCGCCACACTGGACTTTCGGCTCCGACGGGTCAGCGTGCCGGTGCTCCCCCAGGGCAGTCGGCCACTCCGGGTGCTGCACCTGTCCGACCTGCACATCACGCCGACTCAGACCCGCAAGCGGGCCTGGGTGCAGTCGCTGGCCGACCTGCGGCCGGACTTCGTGATCGACACGGGCGACAACCTGGCCCACCTGCAGGCGGTACCGATGGCCCTGGAGGCCCTCGGCCCGCTGCTCGAGCTGCCGGGGGCGTTCGTGCTCGGGTCCAACGACTACTGGGCACCGAAGGTGAAGAACCCGGCGCTCTACCTGCGGGCGGACAGCGGCCGCAGGCACCTGGGCACCCGGCTGCCGACGGGCGACCTGGTCGCGGGCCTCACCGCGGCCGGGTGGGCCGACCTCAGCAACGCGCGAGCCCGGTTCTCGGTCGGCGAGCTCGATCTGGAGCTGGTCGGGGTCAACGACCCGCACATGCAGCTGGACCGGTACGACGAGGTGGCCGGGCCGGCCGACCCGGGCGCCGATCTCACCCTGGGCGTCCTGCACGCGCCGTACCAACGAGTCCTGGACGCGATGAGCCGGGACGGCGTCCGGCTGATGATCGCTGGGCACACCCATGGCGGTCAGCTCCGAGTGCCGGGGTACGGCGCGCTGGTCACCAACTGCGACCTGGACCGGTACCGGGCGAGCGGGTTGTCCCGCTGGTGGCCGGGCGCGGGGTTCGACCCTCGCTCGGCCCTGCGGCCGGCGCCGGCCCAGGCGGCCTGGTTGCACGTCTCCGCCGGGCTCGGCACCTCGCCGTACACGCCCGTGCGCTTTGCCTGCCCGCCGGAGGCGACCCTGCTGACGTTGACGGCGGCGGCCTAGGCCGGGGTAACCGATTGGGGCGGGTCGCCGCCGCTCGGCTATCCTGACCGGGCTTTGCCACGGGGTGTGGCGCAGCTTGGTAGCGCGCTTCGTTCGGGACGAAGAGGCCGCAGGTTCAAATCCTGTCACCCCGACCAGATGAATCCTGACGACCCCGCACAGCCCTCCGCCAATGACGGGATGCCGTTGTGGGAGCAGCGGCTGCGGGCGCGGCGGGTGGCGCTGCCGGTCTGGGCTGAGGACGCCGCGGATCGGTGTGCCGTCGTCGCCACGACCCCGGAGGGGGTCCTCGAGACGCACTCGTGGACTCCCGGGTCTGAGCCCGTTCAGCTGACCCGCCGATCCGACGGCACCATCGACTGCGCGATCGACCCGAGCGGTGAGTGGGTCTGGTGGTTCGACGACGCGGATGGCGATGAGCTCGGCGTGTGGCGATGCCAGCCGTTCGGATCAGCCCCCGGCGACGGCCTGGTCGACCCGACCGGGCTGCCGGCGGCGTACTCCGCGGGCCTGGCCATCGGGCGACGAGTGGTGGTCGTTGGCTCGGACGACGACGACTACGGCAGCCGGGTGCACGTCCTTCCGCGTCTCCCCGCTCGCCCGGAAGCGCCTGCGCCGCAGCCGATTCCGCAGTTGATCTACGAGCACCGAGAGAGCGCGTACGTCGGTGGTCTGTCCTGGGACGAGAGCCTGGTGGCCATCGCGCACAGCGAGCACGGCGACTCTCGCCACCCGGCAGTGCGCGTCGTGCGTGCGGTCGACGGCGCCGTCGTGGGTGAGTGCTGGGACGGCCGGGGCAAGGCGCTGCGACCCGTAGGATTCGCGCCCGTCGACGGGGACCAGCGGCTGCTCGTCATCCACGAGCGAGCCGGTGTCCCGGGGTTGCTGATCTGGGACCCGGTGGCCGATCCGGATGGCGTGCGCGCGATCGAGCTGAGCCTCGACGCGCCCGGTGAGGTCACCGACGCTGACTGGTACCCGACGGCCGACGCGATCCTGGTCAGCGTCGACTACGAGGCGCGGACCCGGCTCTGGCGACTCGACCTCGGTCAGGGTCACGGCGACAGTCAGGACCACGGCGACAGTCGGGACCACGGCGGCGGCTCGGCGTCGGCCATCGGTCCTGCGGACGGCACCGTCTCTGACGCCGGCGTGCGGCCAGATGGAGCCGTCTGGTTGTCCTGGTCGTCGGCGGCCCATCCCCCGGCCATCCGAGATGCTGACGGCAACATGGTGCTCGCGCCGCCTGGACCTGCCGCCCCGGGATCGGTTGCGGTGCAAGACATCTGGGCCGACGGCCCGGGCGGGCGGGTGCACGGTCTGCTCCGGCTGCCCACGACCGGCCAGGCGCCGTACCCGACCGTCTTTGAGGTCCACGGCGGCCCGGAAGCGCACGACGCGGACGCCTTCGCCAGTTATGCCAGCGCCTACGTCGACCAGGGGTACGCCGTCGTCCACGTCAACTACCGCGGCTCCACCGGGTATGGGACCGCCTGGCGAGACGCCATCGCGGAACGGATCGGGCACACCGAACTGGCCGACCTGAAGGCGGTGCGCGATCAGCTGGTGTCGGCCGGGATGGTCGACGCGAGTCGGGTCGCCCTCAGCGGCTCGTCGTGGGGGGGTTATCTAGCGCTGCTGGGCTTGGGCACCCAACCGGAGACCTGGACCGTGGGTGTGGCCTCGGTCCCGGTGGCCGACTACGTCGCCGCCTACGAGGACGAGATGGAGGGGCTCAAGGCCTTCGATCGCGCGCTGTTCGGCGGCTCTCCGGCCGAGGTGCCTGACCGATACGCCGACTCGAGCCCCCTCACCTACGTCGAAACGGTCCAGGTGCCGCTTCTCGTGCTGGCCGGCGAGAACGACCCCCGCTGCCCCATCCGTCAGATCGACAACTACCTGGCCAGGCTCACCGAGCTGGGTCGCCCGCACGAGGTCTACCGCTTCGACGCGGGCCACGGCTCGATGGTCAACGACGAGCGGGTCGCTCAACTTCGCGTCGAACTCGCCTTCCTGCGCCGGGCACCTGGCGCAGCCGACCGGCTGACCCTGGCTGACGCTGTCCCGCTCCGCAGCCAACGCCGCCAGGAGTGACTGTCAGTCACGAGCACTACTCAGAGCAACGATGGCCTCGCGACCGTGTTCTGAAGTTTGACTCTGTTCTGATTCAGCGCTGAATCAGAACAGAGCATGAAAAACATGCACTGTCGTCGAGCCGACCCCGCGTTTTTCCACAGGTTTTTCCACAGGTGATCTCGCCGCGTACCGTCGGCTGGCACGCAGGAGAGCTGCTGTTTCCACAGGTTGCCTGGGCCGTCCCACTGTCCACAGGCTGAGTGGCCGAGGGCCACGAATGACGGCCCGGAGTTCGAGGTTGTCGGCATGGGACGGCATCGAGATCGGTCGTTGGACGGGTTGGATCGACGGGGCGTGCACGCGTATGAGGGGAGATACCGGGATAGGGACCGTGAGCGGAGCCGGCGCGGGGCGGTCTACCCGGGGGAGCCGAGGCCGCCTCGGCTCGACGAAGGAGCGGTCGCATCGGCCGTGCAGACGCTGCGCACCGAGATCAGCGTCGTCATCCGGAGCGCTCGGGCCGAGCGCGCGGTGAGCCAACGCGAGCTCGCTGCCGCAGTGGGTGTTTCGCAGTCAACGGTGTCCCGGCTGGAGTCCGGTTCACCGGACGTGTCGCTCGGGGCAGCCATCCGCGTGCTCACCACCCTCGGCCAGCGGCTGAACGTGGCTGGGCCGATCGGTCGACCGGCGCTACCTGCACCCCGGCTGCGAGCGAACGGTGAGCACGTCCGCGACGGCGCCGGCCGACGGCTACCGGCGCACTTGGTGCCCTACCGGCTCAGGACGCCGCACACCTGGTGGCCCGGTACGACGAACAGCCGGATCTGGGAGGAGCCGAGATGGAGCTATCGGCGACGGCCCGGCAGCATCCGCCGAGCCAACCCGCCGACCGCTGGGCCAGAACCCGGCTGGGACCTCAACGTCTGAACTCTGCGGCTCGCGATGAGTTCAGCGGCTCGCGGTGAGTTCAGCGGAGTCGCAGCTTCAGCGGGTCGCAGCCTCAGCGGGTCGCAGCCTCAGCGGGTCGCAGCGTCAGCGGGAGGCGAGCTCGGCGGCGACCAGTTCGGCGATCTGCGCGGTGTTGAGGGCGGCTCCCTTGCGCAGGTTGTCGCCGCAGACGAACAGGTCGAGCGTGTTCGGGAAGTCGAGGGCCTGCCGGAGCCGGCCGACGAAGGTCGGGTCCGATCCGACGACATCGGCGGGCGTCGGGAACTCAGGGCCGCCCGGGGCATCCGCGTCGTCGAGGACGACGACGGAGGGTGCCTCGATGAGCACCTGGCGAGCCTCGTCGACGTCGATCGACTGGGCGAAGACCGCATGCACGGCAAGGGAATGCGTCGTGATGACCGGCACCCGGACGCAGGTCGCCGACACCTTCAGATCGGGGATGCCGAGGATCTTGCGCGACTCGTTGCGGACCTTCAGCTCCTCACTGGTCCAACCGGCGTCACGGCGCGATCCGACGTACGGGACGACGTTGAGGGCGAGCGGCGCCGAGAAGGGCGAAGTCGTGTCCTCACCCAGCTTGTCGGCGATGGCGCGGCGCACGTCGCCGGCGCGCTGGCCGAGGGTGCGGTCACCCGCGACGACCTCGAGTTCGTCGTAAAGACGGTCGACGCCGGGCTGCCCGGCGCCGGAAGCCGCTTGGTAGGACGCGACGACGAGCTCGGTCAGCTCCCACCGCGAGTGCAGCGCACCGAGGGCGTCCATCATGGTCAGCGTCGTGCAGTTGGGGTTGGCGATGATGCCCTTGGGCCGGTTCCGGGCCTGGGCCGGGTTGACCTCGGGTACGACGAGGGGCACGTCCGGGTCCATCCGGAAGGCACCGGAGTTGTCGACCACGACGGCGCCGCGGGCCGCGGCGACGGGAGCCCACTGCGCCGAGACCTCGTCGGGGACGTCGAACATCGCGACGTCGACGCCGTCGAAGACCTCGGCGGCGAGTTCCTGGACGACGACCTCCTGGCCCCGCACGCGCAGCACCGTCCCGGCTGAGCGGGCCGATGCGATCAGCCGGATCTCGCCCCAGACGTCCTCGCGCGTGGACAGGATCGACAACATGACCGTGCCGACAGCGCCGGTCGCGCCGACGACGGCCAACGTGGGCTTGGCCTGCTCCTGCTGCGACTGGTCAGCCATGTCAGCGTCCGGTCCCTCCGTAGACGACGGCTTCGCCGTCGGTGTCATCCAGGCCGAACGCCGTGTGCGCCGCCCGAACAGCAGCATCGACGTAGTCCTGCTCCACCACCACCGAGATTCGGATCTCGGACGTCGAGATCATCTCCAGGTTGACCCCGGCCGTCGCCAGCGCGGTGAAGAACGCGGCCGAGACGCCGGGGTGGCTGCGCATCCCGACGCCGACCACGGAGACCTTGCCGATCTGGTCGTCGTACTGCAACGACTCGAAGCCGACGCTGGCCTTGATCCGCTCGAGGGTCTTGATCGCCGTCTGACCATCGGTCTTGGGCAAGGTGAAGGAGATGTCGGTCAGGCCGGTCGCGACCGCGCTGACGTTCTGCACGATCATGTCGATGTTGATCTCGGCCTCGGCGACCGCCTGGAAGATCCGGGCTGCCTCGCCGATCTTGTCGGGCACGCCGACGACCGTGATCTTGGCCTCGCTGCGGTCGTGCGCGATGCCGGAGATGATCGCCTGCTCCATCTGAGCTCCTTCGGGAAGGTCCATGATCCAGGTGCCTTCGCGCTGCGAGAACGACGAGCGCACGTGCACGGGAACGTTGTACTGCCGGGCGTACTCGACACAGCGCAGCGCGAGCACCTTCGCCCCGCAGGCCGCCATCTCGAGCATCTCCTCGTAGGAGATCCGCGGGATCTGACGGGCGGCCCGCACGATCCGCGGGTCGGCCGTGAAGACCCCGTCGACATCGGTGTAGATCTCACAAACCTCGGCGCCCATCGCCGCCGCCAGCGCGACCGCCGTCGTGTCTGAGGCGCCCCGGCCCATCGTGGTGATGTCCTTGGTGTCCTGGCTGACGCCCTGGAAGCCGGCGACGATCGCGATGTGGCCCTCGCTCAGCGCCTCGGTGATCCGGCCCGGCGTCACGTCGATGATCCGCGCGTTGCCGTGTTTGCCGGTCGTGATGACGCCGGCCTGGCTACCGGTGAAGGACCGGGCCTGGTGGCCCAGGTTCGCGATCGCCATGGCGAGCAGGGCCGCCGACATCCGCTCGCCCGCGGTGAGCAGCATGTCGAGCTCGCGCGGCGGCGGGACGGGCGAGACCTGCTGAGCCAGGTCGAGCAGCTCGTCGGTCGTGTCGCCCATCGCGGAGATGACGATGACCACGTCGTGGCCGGCCTTGCGAGTGGCGACCACCCGCTGCGCGACCCGCTTGATCGAGTCCGCGTCGGCGACCGAGGAGCCGCCGTACTTCTGCACGACCAGGCCCACGACCGCTCCTTGCCTTCACTCCGGGGAAGTGCCCGCCGAAACCACCGGGCGGCAGCAGTCTACGGGAGGTGCAGAGCGTCGAACTCGGCGTCCGCGACGACCTCCTCGTCGGCGTCCAGCCGCAGGTGTCCGAGGATCGACTGGACCACGCGCAGGGCGCTGGCCGCCCGGGGGCCCCACGAGGACAGGTAGCTGAACTGCCACCACCACAGCGCCTCGTCGGTCCGGCCGGCCTCGAAGTGGTGCAGCCCGTGGTCCAGCGCGGCCGCGATCTCGGCCAGGTCGCCGGAGAGCGAGCCGTGGACGACCCCGCCCGGGATGATCGGGTCGAAGATCTCGCCGTAGTCGTCGATCCCCTCGAGGGCGTTGGCCAGCCCGTCGTGCAACGGGTCGATCTCGGGCTCAGGACCGGGGTCGGGCTCGAACCGCGACTGGGGTACGACGTCGGAGATCGCGCCCAGCCGGGCGCCGGCGAGCAGCACCTGGGAGACGGCGAGCAGCAGCACGGACAGGGCCGTCGACGGGTTGGACCCGGCGGCGACATCGGTCACGGCCACCAGGTAGGCCCGGGCCTCCGCCGCGGTGTCCTGGGCCAGGACGGAGAGATCCTCATCAGGCATCGAGCAGCCTCCTGCCTTCGAACGCGCGGCCCAGGGTGACCTCGTCGGCGTACTCGAGGTCGCCGCCGACCGGCAGCCCGGACGCCAGCCGGGTGACGGTCAGGCCCATCGGCTTGAGCAGGCGGGCCAGGTAGCTCGCCGTTGCCTCGCCCTCGGTGTTGGGGTCGGTGGCCAGGATGATCTCGGTGACCACGCCGTCGGCCAGCCGCTGCATCAGCTCGCGGATCCGCAGGTCGTCCGGACCGATGCCGTCGATCGGGCTGATCGCGCCGCCGAGCACGTGATAGCGGCCGCGGTACTCACGGGTGCGCTCGACCGCGACGATGTCCTTGGGCTCCTCCACCACGCAGAGCACGGTGAGGTCGCGGCGCGGGTCCAGGCAGATCCGGCACTGGGTGTCCTGCGCGACGTTGCCGCACGTCGTACAGAACTTCACGGTGTCCTTGACCTCGACCAGGACGGCGGCCAGGCGGCGGACGTCGGCCGGGTCGGCGGCCAGCACGTGGAAGGCGATCCGCTGCGCGCTCTTGGGACCGACCCCCGGCAGCCGGCCGAGCTCGTCGATCAGGTCTTGGACCACACCTTCGTACACGGTGGTGAGCCTACGGGCTGGGTGTGTCGGTCAGGGCGTTTGACCGCGCCGACCTGGGCCAGCAACTCGCTCAGGCGTCGTCGATGACCCGGCCGCCGAGCAGCTGCTCGACCGCGGACTGGCCCATCAGGGCGGCGCCGTCCAGGTCGGGGTCGTCCGGAGCCGGCTCGTCCGGGGGCTCGGGCGCGGTCTCGGGCCGGGCCGCCGCGGCGCGCTGGGCCGCCTGCCGGCTCGTCGCACGGGCCGGCTCGGGAGGTGGCGGGGCGCCCTCGGGGTCCTCGGGCGGCTCGGGCGGCTCGGGCGCCGGCTCGTCCCAGGACCGGGCCGCCGCTGCGGCCCGGTCGGTGGGGGTGACCTCGGGCCGGTCCGGCTCGGGTCGCTCGGTCGGCGTCGATCGGCCGGGGGCGGCGGCCGGGCCGTTGCCCTCGAGCCGGATGCCCTCGACCTGGGCGTCGACCCCCAGGACGTCGATCAGCGCCTGCCGGACCAGCTCGGCGTGCGGGCCGCGGCGGAACGTCTGCAGCAGGCCGTCCGTGCTGATCGCCAGCCGCAGCCGCTTGCCGTCGTAGTCGATGACCTGCGCGTGCTCGCTGACGAAGGTCCAGGTCGCCCGCCGCTGCTGGTAGACCCGGCTCAGCACGTCGGGCCACATCCGCCGGATCGCTTCGACGTCAACGGCACCCGGGGCGCTCGAGCTGTCAGCCTGAGGGGTACAGATGCGGACGCAGGTCTGACAACTCGGGGGTCGGCGCGGGCTCGGGTTCGCGCAGGTCGATCGGCGGCTCGGCTGCGGGCTCGGGGGCGGGCGCTGGGGACGGTACGGCGGGTGCCGGGGCGCCGGCGGGCGGCGCGCTGGCGGGCGCGGCATTGACGGGCGGGGCACTGACCGGGGCACTGACCGGGGCGCTGACGCCGCCGCTGACGGTGAGGCGGCGCTCGATCCGGTCCAGGCGCGCGGCGTACCCGCTCTCGCCGTCGGCGCCGGGCAGCAGGATCCGGGCGCAGATCAGCTCGAGCTGAAGCCGGGGCGACGTGGCGCCGGTCATCTCGGTGAGCGCGGTGTTGGTGATGTCGGCGGCGCGGGACAGCCCGGCCGCGCCGAAATGGGCCGCCTGACCGCGCATCCGGTCCAGCTGGTCCTCGGGCAGCGAGCGCAGGATCGCGTGGGCGCCGTCCGGCACGGCCGCGATGACGATCAGGTCGCGCAGCCGCTCGAGCAGGTCCTCGACGAACCGGCGCGGGTCGTGGCCGGACTCGACCACCCGGTCGATGACCCGGAAGACGGTCGCCCCATCGCCGGCCGCGAACGCTTCGATCACGTCGTCCAGCAGGGCCGCGTCGGTGTAGCCCAGCAGCGCGATGGCCCCGTCGTACGTGATGCCCTCCGGGCCGGACCCGGCGATCAGCTGGTCCAGGACCGAGAGCGAGTCGCGCATCGAGCCGGCGCCGGCCCGGACAACGAGCGGCAGCACGCCCTTGCCGACCTCGATGCCCTCCTCGGTGCAGATCTTCGCCAGGTAGTCCTGCACGGTCGCCGGCGGCACCAGGCGGAACGGGTAGTGGTGGGTCCGCGAGCGGATGGTGCCGATGACCTTGTCCGGCTCGGTCGTCGCGAAGATGAACTTCACATGCGGCGGCGGCTCCTCGACGATCTTGAGCAGGGCGTTGAAGCCCTGCGTCGTGACCATGTGGGCCTCGTCGATGATGTAGATCTTGAACCGGCTGCTCGCCGGCCCGAACGACGCCTTCTCGCGCAGGTCGCGGGCATCGTCGACGCCGCCGTGGCTGGCCGCGTCGATCTCGATCACGTCGATCGTGCCCGCCCCGCCACGGGCCAGCGCCACGCACGAGTCGCAGACCCCGCACGGCTCGGCCGCCGGCCCCTTCTCGCAGTTGAGGCAGCGGGCCAGGATCCGGGCGCTGGTCGTCTTGCCGCAGCCGCGCGGGCCGGAGAAGAGGTAGGCGTGGTTGACCCGGTCGGTGCTCAGCGCCTGCATGAGGGGTTTGGTGACGTGCTCCTGCCCGATCACCTCGGCGAAGGTCTCCGGCCGGTAGCGGCGGTAGAGCGCGGTCGTCACCCTCGGACCTTAGTACGGCGCCCGGACAGACATGGGGCTCGTTCACAGCCGGCGTACCGGACTCATCTGGGCAGAGAAAGGACCCCCCGCGCACCCGCCAGGGCCCACCTACCCTTGCTGCCTTCCGGCCCTGGGGGAGTTCAGCGGGATGACGCCGCACGAGGGGTCTGCGGTGCAGCCTACCGGTCCCGAGCCGGTACCCTCGGCGGCGGAGGATTCGCCTAGTGGCCTAGGGCGCACGATTGGAAATCGTGTTGGGTTAACACCCTCAGGGGTTCAAATCCCCTATCCTCCGCCAACTCGCTCAGACCGCGGATTTCGGCCCCGTTGGACCCGCTAGATGGGTCCACGGGGCCGAATCGTGGGCCGAGGGCCGGGGTCTTGGTCAGGCCACGCGGGCGACGCCGCGCAGGACGCACTGCACGCCCTTGGTCTTGGCGAAGCTCGCCTGCGCTGTCCACTTCTTGGTGGCCCCCGCCTTCACCGTCACCTTGTCCGTGCCGCGCGCCAGCACGGTGGACGCCTTGGTGGTGAAGCTGACCACGATCGTGTACGCCGCTTGCTTGGACCCCGAGTTGGTGACCGTGCCCGTCATCTGCCAGCCGCTCGAGGTCTGGGTGCAGGCACCTGGGGTGACGTCCTTGCGGGCCGCAGGCTCGTTGACGATGGTCGAGGACGGCGACCGGGCGCTGGGCGCAGATGTCCCGCCGGCCCCGCTCGTCGAGGAGCCGGATCCGGTCGTCGACCCGCTGGTGGACATGGTGCAGCCGGACAGGAGCAGGCCGGCCACCAGGGCCAGCCCGGCCACGAGGGTCAGACCTGACGGCCGGCCGGATAGGACACGTTTAGCCACCATTCACCCATCGTCACACGGCCGAGGGCTGGTCCTCGTCCTCGTCCCGGCGTCGGCGCGCCACGATGATCAGGAAGAAGCCGGCACCGAGCGCGGCCAGGCCGGCCCGGACCGCCCAGACGACGCCCATCGCTCCGGTGAACGGCAGGCCGGGTACGACGGGGTCGGCGCGAGCGGCCGGCGGATCCGCGGGGTGGTGGGGCGCCGCTGGCGTGGTCGGGTGGCTCGGCGTGGTCGGGTGGCTCGGCGTGGTCGGGTGGCTCGGCGGGACCGTCTTCTTGGTCGCGACCACCGCGGCGGCCTTGACCGCCTTGACCGAGGTCTTGCAGCCGCAGTCCCCGGTCGCCGTGGCGACGTTGTGGACCGCCCCCGCCTTGGCGTCGGCCGCGGTGATGACGTACGCCTGGTTCGACGTGCAGGTCGTCGCCGCACCGGGGAGCAGAGCCGTGGCCGCGCAGGTCACCGGGCCGGCGCGGGTGTCGCTCACGCTGACGCCGTTGATCGTCACCCGCCCGATGTTGGTGACGTCGAACGACCAGATGATCGTGTCGCCCGCGTCGGTCAGGCCGTCGTGGTTCACATCGGTCGCCGTCCCGTGTTTGACCAGTCGCAGCGCGGTGAGCTGGTCGAGCTGGGTGTCGGTCGACGACGGGAGCGAGGTCACGGGTGCGCCACCGGGGCCGACGGCATCCGCGACCGCTGTGTTGGACACATCTCCCGCGTCGACGTCGGCCTGGGTCACTGTGTGCGGCGCGGTCGCCGTACAGACGGTCTGCGCGCCGGGGGCGAGCGTGGTCACCGGGCAGGTGACGGCGCCGGCCACCGGGTCGTCGATGGCCAGCGAGCCGAGCGTGGTCGAGCCCGCGTTGGTCACGTGGAAGGTCCAGCTGATCGTGTCGCCCAGACCGGGCACGCCGTCGCCGTCGGTGTCGAACAGGGCCGCCTGCTTGACCAGCGCGAGGGTCGAGACGGCGGCGACGGGGGTCGTGACCGACGCCGCCGCGGACGTCACCGGCGCACCCTGCGGGTCAGTGGCCGTGGCGGTCGCCGTGTTGTCGACCCGGCCGGCGTCGACGTCGGGCTGGCTGATCGCGTAGGGCAGCGTCGCGGTGCACACGGTCGACGCCCCGGGCGCCAAAGTCGTTGCCGCACAGGTCATCGGACCGCCCGTGGGGTCGTCGATGCCGACCGAGCTCACGGACACCGTGCCCGTGTCGGTCACCGTCACGGACCAGGTGATGGTGTCGCCGAGGTCGGTCCGGCCGTCGTGGTTGAGGTCGTTGACCACCGCGTGCTTCTGCGCGGACAGCGCCGCGAACTGGGCGACCGGGGTGTCGGCCGTCGACGGAGCGGAGACGATCGGCGCTCCGCCGGGAGCCTGACCGGTTGCGGTGGCCGTGTTGGTGACCACGCCGGCGTCGACGTCGGCCTGGCTGACGACGTGAGCACTCGACGTACACGTCGTCGAGGCCCCGGGGGCGAGGACGCCCACCGGACAGACGACCGCGCCGGCCGTCGGGTCGGCGACGGCGAGGCCGTGGATCGTGGTCGTCCCCGGGTTGCTCACCGCGAACGACCAGGCCACCGTGTCGCCCAGATCGGTCTTGCCGTCGCCGTCGACGTCGGTGACCGTCGCCGACTTGACGAGCTGGAGGGCCGGCGACTGCTGGACGGCAGTGTCGGCCGAAGCCTGCGGCGAGACGACCGGGTCGCCGTCCGGAGCCGTCGCCTGCGCGGTCGCGGAGTTGGACACCAGGCCCGCATCGACGTCGGTCTGACCGATCGTGTACGCCGCAGAGCTGCACGTCGTCGCGGCGCCGGGGGCCAGAGTCGTTGTGGGACAGGCGATCGGGCCAGCGAGCGGGTCAGTGACCGTGACGCCGGTGAGGGTCGTCGTGCCGGTGTTCGTGACCAGCAGCGACCAGGTGATGGTGTCGCCGAGGTCGGTGTGGCCGTCACCGTCGACATCGGTGACGGCGGCGGTTTTGGTCAGGGCGAGCGCCGGCGACTGGGCAACGGCGGTGTCGGTCGAGGAGGGCGCGGACACCCACGAGGAGCCGGCCGGGTCTTGCGCCGTCGCCGTCGCCGTGTTGCTGACGTCTCCGGAGTCGACGTCGGCCTGCGTGACGGTGTGCGGGGTGTCGGCCGTGCAGGTCGTGGTCGCGCCCGGGGTCAGCGTGGTGACCGGGCAGGTGACCGGGCCGGCCGTCGGGTCGTTGACCGCGACCGCGTGGATGGTGGTGGTGCCCGAGTCGCGTACGAGGAACGACCAGCGAATCAGGTCACCCAGATCGGTCCGACCGTCGCCGTCCTGGTCAACGACCGCAGCGGACTTGGTGACCGCCAGGCCCGAGGTCTGGTCGACCGACGTGTCCGCGCTCGACGGCGCCGACTCGATCGGGTCGCCCTCCGGGCCGGCCGCGGTCGCCGTGGCGGTGTTGCTCACGACACCGGCGTCCACGTCGGCTTGGTCGATCGCGTACGACGCAGAGCTGCAGGTCGTAGCGGCCCCGCGAGCCAGCGTCGTCACCGGACAGGTGACCGGGCCGGCTGTCGGGTCGTCGATGCTCACCGAGTGGATCGTCGTCGTGCCGGTGTTGGTCACCAGGAACGACCAGATGATGGTGTCGCCCAGGTCGGTCCGGCCGTCGTGGTCGACATCGGTGACCGCCGCCGTCTTGGTCACGGCGAGGGCCGGGGACTGGTCGACGGCCGTGTCGGTGGACGAGGGCGCGGAGGAGATCGGCCGGTCGCCTGGCGCCGTGGCCGACGCGGTCGCGGTGTTGGTGACGAAGCCCGCGTCGACGTCCGCCTGGTCGACGGCGTAGGCCGCAGACGTGCAGGTGGTGCTGTCTCCCGGCTCCAACGCCGCCCCGGGGCAGACGATCGAGCCCGCGGTCGGATCGTGCACGGCCGCGCCCGTGAGGGTCGTGGTGCCGACGTTCTCGAGCAGGAACGACCAGACGATCGAGTCGCCGCGATCGACCTTGAAGTCGCCGTCGACGTCGGTGACGGCCGCTGACTTGGTGAGCTGGAGGGCGGGGGCCTGCGCGATTGCGGTCGTGGTCGATGACGGGTTCGAGTCCGCGACGGTGCCACCGGGCAACACGGCCGAGGCCGTCGCGGTGTTGTCCACCTCGCCGGCATCGACATCGGCCTGCGTGACAACGTGCGGTCCGGCGGCGCAGGTGAAGGACGCCCCCGGGGCCAGCGGGCCGGCCGGACAGCTCACCGCGCCCGCCGTCGGGTCGGCGACCGAGACCGAGTGCACGGTCACGGTGCCGGTGTCCTGCACCAGGAACGACCAGTTGATCTGGTCGCCGAGGTCGATCCGGCCGTCACCGTCGATGTCGGTGGCAATGGCCGACTTGGTCAGGTGCAACCCGGGCAGCTGCTGCACCGCCGTGTCGGTCGAGCTGGGTGGCGTGGTCACGTCGCCGCCCTGGGGGTCGTGCGCCGCAGCGGTGGCCGTGTTGGAGACGACACCGGCGTCCACGTCAGCCTGGGTGATCCGATGAACGGCCGCCGCCGTGCAGATCGTGCTGGCCCCGGGGGCGAGCGTCGTCACCGGACAGCCCACGGCGCCTGCCGTCGGGTCATCAACGGCCAGCGCGCTGAGCGTCGTCGAGCCGGTGTTGCGGACCAGGAACGACCAGGCGATCGTGTCGCCGAGGTCGGTCGCACCGTCACCGTCGACATCGTTGACCGCGGCCGACTTCGTTACGGTCGCCGAAGGCGCCTGCGCGACAACGGTGTTCGTCGACGACGGGGCGGACGTGTGCGTCGTACCATTCGGGTCGCTCGCCGAGGCCGTGGCCGTGTTGCCGACGTGTCCGGCGTCCACATCGGCCTGGCTGATCACGTAGGCCGCGCTCGCTGTGCAGGTGGTCGACGTCCCCGGAGCGAGCGTCGCCACCGGGCAGGAGACCGGCCCGGCCTTGGGGTCGTCGATCGCTATCGCAGAGAGCGTTGTCGTGCCGGTGTCGGTGACCAGGAACGACCACTGGATCAAGTCACCGAGGTCGGTGTGCCCGTCGCCGTCGACGTCGGTCACGGCCGCCGACTTGGTCATCGTGAGTGAGGACTGTTGGGCGACGGGAGTGTCCGTCGAGGAGTCGTTCGACCTTGTCGTACCGGTACTGGCGCTGTGGCCGGTCGAGAAGGCGGTGTTCTCGACGAACCCCGCGTCGACATCGGCCTGATCGATGGTGTGCGGCGCCGCCGTGCAGGTGGTCGTCGCGCCGGGAGCCAGAGTTGTCGTCGGGCAACTCACCACACCGGCCGTCGGGTCGCTCACGTGGATCGAGTCGAGGGTGACGGTGCCGGTGTTCTCCACGAGGAACGACCAGGTGATCACGTCGCCGAGATCGATCCGGAAGTCGCCGTTGACGTCGGAGACTGCCGCCGACTTGGTGAGGTAGGGGTTGGGCCGCTGCGCGATCGGCGTCGAGACGGTCGAGGGGTTGGACGGCACGCTCACCCCCGAGGGGTTGTGCGCACTGGCGGTGGCCGTGTTGTCGACGTGCCCAGCATCGACGTCAGCCTGGGTGACGGTGTACGGCGAGGCCGTGCAGGTCGTGGAGTCACCGGGCGCCAACGTCGTAGCCAGGCAGGAGACGGCGCCGGCCTTCGGGTCGTTCACGACGACGGACGTCAGCGTCGTGGTGCCGGAGTTGGTGACGGTGAAGGTCCAGTGGATCGTGTCGCCGAGGTCCGTGCGGCCGTCGGCGTTGTTGTCCGTCACCGCCGCCGACTTGACGAGGTCCAGCGTCGACGACTGGGCGATGCTGGTGTCGGTCGAGGAGGGGTTCGAGCCGACGCTCGTCCCGCCGGGCGTGAGGGCCGAACCGGTCGCGGTGTTGGACACGACCCCCGCGTCGACATCGGCCTGGGTCACGGTGTGGGGGCTCGTCGTACAGGTGACGGAGGCGCCGGGCGCCAAGGACCCGGCCGGGCAGCTGACCGGACCGGCGTTCGGGTCGTTGACGGCGGGCGCGGTCAGGGTCGCGGTGCCGGTGTTCTTCAGCACGAGCGACCAGACCACGCTGTCGCCCAGATCGGACCGACCGTCGCCGTTGATGTCGCTGACCGCGGCCGACTTGGTCAGCTGCAGCGCGGAGGTCGAGATGACCGCGGTCGACGTGGACGACGGGTTCGAGGTGATGGCGGCGCCGAGCGGCGTGCGCGCGGTCGCGGTCGCTGTGTTCGTGAGCCGCCCCGCATCGACGTCGGCTTGGGTGATGACGTACGGCGCGGAGCTGCAGGTGGTTGATGCTCCCGGGTTCAAGGTCGTCTGCGGACAGGTCGCGGCGCCGGCCTTGGGGTCGGCGATCGCGACCGAGGTGGCCGTCACGGTGCCGGTGTCCTGCACCAGGAACGACCAGACGACGGTGTCGCCCAGATCCGTGCGCCCGTCACCGTTGACGTCAGTCACCGCGGCCGACTTGGTCAGCTGTAGGCCCGAGCTCTGGTCCACCGGCGTCTCGGCCGTCGACGGGCTCGAGGTGACCGGATGGCCCTGCGGGTCGACGGCCGCCGCGGTGGCCGTGTTGGTGACTACGCCGGCATCGACATCGGTCTGGATGATCGTGTGAACCGCCACGGTGCAGGTCACGCTCGCCCCAGGAGCCAGTGAACCGGCGGGGCAGGTCGCGGTGCCGGCCGACGGGTCGCTCACCGAGACCGAGGTCAGCGTCGTGGTGCCGGTGTTCTTGACCCTGAGCCGCCAGGTGACCTTGTCGCCGAGGTCGATCTTGAAGTCGCCGTTGACGTCGGTGTTGGACGCGGTCTTGGTCAGCTGCACGGTCGAGGTCTGCGCGATCGGCGTGGTCGCCGAAGCCGGGCTCGAGGTGACCGGGTTGCCGCGGGGATCCTTGCCGCCGGCCGTCGCCGTGTTGGTGACCGAGCCCGCGTCGACATCGGCCTGGGTCACGACGTGGGCACTCGACGTACAGGTGGTGGTGGCGCCCGGAGCCAAGGTTGTCGCTGGGCAAGAGACGGCTCCGGCGGTCGGATCGTTCACCGCGACGTTGGTGACAGTCGTCGTGCCGACGTTCGAGACCAGGAACGACCAGGTGATCCGGTCGCCCAGGTCGGTGCGGCCGTCGCCATCGACATCGGTCACGGCGCCGGTCTTGCTGAGTGACAGTGCGGGCGCCTGGGTGATCGGGGTGTCGGTCGAGGAGGGGCTGGAGGTCACACCGGTCGCCGTCGGGGTGGTCGCCGTGGCGGTGGCCGTGTTGGAGACGACGCCCGCATCCACGTCGGCCTGGCTGATCGGGTACGCCGCAGAGGTGCAGGTCGTCGTCGCACCCGGTGCCAGCGCCGTCGTCGGGCAGCTCACCGGACCGGCCTTGGCGTCAACGATCCCGAGACCGGTCACGCTCACGGTCCCGTTGTCCTGCACCAGGAACGACCAGGAGATCGTGTCGCCGAGATCGGTGTGTCCGTCGCCGTTGACGTCCATGACCGTCGCGCTCTTGGTGAGCGAGAGCGAGGCGGTCTGGCTCACCGGGGTGTCCGTGGAGGACGGCGGCGCCACGACGGTCCCACCACTCGGGGTGCTGGCCCTCGCGGTAGCGGTGTTGGCGACGAAGCCGGCGTCCACGTCGGCCTGGGTGATGGTGTGGGCGAGCGCCGTGCAGGTCGTCGATGCCCCGGGTGCGAGCGAACCCACCGGGCAGGTGACGGAGCCCGCCGTTGGGTCGGAGACCGTGACCGAGGAGTCGGTCACGGTGCCGGTGTCCTTGACCAGGAACGACCAGCGGATGGTGTCGCCCAGGTCGGTCCGGCCGTCGCCGTTGACATCGGTGACCGCCGCCGACTTGGTCAGGGACAGCGCCGGCGCCTGGCTGATCGGGGTCGACGTCGACGAGCTGTTGGACGTGATCGTCGCCGCGCTCGGGGTCTTGCCGTTGGCCGTGGCGGTGTTGTTGACCACGCCGGCATCCACGTCGGCTTGGGTGACCGTGTGCGGTGTCGCCGCCGCACAGGTGACCGAAGCGCCGGGGGCCAGCGGCAGGCCTGGGCAGGTCACGGCGCCAGCGATCGGGTCGGCGACGACGATGGTCGTCAGCGTCACCGAGCCGGTGTTCTTGACCAGGAACGACCATTGCACCTTGTCGCCAAGGTCGATCTTGAAGTCGCCGTCGATGTCGGTCACCGACGCCGACTTGGTCAGCAGGAGCGAACCGGTCTGGGCGACAGGCGTGTTCGTCGACGAGGCGTTCGACGTCACCGTCGATCCGCTCGGGCTCAGCGCGCTCGCCGTGGCCGTGTTGGTGACGGCTCCGGCATCGACGTCAGCCTGAGCGATCGTGTGGGCCGCGGCCGTGCACGTGGTGCTGGCGCCCGGAGCGAGGGTGGTCACCGGACAGGAGACGGGGGTGGCCTTCGGGTCGTTGACGGCGACGGCCGTCAGGGTGGTCGTGCCCGTGTTCTTGACCAGGAACGACCAGGTGACCGTGTCGCCGAGGTCAGTTTGGCCGTCGGAGTTGGTGTCCGTGGCCACCGCGGACTTGGTGAGCTGCAGGGCCAGCGCCTGCACGACCGCCGTGTCGGTGGACGACGCGTTCGAGGTGACCGTGGCGCCGGCGGGCTTGGTCGCCGACGCGGTCGCTGTGTTGGCGACGAAGCCCGCGTCCACGTCCGCCTGCGTGACCACATGAGCGGACGACGTGCAGGTCGTGGCTGCGCCGGGAGCGAGCGCGGTCACGGGGCACGTGACAGCGCCGGCGGTGGCGTCGTTGACGGCCACGCCCGTGACCGACGTCGTACCCGTGTTCTTGACCAGGAACGACCAGGTGACCGTGTCCCCGAGGTTGGTCTTGCCGTCGGCGTTCACGTCGTTGACGGCCGCGGACTTGGTCAGGAGCAGCGAGCTCGTCTGCACCACGGGTGTCGAGGTCGACGAACTGTTCGAGGTGACCGTGGCGCCGGAGGGTCCATGGGCACTGGCCGTGGCGGTGTTGTTGACCAGACCGGCGTCGACGTCGGCCTGGGTGATCGTGTACGCCGCGGAGGTGCAGGTCACCGACGCCCCGGGCGGCAGCGGTCCGGTCGGGCAGCTCACCGCTCCGGCCTTGGCGTCGTTCACCGCCGCCGAGGAGAGCGTGGTCGTCCCGCTGTTGGTCACCAGGAACGACCAGGTGATCGTGTCGCCGAGGTCGGTCTTGCCGTCGGCGTTGACGTCCGTGACCGCGGCCGATTTCGTCAGCTGGGCCGCCATCGACTGCGCGATGGGGGTGGACGTCGACGAGGGGTTCGAGACGACGGCCAGGCCACCGACGTCCGTGGCCGAAGCGGTCGCGGTGTTGTTGACGACACCGGCGTCGACGTCGGCCTGGGTGATCGGGTGCACGGCCGCCGTGCAGGTGGTCGTCGAGCCGGGGGTCAGCGAGGTCAACGGACAACTGACCGGCCCGGCGGTCGGGTCAGTGACGCCGACCGACGTCAGCGTCGTGGTGCCCGCGTTGGTCACCTTGAAGGTCCAGGTGATCCTGTCCCCACGGTCGGTTGTGAAATCCCCGTTGACGTCGTTGACGGCGGCCTTCTTGACCAGCTTGAGGTTCGAGGTGCGGGTGACCGCAGTGTCGGTGTGCGAGCTGTTGGATGTCGTCGTGGTGCCAGCGGGTGTCCGGCCCGCCGCGGTGGCGGTGTTGCTGACCACTCCGGCGTCGACGTCGGCCTGGACGATCGCGTACGCCGCGGAGGTGCAGGTCGTCGACGCCCCGGGCGCCAGCGTCGTCGTCGGGCAAGAGACAGACCCGGCCTTGGCGTCGTTGACCGCCACCGCGGTGAGCGTTGTCGTGCCGGTGTTCTGGACCAGGAACGACCAGGTGATCGTGTCGTTCAAGTCGTTCGCCCCGTCACCGTTCAGGTCGCTGACGGCGGCGGTCTTGGTCAGCAAGAGCGACGACGTCTGCGCGATGGGCGTCGAGGTCGAGGAACTGTTGGAGGTCACCGGCGTGTTGGCCGGCGTCCGGCCGCTCGCCGTGGCCGTGTTGTTCACGACTCCGGCATCCACGTCGGCCTGGCTGATCGAGTGCGCAGCTGAGGTGCAGGTCGTCGAGGCGCCTGGCGCGAGTGTCGTTGCGGGACAGGTGATCGCGCCCGCGGTCGGGTCGGTGACCGCGACCGCGGTGAGGGTCACGGTCCCGGTGTTCTTGACCGCGAACGACCAGGTGATCGTGTCCCCGAGATCCGTCTTGGCGTCACCGTTGACGTCGGTCACCGCCGCCGACTTGGTCAGCTGGAGCGTCGTCGCTTGCGCGATCGGGGTATCGGCCGAGGATCCGTTGGAGGTCACCGTCCCACCCGCCGGGTTCTTGCCCGTGGCTGTGGCCGTGTTGGACACGACGCCCGCATCCACGTCGGCCTGGGTCACGGTGTGCGCGCCCGATGTGCAGGTCGTTGAGGCACCGGGCGCCAGCGTCGTTGTTGGACAGGAGATCGCGCCCGCGGTCGGGTCGGTGACCGCTACCGTCGTCACAGTCGTCGTACCGCTGTTCTTGACCAGGAACGACCACGTGATCGTGTCGCCCAGGTCGGTCTTCCCGTCGCCGTTCACATCCGTGACCGTCGCCGACTTGGTCAGCTGGAGTGCGGCGCTCTGGGCGATCGGCGTCGAGACCGTCGAGCTGTTTGACGGCACCGCGGTGCCGGCCGGGTTGCGACCGGATGCGTTGGCCGTGTTGGTGATCACGCCGGCGTCCACGTCGGCCTGGGTCACGGCGTGAGGGCTCGACGTACACGTCGTCGAGGCTCCGGGAGCCAATGTCGTGGTGGGGCAGGAGATCGCACCGGCCGTCGGGTCGGTGACGGCGACGGTGGTGAGGGTCACGGTGCCGGTGTTCTTGACCAGGAACGACCAGGTGATCCGGTCGCCGAGGTCGGTCTGGCCGTCGCCGTTCAGATCGGTGACCGCTGCCGACTTGGTCAGCTGCAACCCGCTGGCCTGGACCACGGAGGTGTCGGTCGAGGAGCCGTTGGACGTGACGGTCGCCCCGCTCGGGCTCTGGCCCGATGCGGTGGCCGTGTTGGACACCACACCTGCGTCCACGTCGGCCTGGCTGATCACGTGTGCGCTCGAGGTGCAGGTCGTCGAGGCCCCCGGCGCGAGGGTGGTCGCCAGGCAGGTCAGCGACCCCGGCCGTCGGGTCGGCAATCGCCACGCTGGAGACGGTGGCCGTGCCGGTGTTCTTGACCAGGAACGTCCAGGTGATCTTGTCGCCGAGGTCGGTCTTGCGCGTCGCCGTTGACGTCGTTGACCGCAGCCGACTTGGTCAGCTGGAGCGTGGCCGACGAGGCCACGACCGTGGTCGTCGATGAGCTGTTGGACGTGACGGTCGCGCCGGACGGGTTCTTGGTCGGTGGCGGTCGCGGTGTTGTTGACTGCCCCGGCATCGACATCGGCCTGGGTGATGACGTAGGGCGACGTCGCCGTGCAGGTGGTCGAGACTCCGGGCGCGAGCGTCGTGACCGGGCAGGTCGTCGCCCCGGCCTTGCTGTCGTTGATGGCGAGGGTCGACAGCGTGACGGTGCCGGTGTTCTTGACCAGGAACGACCACTGGATCTTGTCGCCCAGGTCGGTCTTGCCGTCGCCGTCCACGTCGGTCACCGCCGCCGACTTGGTCAGCTGCAACGCGGTGGCCTGGTTGATCGGAGTATCGGTCTGCGATGCGTTCGAGGTGACCGTCACGCTGGCCGGGTTCTTGCCTGTGGCCGTGGCGATGTTGGAGACCACGCCAGCGTCGACATCGGCTTGGCTCACGACGTACGCCGCGGCTGCGGTGCACGTCGTGGACGCGCCCGGCGCGAGCGTGGTGACCGGGCACGTGACGGCGCCGGCCTTGGTGTCCGTGACCCCCACCCCGGTGAGGGTCACGGTGCCGGTGTTCTTCACGAGGAACGACCACTGGATCTTGTCGCCCAGGTCGGTCTTGCCGTCGCCGTTGACGTCAGTCACGGCAGCCGACTTCGTGAGCTGGAGCGAGGAAGCCTGGACGACCGGCGTCGACGTCGAGGAGGGCGCCGACGTCAGGGCCGCCCCGGCCGGGCTCTTGCCACTCGCCGTCGCGGTGTTGTTGACCGAACCCGCGTCCACGTCGGGCTGGGTGATGACGTACGGCGTGGTCGCGGTGCAGGTCGTCGTCGCTCCCGGCGCCAACGACGAGACCGGGCAGGTTGTGGCACCGGCCTTGCTGTCGGAGATCGCCACCGTCGAGACGGTGACGGTGCCGGTGTTCTTGACCAGGAACGACCACTGGATCTTGTCGCCCAGGTCGGTCTTGCCGTCCGCGTTGACGTCCGTCACGACCGCCGACTTGGTCAGCTGCACCGAGGCGACCTGGTGGACGCCCGTCGAGACCGACGACGGAGCCGAGCTCAGCGTGCTCCCGCTCGGGCTCTTCGCGGCGGCCGTGGCGGTGTTGGTGACCACCCCGGCGTCGACGTCCGCCTGGGTCACGACGTAGGGAGTCGTTGCGGTGCAGGTCGTTTGGGCGTTCGGGGCCAACGTCGTCACCGGGCAGGTGATCGCCCCGGCCTTGCTGTCGTTGATCGCCAACGAGTTCACCGTGACCGTGCCGGTGTTGGTGACCAGGAAGCTGTAGGTGATCTTGTCGCCGAGGTCCGTCACGCCGTCGGTGTTGACGTCGTTGACCGCCGCGCTCTTGACGAGCGCGAGATTCGTCGTCTGCGCGACCGCGGTGTCGGTCGACGAGGCGTTCGAGGTCACGGTCGCGTTCGAGGGGTTCTTGGCGCCGGCTGTCGCGGTGTTGGTCACGAAGCCGGCGTCGACGTCCGCCTGGGTGATGGTGTGGGCCGCCGTCGGCGTGCAGGTCGTCGAAGCGCCTGGAGCCAGGGAGGTCGCGGCGCAGGTGGTGGCACCAGCCGTCGGGTCGCTGATGGCGAGAGCCGTGACGGTCGTCGTGCCCGTGTTCTTGACCGCGAACGACCAGGCGACGGTGTCGCCCAGGTCGGTCAGGCCGTCGTGGTTGACGTCGGTCACCACCGCGGACTTGGTCAGCTGCAGGCCCGAGGTCTGCACGATCGGCGTGTTGGTCGAGGACGGGGCCGACGTGATCGGTGAGCCGCTCGGTGGGGTCGCGGTGGCCGTCGCCGTGTTGGTGACCGAGCCGCTGTCGACATCGGTCTGCGAGATCGTGTACGTCGTCGTTGCGGTGCACGTTGTGGAGACGCCCGGGGCGAGCGTCGTTGCGGGACAGGTGACGGCGCCGGCCTTGGCATCCGAGACGGCAACCCCGGTCAGCGTGACGTTGCCGGTGTTCTTGACCAGGAACGACCACTGGATCTTGTCGCCCAGGTCGGTCTTGCCGTCGGCGTTCACATCGGTGACCGCGGCCGACTTGGTGATGGTGACCTTGGGGCTGGCGGTCAGGGTGGTCGACGTCGACGAGCTGGGCGAGGTCACGGCGGCACCCGCGGGCGTCTTGGCGCTCGACGTGGCCGTGTTGGTGACCAGTCCGGCGTCTCCCTCGGCCTGCGAGATCGTGTACGCCGCGGCCGTGCAGGTCACCGACGCCCCGGGGGCCAGCGTCGTCGGCGAACAGGTCACCGCCCCGGCCTTGGCGTCGGACACCGCGACGGTGTTGAGGGTGACGTTGCCCGTGTTGGTGACCTTGAACGTCCAGTTCACCTGGTCGCCGGCGTCCCGCACTCCGTCGGCGTTGGTGTCGGTCACCGACGCGACGGTCTTCTGCAGGGTCATCGCCGGGGCGGGCGCAATCGTCACGGTGACGGCCGAGGCGGCCGACGTGACGGTGGCTCCGGCCGGCGACTTCCCGGACACGGTGGCGCTGTTGACGATCTTGCCGTTGTCGACATCGGCCTGGGTCACGGCGTAGTTAGCGGCGGTGCACGTCGTGGAGGCACCTGGAGCCAACGTTGTTACCGGGCAATTGATCGTCGGCACCGGGCCGGCGGGTGCGGTAAAGGTGTCGGCGACCGCGATGCCGGTGACGGTCACGTTGCCGGTGTTCTTCACCAGGAACGAGTAGGCGACCGTCTGGCCGGCAGCGGTGAGCGTCGTGGGGGTTGAGGTCGCCGACTTCGTGACGGTCAACGCCGGCGCGGGCGGCAGGGTGACGGCGGCCGTCGACGGCGCCGACGTGACCGACGCGCCGGTCGGCGGCTTCCCGCTCGCCGTGGCCGTGTTGTTGGCGACCCCGGCGTCCAGGTCGGCCTGGGTGATCGGATAGGTCGCCGTACACGTCGTCGTGGCCAGGGCCGCGAGGGACGTGGTCGGGCAGGTGATCGCGGACAGCCCGCTGTGGGCGTCGTTGATGCTGACCGGGTTCAGCGTGACGCTGCCCGTGTTCTTGACCAGGTAGCTGTAGGTGATCTTGTCGCCGACGTCGAGCTTGCCGTCGCCGTTGGTGTCGGCCGAGGCCCCCGACTTGGTCAGGGTGAGCGCCGCCGTCTGGTCGAGCGCCTTGGTCGCCGTCGACGGCGCCGAGGTGATCGCGGAAGCCCCGGACGGCGGCGTGCCCGTCGCGGTCGCGGTGTTGACCACCGAGCCGCTGTCCACGTCGGCCTGGGTCACGGTGTACGTCGCGGTGCAGGTCTCGGACGCGCCGCTGGCCAGGGTGCTGGAGGGACAGCTGACCGTCGCCTTGCTGTCGTTGACGCCGACGGCCGTCAACGCGGTCGAGCCGGTGTTGGTGACCAGGAAGGTGTAGGCGACCTTGTCGCCGGTGTTGAGCTTGCTGTCGCCGTTGACGTCGGTCGTCCCGGACACCGACTTGGCCACCGTGATCCCGGTGGTGGCAACGGTATTGGTCAGGGTGTTCGTGGTCGAGGTGTAGGTCGTCGCTGCGGGCGCCCACTGGTAGGTCGTGTTGGCCGTGTTCGAGATGACCGTGCCCGCCGCTGTGCCCGCATTGACGGTCACCTTGAACGTCATCGTGGTCGTGCCGCCGGCGGCGATCGTGCCACCCGTCGTACTCGTTGCTCCGGTGCCGATGCGACCGGTGACGGTGCCCGCGGAGAACTGGCCGACGTCAGTGTCGGTCGCATCGGTCACCGCCGCACCCGAGACGACCAGGGACCCCGGCACGTACGTCGTGTTGGCCGGGATCGCGTCGGTCACGACGTCGTTGCTCGACATTGCGCCGCCGGTGTTGTTGACCGTGACGGTGTACTGCAGCGTGTCGCCGGGCCGGGTCAATCCCCCACTGCTGGCGGTCAGGTCGGTGACCGTCTTGGACGTCGTCAGGCAGGGCGCGTTGGAGAACTGGACGTTGTCGAGGAAGTTGCCGATCGTCGCGTTGCCGCTCGAGGTCGAGACCGCGGTGAAGGCAAACCGGGTCGTGGTCTGGCCTGCGGGCACGGTGTAGGAACCGGTGTAGTTGACCCAGGCGTTCGGGCCGTCGCTGATGTTGGAGCCCTGCTGCACCTGGGTCGTCGTCGTACCGATCTTGACGGCCATCACGTCCTGGCCGTTGGCCGTGCCCGTGTAGCGGGCGCGGTGCCACAGGGACCACCGCATCACCTGGCCGGGCACGGTGGTCAGGTCCTGGTAGAGCGTCGAGGCCTGGGTGGCGTTGAGCTCGACCCACTGGCTACCGCTCTCGGCCGTGATGGCCAGGTTGCCGTTGTTGCTGGTCGAGCTGCCGCCGTTGCGCCAGTACTCGATGTTGTGGTCGGTGGCCGTCGTCTTCCAGATCGCGGCGGCGTTGCTGTCCAGGATGTCGGTGCCAGCGCCGGCCGGAACCGTCGGGTTCTCGAAGTCACCGTTGCTCAGCCCGATGGCGCTCGGGCAGGTGGTCTGAGCCGCGCCGGCATTCTGCGAGACACCGACCGACGTCACCCCGAACACAGTGACCAGCGCGGCCACCAGCGCCATGACGACGCGACGCATCGCGAGGCGGTGGGCAGCGATGCTGCGCACCCCCCCGATGGGTCGGGTCGAACGGGACACCTGTGGCCGGGCCTTTCGAACAGTCGACGTACTACGGAGCAGCAGGCGGCTGCCTGCGGGTCATGCGTGCCCCTGCACCGTGCTGTTCCCTGGTCATTGCCAGAGCTCGTTCTCGAGTCCGCCCGGACGACGCCCTCAGGGCATTTGTCGGCAGGTTGACCCGGCGCCTTGACTAACGTCATCACTCTGGGTAATCACGCAGCGTCACGAAAATGGCAAATTCGGTCACAGAACGCCGAACGTCCCCCGGGCCAGGCCCGGGGGACGTTCTGGTGCGACCGGCAAAGGCCGGTTCAGGCTGGTGAAGGGTCAGCTGTCGGACACTCCGCGCAGGACGCACTGGACGTCCTTGGTCTTGGCGAAGTTGGCGCTGGCGGTCCAGTTCTTGGTCTGACCCGGCTTGACGGCGACCTTGGTCTGACCGCGGGTGATCACCGTGGATTGCTTGGTAGTAAAGGAAACCACGATGGTGAAGGTGGTGGGCTTGGCCGTCGAGTTGGTCGCGGTGCCGCCTGCGGTCCAGCCACTCGTGGTGGCGTGGCAGGTCGGCATGCTCACCGACGGACGAGCCTTGGGATCGTTGACGATGTTGTCGGCCTTGGGCACGGTGGTGATCGCCTTGGTGGTGCCGCTCGCCGCTGCAGCCGTCTTGGCCGCGGAGTGGTTCGAGTCGTGCGAGCAGCCGGCCAGCACGGCCGTGAGGCCGATCGCCGCGGCCGTGGCGGCCACCGCGGTGGACCGGCCGGTCTTCCTGATGCGTGTCATCGGTAATTCTCCAGTTCCCTGATCTTCCGGACGTGATCTTCTGGTCGGGCCGAGGTGAGTACCTGCGGATCTATCGGCAAATGGGTGACGGGACTAAAGCGCCGTTTGCGGGTCGTCGTCGTCGCGGCGGCGGCGGGTGATGAGGAGCAGGAAGGCACCCGCCAGGAGGGCAGCGATGCCGCCGCGGATGGCCCAGACGACGCCCATGGCGCCGGTGAACGGCAGGCCGGGCACGACCGAGCTGGTCGTGGTCTTGGTGATCGCCTTCGCTGTCGGCACGACGGCGGCGGCGTGGACGGCCTTGACGGTGGCGTTGCAGCCGCAGGAGCCGGTGGCGGTGGCGGTGTTGTGCACGATGCCGGCGTCGGCTTCGGTGGTGGTGATCGTGTACGGGTTGTCGGCGGCGCAGGTGGTCGAGCCGCCGGGAGCCAGGGTGGTCGCGGCGCAGGTGACCGGTCCGGCCTTGGGGTCGCCGATGGTCATCGTGTGCAGGGTGACCAGGCCGGTGTTGGTCAGCGTGAAGGTCCACATCAGGAAGGTGGAGAAGAGCACCGGCTTGTCCTGCACCGACGGCAGCTCGAGGCAGGTCACGATTCCGCGGCCGTCACTCGTCGTCCGCAGCAGGTCCTGGGTGTCGAACTCCGGCTCACCGAAGAACGGGTCAGCGCCGGCGTCGGAGAGCGCGATCAGCTGTCGCAGGATGACTCCGGCCGTGGCCGACGAGAGCCCGCCGAGGTCTTTCAGGTCGCCCTTGCCCTCGTCCGAGGAGAGGTACTGCACCACCGCCCGCAGGTCTTTCAGGTCCAGCAGCGGCAGACCGGCCGAGTCCGCGAAGTGGAAGATCAGCCCGAGGCTGGACTCCTGGACGGCGTTCAGCCCGAGCACCTTGGACAACAGGACCGGACCGAACGACGTGATCGTCGCGCGCACCGGCGTACCGGCTCCGGTGCCACCGAGCGACAGGAACTCCACCGGGTACGCCGTGGGCACCCACGTCTGGCCGACCTCGGTGGCCCGCTGCGTCGTCCGGTCGCTCGTCTCCCCCGGCGCGGCCAGCCCGGACAGGTCACCCTTGATGTCGGCCAGGAAGACGGGGACGCCGGCGGCCGAGAGCTGCTCGGCCATCAGCTGGAGGGTCTTGGTCTTGCCCGTCCCGGTCGCGCCGGCCACCAGACCGTGCCGGTTGAGCGCCGAGAGCGGGATCCGGACCAGGGCGTCCGGATGAGCGGTGCCATCGATGACCACCGCGCCGAGCTCCAGGGCGGGGCCGGTGAAGGCATAGCCCGCCTTGATCGCGTCGAGCTGGGAGGAGGCGTCCGGCGCCGCGCCTGGTGTCACGCCACGCAGCGTATTGCAGCCGTCGCCCTAGACTGCCGGTCGTGATCTTCAAGGCGGTCGGAGATCAGCGGCCCTATCCCGACCACGGCAAGGTGACGCCGCGCGACTGGTCCGACGTGCCGCCGCGCCTGGTCCGGCTGGACGAGCTGACGACCACCAAGCGCACGCTGGACCTCGACGCGCTGCTCTCCGAGGACTCGACCTTTTACGGTGACCTGTTCGCGCACGTGGTGGAGTGGCACGGCGACCTCTATCTTGAGGACGGCCTGCACCGGGCGCTGCGGGCGGCGCTTCACCAGCGTCCAGCCCTGCACGCTCGCGTGCTGGTACTGGACTGAGCGGCTAAGGGGGCCGTCATGTCCGAGGTCCAAGGCTTCGACGACGTCGAAGCCGGGGGTCAGCGCCCGACCCGCCCACCCCTGACGCCGGCTCAGAAGCGCGCCCGCCGCCAGGCCATCACGCTGCTGCTTGTCGGCGGGCTGCTGCTCGTCTCCTTTGTGTTCGCGGCGGCCTACTACGGCGGCTGGTTCGCCAAGCCCAAGGCCACGTCGACGGCCGGCTCGTGTCCGACCACCGCAGTGGTCATCAAGGTGCAGCCCTCGCAGGTGCAGGTCAACGTCTACAACGCGAGCAAGCGCAACGGGCTGGCCAAGAAGGTGTCCGGTGAGATGAAGGCCCAGGGCTACGTCACCGGCAAGGTCGCCAACGACCCGCTCAATGCCAACGTCACGACGCCGGCCCAGATCCGATACGGCGCGAAGGGCAAGGCGGCCGCGCAGCTCGTCGCCTCGGAGGTGCCGGGCGCCAAGATGGTCCTGGACAAGCGCAAGGACGCGACCGTCGACCTGGTGCTCGGTGCGTCGTACGTCAAGCTGGGCGACCCGCCCTCGGCCACCGCCAGCAGCAACCCGAGCTGCCACCCGAGTACGACGCCGACGGGGACCCACACGACGCCCGCCAAGCCGACGGCGAGCAAGACCAAGAAGGCCTAGGGACGCGCGGCATGAGCGCACCGCAGGCCTGCCCCGACTGCGGCTTCGCCTGGCAAGACCTGCCGACCGCGTCGTACGCATCGCACCTGGCCGACCTGGCCGGCCGCTATCGCACCATCCTGACTGCGACGCCAGAGGCCGACCTGCGTCGGCGCCCGGCGCCGGAGGTCTGGTCCGCGCTCGAGTACGCCTGCCATGTGCGGGACGTGTTGCTCGCGCAGCGCGAGCGGATCTACCTGGCGCTGGTCGAGGAGCGGCCGAGCTTCGCCCGGATGAACCGGGAGGAGCGGGTCACGCTCGCCCGGTACGCCGAGGAGTCGCCCGTCGCGGTGGCCGACGAGCTCGACCTGGCGTTTCGGCTCGTGACGACCGCGCTGAGCGGCCGTGACGAGGCTGACTGGGCGCGGTTGTTGATCTACAACTATCCCGGCCCGACCGAGCACGACCTGGCCTGGCTGGGGCGGCACACGATCCACGAGTGCGAGCACCACCTGGTCGACATTCAGCGCGGTCTCGCGCCCTAGCTCGCGGTCTCGCTCCCGGCCCCGCAAGCCAGCAGCGGTGCAACTCCGGTCATCACTGACGCTGAGCTGCACCGCTGCGTGGATGTCACATGGCGGTGGCGGTGGGATTTGAACCCACGGACGGGTTGCCCCGTCACACGCTTTCGAGGCGTGCTCCTTAGGCCGCTCGGACACGCCACCGCGGAGCAGACTACCCGAGCCCTACCCGAGAATTACCCCAGCCGGAGGCCTGCGAAAAAGGCGGTGAGCAGCTCTGCGCACTCCTGAGCCCGCACCTCCGGGACCACCTCGACCCGATGGTTGACGGCCCGGTCGCGCATCACGTCCCACACCGAACCGGCCGCCCCGGCCTTGGGATCCCAGGCGCCGAAAACGACCCGCTGCACCCGCGCCAGCACCAGGCCCCCAGCGCACATCAGGCAGGGTTCGAGGGTCACGACCAGGGTGCAGCCGGCGAGCCGCCACTCCCCGAGCGTGTGGGCCGCGGCGCGCAGGGCCAGGATCTCGGCGTGCGCCGTCGGGTCTGTTTCGGCCTCCCGCCGGTTGACCCCGGCGCCGAGCAGTGCGCCGGTCGGCCCGATCACGACCGCACCGACCGGGACGTCACCGGAAGCGGTCGCCAGCGCGGCCTGATCGAGCGCGAGACCCATCCACTCGTCGTACGCCGGGTCAGGGGTCCGGTCCTGGCCCGCCCCGCGAGCCGGTCCCGTCACCGCAACGCGTCGAGCTGTTCGTCGAAGCCGCACGCCTCGCCGATGCCGGCCAGAACGGCCGCCGGGTCGTCCGACTCCTCGGTCGTCAGTTGCACGAGCTCGGCGGCGCTGATCCCCAGGTCCTCCAGCAACGCTGGGTCGCCGGCCCAGGTCCGCGAAGGCTGGAGCCCGTTCGCCTCGATGTCGCTCAGGTCCGGCGCCAGCGCCTCGCGAGCGTTGGTCACGATGTCGTCCGGCTCGTCATCGTCGTCGGTCAGCTCGACGGCAGTGTCGTCGTCGGAATCCGTTGCAGCAGAGCGGGTTCCAACACTGTCGTCGTCATCAAGATCGTCCTCCTCGTCGTCGACCGGCACGTCGGCCAGCCCGTCGAGGTCGGCGGGGATGTCGATGTCGGCCGCTGATTCCAGGACCACGGCGTAGCGGCTGCGGAGCGACTCGCGCAGGTCGGAGACAAACGGGCGCGGTTCGCCGTCGTCGTCGACCCGCACGAGCGCGAACCACGAGTCCTCGCGCTCGATGATCGCGAGACCGGGTCCAGCGCCTGGCAACGCATTTCGCACCAGGTCGGCCAGCTCGTCGAGATCCTCGGCGTCGTCGACATCGAGGTCGAGGACGCGCCAGCCGCGAGCATGCCGAGCCAGTACGGCGGTGAAGTACGACACCGCCATATGGTGCCACTGCGGCGGTAGGTTTCGCCCATGCGAGTGACCGTCGTCGACCATCCCCTGATCGCCCACAAGCTCACCACATTGCGGGACGAACGCACCGACTCCCCGACCTTCCGCCGGCTGACCGACGAGCTGGTCACCCTCCTGGCCTACGAAGCCACCCGCGATGTCCGGGTGCAGCCGGCCGAGGTGACGACGCCCGTGGGTCCGGCCGTCGGCGTCCGGCTGTCCGCGCCGAAGCCACTCGTCGTACCCATCCTGCGGGCCGGGCTCGGGATGCTCGACGGGATGGTCCGGATCCTGCCCACGGCCGAGGTCGGCTTCCTCGGGCTGGTCCGCGACGAGGAGACCCTGGTCGCGACCACCTACGCCACCCGGCTGCCCGACGACCTGTCCGGGCGGCAGTGCTACCTGCTCGACCCGATGCTGGCGACGGGCGGCACGTTGTCGGCGGCCGTCCACTACCTGACCGACCGCGGCGCCGATGACATCACCGCGATCTGCCTCCTGTCGGCACCCGAAGGCCTGGCGCTCCTCGAGCGCGAGACGGCCTCGCTCAGCGCGCCGTTCGCGGTCGTCACCGCCGCCCTGGACGAGCGACTCAACGACCGGGGCTACATCGTGCCCGGCCTCGGTGACGCCGGAGACCGGCTGTACGGCGTGGTCTGACCCCTTCCACGGCGCCCGGCCCCTACCGGCGCGCCTCCGTCGCCCCCGGCGAGGCGTCCGTGAGGATGACCCTGGACTGCTGTCGGACTACAGGCTCGAATCGTCGGAGGGAGGCGCCATGGTGACCTCGCGGATCAAGCAGCTCGCCTACCTGCTCATCGCCGCCTTCGTGATCTACGCCATTTTCAAGAGCCCGGATCAGGCAGCCGACATCGTGCGCAGAGCCTGGAACGGCGTCGTCGAGTTGATCCAGGCGATCGGCCGGTTCTTCAACGCCCTCCTGAACAACAACAACACCTAATCGCGATGTCCGGCAGCCGGACTCCGGTCGATGCTCGCGGCGCGCGCTACTACGCCAAGCACCTGCTCCCCTACGAGGACGTCGTCGCCGCTGAGCGGCGGCACTGGGCCCAACTGATCGGGCCGGTCGCGACCACGGTGCTGGGGCTGTTCGTCGCGGTCTGGCTGGACACGAACATCCCGCAGAACGTCCCCGTCCTCGGCAATCTGATCTGGATCGCGTGGATCGCCAGCCTCGTTTACCTGGCCTACCGGTGCCTCGACTGGCGGACCGACTGGTTCGTCGCGACCAACAAGCGGGTGATCCTGGCCAACGGACTCCTGACCCGCACCGTCGCGATGATGCCGCTCGCGAAGGTCACCGACATGTCCTACAACCGCTCCGTGCTCGGCCGGCTGCTCGGCTATGGGGAGTTCGTGCTGGAGTCGGCCGGACAGGACCAGGCCCTGCGCCGGGTGCGCTTCCTGCCACATCCGGACGCGCTCTATGAGGAGATCTGCCTGGAGATCTTCGGCGCCAGCCCGCCCCCGCCGCCCCCACCGCCGAGCGGCACGCCGACCAACCAACCCGGCCGGCGCCCGGACCCGAACGCCGTCACCACCATCGTCCCCATCGACCGCTCCGACGACTGACCGCCCGCCCTGCGCTGGTCGCGACGCCAGCTCGGCGGGCAGAAGTCGCCCGAGCCGGCAGCTGCGGCCCACGTACCCCTGGTTGTGCCCGCCGAGTTGGCGGCCAGTTCGCGCCCCGTCACAGCGACTTCAGCGCGCTGACCACCTTGGTGAGGGAGTCCTTGGCGTCGCCGAAGAGCAGGGTGGTCTTGGGGTCGAAGAGGAGCTCGTTGTCGATGCCGGCGAACCCGGGCCGCATGGATCGCTTGAGGAAGACGACCTGGGCGGCCTGGTCGACCTCCAGGATGGGCATGCCGTAGATCGGGGCGCCTGGGGTGGTCTTGGCGGCCGGGTTGACCACGTCGTTGGCGCCCACGACGAGCGCGACGTCGGTGGTGGCGAACTCGGGGTTGACCTCGTCCATCTCCTTGAGCACCTCATAGGGCACGTTGGCCTCGGCGAGCAGGACGTTCATGTGGCCGGGCATCCGGCCGGCGACCGGGTGGATGCCGTAGATCACCTCGATGCCCCGGGCCTCCAGCAGCTCGGCCAGCTCGCGGATGGTGTGCTGGGCCTGGGCCACCGCGAGTCCGTAGCCGGGCACGATGACCACCTTGCGCGCGTAGCCGAGCAGGATCGCGACGTCCTGCGGAGACCCGGAGCGCACCGGCCGGTCCTCGCCGCTCGAACCCGCAGCCACCGCGGTCGAAGGCCGGAACGCCCCGAACAGGATGGAGAGCAGAGAGCGGCCCATCGCGGCCGCCATCAGCCGGGTCAGGATCGTGCCGGATGCGCCGACCAGCGTGCCGGCCACGAGCAGCAGGGTGTTGGACAGCACGTAGCCGGACGCGGCCACGGTCAGGCCGGTGAACGCGTTCAGCAACGAGATCACGATCGGCACGTCGGCCCCGCCGACCGGCAGCACGAACAGCACGCCGACCCCGAGCGAGACGAGCGCGAGCAGGCCGAGCAGCCAGGCCGAGGGCTGGTCGCCGGAGCCACCGCCGGTGGCCACGATCACTGCGGCGAGCAGGACGGCCAGACCGAGTGCGCCGCTGAAGACGTACTGCCCGCCCGGGTAGGTGATGGCCCGGCCGGTCATCAGCTCCTGCAGCTTGGCGAAGGTGATGCACGACCCGGCAAAGGAGACGCACCCGACCAGCACCGTGAACGCGCCGGCCGCCACCGCCACCCAATGGCTCTGGGTGCTCGCGTTGACGATGGTGATCTTGGCCGGCAGCGACTGGTTCGAGCTCACCACGGCCACGAACCCCGACCCCGACACGTGGTGCTGGGTCAGCTCGAGCCCGGCGACCAGGGCGGCCGCCGCGCCGCCGACACCGTTGAACAGGGCGACCAGCTGCGGCATCTGGGTCATCGCGACCAGCCGGGCCGCGGGCACGCCCACCGCCGTACCGACCACCATCGCGATCAGGATCAGCGGGATGTGGTGCAGGTCCTCGGAGAAGAACGCCACCAACACAGCGAGCACCGCGCCGAAGGCGCCGATCTGGTTGCCGCGTCGCGCGGTCTTGGGTGAGGACAGGCCCTTGAGCGCGAGGATGAAACAGACGGCCGCGACCAGGTAGCCCAGCGCCGTCCAGTTGGCCGAGAGCTCGTTCACCGGTCAACTCCCGGCTTGTCCTTCGTTGGCGCTGCTCGGCCTTTGAACATCTCCAGCATCCGGTCGGTGACCACGAAGCCGCCCACCATGTTGATCGTGGACAGCACGATCGCGATCAGCCCCAGCGTCACGGCGAACCAGCCCCTGGCCTGGCCCGGTGACGATGATCGCGCCGACCAGGATCACGCCGTGGATCGCGTTCGCCCCGGACATCAGCGGCGTGTGCAGCGTCGTGGACACCTTCGAGACGACCTCGAAGCCGATGAAGACCGCCAGGACGAAGAACGTCAGCAGCGTGACCCCGGACATCAGGCCGTCCCCTCAGTCGGCGACTCAGCCGGCGACTCAGCCGGCGACTCGGCCGGTGGCTCACTAGGCGGGTCAATCAGCTCGCGAGTTGGCTGATGCCGTACGACGCCGTCATGGACCACGCACGCGGAGTCCAACACCTCGTCGCCGAAGTCCAGCACCAGCGCAGGCCCGGAACCCGCCGGGCCCTCGGGATCCTCGGGGTCGCCCGGTTTGAGCATCAGGGCCAGCAGGTTGGTGACGTTCTTGGCGTAAAGCCGGCTCGCATCGGCCGGCATCGTCGAGGCCGCATCGGCCATCCCCAGCAGCGTGACCGTCCCACCAGCCCCGTCGACGGCCACGCGGATCTCCTGCCCGGCCACCGAACCCTCCACGTTGCCGCCGCTCTCGGCCGCCAGGTCGACCACCACCGAACCGGCCTTCATCCCCTCCACCATCGCCCGGGTCACCAACAGCGGCGCCGGCCGGCCGGGCACCGCAGCGGTGGTGATCAGCACGTCGGCCTTGGCGATGTACGGCGCGAGCAGGTCGCGCTGGCGAGCCGCCCGCTCCTCGCCCATCTCCCGGGCGTAACCGCCCGACCCCTCCAACGACTCCAGCTCCAACGAGATGAACGACGCCCCCATCGACTTCACCTCATCCGCCGACGCCGGTCGCACGTCGTACGCCTCCACGACCGCACCCAGCCGCTTGGCCGTCGCGATGGCCTGCAACCCCGCCACCCCGGCGCCCAACACCACCACCCGGGCCGGCGGCACGGTGCCGGCCGCGGTCATGAAGAGCGGGAAGAACCGCGGCAACCGCATCGCCGCCTCCAACGCGCACCGGTACCCCGACACCAGCGCCTGCGACGTCAAGGCGTCCATCGACTGCGCCCGCGAGATCCGCGGCACCAACTCCATCGAGAAGGCCGTCACCCCCGCGTCCCGCAACAAACGGACCCCGTCGAGCTCGGCCGACGGGGTCATGAAACCGATCGTCACCGCCCCTCGACGCAGCCGACCGATCTCGGCCGCCAGCAACGGCCGCACATGCAGCACGACGTCCGCGTCAGCCAGCACGTCGCCGCCCTCGACGATCTCGACCCCAACGTCACGGAAGGCCTGCGTCCGAGCTCAGCGCCGCAGCGCCCGCGCCGGACTCCACCACGACCTCGGCCCCCGAGCTCACCAAGGGGGCGGCGGCCTCAGCGGTCAACGCGACCCGTCGTTCACCGGGTCGGACCTCGCGGGCAACGGCGACTCGCATGGGCCGAACGCTAGTGGTCCCACACTCATTCGGCCTAGGACTCGGCTGGGAGAGTGAGTATCACCGGTGACGGGAAGTGTTCCTCGTGTAACGCTGGGCGTGTCGCGCCACCCCGGCGTACTGTCCGATCTGCTCGGTGGTCTGGTCGGTGGTCTTGCTCGGTGGCTTTGCTTGCTCAGTGAACTGGGGGTGCTGATCGCGGTGCGTATGTCGCGTCCTTCGGCATCCACCTGGTGGTTGAAACGGCAGCCGGTCGCCGTCCGCCGTTACTTCGGCACCGTGGTGGCGCTCGCGGTGCTGCTCTCGGTGGCCGCGCTGGCCCTCACCCCGGATCTCGGCCAGTTCCACTACCTGGGTACGGCGGTCATCTGCGGCCTCGCGGTGGCCGTCTCCGTGCTCACCCGCTCGGTCATGGTGGCCTTCCCCCGCGACATGGCGGTCCAGGACATCGGCGGCGTCTGGATGATGGCCGCCTTGCTGATCTGGGGACCGCCCGAGGCGCTCGTCGTCGCGGTGCTCGTCGGCGGCCTCTGGACCCAGTTCGTCGACGTCCACTGGGGCGGCAGCCATCGGCAGCTCGCGCAGCAGATCTTCAACGTCTCGGCGATGTTCATCGCCATCGACCTGTCGTTCCTGGTGATGCACGCCGTCGGTCCGCTGCCCCACGATCTGACCGCCATCCTCGGCGTCGCGGCGTACCTCGTGAGCAACACCGCCATCGTCATGGGGATCGCCCGGATCGCCGGCGCCGACGACATCGGCGAGGTGCTGCGCAGCTGGAGCACGCGGGTGATGATCCTGACCGAGGCGACCCTGAGCATCGGCATGGCCGCGGCCTGGGCGAGCGAGCCGGTCGCGGCCTGCCTCCTGTCGGGCACGCTGGTCGCCGCCGGGGCCGGACTGCACTACGCCCACCTGCTGGAGGAGGCGAGCACCGACCGACGGACCGGCCTGCTGCGTCCGGACAGCTGGACCAAGACCGTCTCCCGGTTGGTCAGTCGCGAGCCGGTCGGCGTCATCCTGGCCGACCTCGACCACTTCAAGCAGGTCAACGACGAGCTCGGGCACTTGGCCGGCGACGAGGTGTTGACCACGATCGGCGCCACCATCGCGGAGAGCCTGCGACCCGGCGACGTCGCCGGGCGCTGGGGCGGCGAGGAGTTCGTCGTCGCGCTGCCCGGGCTCGGGCTGCGCGAGGCTCGCGAGGTGGCCGAACGCCTGGCCGAGGCCGTCCGCAGCGCGAGCCACGCCGGCATCGGCCGCCAGGTCACCTGCACCATCTCGGCCGGGGTCGCCTACGCACCGCAATCCGCGCCGGACGACGCGGCGGGCGCCGTGCGGCAGGCCCTCCGCGAAGCCGACCTCGCGATGTACGCCGCGAAGCGCGCCGGCCGCGACCGGGTCCTGACCTTCACCGACCTGACCAGCCGCGACCTCGACGTCATCAACCGGCCGGCCGACGAGCCGAAACCTCGCCCGCCGATGGACGCCGGGCCGTCGATGGACACGCCGCTGCCCGGCATCATCAACCTGGCCGACCTGTCCGGCCGCTCAGACCTCGCCGACCTGCCCGCCCCTGCGGCCGAGTCGAAGTCCGGCAACACCCAGCGCTGAGCACTGCGCCTGGGTGTGGAGCTCGCCAGACCTCGGCAGAGAAGCCTCGGGCCGAGGGGTCGGGGTGCGGTCTGACCGAACAACGGATGAATACGGGGATGGGTAGAGGGACGAGTACGGGTTGACGGGGGCGATCAGCCCCCCCACTTCCAAGGGCTCTTACGCATGGCGAAATCACCTCCTCATGCCGAGCGTTCGGACCACCCCGGTTGGTGATCGTCACGTCATGGAAGGCACGCCGGCACCTTGTGAGCGCCGTGACGCCTGTGGTCACCGATACATAACCACTTCATCGTGGTTACAGCCAAGAGTCTCTTGGCTACTCCTTGCAGTTATCGCTTCGTTGTCATCCTGCAACCGATCCGGATCCAGCGCACCTTTGTGGCGGCTGCGCAGATCCCATCGAGACGCCCCAAGTCCCACAGGACAAGACAACTCATCCGAAATGGCGTCATGTCTGCGACGATCTCGGCCGTCAGCAGCCTCCGGTCGTTACGGCCGGACGTCACCGAGCTTCGCAGGGGGAGCTTCGAATGACCCGGACCACCCGTTGGACCGCCGCCGTTGTCTGTGCGGGTGCCGTCAGCTTGGGCGTCAGCGCCTGCGGTGGCGGGTCGAGTGGGTCGGCTGCCGGTGCCGCAGCGACCACCAAGACCGGTGGCGGGAGCCCGAGCTCCGGCGCCGTCCAGCTGCCGGACTTCCCGGTGCCGGCCGTGCCTGACGTCACGTCCCTGACCAAACAGGCCAGCCAGACCGAGTCGGCGATCAAGGCCACCACGCCCCTGCCTCAGGGGTTGAGCGTGACCGGAGCCCGCTGCGACAGCTCGGGCACGGTCGTCAACCGCGGTGGGGTCACCTCGCTCGACGGCGATGGCGGTGGAGCCGTCGTCAGCGGTTCCGGCACCAAGCTGCGCAACAAGGACGGCTCCGGAACCTTCACCGACGCAGATGTGACCTACTCCGTCGACAAGGACGGTTCGGGCGAGGTGACCTCCGGATCGGCCACGCTGCAGGTGGACGCCGACGGGTCCGGCCAGTACCAGGACGGCAACATCACCTACCAGGTCGACGCCGACGGGTCCGGGCAGTACCAGACGGGGGGCGAGACCTACCAGGTCGACGCCGACGGGTCCGGGCAGTGGGAGACGGCCAACGGCGATGTCGTCAACGACGGGGACGGCTCCGGGACCTGGGTCAGCAAGCTGGGCACCGTCACGGTCAACGGTGACGGCACAGGCACCCTGAACGCCGACGACATCAAGATCGCCGCGATGCCGAAGTTCGCGCTGCTCGGCAAGCTGCCCAAGCTCACGACGCTGCGGCCCCTGGGCAAGGCGTGCGGCACGTTGATCCGGATCAACGCCTCGGTGCTCTTCGACTTCGACAAGGCGACCCTGCGACCAGCCGCCGGTCCGGTCCTCGCGGCCGTCGCCAAGGCCCTCGCCACGACCAAGACGGGGATCCAGGTCAACGGCTACACCGACGCGATCGGCAGCGACTCCTACAACCTCGACCTGTCCAACCGTCGGGCTGCTGCCGTCGTCGCGGCGTTGAAGGCCGACGGTCTCTCCGCGCCCCTGCAGCCGCAGGGTTTCGGTGAGGCCAACCCGATCGCGCCCAACTCGATCAACGGCAAGGACAACCCCGCCGGCCGCCAGCTGAACCGGCGGGTCGAGCTGGTCATCCCCTAGCAGCAGCTAGCTCTGCTGGTCGAGGGTGGGCACGGAGAGGGCCGCCGCCGCCAGGGCTGCTCGCGCCTTGGCGCGCAGCGGGCCGAGCTCAGGCGGCACCCGAGCCTGCGCCGTACCGTCGCGGGTGATGTCGTGCAGGTGCGCGAGCTCGGCGTCCAGATAGACGACGTAGGCGGCGCGGGCCGCCGACAGCCGGTGGTACGGCGGGGCAATGGCCACTTGATCGCAGCGATTGATGGCCCCGTCCAGGGCCGGCACGTCGCCGGTCGCGGAGTTCTCGATCAATCGGTACAGGCTGTCCCGGATCAGCAGGGAGGAGTGTGGACCCACCTGCGGCGCAACGTATTTGGCCGTCAACGCCAACTGCGCATCGATGGCGGCCAGGGTCTGTTGCGAGGTCTGCACGCAACTCGCCAACGTCGAGGCCTCGCGAGCCGCGAGCTGCCGGTTGGTCACCCAGATCGCCCCGCCGAGCACCAACGCGACCACCAGCGCAGTAGCGACCCGCCGCGACAGCGACCGATCGCGGCCGGCCCGCCCACCCGACATGACATCGGGTCCAGCCGCGCCGACCTCGCAGGCGCCATCGCCGGACGTCCAAGGCGAGGCGATGGCCACAGGTCGAGTCTCACCCCGCGCCCGCGCAAACAACAGGGACATCTCGACCGGGCTCATCGGTTGAGCCCAAGGAATCGCGCCGTGCGGGCCGACAACAACGGCCCCGGACCGCGCGTTCGCGCAGGTCACGGGGCCGAGGTTGTCGCTGTCTCAAACGAGCGCGCCCGGAGGGATTCGAACCCCCAACCTTCTGATCCGTAGTCAGATGCTCTATCCGTTGAGCTACGGGCGCAGTTTGTGCAAGCCCGCCGATGGTAGCCGAGCAGCACGCGGCCACTCCAATCGCTGTGCGCGGGCCGGGTGCCTCGGAAGCGCTCGCGATTGCAGAGTTCCTGCAAGACCTTGCAGCGATCCGGCAAGCCCACGTCAGCGCGCGCGCTATTCGTGACCAGTTTCACAACCAAGTCCACCATCTGGACAACAAACCGTAACCAGGGGGGTCTAGCCTCGCCGAAAGCCGTTGTCCTATTTGGGGATTCGGCCACCAAACCCGTCCTTGGAGGACGCCGAAAATGACTGCCGAGACCACCCCCCGCGACAAACTCTCGCTCGGCGACGAGCGGGCCGGCGGCACCACCCACGCACGGCTGGCCGCCTGGGTCGCCCAGGTCGCCGAGCTGACCCAGCCGGACGCCATCCACTGGTGCACCGGGTCGGACAAGGAGTGGGTCGAGCTGACCGAGGGCCTCGTCGCGGCCGGCACGTTCACCCGGCTCGACCCGGACAAGAAGCCGAACTCCTTCCACTGCGCCTCCGACCCGACGGACGTCGCCCGGGTCGAGGACCGGACCTTCATCTGCAGCCGCGACGAGGCGGACGCGGGAGCCACCAACAACTGGATGGCACCGGCCGAGATGAAGGCGATCATGACCGAGCTCTACCGGGGCTCGATGCGCGGCCGCACGATGTACGTCATCCCCTTCGTGATGGGGCACCTCAACGCGCCCAGCCCGATGTTCGGCGTCGAGCTGACCGACTCGGCGTACGTCGTGGCCTCGATGCGGGTGATGGCCCGGATGGGCGTCGGCGTGCTGCGCCGGATCGAGGAGCTGGAGGCCGACTTCGTCCCCTGCCTGCACTCGGTGGGCGCTCCGCTCGAGCCCGGCCAGCCAGACGTGGCGTGGCCGTGCAGCGACACGAAGTACATCGTGCAGTTCCCCGAGGAGCGGACCATCTGGTCCTACGGCTCGGGCTACGGCGGCAACGCCCTGCTCGGCAAGAAGTGCTACTCGCTGCGGATCGCCTCGGTGATGGCGCGCGACGAGGGCTGGCTGGCCGAGCACATGCTGATCCTCAAGCTGACCTCGCCCGAGCAGCAGGTCCGCTACATCGCGGCGGCCTTCCCGAGCGCGTGCGGCAAGACCAACCTGGCCATGCTCGAGCCGACCATCCCGGGCTGGAAGGTCGAGACGATCGGCGACGACATCGCCTGGATGCGCTTCGGGGAGGACGGCCGGCTCTGGGCGGTCAACCCGGAGTACGGCCTCTTCGGCGTTGCGCCCGGCACCGGCTGGGACACCAACCCCAACGCGATGCGCACCATCGCGAAGGGCAACTCGGTCTTCACCAACGTCGCGCTGACCGACGACGGCGACATCTGGTGGGAGGGCATGACGAAGGAGGCGCCGGCCCACCTGACCGACTGGAAGGGCCGCGACTGGACGCCGGACAGTGACGAGCTGTCCAGCCACCCCAACAGCCGCTTCTGCACACCGATCACGCAGTGCCCAATCCTGGCTCCGGAGTACGACGACCCCCGCGGCGTGCCGATCTCGGCGATCATCTTCGGCGGCCGGCGTCGTACGACGATCCCGTTGGTGACGGAAGCCCGTGACTGGCAGCACGGTGTCTTCATGGGCGCGACCCTGTCGTCCGAAACCACAGCTGCCGCAACGGGTGCCGTCGGTGTCGTGCGGCGTGACCCGATGGCGATGCTGCCGTTCATCGGCTACAACGCCGGCGACTACTTCCAGCACTGGATCGACCTGGGCAAGGGTGCCGACGCGGACAAGCTGCCGAAGATCTTCTACGTCAACTGGTTCCGCCGCGACGACGAGGGCCACTTCGTCTGGCCGGGTTTCGGGGAGAACTCCCGCGTCCTGAAGTGGGTCATCGAGCGGATGGAGGGCTCGGCGGCGGCCGTCGAGACGCCGATCGGCCACGTGCCGACGCCGGAGTCGCTCGACACCGACGGCCTGGCGATGACCGCCGAGGAGCTCGAGATCGCACTGCGGGTCGACCCGCAGGAGTGGCGGGCCGAGCTGCCGGCCATCCAGGAGTGGTTCGACAAGATCGGCAGCGAGAAGATCCCGACGACGCTGTGGACCGAGCTCGACGGCCTCAAGGCCCGCCTCGGCGACTAGCCCGCCGTACCCGGGTGCTCCCCGCCCCGCGCGGTGCTCCCCGTTCCGCCGGTGATCCAGCCAGGAAATTGGCGATTCGATCACCGTCAGACGGGGAGTACGGCGCGGGGCTGAGTACGGTGAGAGCGTGTCAGCAGACGGTTTGCCCGGCCGGCCGGACCGAGGAGTCAGATGGACGCTGACGTCGTCGTCGTCGGAGCTCGCGCTGCTGGGGCCGCCACGGCGATGTTGTTGGCGCGCAACGGTTTGCGGGTCATCGCGGTCGATCGGGCGCACTTCCCGAGCGACACCCTGTCCAGCCACCAGCTCCAGCTCCCCGGCGTCGCCGGCCTGCAGCGCTGGGGCCTGTTGGACCGGTTGCTCGCCACCGGCGTGCCGCCGACGCGGGACGTCCGGTTCGATGCCGGAGCGGCGGTTCTGCGCGGCCCGATCGGGACGTACGACGGGGTCGATGCGATGTACAGCCCACGCCGAACGATTCTGGACGCGCTGCTGGTCGACGCCGCGCGTGAGGCGGGGGCCGAGGTGATCGAGGGTTTTGCGGTCGCCGACGTCCTGCTCGAGGACGGGCGGGCGACCGGCATTCGAGGTCGGGCAAGAGCGTCGTCCGGCCGGCCCGCGGAGCAGACGATCACGGCCAGCGTGGTGATCGGAGCGGACGGCAAGCACTCCCGGGTGGCCGACGCGGTGGGCGCCGCCAGCTACCACGAGGCCCCGCCGCAGGCGGCCGCCTGCTACGCCTACTGGTCCGGTCTGGAGCTGCCGACCGGAGAGATGTACGCGCGGGATCGTCGGGTCATCGGCATCTGGCCGACCCACGACAACCTGGCCATCAGCTTCGTCTCCATGCCGCTGGCCGATTTCCCGGCGTACTGCGCAGGCCCGGAGGAGCACCTGCTTGCTTCCCTGGACCAGGCCGGCGACCTCGGTGAACGGGTTCGAGGCGCGACCAGGGTGGAGCAGATCCGCGCCACCAGCGATCTGCCGCATCGCTTCCGGACGGCATCGGGTCCGGGCTGGGCCCTGGCCGGAGATGCGGGGCTGGTCATGGATCCGAGCACCGGGCAAGGGCTCGGCAACGCCCTGCTGGACGCGGAGTCCCTCGCGGGCGCCGTGACCGACGGTCTCGGCGGACGCGAACCGCTGGACGCTGCGCTCGCGGCGTACGGGCAACAGCGCGACACCGACCGGCTGCCCATGCACGAGATGACCGCGGGCCTCGCATCCTTCGCGCCCCAGCCGGGAACCGACGAGCTCTTCCGCGGGCTGGCCGCCAGCCCGGAGGCCACGCGCCGCTTCTTCGGCGTGCTCGGCGGGCTGGAGTCCCCGGCCGACTTCTTCACGCCGGAGAACCTGGCCCAGCTGCTCGCGTGACCGGTGCTCCCATCCCGCCCTACCCACGGATTTCGGCCCCATCGGACCCGCTGAGAGGGTCCGATGGGGCCGAAATCGTTGGCGGAGGCGGAGGGATTTGAACCCTCGATGGGCGATAAACCCAAACCGCATTAGCAGTGCGGCGCCATAGACCGGACTAGGCGACGCCTCCAGGTACTACCTGCCCGCGCGAGCGGGCAGAGCGAGGTTACCGGTCGGGCTCGGCACCGGGCAAAGCCGATCGAACACGCCCCTCTTCACACCATCTCCACCGGATTCGGTCAACGCCTGCCCGGCAACCCATCGTCTGAGGACATGAACAGATGATGAAATAGAGGTCACGCCGCAGCACCCCGTGGGCCCCCTCACCGGCCCCAGGTGCCGCGGCGCGCCCGAGAGGACATGGATGACTGACCAGCAGGCGCCGCCGCATCATGTGGCCGCTCCTCGGCGAGCCCGCGGAGCCCGCGCGGCCGCCCGGCACGCGAGCAGCCGCGGCGAGGGCTTCGGCCGGTTCGTCGGTCTGACCACCCTCGGCGCGATCCTGCCCGGTATCGGTCTCCTGGCGGCCGGCCGTCGCAAGGCCGGCATTGCCGTCCTCCTGGTGATCGCCGCCATGCTCGGCGTCCTGGGCTACCTGCTCGTCTCGGGCAAGGCCAAGAACTTCGGCATCAACACCGCGGTCGATCCCCGCTCGCTGCTCATCGTCGCGATCCTGGCCGTCGTCGGTGGCCTGCTCTGGATCGCCGTCATCGTCGCGACCGCGCTCGCGGCCCGCAGCCCCCGGCTCACCGGCGTCCAGCGGGGCCTGGGCGCCGTCCTGGTCGCCGCTCTCTGCCTGACCGTCGCCATGCCGAGCGCCATGGCCGCGCGCTACTCCCTGATCCAGCGCGACCTGATCAACAGCCTGTTCACCAACAACAGCGCCACGGCCCCGGTGCCGATCGCCTCGCAACCCAAGGTCGCCGCCGCCGACCCCTGGGCCAACGTCGGCCGGGTCAACATGCTGCTGATCGGCTCCGACTACGCGCCGCACAGCGACCGGGTGGGCGTGCGCACCGACTCGATCGACGTGGCGAGCATCGACACCAAGACCGGCAACACGGTGCTCTTCGGCCTGCCGCGCAACCTGGAGAACGTGCCCTTCCCGGCCAGCGACCCGCTGAGCACGGTCTGGCCCAACGGCTTCCGCTGTCCGAACGGGGTCTGCCTGCTCAACGCGGTCTGGCAGCAGGGCGAGATGCACAAGAACCTGTTCCCCAACCACGGCAAGGACGCCGGCATCATCGCGACGCGCGACGCGGTCAGCGAAGTGCTCGGCATCAAGCTCGACTACTACACCGTGATCGACCTGACCGGCTTCCAGGGGCTGGTCAACGCGATGGGCGGCGTCTACGTCAACGTCAACGAGAAGCTCCCGATCGGCGGCAGCCACAGTGGCACCGGCGCCGTGCTGTCCCAGCCGACGGCGTACATCCAGCCCGGCAAGCACAAGAAGCTCACCGGCTTCTACGCGCTCTGGTTCGCTCGGTCGCGGTTCAGCACCGACGACTACGACCGGATGCGCCGTCAGCGCTGTCTGATCAGCGACATCGTCGGCCAGGCCAACCCGGTCAAGATGCTGAAGAAGTACCCCGCCCTGGCCGCGGTGGCCAAGAACAACATCGCCACCAACATCCCGCAGCAGGACCTGCCGGCCTGGGTGACGCTGATCGAGCGGATGCAGAAGGGCACCATCACCAGCCTGCCCTTCACCTCCGCGGTCGTGAACACCTCCGACCCCGACTTCCCGCACATTCAGGCGCTGGTGGCCAAGGCGATCAAGGCCTCGACCAAGCCCGCGACATCGACCACCGCGACGAGCGGCACCAGCACGGGGACAAGCAGCAGTACGTCGACAGCAGGCTCCACGACCAAGCCCAAGAAGACCTCGTCGACCTCGGTCGACGTCGACAACGTCTGCTGAGCGCCGGGGTTTGCGGTCAGAGGGTTTGCGGTCTGAGAGTCTGCGGTCAGCCCTGCGTGACGTCGAGCTCGCCCTCGGCGTACCGCTTGCGGAGCACCTTCTTGTCGAACTTGCCGACGCTCGTCTTGGGCACCTCGTCGATGAAGGCCCACCGCTCGGGCACCTGCCACTTCGCGACCCGGCCCGAGAGGTACTCGCGCAACTCCTCCACCTCGAGGCTCTCCCCCTCGACGACCACGACGGTGGCCAGCGGGCGCTCGCCCCACTTGTCATCGGGCACCCCGACGACGCTGGCCTCGGCGACCTTGGGGTGAGCCATCAGGTGGTTCTCCAGGTCGACCGAGGAGATCCACTCGCCGCCGGACTTGATGACGTCCTTGGCCCGGTCGGTCAGCCGCAGGAAGCCGTCGTGGGTCAACGAGCCGACGTCGCCCGTCCGCAGCCAGCCGTCGTCGAACTTCACGAGGTTCTCGGCCTCGTCCTCCGGCCCGCGCACGTAGTAGGAGCCGGTGATCCACGGCCCGCGCACCTCGAGCTCGCCCACGCTCTCGCCGTCCCACGGCATCTCGCTGCCGTCGGGACCGATCAGCCGGGCCTCGACGAGGGCGGCCAGCCGGCCCTGGGTGTCTCGGTAGGCCCACTCATCGTCGCCGGTCGCCTCGACCGGCGGCACGGACACGGTGCCGAGCGGCGACATCTCAGTCATGCCCCAGGCGTGCCGCACGGTGATGCCGTGGCGCTCCTGAAGCGCGCGTTGCAGACTCGGCGGCGCCGCGGAGCCACCGATGATGACGTGCCGGATCGAGCTGGTGTCGATCTCCGGATGTTCGTCGAGATAGCGGAGCAGGTCACCGAAGATCGTTGGTACGGCGCCGCTGCAGGTCACTCGCTCGGTCTGGATCATCTGCGCCAGGGGCTCGGCCTGCAAGAAGCGGTCCGGCATGATCATCGTTGCGCCCGTGAGGAATCCGGCGTACGGCAAGCCCCAGGCGTTGGCGTGGAAGAGCGGCACGATGGCCAGCACCCGGTCGCTCTGGTGCAGGTCGAAGCCGCTGGGCAGCACCGACGAGATGGTGTGCAGGAAGTTCGACCGGTGGCTGTAGACGACACCCTTCGGGCTGCCCGTCGTGCCGGATGTGTAACACATGGCGGCCGGCGCGCGCTCGTCCAGCACCGGCCAGTCAAAGGTGTCCGGTTGGGCGTCCAGCAGCGTCCGGTAGTCGTAGACCTCCCGCTGGCCATCACCCGCGAGCGCGGTGCGCACCTCGTCCGGCACCGGTCCGTTGACGATCACGGCCCGCACGAGCGGCAGGTGCTCGGCCAGCTTCGCGAACGGCGCCGCGAGGGTGTTGTCGACGATGACGACCTGATCCTCGGCGTGGTTGATGACGTAGACCATCTGCTCGGGGAAGAGCCGGATGTTGATCGCGTGCAACACGGCGCCCATCGACTGGACACCCAGGTAGGCCTCGAGGTGCTCCTCGTTGTTCCACATGAAGGTCCCGACCCGCTGGTCGCCCTCGACGCCGAGACCGCGCAGCGCGTGGGCCAGCCGCGCGCAGTCCTGGCCGACCTCGGCGTACGTCGATCTCCTGGGGCCGTCGGGCGTCCAGGTGACCACTTCGGAGACCCCGTGCTCGCGGCTGCCGTATTCGAGCAGGCGTGAGATGAGCAGCGGGCCGGACATCATCGTCGACTCCATAGCCGGGATGCTGACACCAACAGATTGGATGGTCCAGTGCTGAAGCGCAGGGGACTCTGGATCGCGGCCGCTCTCGTGGTCGTGCTCGTCGTCGGGGGGCTGGTCGGCGTCGGGGTGCATCGGCACCAGCAGTCGAACCAGGAGGCTGAGGCGCGGCGAGCCGCGCAAGCCTTCGTCACCGCCTGGTCCGGCGGACAGCTCGCGAACGTCGCGTGGAGCGAAGGCGCGGGGACGGCGATGCAGAGCGAGTACGCCGCGGCCGTGGCCGGCATGGGTGCGGTCAAGCCGGTCGTCAAGCTCGCCTCGGTCAAGCGCAGCGGCAACACCGCGACGGCCTCGGTGGCGGTCAGCTGGCCGCTCGGTGCCGGTGCGTCGTGGTCCTACACCAGCCCGGTCACCCTGACCGATCACTCCGGCTCCTGGGCGGTGAGCCCGGACGGCGTCGCCGGCGCGAGCATCTTCGCGCCGATCACCCGCGCCTCCCGGCTCTCGCTCGCTCGCACGCAGGCCACTCGCGGCGTGATCACCGGCAAGGGCGGCGTCACCGTCGTCGGCCCGGGAAAGGTCGTGGACGTCGGCATCGAACCCTCCCGGATGTCGGACCCCGACGCCGCCGCCCTGGTCAAGCAGGTCGCGAAGTTGACTGGTGTCGAGGCCGCGCCCTTGGCCAAGGCGGTTGCTGCCGCGTCGCCGAACGCCTTCGTGCCGGTCATCACCTTGCGGGAGTCCGACTACCAGAAGGTTGCCGACAAGCTGCAACCGTTGAAGGGCACGGTCTTTCGCACCCGCACCCAGTCGCTCGGGCTGACCCGCGACTTCGCCCGCGCGTTGCTCGGCACCGTCGGACCGGTCACGGCCGAGATCGTGTCGGCGTCCGGAAACCGTTACCAGGCAGGGGATTTCGCGGGCGTGTCCGGACTCGAGCGACAGTACGACGCGCGGCTGGCCGGCGGCTCGTCGTACACGGTTGCGGAGGTGCCCAAGGACCCGGCAAGCGACGCTTCCAGCGTCACGCTCTTCCACACCGATGCGACTCCGGGGCAACCGGTTGCCACGACGCTGGACCCCACGGTGCAGAAGGCCGCCGACGCCGCGCTGGCCCACCTCAAGGTGCCCGGCGCGCTGGTCGCGATGGACGTCAAGACCGGCGCGGTGCTCGCCGTCGCGAACACCCCGAGCAACGGGCTGAACCGCGCGATGGTGGGTCAGTACCCGCCGGGCTCGACGCTGAAGGTCGCGACCACGCTGGCCCTCCTGCAGGGTGGCCTGAAGACCTCGACCAAGGTCAACTGCCCGCCGACGGCGACGGTCGGTGGCCGCAGCTTCCGCAACTTCGAGCACGAGAGCGGCGGGTCGGTGCCGTTCAGCGTGAACTTCGCCAAGTCGTGCAACACGGCCTTCGTCGGGCTGTCGAAGCGGCTGAAGTCCACCGACCTGCACGACGCCGCGGCTGAGCTGGGCGTGGGCGACAGCTGGGCGGCCGGGCTCGGCGCCGGGCCGCAGACCTTCACCGGCAGCATCCCGACGAACACCTCGGCCGTCGACCAGGCCGCGGCCGCGTTCGGCCAGGGCCGCAACCTGGTCTCGCCGATGTCGATGGCGGTGATGGCGGCGTCGGTGGCCCGCGGGAAGTTCCTGGCCCCGACCCTGGTGACCACTCCGGCCCCGGCCCCGGCGCCGATCTCGACCCCGGCCACGAACCCCTCGGCCAAGAACATCGCGACGCTGCACACGCTCATGCACGAGGTCGTCACGAGCGGCACGGCGGCCGGCCAGTTCACCGGGGTGCCTGGCGGGCCGGTCTACGCCAAGACGGGCACGGCGGAGTTCGGCAGCAGCTCGCCGCCGCCGACCCATGCCTGGCTGGTCGGCTGGCAGGGCAACATCGCGTTCGCGGCCTTCGTCGACACCGGCAAGAGCGGTGCCAGCGCGGCCGGGCCCGTCGTGCGCTCGTTCCTCACCGGGCTCCACCGCGGCTGAGTCGCCGGCGCCCCCGCACCTCCCGCCGTACTCCCGTTAGCCCGCCGTACTCCCGTTACGCCGGTTGGCGACGGGACATTTCGGGCGCGCAACCGGCGTTGGGGGAGTAACGCGGCCGGAGGGGAGCACGTACGGCGGGAGCGGGGCGGGCGTGCGGGACCATGAGGGCATGAGCCTGACGGTGCAGCTCCTCGGCCCGGTCGAGGTCCGGGGCCGATCCGGGCGACCGGTCGAGATCCGCGGCCCTCGCGCCCGGGCGCTGCTGGCCCGGCTGGCCCTCGCGGCCGGCGAGATCGTGCCGGCCGGCACCCTCGTCGATGACCTCTGGGGCGAGGAGGCCCCGAGCACCAACGCCCTGCACAGCCTGGTCTCGCGCCTGCGCCGCGACCTCGCAGCGGACTCCCCCGCCGCCGCCGCCACCGTCGTCTCGCACCCGGCCGGCTACCAGCTCACCGTGGACCGGGCCGACGTCGATGCCCTGCTGGCCGAGGACCTGTGTGCGCGGACCCGCGCCGCCCTGGCCGCCGGCGACCGCGACGGAGCTCGCCGAGCCGCGCGCGAAGGCCTCGCGCTCTTCCACGGACCGGTGCTCGCCGACATCGGCGACCCGCCGTACGCCGCGACGGCAGGCCCGGCCCTGGAACAGGTCCGGCTCGCGCTGACCGAGGACGGGGCCGACGCCCAGCTGGCCGGCGGCGAGATCCCTGACCTGGGTGAGCTCGAAGCCGCCGCCCGGGCCCACCCGCTGCGCGAGCGCCTGCAGGGCGAGCTGATCCGGGCGCTCTACGCCGCGGGACGCCAGGCCGACGCGCTCGCGGCCTACGACCGGACCCGCCACCTGCTCGCCGATGAGCTCGGCGTCGATCCCTCGCCCGCGCTGGAGCAGATCCACCTGGCGGTGCTCCGGCAGGACCCGGAAATGCTGCCCATCGCCCACCGACACGGCAACCTGCGCACGGCCCTGACCAGCTTCGTCGGCCGCGAGAGCGAGGTCGAGCAGGTCAGCGCCGCCCTCGGGGCCTCGCGTCTGGTCACCCTGGTCGGGCCCGGTGGGGCCGGCAAGACCCGCCTGGCGTTGGAGACCGGCCACCGGCTCGAGGCCGATCTGCCCGGCGGCGTGTGGCTGGTCGAGCTGGCGCCGGTGCACGAACCGCTCGACCTGCCACAGGCCGTCCTGTCCTCGCTCGGTCTGCGCGAACGCCGCCTGTTGGACCGCCCGGGCGAGCTGCGGACCGGCGCGGTGGACGACACGACCGAGGCGATGGCGCGCCTGGTCGAGGCGCTCTCCGGCGCGCAACTCTTGATCGTGCTCGACAACTGCGAGCACCTGATCGGCGCGATCGCCGAGCTGGCCGACCAGGTCCTGGCCGACTGTCCGGGCGTCCGCCTGCTGGCCACCAGCCGAGAACCGCTCGGCATCAACGGCGAGACGCTCTGCCCGTTGCCGCCACTGGCGCTGCCCCCGGTCGGCTGCACCCCCGAGCAGGCCAAGGAGTACGCCGCGGTCCGACTGCTCGTCGACCGGGCCACCGCCGTCCAGCCGGCGTTCGCCGTCGATGCCGAGACGGTCGCCGCGGTCGTCTCGATCTGCCGGCGACTGGACGGCCTGCCCCTGGCCATCGAGCTGGCCGCCGCCCGGATGCGAGCCATGTCGGCCCAGCAGGTGGCCTCGCGGCTGGACGACCGCTTCCGGCTGCTCACCGGTGGTAGTCGCACTGCGTTGCCTCGGCACCGCACGCTGCTCGCGGTCGTCGAGTGGAGCTGGGATCTGCTCGAGAAGCCCGAACGCCTACTCCTGCAACGGCTGGCCGTGTTTGCTGGCCCGGTCCGATTGGAGCTGGTCGAGAGCATCTGCTCCGACGACGAGCTGCTCCCCGAGGCCGAGATCCTCGACGTCCTGGCGACGCTGGTGGACAAGTCGCTGGTCGACGCCCTGAGCGCGGGCGAGGTGCGCTACCGGCTGCTGGAGACGGTACGGGCCTTCGCCGCTGACCGCCTCGCCGAGTCGGGCGAGGCCGCGGCGGTGCGCGACCGGCACGCGGCGTACCTGTTGGACGTCGTGGAGCGCGCGGAACCGCTGCTGCGCAGTCGCGACCAGCTCGTCTGGCTGGACCGCCTCGATGCGTTGCGCGATGACACGCTCGCAGCGATGCGTTGGTGCATCGACTCCGGCGCGGCCGACCCTGCCGTGCGCTTCGTCGCCTGTCTCGGCTGGTACCTGCACCTGCGCGGCATGACCAGTGAGATGGCCCACTGGCCGCGCGAGGCCCTCGCCTTGGACGGACCCGCCGATCCGACCGCGCTGGCCATCACCCAGGCCTTCCTGGCGATGGGTTCGGCCAGCGACGGCGACCTGGCCGCCGGCGCCACCGCACTGCAGGCGGCCATCGAGCAGGTCGGGAAGATCGCCGACCGGTCGCACCACCCGATCGTGAGCCTGCTCGAGCCCGCGAGCTACCTCTTCATGCGCGAGTTCGATCGCGGGATGAACAGCGTCGACGAGATCGTCGCGACCCACCCCGACCAGTGGACCCGCGGGGTCGCTTTGATCCTGCAGGGTCACGCGATCGAGAACGCCGGCCGCCTTGACGCCGTCGCGCCATGCTACGAAAGGGCGTTCACCATCTTCAGCGACGTCGGCGAACGCTGGGGGCAGGCCATCGCCTTGAGCTCACTCGGCGAGATCCAGGAAGGCCGAGGCGAGTACGCCGAGGCCCTGGCCGGCTACGAGCAGGCCCTCGGCTACCTGCGCGAGCTCGGCACGTCCGACGACGTCAGCATGACCCTCGCCCGGCTGGCCCGGATGCGGCTCCTGACCGGCGATCGCGCCGGCGCCGAGGAGGCGCTCAACGAGGCGCAGGACGTGGCGCAGCAGTTCAACCAGCCGGCTCAAGCCGCCGTCGTCGAGGTCGGCTTCGCCAACCTGGCGCGCACCGACGGTGACCTGGTCGAGGCCGAGCGGCGACTGCGCTCGGTCGCGCCCGAGGGCATGCAGTTCGGCGGCGGCCTGCTCCAGCTGCGGGCGATGGTCTTCTCCTTGCTGGCCCTCGTCGTCGTCGAGACCGGCCGGCTCGAGGAGGGGCGCGAGCTGCTGACCTCCGCCCTCGCCTTCGCCCTCCGCAGCCGCGACGTGCCCATCATGGGCGATGTCGTAACCCATTGGGCCGCATTGGCTTTCGCCGAGGGCGACGGCGCGAGAGCGGCCCGGATCCTGGGCCTGTCGGCGGCCGTGCGGGGCCTTCCCCTCCCGCCGGGCGGTGAGTCGGCCGACCTGGCCACGACCGTGCAGGCCGAGATCGGACCGGACGCCTACACCGCGGCGTACGACGCAGGTGCGTCCATGGACCGCGAGGCGGCCATGGACGACCTGGTCGAGTGGGCCGGGAAGACCCGCGAACAGCTCGAGGCGATGGTCGTCCTCTAGGGCTGACGCGGCCGGCTCGCGCTCACGTCCGGCGGTACTTCGCGACGGCCAGCGGGGCGAAGACCACCACGATGCCGACCATCCAGATCAGGCTGTAGAGCAGATCGGCGCCGGGGTTGATGCCCGACATCAGGTCGCGCGTCGCGTTGATCACGTGCGTGACCGGGTTGATGTGCACCCAGGTCTGCAACCAGCTGGGCAGGGTCGAGGTGTGCACGAAGGCGTTGCTGCCGAAGGTCAGCGGGAACATCACCGGGAAGACGAACCCCTGCACCTGCTGCGGCTTCTTCACGTAGAGCGCGACCAGCGCGATGATCCAGCAGAGCGCGAAGGCGAAGCCCAGGACGAGCACTGACGCAGCCAGGACGCCGGCGGGTCCGCCGGCCGGGCGATAGCCGAGGATCATCCCGAAGCCGAGGACCACCACGACCGTCACGACGTAACGGATGATGTCGGCCACGATCGCGCCGAAGAGCGGCGCCCAGCGGGCGATCGGCAAGGTGCGGAAGCGGTCGAAGATGCCCTTGGTGATGTCGTCGGCCAGTCCGACGCCGGTGCCGGCGCTGGCGAAGACGACGGTCTGGACCAGGATGCCGGGCAGCAGGAACTGCAGGTAGGCGTGCTGGTTTCCGGAGATCGCGCCGCCGAAGAGATAGACGAACAGCACGATGAAGATGATCGGCTGCAAGGTCAGGTCGAGCAGGCTCTCCGGGGATCGCTTGATCCGCATCAGGTTTCGCCAGGTGATGGTGAACCCATGGCGCAGACCCGCGGCGGCGGAGATCCGTCCGGTGCGGCGAGCGTCCGAGCTGGTGGTCGAGCTCGGAGTCAGGGTGGTGGTGCTCATGACTGCTCCTTCTGGGAGTCTGGGTCTGCGTCTGAGGGGCGGCCGAGGTCGTCGGCCAGGTCGGTTGCACCGTCTTCGGCGCGGTGACCGGTGATGGTCAGGAAGACCTCGTCCAGGCTGGGCCGGCCGAGCTCGAGCTCGAGCACGGCGATGCCGGCCGATGCGAGCGCAGCCACGACGGCGGGGAGCATCAACTCGTCCTCCACGGGGGCAATCGCGCTCGGGCTGACCTGCAGCAGCTGCGGCTCGGAGTGGGTGACGTCGCGCAGGATGGTCACGACCGCGGGCAACAGCTCGGGGTCGACCGGCCGCACGGTCAGGGTCTGGCCGCCGACGCGCGACTTCAAGGCGTCGGGGGTGCCGGAGGCGATGACCCGGCCCTTGTCGAGGACGACGATCTCGCCGGCCAGCTGCTCGGCCTCGTCGAGGTATTGGGTGGTCAGCAGCACCGTGACGCCATCGGCGACCCGGGCGTGCACGACGTCCCAGACCTCTTGCCGCGCACGAGGATCCAGCCCGGTGGTGGGCTCGTCGAGGAACAGCACCTCCGGGTTGCCGATCAGGCTGACCGCGAGGTCGAGCCGGCGACGCATGCCGCCGGAGTAGTTCTTGGCGACCTTCTTGGCCGCGTCGGTCAGGCTGAACTGCTCCAGCAGCTCGTAGGCCTTGGCCTTGGCCTGGGCCCGGGGGATCTCGAGCAGGCGGCCGATCAGCATCAGGTTCTCGATGCCGGAGAGCTCCTCGTCGACGGTGGCGTACTGGCCGGTCAGGCCGATCACGCGGCGTACGGCGTCCGGCTCGCGGACGACATCGAAGCCGCTGACCGTCGCGTGCCCGGCGTCGGGCTTGATCAGGGTCGACAGGATGCGCACCGCGGTCGTCTTGCCGGCGCCGTTGGGGCCGAGCAGACCGAGGACGGTGCCGCGCGGGACGACCAGGTCGATCCCGTCGAGCGCGCGAGTGGTGCCGAGGGTCTTGGTGAGTCCCTCGGCGATGATCGCGTGGTCCGACCCGCCCGGACGCGCGGGTCCGGTCTGGTCGTTCGGCGCGATGGTGGTCATGGTCATTGCACTCCTCCTTGTGGGTGTCTCCACCATCACGGAGGGCGCTGTCACGCCACGCACACGCCGCTGTCAGCGGCGCTCAGGTGCTGCCAGGTGCTGCCAGGCGCCGGCTCAGGCGTCGGCGACGGCGAGCGCCTCGGCCTCGATCGGCTCGCCGGCGGCCTCGGCCGCGTGCTCGCGGTCGTCGATGTGGGCCAGGACCCGCCGCCCGCTGAGCAGGACGAGCACGCCGAGGACCGTCGCGGCGGCCCCGACGATGAACGGGAGCCGCGGCGAGATGGTCTCGCCGAGCTTGCCGGCCAGCCACGGCGCGATGGCCGCGCCGCCGAACCGGACGAAGCTGTACGCCGCGGACGCGACGCCGCGCTCGACCGGCGCCGCCAGCATGACCGCCTCGGTGATCAGCGTGTTGTTGACGCCCAGGAAGATGCCCGAGACCACCACACAGGTGGCCAGGATCGGGACCGAGTGGACGTTGAGAGCCATCACCAGCAGGTCGGCGGCGAAGAGCAGCAGGACGGTCGCGATGACCGGCAGCGTGCCGAAGCGGCGCTGCAACCGCGGCGCGACGAAGACCGAGGTGATGGCCAGGCAGACGCCCCAGCCGAAGAAGATCAGGCCGATCTGGTGAGCGTCCAGACCGAGCGGGAACGGGCGTGTAGGCGAGCAGCGTGAAGAAGCCGAAGTTGTAGAGCAGCGCGGTGATCCCGATGGTCAGCAGGCTGCGGTGCCGCAACGCTCGGAACGGGTCGAGCAGGCTGCTCACGCGTTCGGCCTTGGGCAGCGTGGGCAGGAAGATCGCGATGGCCACGAACGCGATCGCCATCAGGACCGCGACGCCGAAGAACGGCCCACGCCAGGAGATTCCGCCCAGGTAGCCGCCGACCAGCGGACCGGCCGCGATGCCAACGCCGAGCGCGGCCTCGTAGAGGATGATCGCGCTGGCGACGCCCCCGCTGGCCGCCCCGACGATCGTGGCGAGGGCCGTGGCGATGAAGAGCGCGTTGCCCAGGCCCCAGCCGGCCCGGAAGCCGACGATCTGGCCGATCGTGTTGGACGATCCGGCCAGCGCGCTGAAGATCACGATCAGGGCCAGGCCGATGAGCAGCGTCGGCTTGGGCCCGATCCGGCTGGCGACCGCACCGGTGATCAGCATCGCGACGCCGGTGACCGCCATGTACGACGTGAAGAGCAGCGAGACCTGCGACGGCGAGGCGTGCAGCTGCTCGCCGATCGGCTTGAGGATCGGATCCACCAACCCGATGCCCATGAACGCGATGACACAGGCGAAGGCCACCGCCCAGACGGCCTTGGGTTGACGCAGGATGCTGGTCTGGCTCACTACTGCTCCTCGAACTTCGGCTGGTGCTGGTCGTCGAACTGCTCGTCGATCAGGTGGTGCAGCGCGCGGACGCCCTCGGCCAGCGCGATCCGGTCCCGTTCGCCCAAGCGGGCCATCCGGGTCGCGAGGTGCTCCCCCGCCGTACGCCGATTGGTGGCCAGCTCCTCGCGGCCGGACGCGGTGACCGCGATCCGGACGGCGCGGGAGTCGTCGGGGTCGACCGCCCGGGTCACCCACCCGCGCTGCTCGAGCCGCTGGACCATGGTGGTCGCGGTCGGCTGGGAGCACCGGTCGGCCTGAGCCAGCTCGCTGATCCTCAGGGGGCCGAGGTCTTCGATCTGGGAGAGCGCGCGCCAGAGGGCGTGCGGGATCGTCGACTGGCTCTCGCGGGTGGCGAGGCGGGTGAAGCGAGCACTGGTGACGAGCAGCTCGACGGCCAGCTCGGTGAGCTCGGTGGACGGCGCCGGTCAGCGGGGCCAGAGGGGCGTCGGTGGTGGACGGCACCCGCTCACTTTACATAGATTGCCTATCTATCTCAACCGGAGGAGTCGAGAGCAGAGCCGGACATCAGGCCGGAGAGCAGGGTGGGCTGCTCCAGGTCGAGCAGCCAGCGCTTGCGTTCGATGCCCCCACCGAAGCCGGTCAGGCTGCCGTCGGCGCCGATCACGCGATGGCACGGGACCACGATCGAGAGCGGATTCGCGCCGTTGGCCAGGCCGACCGCGCGCGAGGCCAGCGGCCCCTTCCCGATCGCGGCGGCCAGCTCGCTGTAGGACCAGGTCTGGCCGTAGGGAATCGTCCGCAGGCCGGCCCACACCCGCAGCTGGAAATCGGTGCCGGCCGGAGCCAGCGGCAGGTCGAACTCGTGCCGCTCGCCCGCGAAGTACTCCGCCAGCTGGCGCGCGGTCTCGACCAGGACCGGCTCCGCGTCGTCGCGAACCCCGCCCTGGGCAGTCATCTTCTCGATGAAGCTGGGCTGCGTCTTGCCCTTGTGCGGGCTGAAGTAGACGCCGCTCAAGGCTCCGTCGGTCGCGACCAGCAGGAGGTCGTCGACCGGGCTGTCGATGATGGTCCAGGTCAGCACGCCGCCAGTCTGCCTGCCTTGTCCGACAACGTGAGTCCGACAGCATTCAGTCAGGGAGCGGCGAGCGGGTCTCGAGCAGGTCGGTCCACAGGTGGATCAGGGCCAGGCTCCGGTGCGGCGACCAGGCCTCGGCGGCCCTCGCCACGGATCGCGGGTCACCGAGCTCGCCGCGCGCCTCGAAGGCCCGGCGTACGCCGAGATCGGTCGGCAGGAAGACGTCGGGGTCGCGAGCCGAACGCCAGGCGACGTAGGCCGCGGTCCACGGGCCGACGCCCGGCAACGCCAACAAGGCCGCTGCATGCTCCGGCCGGCCGTCGGCGATCGCCTCGCCCTGGTCGAGCAGTGACTGGGCTACCGCCACGATCGACCGGCCCCGGGCCCGCGGCATCGGCAGATCCTCGGGGTCGGCGCGGGCGAGCGCCGAGGCGGTCGGAAAGCTGTGGGTGAGACCTCCAGTCACCATCTCCGGAGGGAGCGGAACCCCCTGTGCCGCAACGACTCTGGCCGTCACCGTCCGGGCGCCGGCCACCGAGATCTGCTGCCCGATGATGGTCCGGAAGAGGGTCTCGACGTGGTCGACGCTGCCCGGAATGCGCAGGCCGGGCCGGGCGAGGAGCAGGGGCGCGAGCACGGGGTCGGCCCCCAGCCACTCGAGGCCGGCTGCCGGATCGCCGTCGAGATCGAGCAGGGCGGCCAGCTGCGCCATCGCCGGCTCCTGGTCGACGGCGGGGTCGGCCAGCCGCAGCTCTGCGTCGTACCCGTCGTCGGTGGGGGTGAGCCGGACCGTGCCGGGACCGCCGGGCAGGCGGAGCACGCGGGAGTAGGCGTGACCGTCCCAGGACTCGACGCCCGCGACAGCATGCAGTCCGAGAAACCAGAGCATCCGGTCCGCGTCGTACGGCGCGTGGGCAGCCCTCAACCGGACGCTAGAGAGAACGGATCCTCCCGGACGGGCCCATGATGATCTTGGGGAGGGCGTCGGCCTTCAGCCACCGCAGCAGCCAGATCATCCGCGTGATGCTCGTGTTCGCACAGCCCAGCGTGTAGCCGTTGACGCCGGTGACGCCGTAGCAGTGCAGGAAGATCGCGCTCCCCAGCCGGGTGTTGGCCGGCTTCGTCGCGACGTACTGCCGATCGCTTTGCAGATGCACGCCGCCGGCCAGGTTGAAGTCGATGGCCGCGACGTACTCATAGGCCGGGCGGGTGTAGTAGAGCGCCTCGGACTCGCTGGTGCGCCACTTGGCGGTGGCCGGATGACTGGTCTGCAGCACGTTGTAGGTCTTCGGGTCGCGCTGGTCACCCGCCCAGTAGTAGCTCGGCAGCAGGTGCGCGTAGGGCAGCGTCGTGCCCGGGTTGCTGTTGTAGCCGAACCCCATGTGGATGCCGAACAGACCGGCGGGCGTCTTGTGGTCCCCCTGGACTCGCTGGCTGGCGAGGACCCACCCGTTCAGCCCGATGTTCGCGTTGGACGGCACCATGACCTGCTGCCAGGTGCCCGCGTCGTCCTTCTCCCAGGCCTCGATCGTTCCGTGGATCTCCGACCAGGACGACGTCATGACGGCGATCAGCTGGCGCGACGCCCCGAGGTTGGCGATGTCGAGAGGGAGCGGGGTGTAGACCGGCGCCACGGGAGGTGATGTCCAGCCACCGCCCGGTGTCGTGGCGGCTGCTGACCGGCCGCCTCCGGCACCGACCAGACCACCGGCAGCGACGGCCAGACCGGCCGCACCTCCGGCCAGGATCGAGCGCCGGCTGAGGCCGTCACCCTCACCCGAGGAGCGCGCCGGGGCCGGACTGTTGTCATCGGTCATCACTCCTGTGTACGCCAAAGCCCCCGCCGGCGCTACGACCGGCGGGGGCTTTGGTGTGACAAGGGCGAATTACCGCCCGGGACGTCGTCAGCTCAGAGCGGGCGGACCTGATCGGCCTGCATGCCCTTCGGGCCCTGGGTGACCTCGAACTCAACGCGCTGGTTCTCCTCCAGCGACCGGTAACCGGACGACTGGATTGCGGAGTAGTGCACGAAGACATCCGGGCCGCCGCCCTCAGGTGCGATGAAGCCGAAGCCCTTCTCGCTGTTGAACCACTTGACTGTTCCCGTGGCCATGGGGATCTCCACTCATGTTCAGGCCGGTCGGCAACCGCACCTCGCGGGTACCGGGCTGCCGCCGCCCTCCCAGAGGGAGATCTTCAGACACTGCTGAGCGTCCGCGAATCACAATCCGCGGACGCTCATGACGTGCGAGGAACTGCAACTGCAACCAGCGAAAACGCTACCAGTCGGAGCAGCGCGTTGGGAACAGATCGATTCCGCTGAGTAACCGGCCAAGATGTGCCCATGACCCTCCCCGTGACCATCGATCCTTCCCGCCCCATCCGCTGGGGCATCCTCGGCACCGGCTGGATCGCCTCCGAGTTCGCCGGCGACCTGGCCCTCCTGGACGACGCCGAGCTCATCGCCGTCGGCTCCCGCAGCCAGGCCACCGCCGATGCCTTCGGGGCCCGCTTCGGCGTCGAGCGCTGCTACCCGACGTACGCCGAGCTGGTGGCCGATCCCGAGGTGGACGCGGTCTACGTCTGCTCGCCGCACCCGATGCACGCCGCCGACATGCTGCTCGCCATCGAGGCCGGGAAGGCCGTGCTCTGCGAGAAGCCGTTCACCCTCAACGCCGGCCAGGCCCGGGAGGTGGTGGCCGCGGCGCAGGCCCATGGCACCTTTCTGATGGAGGCGATGTGGACCCGCTGGCTGCCGCACATGGTCAAGATCCGGTCGTTGCTCGCAGAAGGGGCGCTCGGCCAGGTGCGCGCGGTCTACGCCGACCACGGGCAGTGGTTCGACTTCGACCCGGCGTTTCGGCTCTTCGCCCCCGAGCTGGGCGGTGGGGCGCTGCTGGACCTCGGCGTCTATCCCGTGTCGTTCGCCTCGATGGTCCTGGGCGACCCCTCGCGGGTCGTCGCGATCAGCGATCCCACGCAGACCGGGGTCGACCAGCAGACCTCGATCCTGCTCGGGCATCCGGGCGGCGCTCAGGCCGTGCTGACCTGCACGCTCGAAGCCGCCTCACCCGTCTCGGCCGCCATCATCGGCACCGAGGCGCGGATCGAGATCGACCGCACGTGGTACGCCCCGACCAGCTTTCGGGTCATCACCAGGAGCGGCGAGACCACGGAGTACGACGAGCCGTCGGCGCCACGCGGAATGCAGCACGAGGCCGCGGAGGTCGGACGGTGCCTGCGCGCCGGCCTGCTGGAGAGCCCGGATCTGCCGTTGGCCGAGACGGTCGCGATCATGGCGACGCTGGACGAGGTCCGCGCCCAGATCGGGCTGGCCTATCCCGGCGAGTGACTAGTCGACGCTGAGCACTCGCAGGGCGTCCAGCACGGCAACCACCTGGGGCACCTCGTGGGTGCGGAAGACTCCGGCGCCACCGAGGTGGGCCAGCACCGCGAAAAGCCCCTCGGCCGAACGGAACTGGTCCTCGAAGAGGTCGAACGCGTGCGGCAGCGCGTGGCAGATCGGCAGGCCCAGGACGCGCAGCCGGATCGAGTTGAGCAACACCCTCGTCTGGTGGCGCACCCGGGCCTCGGGGTCGATCAGGTTGCCGTAGTAGAAGCCCATGCCGGGATCGATGATGATCCGCTCGACACCCCGAGCGCGGGCCTGCTCGAGTCGCCGGGCGAAGTGGTCGTGGAGCTCCGGGAAGGGGTCGCCGTCGAGCTCGACATCGGTGATCTCCCGGACGTTCTCACCCGTGACGTAACACAGGACGAGGGTGGCCCGGTGGGCAGCGACGAGGTCGAAGATCTCGTCCTCGTGGGCCGACCCGGTGAAGTTCACGATGCTCGCTCCGGCCTCCAGACCGGCTCGGGCGACGTCGGGTTCGTAGGTCTCGACCGAGACCAGGATGCCCTCGCTCGACAGCTGCTTGACCACGGGCACGAGCGCGAGGGTCTGGTCGTCAGCGCCCACCCGCGACGCCTTCGCGGTGCTCGACTCGGCCCCGATGTCGATGAAGTCGGCACCCTGCGCCGCCTGGACCCGGCCCTTGCGGATGGCCGATTCGGAGGAGGTGGCGATGCTCTCCCGGTAGGTCGAGTCGCGGGAGAGGTTCACGCAGCCCATGACCGTGGGGCGGGCATCGACGTCGAACGTGCGCGGGCCGACCTCGAGGGCGGCGACGGGGGTGACGGCCGCCGCCTGGTGCGTCTGGAAGAGCTCGGCGAGCGCCTGCAACGTGATCACGGCTGCATTCTCGCCTGCCCGCGGGACAGGGCCGCCCCTCGTCGTACAGGCTGTCGGTCGTGAGCTCCGCCGGCGAGACCGATCTCGGCGTCCTGTTGGCGTCGATGCAGCCGGAGCTGGTGCCGGGGGAGTTCGTCTACTGCACGGTCTCGGCTGGCGGCCGGCGTGCCGGCCGACGCAGACCCGATCGTCGTGGTGCGTGAGCCGGAGGGCCTGACCCTGGTGCTGGCTCGCGCCGATGCGGACCGGCTCGGACTGCCGTACGACTACGTCGCGGCCATGGTCACCTTGCGCGTGCACTCGGCGCTGGAAGCGGTCGGTCTCACGGCCGCGGTCGCGACCTGCCTCGGCGCGGCCGGGCTGAGCTGCAACGTCGTCGCCGGCTTCCACCATGACCACCTGTTCGTGCCGCACGAGCGGGGCGCCGAGTGCGTCGAGCTGCTGCGCCAGCTGAGCCGGAGCTGATTCGGGACCGAGCCGGTCGTCAGGGGCGGCGCTGGCGACCTTGCTGGGCGGCCAGTCCCAGGACACCCAGGCCGACCAGGATCAGGACGATGCCGACCACGGCCCAGACCGAGTGACCGCTCATCGCGCTGCCGCCGATGACATCCAGGCCCTGCAGGGTGAACAGGGCGCCGACCGCGAGGGCGATGACGCCGAGGGCGGCGATCGAGAGTCTCTGCACAGTGAGACGGTACGGCGGGCTGCCCCGTCGCGTTCAGCGGCAGGTGGTCAGTGCCCGTGAGCGGCGTTCTTGCACAGGCCAAGGGGCAGGTTGCAGACGGTCGTGGTCAGGGCGCCGCCGAGGGTCCCGCCGCCGCTCCCGGCCGAGGTGCCGGACGACCCGCTGCCCCCTGAGCCGGAGGACCCCGAACCTGACCCCGAACCGATCCCGAACCCGAACCCGAGGAGCCGGAACCTGACCCCGAGCCTGCCGAGCCCGAACCAGAGCCGCCCGAGGAACCAGAGCCGCCCGAGGAGCCGGAGCCGCCCTTCGAGCCGGACGAGCCCGAGGACCCAGAACCACCGGACCCTTTGCTCGAGCCCGAACCCTTGGGTGTACCCGTCACGCCGTTGAGGACACCCCCGACCGTCGAGCCCAGGCCGCCGACGGTCGAACCCACCGTCGAACCCAGGCCGCCGACCGTCGAACCCACCGTCGAGCCCAGGCCGCCGACCGTCCGCAGCCCCGCTCCCAGTAGCCGAACCACTGCTCCCGGCCGCTCCCGGCTCCAGGCCTGCCGTCCCCCGACCACCGGTGTCCGCGCCGTCAGCGTCACCCGGTGCGCCAGGGCCGCCGGCTCCGCCGGGCGCTGCGGCACCCGGCGTACCGATCACTCCCGCGCTCGGGCCGGCCAGCCGGGCGGCCTGGCCGGCCGCGCCTGCCACGCCCTTGGTCCCGGAACCCTCGGCGCCCCTCCCATCGGGCCGCGCGAGGACCGCATGAGACGTCGCGCCGCTGGCTGCGACCGGCGCGGACGTGACCGGCAGGCCGCCGACCGCGACCGCGACAGCGGTCACGCCCGCAGCCGTCGTTGCTGTCGCCGTGGTCGCCGCCGCGGCATCGGCCAACCGAGCCCCACCCTCACCGAGCCAGCGCAGGGACGGCACGTTGACGACAAAGGCCAGCGGACCGACCGACCAGAGCAACCGTGGCAGCGCGATCTGCAGGAACGCCCGGACCATCACCGGGTCGAAATGCGTTCCCGCGCAACGGGTCAGCTCCTGGCGAGCCGAGAACGTCGAGCGCACTGCTTTGTACGAGCGGGCGGCGGTCATCGTCTCGAACGCGTCCACGACGGCGACCGCTCGACCGGCGACCGAGATCTGGGCGCCGTGCAGCCCCCGGGGGTAGCCGGTGCCGTCGAATCGTTCGTGGTGTTCGGCGATGCCGTTGAACCACGGCCCCAACCAGTCGGCCAACGCCCCGGCGAGCTGGGCGCCCGCCTCCGGGTGCCGCTTGATCGCCTGCCACTCCCGAGGGTTCAGCGAGCCGGGCTTGTTCAGGATGGTCGCGGCGACCTCGAGCTTGCCGATGTCGTGGATCAACGCGGCCCAGCGCAGCCGGCCGGCGTCGGCGGTGGACAGGTCCAGTTCGCGGGAGAGCAGGTCGCAGAACAGCCGGACCCGCTCGCTGTGCCCCCGAGTCCTGCGGTCGTGGCGACCGAGCGCCGTGACGAGCGAGAGCATCGTCGCCGCCGCCTCGCTCTGGGTCAGGTCCGGGCTGGCGAGCAGCGCCGTGATCTCCCGCATGCTGGTCGCGCGCCGCGCAACCTTGAGCCGGCTCGGCGCCCGGTCCGGGAACAGCATCGTCATCCTGAGCAGCACGACCAGCGGCATCAACCGGATGGTCAGTCGCGAGACCAGCAGGGAGACGGCGATGGCCGCAGCGAGCGAGCCCAGGATGGCCGGTATCCGCGGGAGCGCGGTGACCAGATGGGGCGCGACGACATGGGCGACGAGCGTGCCGACGGCGATCGGAGCGCCGTACGCCAGCAGACGGACGCCGGCCGAGAGCAGGGGACGCGAACGCCAGCTCACGTCGGTTCGTGCCGACTGCATGGTCATGACTCCCCCTCCCGGGCCGCTCCCTCGGCAACTCCACTATCGAGGCGGGAAGGGGTGATCCGGACACGCTTCGTCACGTCACTACCCCGAACGGCCCACCCCGGACCCGCGTTCGAGCGCACAACGATAGCAACGGCGCGTCGGACCGGACGCGCCGCTGCATCGATAGTGCGGAAACGATGGGTACGCAGATTCAGCGGGCGACGAGGACACCGGCCAGGGCGGCGGCGACGCTGATCAGGAGGAACAGGGCCACCCACACCGCGGCCGGCACCCGGGTCAGCCGGGCCAGCTGGTCGGCGTCCGACCCCCGGGCGCCCCCTCGGCGGCGGGCCGAGATCAGCCCGAAGACCTCACGGATGCCGGCGAGCAGCAGGAACCAGGTGACCAGGTAGGCGAACGCCGACTGAGTCCGCCCGGGCAGCCACCAGGTGACCGCGAAGACGACCACGCCGCTGGCCAGCACGGTCCACGCGCCGAACCAGTTGCGGATCAACAGCAGCATCCCGGCGAGCAGCAGCACCAGGGCCCACAGCAGGGCCGCGACGTGTCCCGTCCCGAGCACCGCCGCAGCCGCCAGCCCGAGCACCGCCGGTGCGGGGTAGCCGGCCGCGAGCATGGCCACCATCCCCGGGCCGCGCGGCCGGCCGACCGAGACGGTCACGCCGGAACTGTCCGAGTGCAGCCGGATGCCGGCCAGCCGCCGCCCGGTCAGGAGGGCGACGAGCGCGTGCCCCGCCTCGTGGACGATCGTGCCGACGTGCCGGGCAACCGCCCAGGCGCCCGGAAGCAGCACGACGACGGCCGCCAGGACGGCGGCCGCGACCACGACCCACGGTGCCGGTGCCGGCTGGGTTGCCCACACCCGGGACCAGAGGTCGCTCAACGGATCAGCGTGACTGGTTCAGGGTCAACGCATCCGCCGAGGCATCGAGGTCGATCCGTACCCGATCCCCGTCGTGCACCTCGCCGGCCAGGATGGCTCGGGCCAGCCGGTCGCCGATCTGGGTCTGCACCAACCGCCGCAGCGGCCGAGCACCGTACGCCGGGTCGTAGCCGGTGAGCGCCAACCACTCGCGCGCCGCGTCGGTGACCTCCAGCGTCAGCCGGCGGTCGTCCAGGCGCCGGGCCAGCAGGTCGACCTGGAGGTCGACGATGCGGGCCAGCTCGCTCGTGCCGAGCGGGTCGAAGATCACGATGTCGTCCAGCCGGTTGAGGAACTCCGGCTTGAACGCCGCGCGCACCGCGGCCAGCACGGCGTCGCGCTTGGCCGACTCCTCCATCATCGGGTCGACCAGGAACTGCGAGCCGAGGTTCGACGTCAGGACCAGGATCGTGTTGCGGAAGTCGACCGTGCGGCCCTGGCCGTCGGTCAGCCGGCCGTCGTCGAGCACCTGCAGCAGGATGTCGAAGACCTCGGGGTGCGCCTTCTCCACCTCATCGAGCAACACCACTGTGTACGGCCGGCGGCGGACCGCCTCGGTGAGCTGGCCGCCCTCCTCGTAGCCGACGTAGCCGGGAGGCGCACCGACGAGCCGCGAGACCGAGTGGCGCTCGGAGTACTCGCTCATGTCGATCCGCACCATCGCCCGCTCGTCGTCGAACAGGAAGTCCGCGAGGGCCTTGGCCAGCTCGGTCTTGCCGACGCCGGTCGGGCCGAGGAAGAGGAACGATCCGGTCGGCCGGTCCGGGTCGGCGACGCCGGCGCGGGTGCGGCGTACGGCATCGCTGACGGCGCGCACGGCCTCGGTCTGGCCGATCAGGCGAGCACCGATGATCTCCTCCATCCGGAGCAGCTTCTCGGTCTCGCCCTCCAGCAACCGGCCGGCCGGGATGCCCGTCCAGGCGGCGACCACGTCAGCGACGTCGTCCGGTCCGACCTCGTCCTTCACCATCGGACTGACCTTCGGATCGGCTTGCTGCGCACCGGTTTCGGCCACCTGGGCTGCGGCCAGCTCGGCCTCCATCTGCGGGATCTGGCCGTAGAGGATCGCCGAAGCCTCGGCCAGGTTGCCCTCGCGCTGCAGCCGCTCGGCGCCGCTGCGGGCCTCGTCGATCTGGCTCTTCAGCTCGCCGACCCGGTTGAGGCCGGCCTTCTCCTGCTCCCACCGCGCGTTCAGGGCGGCCAGCTGCTCGCGGCGGTCGGCCAGGTCCTTGCGCAAGCGCTCGAGACGCTCCTTGCTGGCGGCGTCCTCCTCGCGATCGAGCGCCAGCTCCTCCATGGTCAGCCGGTCGACCAGGCGCCGGAGCTCGTCGATCTCGACCGGCGAGGAGTCGATCTCCATTCGGAGCCGGCTCGCGGCCTCGTCGACCAGGTCGATCGCCTTGTCCGGGAGCTGCCGGCCGGAGATGTAGCGGTCAGACAGTTGTGCTGCAGCAACCAATGCGGAGTCGGCAATCGAGACCTTGTGGTGCGCCTCGTAGCGCTCCTTGAGCCCGCGCAGGATCGCGACCGTGTCCTCGACCGACGGCTCGCCGACGAAGACCTGCTGGAAGCGCCGCTCCAGCGCCGGGTCCTTCTCGATCCGCTCGCGGTACTCGTCCAGGGTCGTGGCGCCGACCAGCCGGAGCTCGCCGCGGGCCAGCATCGGCTTGAGCATGTTGCCGGCGTCCATCGCCGAGTCACCCGTCGCGCCCGCGCCGACGACGGTGTGCAGCTCGTCGATGAAGGTGACGACCTGGCCGTCGCTGTTGCGGATGTCCTCCAGCACGGCCTTGAGCCGCTCCTCGAACTCGCCCCGGTACTTCGCGCCGGCCACCATCGCGGCCAGGTCCAAAGAGACCAACCGCTTGTCCCGCAACGACTCCGGCACGTCGCCGGCGACGATCCGCTGGGCCAGGCCCTCGACGACGGCGGTCTTGCCGACACCGGGCTCGCCGATCAGGACCGGGTTGTTCTTGGTACGCCGCGAGAGCACCTGGACGACCCGGCGGATCTCACTGTCTCGGCCGATGACCGGGTCGAGCTTGCCGTCGCGCGCAGCGGCGGTCAGGTCGACGCTGTACTTCTCGAGCGCGTCGTACGACGCCTCGGGGTTGGCCGAGGTGACCTTGCGGCCACCGCGCAGGCCGGGGATGGCCGCCTCGATGGCGGCGGCGTCCAGGCCGAAGTCGCCCGTTCGGGCGACGGCCAGCAACAGGTGGTCGGTCGAGATGAACGTGTCGCCCATGGCCGACATCGCTTGCTGCGCCTGCTCCAAGACACCGAGCGCCGACCGGGACAGCTGGGGCGGCGAGACCGAGGAGCCGCTGACGGCCGGCAACGACCGGAGCGCGTTCTCGGCGGCCTGGGCCGCGGCGGCCGGGGACGAACCGCCAGCCTGCAGCAGCGTCGCCGAGGTCGTGTCGCTCTGCCGAGCGAGGGCAAGCAGCAGGTGGGCCGGCTCGACGTAGGCATGGCCGGCTGCGGAGGCCTCACGGACGGCGTCGGAGAGCGCCTCTTGAGCCTTGGCGGTGAGCTGAAGTTCCATCAATGTCCTGACTGTGGTGCGGGGTTTCCCAGGTCAACGCGGCGCAAAGTTGAGCGTATTCCGCTCAACTCTGAGCTGGACAACGGTCAGGCCCTCCTGGGCCGGACCCAGCAGGAGGGCACCCGTCTGCGGGTCGAACTCGCTGCCGTGGCAGTTGCAGATCAGGCTGCCGTCGTCGGCCAGCTCGCCGTCGGCGGTGAACGGGCACTGCGCGTGCGGGCAGCGGTCCGGCACCAGGACCCAGCCGGTTGCCGTGTGGATCGCGGCCATCGGCGCATCGTCGACAGTCACCGCGACGATGCTGCCGATGGGCGCTGAGGCGTCGACCTCGGACAGCGTCATGCGTCCCACACCACTGGCAGCCGCTTGGCGCCGCGGACCGCCCAGCCGTGGACGAGCGGCGGATGCTCCGGGTCGAGCCGCAGGCCGGGGAGCCGGGTGAACATCTCCTCCAGGACGACCTGCCCCAGGGTGCGGGCGACCGAGTGGCCCACGCAGAAGTGGGTGCCGTAGCCGAAGGACACGTGGGCCTGCCGCTCGCGGTCGAGGTCGAAGACGTCCGGGTCGGCGAACCGCTGCGGGTCGCGATTGGCCGAGCCGATCACCAGCGCGACCTCGGTGCCGGCCTCGAAGAGCAGGCCGCCGAGCTCGGCGTCGGTGCGCATCACCTTCTCGGTCATGCCGAACGGCGCCAGCCAACGCAGCCCCTCGTCGATCGCGCGCGCCGACCAGACGGCCGGGTCGGCGGCCAGGCGGGCGGCCTGCTCCGGTCGGCCGAGGAGGCCGACGAGGGTGTTGGCGATCCCGTGTGCGGGCTCCTGGAAGCCGCCGACGATCAGGACGCCGATGCTGCCGATCATCTGCTCGATCGATCGGGTCTGGCCTTCCGGCAGCCCGTCGTGCAACAGGTGGGAGATCGCGCTGTCGTCCGGCTGGTCGATCAGGCTCGGGAGCCGGCCTTCGAGGTAGGCGATGACCTCGGCCTTGGCCGCTCGCCCCTGCGCCGCAACGGTTTCGCTGCGGCCGAAGTCGACCAGGTAGGCGCCGTACTGCTTGAACCAGCGCGACAACGTCTCGTCGTCCACGTCGGTGAAGCCCAGGACGTCGCCGACCGTGCGCTGGCTGATCGGTTCGAGGATCTCGCTGGACGCCTCGGCCCGGCCGCGGTCTCGGATGGCATCGATGCGCTCGGCCGCGACCGCGCGCAGGTGGCTGTCCTTGTAGGCGTTGACCGCCCGCGGTCGGAACGGCGCGTTGAGGGCGTTGCGCATCTCGCTGTGCTCGGCGCCTCGCAGGCTGATCACGTTGGGGTCGCCGTAGACCGTGTTGAAGATGTCCTTGGCCGGCTCGAAGACCTCGTCGTTGTTGCCAGCCTCGTCGCACAGCGCCCAGGTGGTCACGAAGACGCGACCGGCCTCCGGCACCCAGGCGATCGGCTGGTGCTCGCGCAGCCAGCGGTACGTCGGGTAGGGGTCGGCCTCGAGCACGTCCAGGCTGACGTCGTGCACCACATCGGTGGCCCGCCGGGTCATGGCGCTTCCCTGGTCATTACGGCGATCACTGTGGCCTCCACACGACGAGCGAGGTGCTCGGCGCCGAAGGCCGAGCGCGGCGCGCGCTTGCCCCGCGGCACGCTGACGATGTCACCCGACGGCGCCGCCGTGAAGACCCGCAGCTGGGTGTCGGCGGCGAGCTGCGCCCGCTCCAGCTCGGCCACTAGCTCAGTGACCTTGCGCCGCAACGCATCCACCTGGGTCTCCAGCTCGAGGATGCGCTTGATGCCGGCCAGGTTGACGCCGTCGTCCTGGGAGAGGCGCTGGACCTCGCGCAACATCGCGACGTCCCGCGAGGAGTACCGGCGGCCCCGGCCCGAGGCCCGGTCGGGTGAGACCAGGCCCAGCCGGTCGTACTGGCGCAGCGTCTGCGGATGCATGCCGGCCAGCTGCGCAGCGACCGAGATCACGAAGACCGCGGAGTCGTCGTCGAAGGGCGCCCGGTCCGACTGGTCGTCAGCCATCTCAGCTCTCCTTCGCTTGCGTCAGCAGGTGCGCGCGGGGGTCCTCGCTCTCGGTCGCGGCCTGGAAGGCTTCGACCGCCTGCCGCGCGTCGTCGGAGAGTCGTTGTGGCACAACGACTTCCACCCGAGCGAGCAGATCGCCCTTGGCGTGGCCCTTGCGCTCCACTCCGCGGCCCTTGACCCGCAGCACCCGACCACTGGGCGTGCCGGCCGGGAGCTTGACCTTCACGGTCGAGCCGTCCAGCGTCGGCACCTGCAGCGTCGTCCCCAGGGCGGCTTCGGCGAAGGTCACCGGCACGGTGAGGGTCAAATGGTCGCCGTCCCGGCCGAAGACCGGGTGCGGCGTGACCTTGACGCTGACCACCATGTCGCCAGCTGGCGCACCCTGGTCACCCGGGTTTCCCTTGCCCGCCAGGCGGATTCGCTGCCCGTCCCGGACGCCGGCCGGGATCCGCACGGTGATCGTGCGCCCCTCCTGGGTGCGCAGCTGGACCGTCTCGCCATGCACGGCCTGCCGGAAGCCGATCGTGGTTGCCGCGTCGATGTCCGAGCCTCGCTGCGGACCGCGCGGCGCGCCGTACCCGCCGTAGGCCGAGCCGGCGCCGGGGCCGAACATGCCGCCGAGCAGGTCCTCGAGCGAGGGACCGCCCGGGCCGCCAGCACCGGCCGGGCCACCCGTGCTGAACCGCACCCGTGGGCCGCCGGCCGCGTTGCCGCCGGCGCCGAACATCGTGCTGAAGACGTCCTCGAACTGCCCGCCGCCGCCTGGACCCGCGCCACCCGAGGTGAAGCGTGCCCCGCCCGAGGTCATCGAGCGGATCGCGTCGTACTGCTGGCGCTGCTCGGGGTCGGAGAGGACCGAGTAGGCCTCGCCGACCTCCTTGAAGCGCAGCTCGGACGCCGCGTCACCCGGGTTGCGGTCGGGGTGCAGGTTCTTGGCCAGCTTGCGGTAGGCCTTCTTGATGTCGCTCTCGGACGCGTCCTTGCTCACGCCCAGGAGCTTGTAGAAGTCCTTGTTCAACCAGTCCTGACTGGCCATCGGCTCACCTCGGATCCGCGACGGCGACCCGGGCCGCACGCAGGATGCGCTCGCCCTGGCGATAACCCGGCTGCAGGATCTGGGTCACCGTGGTCACCTCGACCCCCTCGCCGAGGTCGGCCTCGGTGTGCATGAGGGCCTCGTGCACCGACGGGTCGAACGGCTCGCCGACCGCGCCGAACCGCTCCAGGCCGAACCGGGTCAGCACCGCCTCGAGCTTGTCGGCGATGGCCGCGAACGGGCCGCCGTCGAGATCGCCGTGCTGGCGGGCCAGGTGGATGTCGTCCAGGACCGGCAGCAGGGACTCCAGGACCGCGCCAACGGCCTGGTCGCGCGCGACATCGCGGTCGCGCTCGACCCGCTTGCGGTAGTTGACGTACTCCGCCTGCAGCCGTTGCAGGTCGGCCAGCCGCTCGGCCGCCAGCTGGGCCGCCGCCCCTTCCAGCTCGCCCATGGCGCTCTCACCCGAGTTGTCAGACCCAGGCTCCGCATCTGGTGTCGCTGGGGCTGACACGTCAGGGTGGCAGCGGTGTCGGGCGCGGGGGTGCGGAGCTGACCGGTCTCGGGGTCGATCCGGCGCTTGTCGCGGACGACGGGGCCCTGGTGCTCCAGGGCCCCCTCGTCCTGCTCGCGACGGTCCTCGTTCTCCGGCGTCATCACTTGTCCTCGTCGACGACCTCGGCGTCGACGACGTCGTCGTCGGAGGTCGAACCCTCAGCGCTCGCACCGGCGTCGCCGCCGTCCGTGGCGCCGTCGGCCGGAGCCGGCTCGGCCTGGCTCGCGGCGTACATCGCCGTACCGAGCTCCTGGCTCGCGGTCGCCAGCGTCTGGGTCTTGGCCGAGAGGTCGGCCGAGCTCACGCCACTGCCGTCCTTGAGCGCGTCCTTGAGGTCGGTGAGCGCCGCGTCGACCGGGCCGCGGGAGTCGGCCGGGATCTTGTCCTCGTTGTCCTTGAGGAACTTCTCGGTCGAGTAGACCAGCTGCTCGGCCCCGTTGCGGGCCTCGGCCTCCTCGCGGCGGCGCTTGTCCTCCTCGGCGTGGGCCTCGGCGTCCTTGACCATCCGCTCGATCTCGTCCTTCGGCAGCGCACTGCCGCCGGAGATCGTCATCGACTGCTCCTTGCCGGTGCCCTGGTCCTTCGCGCTGACGTGCACGATGCCGTTGGCGTCGATGTCGAAGGTGACCTCGATCTTGGGGATGTTGCGCGGCGCCGGCGCGATGCCGGTCAGCTCGAACGTGCCCAGCGGCTTGTTGTCGCGGGCCAGCTCGCGCTCACCCTGGAAGACCTGGATCAGCACGCTCGGCTGGTTGTCGTCAGCCGTCGTGAAGATCTCGCTGCGCTTGGTCGGGATCGCCGTGTTGCGCTCGATCAGCTTGGTCATCAGGCCGCCCTGCGTCTCGATGCCCAGCGACAGCGGGGTCACGTCGATCAGCAGCACGTCCTTGCGCTCGCCCTTGAGCACCCCGGCCTGCAGGGCGGCGCCGACGGCGACGACCTCGTCCGGGTTGACGCCCTTGTTGGGCTCCTTGCCGCCGGTGAGCTCCTTGACGACCTCGGTCACGGCCGGCATGCGGGTCGAACCGCCGACCAGCACGATGTGGTCGATGTCGCCGACCGAGATGCCGGCGTCCTTGATCACCGAGCGGAACGGCTCCTTGGTGCGCTCGAGCAGGTCAGCGGTCATCTGCTCGAACTGGGCCCGGGTGAGCGACTCGTCCAGGTGGATCGGGCCGTTCTCGGTCATCGAGAGGTACTGCAGCGAGATGTTGGTGCTCGTCGCGGTCGACAGCTCCTTCTTGGCCTGCTCGGCCGCCTCGCGCAGTCGCTGCATGGCGATCTTGTCCTTGGCCAGGTCCACGCCGTACGCGTTCTTGACCACGGTCAACAGGTGGTCGACGACCCGCTGGTCCCAGTCGTCACCACCGAGGTGGTTGTCACCGGAGGTCGAGCGGACCTGGATCGTGGAGAAGTCGTCCTCGTCCTTGCCGACCTCGAGCAGGGAGACGTCGAACGTGCCGCCACCGAGGTCGAAGACCAGGATCAGCTCGTCCTCCTTGCCCTTGTCCAGGCCGTAGGCGAGCGCGGCCGCGGTCGGCTCGTTGATGATCCGGAGCACGTTGAGACCCGCGACCTCGCCGGCCTCCTTGGTCGCCTGCCGCTGCGCGTCGTTGAAGTACGCCGGGACGGTGATCACCGCGTCGGTGACCGGCTCGCCCAGGTAGCTCTCGGCGTCCCGCTTGAGCTTCTGCAGGATGCGCGCGCTGATCTCCTGCGGCGTGTAGGACTTGCCGTCGATGTCGACGGTCCAGTCCGTGCCGATGTGGCGCTTGACCGACCGGATGGTCCGGTCGACGTTGGTGACGGCCTGGCGCTTGGCGATCTCGCCGACCAGGACCTCGGAGTTCTTGGCGAAGGCCACGACGGAGGGCGTCGTCCGCCCGCCCTCGGCGTTCGCGATAACGGTGGGCTCGCCACCTTCGAGGACGGCGACCACGGAGTTCGTGGTGCCGAGGTCGATGCCGACTGCTCGTGCCATGGGTTTCAGCTCCTACTTCGTACGGGTTCGTGGTGTGAGAAACTGCTGGGTTGAGTGAACTTGGCTCAAGTCTTTGCGGCCGGGGTCGCTCATGTCAAGTTCACTGGGCCAAACGTGAGTCTGTTCGGCTCAACCCTGGCTCTGGCCTGGGCATTCCTGGTCGCTCGACGATCCCACAAGAAGAGTTGCACAAGAGTTCTTGTGGATCTATCGTCGGAGACATGACCTCCACCCCAGCCCCGCGCCCCGGTGTCCGGACGCTGAACGACGCCCAGACGCTGTCCGCGCTGGCCAACCCGTTCCGTTCCCGGCTGCTCGATGCCCTGCACCTGGACGGGCCCTCGACCGCCTCGGCCCTCGCGCGGCGGACCGGACAGGCGGTCGGCAGCGTGAGCCATCACCTCAAGGTGCTGTCCGAGGCCGGGTTGGTCGAGGAGGTGCCCGAGCTGGCCAAGGACCGCCGCGAGCGCTGGTGGCGGATGGTGTCGACCGGCTTTCGCTGGTCGCGGACCGAGTTCGCCGACGACCCGGCCGCCGTGGCCGCGGCCCTGTCGGCGGAGTCGATCCGGCTCCGGCGGCAGTTCGAGCAGGCCCGGGACTGGCTGGACAACTACGAGTCGGCCGGCGTGTGGGACGACGCGTCCTTCGCCACGCAGTCCTGGCTGACCATGACTCCCGACGAGCTGCGTGAGTTCAACGAGGAGCTGCTGACGCTGGTCGACCGGTGGAAGCAGCGGACCACGTCTGGTGAAGGGCGTGGGCTGAAGGGCCGGGTGAAGGCGAGGAGCGCGAGCCGGTCCTGTTCTTCGCCCGCGCCTTCCCGGCCCAGCCATGACCACCACCCGTACGCCGGAGGCGCCGGTCCGCGCGGATGGGCCGGTCACCGATCCCCTGGCCCCGCTGGCCCCACTGGCTCCGCCGGCTCCCGGGGCTGCGGTCGGTCCGGTCGGTATGGGGCGTGACTTCCACCGGCTCTGGTTCGGCGAAGGCGTCAGCGTCCTCGGCAACGCCACCACCGCGGTCCTGCTGCCGTTGCTCGTCGTCGTCGGCTTCGGCGCCGGCCCGGGCTGGCTGGGCGCGCTCACCGCGGCCGCCTGGCTGCCCTGGCTGGTCATCGGCCTACCGGCCGGCGCGTGGGTCGACCGGTTGCCGCCGCGCTCGGTGATGATCGTGAGCGACCTCGTGGCCGCCCTCCTGGTCGGCAGCGTCCCGGTCGCGCATGTCCTCGGCGTGCTCTCGATGGGACAGCTGCTGGTCGTCGCGACGGGCAACGGCGTCTGCACCGTCTTCTTCCTCACGGCCTTCGTCAAGTTGCTGCCGGGCGTCGTCCCGACGGCTCGACTCGAGTCGGCCAACGCCCGCCTCTTCGGCACCGAGTCGGCGATGCAGGTGGTCGGCCCAGGCGTGGGAGGCCTTCTCGTGCAATGGTTCTCGGCGGCCTTCGGCCTGGCCCTCGACTCGGTCAGCTTCCTCGTCTCGGCGTTCTGTCTCTGGCGGATCCGCCCGACGGCGCCGTCGGTCCCGGTCCCCGCGCCGGCCTCGGCTGCGTCGCCGTCCGGCTCTCGGCGTACGCCGCTGGTGGAGCAGATCCGGGAGGGGGTCCGGTTCGTGCGGAGCGATCGCTACCTGCGGTGGCTGACCGTCCTGGGCGGCGTCTCCAACCTCGGCCTGACCGGCTACACGGCGCTGCTGGTGCTCTATCTGGTGCGCGATCTCGGGCTCTCGCCGTCACGGGTCGGCACCGTGCTGATGGTCGGCAGCGCCGGAGGACTGCTCGGCTCCATCGTGGCCGGCCGGCTGGTTCGGCGGCTCGGCACCGGGCGCACGTCGAACCTGCTGCTCGTCTGCGGCGGACCGCCGGCGCTGTTGATCCCGCTGGCCGGCCCGGGCTGGCAGGTCGGCGTGCTGGTGCTCGGCCTCTTCCTGGTCGGAGTCTGCGTCGTCGGTGGCAACGTCGTACGCAGCGCGTGGCGTCAGCGCTACGTGCCGCCCGAGCTGATGGGCCGGGTCGTGACGACCAGCCAGGTCGTCAACTTCGGCACCATGCCCCTCGCCGGGCTGCTGGCCGGTTGGCTCGGCACTCAGGTCGGCGTCCGCCCGACCATCGCCCTGATGGCGGCCATCCACGCCGCCGCCTGCCTGAGCATCCTGGTCAGCCCGTTCCGCGGCCTGCGCGACCTGCCCGCCCCGCGGCGCCAGACCCGCAACGAAGCACGGCGCGAGGGGCTAGTGGTTGGCGTCGTCCGAGCGCCGCCCTTGCGCCCCGAGCCTCCACCCGAGCCGCTGCCCTTGCCGGAGCCGCCCGAGCCGCCCGAGCCGCTGCCACCCCCGCCGGATCCACCACCGGAACCGCCGCCGCCGTGGTCGTCGGGCGCGGTCGAGACGGACGGCCGAGCCGACGCCGGTGCGGAGGCGCCACCCGAGCCGCCCGAAGCACCCGCAGCGCCGGAATCGAGCGTCACCACCGCCCGGCCGCCGACACAGGTCGCGTGCACCTCGATGGTCCGGCCGTTGCGCTTGAACTCGACCGTGAGTGTCTTCGGGCCTCCGGGCGTGTGCTCCACCCGCCAGCCCGGGCCGGGATCGCGCTCGACAGCGAGACCGCGCCGTCCGGCGTACAGGTGGCCGTGACCCGACCCCCGGCCGTCGCCAGCGAACCGGTGGGGCCGCTCGACGCGGTCGCCGACGCCGTCGCACCGCCACCAGCACCGACTCCGCCGGACAGTCCCGGGCCGGCGCCGCCCAGCAGGGAGACACCCGCCCGGTCAACGACCAACCAGCCGGCGGTCGCCGCGACCGCCACGACGGCGCACCAGGCGAGCACGATCAGGCCCGTGGCCGCCTGGCGCCGCCCCGGCCCGCGCGCGCTCGTCAGCTCCGAGCTGCCGCTCTCAGCCACGATGGCCAGCCTCCCTCATCCATGCCGCGATCACGCCGGACCCCCTCCGGACCGGGCCATCCGGACCGGTATCTGACCGATCTGAACCGGGCCCATCTGAACCGGACGTCCTCCGGAGCCGAATGCCTCCGTGGATCATTCGGCGCGGCGTAGCTTTCCCTTCATGGCCGCCGTCCTCGTCGTCGAGGACGATCCGGCCATTCGCTCCGGGCTGGTCCGCGCGCTGACCGACCGCGGACACACCGTCACCGCCGTCGGCTCGGGCCTGGACGCGCTGCAGGCCGTCGTCGACGAGCCACCCGACATCGTGCTCCTGGACCTCGGCCTGCCCGACGTCGACGGGCAGCAGGTCCTGAGCATGCTGCGGGCCGTCTCCGCCGTGCCGGTCGTGGTCGTGAGCGCCCGCGACCGCGACGCCGACATCGTGGCCGCCCTCGACGGCGGTGCCGACGACTACGTCGTCAAACCGGTCGGCGCCGAGCAGCTCGACGCCCGACTTCGCGCCGTACTGCGCCGGGGCGCGCCCGTGGCCGCCGAACGCGAGCTCGTCATCGGCGGCCTGATCGTCGACCCGAAGGCGCGCACCGCCACCCTGGACGGCCAGCCACTGGACCTGAGCCGCAAGGAGTTCGACCTGCTGCTGGCGCTCGCCGAGCGATCGGGCGCGGTGGTGTCCAAACGCGAGCTGCTCGCCGAGGTCTGGCGCCAGCCGTACGGCGGGGCCGAGCGCACCGTCGACGTCCACCTGTCCTGGCTGCGGCGCAAACTCGGCGAGAGCGCCGACGACCCGCGCTACCTGCACAGCGTGTGGGGCGTCGGCGTGCGGCTCGCTCCGCCCGACGAGGCCTAGATGCGCCGGACCCTGACCGTCCTGGTCGCCGCCAGCACCTCGGCCGTCGTGCTGGCCCTGGTGATCCCGCTCGCCCTGCTCGTGGGCCGGCTCGCGCAGGACCGGGCGGTGACCGCGGCGACCCAGCAGGCCCAGTCGGTCGCGCTGCTGGTAGCGACCGGTACGCCGAGCGACCAGCTCGGTTCGGTGCTCGCGCAGAGCGACCAGCGCACCGGACTGCGGACCAGCGTCGTACCGGCCCAGGGCGCGGCCATCGGGCCGACGATCGGTGGTGCGAACCTGGCCCGCGCCCGGCTGGGCGAGTCGTTCACCCAGGTCGACGGCGAGGACCCGGACGGCGCCGCCGTCTACCTGCCCGTCGCCGTGCAGTCCGGCACGTCGGTGGTCCGGGTGGGCGTGACGCAGCCCGTCTTGTCGCAAGGCGTCGCGCGGGCCCGGATTCTGTTGGTGGCATTGGGCATTGGCCTGATCGCGTTCTCCCTCGTCGCCGCCGTCGTCCTGGCTCGCCGCGTGAGCGCGCCGCTGGTCGGGGTGGCCGAGGTGGCTCATGACCTGCGCCGCGGTCGCCTGCAGCGACGGGTCGTGCCGAGTGGTCCACCCGAGGTGCGGGAGGTCGGCTCGGCCCTGAACCAGCTGGCCGGCCGGATCGGTGAGCTGCTGCAGGCCGAGCGGGACGCCGCCGCCGATCTGTCCCATCGGTTGCGCACTCCGGTCACGGCGCTGCGTCTGGCCGTCGACACGACGGGCGACCCGGATGAGCGCGCTCGGTTGCGGGAGCACCTCGATCGGCTGGAGGGCACCGTCGATGCGGTCGTGCGACAGGGCCGCCTCCCGGCGACGGGAGCGGCCCTCGACCAGGCCGGAGACCAGGTGGTCACGGACCTCTCGGTCGTGGTCAGCGAGCGGGTGCGGTTCTGGTCGGCGCTGGCCGAGGACCAGGACCGCGCCGTACGCCGCTCGATCGACCCCGGCGCCCAGATCTCCGCCGACCCGCAGGACATCGTGGACGCGGTGGATGTGTTGCTGGACAACGTGTTTGCGCACACGGCGCCGGGCACTGGTTTCGCTGTCGAGGTGCGTCGCCACCGGGACGTCGTCGAGCTGGTCGTGGCCGACGACGGTCCTGGACTGCCGACGGCCGACCAGCTCGGCCGGGGTCGCAGCTCGGCCGGCTCGACCGGACTCGGGCTGGACATCGTGCGCCGGATCGCCGAGGCGACCGGAGCCGAGCTGCGCCTGGACCGCGCCGACGCTTCGGCTGCCGGTGATGTTGGTGGGGCGCGGGTCAGCCTGCGCTGGCCGGCCGCGGCCGGCCGGCCCGGTCGCTAGCACCGGAAACCGGCCAGTACGGCGCGGGGCTGGGTCGGTCTCGCGGCCCAGCCCCGCGCCGCGCGGGCTGGCCATGGTCAGCCGTCGCTACCGTGGCCGCTGCCGCTGTGGTCGCCGCCCTTGCCGCTGCCCTGGCCTCGGCCGCGCTGGTTGTCGTCACCGTCGTGCCCGCGACCCCGGCGGTTGTCGTCGCCCGGCTCGGCATGGTTGCCGCGGTCATCGCCGGGCTCGGCATGGTTGCCGCGGTCATCGCCGGGCTCGGCATGGTTGCCGCGGTCGTCGCCGGGCTCGGCATGGTTGCCCCGGTCATCGCCGGGCTCGGCATGGCTGCCGCGGTCGTCGCCGGGCTCGGCATGGTTGCCGCGGTCATCGCCCGGCTCGACGTGGCGACCCTTGTCGTCGGCCGCCGGCTTGGCCGTGCCGGTCGGGGTGGACGATGGCGCGGACACCGACGACCGTCCGCCGGAAGAACCGGAGCCGGAACCCGGTCCGGATGCTGCGGACGCGGCGTACCCGCCGGTGAGGGCGAGGGCCGTGGCCGCGGCGGCCCCGATCGCGAACTGCCTGCTGCGACGTCTCATCTGTGACCACTCCTGCTGAGTCGGCCCGGGCCTGGTGCCTGGGCGATGAACTCAGCGTGCGGTGGTCCGCACTAAGGCTTCCTGCTCGAAGTACCTAAGTCTTCGTCAAGGTTCGCGCCGCGCCCGGGCTAGCCGAGCCGGGCCGAGCGCAACGGGCCGAGCCCGCTGACCGCCGAGCGGGTCAGCCGCACCCGGCTGTGCGGGCCGTGCGGATGAGCGGTGGCGCCCAGGGTGCCGAGGGTTGCGAGGAGGTGGTCCGATGTCTCCGTGTCGGCCGACGACGAGGCCATCAGCTCGGTGCGACCCAGCAACCAGGACGCCGCGGCCACGTGAGCGACGAGGGCCCGCCCGATGCCGAGGCCCTGCCACGGATCGGCGACGAGCAGCTCCGCCTGCGCGGCGTGGTTGACCGGGACACCCGCGCAGTCGACCGGCGCCAGGCCGGCGAGCGCGACCACCCGCGGCCCGCGGGCCCGGGGTCCCGACCGGCCGGGGGCCAGGACGACCAGGCTCCCGCGCCAGGTCAGCCAGGCCGCCATCTCGCTCAGTGACGGCACTGCCCCACCCCGGCTGCGCCGCCACTGCCAGCGGCTCAGGGACGAGCTGCGCACCAACATGCCCATCACCGCCGGCAGGTCGGCGGACTTGGCTCGCCGTACGCCGAAGACCTGGCCGGACGTCTCCAGCCGCCAGGGTTGACGCAACCGGGACGACTGCGATGGGTGCCCCTGGCCGTGGATCAGCGAACGGGCCGACATGAGGGGTTCGGGTTCGACCCGACGGACCCGTTCGACCCGGTCGACACGGTCGAGGTGCGCTGGGTCGAGGGGCGCTGGGTCGAGTTGCACTGTCATGGCTGAACGTTCGCGGGCGACCGTGTCGCTGCCACGTCGCGCAGATCACATCCACGTGACATTCAGCACGATCGGCAGCGCCCCGACGGCGAGGCCGATCGCGAGCAGGATGCTGTCGGCCCGTCGCCACCGCGACGGCTCGGCCCAGCTGCGGTGGTGCGCCCCCGCGAAACCGCGCGCGTCCATGGCGACGGCCATCCGCCCCGATCGCCGTACCGTCTGCACGAGCAGGCTGAAGGTGAGCGCGGCGATCTCGCGGGTCCGAGCGACCGGTGAACCGCCCGCGGTGAGACCGCGCACCCGGCGAGCCCAGGAGGCTTGGGACCAGATCGTGCCGAGGTCCTCGATCCGTTGCAGCGCAGCGACGGCGGCCACCACTGGCCGGTCCGGCAGGTGCAGTCGTTGAGCCAGGTCGTCGCCGAGCCGGCTGGTGTCGAGATGCGCGACGAGCAGACTGCCGGGGAGCACCAGGATGAGGATGCGCAGCCCGGCCGCAACTGCCGTAGCGACGTCCCGGTTGCCCAGCAGCCAGGTGGACCACCCGATCGAGAGCGCGGCCAACGTCCCGGGCAGCGCCCGGCGGGCTGCGGAGCGCAGCGAGCTCACGGCCAGCGGCGCGAGCAGGAGGATGACGGCCAGCGTCACGACGCCGACCTGCCAGGTCCGGACGAAGACCGAGCTCACCAGGGCCAGCAACGAGACGATGCCGATCGCCAGAGGTCCGCAGTGCCGCGCCGGCGGCCACCCACGCTTCGAGTTGTCAGCACCACGACCGAGCATGTGCTGCCCTGGTGCTGACAGGGCGAGTTCAGTGTCGGCGAGGGCGGCTACCAGTCGACGGTCATGGGTGGCGACAGCGACGGCCGAGCCGGCGGCCCGGGCCGCGTGGACGGCCCCCGCGACGGCGGCCCAGGTGTGACGGTCCTGGCCGAGAGTCGGCTCGTCCAGGAGCAGCACCTGGGGCCCCTGCGCCAGGGCAGCGGCGACGGCCAACCGGCGCTGCTCGCCGCCGGAAAGCCGGTGGGGGTCCATCGCCGCCAGATGGTCCAGACCGAGCGCCACCAGGAGGCCGTCGGCCCGGGCTTGCGCCGCCGGGGTCGGCCGCTCGGGGTCGTCCGCGTTCCCCCGCAGACCGGCCACGACCTCCTCGCGCACCGAGCGGGCGACGAACGCCTGCTCCGGGTGCTGGCCGACCCAGCCGATCCGCTCCGCCAGCTCGCGGGAGCGCCAGCCCGCCGGGTCCGGCCCGAGGCCACCGGCCAGAGCCGGTCGGGCCAGGACGCGGCCAGATGACGGCCGGATCAGTCCGGCGAGGGTCGCCAGCAGCGTCGACTTCCCGACGCCGCTGGCGCCGGTGACTGCCGTGACGTGTCCGGCGGCGAGGGCCAGGCTCAGCGGGGCCAGCCGGTCCGGTACGCCGATGGCCTGACCTTCGAGGCAGCACCGGCATCCGGAACCGCATCCGGGACCGCATCCGGGTTCATGTCCGGGCCGGACCGCCAGGGCGCGGCCAGCCCCGGGCTCAGCATCAACGGCTCAGGGTCCGGCAACCCCGGAACCCAGACCCCCTGCGCGGCCAGGAGATCGGCGTACCGCGTCAGCGTCTCGGTCGGCGGCCCGTCGGCGACAACGACGCCGCTCAGGGAGAGCACGATCACCCGGTCGACGTGCGGCAGCCAGTCGTCGAGGTGGTGCTCGACCACGACGAGGGTCGCGCCCGTGGCCACGACGGCGTCGAGCACGGCGCGGCGGACGTCCTCGGCCGCGGACGGGTCGAGCATCGCCGTCGGCTCGTCGAGGAGCAGCAGGCCGGGACGCAGGGCGACGCCGCCAGCCAGCGCCAGGCGTTGACCTTCGCCGCCGGAGAGGTGTCCGGTCGGATGGCCCTGGTCGTACGCGAAACCCCACTGCCGCAAGGGACTCCGCTACTCGACGCCAGATCTCCGGGCGGGTCGAGGCGACGTTCTCGGGGCCGAACGCCACGTCGCGGCCGACGGTCGCCGCGACCATCGCGTCGGTCGGGTCCTGCAGCAGCAGACCGGCCTGCCCGGCCCGGCTGCCCGCCGGGCGATCGTCCACGAGCACCTCGCCGGACAGCTCTCCGGAGTCGGCGGTGAGGAGCACGCCGGCCATCGCCCGCAGCAGGGTCGACTTGCCGGCCCCGCTCGGGCCGGCCAGCAGCACCCGTTGCCCGGACGGGATGTCCAGGTCCAGCCCGGGCAGCACGGGCTCGCGACGGCCGGCCGGTCTCCAGGTGAGTCCCCGGAGCCGGACGGCGCTCAGGTCGCCCGCGCTTCCTGGACCTCCTGGCCGGGCGGGAACGCGCTCAGGGCACCGGTCTCGGCGAGAGCCCGGGTGAGCAGCCAGCCGCCGACCCCGGCGATGAGCGCACCGGAGACCGCAAAGATCGCGGCGTAGGCCAGCTTCCAGCCGAAGGAGTAGTCGGCGTAGTACTCCACCCACTCGAAGACGGCTTCGAAGATCGCCGCCAGCGCAGCGCCCGCGGCCGCCACGACCGGGCCGAACCGGCGGTAGAGGAAGATCGCGAGCACGATCTCGACGCCGAACCCTTCGAGCAGGCCGGAGACGACCGTGAGCCAGGCCCACTGGTTGCCGAGGGCCATCTCGACGACGGCGGCCACGACCTCGCCGTAGACCGCAGCGCCGGGACGGCGGACGATCAGCCCGGTGACGACGCCGGCGATCAGCCAGGGCCCGCCCAGGAGGCCGCTGAGCGGCGGGAAGCCCTTGAAGATGGGGTCGAGCGCGGTCCAGGCGAAGTCCCACGCCCAATAGGCGACGCCGAACGCCGCCCCGAGCATGGCGACGGTGATCAGGTCGATGGTGCGCCAGGCCGCGAGCGGCGGCCGGGCCTGGATGTAGCGGGGGCGGCGGCCCGGTCGGACCGCCGTCGTACCGAAGGCACTGCTGGATCCACTGACTGCTGGCTTGCTCACTGCTGGCTCCTCCTGGGTGAACAGGAGGGGAGGCTTCGCCCCACGGAGGGCGGAGCCCGAGAAAATCCCGACTCCCTTCGCCGGTGCTAACCGGATCAGGTTCGAGGGTCTGCGGTTGCCCGCACTCTCAGCGCTATCGGGGCCGGTTGACTCCGGAGCGCTCCCCTGTCGACGGGCGAAACGCTACACCCGCACGCCCGGATCGGATCCTCGTCGCGCTCGCGTCGCGGTCTCGTCGCGCTCTCGTCGGGCTGGCGCGACGCCGGGGTCGTAGGCTCGGCGGCGTGAGTGTGCCGTACAAGGTGATCAGCACCGGTGGGGCCATCGTGGCCGGCCTGGTGGCCCGCAAGGCGGTCAGCGCGATCTGGCGACTCAGCACCGGCCGCCCCGAGCCGGGCACTCCCGAGAACCCGGACAGCAGCCTGGGTGAAGCCGTCGCGTGGGTGGTGGCGTCCAGCGCCGCCCTGGCCACGGCTCGGTTGTTCGCGGCCCGGCAGGCGGCGAACTACTACCGGCGCTCGACCGGGCACCTGCCGCCCGAAGCTCGAGGACGTCAAGGCCTAGCCCGACCCCCTGGTGCTCCCTCCGGCCGCGCTGCTCCCTAACGGCCGGTGATCCGGCCACCGGAGCGGCCGGATTACCGGCCAGATCGGGAGTACGGCGGGAGGCGGGCCGGCTCAGCGCGGGGCGGCCAGCTCCAGGGCCGAAGCGATCGGTACGCCGGGACGGTAGGCCAGGTGCACATAGCTGGGGGCGTCCAACACCGTCAGATCTGCGCGGGCTCCGGGCGAGAGGTGGCCGATATCGCTGCGGCGCAATGCCATTGCTCCTCCCGCCGTCGCTGACCACAGCGCCTCAGCCGGCGTCATCCGCATCTCGCGGACGGCCAGCGCGATGCAGAGCGGGATCGAGGACGAGTAGCACGAGCCCGGATTGCAATCGGTGGCCAGCGCAACGACGGCACCCGCATCGATCAACCGCCGGGCATCGGGGTAGGGCGAGCGGGTCGAGAACTCGACGGCGGGCAGCAACGTCGCCACGGTGGCCTCGGCGCCGGCGCGCAACCGGTCACCCGATGCCGCAAGGGCGTCGACGTCGGCCTCGGCCAGGTGGGTGCAGTGGTCGACACTGGCCGCGCCGAGCTCGACGCCGAGCCGGACGCCCGGGCCGGCGGTGAGCTGGTTGCCGTGCAGCCGGATCTGCAGTCCCACCCCCAGCGCTGCGGTCAGGATGGTGCGGGCCTCGTCGCCGTCGAAGGCGTGCGGGCCCGGCTCGCAGAAGACGTCGGCCCAGCGGGCGTGCGGCGCGCAGGCCTCGAGCATCGGCCCGGCGACGAGCGCGACGTAGTCGTCCCGGCGATCGGCGTACTCGGCCGGCACGACATGCGCCCCGAGGAAGGTCGTCTCGGTGGTGACCTCGGAGGCGAGTCGCAGCGCCCGGGCCTCGTCCTCGACGGTCAGGCCGTAGCCGCTCTTGACCTCGACCGTCGTCGTGCCCTGGCGGCGCATCTCGGCGATCAGCCGACCCAACCGACCTCGCAGGTCGTCGTCGCTGGCGGCCCGGGTGGCGGCGACCGTCGTGGCGATCCCGCCACCGGTGTAGGGCTCGCCGGCCATCCGGGCGGCGAACTCGGCGGCGCGGTCGCCGGCGAAGACCAGATGCGAGTGGGTGTCGACGAAACCGGGTACGACGGCCCGGCCGCCGAGGTCGCGCCGCGTGTCGGCGTCCGGCGCGCGTGCGGCCGGCCCGACCCAGCCGATCACGTTGTCCTGCACCAGGATCGCCGCATCCGCGATGAGCCCGAGGGACGAGCCGTCGCCCAGCTCCGGGTCGTTGGTCACGAGCTCGACTGATGCCGGTGACCAGCGTCGCCGAGCCGGGCGACATCACGCTGTCCACTGCGGGTCGCGGCCGAGGTTGGCGCGCAGGACCCGAGCATGGCCGTCGATCAGGTCGGTCACGCCTGCGCCCACAGGGGCTCGATGGCTTCCTTCAGCAGTTGGCCGACGTCGCCGAGCCGGTGCTGGCCGTCGGCAACAATCACCTGGTCATCGACAATGACATCGCGCACGTCGGCGGCGGTCGCCGACATCACGACCTGCTCAGGTGCGCTCCCCGCCGTACGCACCGAATCCAGCCGCACCGCAACGAAATCCGCGCGCGCACCGACTTCCAGGCGCCCGGCGTCCGGCCAGCCCAGGCTCTCGTGGCCGGAGGAGGTCATCGCCCGGACCAGCTCGGCCGGCTGGAACCGCCCGCGCTGCAACGAGACCAGCCGCTCATCGAGCTCGAGGCCGCGGGCCTCCTCGAACAGGTCGATCACTGCGTGCTGGTCGCTGCCGAGGGTCAGCACAGCACCGGCGTCCCGAAGCTGGGGGCCGGACCGATGCCGTCGGCCAGGTCGCGCTCGGTCGTCGGGGTGAAGCAGACGTGCGTGCCGGTCGCGCCGAGCAGCTTCTCGTCATGTTCGCTCAGGTGCGTCCCGTGCACGACGGTGATCCGCTCGCCGAGGGCATCCTCGATCTCCAGCAGCTCGGTCGGGCTGCACAGATAGAAGCCCCGGCAGGCGTCGTTCTCGGCCGGCTGCTCCGAGACGTGGATGTGCATCGGGCCGCCCATCGCGGCGATCCGGCCGATGTCGAGCTTCTCGACCGCCCGGACCGAGTGGGCGGCGACACCGACTCGCACCTGGTCGCTCTGCTCCAACAACGAAACCCGGGCCGCCCACTGCTCGACGTTCCAGTCGCTGAACCGGCGCTGGTGCCGTTCCAGCGGCAGGTGCCCCTCCGGCGTCAGACCGCCCTTGAGATAGCACGCGTCCAGCAGGGTCAGCCGGATTCCCGCGCCGGCCGCCGCCTCGTAGAGCGCGTGCCCCATCGCGTTCGGATCGTCGTACGGCGTGCCGTCCGGCCCATGGTGCAGGTAGTGGAACTCGCCGACGCAGGTGATGCCGGCCAGCGCCATCTCGGCGTACGTCGCTCGGGCCAGCGCCAGGTAGGAGTCCGGATCCAGTTGTCCCGCAACGGAGTACATGCCCTCGCGCCAGGTCCAGAACGTGCCGCCATCCGCGTGAGTGCGACCGCGCAGCGCCCGATGGAAAGCGTGCGAGTGCGAGTTGGCCAGACCCGGCAGGACGAGCCCGGCCAGCCGGTGGTCGCCGTCCTCGGCCGGCCGGCCGGGGAGCACCTCGGTGATCCGCCGGTCGTCGACGATGACCCGCACCGAGGCGACGGGGGCGTCGTCGAGCCAGGCGAACTCGCACCAGTAGGCCGTCATGAGGCGAGCTCTCTCATGACGCTGGCCAGCGCCTCGACGCCCTTGACGCAGTCGGACTCCTCGGCGAACTCCTCCGGCGAGTGCGAGATCCCGGTCGGGTTGCGGACGAAGAGCATCGCGGTCTCCACCAAGGCCAGGGACAGGATGCCCGCGTCGTGACCGGCGCCGGTGGCCAGGATCGGCGCCTCGCGGCCGTCGGGTCCCGCGAGCAACGCGGACAACCGTGAGCGTAGCCGGGTGTCGAAGCTCGTCTCGTCGGTCCACGACTCCTCCCTGACGCTGGCCCCCATCGCGCCCGCGGTGGCCGTCAGGTCATCCACCAGCCCGCGCACGACCGGGGCGGAGGGACCGCGGGCGTCCAGCCAGGCGGTGACCTCCGACGGGATCGCGTTGACCCCGTTCGGCGTCACCTGGACCTTGCCGAAGGTCGCGAGCGCCTCGTGCCGCTCGGCGGCCTCCCGCGCGGCGAGGACGGCCCCGGCGTAGGTGATCATCGGGTCCCGCCGGTCGGCCAGTCGGGTCGTGCCCGCGTGGTTGGCCTCCCCGGCGAAGTCGAACCGCCACCGGCCGTGCGGCCAGATCGCGCTGGCCACGCCGACCGGTGCGCCTAGGTCGACCAGACCGCGGCCCTGCTCGACGTGGAGTTCGACGAAAGTCCCGATCCGTTGCAGCGCAAGGGGATCTGGGCCAACCAACTCCGGGTCCAAGCCCGCGGCCGCCATGCCCTCGGCCATCGTCCAGCCATCGACATCGCGCAGCGAGCGGGCTCGATCGGCATCCAGGGCGCCGGTCAGCAGCCGGGAGCCGGCACAGGCGACGCCATAGCGCGCGCCCTCCTCGTCGCCGAAGTTGACCACGCCGATCGGTCGCGCCGGTCGGAAGCCCTCGGCCTGCAGTACCTCGATGGCGGCCAACGAGGAGACGACGCCGAGCGGCCCGTCGTACGCCCCACCATCGGGCACCGAGTCGAGGTGGCTGCCGACGACCAGGCCCGGCCGGCCGGCAATGGCGGCAGCATCCGGATCGCCCCACCAGGCCCATTGGTTGCCGGCTCGGTCCAGGGTGACCTCCAGGCCGCGCGCCGCGGCGGCGCCGGCGAACCACTCGCGCAGCAGCCGGTCCTCCTCGGTCCAGGCGAACCGGCGGTAGCCACCCGTGTCCGGGTTGTGCCCGATGGGGGCGATCTCGTTCCACAGGGTCGCCAGCGCCCGCGAGTACGCCGTGGGGTCGGGCGGCAACGTGATCACGCGGACAGCCTCCTACGCTGGACGGCGATGAGCACATCCGGGCCGGGCGAAGCGGCCGCGGCGGCCGCGCTCGAGGCCACCGGGGTCGAGCACTCCGTGACCCGCCACGGCCGGGTCGGCAGCCTGGCCGAGGCGGCGGCCGCGCGGGGCGTCGAGCCGGCCGCGATCATCAAGACCCTCGTGGTCCGGCGAGCCGACGACGATTTCGTGTTGGTGCTGGTGCCGGGCGACCGGGGCATCTCCTGGCCCAAGCTGCGCGCGTTGCTCGGCGTGAGCCGGCTGTCCATGCCGGACGCCGAAATCGCCCGGGCGGCAACGGGATACGAGCGCGGCACGATCACGCCGTTTGGCTCCCTCGGTGACTGGCCGGTGATCATGGACGAGCGCGTCGCCGAGCAGCCGGCCGTCTCGATCGGCGGCGGCGCCCACGGCGTCGCCTTCACCCTGTCCGGCCCGGACCTCGTGACCGCCCTGCAGCCCCGGCCCAGCGGCGTACAGGTCGCTGACGTGACCGACCCCCTCTGAGTCACCCCTCGCGCATCGGGACGCGGACGTCGCGCTCCTCGGCCACCGTGTCCGCGAGGTCGTAGCCCGCGTCCACGTGCCGGATCACGCCCATCCCCGGGTCGTTGGTGAGCACCCGGGCCAGCTTCTGGGCGGCCAGCTCGGTGCCGTCGGCCACGCTGACCTGCCCGGCGTGGATCGAGCGCCCGATGCCGACGCCGCCACCGTGGTGGATCGAGACCCAGGTGGCGCCCGACGCGGTGTTGACCATGGCGTTGAGCAGCGGCCAGTCCGCGATGGCGTCCGAGCCGTCGGCCATCGCCTCGGTCTCGCGGTAGGGCGAGGCCACCGAGCCGCAGTCCAGGTGGTCGCGCCCGATCACGATCGGAGCACTGACGGCGCCCGAAGCGACCAGGTCGTTGAAGGCCAGCCCGGCCTTGTCGCGCTCGCCGTACCCGAGCCAGCAGATCCGCGCCGGCAGCCCCTGGAACGCGACCCGGTCCTGCGCCTGGCGGATCCAGCGGTGCAGGTGGTCGTTGTCCGGGAAGAGATCGAGCACCGCCTGGTCGGTCACCGCGATGTCCTTCGGGTCACCCGAGAGCGCCGCCCAGCGGAACGGTCCCTTGCCCTCGCAGAACAACGGCCGGATGTACGCCGGGACGAAGCCCGGGAACGCGAAGGCCCGCTCGTAGCCGCCCTGGCGGGCCTCGTCGCGGATCGAGTTGCCGTAGTCGAAGACCTCGGCTCCGGCGTCCTGGAAGCCGACCATCGCCTCGACGTGCTTGGCCATCGAAACCCGCGCGCGGTCGGTGAACTCCTCCGGCTTGGCCTCGGCGTAGTCGTGCCAGTCGGACACGTCGATGCCCTCGGGCAGGTAGGACAGCGGGTCGTGCGCGGAGGTCTGGTCGGTGACGATGTCGACGTCCACGCCCCGACGCAGCAGCTCGGGCAGCACCGTCGCGCAGTTGCCGACCAGGCCGATCGAGATGCCCTTGCGGGCCGCCTTGGCCGCCTCGCACCGCGCGATCGCGTCGTCCAGGTCGTCGGCCACCTCGTCCAGGTAGCGGTGCTCGACCCGGCGCCGCAGCCTGGTCTCATCGACGTCGATCACCAGGCAGACGCCGTCGTTCATCGTGACCGCGAGCGGCTGCGCGCCGCCCATGCCGCCGCAGCCACCGGTGACCGTCAGCGTGCCGGCCAGCGTCCCGTTGAACCGCTTGGCCGCGACAGCAGCGAAGGTCTCGTAGGTGCCCTGCAGGATGCCCTGGGTGCCGATGTAGATCCACGAGCCGGCCGTCATCTGGCCGTACATCGTCAGGCCGAGCGACTCCAGCCGGCGGAACTCGGGCCAGGTCGCCCAGTCCGGCACCAGGTTGGAGTTTGCGATCAGCACCCGCGGCGCCCACTCGTGGGTCTGCATGACCCCGACCGGCCGGCCGGACTGCACGAGCATCGTCTCGTCCTGGCGCAGCGTGGTGAGGGTGCGGATCATCGCGTCGAAGCTCGGCCAGTCGCGCGCCGCCTTGCCCGTGCCGCCGTAGACGACCAGGTCCTCGGGCCGCTCGGCGACCTCGGGGTCCAGGTTGTTCTGCAGCATCCGTAGCGGCGCCTCGGTCTGCCAGCTGCGCGCGGTCAGCGTCGTACCGCGGGGGGCGGTGATCACTCGGCTCATGCTCTTGACTCCTCGGTTTCCGTTGGTACGACAGCTGTTTCAGTACGGCGAGTGCTTCAGGCCAGTGGCCCGGCGACGGACTCCGCGGCGGCGAGCGCACGCCCGGAGACGACGTAGTCGACGGCGGCTTCGATCTCGGGTGACAGGTAGCGGTCCGGCCCGGGGCCCTCGACCGTCTCGCGCAGCCCGGCGACCACGGCCGCGGTGGCGGGCGCCGGGGTGAGGGGAGCGCGCAGGTCCAGCGCACGGGCCGCGGTCAGCAGCTCAATGGCCAGCACGCGGGCCAGGCCGTCGACCGATCGGCGCAGCTTGCGAGCAGCCGCCCAACCCATCGAGACGTGGTCCTCCTGCATGGCCGACGACGGGATCGAGTCGACCGAGGCGGGAGCGGCCAGGCGCTTGAGCTCGGAGACGATCCCGGCCTGGGCGTACTGCGCGATCATGTGGCCGCTGTCGACGCCCGGGTCGTGGGCCAGGAACGGCGGCAGGTCGGCGTTGCGGGCCTTGTCCAGGAAGCGGTCGGTGCGCCGCTCGCTGATCGAGGCGACGTCGGCGATGACGATGGCCAGGAAGTCCAGGGCGTAGGCAACGGGAGCGCCGTGAAAGTTGCCGTTCGACTCGACCCGGCCGTCGAGAGTCACCACCGGGTTGTCGACGGCCGACGAAAGCTCCCTCGCGGCAACGGTTTCCACGTGGTCGAGGGTGTCGCGGGCGGCCCCGTGCACCTGCGGCGAGCAGCGCAGCGAGTAGGCGTCCTGCACCCGGGTGTCCTCCGGGCCGCGGTGGCTGGCCACGATGGCCGAGCCGGCCAGCAGGGTCCGCAGGTTCGACGCGCTGAGCGCCTGGCCCGGATGGGGCCGCAGAGCCTGCAGATCGGCCGCGAAGACCGCGTCGGTGCCGAGCAGCCCCTCGACACTCATCGCCGCCGTGATGTCGGCGGTGCGCAGCAGGAGGTGCAGGTCGTGGGCGGCCATCAGCAGCATGCCGAGCATGCCGTCGGTGCCGTTGATCAGCGCCAGGCCTTCCTTCTCGGCCAGCTGCACGGGCGCGATGCCGGCCGCCGCCAGCGCCTCGGCCGGCGAGCATCGGCGTACCGGCTGCGTCGCGCACGTCGCCCTCGCCCATCAGGGCCAGCGCGCAGTGGGCCAGCGGGGCCAGGTCGCCGGAGCAGCCCAGGCTGCCGTACTCCCGGACCACCGGCGTGATGCCGGCGTTCAGCAGCGCGGCGTAGGTCTCGGCCACGACCGGCCGCACCCCGGTGCGGCCGGTAGCCAACGTCGACAGGCGGAGCAGCATCAAGGCCCGGACGACCTCGCGCTCGACCTCGGCGCCGGTGCCGGCCGCGTGCGAGCGGATCAGCGAACGCTGCAGCTGGGCCCGCTGTTCGGTCGGGATGTGCTTGCTCGCGAGCGCGCCGAAGCCGGTCGAGATGCCGTAGTGCGGGCTCGCGTCGCCGGCCAGACCCTCGATGATCGCGCGGGTCCGGGCGATCTCGGTCAGCGACTCCTCGCTCAGCCGGATCGATGCGCCGTGCCGGGCCACGGCGACCAGCTCGGCCGGCGAGACCGGACCGATGCCGACGACGACGACCTCGCTGCTGATCGGCGCGCTCGTGGCGGCCGCGATGCCCTGGATGCTCACAAGCCCCATCGCACACCCGCGCGGGGTCGACCACGAGAGCCGGGGGTGCGATCCTGTCTGGGATCCCAGACGCGAGCGGCCCGGTGGGCGCACGTGTCAGTCCCGGCGACACCAAAGCGGGACGCAGGGTCTGACAACTCGAGGAGGAGGAGCGCGATGGCGAGCCAGGTCCCGGCGGCCGAGCAGGCCCTCGGCGTGCTGCGCCACCTGGCCGCGCACCCGGGTCCGGTGCCGGCCGCGACCATCGCGCGCGACCTCGACCTGCCGCGGTCCACGACGTACCACTTGTTGGCGGTCCTGGTCCGCGAGGGCTTCGCGGTGCACCTGCCCGAGGAACGCCGCTACGGACTCGGCGTCTCCGCGTTCGAGCTCGGCTCGGCGTACGCACGGCAGGCTCCGCTGCAGCGCCTGGCCCGGCCGCTGCTGGCTCGGCTGGTCGACGCGACCGGGCACTCGGCCCACCTCGCGGTGCTGCACGGCCGCGACGTGCTCTACGTGGTGGAGGAGCGCGCGCCCGGCCGTCCGCCCCTGGTCACCGACGTCGGAGTCCGGCTGCCGGCTCACCTGACCGCGAGCGGCCGGGCGTTGCTGGCCGGCCTGCCCGGTTCACAGGTGCGCGCGCTCTTCCCCGATCGGTCAGCGTTCGTCGACCGCCATCAGGCCGGGCCGACGTCCCTACCGGTCCTGCGGCGGCTGCTGACCGACGTCCGCGCTCGGGGTTACGCGACCGAGGACGGTGAGGTGACACCGGGTTTCGCCTCGGTCGCCGCCGCGGCCTTCGACCACACCGGCCACCCGGTCGCCGGCGTCGCCGTGACCTTCTCGTCGGACGCCGCCACCGGGATCGACCCAGGCGCCGAGGAGGCGCTGGCCCGAGAGGTACGCCGCACCGCCGGCCTCCTCACCCGCCGAGTCAGCGGCCGCGCCTACTAGCAGAACGGACTGGTTGAGGATCGAGCGTCCCCAGAGGGTGTTGCGGTCGGCCTGGCCGAGGCCGGCGACGTCAGCGGCTCGCTCCAGTGTCCTCGGATGGTCGACACGATGCGGTCGACGATCTCCTGGGCCTGGCGTTTGGAGAGTCCGTAGTCGGCAGCGCGCCTGACACACGTCGAGAATTGGCTGGACGACTGCCGTCCGGCCGATGGCCATGGCCTGGCGGAGGTGTCGGTCGAACGTGGCTGGGGAGTCAGATCGAAGGCGGGGGTGAGCTCGAGGCGAGCGCCCGTCCCAGAACGCAGCGTGGTTGCGTGCGTGGTCGTCGTTGTTGCCGATGGCGACGTTGAAGACGATGCGCTCGAAGAGCGTGCGCGCCGACGTCGGCGGCGTGGCGCCAGCTCACGAAGCACGTCGAGCATCTCCGGATAGGAGCCGTAGCGGGCGCCGAGCAGCGCATCGAAGCCCAGCATCGTCAGACCCGAGACGACGTGTCGGCGCCGCCCGCCCGCGACCGCGATCGAAGCGCTCGATGAGCAGCACATCGCGGCCCATCGAGGTGACGACGTCGCGCCTGAGGCACCATCGAGGCCGCATCGTCGCGCGAGCTCGATGCCGACGGCTTCGGCCTTGATGAAGGGATGCACGTCGCTCGACACGGACAACTTGGCGATGTACTCGACGCCTGACGTCGTCGCTGATCAGCACATTCGGATGCGCACCACCGATGGCCGTGCCGTTGACGAGCGCTCGCCGAGGGCCGGGTTGAGCGGCTCACCGGCAGCACCTTCTCGGCGCGTCGTACAGCTCGGCAGGTTGGCCGTGTCCAGCCGGGGGACGTAACGGCTGAGTCCGCCTGGAAGTCAAGGGCTCCGAGTCGGTTTGAGCCGGACTCCAGCATGTACGTCTCGAGGCTGAGCTCCGATCGCTGGTACCCAGTCGGTTGCCGATGACCCGCTCGCCCCAGGAGTCCGGCGTTGCATCCTTCAGGCAGGCCGCGACGCTGAGCCCATCGAGAGGTTCCTGCGCTCCCCGGCGCAGCGGGAGCTCCGGCGAGTACAGGCTGATCGCGCCCGTCGTGGTCGAGGTAGGACCGCGCATACGTGAACTGCAGACGAGTCGGGTCGACCGATGAGCGCCCCGGCGACGACGGGGCTCGATGCGCCGGGAAGCCAGGTCCAGACGAAGACACGTCGGTGCCCGATCCGGCTCAGAAGTCATCGTCGGGCTCAGCGCTTCGCTTCGGGCCGATGCACCCGGGTCGGGCAGCAGGGCAGACGCTCGCGTCCTTCGCGACGCAGCCGGGAGAGCTCGGCTGCGGTCTTCGGCACCGAAGAGCGGCACACCGAGGATGTCGGCCGCGTTGAAGACGTTGCCGATCGAGACGGACGGATCCCCGCTTCGATGGCGGCGACGGTGCGTCGGTCCACGCCGATCCGCTCGGCCAGCTCAGTGGCCGGCCACCGACGGCCCACGCGAGCGACCTTGATCTGCTGGCCGAGGACGACGGCGGCGTCCGCTGCGCCCCGCCGCGGGGACACGTGAAGTCTGGCCATGCTGCTCCTTACTTTGTACCTAAACTAGCACTCAGTACAAAATAAGGACCAGGCTCGATGTACGTCGGTTCAACTGGGCCACAGATCAGCCGATGGTCAGCTTGTCCACCTGGAACGGCTTGCCCTGCATGCAGTGGCTCATCACCCGGGCCACGTGACCGGTGGCGGTGACGTGATCGCCCTGCCGGACGCCCGCAGTCTTGGACAGCAGCTCGAACTGGCCATTGGTCGTGCGCAGGATCAGGCAGCTCGGCTCGGCCCCCTCCACCACGGTGCCGCTGATCGTGACCGTGACCCCGACAGCCGGGGGCGTGAGCACACCCGAGGGCGAGGCAGTCGGCGTACCGGGAGTCGGGCGCCGGCGGGGTCGCTCGCCGCCGCACTAGGACCGCCGGCGCTGGCTGCGCCCCCCGAGCTGGCGCAGCCGGCGAGCGCGCCGACGACGAGCAGCCCGGCCAGCGCGACGAGCGCGACGGAGCGGGCCAAGGGTCGGTGGGGTGCGGTCATATCGGTGCGACGCCGCCGCGGGCCGGCTGGTTCCCTGCAGCGGGGATCATGGCTGCCATGCAGTCAACCTTCGCTCAGGCCCTCGACGAGCGCCACCGCCCGCCGGTGATCCTGGACGGCGGGCTGGCCACCGAGCTCGAGCGGCGCGGGCAGGACGTCTCGGGCGCCCTCTGGTCGGCCCGGGTCCTGCGCGATGCGCCGGACGACATCCGGGCCGTGCACGCGGCGTACTTCGCAGCGGGAGCGCAGGTCGCGACGTCGGCGAGCTACCAGGCGACGTACGCCGGGTTCGCGGCGATCGGGGTCGACCAGGCGGAGACGACCGAGCTGCTCCGCCGCAGCGTGCGGCTCGCCGACCAGGCCCGCTCGGCCGCCAACGCGGACGACGAGGCCGCCGGACGCCCACCTCGGCGACGGTGGGTGGCCGCCTCGGTCGGCCCGTACGGCGCGATGCTGGCTGACGGCTCGGAGTACCGCGGCGACTACGGCCTGAGCGTCGAGGAGCTGCGGGACTTCCATCGGCCCCGACTCCAGGTCCTGGCCCAGGCCGTCCTCGACCTGCCCGACGGCGAGGGCGTGCTGGCCGTCGAGACCATCCCGTCGCTGGCCGAGGTCGAGGCGCTGGCTGCCGAGCTGGACGGGCTGGGCGTGCCGGCCTGGGTCAGCCTCACGCCGGACGGCGACCGGTTGCGCACCGGGGAGCCGCTCCTGGACGCCTTCCGGATCGCCGCCGCGGTGCCCGAGGTGGTCGCCGTCGGCGTCAACTGCTGCGAACCCTCGGACGTCGACCAGGCTCTGGCCATCGCGGCGGCGGCCGATCTCGGCGTACCGGTCATCGCCTACCCGAACACCGGGGAGGTCTGGGACGCAGCCGCCCGGGCCTGGACCGGCGAACCCACGCTGGACGCCGAGCGGGCCCAGGCCTGGACACGCGAAGGAGCGCGAGCCCTCGGCGGCTGCTGCCGCGTCGGACCCGCGCTCCTGTCGCGCCTTGCTACTGCTGTCGGCTGAGCTGGTCGGCTGACGTACCGCTGACCTCAGCTGCGGACCTGATCAGCTCAGACCCTGGCTGGCCAGCCAGGCCTTGGCCACGGTGTCCGGGTCCTGCTTGTCCAGCACGACCTTCGTGACCAGCCCGCCCAGCGTCGGCGTGTCCAGCTTGGCCGAGACGGCGTTGAGCGCGGCGGTGACCGTCGGGGTCGCCTTGGCCTTGTTGATCAGGGGCAGGACGTTCTGCGCCGCGAACAGGTTCTTCGGGTCCTGCAGGATGACCCACCCGTTGGCCGCGATGTTCGGGTCCGTGGTGAAGACGTCTCCACCCTGGATCCGGCCGCTCTTCAGCGCCTGGATGGTCAGCGGGCCGCCCGCGTCCAGCGCCAGGAACTTCTTGAACACCACGCCGTACTTCGCCTTCAGCCCGGGCAGGCCGGTCGGCCGGGTCTTGAGCTCCGGGCGGCCCGCCGTAGGTCATCTTGCCGGCGACGGGCGCGAGGTCAGCGATGGACGTCAGGTGGTACTTGTCGGCGGTCGCCTTGGTGACCACGACCGCGTCCTTGTCCTCCGCCGCCGACTGGTTCAGGACCGTGAGCGGCGCGGGCACGGCGGACTGCAGCGCGGTGAAGACGTCGTCCGAGCGTGACCTGGGTCGCGGACGGCTGGAAGTACTGCAGCAGCACGCCGGAGTACTCCGGGATCAGGTCGATCGACCCGTCCTTCAGCGCCGGGATGTAGACCTCGCGGCTGCCGATGTTGAGCTTGGTGCTGACCTTCACACCCTTGGCGCTCAAGCGCGTCGGCGTAGATGTCGGCCAGCAGGACGTTCTCCGGGAAGTTGGCCGATCCGACCACGATGCTGTCGGACGGAGCCTTGCTGCCGCCGGCCGAGCTGAGCGGGCTGCCGCCACTGCTGCTGCCGCAGGCGGCGACCGCCAGCACGCTGGCGAGGGCGGCGCCGAGCAGGGCTGCTCTGGTGCGCTTCATCGATCTCTCCTGTCAGTGTGGATCTGAATTCACAGTAAATCTATCGGGTTCATTCGTTTTGCTGGAACCGGTCTCACCAGGCGGGCAGGTCAGACCGGAGCGGGCAGGCCCGCGAGCTCGTCGGACTGGACAACCTCCTCGACGGGTTCGGGGATGATGTGGCCCGGCCGGGCATAGCGCCCGGTCAGGCCGCGGGAGACGACCAGCCGCTGCACGACGGCCAGGATCAGGTCGAAGAGCACCGCGAGCACGGCCACGCAGACCGCGCCGGCCGCCATCTCGTAGTAGTTGCTGGTCTGCTGGCCCTCCCGGATGAAGTAGCCGAAGCCCGCCGAGCGAGACGTACGCGGCGATGGTCGCCGTGGCGATCACCTGCAGCAACGCGCTGCGCAGGCCGGAGAAGATCAGCGGCAGCGCCACGGGCAGCTCGACCCGCCACAGCACCTGCTGCTCGGTCATCCCCATGCCGTACGCCGCGTCGCGCACCTCGGGGTCGACGCCGTCCACGCCGGCGTAGGTGTTGCTGAGGATCGGCGGGACGCCGAGGACGATCAGGACGACAGACCGTCGGCAGCAGGTAGGCGAGGTTGGCCGGCAGGTGCGCCTGCAGACCGAGGACGACCAGGTAGAGCAGGCCGACGGTCGGCAGCGCACGCACCGTGTTGGCCGTGCCCGACGACGAACGACGCCCCCCGGCCGGTGTGGCCGATGTAGAGCCCGAGCGGCAGGGCGATCACCAGCGCGATGCCGACGGCCAGCGAGCGAATAGCCCAGGTGCTCCATCAGCCGGGCCGGGATGCCGTCCTCGCCGGACCAGTTGGCCGAGTCGGTGAACCAGTTGACGATGCCGTTGATCATGACGGCCGCACCGCCTTACGCCACGGCGTGAGCAGCCGGGTCAGCAGCCGGATCAGCGCGTCCAGGATCACGGCCAGCAGCGACGCAGAGCAGGATCCCGGTGACGATCTGGGTGTACGACTCGACCTGGAAGCCGTCGGTGAACAGCTGGCCCAGCTGCGGTACGCCGATCAGCGCAGCCACCGCGACCAGGCTGACGTTGGCCACGGTCGCCACCCGCAGCCCGGCCGCGATGACCGGTACGGCGATCGGCAGCTCGACCCGGACCAGCCGCTGGGGCCCTTGAAGCCCATCGCCGTCGCCGCCTGGGCCACCTCGGTCGGCACCGACGCCAGGCCGTCGGCGATCACCCGCACCATCAGCGCCACGGTGTAGATCGAGAGCGCGACCACCACGTTGATCGGCGCGAGCACCTTGGTGTGCAGCAGCCCGGGCAGCACGACGAAGAGGGCGATCGAAGGGATGGTGTAGAGCACACCGGCGATCGAGACCAGCGGCGGGTAGGTCCAGCGGTAGCGGTTCATCACCCAGCCGATGGGCAGGGCGACGACCAGGCCGATCACGACCGGGATGACGGCGAGCCAGGCGTGCCAGGCGAACCAGCCGGCGATCGTGTGCGCGTTGTCGTGCAGGAACGTCCAGTCGACGCCGCTCGGCACGTCGCTGGAGGCCGCGGCCGCGGCCTGGACGGTCATCGGGAGGCCTCGATCCGCTCGAGCACCTCGCCGGCGCTGATCGTGCCGAGCAGCTGACCGCCCTCGTCGACCAGGACGCCACGGCCCGAGGGCGAGGAGAGCGCCGCGTCCAGCGCGGCCCGCAGCGAACCGCCCTGTGTCGCAACGGTTCCGCCGCGGTTGAGGGACGTGGCCTGGACGCCGCCGCCACCCACCCCGGCGACGCCTGCGCGAGCGTCGTACCAACCGAGGGGGTTCTTGGCGTCGTCGATCGACGAGCACCCACCCGTCGATGGCCGAGCGGGCAGCGTCCGCGGCGCTGGTGCCGAGCTGCACGGTCGCCTCGGGCGGTGGCGGGCAGCTGCCCGGCCGGCTCGAAGCCGAGCGCGCGGTAGCCGCGGTCGCGCCCGACGAAGCCGGCGACGAAGTCGTCGGCCGGTGCCGTCAGCAGCTCGGCCGGTGTGGCGAGCTGGGCCAGGTTGCCACCCACGCGCAGCACAGCGACCTGGTCACCGAGCTTGACCGCCTCGTCGATGTCGTGGGTGACGAAGACGATCGTCTTGCCGAGCTCGCCCTGCAGGCGCAGGAACTCGTCCTGCAGCTGGCCGCGCACGACAGGGTCGACCGCGCTGAACGGCTCGTCCATCAACATGACCGGCGGGTCGGCGGCGAGCGCCCGGGCGACCCCGACCCGCTGCTGCTGGCCGCCCGAGAGCTGGGCCGGATAGCGCTTGGCGAACTCCGCGGGCAGCCCGACGCGCTCGAGCAGCTCCATCGCGGTGGCTCGGGCCCGCTTCTTGTCCTGGCCCAGGAGCAGCGGGACGGTCGCGACGTTGTCGACGACGGTGCGGTGCGGGAACAGCCCGGCGTGCTGGATGACGTAGCCGATGCCGCGGCGCAGCTCGGCCTTGTTGAGGCTGGCGGTGTCCTTGTCGTCGAGCATGATCCGGCCCGAGGTCGGCTCGATCATCCGGTTGATCATCCGCAGCGACGTCGTCTTGCCACAGCCGGACGGCCCGACGAAGACGGTGATCTGCCCGGAGGGCGCTTCGAGCGACAACGACTCGACGGCGACGGTGCCGTCGGGGTACTTCTTGCCGACCTGGTCGAACCGGATCACCCGGTCACCGCCCTTCCCCGGGCCGGCCGCGCGGGTCGCGGTGCGGCTGAGTTGTCCCTGGTCGGTCTGGTCGCGTCCGGCTGCTCTTCGAAGGGCAGGTCCGCGTCCGGGTCGGGCGGCGGACCGGCAGCACCCAGCGCGGCCTCGAGCAGCTGGGCCTCGGCGACGACAGCCTCGCCGAGCCGTCCGACAGTCGCAGCGTCCATCCGGTACGCCGGGCCGATGACGCTCAGCGCCGCGACCACGCCGCCGGGTCGGCGGATCGGGGCCGCGACCTGGGTGACGTCGGGCTCACCCACGGGGTGCCCCGAGGCGTAGCCGGCCGCTCCCACCTGGTCGTCCAGCGCGGCGCCCACCGCGGTGCCGTCCAGGGGCAGCGTGTGACCGACCCACGCGGCGTACCGGACCGGGAAGGTCCCCTCGCCCGCGGCCACGTGCACGGCCAGCCCTTCCGCGCCCCGAACACTGAGGTACGCCGACTCACCGGTCACCGCCGTCAGCCGAGCGAGCGCGGGCCGGGCCAGGCGGGCGAGCGGCTCGCGGGCCAGGGAGCGGATCGCGAGCTGGAGCAGGCGCGGGCCCGGGCGCCAGGCGGCTTCGTCGCGGACGACGAAGTGCTCGCGCTCCATCGTGCGCAACAGCCGCAGCGCCGTGCTGGCCGGCACACCGGTCCGGCGGGAGGCGGCGGCCAGCGAGGTGACGTCCTGGGTGCAGACCGTGGCCAGCAGCGCGAGCGCCCGCTCGACGGCGCGGGTCGAGGACCGGGCGGACTCGGCGGGCTCTGTGGACTCGGTGGTCGCAGCGGACTGGGCGGGCTCGATCGGCTCAGCGGCTCGTTCGGCCGACATCACGCTCACCTCCCGACCCCTCCCCCTTGGGCGACTGCACCTGCTCGCAGGTGCCGAACCGCAGGCCACCGCCATCTGTTCCCCAGTCGTGCCACTAGGCGGAACGGACCTGCCACGAACAGACCCTGCCAGAGGACCCTGACACGGCTGCTCGGGACTTGGCGAGGCGGGATTCGGGTCAGCGCGGCAAGCGTCGCCGATTCGTAATGTCCGGATCGGTCCGGCTGACCGGCCCGGCACTGCGCCGAGCGCCGGCCTGGCCACTGCCTGGCCAGGGCCGCCTCGGCCGGGGCCCGTGCCAGGGTTGGCGCGTGATCACCCTGGACGGCGAGCGCCTGGGCCTGCCCGCGCTGGTGGCCATCGCCGACGGCGAGCCCGTGCGGCTCGGCCCGGCCGGTCGCCAGCGGGCGGCGGCCGCACACGCCCTCGCCGTGCGCATCGCGGGCGAGCGCACCGTCTACGGCCGCACGACCGGCGTGGGCGCGAACAAGGACACCAGCGTCGCCCCCGCCGCCGGCGTGGCGCACGCGCAGCGGTTGCTGCACAGCCACGCGACCTCAGCCGGTCCCCTGCGGGCCGCGCGACGGGTCCGGCTGACGATGGCGATCCGCCTCAACCAGCTGGCCGCAGGTGGCAGCGGCGCGCGGCCGGAGATCCTCGACGGGTTGGCCGCCCTCCTGGCCTCAGGGCAGGTGCCGCCGGTCCGCGAGCACGGCAGCGTCGGCACGGGTGACCTGGGTCAGCTGGCGACGATCGCCCTCGCCATGCCCGGCGTGAACTGGACCGCCGACGACGCCCTGCCGTTCCTGTCCAGCAACGCGGCCGCTCTGGCCGACGCGGCCCTGGCGACGGCGGAGCTGCTCGAGCTGTCGCTGGCCGGGATCGCAGTCGCCGCAACGACATTCGTCGCCGTGGACGGAGCGATCGAAGCCTTCTCCCCGACGGTGGAGGCGCTCACGCCGTACGACGGGGTGCGTGAGGTCTGCGTCGCGATGCGCTCATTGACGGCGCCGGGGGGCCGGCCGGCCGCGCGGCTGCAGGACCCGTTTGCGTTGCGCACGCTGCCGCAGGTGCACGGCCTGGCCCTCGACACGCTGCGGCAGGCGGAGTCGGTGATCGCCGACGGCTCGTGCGCCGGGTCGGAGAACCCGGCCGTTGACCTCGCCGCCGGCTCGCTCGCGCATCACGGCGCCTTCCATGCGGCGTACCTCGCGTCGGCGTTGGACGCGGCCGTGCTGGCTGTGGCCGGCGCGGCCGGACTGTCGCTGCGCCGGATCGCGATGCTGCTGGATCCGGCCCTGACCGGGGTGGCGGCCTTCCTCGGCGACGGCACGCCCGGCGCCTCCGGTGCGATGGGGCTGGAGTACGCCGCGGGGTCAGCCCTGGGCGACCTGCGCGCGCTCGCGGCTCCGGCTTCGCTGCAGACCGTCTCGCTCTCGCGCGGGGTCGAGGACGACGCGAGCTTCGCCTCGCTCGCGGCCCGACAGGCCCTGGCCGCGGCTCCGGCGTACGCCGTCGTGCTCGCCGCCGAGCTGGTCGGTGCGGCGCGCGCGATCCGGCTGCGCCGCCTGGCCGTGCCCGAGTCCGGGTGGGGCGCCGTCGTCCGGACCGTCGCCGACCAAATGGACCTGGACGACCTGGCCGACCGCGACCTGACCCCCGACATCGCGGCCGCCGTCGATGTGCTCCCCACCCTCGCGCGAGTTGTCAGCACCAGGACGAGCCATTTGCGGTTGTGGTGCTGACAACTCGAAGGGCGTCGGCGGGCGGGCGCTAGCGTTCGGCGGTGGCCAAGGTCCTCTATCACGTGACGATGTCGCTGGACGGGTTCATCGCGGCCCCTGGCGACGACATGAGCTGGCTCGGCGGGCTGATCGGCGGCCCGAACCCGATGGTCGACGAGCTGTTGCCCCAGATCGGCGCCCTGCTGATCGGGGGCAACACCTTCCGCCCGGCATCGAGCAGCACCGGGCGGCCGTACGGCGGGGCGTGGACCGGTCCGATGTTCGTCCTGACCCACGACGACCCGCCGCCGCAGGACGCCGGCTTCGCGTTCCTGAACGGCGATCTACCGAGCGCCGTGGCGACGGCCGGCGCGGCAGCGGGTGACGGCTACCTGGTGATCTTCGGCGCCACCACGGCCCGTCGGTGCCTGGAGGCGGGCCTGCTCGACGAGGTCGTGGTGCACGTTGCGCCGATCCTGTTGGGCGACGGCGTCCGGCTCTTCGACCGGCCCGGCGGCGCACCCGTCGGGCTGGAGTGGTTGCAGCGCAACGAATCCGCGGGCGTCACGAACCTCTGGCTGCGCGTGACTCGATGAGCCGCTCGTGAGCTATCCGCCCCCGGAGTCGATGCGACCCACGCTCGTCGGAGATCACTGGTCGGTCGTCGGCGGCCATCACCTGGTCAGCCAGGTCGCGGCCGATGTGCTCCGCCGCGGCGGCAACGCCATCGACGCGGGCGTCGCGGCCGGACTGGCCTCCAACGTCGTCCAGCCGGACATGTGCAACCTCGGCGGGATCGCTTCCGTGCTGGTTCGCCGCGCCGGTGACCCGACGCCGTACAGCGTTGCGGGAGTGGGCACCTGGGGCGCGAGTGCTGATCGAGCGACCATCCTCGAGACGTACGGCGGGGACCTGCCGCCGGGTGGCGTGCCGTGCATCGTGCCGGGTGCACCGTCGGCCTGGATCACGGCCCTCGAGCGGTTCGGCACCTGGAGCTTCGCTGACGTCGCGGCGCCGGCCGCGGAGCTGGCCACGGACGGTTTCCCGCTCGACATCCGTACGGCGCAGAGCCTGGAGATCACCGGACGGGACTTCGCCCAGTGGCCGAGCAGCCGCGAGGTCTACTGGCCGGACGGGCGGCCACCGCGGCCCGGTGAGCGCCTCGTCCAGCCCGCCCTCGGGCGGCTCCTGCGCGACCTCGCGGCGGCGGAGACCGGCGCCAGCCGAGGTGACCGGCTGGGGGCCGTGCACGACCACTTCTACCGCGGCGAGGTCGCGCAGACGGTCGTCGAGTTCGTCCAGGCCAGGGGCGGCTACCTGGACACCGCCGACCTCGCGGGCTTCCGGGCCGAGGTCGCACCGGCTCCGTCGGTGAGCTACGGGGGCTGGCAGGTGCACGTGACGCCGACCTGGTCGCAGGGGATGATCGTCGCGCAGGCCTTGGGTCTGCTGCGGTCCACCGACCTGAAAGCGTTGGGACACAACAGCTCCGACTACCTCCATCGGATCGTCGAGACCCTCAAGGTGGCCTTCGCCGAGCGTGAGCGTTGCTACGGCGACCCGGCGGTCACCGGGCTCGACCCCGCCGCGCTGGTCGACGAGGGGCAGCTGGCCCGGCTGCGGGCTGAGATCGGCGAGCGGGCCCGGCCCAGCGCCCCGGTTTACGGCGCGGCCGCCCCGCCGACTCGTAGCACCACGGCGGTCACCGTGGTCGACGCCGCCGGCAACGCCTTCAGCTCCGCCATCAGCGACACCCTGGACGGCGGCCCGATCATCCCCGAGCTCGGCATCCTCTGCTCCCATCGGGGTGTGCAGAGCCGCTTGCTGGCCGGCCACCCGAACGAACTGGCGCCCGGCAAGCGTCCCTGCGTCACTCCGTCCGCCCTGATCGCCCTGCGCGGCAACGGCATTCCGGGCGACGGCCACGACGTCTGGGCGATCGCCTGCCCGGGAGCGGACGTGATCGTGCAGGCGATCCTGCAGTGCTTCCTCAACGTCGTTGAGTTCGACCAGACGCCGCAGCAGGCGGTCGAGGCGCCCCGGCTTGCGGCGTACAGCTTCCCGGCCGGGTTCCACCCGCACGGGCAGCACGACCGCCTGATCCGAGTCGAGGACCGCGTGCCCGAGCCGGTGCGCGCCGACCTCGCCGCGCGGGGACACCAGGTCGAGCCCTGGCCGGGCTACGCGTTCGACGCCGGCTCGGTGCAGATGAGCCAGGTCGTCGACGGCGTCCTCAGTGCGGGTGCGGACCCCCGGCGCTCGGCGTACGCCATCGTTCGTTGAGACCCGGCGCTGAGCGGATCGGCTGAGCAGCACGGGCGAGGCGCGCGTCACACCGTGACTCGCGCCCGCCGCCCCGATCAGTAAAGTCAACGCCCATGCAGGTCGCCGCGATCATCCTCTGCCTGGCCGCCACGGCGACCGGCATCGCGTTGTTCGTCCGGGCGGTGACCCGGTTCACGGGGACGTTCCGGTTGGGGCGTCCTGATCCGACGCGCAGCGGGCGGCCGGGCCGGCGCACGGCGGTCCTGGTCAAGGAGTTCCTCGGCCACACCCGGATGTCGCGGTTGCCGGTCGTGGCCGCGGCTCACTGGTTCGTCATGGTGTCCTTCGGGCTGCTGTTCCTGACCTTGGTGACGGCCTTCGGGCAGCTCTTCTCGCCGGCCTGGGCGTTGCCGGTGATCGGTCACTTCTTCTTGCTGGAGTGGGCGATCGAGGCGATCGCCTGGCTCTCCCTCGTCGGGATCCTGACCCTGATCGTGATCCGGCAGCGCAACCATCCCCGGCGCCTGGCCAAGCGGTCGCGGTTCTACGGGTCCACCTTCTGGCAGGCCTACTACGTCGAGGCGACCATCCTGGGCGTGGTCGTCTGCGTCATCACCCTGCGGGCGCTGGAGTACGCCCTGGGCCGCAACACCGGCGAGTCCAGCGCGACCGGCCTCCACTACCCGCTGACCGCCTGGATCGGCGCCGGCTTCTCCGGCACCGAGTCCTCGATCAAGACCGGCATCATCATCGTGGCCGCGGTCAAGATCCTGATCAGCGTGGCCTGGCTGATCACCATCTCGCTGCAGCCGACGATGGGCGTGGCCTGGCACCGCTTCCTGGCGTTCTTCAACATCTGGTTCAAGCGGGAGGCCTCCGGGCGCACGGCGCTGGGGGCGTTGCGGCCGATGATGATCGACGGCCAGCCGATCGACTTCGAGGCGATCGAGGAGCTCGACGAGGACGCGACCCTCGGCGTGGCCACCATCACCGACTTCACCTGGAAGGGGCTGCTGGACTTCACCACCTGCACCGAGTGCGGCCGCTGCCAGAGCCAGTGCCCGGCCTGGAACACCGAGAAGCCGTTGTCGCCCAAGCTGTTGATGATGGGGCTGCGCGAGCACGCCTACGCCCAGGCGCCCTACCTGCAGGCGAGCCGACAGCCAGAGAGTCAGGATGTAGCCGGGGGCACCGAGACGACATCGCGTCCTGTCGACGTACCGCTGGTGCAGGTCGGCGGGGTCGTCGACCCCGACGTCCTGTGGTCCTGTACGACGTGCGGCGCGTGCGTCGAGCAGTGCCCCGTCGACATCGAGCACGTCGACCACATCGTCGACATGCGGCGCTACCAGGTGCTGATCGAGTCGGCCTTCCCGACCGAGCTGGGCAGCCTGTTCAAGAACCTGGAGAAGGCCTCGAACCCGTGGGGGATGCCGGGGCGCGCCCGGCTGGACTGGGCCAAGGACCTGCCCTTCGACGTCCCCGTCGTCGGCGGCGATGTCGAAGATCTCACGGCGGTCGACTACCTGTTCTGGGTCGGCTGCGCCGGGGCGTACGACGACCGCGCGCAACGCACCACCCGCGCGGTGGCCGAGCTGCTGCACACCGCCGGGGTCAGCTTCGCGGTCCTGGGTGACGGCGAGACCTGCACCGGCGACCCGGCCCGGCGCGCCGGCAACGAGTTCCTCTTCCAGATGCTGGCCCAGGCCAACGTCGAGGTCCTCGGTGAGGCCAAGGCCGGCAAGATCGTGGTGACCTGCGCCCACTGCTTCAACACCCTGACCAACGAGTACCCGCAGCTCGGCGGCAACTACGAGGTCATCCACCACACCCAGCTGCTCAACCGGCTGGTCCGCGAACGCCGGCTGGTCCCACTCGCGCGCCCGGACCGCGCCGACAACACCGGCGTCGCCTCCACCGCACCCACCGTGACCTACCACGACCCGTGCTACCTGGGCCGGCACAACGGCGTCTACGCCCCGCCACGCGAGCTGCTCGGCGCCCTGCCCGGAGTCGAGTTCACCGAGATGCCGCGCAACTCCGAGCGCTCGTTCTGCTGCGGCGCCGGCGGCGCGCGGATGTGGATGGAAGAGAAGCTCGGCACCCGAATCAACAGCAACCGGACCGCGGAAGCCGTTGCCACCGGCGCGGATCGGATCGCGGTCGGCTGCCCCTTCTGCCGCGTCATGCTCACCGACGGACTCGCCGCCGCCCAGGCCGACGGCACCGCCCGCGACGAGGTCCAGGTCGTCGACGTCGCCCAGATGCTGCTGGCCGCCGTCCGCCCCTCCCCCGGCGACCCGGCGCCGGTCGCCTAGCGCCGCTGCCTAGTCGCCCGGCAGCTGGCCGGCCGGATCGGCCAGCAGGCGTTGCACGCCGAGGTTCATCGCGTCCCGCACCACCCGCGCGCGCCGCATCTTGAACCGGGCGCCGCTCGCCGTCGCCCACCCACGCCGTCGCGCCAACAGGTCCTGCCGCACCCACTCCGGCACATCGAACGACGCGAGCTGCGCAATGGCCTGAGTCTTGGTCAGCAGCTCCCCTTCGGCCATCGCCGCCTGGGCTCGCGGCAACGAGGTCAGGCCCACGTCGACCATCGCGTCGTCGAACCACGGCGCGAGCTTCTCGGACGCGGGGAGCCAGACCTGAGACAGCTCCGTGCGGACGTCGTGGACGAGCTCTTCCGGTGTCACATAGGGGATTCGGGCACCGATCGGAGGACCGGCGATCACCACGCCATGGTCGTGCAGCTCGAGCCGCGTGATAGCCGTGAGCTGTCGGGTCCCGAGCTTGCCGTGGGCCCAATAGGGCCACGCGTGATCGGCGTCGGCGATCTCCCCCAGCGTCACGTAAAGACAGTTCAACCGGTCACCCGCCGGATGCTCGTCGGCGAGCCCGCGATGCATGGCAGCGATCGCCTTGAAGGCAGTCTCCGGCGGCGAATCCTCCAGCAGCGCAACGACATCCAGGTCGCTGCGGTCGGGCTCGAAATCTCGTGTCCCGAGCGAGCCCGCGGCGTAGATCCCGTACGTCGGGACGATCGCGGGCAACCGCCCGACCAGGTCGGCGAGCAGTCGCGCGATCCTGGTCCCCGGCATCAGATCAAGCTCTCCGGGCCGACGTGGAATCCCGCGGCGTCGACCACCACGCCGTACGTCGCCTCGGACACGACCCGGGCCACGCCTCGGATGGTCTCTCCCACGATCCGGCGGGCGATCTTGTGCGCCGGGTTCGGGTTCTCGACATGCAGCTGGCTGAGGTCTTGCGGCCACCAGCGGATGTCGTAGGTGACCAGCCGGTCGGTCGGGACGTCGGGCAGGTCGGAGAGCTGGCGCAGCACCCACGGCGGCACGATGGTCTCGACCTGGACGCCGACGACGATCCCGCCGTGCCCCACCACGGCGTACCCGTCGGAGAGCTCCATCTCCTGCGCCGCCCACGCGTCCGTCGCGTCGGCCACCCCCTCCAACCGGTCGAGCAGCTCCGGCGTGAGCGCGTCCGCGAGCTCCTCGGCGAACGGGTCGAGCGGGTCGACCGCCCACGGCAGCTCCGCTTCGGCCGGCGGCTCCTCGTGCGGTCGTACGGCGTCCTGCCGGGCACCGGGCAGGACCGGTTCGACCAGCGCAACCAGGTCCTTGGGCGTCACCCAGTAGGGCGACCAGACGGTCAGCTCGATGTTGCGGGTCGGGTCCGGTCGCAGGACCAGGCCGGTGCCCGCGACGCGCAGGGCGCCGCCCAGCCGTCGCGCCAGGTCGATGCCCAGGCCGACCAGTGCACCCTCTTCGCGAAACGGCGGGCCGGTCGGGAAGGCGCGCATCCACAACGCCGTCTCGACCGGGTCGACGAAGGCCTCGAAGCCACCAGCATCACGCTCGGCGGGCGCCTCCAGCAGGTAGGCAGTGCGCAGCCCCGCCGGAGCGCCGATCAGCTCGGCGTCGGCCTCGGCCAGCTGCACCGGGCCGGAGATCGAGGAGTGCCGCCCGATCTGCGCCGTACCGGTCAGGTCGAGCTCGGCGTCGTCGACCCGGGCCCGCACGAGCGCAGCCACGACATCCGGCGGAGCGTCCAGCGAGGACAGCAGGAGCAGGTGATGTCCCCTGATCTGCTCGAGCGTGGTCGCGTCCAGCCGCTCCTCGGCCGGTCGCCTACGGAAGATCGCCGCCATCAGTCCCCCGGGTCGGGCACCATGCCTGCGCTCAGACCTGCGTGCGGTGGAAGTTCTGGAAGGACCGGCTGGCCGTCGGTCCCCGTTGGCCTTGGTAGCGCGACCCGTACTTCTCGCTGCCGTAGGGGTTCTCCGACGGGCTGCTCAGCCGGAAGAAGCAGAGCTGTCCGATCTTCATCCCCGGCCAGAGGGTGATCGGCAGGGTCGCGACGTTGGACAGTTCGAGGGTCACGTGTCCAGTGAACCCCGGGTCGATGAATCCTGCAGTGGAGTGGGTCAGCAGCCCGAGGCGGCCGAGGCTGGACTTGCCTTCCAGCCGGGCGGCCAGATCCTCCGGCAGGGTCACGACCTCGTACGTCGAGCCGAGGACGAACTCCCCCGGGTGCAGCATCAACGGCTCGTCCGGCTCGCACTCGACCAACCGGGTCAGGTCCGGCTGCTCCTGCCGCGGGTCGATCACCGGGTACTTGTGGTTGTCGAAGAGCCGGAAGAACCGGTCGAGCCGGACGTCGATGCTGGACGGCTGGACCATCGCCTCGTCGTACGGCGTGAGCACCACGCGACCGGTGTCGATTTCGGCGCGGATGTCGCGGTCGGAGAGCAGCACGGGGCCACGGTATCGGTCCACGCGGGCCGGGATCGGGAGCCGGTAAGGTGGGCCCCGCCCAGCGGGAGGGACGAGCTGGCGCGCGGGTGTAGTTCAATGGCAGAACATCAGCTTCCCAAGCTGACAGTGCGGGTTCGATTCCCGTCACCCGCTCAACCAGTCGGGAAGCCCGCACCTTCTTCCCGCGTACCGGATGGAGCAGGACGATGACGGACAAGACTGAGACGGCGATCCTGGCCGGCGGTTGCTTCTGGGGAGTCCAGGACCTGATCCGCAAGCGGCCGGGGGTCATCTCGACCCGGGTGGGCTACACCGGCGGCGACACCCCCAACGCGACGTACCGCAACCACGGCAGCCACGCCGAGGCCATCGAGATCACCTTCGACCCCGACCAGATCTCCTATCGCGACCTGCTCGAGTTCTTCTTCCAGATTCACGACCCGACGACCAAGAACCGCCAGGGCAACGACGTCGGCACGAGCTACCGGTCGGCGATCTTCTACCTGAGCGACGAGCAGCGCGCCGTCGCCGAGGACACCATCGCCGACGTCGACGCCTCCGGTCTCTGGCCGGGCAAGGTCGTCACCGAGGTCGAGCCAGCCGGGCCCTTCTGGGAGGCCGAGCCCGAGCACCAGGACTACCTGGAGCACTACCCCAACGGCTACACCTGCCACTTCGTGCGGCCCGAACTGGAAGCTGCCCCATCGCAGCAGCTCGGTCGCCGGTTCCGCCGCCAGCTGAGGGCTCACCTCACACTTCCCGGTGCTGTCTCGTCGTACGTCGTGACCTCTGAACCCACAGCCACCTCGCCGGAACTGCGCGCGATCATGGACGAGCGCCACCAGCTGCTCAATCTCGCCTACCGGCTGCTCGGCTCCGTCGTGGAGGCCGAGGACGTCGTGCAGGAGACCTACGCCCGCTGGTACGACCGGCCGCAGTCCGAGCGGGACAGCATCGAGAATCCGGCCGCCTGGCTGACCCGGGTGGCCGGCCGGATCGCCCTGGACCAGCTGCGTTCGGCCCGCGTCCGCCGCGAGCAGTACGTCGGTGAGTGGGTGCCCGAGCCGCTGCCCGAGGACACCGACTGGCTGGACCGTTCCTCGGTGGCGACCACCGCCGACCCCGCCGACCGGGTCACCCTGGACGAGTCGGTCCACATGGCGTTCCTGATCGTGCTGGAGTCGATGACCCCGGCCGAACGCGTCGCCTTCGTCCTGCACGACGTCTTCCGATACCCGTTCCCCGAGGTCGCCGAGATCGTCGGGCGCTCGCCGGCTGCCTGTCGCCAGCTGGCGACATCGGCCCGCCGTCGCGTGCGCGCCACGCAGGTGCCGGTGACGCCGGACGCGCAGCGATCCACGGTCGTCAAGGACTTCAAGCGCGCCTGGGAGGCCCAGGACATCGACGCCCTCGTCGGGTTGCTCGATCCGGACGCCACCGTGATCGCGGACGGCGGCGGCATCGCGCGCGCGGCCCTCGTGCCGGTCCGCGGGCGCGAGCAGATCGCGCAGCTGTTCATGCTGATCGGCCGCCAGGACCCGCCGCTCACGCTGGTCGAGCGCACGGTCAACGGCCAGCCCGGCCTGGTCGCCCAGCAGGCCGGCGTGACCGTCACCGTCATGTCCTTCGACGTCGTGGGCGACCGGATCGCGCACATCTGGTCGGTCCGCAACCCCGACAAGCTCCGGCCCTGGGGCGCTTCCTGAGCCGGACCTCACAGTTGCGGCGGCTGCCTCGTCGGGGAGTCATGACCCCAACGACGAACCCCCTCACGAACCCAGTAACGAACCCAGCGCTCCACCTCCTGCGCGGCCACTTCACCGGCGAGGTGGTCGAACCCGGCCAACCGGCGTACGACGCAGCCAGCCGCACCGTCCTCGCGTCCGGGCAGCCGATGGCCGTGTTGCGGGCGGCCGATGTCTCCGACGTACAGGTGGCGGTGCTCTTCGCCGTCGGTGCCGGGCTCCCACTCGCCGTGCGCGGCGGCGGCCACAGCTTCCAGGGCTTCGGCACCAACGACGACGGCCTGGTGCTCGACCTCGGCGGGCTCGCCGACGTGACCCTCCTCGACGAGAAGCAGCACCTGGTGCGGATCGGCGGCGGCGCCACCTGGGGCCAGGTCGCGACCGCCCTGGCGCCCCACGGCCTGGCCATCTCCTCCGGTGACACCGCGAGCGTCGGCGTCGGCGGCCTGACCTTGGGCGGTGGCATCGGCTGGAAGGTCCGCAACCGAGGCCTCGCTCTGGACAACCTGGTCGCGGCCGAGGTCGTCACCGCCGGCGGCGTGGTGGTCCGGGCGAGCGAGCAGGAGCACCCGGACCTGTTCTGGGCCTTGCGCGGCGGCGGCGGCAACGTCGGGATCGTGACCGCCTTCGACTTCCGGGCCCACCCGACCAGTGAGGTCTTCTCGGGCAGCATCGCCTTCCCGGCCGCCGAGGCCGCCGCGGTCATCCAGGGCTGGGCCGATCACCTGCGGGCCGCGCCCGAGGCGTTGACGTCCACGGTCGAGCTGGCCAACCCGTTCGCCGGCGGCTCGGCGGCGCCGGTCGTGGTGCGCGTCGTCTTCGACGGGGACGACCCGGACGCAGCCGCGGCGGCGATCGACCCGATCCGGCGGCTGGGCACCGTCGTGAGCGATGACGTTGCCCTGACGGCGTACGCGGACGTGCTCGAAGAGGGTGCGATCCCGCCGCCCGGCCTGCAGTTCGCGACCCGAAACGCCTTTGTCGACAAGGAATCCGTGGCCGACGCGCTCCGGATCGCGGCCGAGGCGGCGGCGGTCGAGGGCTCGCCGTTCATCGGGTTGCGCAGTCTCGGCGGGGCCGTCGCCCGGGTCCCGGACGACGCCACGGCCTACGCGCACCGGCAGGCCGAGCTGATGCTCGTGACCCTGACGGCCGGGCCGCCGCCGGTCGTCGCGGCCGCTCGTCCGCGGGTGGACGCGCTCTGGGCGGCGCTCGCGCCGCACGTCAACGGGGCCTACGCGAACTTCCTGAGCCAGGTGACCGACGACGAGGTCGCCGCGATCTATCCGGCCGAAACCCGGCAGCGGCTGGCGGCGATCAAGCGTCGCTACGACCCCAACAACCTGTTTGCCGGCAACCACAACATCCGACCGGCCTAGACCCAACCTCGGGTGATCGGTCGGGCGGCCGTTCCGGAAGGCTCAGAGGCCGGGGAAGACTCCCCGCAACAGCTCGACCTGCTCGTTGCCGGCCAACTCGGCCGGCGCGTGGTCGGGGTCGAGCCGGCCGTAGACCAGGCGGACCAACGCCTCAGCCGGCATCCGCAGGTCGGGCTCGCCCAACGACTCGGCCTCGCTGAGCGCCACCTCCTGCGAGGTCGTGACCAGCACATGCCGGACCGGCTCGGCCGTCTCGATCACGACGTCGGGACCGTCCTCGACGGGCTTCCCCGTCCGGGCCGCAATGGCGCCGAGCCGGTCAACCAGCAGCTCGATGGCATCGGGGGCGACGGTCACCGAGGGGTCCAGGGCGACCGCGATGTCCCAGACGTGCACGGCGTGCTCCCCCAGGCGCATGCCGACGAAGCCGGGCAGATCCACCGCCGTACCGAAGAAGTTGAGGTCGAACCCCGCCTGCTGCTCCTCGTCGAGCCCTTCCATCCGCGCGACCAACTCCTCGTTGGGGGCGACGGCGTCGCGCACCTGGTCGGCCGCCGTCTTGGCGTTCCAGCGGTCCCAGATCGGCGCAAAGGCCTCTCCGCCGGGTGCCTCCCCGTCGCCCAGACCCGCGTCCAGGAAGAGCTGGAAGATCTCGGCGCCACTCCCCAGGTGCGAGGCCACCTGCCCGATCGACCACTCCGAGTCGTACGACGGGTCCTCGGCCCGAGCTGGATCCATCGCGTCGACCAGCGCGGCGAAATGATCCTGCGAGCGGCGAAGGGCGGTGAGCCAGGGTGCGGCGTCGGGCATGAGCGGCCTCTCGATCGGTCAGCGGCGTCCAGCGGGGACCTCGACGCGATGTCGATGAACGCTCAAGTATCCGCCGAGCGCGATCGCATCGGTCAGCGACCCACCCCGGATGGTGTGACACTGGCAGAGCGGGGGGCAGCAGAACTGGAGGGATCGAGCGATGGTCTGGGTCGAGCTGGCAATTGTGGTGATCGCCCTCGTGGCCGCCTTCTGGTGGCTGGCCAAGAAGTCCTCCGACGCCGACGAGGACCTCAAGTCGATGAACGAGGGCCGCACCAACGGCCCCGGCATCTTCGGGATCTTCAGCAAGGACCACCGCCGCTAGAGCGGTGCCGGGCACCTAGAGCAGTGCCGGTACGCCCGTACGCCGATCCGCGGATCGGCGTCACGGCCTCGTCCTTACTTCGTCTTCTTGTTCTTGCGTCGGCATCGGGCCGGGGAGCACGCTCGACGTGGCGGCCTTGGCCTTCTGCCCCTTCGCCTGCGGCGCGACCTGGGTCGCGACGTCTCCGCCCACGCCGTCACCCATCAGGTAGCTGAAGTCCGGCAACGTCCAGCCCTGGATGTCGAGCAGGACGTGCGTGGTGACCGAGGCGAAGATGGAGATCGTGAAGGTCTGAGACAGCGGGGAGAGACCGCTGTTGGCGATGTTGACGCCCTTGTAGAAGTTCAGGTTCGAGACCGTCGGCAGGCTCGGCCCGGGGTAGACCGTGAGGTAGCCGCTGCCGCCCTGGGCGGTCGAGGTCAGGTTGAAGTGGATCGCGTAGGCGTTGAAGACGAGGTCGTCGAGCTGCAGCACGAGGGACTTGCCCCCGATCAGCTGGCCACTGCTGTTGAGGACCGAGTGGTCCTGCACCCGGGCGCGGCCGGCCGAGTTTCGGGTGTCCAGCAGGCGGGTCGGCGACACCGGGGCGAAGACCGAGCCGGTCGCCGTCGTCAGCACGACGGCCAGGTTGCCCAGGTCGCCGGCCGAGTTGTCGCCGGCCATCCAGTAGAGCGTGTCGGCGTCGGCCGGGAGCCCCGTCTTGGGGTCCGTGACCGTCTCGGTCAGGTTGATCAGCTCGCCACCCTGCATGACGTTGCCCGGGTCGCCCGTGTGCCCGGTCTGCGCGCCGTAGGACGCAGCCACGGCCACCGGCGGGAGCCGGAGGTTGGCGACGAGCCCACTGTTCCCGACCTCCAGCGAGGCGCCGTCGTCGGTGCTGCTCGCCAGCGTGGTCGGGCTGCCGCCTGAGCTGTTCGCCTGGCCGAGGGTCAACGGGTCGCCTGCGGCGGCGCTGGCCGGGCCGGCGGTGAGCATCTCGGTCGCGGCAACGCCACCGATTCCTGCGGCAGCTACGGTCGCGGCGCGGCGCAGCAGCGCTCGCCGAGCGAGCGGCACCTCGGGGGTCTGCGGGCTCGGTCGAGCCTCGTCGCGGCTCTTTCCCATGGTCGGCCGGGCCCTTCTGTCATGAATCGTCAGGTCTGCGCAGGGAATCCGCGCTGGTCGTGTCGCTCCCCCAATGGAGGGACCGGAGTCACCTCGCGCTCATTTTAGACAGCACGACGTCACGATCTGGACCTGATCAGCCAGTTGGCCCAAACCCGACGGTCCGATCGCTGCGCACGAGGGTGCTTCCCCGGTTTCGGTTGCGCTTGTTACTGGCGAGTAGCATCATGTTACTGACGAGTAGGGCGGTCGCTGTGGCCGTCGCGCCGAAAGGACAACGGTCATGAGCCATTACCGGGGCAACCTCAGGGACATCGAGTTCACCCTCTTCGAGGTGCTCGGCCGCCAGGATGTGCTGGGCACCGCGCCGTACGCCGAGGTGGACACCGACGTCGCCCGCGAGATGCTCCGCGAGGTGGCCCGGCTGGCCGAGCACGAGCTGGCCGCGTCGTTCGTCGACAGTGACCGCAACCCCCCGGTCTACGACCCGGCGACCCACTCGGTGCGGATCCCGGAGTCGTTCAAGCGCAGCTACCAGGCCTACGTCGATGCCGAATGGTGGCGGATGGACCTGCCGGAGGAGCTCGGCGGGACCGTCGTACCCCCGTCGTTGCGGTGGGCCATCCAGGAGTTCGTCCTCGGCGCGAACCCCGCCGTCCACATGTACTCCTGCGGTTACGCCTTCGCCCACACGATCTTCCGCAACGGCACTCCGGAGCAGTTGAAGCTGGCCCAGATCATGGTCGACAAACACTGGGGCGGCTCCATGGTGCTGACCGAGCCGGACGCCGGGTCGGACGTCGGCGCCGGGCGGGCCAAGGCCGTGCAGCAGCCGGATGGCACCTGGCACATCAACGGCGTCAAGCGGTTCATCACCTCCGGCGAGCACGACCTGATGGACAACATCGTGCACTTCGTCCTCGCCCGGCCGGAGGGTGCAGGCGTTGGCACCAAAGGACTTTCGCTCTTCCTGGTCCCGAAATACCACGTCGACCTCGAGACCGGCGAGCTCGGCGAGCGCAACGGCGTCTTCGCCACGAACGTCGAGCACAAGATGGGCCTGAAGGTCTCCACCACATGCGAACTGACCTTCGGCGAGATCGACGGCATCCCGGCCGTCGGCACCCTGCTGGGCGACGTCCACGACGGCATCGCGCAGATGTTCCAGATCATCGAGTACGCCCGGATGATGGTGGGCACGAAGGCTATTGCGACGCTTTCGAGCGGCTACCTCAACGCGCTGGCCTACGCCAAGGAGCGCGTGCAGGGCGCCGACCTGACCCAGGCGTCGGACAAGACCGCTCCGCGCGTGACGATCACCCACCACCCGGACGTCCGCCGCTCGCTCATGACCCAGAAGGCGTACGCCGAGGGTCTGCGGGCGCTGGTGCTCTACACCGCGACCTACCAGGACGCGTTGGCCTCCGCGCGGCTGCGCGGGGAGACCGGCGAGGCGGCCGACCTGGCCGAGCGGGTCAACGACCTGCTGCTGCCGATCGTCAAGGGCGGCGGCTCCGAGCGGTCCTGGACCTTGCTCGGCACGGAGAGCCTGCAGACCCTCGGCGGCTCGGGCTTCCTGCAGGACTACCCGATCGAGCAGTACGTCCGGGACGCCAAGATCGACACGCTCTACGAGGGCACGACGGCCATCCAGGGGCTGGACTTCTTCTTCCGCAAGATCGTGCGGGACAAGGGGCTCGCGCTCGGGCACATCTCGGCCCAGGTGCAGGACTTCGTCAAGGGCGGCACCGGCGCGGACGACACGCTGGCCCGCGAGCGCGAGCTGCTCGGCCAGGCATTGGAGGACGTCCAGGGGATTGTCGGGTTCATGGTCGGCGCGCTGGTGGCGAGCGATCCCGCGCGCGGTGGCGATCCGGCGAACGTTTACAAGGTCGGGCAGAACACCACTCGGCTGCTGCTCGCCTGCACCGACTTGCTGGTCGGCTGGCTGCTCCTGCGTCAGGCCGAGGTGGCGACGGCCGCGCTCGCCCGCGACGACGTCTCGGCCAAGGACCGCTCGTTCTACGCCGGCAAGGTCGCCGCGGCCCGGTTCTTCGCCGCGTCGATGCTCCCCAAGATCTCCGCCGAGCGCGCCGCCGCAGAAGCGACCGACAACGCCCTGATGGACCTGGACGAGTCCGCCTTCTAACCCCGCTGGTCCACCCCGCTTGTCTTGGCCGTCGAACCCGGGTTTGGCCGTCGATTCCGGGTTCGTACGCCCGGAATGTCCAGTCAGAACCCGGTTTCGACGGCCAAAGGGTCCGAGGGCTCAGGCCGGCGGGACCGGGAGGGCCACCGACCTCGCGGCGCTCGACGTACTCCGTGTGCGCCGTGCGCGTCCGCTGCTGGTTCATCACCAGCGCCAGGATGATCGCCAAGCACCCCGACGCCCATGCAGATGTAGCCGATGTTGGTGAGGTTGACCGCACTCCACTGGTCGCGCACGCCGAAGGCCAGCACGCCACCACGACCAGCAGGAAGATGCCTCCGCCGATACCCATGACTTGCTCCGTCTCCCGGACACCAGGCGGCGACCGTCCCCACCATGCTGGGGGCGGTGCTGGCCGCCCGCATCCTGAGATCGGCTGCGCGCTCAGGAACCAACCGACTGGCCTAACCCGGGTCGTGTCCGCGGCCTGGGTCAGCGCGAGCGCCGAGACCGGGTTGAGGCCAGTCCGCCGGGCCGCCCCTGGGCCCAGCGCTCGCCAACTCGGCGGGCCGAAGTCGCCTGGGTGCGCCGCCTAGGCGGCCGATCGCCGGGTTCGGCCCGCCGAGTTGGCGGCGCCCGGCCAGAAAGGCGCCGCCGAAATGGTTGGGTGGGGCGCGCCAGGACCGGTCATCCTGGAGGCATGCCCGGTCCGCTGCGCGTCCGCGGTTCGGTCGTCATCCCGGAGGCCGAGCTGCGCTGGCGCTTCTCCCGCTCCTCCGGCCCGGGCGGTCAGGGCGTCAACACGACGGACTCCCGGGTCGAGCTGAGCTTCGACCTGGCAGCGAGCACCGCACTGGGCCCGACCCTGAAGGCCCGAGCCCTCGACCGCCTGGCCCCCCGGCTGATCGACGGCGTCCTGACCATCGCGGCGTCCGAACAGCGCTCGCAGCTCCGCAACCGGGAAGCCGCGGAGGCCCGACTGGCGAGCACCCTGGCCGAGGCCATCGCTCCCCCACCTCGCCCGCGACGCCCCACGAAGGCGACCAAGGGGTCGGTCGAGCGTCGCATCGCCGGCAAGAAGCGCCGCAGTGAGACCAAGCGCCTGCGTCGTTCCGACCCCGACTGACATTCGTCGCAGCGAGCCGCCGCGACGACCGGCGGCGGCTCGCCGGCCGAGATACCCGTAGCAACGCCGCGCACGAGGCCGAAGTGACTAGAGGCGGCGGTCGGCGAGGACGGGGAACTTCTCCCGGATCTGGGCCACCGAGTCGAGATCGATGTCGACCGAGAGCACTTCCTGATCGACACCGGCCTCGGCGACGACGACACCCCACGGGTCCACGACCTGACTGCGCCCGCCCATCTCGACGCCAGCATGCGTCCCGGCGGTGTTGCACTGCACCATGAACGACTGGTTCTCCAGCGCCCGCGCCCGCCCGAGCAACTGCCAATGGCCGACCCGCGCGGCCGGCCAAGCAGCCGGTACGACGAACAGGGTCGCCCCAGCATCCAACAGCCGCCGGAACTGCTCCGGGAAGCGGATGTCGTAGCACGTCGCCAAACCCGTTGTGACAGAGCCGCTTTCGGCTCCCTCGCGGGCCAGAGGCAACGGCAGGTTGACGGTCACGATGCCCGGCCCGGCTTCGAGCAGCACCGGCTCCCCCTGACCGAACCCGAACCGGTGCACCTTGCGGTACGTCGCGAGCAACGAGCCGTCGGGCCCGAAGACCATCGAGGTGTTCCACAGCCCGCGCCCGTCCGGCCCGGCGCCGTTCGTCTCGATCCACGACCCCGCGTGCAGCACGACGCCCGCCGCCCGCGCGGCCCGGGCCATCGCGTGCACCAGCGGCCCGTCGACCGGCTCGGCCAGCTCAGCCCAGTGCCGGTAACCGAAGCCGGTCGGCTGCCACAGCTCCGGCAGCACCACCAGGTCGTGGCCGGCCTGATCACGCACCAGCTGCGCGACCCGCTCGACCCGCGCACCCGGAGCCTCGTCGTCGTCGTACGCCAGCTGGATGATGGCTACCCGCATGCGGTCATCCTCACGCGTCCGGCTCGCCACGGCCCGCTGGACCCGCCGAACGCGCCGCGCGGGCGGCCAGCTCTGCGTTGTACGCCGTGAGCTCGGCCTCGCCGTCGCGATCGGCCGCCCGGTCGCGGCGCTTGGCCTCCCGATCGTCCGAACGTGACCAGGCGAAGGCAATGCCCAGCGCGAGCAACAGGCTCGGCACGTCGCCCACACCCCAGGCGATCGCGCCGCCCGTCTGCTGATCGCTCAACAGCGAGCCGCCCCAATGCCGTTCGAGCTCCTGATAGAAGCCGCCCTGGATGAGCGAGGTCGAGCTCATCAGCGCCAACCCGAAGAACGCATGGAAGGACAGCACGGCCAGCAGCAGGATCAGCCGGAACGGGTACGGCGGACGCGCCGGCCCCGGGTCGACCCCGATCATCACCGAGGCGAACAGGTAGCCGATGAGCAGGAAGTGCACGTTCATCAGGACGTGCCCGGTGTGCGTGCGCAGCGCCTCGCCGAAGAGCGGTGAGTAGTAGAACGCCACCAGGCTGCCCATGAACAGCGCCGACGCGACCAGCGGATGTCCGATCACCCGCAGGAACCGCGAGTGCACGATGACCAGGATCCACTCGCGCCAGCCGCGGGTGCCGTCGCGCCGGGCCTTGGTCGTGCGCAGGGCCAGGGTGATCGGCGCCCCGAGCACCAACAGCGCCGGGACGACCATCGAGATGGTCATGTGCTCGAGCATGTGCGCGCTGAACAGCACGCGGCCGTAGACGCCCGGTCCGCCGCTGGTGGCATAGACGAGCACAAGCAGGCCGGCGCACCAGGACACCGCGCGCAGCACCGGCCAGTGGTCGCCGCGGCGAGCCATCCGGCGTACGGCGAAGAGGTACCAGCCGGCGCCGAGGATCGCCAAGGACAACCACAGCGGGTCGATCCGCCAGACCGTGAACCAGCGGATGGCCGTCAACGGGGGAGGGAGCGGATAACCGGTCAGCGTCTGGGCGGGAGAGATCAGCCCGAGCGGCTTGTCCGGCACCGGGGGAGCGCTGCGCGACAGGGCCACGGCGATGCCGATCGCGAGGCCCATCACCACGAGCTCGCCCGCCGCCAGCCGGGCGAAGAGCGCGCGCGACGCCGGGTCGCGATCCAGCCGCTCCACCACGCGCTGCCGCTGCTCGAGCCCGGCGACGCCCAGCAGCAGGAGCGCGACGACCTTGATCATGATCAAGGCGCCATAGGTCGTGGGTAGCCCGCCGAGACCACCGAGCCGCAGCCACGCATTGATCACGCCCGAGACGGCGACGATCGCGAAACACCAACCTGCGAGGGTCGAGAACCGTTTCACTGCAACGGGAAAGCCCGCCCCGAGCGACGTCCGCAACACCACGAGCGTGGCCAGGCCGCCGACCCAGACCGTGACACCGACCAGGTGGGCGCCGAGGCTGTCGACCGCCATCTCGTGGTCGGCCGAGCCGGCCGCGTGGCCAGACAGGGCCAGGGGCAGGATGGCCACGATGGCCAGGACGGCGAGCCAGCCGATCGCGTTCAGACTCCGCGCCATGGCCGCACCCGTCGCGACGACGAAGGCCAGCAGCAGGCTCGCCGCGAGCGCCCGCCCGAGATCGAAGGTCTGCACGAAATCGCTGAGCTGGGCGCCGAACCCCGCCGAGCCGAGCGAAACGCCGGCGAAGTCGGCGTAGGTCAGCACCAGCGAGACCACGGCCGCCGCGACCCACACGATCCCCGATGTCGCCGCGATCCGGAGGGCGGCGGGGCGGGACTGCTCCGGCAACGCGACTGCGGCCAGCACGAGGGAACCGATCGTCAGCGCGGCCGCCAGGTCGTGCACCGTACGCACCACCGGAAGCCCCCAGCGCACCACCGCGCCCGGGTCGACCAGTCCGGCGAGCGGGGCCTGAGCGCCGTGGCCGATCAGCAGGCCGACCAGCACCCCGACGCAGGCGACCGCCGCCGCCGGCCCGAGCGCGGCGTACGCCGTGCGGCGCATCGTCGCCGGGGGGCTGCTCACCCGACCAGAGTAAAGAGTTGCGCGGACCGCCCCGACGGTGAGAACCTCGTCAAGTTGCTTGGCACATGCAACTAATCCACCAGCCCACTCCTCAACGACTCGGGACCCGTTCATGACCACGTCCGAGGTAGGCGCGGAGATCGTCCGGTTCTTCCGCAGCTTCAAGAGCGTGCAGGCCCAGATGGGCCACCGCGCGCGACATGGCGTCGACCCCTCGGCGTACGCCGTGCTCTTCCAGCTCGTCGAGTCGCCGAAGCGCACCACGGAGCTGGCCAGCTGCCTGCACGCCGACACCTCGACGGTCAGCCGGCAGGTCACCAGCCTGGTCGACATCGGCCTGGTCGAGCGCACGGCCGACCCGGAGGACCGGCGCGCGACGATCCTGGTCGCGACCGACGCCGGCCGAGCGGCGTACGACGACATGCGGGTGAGCCGCGAACGGATGATCGCGCGGATCCTGGCCGACTGGTCGGACACCGAGATCAAGGAGCTGGTGAGCGTGCTGGCTCGCTTCAACGACGACTTCGAGATGGCCCGGCCGGCCATCATCGCTGACCTCGACAAGGAGTTCTGACCGATGGCTACAGCCACCACGCAGGGGGCCGGCGGCGCGACCGCGGAGAGCCCGATTGGGCTGTCCCACAAGCAGATCCTGACGATCCTGTCCGGCCTGCTCATGGGCATGTTCCTCGCCGCGCTCGACCAGACCATCGTCAGCACGGCGATCCGCACCATCTCCGACGACCTGCACGGCCTGTCCATCCAGGCCTGGGTCACGACGGCCTACCTGATCACCTCGACCATCGCGACGCCGCTCTACGGGAAGCTCTCCGACATCTACGGCCGCAAGAAGTTCTTCATCGCGGCCATCTCGATCTTCGTTGCCGGTTCGATGCTGTGCACCCTGGCCACGTCGATGTACGAGCTGGCCGGTTTCCGGGCCTTCCAGGGCATCGGCGCGGGCGGGCTGTTCACGTTGGCCCTGGCCATCATTGGCGACATCGTCTCTCCGCGGGAGCGCGCCCGATACCAGGGTTACTTCCTCGCCGTCTTCGGCACGTCGAGCGTCCTGGGTCCGGTCATCGGCGGCTTCCTGGCCGGTCAGGCGACCATCCTGGGCATCGCCGGCTGGCGCTGGGTCTTCCTGGTCAACGTGCCGATCGGCATCGCGGCCCTCTTCGTGGTGAGCGCGACGCTGAAGCTCCCGCACTTCCGTCGTGACCACCGGATCGACTGGTGGGGTGCCACCTTCCTGATCGTCGCGCTGGTCCCGCTGCTGACCGAGGCCGAGCAGGGCCGCACCTGGGGCTGGGGTTCGCAGCGGTCGCTGACCTGCCTGACCGTCGGGATCCTCGGCGTCATCGCGTTCATCTTCGCCGAGTGGCGGATGGGCGAGGACGCGCTGCTTCCGTTGCGGCTGTTCAAGAACCGCACGATCAGCATCGCCCTGGTCTCCAGCGTCGTCACCGGCGCCGGCCTGTTCGGCGCGGTGACCGTTCTGCCGCTCTACCTGCAGATCGTGCATGGCGCGACGCCGACCCAGGCCGGCCTGCTGATGCTGCCCTTCGTCCTCGGGCTGATGGCCGCGGCCATCGTGTCCGGCCAGATCATCTCCCGGACCGGCCGCTACCGGACCTTCCCGATCATGGGCGCGATCCTGATGTTCATCGGGTTGCTCCTGCTCTGGCGGGTCGGCTGGGACACGCCGCTGCCGGTCGTCATGGTCTGGATGCTCATCACGGGCTACGGCCTGGGCAACACGATGCAGCCGCTCATGCTCGCCGTACAGAACTCGGTCAGCCCACGCGACATCGGCGTCGCGACGTCGTCCTCGACGTTCTTCCGTCAGATCGGCGGCACGCTGGGCGTCGCGGTCTTCCTGTCGATCCTGTTCAGCACTGTCGGCAACAACATCGCCAACGCGCTCAAGGCCGCCGCAGGCACTCCGGACTTCCAGGCCGCGGCGCGCAACCCGGCCATCGCCGGGGTCAAGCCCAACAGCGACTTCCTGGCGGCGCTGCAGGCCCAGGCGGCCGGCAAGACGAGCAGCTTCTTCTCCGGGGTGCTCAACGACTCCTCGGTCATCAACAAGCTGGCCGGGCCGTTCGCTGAGCCGTTCAAGATCGGCTTCTCCCAGTCGATGGACACGGTGTTCCTGGTCGGCGCCTGCGTCGTCCTGGTGGCCGTCGTCGTGTTGGCCTTCCTGCCGGAGATCGAGCTGCGCGGGACCTCAGGCATCGCGGCGCAACAGCAGGACGAGATCGACAGCAAGGCCGCCAAGGCCGCAGCGGCAGCTGCCCAGGACGCGATGGCCGAGCCCGAGCCCGGCAGCCTGGAGGTGGCGGCTGCTCATGTGGGTCCGGCCCGGCACGAGGGGCGGGTCGACCAGACCGACACGGCCAACGAGGACGGACCCGGCCGGCACGAGGACTGACCCGCCGCACCCGATAGTTCGGTACGGCGAGTGCGCTAGGCCCAGACGAGGGCTTGCGCGGGGTGTTCCAGGATTGCCGCGAGGTCGGCCAGGAAGCGGGAGCCGAGCTCGCCGTCGACCAGGCGGTGGTCGAAGGACAGCGCCAGGGTCGTGACCCAGCGGGGTTTGACCTTGCCGCGATGCACCCAGGGCTGCTGACGCACCGCGCCGAAGGCCAGGATCGCCGCCTCGCCCGGGTTGAGGATCGGCGTACCCGTGTCGACGCCGAAGACGCCGACGTTGGTGATGGTGATCGTCCCGCCCGCCATGTCGGCCGGTGGCGTGCGTCCCTCGCGAGCCGTCGCGGTCAGGTCGCCGAGCTCGACCGCGAGGCCGTGCAACGAGAGGGCTCCGGCGTCCTTGATGTTGGGCACGACCAGCCCCCGCGGCGTGGCCGCGGCGATGCCGAGGTTGACGTAGTGCTTGACCACGATCTCCTGCGCCGCCTCGTCCCAGGAGGCGTTGATCGTCGGATGCCGTTGCACCGCAAGCAAAAGCGCCTTCGCCACGACCACCAGGGGCGAGACCTTGACCCCCTCGAAATCCCGGTCGGCCTTCAGCCGCTCGACCAGCCGCATGGTCCGAGTGACGTCGACCGTGACGAACTCAGTGACGTGCGGCGCGGTGAAGGCGCTGCGCACCATCGCCTCGGCGGTGAGCTTGCGCACCCCGCGGATCGGCACCCGGTCCTCGCCCGTCCGGTGGTCGCGCTGGAGGTGATCGCGAGCCTCGGCCGTCCGGGAACGGGCCGCTGGGCCGGAGTCCGGCAAACGAGCTGCAGGTCCTCGCGGGTGACCGAACCCTGCCGGCCGGTGCCGGGCACCTGGGCCAGGTCGACGCCGAGTTGCTTGGCCAGCGCACGCACCGGAGGCTTGGCCAGCGGCCGCGAGGACGCGTAGGCATCGATCTCGATCGTGTCCTCGGCCTCGGCCGAGACCGTGCCCGCGAGCAAGGTGACACCGGGGTCCGAGACGTTGTGCTCGGCCGTGGCCGCGCCCTTGCGCGGCCGCCGCTTGGCCTCGGTCGTGCGCGGCCCGTAGCCCACGAGCACCGAGGTGCGGCCACCGGGTGCCGGCCCGCCGATCAGCCCGGGCTCGATCGCGCCTTCGGCGGGGGCGGCCTGGACCTCCGTGGCGCCCGCGACAGCTCCGGGCGGCTCCGCCGCCGGGCTGGCTTCGTCAACGCCGCCCGGCACCGAGGTCTCGACCGAGATGATCGGTGTGCCGACATCGACGGTCTGCCCCTCGGGCACCAGGAGCTCGGCGACGACGCCCGCGTAAGGCACGGGGAGCTCGACGAGCGACTTGGCGGTCTCGATCTCGACGACGATGTCGTTGACCTTCACGGTGTCGCCGGGCTTGACCTTCCAGGTCACGATCTCGGCCTCGGTCAGACCCTCGCCGACGTCCGGCAGGCGGAAGCTGCGCACGCTCATCGGGCCGCTCACCAGGCCAACGAGCGGTCGATGGCCTCGAGCACCCGATCGATGTCCGGCAGGAACGACTCCTCGAGCCGGCTCGGCGGGTAGGGCAGGTTGAAACCACCCACCCGGATCACCGGCGCTTCAAGATGCAGGAAGCACCGCTCGCTGACCCGAGCCGCGACCTCCGCCCCGACCCCGAGGTACGTCGAGGCCTCGTGCACGACCACCAGCCGTCCGGTCCGCTCGACCGAGGCGGCGAGGGCGTCGAGATCGAGCGGCGAGAGCGAGCGCAGGTCGATCACCTCGATGCTCCGACCTTCCTCCGCCGCAACGGAAGCGGCGTCCAGGCAGGTCTTGACCGTCGGCCCGTACGCCGCGAGGGTCAGCTGCTCACCGGGTCGCACGACGCGAGCCCGGTCGAGGGCCGGCACCGACTCCGGGCCGAGGTCGATGTCGACCTCGGACTTCTCCCAGTAGCGCCGCTTGGGCTCGTAGAAGATGACTGGATCGTCGCTGGCGATGGCCTGCTGGATCATCCAGTAGGCGTCGGTTGCCGAGGAGCAACAGACCACCCGCAGGCCGGCCGTGTGGGCGAAGTAGGCCTCGTTGGACTCGCTGTGGTGCTCGACCGCGCCGATGCCGCCGCCGACCGGGATCCGGACGACGATGGGCAGGCGCACGGCACCGAGCGAGCGAGCATGCATCTTGGCCAGCTGCGAGACGATCTGGTCGAACGCCGGATAGACGAACCCATCGAACTGGATCTCGCACACGGGCCGGTAGCCGCGCAGGGCCAAGCCGATCGCCGTACCGATGATGCCGGACTCGGCCAGTGGGGTGTCGGAGACCCGATCCTCGCCGAAGTCCTTCTGCAGCCCGTCGGTGATCCGGAAGACGCCACCGAGACGGCCGATGTCCTCGCCCATGAGGATCACCTTGGCGTCGTCCTCCATCGCCTTGCGCAAGCCGTTGTTGAGGCTCTTCGCGAGCGTGAGCGTCTCGGCCGCCATCTCAGTTGCCCCCACCCTGCGCAGTGCCGGATGAGATGGCCGACTCATCCTCGAAACCCTCGAGGTACGCCGCGAACTCGGCCCGCTCCTGGGCCAGTTGCGGGTGCGGGTCGACGTAGATGTGGTCGAACATCGCGAGCGGTTCGGGGTCCGGCAGGACCAGGCAGCCTTCCCGGACGTGAGCCGCGAGCGCATCCGACTCGCGGTCGAGCGCGGTCACGAAGTCGTCGTCGATGAGTCCCCGAGCGGTGAGATAGGTGTGCAGCCGGGTGATCGGGTCGCGTCGCTTCCAGACCTCGACCTCGGCGGCGACCCGGTAGCGGGTGGGGTCATCGGACGTCGTGTGCGCGCCCATCCGGTAGGTGTAGGCCTCGACGAGCATCGGCCCGTTGCCCTCACGGGCGTGGTCGAGGGCCGCCTTGGTGACGGCGTAGACCCCGAGGACGTCGTTGCCGTCGACCCGGACGCCGGGGAAGCCGAAGCCGCTGGCCCGCTGGTAGAGCGGCACGCGGGTTTGCTTGTCGTTGGGCTCGGAGATGGCCCACTGGTTGTTCTGGCAGAAGAAGACAACGGGGGCGTTCTGCACGCTGGCGAAGACGAAGGCCTCGTTGACGTCGCCCTGGGCCGTGGCGCCGTCACCGAAGTAGGCGATCACCGCGGCGTCGCGGGTCGGGTCGCCGGTCCCGACGTCGCCGTCGCGCTGAATGCCCATCGCGTAGCCGGTGGCGTGCAGCGTCTGGGCGCCGATGACGATCGTGTAGAGGTGGAAGTTCTTCTCGTCCGGGTCCCAGCCACCGTGGTTGACCCCGCGGAAGAGGCCCAGCAGGTTCAGCGGATCGACCCCGCGGCACCAGGCGACGCCGTGCTCGCGGTAGGTCGGAAACGCATAGTCCTGAGGGGACAGCGCCCGCCCGGAGCCCACCTGCGCCGCCTCCTGCCCCAGCAGGCTGGCCCAGATGCCCAGCTCACCCTGGCGCTGCAGCGCGGTCGCCTCGGCATCGACCCGGCGGACCAGGACCAGGTCGCGATAGAAGCCGCGCAGGTCCTCATCGGTCACGGCCTCGGCGTACGCCGAGTAGACCGGGTGGTCGTGCCGCTCGCCCTCGGGGGTCAACAGCTGCACCAACCCGGGCCCGCCATCCACGGTGCTGACGGTGTCCGTGCTGTCGATGCTGCTGACGCCCTGGGTGGCGGGAGCCTGCGAGGTATCGGTCATGCGCTCTCCTTCGCCTGCCGGCTCGGGGGTTCGCCCCGCCGGATGCCTCGACCGCGCGGACCGGTCGTGCCGACACCGCCACGGGGGCGGAGCAGCTCGGGTCGAGCCGGCCACCGCCTAGGGCTCACGGTACCGGCGAGATGGCTTCCAGGCGGCACAGAGGGCGATGACATGTCGCCGAGCGATAGGCCGCGAACTCAGCGCGGACTCATCGTGGACTCCGGGTGGACTCAGCGAGGACTCGGCGCGGGCCGGCCGTGGTCTAGGCGCGGTGCTTGCCGCCGGCCAGGTGGGCGCCGCCCACGTGGTCGCGGTGCTTGCCGACCGAGCTGGTCGAACTCTTCGCCGTGTGCTGGCCGTGGGCCTTCGAGAGGTTCTTGGCCGCCGTACGGGTCAGAACCTGGGTGTCGACCGCCGCGCTGCTCGTGCTGGTCGCTGAGGTCGGCGCAGTCGGCGTCGCGACCGTGGCGCTGACGTGCGCTGCCACGACACTGGACGACGAGCTGGACGACGAGCTGGACGACGAGCTGGACGAGCCGGTCGACGTGGGGTCACCGGTCGAGGTCGGGTCACCGGTCGGTGCCGTGACGGGGTTGCCCGAATGGGTGCCGTGGCCGCCGCCGCCGAGGGTCGTCCCGCCCGATGCGCCGCTGCTGGTCCCGGCACTCGGAACCGGACTTCGACGATCCGTCCGGACCAGTGATGACCGGCGGCAGGATGATGTGGGTGCCGCCACCGGCGTGCCACGAGCAGGGGGTGGTGCCCACCCCGAGGATCGGGCTGGTGGCGGTCTGGGCGGCCAAAGCAGCCAAAACACTGCTGGAACTCGAGCCCCCGCTCGGCGTCGGCGTGGGGGTCGGGTTGGGGTCGCAGGTCGGGGGCGGACCGCCGCCCTCGACGCCCGTGCCACCACCGGAACCCACGGAGCCGCTACCGCCGCCGCCGCCGGGTCGGGTCGGGCCGGTGCCGCCGCCCTTGGAGCCGGTGCCGGTGGTCGTGGTCGTCTTGCCGCCGCTGGAGCCGTGATGGGTGGTGCCGCTGCCGCCGGTGTGCGCCGCAGTGGTGCCGGCAGCGACCGCCGGGGCCGTGCCGGTGAAGGACGGCCCGACCGACGTGCCGGTCTTCTTGCCGGTGGGGGCGTTGACCGTGTGGTCGCCGGACGAGGTGGGGGTGGCCAGCGGCCGGACGTTGGCCGGAGCGGCGACGCCGCCGCCCAGACCGAGGCCGGGCGTGACCGAGTGCGGGAGGGGCGCGAAGGCGATGGCGACGACGCTGGTGACCGTGACCGTGGACAGCGCAACGAGCGCGACGGTAGGACCGCCTGCGCGCGCGGCAAGGGCGCGGGCGCGGCGAGCACCGGCTCGCGACGCCTCGGGTCCCAGCTGCTGAACTGCCATGGTGATCGCCCCCGACCAACCCTTCTTTGTTGTGTGGTGTGCACCCTGCATCGACCGGTGAGACCGGTCATGCACACAGAGTGCACTGGGACGACGGTACGACGTGCGAGATACCTTCGATATCCCTCATCGGTACTAGTCACTCAAACCTTGAGGGCGGCGAGGCTTCACGTTCTGTAAGTCTTGATCAGCAGAGCGTAACAATGCTAGGCGGGTCCGAACGCCTCCGCAACACGAAGGAGCAGATCACCCGCAGCCGGTTCGGCCACGGTGCACCGCGCCCCGGATCCGGCGAACGGCCGCACGACCAGGCCGGACTGCTCGGCCACGGCGGCGAAGTCCATCGTCCGGTCGCCGAGTTCGAGCCAGACGAAGTTCGCCTCGCTGTCGGGAATGTCCCATCCCTGAGCACGGAGGCCGGCGATCACCCGGCCCCGCTCGGCCACCAAGGCGTCGACCCGCACGGCGAGCTCGTCGTACGCCGCGAGGGAGGCGATCGCCGCTTCCTGGGCCAGCATCGAGACCCCGAACGGGACGGCGGTCTTGCGCAGCGCGGCCGCCACGTCCGGACCAGCGAGGGCATAGCCGACCCGAAGGCCGGCCAGGCCATAGGCCTTGGAGAAGGTCCGCAGCACCGCGACATTGGGTCGGGCCCGCAGGATCGCCAGCGAATCCGGCACCTGCGGATCTCTGACGAACTCGACATACGCCTCATCGATCACGACCAGGACATCGGGCGGGACGGCGTCCAGGAAGGTCTCGAGCTCGGCGGCATGGACCGCGGGACCGGTCGGGTTGTTCGGCGTACAGACCAGGACCAACCGGGTCCGATCAGTCAGGGCCGCGGCCATGGCGGGCAGGTCGTGCCGGCCGCCGGCCGCCAACGGCACCGGGACCCCGGTGGCGCCGGAGAGCTGGATCAGGATCGGGTAGGCCTCGAAGGACCGCCAGGCGTGCACGACCTCGTCGCCCTCGCCGCAGGTCGCGGCCAGGATCTGGCCGAGCACCCCGACGCTGCCGGTGCCCACGGCCACCTGGTCCGGGTCGACGCCGACGTGGGTCGCGATGGCCGCGACCAGGTCGGTGGCGGCCATGTCCGGGTACCGGTTCATCTGCTGCGCGGCCCGCGCGACGACCTCGATGACGCTCGGCAGGGGCGGGTACGGGTTCTCGTTGCTGGAGATCTTGTACGCCGGAGCGCCGCCGGGCGCCGCCGCGGCCGGGCGGCCGGGGACGTAGCCCGGGACGCCGGTCAGGGTGCTCCGGAGGCGGACCGGAGACGGGCTGCGCCGGCGTCCGTGCTCGCTAGGCGTCGCCGCGCTGTGGCTGCTTTGGCCGTCGAATCCGGGCTCGATGCCCGAAATACGCCGTGGAACCCGGTTTCGACGGCCAAACCCGGTTTCGACGGCCAAGACCAGCGGGGGAGTCCACTCAGGCGTGGCGGCGCGTGGTGATCACGCGGAACCGCGGCGCGACGAAGGCGGCGTCGACGTACGCCGCGTTGGCGGCGGGGTTGGCCCCGGTGCCGTGGTAGTCGCTGAAGGCCGAGGTCTGGTTGACGTAGACCGCGCCGGTGAGGTTCTCGGACAGCGACACCCCGGCCGTGAGAGCAGCCTCGCGGGCAGCGTCCAACACCTCCGCGGAGGAGGAGTAGACCGCTGCCGTCATCGCGCCGCGCGCCCGCACGGTGTCGACGAAGGTCTGCAGCGACTGCTCCGTGCTGTCGGTGCCGATCAGGAATGCCACCGGGCCGAAGCACTCCTGGCCGTAGACCGTCCCGTCCGTGACGTCCACGCTGACCAGAGCGGGGGTGCGCACGACGGCGTCGGCGTAGGTCGGGTGCGCGACCAAGCGCGAGTCCAGCACCACCCGACCCGAGTCCGCTCGCGCCGCCAGGTCCGCGACCGAGCCGGCCCGGGCGCGCACGCCGTCGTTGACCGTCGCGCCCAACAGCTCCACGGCCTTGGCGTCGTCGGCCGTCAACGCCTGCACCGCCGCGGCCAGCCGGGCGCCGAACTCCGCGAAGCTCACCGGGCCTTCGTCAGTGCTGATGCCGTCGCGCGGGAGGTAGACGTTCTGCGGCGTGGTGCACATCTGACCGCTGTAGAGCGTGAACGAGAAGGCCAGGTTGGCCAGCAGCCCAGCCAGGTCGTCGGTCGAGTCGACGACGACGGAGTTGACGCCGGCCTTCTCGGTGAAGACCACCTGGCCGCGCCGGGCACCCTCGGCCTCGAGCCACTCGCCGTAGGCCGAGCCTCCGGTGTAGTCGACGATTCGGACGGCCGGGTGCTCGACCAGCGTGGTGGCCAGGGTGCCGCCGGGCTCCTCGGCCGCCAGCGTGACCAGGTCAGGGTCGAAACCGTTGTCAGCCAACACATCTCGGGCAATCTCGACCGTGATGGCCAGGGGCAGGACGGCGTGAGGGTGGGGCTTGACCACGACGGCGTTGCCGGTGGCGAGCGAGGCGAAGAGGCCGGGGTAAGCGTTCCAGGTGGGGAAGGTGTTGCAGCCGATGACGAGGGCGACTCCGCGTCCGACGACGTGGTTGTCCTTCTCCATCACCAGCGGCTCGCCGCGGCCCGGCTTCTCCCAGCGCACGCTCGCGGGGATCCGCCGCTGCTCGGCCAGCGCGGCCGCGACGGCCTCCAGCGCGCGGTCCTGCGCGTGCGGACCGCCGGCCTGGAACGCCATCACGAAGGGCTGCCCGCTGGTGTGCATGACCGCGAAGGCCAGCTCGAACGAGCGGGCGTTGATCCGGTCGATGATCTCCAGGCAGACCGCCGCTCGCGCCTCCGCCCCCACGGCCTGCCAGGGGTACATCGCCTCGCGGGCGGCGGCCAGCAGCCGGTCCACGTCGACCGAGGGGTAGGTCACCCGCAGAGCCGGACCGTACGGCGAGACCTCGTCGCCGACCCAGGCGCCACCCGCCTCGTGGCCGGCCTGCCCGCTGAGCCGGTCGTAGCGCTTGGTCAGATGCGCATCGAAGGCCAGCCGGCCCTCGTCGGCCGCGCCCTCGCCGTACACGCGGGGCGACGGGGACTCGGGGTAGCGCGAGAAGTAGCCGCGGGTCGCCAGGGCTGCGACCGCCTCGTCGAGCGCGGCCCGGTGCTTGTCGAGCAGCGGCTGCGCGGTCGGGGATGCTGACTGGCTCATGACCTACGACACTACCTTTCGGTTGCGGAGCGGTTGTGACACTCTGGCGCCAGTTCGGCGATCCGGTGACATAGCGCCCGGGTGACACTCGGGCAGCGACAGACGGGACCTGGTGCGGATGCGAGACCTGGTGGGCGTGGTCGGCGCCGGCACCATGGGCTCCGGGATCGCCCAGGTGGCCGCGCTGGCCGGGCATCCGGTGCTGCTGGTGGACAACCGAGACGGTGCCGCGGAGCGCGCGGTGGCCGCGGTGGCCGAGGGGATCCGCAAGCTCGGCAAGCGCGAGGTCATCTCGGGCGCGGACGCCGAGGCCGCCTGCAGCCGGGTCAGCGCCGCAGCCGAGCTCGAGGGGCTGAGCGGGTGCGTGGCCGTCGTCGAGGCGATCGCCGAGGACCAGGCCGCGAAGGCTGAGCTGCTCGAGCGCCTGGAGGCGGTGGTCGATCCGGACACCTTGCTGGCCACGAACACCTCCTCCCTGTCGGTGACCGCGCTGGCCAGTGGGCTCCAGCACCCGGACCGACTGGTCGGCCTGCACTTCTTCAACCCGGCGTACCGGATGAAGCTGGTCGAGGTGGTGACCGGCGCGCAGAGCGGTCCGGCCTACGTCGAGCTCGCGGCCAATCTGGTCCGGAGCTGGGGCAAGACTCCGGTGCGCTGTGCGTCCACGCCCGGGTTCATCGTCAACCGGGTGGCCCGGCCCTATTACGGCGAGGCGCAGCGGATGGTCGAGGAGCGGGTCACCGATCCCGCCACGGTGGACGCGCTGTTGCGCGAGGCCGGCGGCTTCCCGCTCGGGCCGTTCGAGCTGACCGACCTGATCGGGCAGGACGTCAACCTCGCCGTGGGTCGCTCGGTCTGGGAGCAGACCTTCCACGACCCGCGCTACGCGCCGACGCTCTGGCAGCAGCAGCTGGTCGATGCCGGGCGGTTCGGCCGCAAGACCGGGCGCGGGGTCTACGAGTACGACGAGTCCCGCGGGCACGGCAACGGCCCGGTCGTGCGCGATCCGGCCACGGGGGCAGCTGCGGAGCCCCGGACGGCGCCGCCCCACCTGGCCCCCCGGTACGCCGTCTATCTGGACGGCTGGAACGTGATGACGCCGCTGCTGGAACGGCTTCGGGCCGGGGGCGTGGCGATCCTGGGCGAGCAGCCCGAGGACGAACGGCCCTGGGACGACGACGGGTGCGCCGACCATCGCGGTCTGCGCCTGCCGACCGGCGGCCGGTTGCTGGAGACGACGGGGGAGACGGCGGCCAGCATCGGCAACGACATCGTCGTGCTCGACTGGGCCGGCGATCCCGAGACCGCGACCCGGGTGGCGATCGCCGCCGCGCCGGGGGCTCGGCCGGAGACGGTCGCCCAGGCGATCGGGCTGCTGCAAGCGGCCGGCGTCGCGGTCAGCGTCGTGGACGACGCCGCCGGGCTGGTGGTCGCCCGGACGGTGGCCATGCTGATCAACGAGGCGGCCGACGTGGTCCATCGCGGGGAAGCTTCGGCGGCGGATGTCGACGTCGCGCTGCGTCTCGGCGCGGGCTATCCCCGAGGCCCGCTCGACTGGGGCGACGCGATCGGGGCGCCCTGCGTCGCGCGGGTGCTGCGGGCGCTCGGCGAAGCGGTGCCGACCGGGCGCTACCGGATCGGCCGCGGCCTGGCGGTCGCCGCGGAGCGAGGAGCGCCGCTGCATGGCTGACGACGAGCTGTCGGTGCTGAGCGCCGCCCGGGCGATGTGGGCGGCCGACGCCGCGAGCGCCGGGCTCGGGATGGAGCTCCTGGCGCTGGAGCGTCGGGCGCGCTTCGGTGCGGATGACGGTGACTGCGGCGATGGTCAACGGGCATGCGATCGCGCACGGCGGCTTCGTCTTCGCCCTGGCCGACTCGGCGTTTGCCCTGGCCTGCAACAGCCACGGACCGGTCACCGTGGCCGCCGGCTGCGACATCACCTTCGTCGCCCCGGCCCGGCTGGGCGATGTGCTGGTCGCGGAGGCGGTGGAGCGGGCAGTGTTCGGCCGGTCCGGGCTGACCGACGTCTCGGTGCGGGTCCAGTCGACCGGGGCCCTCGTCGCGGAGCTGCGCGGCCGGTCGCGGACGATCGGCTCGACATCGTGAGTGGTGTGATCGTGAGGAAGGTGATCGTGAGATGAGCTCGCTGCCGGTCATCGACGACCGCCCGGACCTCTATGACGACGCCGAGCGCTGGTCGGTCGATGAGCTCCGCGCCCATCAGCTCGCTCGGTTGCAGGCGACCGTGCACGCGGCGTACGAGCATGTGCCGCACTATCGGAAAGCCTTTGACGCGAAGGGAATTGGCCCCGGCGACCTGAGGTCGCTGGACGATCTGCGGCACTTCCCGTTCACCGCCAAGGCCGACCTGCGCGACAACTACCCGTTCGGGATGTTTGCGGTGCCGCGCGAGCAGGTGGTGCGGGTGCACGCCTCCTCGGGTACGACGGGCCGGCCGACGGTCGTGGGCTACACCCGCGAGGACATCGCGACCTGGGCCTCGTTGATGGCCCGGTCGATCCGGGCCGCGGGCGGGCGGCCGGGGGACGTCGTGCACGTTGCTTACGGCTACGGACTCTTCACCGGCGGGTTGGGCGCTCACTACGGCGCCGAGGCGCTCGGGTGCACGGTCGTGCCGGTCTCCGGCGGGATGACCGAGCGGCAGGTGCAGCTCATCGCCGACTTCCGGCCGCGCGTGATCATGGTGACGCCGTCGTACTTCTTGTCCGTTCTTGATGCGATGGCCGCCGCCGGCCTGGACGTTGCGGGCTCGTCGCTGGAGGTCGGGATCTTCGGGGCCGAGCCGTGGACCGACGCGATGCGGGCCGAGATCGAGTCGCGGGGCGGGATGCACGCGGTCGACATCTACGGGCTGTCCGAGGTGATGGGGCCTGGGGTGGCGCAGGAGTGCGTCTCGACGAAGGACGGCCTGCACATTTGGGAGGACCACTTCTATCCGGAGATCGTGGACCCGCTCTCGGGTGAACCCGTGGCCGACGGTGAGGTCGGCGAGCTGGTCTTCACCTCGCTGACCAAGCAGGCGATGCCCGTCGTGCGCTACCGGACTCGCGACCTGACCCGGCTGCTGCCCGGGACAGCCCGGCCCGGGATGCGGCGGATGGCCAAGGTCACCGGTCGCACCGACGACCTGATGATCGTGCGGGGCGTCAACATCTTCCCCACACAGGTCGAGGAGCTGGTGCTCGCACTGCCCGGGCTCTCGCCGTACTTCCAGTGCGTGCTGACCCGGCCCGAGCGGCTGGACGAGCTCGAGGTCGTCGTGGAGGCGGGCGAGGACGTACCGGCGTCGTCGTACGGCGGGTTGGGTCGCGAGCTGGCCGGCCGGATCAAGGACCGGATCGGCGTGACCGCCACCGTCCAGGTGGTCCAGCCCGGCGGCATCGAGCGCTCCGTCGGCAAGGCCCGCCGCATCGTCGACCAGCGCCACCTGACCTAGCCGGCGCGATGAGCGGTGCTCGCCGAGTGCTGCTTTGCTCGCCGAAAGCCGCTCTTCCGCCTCGATCGGGCCCCGAAAATCTTGGCCGTCAGAACCGGGTTTCACGCCCGAAATATCCGCTGTCGAACCCGGTTTCGACGGCCAAACCCGGACTGGACGGCCAGGACAAACGGCGGGTCTGGGTCAGGCGGCGATGGCGTACTTGTGCAGCTGGCGCTCGACCAGATGCAGGCCGTCCAGGCCGGGCAGGGAGTCGATCTTGGCGTCGATCCGCCGGGCCTCGGCCAGGCCGGCTGGGCCGCCGTAGAGGTAGCCGAGCAGGTGCTTGACCTCGCGCTCGGGCATCACCCCGGACCCGACGATGCCCCAGAACCGCTCGAGGGCGAAGCGGGTGATCTTCTGCGCCTTCGTGGACCGGGCCAGCCGCTCGCGGGCCTGGGAGTTGTAGAACGCGATGTGCCGGGTCTCCTGCTTGGCGATCCGCTTGAGGATCTCGGTCAGCATCGGGTTGGACTCCGAGGCGACGAACCGCGAGTAGCCGGAATGCGTGCACCACTCGTTGATCGCACCCCAGGTCATGTGGGTCGCGATGAAGTCGTTGCCGACGATGTTGGCGATCACCGACTGACGGATCGGGGCAACCCGGTCGCGCCAGCCCATCCGCTTGCGCAGAGCCATCGTGTGCTCCGGACCGGTGGGTACGCCGTGTGCTTCGAGCACCTCGTCGAGGACCTCGCCGTGCCAGTACTCCTCGAAGTTCCACATGGTCAGGAACTTCGTGATCTCGGGGTCGGCGTGGGACGGCGTGACGAGCAGGTCGCGCAGGTAGCAGACCGTGTGGGTCTCGACGTCGCTCATGTAGCGCAGGCAGCGCAGTGCGTCCTGGGACAACGGCGCCTGCCGGAAGCTCTCGAGGTCGAGGTCGTCCCAGCGGACCGGCGTGATGCTCTTGGCGTACTCATCGACCTGGAAGCTCATGCCTGTCGTTCGGCGCCACGCGCTCGCCGGATTGGCCGCTCGGAGTCGCGAGATCGGCCTCCGGCGTCATCGAGTCCGTGGCTAGGGAGCGGCCGGCAGCTTCGCCGCTCCGCCAGGACGCCGGGCGACGAGCACACGTCCGCCGGGGCGTTGCCGGTCAGCCGACAGATGGCCGCTGAGATGACGTTAGTCGTCCCGTCGACCGCCGCGCGACCTTGCTCGACGGGTCGACCAAGGCCGACGAAACTTGTTGGTGCGTCATGCCTTTGAGCACCGCCGGGCTGTAACCCGCTCCACTGATCATGTACTTCCCGCCGAGGTCGATGAACGGGATCGCCCCCTTGCTGGACGGATCGACGTACGGCGGGAAGTCGTACGTCGAGAACAGGGCCTGGTCGGCGGTCGACAGCGGGTCCAACGCCGGGTAGCTGCCGTCGCTCTGCTGTTGGTTGGTCGTTGTCTCGTAGCCGGTGAAGGACAGCACGTCGCTGGTGTAGCGTCGAGTCGTGGAAGGACAGCGAGGGGGTGACTCGGGAACTGGTCGACCGCCGAGGAGGACGTGGTGCCGAGGTTCGCGAAGGTGCCGAACCGGGAGAGCGCCGCGGCGCGCTGTGGCCTGGGTCTCGTCCCCGTCGATTGCTTCTTGGTCGGTCGGTGCGCCACGCATGCACCCTACGAGATGGTTCAGCCGGTTCCGGTGGCAATCGAGTCATTAGCGCAGATGGGTCGGGTGCATCCGCCGAGCGGTCGCGCGACTTCCGGCCAGCTGCTCGTACCCTGCTGTGGGGCCGCCGACATCGCTCGCCCCATACCGTCTCGGAGGAAACGTGTATTCGTGCCTGTTCGTCTGCTCGGGCAACATCTGCCGCTCGCCGATGGCCGAGGTCATCGCCCGGTCGATGCTCGCCGACGCCGGACTCGCTGGTGAGGTCGACGTGGACAGCGCCGGCACGGGCGGCTGGCACGAGGGCGAAGGGGCCGACCGGCGGACGGTCCGGGCGCTCGCCGACCACGGTTACGACGGATCCCGCCATCGGGCCAGGGAGTTCGACCGGGCCTGGTTCGCCGACCGCGACCTGATCCTGGTCGCCGACCGGACCCACCTGGACACCCTGCGGCGCTGGGCGCCGGACGAGGCCAGCCGGGCCAAGGTCCGGCTGCTTGCGCGAGTACGACGACGCGGCGGTCGCCGAGGGCACGCTGGAGATCGACGACCCCTGGTACGGCGGGGCCGCGGACTTCGAGCGATGTCTCACCGAGGTCGAGTCGGCCTGCGCCGGGCTGGTCGAGGCGCTCGTCGCAATCCGGGCCGATCGGCGCGACCCAGCCGATAGCGTCTGACCCCATGCGGATCCTCGTGACGGGCGGCGCCGGCTACATCGGCAGCCACACCGTCGTCCTCCTCCTCGAGGCCGGTCACGAGGTCGTGGTCGTCGACAACCTGTCCAACTCCAGCCCGGAGAGCCTGGCCCGGGTCGCCGAGCTGACCGGCCGCGAGGCGCCCCTGGAGGAGATCGACCTGCAGGATGCGCCGGCCATGGACAAGGTCTTCGGGTCGGCGTTCGACGGCCGCGGCGTCGAGGCGGTCATCCACTTCGCCGGCCTCAAGGCGGTCGGCGAGTCGGTCGAGCTGCCGTTGCGCTACTACACCAACAACATCACCGGCACGCTGGTGCTGCTGCAGGCGATGCAGCGCGCGCACGTGCGGACGCTCGTCTTCTCCTCCTCGGCCACGGTCTACGGTGCGCCCGAGCGGATGCCGATCACCGAGGACTTCCCGCTGGGCGCCGTCAACCCCTACGGCCGCACCAAGGAGCACATCGAGGGCATCCTCTCGGACCTGGCCGCGTCGACCTCCGGCGCCGCCGACGATGCCTGGCACATCGCGCTGCTGCGCTACTTCAATCCCGTTGGCGCACATGCCTCCGGACGGATCGGCGAGGATCCGGCCGGCATTCCCAACAACCTCATGCCGTACGTCGCGCAGGTGGCCGTCGGACGCCGGCCGGAGCTGGTCATCCACGGCGACGACTACCCGACGCCGGACGGCACGGCGATCCGCGACTACGTCCACGTGGTCGACCTGGCCCGGGGGCATCTGGCCGCGTTGCAGGCCTTGCCGGACCACCCCGGCGCCCGGGCCTGGAACCTCGGCACCGGCACCGGATCGTCGGTCTACGACGTGCTGCACGCGTTCGAGCGCGCGGTCGGGCGCGAGCTGCCCTCGCGGGTCGGCCCTCGCCGGCCGGGCGACGCACCGATGTCCTACTGCGACCCCTCCCGGGCCGAGGCCGAGCTGGGCTGGAAGGCGCAACTCACGCTCGACGACATGTGCGCGGACGCCTGGCGCTGGCAGTCGGACAACCCCGACGGCTACCCCGAGTGAAAGCGGCGGGCGGCGAAAAGGTATGAGCAGCAACGGTTTCGTCAAGAAGCGGGCCGATCCGCCAGAAGGCTTCTACGCCGTGGAGGCCGCCGGGTTGACCTGGCTCGGCGAGGTGCCGGCCGGTGCCCAGATCGCGCACGTGCTCGACGTGTCCGACGAGTCTCTGACCGTCGACCTGGTCGAGGAGCAGGCCCCGAGCCTGGGCGCGGCCGTCGCCCTGGGACGCGGCTTGGCGCGGATGCACTCGGCGGGCGCTGCGGCGTACGGCTGCCCTCCGGGCACGTGGACCGGTGATGGCTTCATCGGTCCGTTGCCGTTGCCGCACAAGGCTTGTGGGAGCTTCGGCGAGTTCTTCGCCACGCTGCGGATCCTGCCCTTCACGCGCCAGCTGCGCGATGCGGGCACCATCGAGGCCAACGAGGTTGCGGTGCTCGAACGAGTCTGTGACCGGCTGAGTCGTGGTGCCCTCGGCGGCGTGGATGAGCCGCCGAGCCGGCTCCACGGCGACCTGTGGAACGGCAACGTGCTCTGGTCTGACCAGGGGGCGGTGCTGATCGACCCGGCGGCTCACGGCGGGCATCGCGAGAGCGACCTGGCGATGCTCTCGCTGTTCGGCCTGCCCTATCTCGAACCCTTGCTCGCGGCGTACCACGAGGTCACGCCGCTGGCCGAAGGCTGGCGGCAACGGGTCGGCCTGCACCAGCTCTTCCCGCTGCTCGTCCACGGCGTCCTGTTCGGCCGCGGCTACGCCCAGCGGGCCCTGACCATCGCCGCCACCTACTACTGACTCTTGGCCGTCCATTCCGGGTTTGGCCGTCCATTCCGGGTTCCGATGCCCGAAATGCGGCGCAGGCAACCCGGTTTCGACGGCCAAACCCGGTTTCGACGGCCAGGACAAGTGCGGGGTATAAAGCGCCATGACGACGTCGCGGGGATGGGTCTGTCTGGGTGTGCCGATCGACACGGTGGCTCCTCCGGCCGAGGGGCCGCCGTTCGGGACCGAGATCGCGCCGAGCGCGCTGCGGGATCGTGACCTCCCCGGCCGCCTCGGCGCCACCGACCTCGGCGACCTCGACGTGCGGGTCACCGGACCGGACCGCGACCCGGTCAGCGGCATCGTCGGCTGGCCCAGCGTGGGCTCGGCGACCGCCGACATCCGTACGGCGACCGCCGGCATCCTGGCCGAGGGTCGCCGCCCGTTGCTGCTCGGCGGCTGCTGCGGCCTGGTCATGGGCGCCGTCGCCGGAGCCCGCGATGCGCTGGGCCGGGTCGGCGTGGTCAACGTCGACGGCCACGTCGATGCCTACGACCACCGCACGTCGCCGACCGGCGAGGCCGCCGACATGCCGGTCGGAGCCCTGCTGGGCCTGGGCTGGCCGGATCTGTTGCGGGCCATGGGTCCCAGCCCGGTGGTGGCGCGCGGTGATGCCGTGGTCATCGGCGCCCGAGACCCGGAGGAGGCCGCCGACCTCGGCGACCTGCCCGATCAGCTGCAGATCATGCAGCGCGACCGCGACGCCGTCGTCGCCGACCCGCCCGCGGCCGGACGAGCCGCCGTGGCTCACTTCGCCAACGGCACCGCGACTGCCCCGTCGTACTGGGTGCACCTGGACGTCGACGTGCTCGACATGACCGCTTTCCCGGCGACTGACTACCTGATGCCCAACGGCCTCGACCTGGATCAGCTGGCCGGAGTGCTGGAGCCGCTGACCCGGCACCCGGCGATGATCGGCTTCTCCCTGGGCTGTTACAACCCGAGCAAGGACCCCGACGGCCGGTACGGCGACGCGCTCGCCGATCTGCTCGTCCAGGTGCTCGGCACCTCGGCCTAACGGCCAGCGATCAGGTCGTCGACGAAGGTCAGCTTGGCGACCAGCTCCGGTGACAGGACGAACGGGTAGAGGTCGTCCTTGCCCATGCTGCGGTTGACCTGGTTCAGCGCCAGCGTGAGCGGCAGCCAGACATCGATCACGGCCGCGATCGGCTGCCGGGAGTCGTCGACCGGCTCGGCTTCCAGCGCGTCCAGGCCGTCCCCGTCGGCCCCGCCGACCGCGGGACCCGCGACGAGCACGCCGTACGCCGCTGCCGTCTGCACCGTGTCGCGGATGTGCAGCACGTGGGCGAAGGTCTCAGCCCAGTCCTCCCACGGATGCGAGCTGGCATAGGTGCTGACGTAATGGTCGGCCCAGTCCGGCGGCGGCGACCCGTCGTAATGCCGCTGCAGGGCGGTCGCATAGTCCAGACGCTCATCGCCGAAGACGTCCCGAAACCGTTGCCAGACAGTGGGATCCGCGTTTCGCTCGACCAGCACCTGCCAGTACCAGTGGCCAGTCTCGTGCCGCACGTGACCGAGCAACGTGCGGTAGGGCTCGGCCAGCTGCTCACGCATCGCCTCGCGGTGACCGGCGTCGCCTTCAGCCAGGTCGATGGTGATCACGCCGTCGTCGTGGCCGGTCGTGACCGGCTGCAGTGCGCTCGAGAGCAGATCGAAGGCCAGCCCGTGCGCCGGGTCCTGGGCCCGCGAGACCACGGGCAGGCCGAGGTCGTCGAGCTGATAGACCAGGCGTCGCTTGGCCGCCTCGGTGCGGGCGAACGCCTTCAAAGCCGGCAGCTCGCCGTCAGCCGGCCGGGTGCGGGTCAGCGCGCAGCAGTCGCACAGTCCGGCCGGCGCGCCCGAAGGAGCCAGCCAATTGCACTCGGCGACAACGGCGTTCGCGCACGGCTCGAGCTGACCGCCGGCCCCGTCAAACGCGACCAACCGGCCGCCGGCGTCACTGAGCGCACGGAAACCCTGAAGCTTGCGGTCGAAACCGATCGGGGTGCCGCAGGTGAGGCAGACCGAGTTCTCGAAGAACGCGATGGCCGAGCAGGCCGGACAGGTGAAGGCGCGCATGGAGCCTTGACCCTAGGCGCTGGCCGGCGATGCAGCCATCCGGCAGCGAGCCACAGGTCAGGGCAAGCGGGTCAGGTCGACCTGCACCTGCAGCGTGCTCTCGGTGCTGTCGGTGAAGATCACGCCCTTGATCGGGGTGACGTCCGCGTAGTCGCGCCCGTGCGCCGCCACGACGTAACGCTCGTCGACCCACACGCCGTTGGTGGGGTCCAGCTCGACCCAGCCCAATGGCGGCAGGTACGCCGCGACCCAGGCGTGCGAGGCGTCGGCTCCGACCAGCCGGGGCCGGCCGGGCGGTGGCGTCGTCTCCAGGTAGCCGCTGACGTAGCGCGCCGCGAGGCCGACCGAGCGCAACGCACCGACCGCGAGATGGGCGAAGTCCTGGCAGACGCCGCGTCGCTCGGCGAGCAGCTCCGGCAGCGTCGTCGAGACGGTGGTCGCTCCCGGCGAGTACTCGAACCCGTCGTGGATCCGAGCCAGCAGGTCGGCCAGCGCGGCGCCGATCGGCCGGCCGGCGGTGAACGAGATGGCCGCGAAGTCGGCCACCTCCGGCCAGGCCGGCACCAAGGGAGAGGGCAGGACGAACGGCCGGGCCTCCAGTGCGGCTGGGTCCGCAGCGGCGCCGAGCAGGCGGTCGCGAACGACCTCCCACGGATCGGTGAGCGCCAACGGGTCCACGGCTGCTCGCTCGTCGACCTCGACCTCGCTGCTGGCCGTGACCACCAGCCGGCGATGGGGCGACTCGACCTGCACGTACGCCGCGCGGTTGCCGAAGAAGTCCGTGTGCTCCCGGAGCTCGGCCGGGCTCGGGTCGATCTCGAGGACGGCCGCGAGCGGGCGTTGATGGTCGGTGACCCGAGGCAGCAGATGGGCCAGGCCGAAGCTCGAGGTCACCTCCTCGTCGTACGTGTACTCGGTGCGGTGGACCAACCGATAGCGGCGCGCGGTCACCAGGCCACCGCCCCGGACAGGGAGTAGGGCTGCGGGGCAGCGGCCGGCGCGAAGTGGGTGCTCTCGATCGTGAGGGCGAGGGACTCCAGGGCCGTGCCCACCTCGACGAGCAGGAGATCGAGCTCGGCCCGGAAGCCGGACTCGTCGACGGTCGCGAGGGAGAGGGCGTCGCTGTGCCGCACCCGGGCGGTGACCAGGTCGAGGGCGTCCCGCACCGGGTCGACACCGGACCCATCGGCGACCGAAACCGCGGAGAGGTCCTCCTGCAGCCGATCCACTTGGTAGGCAACGGATCTGGGGTTGTCCCGGTCGAGCAACACGAGCTCGAGAACGCTGTCGGCGCCGGCCCGCACCGAGTGCCGGCGCCGGAAGGTGATGATGCTCTCGGTCGCGACCAGCACCGACTCGATCACCAGCTCGTCGACCTCGGCCGGCCGTTCCTGGACCAGCGTTGTCCGGAGCAGGTTGGTCACGTGGATGGCCCGTTCGACCCGGCGGCCCGCGTCCAGGAACCGCCAGCCGGCGTCGCGCACCAGGCTCTCGGCGGCCAGCCCGCTCAGCGCGAGCAGGGCCTCGAGGACCCGGCTGAGCACGGTGGGCAGCGCCAGCTCCTGGGCAACGGTCACGGAGCCGTTCGCCTGCGGGTCACCCGGCTCCACACCCAGCCGGCGCAGCTCGCGCTCCAGGCTGCCGAGCACCAGCCAGGTGTCGGTCGAGAGCTGCTCGCGGATGCCTGCGGCGATGCCGGTCAGCTGGTGCACCGCGAAGGCCACCGTGCCCGGTCGGCTGCGGTCGCCCGCGAGCGACAGCAGCTCGGCCTGCGGCGCGCGGCGCAGCGGCTCACCGGCCGGCCCGGCGAAGCCCGGCCAGGACGACGTCACCGCGGTCAGCGCCTGGAGCAGGACCTGCACCGCCTCCTGCTCCTTGCCGCGGGTCAGGTGGGCCTGGTCGTCGGCCCGGTCCCGCACAGCGCGCAACATCCGGACGGCGTCCTCGGCCCGCTCGGCGTAGCGCCCGAGCCAGAACTGGTCGCCGGCCGCACGCGGGGTGATCGGTGCCGCGACCCGCTCCGGTGCCGGCCCCTCGACCCGCCACGGGGTGATCACGGGTCGGACACTGCTGTCCAGGATCCAGACGTCCTTGGCCAGCCCACCGCTCTCGTTGGACACCACGATCCGGTCGCGCTGCTGGGAGACCCGGGTCAGACCCCCGGTCAGGACCTTGTAGCCGCCACCCTGGGCCACGGCGAACGACCGCAGCACCAGCGGTCGCGGCTCCAGTCCCGAGCGGGTGACCGTGGGCGCGGTGCTGGGCGTCAGCCGCTCCTGCCCGACCCAGGCGTGCGGTTCGGCATTGATCCGGGCCGCCAGCTCGGCCCGCTGCGCAGGCGTCAGGTCGCTGCCGACGACCACCCCGTGCCCCAGGCCGCGGTCGATCGGCTTGACCACCAGCTCGCTCAGTCGGGCCAGAACGTGTTGGCGCGCAACGGGATCGCCGCACCACCAGGTCGGCACCGACGCAAGGAGCAGCGGCTGGTCGAGCAGCCGCTCGCACAGTCGCGGGAGGTAGGGCAACAGGCCCCGGTTCTCGACGATGCCGCTGCCGATGCCGTTCACGATCGAGACCGACCCACGACGCGCGGCCTCCAACAGCCCTGGCACGCCCAGCTGGGAACCCGGGCGCAGCTCGAGTGGATCGGCGTACGACGCGTCGACCCGGCGCAGGATGACGTCGACCGGCTCGAGCCGGCCGAGGGTCCGGGTCCAGACCCGGCCGTCGTGCACGGTCAGGTCGCTGCCGACGACGAGCGGGTAGCCGAGCAGGGACGACAGGAACGCTTGGTCGAAGGCCGTCTCGCTCTGGGCGCCGGGCGTCAGCAGGACGACGTTGGGCGCTTCGCTCCCGGCCGGCGCGACCTCCTGCAGACCGAGCCGCATGGCGTGGAAGAACGGCGCCAGCCGCTGGGCCCGGGAGTCTCGGTAGAGCCCGGGCAACAGTCGCGAGACGACTCGCCGGTTCTCCATGGCGTAGCCGGCACCCGACGGCGCCTGGGTCCGGTCGCCGATCACCAGCCACTCGCCGCCGCCGCTGCGCACCAGATCGGCGGCGGCCAGGAACAGCTGCCGCGGGCCCGGCGTACGGATCTGGTCGGCCGCCAGGACGAAACCGTCGTGGCCGAAGACGACCTCGGGCGGCAACAGCCCCTCGGCCAGCAGCCGCCGCGGTCCGTAGAGGTCGGTGACGATCGCATCGAGGAGCTCCGCGCGCTGGACCAGCCCGGCCTCCAGCGCAACCCACTCGGTGTCGTCGACGAGCAACGGCAGCGGGTCCAGCTCCCACGGCCGCTCGACGCCGGTGGCCAGCGACCGATAGGTCACACCGTCGCTCTCCAGCAGGGCGGCACCCTCGTGCTTGCGCTGATGCAGGCCACTGAGGCCGATCAGGTCGGCGACCGCGCCGACCTCGCGCCACGGATCGCGCACCGCCCCGCCAGTGCCAGTCATCTCGTCCCAGCCGGTGACCCGCTCGGCGTACGACGCGGTGAGACGGTCGGTCACGTGGGCCGCCCGGCGGAGGTCCAGGGTGACGCGATACTCAGCGTTCGGCGCCGCGGGACCGGCCGCCAGGACGTCGGGGTCCAGCGGACCGGAGGTGTGACCCTCCGCGCGGAAGCGGGCGGCCCGGCGCGACTCGGCCTCGGCGGCGTTGACCGGCATCGTGTCGAAGGCCCGGCCGCCGGGGTGGACCACGTGGTAGGTGCAGCCACCCAGCGAGCGGCCGCTCCAGCGGTCGACGACGTCGAAGACCAGTGGCGACTGCACGCCGATCGTGGGATGTAGCGCGGACGGCGGAGCCCACGCGCGGTACCTCACCCCTGCGACCAACGTGCCCGCCTCGCGAGTGACATGGAGCGGCACGGGGACACCGTTGCAGGTCACGAGGTGCCGGCCCGCGACCGCGCCACGCACGGCGAGTTGCACCCGCTCCAGCGAGGAGTCGACGTAGCGCGCCGTGCCCGAGCCGGTGACCTCCTCGCCGAGGACGTGCCAGGGCTCGATCGCCTGGCGCAGCTCGAGCTGGACGCCCTCGACCTCGACCGAGCCGAGCGGGGGGAACCGGAACTCGTGGAACGGCTCCAGCCACGCCGCCTCGAAGTCCAGGCCGTGCGCTCGCAGGTCGGCCACGACGTCGTCCATGTCCTGCCGGACGAAGGCGGGCAACAGGAACTCGTCGTGCAGCCGGGTGCCCCAGCGGACGAGCGGACCGGAGTACGGCGCGGCCCAGAAGCGCGCGACCAGCGCCCGCACCAGCACCGCCTGCACCAGAGCCATCGACGGATGCGGCGCCATCTCGAAGCCGCGCAGCTCGAGCAACCCGAGCCGGCCGCGCTCGGAGTCCGGGCTGTACATCTTGTCGATGCAGAACTCGCTGCGGTGCGTGTTGCCGGTGATGTCGGTCAGCAGGTGGCGCAGGGCCCGATCCGCTTGCCACGGACGGGGATCCGGCAGCTTGGCCAGCTCGGCGAACGCGATCTCCAGCTCGTAGAGCGTCTCGTGCCGCCCCTCGTCGACCCGCGGCGACTGGCTGGTCGGCCCGATGAACCGGCCGGAGAAGAGATAGGACAGCGCGGGGTGGTGCTGCCAGAAGGTCAGCAGGCTGACCAGCAGGTCGGGCCGGCGCAGCAGGGGGCTGTCGGCCGGAGTCGGGCCGCCGAGGGTCAGGTGGGAGCCGCCGCCGGTGCCCGTGTGGGTGCCGTCGATGGCGAACTTGTCCGCGCCCAGACCGACGTCGTGGGCCAACCGGTAGAGCCGTGCGGTCGAGTCGGCCAGCTCGGCCCAGGTCGACGACGGCGCGACGTTGACCTCGACGACGCCAGGGTCGGGGGTCACCGTCATCGACCGCACCCGCGGGTCGCCGGGGAGCGGATACCCCTCCAGCACAACGGGAATGCCACACCGGGCGGCCGCGCCCTCGACCGCCGCGAGCAGCTCCAGCGCGGGCTCGATCTCCTCGATCGGCGGCAGGAAGACGAAGACGTGGCCGTCGCGCTCCTCGACGCAGAGTGCCGTCGTCGGAGCGACCCGCACGGACGTGACCTTGGCCCGCGGGGGCGGTGGGGACGCAGCCGAGGTCGCCCCGCTGTCGTCGTACGGCATCGGGTCGACCGGCGGGGGCGCCGGCGGCAGCGGGGGGAGCCGGGTCATTGCGGGCCGTTCCGCCGCGCCGCGGCCGGCCGTCCACGAGATCGAGGCGAGTGGCAGCCGCAGCCCCGCCGGCGAGGTTCCCGGCACCAGCAGCACCCGGCCGCGTCGGGTCGCCCATCGAGTGGTCGCCCAGGCCTGGCCATCCGGTGCCCGGTGCAGCGGCAGGGCCCAGCCGACCGGGTTGCCCTCCTCGGCATCGAGTCGGGCGACCAACCGGGCCCGGGCCTCCGGCTCGGCCAGCCAGACCGTGGCCGGATCGACGTCGCGGGGCGGCGGGTCGCCGGCCGGCGCCCGCGCCTCATCCAGGATGCGTTGCAGCGGGTCCTCGAACAGCGGTACGGCGAACTCCGGCGGCACGCCCAGGGCCTGGGTCAGCGCGGCGACGACCAGCCGCACCCGGTCAGCGGCCTCGGCCGACGCCGGCGGCAGCGTTGCCGGCCCCCAGGGGTCGTCCAGCAACGCCGCGTCGCGCCAGAGAGGCTCGCCGTCGACCCGCCAGGACAGGCCGACCTGCCACCGCGGCACCGGCTCGCCGGGGTACCACTTGCCCTGCCCGTGGGTCAGCACGCCGCCGGGCGCGGCCTCCTCGACGAGCAGCCGACGGGCCAGGGCTTGGGCCCGCTCGCGCTTGTCCTCACCGTCTGCGTCGACGTTCCACTCCGGCGCGTCCATGTCGTCGACCGAGACGAAGGTCGGCTCGCCGCCCATGGTCAGCCGCACGTCGCCCTCGGCGAGGGTCGCGTCGAGCGTCGTACCGAGCCGGTGGATCCGCTCCAGCTGCTCGGGGGAGTAGGGCGCGGTGACCCGCGGGTCCTCGCGCACCCGGCGGACGATGTTGCTGAACTCCATCGTCGTCTCGGCCGGGTCGGTCCAGCCGGTGATCGGCGCGGACTGCGCGGCCTGCGGGGTCGCGGAGAGCGGGATGTGGCCCTCGCCGGCCATCAGCCCGGAGGTCGCATCCAGGCCGACCCAACCGGCGCCGGGCAGGAACACCTCGGCCCAGGCGTGCAGGTCGGTGAAGTCCTCGGTCAGCCCGGGCACGCCCTGGCCGTCCAGACCGGCGTCGGGCACCAGCTGGATCAGGTAGCCGGACACGAAGCGGGCCGCCAGGCCGAGCTCGCGCAGGGCCGCGACGAGCAACCAGGCCGAGTCGCGGCACGAGCCGCTGGCCAGCGCGAGCGTCTCGGCCGGCGTGTGGACGCCCGGCTCCATCCGCACCGTGTACCGCACGTCCTGCGCGAGCTGCTGGTTGAGCCGGACCAGGAAGTCGACGGTGCGCTCGCCGTCGCCCGGCGCGAGGCCGTGGTCGCCGATCCAGCCCTGCACCGCCTGGTCGGCGGGCCTCGCCGGGTCGAGCACGTAGGCCGCGAGGTCCTGCCGCAAGGCACTCTCGTAGCCGAACGGCACCGTCGCGGCGTCCTCCTCGAGGAAGAAGTCGAACGGGTTGATCACGGTCAGGTCGGCCACCAGATCGACCACGATGTCCAGCTCGGTCGTGCGTTCGGGGAAGACCAGCCGGGCCAGGTGGTTGCCGTAGGGGTCCTGCTGCCAGTTCAGGAAGTGGTCGGCCGGACTCACCCGCAGCGAGTACGCCGAGACGGGGGTCCGGGTGTGCGGGGCAGGGCGCAGCCGCACGACGTGGGGTCCGAGTGCCACGGGACGGTCGAACCGGTACGTCGTCCGGTGCTCCACCGCGACCTTGATGGTCATCGGGGTCAGGGTAAGGGGCGGATGTTTCAGCCGGGTTCACTCGGGCACTCAGTCGACGCGGTGAGCGAGGCCGGGTCTGGGACGATGGTCCACGTGCCGCAGCCGCTGTCCGCCACCGAACCGCCGTTCGCCCTCGGGCCGCTCGACGGCCGCTACCGGCCGGTGGTCGCGCCGCTGGTCGACCATCTCTCCGAGCCGGCCCTCAACCGAGAGCGGGTGCGGGTCGAGGTGGCCTGGCTGATCCACCTGGTCGACCACGGAGTCGTCCCGGGGATTCGCGCCATCACCGACGACGAGCGCGCGGCCCTGCTCGCGGTCGTGGACGACTTCGACGCCGACTCGGTGGCCCGGCTCGCGGCGTACGAGCGGGAGACCGCCCACGACGTGAAGGCCGTCGAGTACTTCGTCAAGGCTGTGATGGGGGAGCTCACCGGCTCCTCGCTGGCCGACCTGACCGAGCTGGTGCACTTCTGCTGCACCAGCGAGGACATCAACAACCTGGCCTACGCCCTGATGGTGCGCGGCGCGGTGCGCGACGTCTGGCTGCCCGCGGCTTCCGCGCTCACCGACGACATCGCCGACGTTGGCCCACCGGCTGCGCGACCAGCCGATGCTGGCCCACACCCACGGCCAGCCGGCGACGCCGACCACGATGGGCAAGGAGCTCGCGGTGATGGCCGCCCGGCTCCGCCGACAGCTCGACCGGATCGGCCGGGCCGACTACCGGGGCAAGCTCAACGGCGCGACCGGCACCTTCGGCGCGCATCTGGCGGCGGTGCCCGACGCCGACTGGCTCGGCATCTCGCAGGCCTTCGTCGAGAGCCTGGGCCTGGAGTGGAACCCGCTCACGACCCAGATCGAGTCGCACGACTGGCAGGCCGAGCTCTACGCCGACGTGGCCCGCTTCAACCGCGTGCTGCACAACGTCTGCACCGACATCTGGACCTACATCTCGATGGGCTACTTCGCCCAGCAGCTCGGCGCCCACGGCTCGACCGGCTCCTCGACGATGCCCCACAAGGTCAACCCGATCCGGTTCGAGAACGCCGAGGCCAACCTCGAGGTCTCCTGCGCGCTGCTCGACGTCCTGGCCTCGACGCTGGTCACGTCGCGGCTGCAGCGCGACCTGACCGACTCCTCGATGCAGCGCACCATCGGCACCGCCTTCGGCCACTCACTGTTGTCGATCGACAACGTACGCCGCGGACTGGCCGGTCTCGAAGCCGACCCGGCGGCCATGGAGCGCGACCTCGACGCTTCGTGGGAGGTGCTGGGGGAGCCGATCCAGTCCGCGATGAGAGCCCTTGCGGCCCAGGGGATCGAGGGGATGGATGCGCCGTACGAGCGGCTCAAGGAGCTGACCCGCGGCCGCCGGGTCGACGAGGCGGCGATGCGTGAGTTCATCGCCGGCCTCGGCCTGCCGGCTGACGTCGAGAAGCGGCTGCAGGCGATGACCCCGTCGTCGTACGTCGGGCTGGCCGGCCGCCTGGTCGACTACCTCGAGCCACCGGCGCGCTGAGGTTCGCATGCCCCGGCGTCCGGCGCTCGTGCTGCTCGCCCTCGCCGTCGTGGCGACGGCCGGGTGCACCGGGTCGTCGTCCGCCGGTTCGCCGAAGGGTACGAAAACCACTGTGCCGCAACAGGTTTCCTGGGTGAAGGAGACCAGCATCCCGGACATCTCACCCAGCTCCGTGACCACCGACCGGATCAGCGGCACGACCTATCTCGGTGGGTCGCTGCCGGCCGCGACCACGAGCGAATACAGCGGACCCCTGATCAAGGGCGGCACCCGCAAGCCGGTGCTGTGGCAGCGCGACGGCGATGGGACCTGGCATGAGGCCAAGGTCGACGTCACGTCGTTCTACGGCGCTCAGGCGACGCTCGCCGCGATGAGCTCCTACCAGCGGCTGGTGGCGCTCGGGGCTGTGGCCGGAGGCGCGCACGCCAATCCCGCGGCCGTCCTTCTTCGTCGGTGGCCCCGGCGTGATCGCCGAGCACGAGCAGCCGTTCGACACCTGGGGCGGTGAGGACGCCGTCGGCATCACCGGCGTCGCCGCGTCGCCGGACCGGCTGCTGCTCGTCGGTCAGTGGGCCCCGGACGGCCATCGGGCCAGCGGCGCGCTGTGGACCTCGGCCGACGGCCGGAGCTATGTGCGGCACGACCAGATCCCCGGCCTCGGCGACAGTCTCGGTGGCAAGCGCACGACGGCGCCGAGCTCTGCGTCGTACGCCGGCGGGCGGTTCGTCGTGGTGGGGTCCGTGACCGACCTGACCCAGCCGGGACTCTCGATCGTCCCGGCCGTCTGGCTCAGCGACGGGCTCACCGTCACGGCGGGCACGATGGCGAGCGCCAAGGGCGAGCTGGGCGGACCGACCGATGTTGCGTGCGGCCCGGTGACGAACACCCAGCCGGTCGAGTGCCTGGCTGCCGGGCTGCTGACCGTGGCCGGCAAGCAGGCGCTGCGGGCCTGGCGGATCGACGTGACCGGCCAGCCGGCCGGCGGCGCCGTCGGGCACGAGCTCGACCTGAGCGCCTGCGCGGCGCCCCCGCCCGCCCCCGACCCGGGGTCGTCGACGCCGCGGCCGCCGACCGTGCGGGTGTCGGTCGGCGCCGACGGGACGGGCTGGGTGACCGCCTCGACCAGCGCCGGCGGCGTCACCTGCCGGATCAGCGGTGGAGCGGCCCACCCGGTGACCGTCCCGACCGGGTGCGTCCCCGTCGCGGCCCAGGCCGTCTCGCCCAGCTCGCCGGGCTCGCCGACCGAGGCCGCCCTGATCTGCGCGACGGCCGGCGGCACCGGGGGTGTCACGACCTACCGCGCGGGCTAGCCTCGAGATCTCGCCCGCAGAGCAACCACAGAGCAACCGCAGAGCCAGGGAGTGCCCGATGGATGACGCCGGACTGCTGAAGCAGATCAACACCTTGGTGACCGAGGAGCACGCCCTGCGTCAGCAGGTGCAGGCCGGTGAGATCGACAGCGCCGAGGAGCACGCGCGGTTGCGTGACCTGGAAGTCCAGCTCGACCAGTGCTGGGACCTGTTGCGCCAGCGGCAGGCCCGTCGCGAGTTCGGCGAGGACCCGGCCGGTGCGCAGGTCCGGCCGCCGTCCGAGGTCGAGGGCTACATCCAGTAGAAATACCCTGCCGGGGTATGGTGTTGGGAGCGATATCGAGCTCCCTACCGACCCGGAGGCATTGATGGCGGGCTACGCCGGCGACAAGGACGACTACCTCAAGCGGCTGCGCCGGATCGAGGGCCAGGTCCGCGGCCTGCAGCGGATGGTCGAGCAGGACACCTACTGCATCGACGTCCTGACCCAGGTCTCCGCGGTCACCAAGGCGCTCCAAGCAGTCAGCCTCGGCCTGCTCGAGGACCACGTCGGCCACTGCGTGGTCGACGCCGCCCGCGAGTCCGACGCCGCCGCTCACGCCAAGGTCCGCGAGGCCTCCGACGCGATCGCGCGGCTCGTCCGGAGCTGACGTGTCCTCCCTGCGATCCACCCAGCCACCGACCGTCGTGCCGCCCCCCTCGGCGCCGGGCCAGGCGGCTGGCTCGTTCGGCCTGGACCTGAGCATCGAGGGGATGACCTGCGCCTCGTGCGTGGCTCGGGTCGAGAAGCGGCTCAACGCCATCGACGGTGTCCGGGCCACCGTCAACCTCCCGCTGGCCAGCGCGCACGTCGAGTACGACGGGGCCGCTGACCCGGCCGAGCTAGGTGCTCAAGCAATCGCCGCCGTGGCAACCACCGGCTATCGCGCCCGGCTGGCTGGACCGGCCGGATCAGTTGTGCCGCAGCCGGTTTCGCCAGTTGACGCACCGCCCGCCCACCACAACGAGGGGAGCGCGCACGGCGGACACGGCGGACACGACCATGGGTCGCCGACCGAGGACGACACCCCCAAGCTCCGCGACCTGCGGCGCCGACTGCTGGTCTCGGTGCCGCTCGCCGTACCGGTCGTGGCCGTCTCGATGATCAGCGCCCTGCAGTTCCCGCAGTGGCAACGTGTCCTGTTGCTCCTCGCCCTGCCGGTCGTCGTCTGGGGAGCCTGGCCGTTCCATCGGGCCGCGGCGGTCAACGCGCGGCACGGCGCCTCGACGATGGACACGCTGGTCTCGATCGGCATCATCGCGGCCACCATGGCCTCGCTCTGGGCCGCGGTCGCCGGCGGCCACAGCTACCTCGAAGTCGCGGTCACCGTGTCGGTCTTCCTGCTGGCCGGACGGTACGCCGAGGCCCGGGCCACCCACAGCGGCGCCGCCGCGCTGCGGGCGCTGCTGGACCTCGGCGCGAAGGACGTCGCGCTGCTGGAGGCCTCGCCGGACGGTCGGACGGTCGAGCGGAGAGTGCCGATCTCAGAACTCCGGCCCGACCAGGTGTTCGTGGTCCGGCCGGGGGAGAAGGTCGCGACCGACGGCGTCGTGCTGACCGGGTCGAGCGCCGTCGACACCTCGCTGCTCACGGGCGAACCGATGCCGGTCGACGTCGGGCCGGGCGATCCGGTGATCGGCGCCACCATCGCGACATCGGGCCGGCTGACCGTGCGGGCCACGGCAGTGGGGGAGCAGACCCGGCTCGCTCAGATCGGTCGACTGGTCAGTGCCGCGCAGACCGGGAAGGCGCCGGTGCAGCGGCTGGCCGACCGGGTGTCGTCGGTGTTCGTGCCGGTGGTGCTCGCCCTGTCGGCGCTGACCCTCGTCGGCTGGCTGGTGGTGACCGGCGACGCGGGTGAGGCATTCACGGCGGCGATCGCGGTGCTGATCATCGCCTGCCCGTGCGCCCTCGGCCTGGCCACGCCGACCGCGCTCCTCACCGGCACGGGTCGGGGCGCCCAGCTCGGCATCCTGATCCGCGGCCCGCAGGTGCTCGAGCGCACCCGCCGACTCGACACCGTGGTCCTGGACAAGACCGGCACCTTGACGACCGGGACGATGAGCGTCACCGGCGTGGAACCGTTGCCGGGCAACGACTCCGGTCAGATCCTGCGCCTCGCGGCGGCGGTCGAGGCCGCGAGCGCCCACCCCATCGGCGCCGCGATCGTGGCAGCTGCGTTATCGGCTGATCCGTCGTCGGAGTCGCCCTCGACATCGGCTGTGGTCGAGGTCACCGAACCGGTGACGGCCCACGGGCGCGGCGTGCGGGGACGGGTCGAGGGTCGCGACGTGTTGGTCGGCCGCCCCGACTGGCTCACGGCCGAGGGGATCCGCCTGCGCCCCGACGTCCTGGCCCTGGTCAGCGCGGGTGAGTCGGCTGGCGGGACCTCTGTCCTGGTCGCCGTCGACGGCGAGCCCGTTGGTGTGATCACGGTCGGCGACCAGGTGCGCCCGACCTCGGCTCTCGCCGTACGCCGGTTCCGTGACCTGGGTCTGCGGCCGATCCTGCTCACCGGCGACAACGCTTCGGCCGCCGCAGCGGTCGCCCGCTCGGTCGGCATCGCCGACGGCGACGTGCACGCCGGGTTGCTGCCGGAGGACAAGCTGGCCGAGATCGCCCGGCTGCAGGCGGACGGGCATCGAGTGGCGATGGTGGGCGACGGCGTCAACGACGCGGCGGCCATTGCGCAGGCCGACCTCGGGATCGCCATGGGCAGCGGCACCGACGCCGCGATCGAGGCGGGTGACCTGACCCTCGTCCGGGCCGACCTGGGCACGGCCGCGGACGCGGTGGAGCTCTCCCGGGCGACGCTGCGGACGATCAAGGTCAACCTGGTGTGGGCCTTCGGCTACAACGTCGCGGCGATCCCGCTGGCTGCCGCCGGACTGCTCACTCCGATGGTGGCCGGCGGCGCGATGGCCCTGAGCAGCGTGCTCGTCGTCGGCAACTCCCTCCGCCTGCGCCGCTGGCACCCCTGAGCCATTGGCACGGTGCGTCCCCGTGCCAATCCCGAGCTAGCACGGTGCGTCCCCGTGCCAGACCTATTGGCACAGTGCGTCCCCGTGCCAATGCAGGCCGCGGGGCGAGGCGGGCCGAAATCAGACGGTGATGGTGCCGCGGGCGGAGGCAAAGGTCACGGAGAGCAGGCCGGGCTCACCGTGGGGTGCTACCCAGTCGAGGTCGACGTCCTCGACCGACTGGGGGCCGCCGAGCCACTCACCGACGCGGCTGCGATCGCCCGCGATCTGCAGGCCCACGAGCGAGACGTCGGTCGGGCCGGAGCGCGATGGATGCGGTGCCGTGCCGTCGGACCAGCGGATGAAGAACGGCAGCTGCCCGTCGGTCAGCAGGCCGGCCACGCCCACCTGCGACCAGCGCAGCTCGGTGCCGTCCGGCAGATGCCGGTTGCCGGGCACGGACTCCCGACCCAACCGCACCTCGACCTTGGCCATGTCGTCGACCGCGAGCACCCAGGCCAGCCAGCCACCGCCCTGCCGGGACCGGGCGCGCACCGCCTGACCGAAGGGAACCTTGTCGGCGACCGGATGGTCGAGCACCTCGACCACCTCGATGTAGTGGCCACCCCGCAACGGGAGCACGCGGTTGCGGGTGCCGAACCTCGGGTGGACTCCGCCGTCAACGCTCTCGACGCCGATCGACTCGCTGAGCCGGGTCGCCGTGGCCAGCAACCCATCGGACTCTGCGGCGTACGACACATGGTCCAAGCGCATGGCTCGCATCGTGGCACAGCCCGTCATCGCCTCTGTTGGCAGGTTCACCTACTACGCTCAGAGCGCCTCAGGGGGCCGGACCAGCTGTGGGAGCGAATGGTGTCTCGCCGCGCGGTGCCTCGTGATGATCCACCACCGGGCGACGCCGTCGGACAGTGGCGACTCAGCCACGACGCCACGAGTGCCGCCCTGGCGCGTCGCCTCGTGACCCAGGCGCTGACCCGCCCACCCAAGCCGGCGGCCGAGCCCGTCCTACGGCGGGCAGTCCTCGCGACATCCGAGCTGGTGGCCAACGCAGTGCGGCACGCCCGCCAGCCGCTCGCCCTGGAAGTACGGCGTACGGCGGCCGGCTGGGTCGTGGCCGTGACCGACGGCGATCAGTCCGGGCCGCAGGCGCGGACGCCAGATCCGTTGTCCGAGAACGGTCGTGGCCTGCTGATCATCGACCGCAGCACCGAGCGCAGCGGGTGGGCACCGACGACCAAGGGCAAGGTCGTGTGGTTCGAGCTCTGGGATCGCTGAGGGTCCGACGCACGGCCAACGTCCAATCACGTCCAATTCACGTCCAAGCAGATGGACGCCTCAGTGGGTGAGCCCGGCGGTCAACAGGTCCAGTAGGTGCTCGTAGGTCACTGCCGGGTCGTCGGTCAGGACCATCTCCCCCAGCTCGAGAGCGACCGCACCGTGGACCGTGCTCCAGATCTGCTGAGCCAGATCGACCGGGTCGGCCGGCCGGATGACCCCGGCCTCCATGCCATAGACGACATGGCCCACGAGCGTCTCGAACGCCGCCCGCGCGTGCTCTTCGACCTCGGGCTGCTCATCAGGGTCGTGAGTGCGACCGCCCATGAAGATGACCCGGTAGTGCTGAGGGTGGCCGAGGGCGAACTCCCGGTAACGGCGGCCCGAGCCCCGGAGCCGGTCGACCGGGTCGATCTCGCCGCGGTCCGCGATCGCTTCGGTCAGCAGGTCGAAGGACCGCATCACGAGCGCGGCGATCAACCCGTCCTTGCTGCCGAACCGGTTGTAGACACCCATCGGGGCGACTCCGGCCTCGGCGGCGACCGCCCGCACGGTGACACCGGACAGACCCTCCCGGGCCAGAACGGCTTCGGCCGCCTCGAGCAGCGCCTGCTGCACGTCCTGGCTGGGCGTCCGTATCCGCGACGGACGCGACGGACGCGACGAACTCGCGGACGCGACTGTTCCGGCGGGGTCGGACGGAGTCATGCGCACATCTTGACAGGTCGCGCATCGTTGTAGCACGCTGTTCCACAGTCGTAGAACGACGTACTACAACGCCAACTCTGGGAGCCTCACATGGCCAACACCCACGACCGTCGCTGGTGGATCCTCGCTGTCCTGTGCCTGTCCGTCCTGGTCGTCAGCATCGACAACACCATCGTCAACGTCGCCCTGCCGACGATCAGCCGCGAGCTCGACGCCACGACCAGCCAGCTGCAGTGGGTCGTCGACGCCTACACCCTGGTCTTCGCCGGCTTGCTCCTCCTCGGCGGTCACCTGGGGGACCGGTTCGGTCGGCGCCGGATGCTGCAGCTCGGCATCGCGGCCTTCGCGGTGACCTCACTCATCGCGTCGTTCGCGTCGAGCGCCGGTGAGCTGATCGCCGGACGCGCGGCCATGGGTGCGAGCGCGGCGCTGATCTACCCGGCCACGCTGGCGCTGCTCAGCTCGACCTTCACCGACCCGCGCGAGCGCGCCGGCGCCATCGGCATCTGGTCCGGCGTGACCGGCCTCGGGGTCGCACTCGGTCCGGTGACCGGCGGCCTGCTGCTGGAGCACTTCTCCTGGGGCGCTGTCCTCTGGGTCAACGTGCCGGTCGCCGTCATCGCCCTGCTCGCTGGCCTCCGCGTGGTGCCGGAGAGCCGCAACGCCCACCCAGGCCGGTTCGACCCGATCGGCGCCTTCGGCTCGATCGTGGGAATCGGACTGCTCGTCTGGACCACGATCGAGGCACCGTCCAACGGCTGGGCCTCGGCGCGGACGATCGGTGGATTCCTAGCTGCCGCAGTGGCTCTGGCCGGTTTTGTCGTCTGGGAGCTGCGGCGTCGAGACCCGCTGCTGGACGTGCGGTTGTTCCGCAACCCGCGCTTCTCGGCCGCGAGCGGTGCGATCGCGTTGGCCTTCTTCGGGCTCTTCGGCTTCATCTTCCTGATCACTCAGTACTTCCAGGTCGTCCGCGACTACTCGACCCTGCGGGCCGGCGTCGCGACCCTGCCCTTCGCCCTGGTGACCGCAGCCGTCTCGCCGCTGGCCATCGTGCTGATGCGCAAGGTCGGCACCAAGATCATCGTCACCGGGGGCCTGCTGACCATGACCACCGGCTTCCTGGTCGCCTCGACGACCGGTCTGGACTCGTCGTACTGGGGCCGGATCGTGATCTCGATGATGCTGATGGCCGCGGGACTGGCGCTCTCGGTGAGCCCGGCGACCGAGGCGATCATGGGCTCGCTCCCGGCCAGCCAGGTCGGTGCGGGCTCCGCGGTCAACGACACGGTGCGCGAGGTCGGCGGCACGCTGGGCGTCGCGGTCGTCGGATCGACGCTGAGCACGGTCTACGGCCCGCGGGTGGTCGACGGGCTGGGCGCGCTGCACCTGCCTGCCGCGGCCGTGGCCCGCGCATCGGACTCGGTCGTCGGCGGGATGCACGTCGCGCTCGCCCTGCCGGGACCGGTCGCGGCCCAGGCGGCTCTCGTCGTCCGCCAGTCCTTCCTGGACGGCGTGGTCGCGGGTTCGCTCGTGGCGGCCGGGGCCTGCTTCGTGGCCGCGATGGCGGCGCTGGTCTTCCTGCCGGCCCGGGCGGTCGCGCCGACCGCGACCGACGCCGACGTCGAGCCGTCCGCCGACCCGGCGGAGCTCGCCGCGGTCTAGTTTCAACGGATGGCCGATCGAGACGACGTCGTCGCCGCGGTCGACGACCTGGCGGACGAGCTCGTGCCCTGGTTGGCCGAGCTCGTCCGGTGTCCGAGCGTGGGCGGTACGCCGGAGGAGAACGACATCCAGGCCGGCCTGGCCCCTCAGCTGGCCGGGCTCGGCCTGGAGGTCGACCACTGGCAGCTGCCTCTGGCCGACCTCACCGAGCGGGCGGACTTCCCGGGCGTCGAGGTCGACCGCGCCGAGTCGTGGGGGCTGGTCGGCCGATGGGCTGGGAGCGGGGCGGAGCGCGACGGGAAGCCGGCGCGGTCGCTGATGCTGAACGCCCACGTGGACGTCGTCCCCGCCGGGAGTCTGGACACCTGGACCGGTGGCCGGCCATTCTCCGGCGAGATTGTCGGAGACACCCTGCACGGCCGCGGAGCCTGCGACATGAAGGCCGGCCTCGCCGCGTCGTACTGGGCACTGGTTGCCTTGCGGCGCAGCGGGATTCGCCTGCGTGGAGACCTGCTCCTCGCCTGCGTGCAGGGCGAGGAGGACGGCGGGTTGGGCACCTTCGGGCTGCTCGATCGGGGCTGGCGAGCCGACGCCTGCGTGATCCCCGAGCCGACCAGCCTGGACCTGGTGCCGGCCACGGCCGGTGCGCTGACCTTCCGGCTGCGGGTGCCCGGCCGGGCCACGCACGCCTCCCGGCGGCTGGAGGGCGTCAGCGCGATCGAGAAGTTCTGGCCGGTCTGGACCGCCCTGCGCGAGCTCGAGCGCGAGCGCAACGCCGTCGCCGATCCGATCGTCGCCCGCTGGGCGCTGCCCTATCCGCTGTCCATCGGTCAGGTCAGCAGCGGGGCTTGGGCGTCCTCGGTGCCCGATCTGCTCGTCGCCGACGGCCGGCTCGGCGTCGCCCTGGACGAGCCGGTCGAGCAGGCGCGAGCCGCGCTCGAAGCCGCGGTGGCCGCCGCCTGCGCAGCCGACCCGTGGCTGCGCGACCATCCGATCGAGGTCGAGTGGTGGGGCGGTCAGTTCGCCTCCGGCCGGCTGGCGCCGGGCAGCGACCTGGCCGAGCGGGTCGCGCTCGCCCACCGGGCGGCCGGTGGCGGGCCACAGGAGACCTGGGGCGCGCCGTACGGCAGCGACCTGCGCCTGATGAACGGGCTCGGCGGAGTGCCGACCGTGCACTACGGTCCGGGCGATGCCGCCCTGGCCCACGCGCCGAACGAGTCCGTCCCCGTCTCCGAGGTGCTCACGGCGACGCGCGCGCTCGCCCTGCTCGCCATCGACGTCTGCGGCTGAGCCGTCTGCGGTTGAGCTCGCATCACTCCCGGACGACCTGGAACGACGAGAGCGAAGGGTCCGCGGCGTACGCGATCCGCACGCCCCCGGCCGCCGCCTCGCGCAGGGCCGCCACCGTCTGCTCGGTGAGCAGCTCGCCCGGTACGACGACCGGGATGCCGGGTGGATAGGGGGCGATCAGCTCGGCACTGACCCGTCCGACGGCGGCGCTTGCGGCGACGGTCTCGTGGCGCGCGAAGAACGCCTCCCGTGGCGACAACGCCCGGGTCCCGGCCGCTGCCCACTGGGCCGCGACGGCCACCGCCCGGGGGGTGACCCGGCCCTGCCGCTGAATGGCTCGAAGCAGCGAATCACGCAGGCGCCCAACGGTTTCCGGCGTGTCCAGGAGCGTGACGATGGGTACGACGGTGTCCCGATCGGCCATCTCGACCGGGAGGCCGTCGGCCTGCAGGTCGCGCTCGATGGCCAGGCCGTCGTGGCCGGACGGCGCCAGCAGCAGCACCAGTTTGGCCGGGTCGAACCGGCCGGGCGGGAAGTCTGACGGGTCGAGCGTGCGCACGCCGAGGCCGGCCAGGTCCGCGCGGAGGTTGCCGACGAGGTCGGCGAGTCGGTCGAGCAGCGCCCGGCCCTCGGGGGCGGCCAGCAGGGCTCGGGCCACGTCGACACTGGCCAGGATCGTGCCGGAGGGGCTGGTCGTGAAGCCGGCCTCGAAGCCGCGTTCGAGCCGGTCGCGCGTCCAGCCGGTCGGTCCGGGCAGCCACCACCGAGCCCTGGCTCCACGCGGCCAGCGTCTTGTGGGCGCTCATGACCATCGCGTCGGCGCCCAGCTCCAGGGCGTGCCGGGGGTAGTCCGGGTGCGCGCCGAGGTGCCCGCCCCAGGCCTGGTCGACGACGACCGGCACACCGCGGGCGTGGGCCAGCTCGATGATCGCCGTCCGATCGCTGATCGTGCCGAGATAGCCAGGTTCGACGCAGAAGAGCGCGACGACAGCCGGTTCCGCGTCCAAAGCCCGGCCGAGCGCGTCGAGGTCGAGACCGGTCGGTACGCCGAGGGCGTGGTCCATCGACGACGGCAGCCAGATCGGGTCCAGGCCGGCCAGCACCAACCCGGTCAAGGTGCTGCGGTGGGCGTTGCGCGCCACGAGGACCCGATCGCCCGGCTGCCCGACGGCGAGCGCGACCGCCTGGTTGGCGTGCGTGGACCCCCCGGTGGAGTAGCGGCACCAGTCGGCGCCCCAGAACTGCGCACCCAGCCCCTCGGCCTGCCCCACGACGTCGGCGTCCAGCTTGACCGTGTCCAGCCCGCCGTAGAGCGGGATGTCCGCGTCGAAGAACCGCCCCAGCTCTCTCGCGACCAGATCGGCCCGTCGCTTGTGCCCGGGGATGGTGAACGACGCGCGGTCGGCCGTGATGGCCCGTTGCCAAGCCTGGAAGAGCGGGGCGCCGGCCAGCCAGGCCGGGCGGTCCGCGCCCGCGGGACTGGGGTCAGCGCCGGAGAGGCCGCGGTCGGCGGGGGTCACCGGTGGAGTATGCCTCCGCACCTAGCATCGCCGTCGTGGCCAGCACCCACCACCCGGCCGAGCCGGATGACCAGGCCGTCGCGGACGCCGCGGTCGACCTGACCGAGGCGCTGGTGCGCCTCGACACCGTGAACCCGGGCCTGGTGCCCGGCGCGGCCGGAGAGCGAGCCGCGGCCGAGCTACTGACGGGTCGGCTGGCCGCAGCGGGCTTCCGGTGCGAGCTGATCCACCCACCGGGGCAGCCGGACCGGCCCAGCCTGGTGGCTCATCGAGGCGGACGCGGACCGATCCGACAGCAGGCAGCAGCCGATCTCGTTGCTGCTCAACGGCCACCTCGACACGGTCGGCGTCGGCGCGATGGCCGACCCGTTCGCGGCCACGGTGGTGGGTGACCGGCGGACCGGACGGATGTACGGCCGAGGCACCTGCGACATGAAGGCGGGAGTGGCCGCCATGGTCTGCGCCGCCGAGGCCTGGGCGAGCGCCGTCGACGCCGGTTCGGCCGCTGCGGGCGTCGGGGCGCTCACCCTGGTGCTGTCGGCCGACGAGGAGGACGCCAGCGCCGGCACCGATGCGGTGATCGCCGAGCTCGCCGGACGCGGCGAGCTGCCCGACGCCTGCATCGTGGGGGAGCCGACCTGGCTCGACCTCTCGTCGGCGCACCGCGGCTTCGCGGTGATCGAGGTCGAGCTTCGCGGTCGCGCGGCCCACTCCTCGCAGCCGGCCGACGGCGTCAACGCGGTCACCCACCTGGGCCGCCTCCTCACCGCGGTCGAGCGCTATGACGCGGAGCTCGCCGCACGGCCCGCGCATCCAGCAGCCGGCCACGGCTCGCTCATCGCCACCGTCGTCTCGGGCGGGACCGCGCCGTTCGTGCTGGCCGACTCGGCCCGGGCCGTGATCGAGCGCCGGACGGTGCCGGGCGAGCGGGCCGACGACGCGCTCGGCGAGGTCGAAGGACTGATCGCCGGGCTGCGGGCCCACGACCCCAACATCGAGGCCACTGCGCGGCTGGTGCTCGCCCGCGAGGCCTGGGAGCTCGACGACACAGCGGTCACGAGGACGCTGACCGGACAGCTCTCGGCCGCCCTCGTCGCCGCGGGATCCCCAGCGCCTCGTCGAGTCGGCGCGCCGTACTGGATGGAGTCCGCGCTCTGGCAGGCCGCCGGCGTGCCGACCATCGTCTGCGGACCGGCCGGGGGTGGCCTGCACTCCGACGTGGAGTGGGTCGAGCTGGCCCAGGTGCGCGGCTACGCGGCCGCTCTGACCCGGCTCCTCTGCGGGCCGCCCGTCACCCACGCCTGATCCGCTGCGGACCGGCTCAGGAACCGCTCCTGATCCGCGAGTCAGCACGAAGGTCACGAAATCGCGCTTTTTCCAGGCTTGTCGACTTCACCCCTAGGCAAGGGGCTGTCGCATCCCTAACATCCACCTCGGCGCCGGTCGTGGCGCACCCCGACCGAAAGAGTCGCTCAATGACTGCAGCAGTCGACACGCCCTACGCCGCAACCGAGGCCGAGGTCCTCGAGAAGGCCAAACTCAAGAAGCACTTCGGCCGCTTCGACATCCTGTTCTTCCTGGTCTGCACGATCGTCGGCGTCGACACGATCGGTGCGGTCGCGTCGTACGGCGCGGAGGCCTTCACCTGGCTGATCGCGCTCGCCGTCTTGTTCTTCATCCCCTCGGCCCTGCTCTTCGCCGAGCTCGGCACGGCCTTCCCCGAGGAGGGCGGCCCCTACGTCTGGACCAAGCTCGCCTTCGGCCGGCTGGCCGGCGCCGTCAACAACTTCCTCTACTGGGTGACCAACCCGGTCTGGCTCGGCGGCACCCTCGCCGTCCTGGCCGCCGCGATCTACGGCGAGTTCTTCAACGGCGGCAACGACCTCAGCACCGGCGGCTTCTACGTCTTCACGCTGATCTTCGTCTGGGTCGGCGTGCTGGCCGCGATCCTGTCCTTCCGGGTCGGCAAGTGGATCCCGACGCTGGGCGCCTACTCGCGGTTCATCCTGCTCGGCTTCTTCACCCTGTCGGTGATCATCTACGGCATCAAGCACGGCGTGCACGGCTTCGGCGCCTCGGCCTACAAGCCGTCGTACGTCGGGTTCGTCGGACTCGTGCCGCTGCTGCTGTTCAACTTCGTCGGCTTCGAGCTGCCGAGCGCCGCGGGCGATGAGATGACCAACCCGCAGAAGGACGTGCCCTACGCGATCTTCCGGTCGACGATCCTGTCGATCCTGCTCTACGGCCTGCCCATCCTGGGCATCCTGCTGGTGCTGCCGACCTCGGCCATCACCAACCTCGGCGGCTTCATCGACGCGATCAAGCAGGTCTTCACGGTCTACGGCGGGTCGGTCACCTCCTCGGGCGTGACGCTCACCGGAGCCGGCAAGGTGCTCGGCGACTTCGCAGCGATCATGTTCATGCTCGCCCTGCTGTCCTCTGGCGTGACCTGGATCATGGGCTCGGACCGGGCGCTTGCCGTGTCCGGGTTCGACGGTGCGGCGCCGCGCTTCTTCGGCGTCATCTCGGCCCGGTTCGGTACGCCGGTGCGGGTCAACATCTTCAGCGGCATCCTGTCGACGGCGGTGCTGATCGGAGCCCACCAGATCACCGGTGGCTCGGCCGAGAAGCTGTTCTCCACCGTGCTCGACCTGGCCATCTCGACGACGCTGATCTCCTACCTCGGCATCTTCCCGGCGCTGATGGTCCTGCGCCGCAAGCTGCCGAACGTCGACCGGCCCTACCGCACGCCGTTCGCCACCGCGACGTCGATCTGGCTGACCGTGCTGATCCTGTTCGCCGTGGTCCAGCTGTTCTTCCCGGGCGCGGGCTCGCACTGGTTCGGCGACGACTTCCGCCCGTCGGAGTGGGCCGCGAACGAGAAGTGGAAGTACCTGCTCACCGAGCTCGTCCCGCTCGCGATCTTCGTCCTGGCCGGCGTGATCTTCTGGGCCTCGGGGAAGAAGACCCGCGAGGACCTGGCCGACCCGACGAAGGCCCCGGCCTCGCTGCACGGCTGAGTCACTCGGCGTACCCGACGGGCTAGGTTGCACACGTGAGTGCGCAACTGGATGTCCTGTCCGTCGGGTACGCCGCTGACCGCGTGGCCGGCACGGTGGTGCTGGTCCGCGACGACGACCACGTCGTCGTCATCGACCCGGGGATGGTGGCCGATCGGTCGCGGATCCTCGGGCCGCTCGCCGACCTCGGCGTCGCGCCGGACGACGTGACCGATGTCGTCTTCAGCCACCACCATCCGGACCACACGATCAACGCGGCGCTGTTCCTGCGGGCCCGGATCCACGACTTCCAGGCGACGTACGTCGACGACCAGTGGATCGACCTGGCCTACGACGGGGGCGCCGAGCAGCTCGCGCCGTCGACCCGGCTGCTGCTGACGCCGGGCCACACCCCGCAGGACCTGAGCACCGCCGTCGAGACGGCGGCCGGTCTGGTCGTCTGCACCCACCTGTGGTGGACCTCCGAGGGACCGCTCGAGGACCCGTTCGCCGAGGACGCCGCGCTGTTGCGGGCCTCCCGCGACTTCGTGCTGGCCCTCGAGCCGGCGCTCATCGTGCCTGGCCACGGCGAGCCCTTCGCTCCGAGCGCCGCGACTCCGCGCTAGGGCGGATCGACGTGGCAGGCTGAGCGCTATGAGTGCTTTCTACCTGACCGGCAACGCCGCCGCGGACAAGCTGCTGGCCAAGGATCCCAACGCCGTCCTGATCGGGATGGTCCTCGACCAGCAGGTGACCATGGAGAAGGCCTTCACCGGCCCGGCGGTCATCGCGGAGCGGATGGGCGGTCGGCTGGACGTTGCCGCCATCGCAGCGGCAGATCCGGAGGAGTTCGCGGCCCTCTGTGCGAAACCCCCTGCAGTGCATCGGTTTCCGGGCTCCATGGCCGGTCGGGTCCAGGGCGTCTGCCAGGTCCTCGTCCGCGACTGGGGTGGGAAGGCCAGCCGGATGTACGCCAGCGCCGCGACCGGTGCGGAGCTCAAGGCGCTGATCGCCTCGCTGCCGGGGTTCGGCGAGCAGAAGGCCTCGATCTTCGTCGCCCTGCTGGGCAAGCGGTTCGGCGTCACGCCGCCCGGATGGGAGAAGGCAGCCGGTGGCTTCGGGCGGCCGGGCACCTTCGTGAGCGTCGCCGACATCACGGACCTGGACTCGCTGCAGCTGGTCCGCGAGGCCAAGCGGATGGCCAAGGCTCAGGCCAAAGCGCAGGCGTCGTCGTAGATCGGTAGCGTCCTGGCCATGAGCGACTCGACCATCACCAACCAGGAACGCATCGACCGGTACGCCGAGCTGGTCGTCCGGATCGGCGTCAACGTCCAGCCCGGCCAGCCGGTCTACGTGCGTGGTGAGATCTCGCACGCGCCGATCGCCGAGGCCGTCGCGGAGCAGGCCTATAAGGCCGGCGCGTCCCGGGTGATCGTGAGCTACGACGACCCGAAGGTCCGCCGAGCCGCGCTGCTGCACGGACCGGACGAGGCCCTGACCACGTCGTACGACTGGGAGCTCGACCAGGTCCGGGCCTGGTCCCGCGACGGGGTCGCGCTGATCCGGCTCACCGGGTCGGCCGACCCGCACGTCTTCGACGACGTGGACCCGGCCCGCGCGGTCCTGATGCCGATGGAGCTGGCCAACCTTTCTCGCCAGGCCATGCTCGGCGGGCAGGTCGTCTGGAACATCGTGGCCGCTCCCAACCCGGGGTGGGCCCAACAGGTCTTCGGGGAGCCCGATGTCGAGCGGCTCTGGGACGCGGTGTCGATCGCGATGCGCCTCGACAGCGACGACGTCGTGGCCGAGTGGCGAGCCCACTCCGACCGGCTGGCCGAGCAAGGAGCGGCGCTGACGGCGCTCGAGCTGGACGCCGTGCGCTATCACGGCAACGGGACCGACCTGACCGCCGGGCTGCCGGAGAGCGCAGTCTGGGTCGGCGGCGGTCTGACGACGGCGTCCGGCGTTTCGTACATGCCGAACCTGCCGACCGAGGAGGTCTTCACCAGCCCGGATCGGCGACGCGCGGACGGCGTGATCCGGACGACACGACCGCTCGTCATGCCGGGCGCGGGCGTGCTGGTCGAGGACCTGGTGGTGACCTTCGAGGGCGGCCGGGCGGTCGACGTACAGGCTCGCACCGGTGCGGAAGCCGTTCGCGCGCAGCTGGATTCGGACGAAGGTGCCCGCAGCCTCGGTGAGGTCTCGCTGGTCGAGGGCTCGTCGCGGGTGCGCGCGGCCGGCGTGACCTTCCACGACACGCTCTACGACGAGAACGTCGGCTGTCACGTGGCCTGGGGCCAGGGCTTCCAGTTCTGCATCGCCGGCGGGGACGCGATGACGCCCGACGAGCTGGCCGCGGCCGGCCTGAACTTCTCGTCGGTCCACACCGACGTCGTGATCGGCGGTCCCGGCGTCGACGTCGATGGCATCCGGCGCGACGGCAGCGTCGTACCCCTGATCCGTGAAGACGCCTGGGCGCTGGGCTGATCCGAGCTCGTCTCCGGGCCGGCCGGCCGCGGGCGTTCATCAGATAGTCGCCTCCGGGGTCTATCCGGACGGCCCGTCCTGACTCTAGGGTCAGGGTCCTGATGACTGCCCTGCGTCGTCTCCGGACCGCTGCGATCGGCCTGACCGCAGCGGCGCTGCTCGCGGTGCCGGCCCCGTCGATGGCCGCGAGTGCGTCATCGTCCGGGGCGGTCGCGCCGGCCGCTCCGAGCCAACGCCCGACGACGACCGTCCGGCTCTCGGTGATGACGCAGAACATGTTCTACGGCGGCGACGACTACGACCTCAAGACCGGCGGCTTCTGCCCCGTCTCCGACGGCTGCCCGCTGGCCCTGCACCGGATCGCCGCCACCATCAAGAAGGCCAAGGCCGACATCGTCGGACTGCAGGAGACCGAACGGAACACCGCGGTCCTGGCCGGCCTGCTGGGCTGGTACTCCTCGCCGCGGGCCCACGTCATCTCGCGCTACCCGATCATCGAGCCCCCGGGCAGTGGTGGCATGTACGTCTTCGTCGAACCCGCACCTGGTCGGGTGGTCGCGATCGCCGACTTCCACCTGCCGTCAACCCCCTACGGACCGTATGAGGTCCGCGACGGAGCGACGCACCAGCAGGTGATCAAGCTCGAGAACACCATCCGCGTCCCCTACATGCAAACCCAGCTCGCCGCGTTGAAACGCCTTGAGGCCCAGGGCTATCCGATCTTCGCGACCGGCGACTTCAACAGCCCGTCGTACCTCGACTGGACCGCCGCGGTGGCCAAAGTGCGCAGCGACGTGCCCTACCCCGTGCGGTGGCCCGTCAGCTACACCTTCGCCAAGGCCGGCTTCGGCGACTCCTACCGCGACATCCACCCGGACCCCGTTGCGACGCCGGGCTTCACCTGGACGCCCGGTGGCCCAGAAGGCGATCCGCACGAGGTCTTCGACCGGATCGACTGGGTCCTGCACGCCGGTCCGGTCCGGACGCTGGCCAGCACGGTGGTCGGCGAGGTCGGCGACCCGGACGCGGGCATCACGGTGCCCGCTCCGTACCCCTCGGACCACCGCGGCGTCGTGTCGACCTTCGCTGTGCGGGCGATCGCGCCGACGCCCTTCGCCGCGACCCAGCAACGCGACATCACCCAGGGCGACATCATCTCGGTGCAGTGGCAGCTGACCGGCGCAGCACCCGCGACGCAGCGGGTCGGTCTGGTCCGCCGTACGGCGTCGGGTCGCGAGGTCTGGGTCCGCTCGATCACCCCGACCATCCGCTTCGGTCAGGCCAAGATCTCCATCGGCCACCTCGCGAAGGGCGAGTACTTCGTCGTGTTGGCCGACCGAGGGGGGACCCGGGTCCTGACCCGCGAGCCGGTCTACGTCTACCGCCCGACCGACCATCCGACCGTCTCGACGAGCAAGCCGACGTTCAAGGTGGGCGAGTCGATCACCGTCAGCTGGACCGATGCGCCCGGCAACGGCTTGGACTGGATCGGGCTCTTCCCGTGCAAGCCCAACGGCAAGTGCGGCGACAACTCGACCTTCCTCCTCTACGACTACACCCAGACCGCGATCGAGGGCACGCTGACCATCGGCGCGGACCGAGCGGGTTTCGAGGGCATCTCGGCGCCCTGGCCGCTGCCGCCCGGCCGGTACGTCGCCCGGCTGCTCATCGACGACAGCTACATCTCGATCGGCCAGTCGCCCCAGTTCACCATCGTCAAGTAGCCGGGCGCCGCCTGCCAGGATGACGTCATGGTCGATTTCACCGTGACACCCATCGGCCGGGTCAGCTCGCCGCGGGGCGAAGCCATCGACGACGACTGGGGCCGGGTCGAGGCGACCATCACGCTGGACGCCACGCTGCTCGGGCCGGACGCAACGGCCGGTCTGGGCGAGTTCTCCCACGTCGAGGTGGTCTTCGTCTTCGACCGGGTCGACGCGGTCGCCGTGCAGACCGGTGCGCGGCATCCGCGCAGCAACCCGGACTGGCCGGCCGTCGGAATCCTGGCCCAGCGGGCCAAGATGCGGCCGAACCGGCTGGGCGTGAGCATCTGCGAACTGCTGGCCGTCGATGGCCTGGTCCTGCGGGTGCGGGGGCTGGACGCGATCGACGGCTCGCCGGTGCTCGACGTCAAGCCGGTGATGGCCGAGTTCGGCCCTCGCGGTGCGGTGCACCAGCCGACCTGGTCGACCGAGCTGATGAGCACCTACTGGGAGCGCACTCAGCCTTAGCCGGCTCGAGACACTTCGTCGTGCCTTTCCCTCGACTCGCTGGCGAGAGCAGCCGGACGACACCGCGTGTCGGCCAGGAACCACGACGGACTGTCTTGCCCGGAACGAGAAGTTCACGACGCAGGGGTTTCGCCTGGTCGCAGTCCGTGGGCACACTGGACTCCCGCCGTCACCCCTGAGGTCGTGATCCGTGCGCGAGTACCCCTACGCGTTCCACGTCGCGCTCGACGGTGCGGGTCTCAACGGGCTCGAGGGCCGGGCAGGCGTCTGCGTCTTCAAGTACGACCCGGCCGACGGGGCTCATGCCTACAAGGTCACCTACTTCGACGGGGTCGCCGGCGGGCACGCTCCCAGCGTTGACCCGTCACGCCGGACCGGCTTCCTCGGCAACGCCGCGCAGCACCTGCTCTTCTACGACGCGGCGACCGGTGAGGAGGCCGACCGGGTCTCGACGTTGAGGTTCGAGGTACCGGACAGCTCGATCAAGGGAAGCACCCATCTGGTCTGGCTCGACGACACCGAGTTCCTGACGGCGATCGGCGAACAGTTCTGGCGCTTCGACGTCAACCGGCTCACCAAGGCCGAGCCCGTCGCGCCCCACGGGCTGAAGATCCCGCACGCCATGAAACGCACGGCCTCGGGCCGCTATGTCGTCTACGGCGGGATGGACCATCCGGGCCGCGGCGAGGCCAAGGAAGTCGGCATCCTCGACCTGGTCACCGGGACGACGCAGCGGGTCGAGCTCCCGACGACCTGCTGGCACGTCGCCTGCCACCCGGTCCTGGACGTCTTCTACGCCGTGTCGTTCCGGGTCGCGCCCGGCGACGGGCACGACTGGCACGAGTGGGCCATGTCCTACCTGCGCGAGTACGCCTACGAGATCGACGCCGAGAGCGGCCAGGTGCTGCGGCACTGGTCGGGCGGTCGCGAGATCCCGGCTCATGTGAACTCCGACGTGACGATCTCCGACACCGAGCTGATCTTCTGCACAGGGGGCAGCCAGACCGTCGTACTGATCGACCTGGATTCCCTTGCGGCCCATCGGTTGATCGATGAGAACCCCGGCGTCGCTTCGACCTGGACGCTGCCACGTCAGTCGTGGCAGACGGTCGTCGACACCTTGTCGCGCGGCACGTTCTTCACCAACACCAAGCACTACGTCGGCGCGCTCCAGGTCAGCCGCGGCGCCTTCGTCGATGGCATCTACGCCTGCCAACTCTCCGCCGACCAGACCCTGCTCTTCACCGCCAACCGTGGGCAGAACCACATCACGGTCTACGACTACCCGAGCCTGGAGCTGCGCGATCGGGTGCCGATGCCCGAGCTGCAGGAGTTCGACGCTCGGCTGGCGACATGGAGCGACCCCCGGCTCGGCTTCCACCACTCCTACCTGGTGAGTCCGAGCAGCCCCTCGCCGACCGCCTCCTCGAGCAGCCCCTCAAGCAGGGCGACCACATCGCACGAAAGGGACTGAGCCATGGCCGATTTCTCCTTCGACGACAACATCTCGGGCTCGTTGACCTCCGACGTCATCCTCGGCGGCCTGGACGACATGAACCTCGACCTGAAGCTCGAGGGCGGCACCACGACAACCCTGGCCGGCGAGACGACATCGACCATCCACTCCGATGCCACCGTCACGCTCGAACCGATCACGACCAACGCGACGGTGACGCTGGAGCCCGTGACCACGGACTCGACCGTCGACCTGAAGCCGGTCGCGGTCGACACCTGCTTCCGCCTGGAGTTCGCGCCGCCGCCACCGACCGAGGTGCACACGCCGTACGAGCAGCGGTGGGCGTTGTCCTGGTTCGGTCAGGAGATGGTCGCCCTCTCGGTGTGCGGGCAGACCTCCACCGAGATCCGCCCCGCCCCACGGCGTCCGGTGATCTTGGGGCACGAGGATCGCGGCGATCGCCATGACCATCAGCACCACCACGACCACGACCATGACCACGGCTCCGCGCCGTTCGTGATCGAGCTGTAGGTCGCCATGCCCGAACCTCTGCTCCTCAGCGGCCCGCCGGATGGCTTGCGGGCCAACGTCTCGTTGGAGAACGCCAGCGACAAACGGGTCAGCGTGCGCGGCCTGGTGCTGCACCGGGACGGGGCGGACGACCTGGCCGTCCGGTTCGGCGCGATCCTGCCGCCGGCCTCGACCACCGCGGTCCCGCTCAGCATCGCCTTGCCGCAGACGACACCGCCCGGGGAGTACGACGCGCAGATCGAGATCGGGGGCCAGTCCCGTCAGGTGAGGCTGCAAGTGGACCCGAAGATCTCCGCGCGCCTCACGCCGGATCAGATCCTCGCGCCTCCTGGTACGTCGCAGATCGGCCTGCGAATCGTCAACCAGGGCAACGTCGACATCCCGCTGGCCGCCGTGACCCGGGCCCGGACCACCGACGACGGCCCGGACTTCGGCGCCGACGTGACCCTCGACCTCGGCCAGGCGGTGGTCCTCTCACCGGGGTCGACGCTCGAGCTGACCGGGACGCTCACCGTGCCGGACGACCTGGACCCCACCCGCCGACACGAAGCACCGGTGCCCGTCGGCGTGTGCGACCTGACCGTCATCGTGTTGCCTCGTGACCCCGACCAGCCGTTAGCGACGCCCAGCGAAGCCCGGCCACGCACCCGAAAGTCCGCCCCCCGCAAGGCAACCCGCCCCGCCGCAAGGAGAGCACCATGACCCCCACCGCGAGTCCCACGATGACCCCGACCCAGGCGCTGACCCAATGGACCGATCAGGTGGGCGGCGCGATGCGGGACTGGTGGGACAGCTCGAACCAAGCCTGGGAGCCCTTGTGGCAGGCGTGGGCCCAGCCGATGCAGTCGCTCGGAACCTGGGCCGGAACGACGCCAGGAGCGGCTCACGCGCATGAGCACCACGGCCGGCATGAGCCACGGACCACGGCCACCAGCACGGCAAGGACCACGAGCCCGGGTGCTCCTGCGGTCATGGAAAGGGCCACGAGCAGCAGCACGACGCCGAGTGTGGTTGCGGGTGCTCGGGATCCGAGCGCGCGAGCTCGTGCTGTGACCCCTGCGCCTGCTGCATCCCGGACGCCGACGTGGTCGTGCACACCCGGATCGGCGAGCGCCGCGTCATCCCGTTCGAGCTCGCCAACGAACGCCACCGCGATCGCGAGGTGACACTCGCGGTCGGCGACTGGATCGCCTGCGACGGACCGGCCCTGGAGATCAAAGCCATCCTCGAACCCACGGGCGCGGTGACCCTGGCTCCGTGCGAGCGGCGTACGGTCCGTCTGCTCGTCGCCGTTGCGGCAGCGCCCGTGGCCACCCCGCCCACCACGCCGACGGACCCGGCCACCGGCAACGACCAGCCGCCGGCACCGACGCCGACCCGCGAGGACGTGGTCGACGTCGCCGCCTGTGCCACGACCTACGCCGACGTCCGGTTCGAGGGGTGCGCTCGGCCGGTTCGGGTCGCCCTCGTCGTCCACCCCGCGGCCTGCGATGCCCTGCCCGTCGACTGCGACTGCGGTTGCTGCTGCTGAGAGGAACGACCCGAATGGCGAACGACCGGCACGACCAGACCTCGTGGGCCCAGCTGAGCGACCTGGCCAAGGAGGCGTTCGAGCGACAGGTCACGCTCGGGCGCGAGTACGCCGACCTGGCCCGGTCGTCGCTGACCGGCGAGGGCGATCGCAGCGCGGCCGGACGGGCCTACCTGAGCGCCGTACGCCGCGAGAGCGAGCACTACTGGCGGGAGTTGTCGACCCTCGGCGTCGCCTACGCCACCGACGTCGCGGCGTTGGGGCTACGGGTGGGGAGTGCCGTTGCGCGCGATATGCGCTCGGCGATGGCCAGGGAGTCACACGCCTCCGGGCCGGGACCGCAGGCCCATCACGAGCACGCCCGGCCGGACCGCCCCAACTCCGCACCAGACCCGGGCCCGGCCGCCGACGTCGCCCTGCACGCACCCGCCGGCAAGATCGCGACGGCGACCATCACGGTTGCCAACAAACACCCGCGCGCACGACGGATCTCGTTGTCAGCCGGGCCGATTCGCGCCGCCGGCGGATCCGAGGTGGATGCTCGCATCGTCGTTGAGCCGCGTCAGGTCACCGTGCCCGCCGGCGAGGATTCGACCGTGCTGCTGTCACTCGAGGTCACCGCGGAGACCTTCGCCCCCGGCGCGACGTACCGGAGTGCCATCGAGATCAGCGGCGGCGAAGAGGCAACGGTCTCGGTGCAGATCACCCGCGACCCCGACTGACGGCGACTCCGTCTCGGCTGACACTGACGGACACCCGGCTCCTCAGGCCGACCAGCCTCAGTCGGCCAGGGCGCGCGGCACGAGCGGACGCGCGCGACGGACCTCGTCGAGCGGTCGCAACGACTCTCGCACCCAGCGCGGCACGTGACCGTCGACGAGCAGCCAGGCCAGGGACGCCGCGATCGCCGCGCGAGAGGGCCCGGGTCGGTAGCCGAGCTCACCGGCTCGGCTGTGGTCGTACCAGTAGTAGCGGCCGACGGTGCGTGCCTCCTCCCGGGTCGACAGCGGGTCGCCGCCGCTGATCCGGGCCCACAGCTCGGCTACGGCCGATCCGGCCACGGCGGCGGCGGGAGGCAGCTCCGCGTGCGGCCCCCCGACGCCGGCCAGGTCACCGATCGTCGCGTGCAGCGTGCGCCAGGACAGGTTGTCACCCCCCAGCAGGTATCGCGTCCCGGAGACGCCAGAGTGGGCCAACCGGGCCAGACCGACACCAACATCGTCAGCACCGACGATGTTGCACCCACCCGGATAGGTCGATCGGCTGGGGTCGAGCAGGTAGCGCAGCACGATGGCGTTGCTCGGCACCAACCGATGGGCGGGTCCCCCCAAAACAACTGTGGGACAGGCGATCACGACCTCGACGTCACTGGCCGCAGCGATCTCGACGGCGGCGTCCTCCTGAGCCACCTTGCTCCTGAAGTAGGCCGGGACCGGCTCGGAGCCCAGCCGGTGCTCCTCGGTGCGCACCTCGGGCAACGCGCTCGAACCGCAGGTCACCGACGACGAGACCACGACCACCCGGCGTACGCCGGCGGCGGCCGCTGCGCCCAGGACATCCCGCGTGCCGCCCACGTTGACCCGATCGACCGGGGAGTCCTTCGCGTAGCTGTAGACGGCTGCGCAGTGGATGACCGTCTCGCACCCGCGCATGGCCCGGTCCAGTGCGGTGGGGGAGGCGAGGGAGCCGCGGACCTGCTCGACCGGCAGCCGGTTCAGGGGACCCGGTCGGAGATCGCGCACGAGCGCCCGCACCTCCTCGCCTCGGTCCAGCAGCGCCAAGCAGGTCTGGTAACCCACCAGCCCCGTGGCGCCCGTGACGAGCGTGGTCATCAGGAACCCGAGCCGGGGAAGTGTCGGAAGCCGTCTGCGTCGACCTGGCCGGAATCCCTTCCGGCAGAGGGCTTGGTGGCCTCGGCCCAGACATCCGGCCGCGAGCCGGAGCGGTCAGCCAGCCACTGCTTGGCCAGGTCGAGGCCCGCACTGAGCATGGCCGTCGGCAACGGGCCGTCCGGATCCGCGGCCGGGCGACCGACCCGGAAGTCCCGACCTTCGTAGCACGCCTCCAGGTTGTCGAAGGTCGCCGTGAAGAACCGTCGGTAGGCATCCTCGACCAGCCGGTCCCGCACCTCGGGGAAGCGGGTCAGGTCGACCGACTGCCAGTACGGCGGGAGGGTGAACAGCTGCCGGCCGAGCACCGTCAGCCGGGTCTGCTCGCCCTCGGCCGCGAAGGTCAAGGACCCGTCGTCGTACGTCGCGGATCCGTTGGGGCTCAGCACCGTTCGCCAGTTCAGCCGGCACCAGTCCTCGCCGAACTCGACCAGCTCGATCTTGGCGACGTCGATGGGTTGCCCGCCCCACAGGGCCAGGTAGTTGGGCTGGGGCAGGTAGACGTTGCGTTCGGCCTGACGGCGTGGCCGCCCCCTGCGGTCCCGGGTCAGGACGACGACCCGGCCGCCGAGATAGTCGGCCATCAGGCTGATGCCTCGCGAGACGTCGACCCGGGCGCACCACGCGTCGTACGGCGCCGGGACGACCCGGGAGATCTCGAAAACGGTTGCGCCCTCGACGGTTCGCCATCTCACCCCGCCGTCGCCGGGTGCGACGCCGTCCAACATCCGGGCGAACTGGGCCAGGAATTCCGGCAGCCGGTCGAAGTCAGCAGCTGAGTACGCCGCCGGATCGAAGCCGAGCGGCTTCTCGACCCGCTGCACCGAGTCCTTGGCCAGGACTGCTTGCCAGGCCCGGACCGACGCGGCGCTGTCGGCCAGGGTGTAGCCAGCACCGGCAACCCATCCGCGCTGGGCCGGGTCAGAGCGCTCGGACATGACCGAGGCGAGCGCCGACCGGACCGTCTTCAGGACCGGGTCGGGCATCTCGTCGTCGGTCATCAGCAGGGCCAGGATCCGGGCCAATCCGGGTGAGCCGTCGATGTCCTGGGCCATCGCGCGCAGCAAGGGGTGAGCCGCGTGCCAGCCGTCGTACGGCGTCAGGTCGCCGTCGATCCGCTGAGGTTCTGGCAGACCATCCTGGGCGAGGGCCGCGGCGACCAGCCGGGACGACGCCGGATCGGCTCCCTGGAGCTGCGCCGCAACGACATCGACGAGCAAGGCGTCGGTGCCGGCGATCACCGTGTGCGTCGCCAGGGGATCCAGCACCAGGTCGCCGGCCTCCCCGTGGCTGGACGTCGTGGCGTCGACGATCGACAGGTGTGCCGGCAGGTAGCGATAGAGGTCGGCCGCGACATCGGCCCGATCCGCCCCCGGCAGCGGTGGGGCCACCTGCTGCAGCGCCGAGAGCCCGAGCGAGAAGCCGTCGAAGGGGTCGGTCACGTTGCGGGAGAGCAGGATCCGCAGGTCAGCCTCCATCCACGCAGCGGAGACCTCGTGCCCCTCGAGCACGCTCGCCGCCGGCACCGCCGCGGCCTGCAGGTCGTCGGTCAGATCGATCAGCCGGTACGCGCGACCCCGACGGGTCGTGCCCTGCGAGCCCAGCCAGGCGGGCCACAGCCGGCAGCTGGTCGTGCCCGCGGTCGCGATCGAGCGGAGTGAGCGCCGCACCGATCTGAACCGCGTCCCAGCCACGTTCGTGCAACAGGTCGACCAGCTCGTGGACGACGGTCGCCGCGACCGGTGCGGGCGGCGAGATCGCGACGACCACCACGGCGCGGGGTGGCCGGCTCGCATCGTTGGGCGGACCCAGCAGCTCGTGGATCTCGGGTGGTTCGAGCGCCTCGGCCAGGAGCGCTTCTGGGCGTGCACCTCGGCTCCCGCGCGTCACCGAGACGACGGCGGTCGGCCGGGTGCGCGGGGGCATGGCGATCAGTCCCTGCGCCGGACGGCGTTCGCCATAGCTCCGATGCTAGGCGGGCGGGGCGGGCGGTGGCGCCCCGGCACCGGGGGGCGGCGGGGGGTTGAGCGTGGTCTCGAGGTCGGTCTGCACGCCGCTGAGGCCGGTGGCGACGAGCTCGGGCGCCACTTCGGGGGCGAGCAGGCTCTCGATCCGGACCCGGGACCCGCGCACGGCATCCCGCAGGGCCGCGGCCCGAGCCGCGCCGGCCTCGTCAGGAGCCGTGGTGCCCAGCGCCGTGAGCCGGTCCTCCGCGGCCGTGACCCGACCCGCTTGGACGGCCCAGGCGCCGGCGGCCATCTCGCCGGTCCGCGCCTGCTGCAGCTGCGGCACGAGCGTCCGCGACAGCCAGGCGACCTCCGCCTCGCACGCGGTCAGCTCGGCCGCCCACGCGCCCCGGCGACGGGCGCGCACGATCAACGGGATCGCGATGGCCGCGGCAACGACCAGAGCGGCGAGCAGCCACCACACCCAGCTCGGCACCCCGGAGTCGTCAGTCGTCGGGGCGGGCGCTGTGGTCGCCGAGGGAGTCGGCGTGGGAGTCGGGGTCGGCGTCACCGTCACGGTGGTCGTCTCCGGCGTCGGGCTGGGCGCCTCGCTCGTCGACGGGCTCGCCGGCTTGGTCTTGGTCGAGGTCGGCGAGTCGGAGTCCGAGCTGGACGACGAGCTGGACGACGAGGACGAGCTAGAGGAGGAGCTGGACGACGAGCTCGAGGACGACGTCTCCTCCGGCGTCCGCGTCGGCACCGTCGCCGTCACCGATGGCAGCGACGCGGTCGGCGTGCGCGTCGGTGACGGCAGGTTGGGAGTGCTCCCGCTGCATCCGCTCAGGACGGCAGCACCGCTGAACGACACGGCAATGAGTACGACGGCGATGCGCGGTCTGGTCACGTCTGCGGCCCTTCGGACGTGCGGATCGGGGGACGCCCCCTTGCGCCGAGTCCAGCCGACCACACCCGAGCGGGCCAGCGAGTCACCCGCAGGGGGTGAGAGCAGTAGCCCGAATGGCTGATGCCGGCCCACTCCGGCAGCGGGTGACAAATCGGACCCGAAGCTGGTCCCAAGCCGGGCGTCGACCGGGCCGAGACCTCGAGTGTGCCCGATTTGCCCGCATGAACGCGACCAGGTGACCGAGCCCGGTCTGCCGACGTGGGCGGCGCACGTCATCCACTGGGTTACCCAACGCTGGCGGAATGGATCGCGGGGGTCGCCCGTTGTGAGGGGTGCCGGTCCACACCCCCGGGCTCCATCTTCAGCCGCTACGAGTGGCCACTCGCCGTGAGGCGGTTGACCGGCGCACGACGCGAACGCCCAGCTACTTTCGTAGCTGGGCGTTCGTGCTTGTTGGGGAGGTGGTTCGGCCCCGCCCGGCCTGCCGGTCTAGGTCGCGGCCATGTCCACGAAGCGGCTGTAGTGACCCTGGAACGCGACGGTGATCGTGTCGGTCGGCCCGTTGCGGTGCTTGGCCACGATGAAGTCGGCCTCGCCCGCGCGCGGCGACTCCCGTTCGTACGCGTCCTCGCGGTGCAGCAGGATCACCATGTCGGCGTCCTGCTCGATCGAGTTGTGCACCGCGATGCCGTCGGCGATGAAGTTGTGCGTGCCGATCACCGTCGCGTCGAAGACCGGCTCGACACCGTCCGGCTCGATCGAGACGACGACGTCCCACAGCAGGTCGTTGACCGCCTCGACCTCCAGGTCGGCGGCGTCGAGCAGCTCGACCACGCGGCCGATCGGCTGGCGGTGCGCTCCGGACCCTCGCTCGGCACCGGGACCGGCCGCGGCACTCGCAGCGGCTCCAACCCCGGCCCCGACCAGAGCCGGCTCGGCGACCGCGAGGGACAGCACCTCGTGCACGCTGTCCCAGACCCGCTGCGACGCCATTTCGGCCGACGGCTTCGGCGCGCTCGCCGCGCGGACCGCGTCGAGCAGCACCAGGGCGTCATCGCGGTCGGCGCCGTAGACGCCGATCTCGCCGAGGAACCGTCGCTGGTCATCCGGCCCGTCGATGCTCAAGCCCAGGGCTTGGTCCAACGCCTGGTCCAGCCGGCTGGAGATGCCGAACCGCAAGCAGCAGTCGGGCGACGTCCTCGAGCCCCTGTCGCCGTACGCCGGTCAGCCGGACCCAGCCCCGCGCCCCGGTCTGGTCGAGCGACACCGAGCCGGCGATCGACCACAGGTGCCGCAGGAAGAGCCTGATCTGCCGCTTGGGCAGCGATCCCACGCTGGCCGGTACGCCGATCGAGGTCCGGCCAATGCCTTGCAGCTCCTCGGCCAGCGTCTCGGCGGCCGCCGTCACTCGGGAGTCATCCCACGCGGTCATCCGCTCCGGCGCCGGCACGTGCCGGGGCACGGCGACCCGGGAGCCGGTGCGCAGCAGCTCGAGCGGGCACCAGCCCTCGTAGGTCAGGAACGGATGGTTGGCCGTCGCTCGCACACTCTTGCCGGATGACAAGGTAACTCGGAAGACCGGCTTGATCCCGGTCGGGAAGACGTGGGTCAGGTGTCGCCGCACATACCGCAGCGAGTCGTCCAACGACCAGACCGGTACGTCGCGGGCACCGGCCGCGTGCAGCTCGCCCAACGTCGTCTCGGCCCCGGTGTCGGCGCGCAGCACCTTGGTGTCGGCCGTCAGGCAGCCGGACTCACGCAGGTCGGACATCATCGGCTTCTTGTCGGTGCGCGCCTCGGCTCCTCGGTTGAGCTGGGAGATCGCGATCACCGGGACCTCGAGCTCCTTGGCCAGCAGCTTGAGCGCCCGGGAGAACTCCGAGACCTCCTGCTGGCGGGACTCGACACGCTTGCCCGACTGCATCAGTTGCAGGTAGTCAATGATCACCAGCTTGAGGTCGTGCCGCTGCTTGAGGCGCCGGCACTTGGCCCGGATCTCCATCAGCGACATGTTCGGCGAGTCGTCGATGAAGAGCGGCGCGTCGGTGAGCTCGCCCATCGTGCGGGCCATCTTGGTCCAGTCGCTGTCGTCGAGCTTGCCCTGCCGCAGCTTCTGCAACGGGATCCGGGCCTCGGCCGAGAGCAGGCGCATGGTGATCTCGGTGCGGCTCATCTCCAGGCTGAAGATGACCGACGTCATCCCGTGCTTGATCGACGCCGACCGGGCAATATCCAGTCCAAGGGTCGATTTTCCAATGGCCGGCCTCGCCGCCAGGACGATCATCTGGCCGGGGTGCAGGCCGTGCGTCAACCGGTCCAGATCGGCGAAACCCGTTGGTACGCCGGCCATCGTGCCGTCGCGATGCCCGGCCGCCTCGATCTCGTCGACCGTGCCCTCGATGATCTGCCCGATCGGCAGGTAGTCCTCGGACGTCCGCCGCTCGGTGACCGCATAGACCTCGGACTGCGCCGCGTTGACCAGGTCGTCGACGTCGCCACCACCCGCGGCGTACCCGAGCTGGACGATCCGGGTGCCGGCCTCGACCAGCCGCCGCAGCACCGCCCGCTCGCGCACGATCTGCGCGTAGTAGCCGGCGTTGGCCGCCGTCGGTACGCCGGAGATCAGGGTGTGCAGGTAGGCCGTGCCGCCGACCCGGGTCAGGTCGCCCCGCTTGGTCAGCTCGTCGGCGACGGTGACCGCATCGGCGGGCTCGCCCCGCCCATAGAGGTCAAGGACCGCCTCGAAGATCGTCTCGTGCGCCGGCCGGTAGAAGTCGGACCCGCGCACCACCTCGACCACGTCGGCGATGGCGTCCTTGGACAGCATCATGCCGCCGAGGACGCTCTGCTCCGCCAGCACGTCCTGCGGCGGCGTACGGTCGAACGACTCGCCGGGACCGCTCGGGGGCTCCCCCGGCCCCGGGTAGTCCACGCCGATCTGCGCCAGCGACACCGTGCTCCCCTCCGGCGGTCGTCCTCGGTACGGCGACCTGCGGACCCACGGTGTCAGCACCCACCGACAGCGCCAAGGACCCGCTGTGGGCAACTGCGTGGACAACCTGTGGACCACCGCACCGATCGGCTGTGGATGAGCGTGTGCATCGACTGTGGACTTCGACGCCCGGCAGTGCGCACCGCCGCCCGCCCCGCACGATCTCTGCCCTAGCCTTCTCCACCGGGTGTGGAGGAGAGAAATCCGCGATGCGGTCCAGCATGTGGTCTGGTGTCCGAGCGAGCTTGAGCTCGGACTCCGGCCTGCACCGCGAGGTCCTGCGGCTCGCCGTACCCGCGTTCGTGACCCTCGTCGCCGAGCCGATCTTCCTGCTCGCCGACTCGGTCATCGTCGGTCATCTGGGCACCATCCAGCTGGCCGCGCTCGGCGTCGCGGCCGCGGCGCTCTCGACCGTCACCAGCGTCTTCGTCTTCCTCGCTTACGGCACCACCGGAGCCGTCGCCCGTCGCCTGGGCGCGGCCGATCATCGCGGCGCGCTCGCCATCGGCGTCGACGGGGTGTGGCTGGCCCTCGTCCTCGGTCTGGCCGCCGGTCTGACGTTGCTCGTGCTGGCGCCCGAGCTGGCCGGCTGGCTCGGCGCGGGCGGGCGGGTGCACACCTCCGCCACGGTCTACCTGCGGATCAGCGCGCTCTCGGTGCCGGCCATCCTGCTCAACTTCGCCTCCACCGGCGTCCTGCGCGGCCTGCAGGACACCCGCACCCCGCTCGTCGTGGCGCTGGTCGGCTTTCCGGCCAACATCGTCCTCAACCTCACCCTGGTGTACGGCGCGCACCTGGGCATCGCCGGCTCCGCCCTCGGCACCTCGCTCGCCCAGCTCGGCATGGCCACCGCCCTGATCGCGGTCGTGGTCCGGCTCGCGCGCCGCGACGGCGCGTCGCTGCGCGCCCATCCGACCCGAGTCCTCGGCGCTGCCCGCGAGGGCTTCCCACTGTTGCTGCGCACCCTGTCGCTCCGCGGCGTTCTGCTCACGACGACCTGGGTGGCTGCCGGTCTCGGCGTGGTTTCCCTTGCGGCGTACCAGGTTTCGGCCACGATCTGGACCACGATGACCTTCGCCCTCGACGCCTTGGCGATCGCCGGCCAGGCGCTGACCGGTCGCTACCTCGGTGCCGGCGACACCGTGGGCGCCCGGGCGGCGACCCGGTTGATGCTGTGGTGGGGTGTCGGCGGTGGGGCCATCCTCGGGCTCGGGGTGTTGGCCCTGCACAACCTCTTGCCGCTCGCCTTCACCACCGATCCGCGCGTGCAGGCCGCGCTGGCGAGCGCGCTCGTCGTGGTCGCGATCGGGCAGCCGCTGTCCGGTTGGGTCTTCGTCCTGGACGGTGTGCTGATCGGTGCTGGCGACGCGCGGTGGCTGGCCGTGATGCAGCTGGCTCTGCTGCTCGCCTACCTGCCGATCGCCGTCGTCGTCCGCGCGGACGCGAGCGAGATAGCCACGCTGTGGTGGGCGTTCACGCTGTGGATGTTGCTGCGCGGCGCAGCGCTGGGCTGGCGGGTCCGCAGCGACGCCTGGCTGGTCACCGGCGCCACCCGCTGACGTCGTCCGCCCCGGCCACACCGCACCCGCCGTACTCCCGTTCCGGCCGGTGATCTGGGGCGAAAACGCGCCTGATCACCGGCCGGGATGGAGCATCGCGGCCGGATGGGAGCACCGCGAGAAGAGCGGGTACGACGAGGGCTCAGCCCGCGACGACCTCGAGGGTCACCGTGGCCTTGAGCTCGGGCGCGAGGTGCACCGTGAGCTCGTGCTTGCCGAGCGACTTGACCGGCTGGGCCAGCTCGATCTTGCGTCGGTCCAACGTCGGGCCACCCGCGGCCGCGACCGCCGAGGCGATGTCGGCCGGCGTCACGGCGCCGAACAGACGACCGGACGCGCCGGCCTTGGCCGAGAGCTGCACGGGCTTGCTCTCGAGCTGGGCCTTGACGGCCTGCGCCTCCTCGATCGTCTTGATCTCGCGGGTGCTGCGGGCCTTCTGGATCGAGGCGACCTGCTTCTCGCCGCCCTTGGACCAGGCGACGGCCAGCGCGCGCGGCATCAGGTAGTTGCGCGCGTAGCCGTCCTTGACCTCGACCACGTCGCCCGGCGTACCGAGCCCGGAAACCTCTTGGGTCAGAATGAGTTTCATCTCTGGTCCCCGATCAGCGAGCGGAGCTCGAGTAGGGCAGCAGCGCCATCTCGCGGGCGTTCTTGACCGCCTTGGCGATCTGTCGCTGCTCCTGCACCGAGACGCCTGTCACCCGGCGAGCGCGGATCTTGCCGCGGTCCGAGATGAACTTGCGCAGCAGCGCGGTGTCCTTGTAGTCGACGGCCTCGATCTTGGCGGCCTTCAACGGGTTCTGCTTCTTCTTCGGCTTGCGAAGCACTGGCTTGGCCATCGTGTTCTTCCTCCTACGCGGCGCCGTGCCGGGCGCCAGAAAAGTTCAGTTGGGTTGGTACGACTGAGATCAGAAAGGGGGCTCGTCGTAGGACGAACCGCCGCCGCCAGAGGCCGAACCGGCCGACGGGCCGGTCGCCCACGGGTCGTCGGCCTGACCGCCGCCGGACCCCGAACCGGAGCCGCCGCCGGAGCCACCCCAGCTGCCGCCACCCTGGTTGCCGCCGCCACCTTGTCCGCCGCCGCCCTGGCCACCACCGCCACCGCCGGAGCGCTGGGTGCGGTTGACCTTGGCCGTGGCGTAGCGCAGGGACGGGCCGACCTCGTCGACCTCGAGCTCGACGACAGTGCGCTTCTCGCCTTCCTTGGTCTCGTACGACCGGCTCTTGAGCCGGCCGGTCACGACGACCCGGTTGCCGCGCACGAGCGACTCGGCGATGTTCTCGGCCGCCTCGCGCCAGACCGAGCAGCGCATGAAGAGCGTCTCCTGGTCCTTCCACTCGTTGCTCTGCCGGTCGAACGCCCGCGGCGTGGAGGCCACGGTGAAGTTCGCGACGGCAGCGCCCGAGGGCGTGAACCGCAGCTCCGGGTCACCGGTGAGGTTTCCGACGACCGTGATGATCGTGTCGCCGGCCATCTCAGCGGGCCTCGGGGCGCAGCAGCTTGGTGCGGAGCACCGACTCGTTGAGCCCGAGCTGGCGGTCCAGCTCCTTGGCCACGTCGGGGGTCGCGGTCATGTTGACCACGGCGTAGATGCCCTCGGAGCGCTTCTTGATGTCGTAGGCGAGCCGGCGACGGCCCCAGATGTCGACGTTCTCGACCGAGCCACCACCCTGCCGGACGACGTTCAGGAACCGGTCGAGGCTGGGAGCGACGGTGCGCTCCTCGAGCTCGGGGTCGAGGATCACCATCAGTTCGTACTGGCGCATGTTGACACCCACCTCCTCTGGTCTAGGCGGTCACGGTCTCTCCGTGACAGGAGGGTCATGCACTGCTCACATTGCCGCCGCGACCAGTCCCGGAGCGGGACAGGCGTCGCGGCGCGTGCTCAGGTTACCGGCGAGCACGCCCCGCCACGAAATCGCCGTCCACAGGCCGGGCGCAGCCTGAACCTCAGACTCAGCCGACGCGGACGATCAGCCGGTCGTCGGCGCCGTCCAGCGGACCGCCGAGCGGGTCGTCGGCGTACGGCAGCTCCAGCGGATCCGACGGGTCGTCGCCGACATCGGCGGCCAGTGCGTCCGGATCGGGCGAGCGGACCAGATCGTGTTCGGGTCGCCAGGCCTCCCACCAGGTGCGGGCCACGAGCATGGCGACGACGAGCAGCCGGATCACCAGGAACCACACGTAGGCCCGCCCTGGCAGCCCACGGGTCGGCGTCGTGGCGCTCGCCGCATAGAGCCAGACCGCGACGAAGTACGCCGCCTCCGCCCCGAACCAGATCAGATGCTCGCGCCACCGGGGCAGCGCGAGCGCGATCAGCGGCAGCAGCCACAGCGAGGACTGGACCGGGAAGGACTTGCCGGTGATCAGCACGATCCCGACGACGACCAGGGCCACCTGGGCGACCCGCGGCCGCCGCGGCGCACCCAGGGCCAGGACCGCGCCGGCGACCAGTGCGAGCACCCAGCCGACCGCGGCCAGCCGGGTCACCGAGCTCACTGACAGCGCCTGGGCCAGGAAGCCGGGCAGATCGCGGCCACCCAGCGTCGGACCCCAGATGCCGGGGATGAGCCACGGCGAGCCGTAGCCCGCGGGCGCCGATCGCCACCCGTCGTACGTCGAGAGCACGCCGGAGGCGTTGGCGGCCAGCCACGGGAAGGCGATGACCGCGATGGTCGCGACCGCCGTGCCGGCCAGGGCCAGCCACTGCCGGACCCGCCCGGCCCGCGCGGCCAGCAGGCCGATGACCAGGATCAGCAGGATCGGGTAGGTGCGCGCCGTCACGGCCAGGCCCAGCAGCACGCCCGCCAGCACCGGCCGGCGTCTGGACCAGGCGAGCAGGCCGGCCGTGGCGAGCAGGACGCCGATGATGTCCGGCGAGATCAGCGCGATCGGCACGATCAACGGGCTCAGCGCGACGTGCGCCGCATCCCAGGGCCGGCCGCGCGCGCTCGCGACGGTGACCAGCACCAGCCCGACCAGACACAGCGCGATCACGACGGTCCAGATGGTGAAGTACCACCGCTCCTGCGTCACCACCGTGCCGGTCGGCACCAGATGAGCGGTCGTCCACATCGCCAGGCCACTGAGCACCGGCTGCTGGAGGTAGTGGCCGTGCGAGGCTGCGGCGTACGGCGCATCGCCCGCGGCCAGTCCGGACTGCTGGTAGACGACCGGCAAGTCGCTGTAGCAGGCGTGGAAGAACATGTCCGGCGTCGACCAGCCGACGGCGGCGCAGTGCGACTTCTCGACGGCGCCGAGGGAGAGCATCCCCATCGCGCAGACGACCAGCACTCGGGCCACCGTCCACCAGCCGCGTCGGCCCGGCGCCACCCGCCGGCCGGCGACCCCGCCGACGGAGGTGCTGGCGAGCGCGACAATCGGGTCCTCGCGCGACGGCAGGACGACCACCGGCCTGCCCTGACGGTGGTCGGTCCCCTGCGAACTCACCCCGGCATCATCCACTGCCGCCCAGGGTCGGCGTTGCACCCGCTCCGGCTCCGCCGCGTTTCTGGCCGGACACCTGGCCCGCCCCGCCGCCCGCGCCCGCGTTGCCACCGCCGGTAGGGGTCCCCGTCGGCGTACCGCTCGGGGTCTGGGTCTGGGTCGGCGTGCCGGTCGGGGTCTGGGTCGGCGTCGTCGTCGGCGTGCTCGTTGCCGTCTGGGTCGGGGTGGCGGTCTTGGTTGGCGCCGGGTTGATCGGCTGCGCCGACGTTGGAGGGCGGCGGGAAGTCCTTGACCGGCAGGTTCTTCATCGCGGTCTCCATGTAGGCCTTCCAGATCGGCACCGAGAAGGTCGCTCCCTGCACGTTGGTCCGTCCGCCCAGCCCGTTGAGCGACTCGACCTTGCCGCTCTTGCTGTTGCGGTACATCCCGACGGCCGTGGCCAGCTGCGGGGTGAAGCCGTCGAACCAGGCCGAGACGTTGCCGGTTGTCGTCCCGGTCTTGCCGGCAGCCGGGCGGCCGAAGTTCGCGCCGGCGCCGGTGCCGCTCTGCACCACCTTCGACATCGCGTACGTCGCGTCGGCCATCACGTCCGGGTCGAAGACCACGTGGGTCACCGGCTTGGCCTTGTAGTTGACGCTGCCGTCGGTGCTGGTCACCCGAGCGACGGTGTAGGGCTCGGCGTAGACACCTTGGGCCGCGATGGTGGCGTAGGCGCTGGCCATGTCGATCACGTGCGGCGACGCCGTGCCCAGCACGTTGGCCGGGTTGTCCGTGAGCCCGGCGGTGGACTGGGGCAGCCCGGCCGCGATCGCCGTCTCCATCGTCTTGGCCGGTCCGACCTTGACGTTGAGCTGGGCGTAGACCGTGTTGACCGACTCCTCGGTCGCCTTGACCAGGTCGATGTCGCCGAACTGCTCGTTGCCGAAGTTGACCACCGGACGCGAGAAGCCCTTGACCACCTTGGGGCTGGACCCGCTGAACCGGGACTTCAGGCTGATCCCCTGGCCGAGCGCTGTGGTCAGGGCGAACGGCTTGAACGTCGAACCGGCCTGCATCGTCGACTGCGTGGCGGCGTTGAACGGCTGCTTGACCGAGTCCGGCCCGCCGTACATCGCGACGACCGCGCCGTTGCCCGGCTTGATCGAGACCAGGCCCACCCGCACGCCCTTGGCGTCCTTGGTGGGCATCTCGTCCTTGATCGCAGCGACGGCGGCCTTCTGGTCGGAGACCGAGAACGTCGTCACGATCCGCAGCCCACCGCGATCGATGTCGCTGTCGCTCAGGTGCAGCTTGGCCTCGACCTCCCGCCGGGCGACGTCGAGCAGGTAGCCGTTCGTGCCGCCGTCGCCGCCGAGCTCGTCGTGCGGGCCAGGACCTTGGGGTACTTCAGGGCGTCGACCTGGGCCTGGGTCAGGTACTTGCCCTGGACCATGCCGTCCATCACGTAGTTCCACCGGGCCACGGCGTTGCCCTTGTTGAGCGCCGGGTCGTAGAGCGCGGGCGCGCGGATGACGCTGGCCAGCACCGCGCCCTCAGCCGGCGTGAGCTGGCTGACGTCCTTGCCGAAGTAGGCCTTGCTCGCGGCCTGGATGCCGTAGGCGCCGCGGCCGAAGTAGATCGTGTTCAGGTAGTCCTGCATGATCGCGTTCTTGTCGGTCGACCGGTCGATCTTGATCGAGATGAAGAACTCCTTGAACTTCCGGCTCAGCGTGCGGTTCTGGTCCAGGAAGTAGTTCTTGACGTACTGCTGGGTGATCGTCGACCCACCCTGCTCGGCGCCACCGCGGAGGTTGTTGTAGAACGCCCGGGCGATGCCCCGCGGGTCGATCCCCTTGTTGGTGTAGAACGACCGGTCCTCGGCCGAGACCACCTCGTGCTGTACGGCGAGGGGCACCTGCGACAGCGGCACCGAGGTCCGGTTGACCTCCTGGAAGGTGCCGATCGGCGTCTTGCCGTCGGAGAAGTAGACGACCGAGCTCTGGGCCAGGGCGAGCTGGTTGGGCTGCGGGATCGAGGTCTGCTGGTAGATCACGCCGAAGGCGATGATCAGCAGGCAGAGGCAGGCGAAGCCGGCACCGAGGACGAGCTTCCAGGACGGCACCCAGCGCCGCCAGCCCTGCTTTCCCTGCCGTGGGTAGTCGGCAAGGCGAGGGAACTTCGCCACGAAATCACGTACCCCATTCGTCTTCGACGGTGCGTTGTCGCCGCGGTGCGCGGCGCGGCCTGGCCGTCACCCACGACGTACGACGCGATCAGGTGGTTCCAGCCACACGAGATGCACACCTCGACGACGTAGACCTTCACATCGCCAGAGGTCGCGGCGAGCTCGACGATCTCCTCCTGGGCCTTGATCCGGCCGGAGAACTGGCCCAGCTCGTCGCCGTACGCGTAGCGCAGGAAGACCAGGCCGCCGGCTCCCGGCAGGCCCGGACCGCCGTTGATCCGCAGTCGCGGGTCGAGCCGGTCGGAGTCGTCCCGTCCGAGGCCTCGACCGCCGCCGCCACCACTTCGCGCCCCGGCTCGCGAACTATCGGCATCCCGGCAGACCGGGCAGCTGCGCGTGCTCGGCTCGCCGTGATGCAGGGCCGCGCGGATCAGGTCCGGGTGGGGATCGCAGACGTCGGTCGTGGTGACGTAGCCGCTGCGCAGGTCGTGCAGGGTCGCCTGCCGGACCAGCGCGTAGTCGACGAAGGACCGCACGCCGACGGTGGCGCGGGGCGGCCGGATCGACATCGGTCCAGCCTAAGGGCCGTCAAGACACCGTCACCGCGCGTCAACTTGGCGTTGGCAGGTTCTTCACGTATGGTCAGCCCAGATATATCGCCGCGATACATCGAGAGGCAGGTGAGCACGGATGAGTCGTCGTACCGGCGTGCTCGACCTCGCCGTCCTCGGCCTCCTGCAGGAGAGTCCCATGCACGGCTACGAGCTGCGCAAGCGGCTCAACGCGGTGCTCGGCGCTTTCCGGGCCCTGTCCTACGGCACGCTCTACCCCTGCCTGAAGGACCTGGTCGCGCGGGGCTGGATCCAGCCCAGCGCCGCGATCGAGGGAGCGGCTCCCGCCTCCTCGTCGCACCGGGCCCGGATCGTCTACGAGCTCACTGCCGAGGGCAAGGAGCGGCTGCAGGACCTGCTGGCCGAGGCCGGTCCCGCGGCGTGGGAGGACGAGAGCTTCGACGTCCGGTTCGCGTTCTTCGCGCGCACCGACGCCGCGGTGCGGTTGCGCATCCTGGAGGGCCGGCGGACCCGGCTGGAGGAGCGCCTCGACAACGTCCGGGCTGCGGCGGGGAGAGCTCGGGACCGGATGGACGGCTACACCTTGGCGCTGCAGCAACACGGCCTCGAGGCAGCCGAGCGCGAGGTCCGGTGGCTCAACGAGCTGATCGAGACCGAGCGTCGTACCCCGATAGACAGCACAGACAACACAGACAGCACAAAGAGATGAAATGAGAACCCCGAGAACAAGGAGCAACGCATGGGATCCGTCCGCGTCGCCATCGTCGGCGTAGGGAACTGCGCCGCCTCGCTGGTGCAGGGTGTCCAGTACTACGCCGAGGCCGACCCAGAGGGCACGGTCCCAGGCCTGATGCACGTGATGTTCGGCGACTACCACGTGCGCGACGTCGAGTTCGTCGCCGCGTTCGACGTCGACGCCAAGAAGGTCGGCTTCGACCTCTCCGAGGCGATCGTCGCCAGCGAGAACAACACGATCAAGTTCGCCGAGGTCCCGCCGCTGGGCGTGACCGTGCAGCGCGGCGTCACCAACGACGGTCTCGGCAAGTACTACCGCGAGACCATCGAGGAGTCCGACGCCGAGCCGGTCGACATCGTCGCCGCTCTGCGGGAGGCCCAGGCCGACGTCCTCGTGTCCTACCTCCCGGTGGGCTCGGAGATCGCCGACAAGTACTACGCGCAGTGCGCGATCGACGCGGGCGTGGCCTTCGTCAACGCGCTGCCCGTCTTCATCGCCAGCGACCCGGAGTGGGCGGCCAAGTTCGAGGCGGCCGGCGTCCCGATCATCGGCGACGACATCAAGTCCCAGGTCGGCGCGACCATCACGCACCGCGTGCTGGCCAAGCTGTTCGAGGACCGCGGCGTCGTGCTGGACCGCACCTACCAGCTCAACGTCGGCGGCAACATGGACTTCAAGAACATGCTCGAGCGCGACCGGCTGGAGTCCAAGAAGGTCTCCAAGACCCAGGCCGTCACCTCCAACATCGGCCACGACCTCGGCGCGCGCAACGTGCACATCGGCCCGTCCGACTACGTGCAGTGGCTCGATGACCGCAAGTGGGCCTACGTCCGGCTCGAGGGTCGCGCCTTCGGTGACGTGCCGCTCAACATGGAGTACAAGCTCGAGGTCTGGGACTCCCCGAACTCGGCCGGCATCATCATCGACGCCATCCGTGCGGCGAAGATCGCCAAGGACCGCGGCGTTGGTGGCGCGTTGCTCGCGGCTTCGTCGTACCTGATGAAGTCCCCGCCCGTGCAGACCCCGGACGACCTGGGCCGGGCCAACCTCGAGGCGTTCATCCGCGGCGAGCTGGTCCGCTGACCTGCACTGACCGGCACTGACCTGGACTGACCTGATCGATCGCCGATCCCGGTGATCGACACCCGGTTCGATCCGGAGGCCTAGCCTTCCGGCGTGACCCTGTTCCGCGCGCTGCGTCAGCTGGCGCGTGGGGCAGGGTTTCGTCGTCTCCTGGCCGTGCGGCTCACCGGCCAGTGCGGCGACGGCGTCTTCGAGGTCACCCTGGCCAGCCTGTTCTTCTTCAACCCCCAGCAGGAGGGCACGCCGGGGCGGGTGGCGGCGGCGTTCGCGGTGCTGCTCCTTCCGTTCACCGTGGTCGGACCGTTCGTCGGGGTGCTGTTGGACCGGTGGCGCCGGCGCCAGGTGCTGCTCGTCGGCTACGGCCTGCGGGCCGTGGGAGCCGTCGGCGTCGCCGTGCTCGCCGCCGCGTCGGCGGACGGCTGGCCGCTCTACGTCGCGGTCCTGGCCTGCGTCGGCGTCGACCGGTTCCTGCTGGCCGGGCTCTCGGCCGGGCTGCCTCACGTGGTCGCGGCTGAGGACCTGGTCACGGCCAACTCGCTGACGCCAACGGCCGGCACCGCGGCGTACGGCGTGGGCGCGGGCATCACCTTCGTGCTGCGGCTGCTCGGCGCGCCTAACCCGTTGCTGCTGATTGCCTCTGGAGTCCTGCTGGCCGCCGCCTCCGCGCTGTCGTTGCGGCTGCGGCCGACGCAGCTCGGCCCGGATCGCGTCGTACCGCTGGCCCAGGGCTGGCGCAGCGTGGGCTCCGGCCTCGCCCAGGGCCTGCGCCACGTGTGGGCCCGGCGGGGTCCGGCGTACGCGCTGGGGGCGGTCGGCGCCGACCGGTTCGTCTATGCGGTGATCACGATCGCGTCGATCCTGTTGTGCCGCAACACCTTGACCGACCCCTCGGACACCCAGGCCGGCCTCGGGCTGTTGAGCCTGGTCGCCGCAGTGTCCGGCGCCGGCTTCCTCGCTGCGGCGGTGGTGACGCCGATCGTGACCGGCCGGATCCGTCCCCAGCGGTGGGTCGTGATCTGCCTGCTCCTCGCGGCCACGACCCAGGCCCTGCTGGCGATCGGGATCTGGCTGCCGGCGTTGCTGGCCGGGGCGTTCGTCCTGGGTCTGGCGGCGCAGGGCGTCAAGATCTGCGTCGACACGATCCTGCAGCGCGAGGTCGACGACAGCTACCGCGGCCGCGTCTTCACGGTCTACGACATGGTCTTCAACGGGGTCTTCGTGGCCGCCGCCGCCCTCGCCGCCGTCGTCCTGCCGGTGAGCGGCTTCTCCCGCCCGCTCTACCTCGCCCTGGCCCTGGCCTACCTGGCCATCGCCCTCACCTACGCCCGCCTCACGTCCTGGCCGTCAGGACCGGGTTTGGCCGTCGACTCCGGGTCCCAGTCGGACAATTCGGAGCCATAAACCCGGTTTCGACGGCCAAACCCGGAGTCGACGGCCAGGACAACGGCGGGTCAGGGGTTGCGGGCGGACCACCAGGCGCGGAGCTCGGCGAGGGCGGCGTCCTCGCCGAGGGGGCCGCGCTCGAGTCGCAGCTCGAGCAGGTGGCGGTAGGCCTGGCCCACCTCACGGCCGGGGCCGATCCCGAGGGCGGCCATGATCTGGTTGCCGTCCAGGTCCGGCCGCACCGCCGCGAGCTCCTCCTGCTCCTGCAGCACCGCGATCCGCGCCTCCAGATCGTCGTACGCCGCGGAGAGCCGAGCCGCCCGACGGGCGTTGCGGGTCGTGGAGTCGCTGCGGGTCAGCCGGTGCAACCGCGACAGCAGCGGACCGGCATCGACGACGTAGCGGCGAACCGCCGAGTCGGTCCACTCCCCCTCGCCGTAGCCGTGAAAGCGCAGGTGCAGCTCGACCAGCCGGGCCACGTCCTTGACCGTCGCGGAGTCAAAGCGCAGGCCCTTGAGCCGCTTGGCCGAGAGCTTGGCCCCGACGACCTCGTGGTGGTGGAAGGACACCCCGCCACCGGCCTCGAACCGCCGGGTCGCCGGCTTGCCGATGTCGTGCAGGAGCGCAGCGAGCCGCAACACCAGATCCGGCTCCGGCACCGCACCGTCCGGTCCGGTCTCCAGGGACATCGCCTGCTCGAGCACGGTGAGCGTGTGCTCGTAGACGTCCTTGTGCCGATGGTGTTCATCGACCTCCAGCCGCAGCGCCGGCAGCTCGGGCAACACCACATCGGCGACGCCGGTCTCGACCATCAACCGCAGCCCGCGAACCGGGTCAGGCGCCAGGATCAGCTTGGTCAGCTCATCCCGGATCCGCTCGGCCGAGACGATCTCCAGGCGCCCCGCCATCGCGCTCATCGCCGCCCGCACCTCGGGCGCGACCGACATCCCGAGCTGGGCGCAGAACCGCGCCGCCCGCAGGATCCGCAACGGATCGTCGGTGAACGACTCCTCGGGCGTCCCGGGGGTCCGCAACACCCGGGCGGCCAGATCGCGCAGGCCGCCGTGGAGGTCGACGAGCTCGAGCCCCGGCAACCGCAGCGCCATGGCGTTGACCGTGAAGTCGCGCCGAGCCAGATCGCCCTCGAGCGAGTCGCCATAGGCCACCACCGGTTTGCGCGAGGTGCGGTCGTACGCCTCGGTCCGGTACGTCGTGACCTCGACGGTGACCGGCCCGAGCTGGGCGCCGATCGTGCCGAAGGCCCGCCCGACGTCCCAGTGCGCCGTACCCCACCGACGCAGGATCGGCTCGGTCTGCTCCGGACGGGCATCGGTCGTGAAGTCCAGATCCGGTGACGGCCGGCCGATGAGCGCATCGCGGACCGGGCCGCCGACCAGGGCCAGCGCGTGCCCTTCGGCTGCGAACCGTTCGCCCAGATCGGCGACGAGCGGGAGCACCGGGGCCAGCCGCGACAGCACCTGCCGGCGCCCGGCCTCGATGGCCGGGTCGGCCGCTGGCTGGCGGGCGGGACCGGATAGCGGATCGGACGGCGGATCGGACGGCACGGGCGCTAAGGGTACGGCGCATGCCGGGCGCGTGCGGCGGCTCCCGCAACCACCCCCTGCGTGCTCGTACAGTGACGGGATGGACACCCCCCACCACCGGCCTCGGCAGACGCTGCCGCTGGTGGAGGAGACGTCCGCCGGCGGCCTGGTCGTCCAGGTCAACGCCGGCTCCGCTGAGGTGGCGCTGATCGCCCGGCACAACCGGGCCGGCCGGCTGGAGTGGTGCCTGCCCAAGGGACATCCGGAGAACGGCGAGACCCTGCAGGAAACAGCCGTTCGGGAGGTCGCCGAAGAGACTGGGATCCAGGCCCGCCCGCTCGCTGCCCTCGGCAGTGTCGACTACTGGTTCTCGGTCGAGGGCCGGCGCGTGCACAAGGTGGTTCACCACTTCCTGCTCGAGGCCATCGGCGGCACCATCTCGGTCGAGGGCGACCCCGACCGTGAAGCAGTCGAGGCGGAGTGGGTGCCGCTGAAGGATCTGGAGACCCGGCTGACCTTCGCCAACGAGCGCCGGCTCGCCCGCGATGTCTCGGCGTTGCTGTCGGACGACGGGTGAGCCGAGTCCGCCAACGGCTGGCCGTCCTGGTGATGGCCGGTCTCGCCCTCACGCTCGCCGGCGGCACCACCGCCGCCACCTCAGCCAGGGCGGCTACCCCCAGCATCCCGGCTCCCTCGACCACGCCGCCGCGGGTCACCACCACGGCCGGCACCGGGCCGAACACCACCTCGACGATGGCCATCACGTTGACGTCGCTGTCGCCGACGGTCGTGGGCCCGACCAGCACCCTGACCATCCGGGGGACGGTCACGAACACCGGCCGGGCCTCGATCCAGAACGGCACCGTCCGGTTGCTCGTCCACCACTCGCCGCTCGTCTCGCGCAACCTGGTGGCCGAGTGGGGCGCCGGCGCCATCGAGGACGTCGGCGGCCAGATCGAGGGAGCGAACGCCGACTTGAGCGTGCAGCTGGCCCCTGGCGCCAGTGTCCCCTTCACGCTGCGGGCCGAGCCGGGGACGCTCGGGCTCACGATGGCCTACGCCAGCATCGGCATCACCCTGGAAGCGCTCGGTGACGACGGCACAGCGCTGGGAACCCACCGCCTCGGCCTCCTGCGCACCTATCTCACCTGGCAGGCCAAGCCCGACTACGTCCCGCTCAAAGTGACCTGGCTGATGCCGGTGACCGGAGGGCCGAGCTCGGTCACCGGCAGCGCCCCGTCAGCGTCCGTGTTGGCCGCCGCAGTCGCACCGCAGACCCGGCTGGGCAACGTCCTGGCCGGCATCCAGGCAGCGCCGACAGGATCCGCAGTGTCGGTCGCCATCGACCCGGCCTTCGCGGCCGACCTGGAGACCCGAGCCACCGTCACGTCGTCGCCCGGCAGCTCGGCAGGCAGCTCGGCGGCGCGAGCTCGGCGGGCAGCTCGGCGGGCGGCTCGGCGACTGGTGCGACGTCGCCCACCGGCACCCCGACGAACGGGGCCACCGCGCCGACCACCAGCCCGGCCGACAGCGTTGCGGCGTACCTGAACTCGCTGAAGACCGCCCTCACCGGTCGCCGGCTGGTCCAGCTGCCCTACGCGGACCCCGACCTGATGGCCATCGCGGACAACCAGGACGACAGCCTGCTCACCGCGGCCGTCGCCGCAGCGGGCTCGGGCAGCACCTCGATCCTGGGCAAGACCTTTGGGCGCCCGCCGGTCACCGACGTCGCCTGGCCGGCCAGCGGCTGGGCCGACGACCCGACCGTCGCGACCACGGCGAACGCCGGCCAGCACACGCTCGTTCTCGCCGCGTCATCCCACCCACCGACCGAGCCCACGACCACGCCCAGTGGTCTGGCCCCGCTGACCGCGACGAGCAACGCCGTGTTGTACGACGATGTGCTCTCCTCGCTGCTCAACCGGACGAGCAACACCAGCGCTGCGGTCCTGACCGTGCAGCGCTTCCTCGCCGAGACCCTGGCCACCGTCGGCGAGCGGCCAGGTCGATCCCGGATCCTGCTGATCGCGGCATCGCGCAGCTTCAACCCCAACCCGGTCGTGGTGCGTCAGTTCTTCACAGCCGTCGCCGCCGCCCCGTGGATCAAGCCGGCAACGCTGAGCCAGCTCCGGTCCGGCCAGGGCCAGGATGCGGTGACCGACCGCACCGCGGCGCCGGTCCCCACGGTCGTGCGCCGAACCCAGCTGCCGGCCAGCCAGTTGGACGCGGTCCGCGACCTGCGGGGCCAAGCGGCCCAGCTCGGCAGAGGTGATCCAGGACGACTCCGCTCTGGCCCAGACCCAGGTCGACGCGCTGCGCCTGGTCTCGAACAGCCTTCGGGGTCACGCCGCTGCGGCCGACGTCCGGATCCGGGCCCAGCGCGCCCAACTGAACGCCATCGGGGCCAAGGTCCACATCCTGCCCCTGAGCAACCTCAACTTCCTGGCCAGCGACGGCAACCTGACCTTGTCCGTGGCCAACGACCTGCCGCAGGACGTGAGCAACATCCGGGTCGAGATCCAGCCCGGCAACGGCCGGCTGGTCGTGGTCAAGCAGCCCGCCCCGATCAGCGTCGACGCCCAACGTCGTACGACGATCAAGGTGCACGTCCACGCGGTCGCGGGCGGCATGGTCCCGGTCACCGCCCGGATCCTCACGCCGTCCGGGTTGGTGATGGGCCGCACGGTGACCGTGCAGGTCCACGTGCGACCGACCGACACCTGGGCGTTCTGGGTGATCGGCGTGGCGGCCGGCCTGGTCTTCATCGTCGGCCTGTGGCGCACCATCAAGCGCGGTCGGTCGCGGCCCCAGCTCCAGGCGCCGGAGGTGGACCCGCTGTGAGCGAGCAGTCCCTGGTCCGCAGCGGCGCCGTCATGGCGACGGGCACCCTGGTCTCGCGCATCCTCGGCGTGATCCGAGCCTCGATGCTGACCGCGTTGCTCGGTGTCAGCGGCGCCCTCGCCTACGACGCGTTCTCGACGGCGAACACCGTCCCGACGACGATCTACAACCTGGTCGCCGGCGGCCTGCTCAACGCCGTACTCGTGCCGCAGATCGTCCGCGCCACCAAACACGACGACGGCGGCGAGGACTACCTGAACCGGCTGCTGACCCTCGCGATCCTCGGGCTGGTGGTCATCACCGCGGTGGTCGTCGCCCTCTCGCCCCTGGTGCCGGTGATCTTCGCGTCGTCGCACTGGGACAGCCACGCCGTCGCCTTGTGCGTCGCGTTCGCGTTCTGGTGCATGCCACAGGTCTTCTTCTACGGCCTCTACACGATGCTCGGGCAGATCCTGAACGCCCGGGGCAACTTCGGGCCGTACATGTGGGCTCCGGTCGCCAACAACATCGTCGCGATCGCGGGCATCACGTTCCTGCTCTTCACCATCGGCGGGGCCGGCCATCACCCGCGGCCGCCGGCCGAATGGACCATGGGCCAGATTGCCGTGCTCGGCGGCACCGCGACCCTCGGCGTCGCCGTTCAGGCCCTCGTCCTGATCTGGCCGCTGCACCGGTTGGGGTTCCGCTACCGGCCCCGGTTCGGTTGGCGCGGGGTCGGGCTGCGCAGCGCCGGGCGGGTCGCGACCTGGGTGTTCTTCGCCGCCCTCGCGGGTCAGCTCGGCTTCATCGTGACCTCGCGGGTCGTGACCTCCGCCGTCGCCGAGGGCGGACCGGGCAAGGGTGCCTACGACAACGCCTTCCTGCTCTTCATGCTGCCCCACTCGCTGATCACCGTGTCTTTGGTGACCGCCCTGTTCACCCGGATGAGCCGGTCGGCCGCCGCGGGTCAGACCGGTGCGGTTCGCCACGACGTCTCCCTCGGCCTGCGGTTGACCGGCGTCGCGACGGTCCTGTCGACCGCGGGCGTGCTGGTGCTGGGGCCGGACATCGCCTCGACCCTCTTCGCGGGCAACACGTTGCGGGACACCGACGCCATCGCCTACACGACGATGGCCATGATGCTGGGCGTCGTACCGTTCAGCGCGCAGTACCTCCTGCAGCGCGCCTTCTACGCCTACGAGGACGCGCGTACGCCGTTCCTCATCCAGCTGCCCGTGATCGCCACCGGGGTGATCAGCTCGCTGATCTCACTCCGGGTTCTGTCCCCGAGGTGGATCGTCGTCGGCGTCGGCGTCGGGCTCTCGGCGGGCTACGCCCTGGGAGCCGTCCTGTCGTTCCTGGTCCTGCGGCGCCGGATCGACGGCGTCGAGGGCCGCACCGTCCTGCGCACCTACATCCGGCTGGTCCTCGCCGCGGCCATCGCGGCGGTCCCGGCGCTCGTGATCACCCGCGGCCTGCACCACCTGCTCGGTGAGGGCAAGCTCGTCGGCTTGCTGGCCCTGGCGGCCGGCGGCACCGTCATGCTCGCGACGTACGGGTTCGCCTGCCACTGGATGCGGGTCACCGAGCTGGACGAGCTCATCGGCCCGTTCGTGCGACGGTTCCGACGTCGTCCGCAGGGCCAACCGGGCTAGCCCAGCCTTAGTCCGAAGGGCTAGCTAGCACTCAAGTCAGCGCCTGCCGCCGCCGATCCAGGGGGCATGGTGAACGCAGGGGTCCGCACGAGCTGCGAGGACGGCACGAACAGCAGAGACCGCGGAGACCGCGGAGACATGGTCGTGGGCTGGTTGGCCCGGATCGTGCTCGTCCTCGGCGCTCGTCGCCGTGGTCGGCTACGACACGGTGACCGCGATCCAGGGACAGGTGACGGCCAGCGACCAGGCCGGAACCGCAGCCAAGGCCGGCCGCGACAGCTACGTCGCGAGCCACAACGTTCAGACGGCTTATCAAGCGGCCCTCGCGGACGCGCACGTCGGCCAACCAGGCCGAACACCATCGCGCCCGCCAACTTCATCGTGGCCCACGACGGCACGGTGACGCTGACGATGACCCGGCCCATGCACACCCTGGTCGCGCACTATCTGCCGATCGACGCTCGGTCAAGACGGCCAGCGGGACGGCCGCGGCGACGCTGCCAGCCGACCGACGCCCTGATGTTCAAGCCCACGCGCTCGCTCGCGCTCTGGGCCTGGGCCTCGCGCATCGCCTCCACCCTGATCGTCGGGCAGTCGGCCCAGGCCGACCCGAACCTGACCGAGGCCCGCCGCCAGGCGGCCGTCCTGCGTCAGCACCTGAACGCACTGCAGACCGAACAGTCGATCGCGATCGAGCGGTACGACGGAATCGAGGACGAGCTCCAGCAGGCGGTCAGCGCCGAGCTCACCGACAGCGACCAGGCCGCGACCGCCGAGCAACAGGCCCAGGCAGCACGGGACGCCGTCACGGACCGCGCGCGGGCCCTCTACATGAGCGGCGGCCAACTCGGGCTGATCGCTACCGTGCTGAGCGGCACGTCGCCCAGCGACGTGCTCGAGCGCGCCCAAAGCGTCAGCGCGGTGATCAGCTCCGGGGACGTCACAGCTGCCGTCGTCCAGTCCGGCGCCCGCCAGTCCGGCCGACGTGGCCGCCGCGAGCAGCGGTGAGCCGGCAGAAGGTCGCCGTCCTGAAGCAGGAGACCGCCGCGAGCCTGGCTCGGGTCCAGGTCCTGCTCGCCCGCCAGAAGACGCTGATCCACCAGGCCGACAAGACCGTCGTCCGGCTCGCTGCCCAGGAGCAACGAGCCGCCGAAGCCGCCGCGCTGGCCCAGGCCTCGACGTCCGCCGCGGCGGCGGGCATCCCGGTCGGCGACTCCGGATCGTTGCCCTCGGCGATCACCGGGCCCAACCAGGCGGCGACCGTGGCCATCGCGGCGGCCCGGACCCGGCTCGGCCTGCCCTACCTGTGGGGGGCGACCGGGCCAACGCGTTTCGACTGCTCCGGGCTGATGATGTGGTCCTATGCCCGGGCCGGGATCTCCCTGCCCCGGACCTCACGCGAGCAGTACGCCGGGCTGCCGCACGTCGCGCTGACCGATCTGCAGCCGGGCGACCTGGTCTTCTACGCCACGAACACCTCCGACCCCGGCACCATTCACCACGTCGCCATGTACCTCGGCAACGGTCTGGTGATCCACGCCCCGCACACCGGCGACGTGGTGCGCTACGCGCCGGTCAACATGCCGGGTCTGATCGGTGCCGTCCGCCCGACGCTCTAGCCAACCCGACGCCCACCCCGCTGCCGGCCGGCCGAGACCGGACGCATCGCCCGTCTCACCCGTCACGTGACGTATCTCCGGCACCGCAACACCTAGCATTGGTAGCCGTCCGGAGTTGCCCGCAGGTCCTGCTGCGAACCGCGTGCTCCGTACGAACCGAAGATGGACCGAAGCCGGACGGCTGACCGATCGAGGATCTGGGGAGGTGGCCGGGCGTGGACGCAGTGGGGCCGGGCACCCTGCTCGCCGGGCGGTACCACGTCCAGCAACGTGTCCATCAGGGGACCTGGTCTTCGGTCTGGCAAGCCGTCGACGAGACCCTGGAGCGACCGGTCAGCCTTCGCGTCGTCGACGCCGGCCACCCCCGCGGATCGGACGTCGTCGACGCGGCCCGACGGGCCGCCGGGGTCGAGGACCCCCGACTGCAACGCGTGCTCGACGTCGGTGTCGAAGACGGACTGACCTACGTGGTCTCGGAGTGGGTTGGAGCGGACAGCCTCACCGAGCTGATCCGCTCAGGCATGCCGCCTGCGGACGAGGTACGCCGCCTGGTCGGCGAAGCGGCGACCGCGCTCGAGGCGGCCCGTCATCGGGGGCTGCACCACCTGATGCTGACGCCGGACAGCCTGCTGCGCGGCCACGACGGCCCGGTCACGGTCACCGGCCTGGCTGTGGACGCCGCACTGGCCGGCACCGACCTCGCCGACGGGGTCGAGGCGAGCCGGCGCGATGCCCGAGCGCTGGTCGCTCTCATCTATGTCGGGCTGACCGGCCGGTGGCCGCTGGATCCGATGCCCGGCCTGGAGCCACCGCCCCGGGTCGGATCCGGACTGCCCGGCCCTTCCGAGCTCGCCTCTGGAGTCCCCGCCGACCTCGACGCCCTGTGCCGCCGGGCCCTGGCCGGACAGCGCTACGACGGACCGGCCGACCCCGGACAGGTCGCCACGGCGCTGGCTCCCTGGGCCGCCGGACCGGTGGTTGGTCCGCGTCGAACGAGCGGCGCGTTCCCCATCTCCTTGACCTCCGACCACGGACCGGCGACCGCGGTCATCTCGGCGGTGAACCCCTCGTCGGTGCAGTCCGCCGTCAACGCTCCACGACCGGCGGTGCCGCCGGCTCCCCCGGTTCGCCCTCCGACCACTCATGTGCCCCCCCAGGTCCCGGAGCCCGAGCCCGATCGTGAGGCAGCGCCGCCCGCGGCGGTCGCGGGTCTTCCGGGGGCCTTTCCGACCGCCCCGCCCGTGGTGACCTCCACGTGGCCGCCGTTGCCGGTGATCCGTCCCGCCGCGGAGGCCGCGGTCGTGGCTGGAGCGGCGGCCGAGACCGGTGCAGCCGAGCGCGCCGAGACATCCGTCGGCCCCAGCATCGTCCCCAGCATCGTCCCAGCATCAGGACCGAAGGCAGCGGCCCCAACCCCCCAGTCATCGGAGGCGGCACCGGAAGCGGAACCGCCGGCGCCGCTGTTGCCTGCCGCCTCGACCGCTCGGCCGCCGGCCGCGCAGACCCGCGCCGTTCTCGGCGTAGTGCTGGGCTTCGTCCTCGTCCTCTGCCTGCTCGCCTACTGCGGCCTGCGCTCTTTCGGCGGCTCCGGCGGCTCGGCCACCGGCTCCGCGCCCAGCGCTCACACCGCCTCCGCGAGCCCGCCAGCAGCCGAACCCTCGAACGCGTCGACCCCTGGCCCGGCGGCCGGTGCGCCCCTCGAGATCGTGTCCGCCACCGGATTCGACCCTCAGGGCGACGGCTCGGAGGGCAACGCGCTGGCCCCGAAGGCCTACGACGGGAAGCCGACGTCCGGCTGGACGTCGGACACCTATCGGACGCCCAACTGGGGTGGGCTGAAGAAGGGCGTGGGTCTGCGCCTGGACCTCGGTCACCCGCAGACGGTCCACAGCGCGAAGCTCCGCATCGGCGGCACCGGCGCGGCGATCGAGCTGCTCGCCGTACACGGCGCCAGCCTCAGTGGCGCGACGGTCCTGGCCAAACGGTCCGCTGCGTCCGGGTCGGTCACCCTCACCGTGGCCCAGCCGATCAGCACGCGGTACGTCGTCGTCTGGTTCACCCGACCCGGCCAGTTCAGTGGCGGCTACCGGGCCGAGGTCGACGACGTGGTCTTGCGATGAGCCACCCGATGAGCCAGCTGATGCGCCGATGACCGGGCCGGCGTCGCCGACCGATGCCGAACTGCTCGCAGCCCACGTTGAGGGTGACCCGGACGCCTTCGGGGAGTTGGTCCGTCGACATCGAGACCGGCTCTGGGCCGTGGCCCTGCGGACGCTCGGCGACCGCGAGGAGGCTGCCGACGCCGTCCAGGAGGCGTTGCTCTCTGCCTTCCGCCGAGCCGACACCTTCCGTGGCGACGCCGCCGTCACCACCTGGCTGCACCGGATCGTGGTCAACGCGTGCCTGGACCGGGTCCGCCGCCGCAGCGCCCGACCCACATCCCCGCTGGGCGAACTCGACCCGCCGGCCCGGGGTGACGATGCGACCGCGGTCGAGCAGCGCCTGGACGTGAGCCGAGCCTTGGCTGCTCTGCCGGACGCCCAGCGAGTGGCTCTGGTCCTGGTCGACATGCAGGGCCTGTCAGTGGCCGAGGTGGCACAGATCACCGGTGTCGCCGAGGGAACCGTGAAGTCCCGCTGTGCGCGGGGCCGGGCTGCCCTGGCGCCCGTTGCTGCGTCCGGGTGCGGACAGCCACCGTCGCCGACCAGGGAACCCCACGCTGACTCCGGGCGTCCCACCACTGCCGACCGGTCCGGACGGCGGGCCTCCAGCAGGTCACGGAGGTGGACCGGTTGAGCCATAACGAACAGCGGGACGACCCGAAGAACAACCCGAAGGACAGCATGTACGGCGACCAGCGCGACGATGGTCACACCGCGCCCCCCGGACCCCCGGGGCCTCACCTCACGCCCGAGGAGCTGGACGACCTCGCCGCTCAGGCGAGCGCCGAACGCGATCCTGACCAGCAGGAGGAGGCGGGTGGCCGGGAGGCTCACCTCCAGGACCACCTCCGCCAGTGCCCCGCCTGCCGCTCGGCGTTGGGCGATCAGGTCGAGGTGGGTGCGTGGCTGCGCCGGGCTCCGGCCGTGGGGCCGATGCCTGCCGATGCGGTCGCTCGGCTGGACGCTGCTCTCGCCGGGGCCTCGTCAGCTCGCGCCAACGCCTCGGCTCCGGCCGCCGTCACCGCAGAGAGCGCGGCCAACCTCGAGCATCCCGGCACCGTGCTCCCGATGACCCCTCGGGACGAGCGCACCGGCTTGCTCGGCCGGCTGGCCGAGTCGCGGCTCACCAAGTCGCTCGTCGCCGCCGCCGCAGTCCTGCTGATCGCAGGGGGGACCTTCGCCGCCATTCACCGAAACCACTCGACCGGGGACACGAACAGCGGGGCGAGCTCGGCCTCCGTCGACGCAGGCGCCAGCGCCCCGGCCGCGCCGGGCGGGGCGGTCCAGGTCCGCCAGACCGGCACGGCCTACACCACCGCCAACATCAGCGCCGAAGTCACCAAGCAGCTGGCCCAGACGGGCGGCGTCGTGCCCGTGGCCACTCCTCAGGCGGCGACCGACGCCAAGAGCACACTGCTCACGCCGACCGGTTTGAAGGCCTGCCTGGCCGCGCTCCAGGCGCCGGGCGTGGTGCCGGTATTTGTGGACATCGCGACCTACAACGGCAAGCCGGCCGCAGTGCTCGTGCTGCCGAACGGCGACGGCACCCGGGACCTCTGGGTAGTCGCTCCGACCTGCGCGCCGAACGCCGACGGGACGATGTTGTTCAAGAAGCTGGGTTGACCGCGCGCTCCTTCGGCGGGGAACACGACCGCCGTAGGATCGGTTCACCAGACGGCAGCCGTGATCGGCCGCCGAACCGCACAGGCAAAGGAATCCCGTTGACCACCGCGAGCACCGAGAGCACCGAGATCCGCTCGGTCATCATCATCGGCTCGGGGCCGGCCGGCTACACCGCCGCCGTGTACGCCGCGCGAGCCAACCTCCGGCCGCTTGTCTTCGAAGGCTCGATCACCTTCGGCGGCGCCCTGATGAACACCACCGAGGTCGAGAACTACCCGGGCTTCCGGGACGGCGTGATGGGCCCCGACCTGATGGAGTCCATGCGCGCGCAAGCCGAGCGGTTCGGTGCCGAGCTGGTCACCGACGACGTCGTCGAGGCTCGGCTGTCCGGTGACATCAAGGAGGTCGTGACCGGCAACGGCCAGACCTACCGGGCTCACGCCGTCATCCTGGCCATGGGCTCGGCCTACCGGGAGCTGGGACTCCCGGACGAGAAGCGGCTGTCCGGCCACGGCGTCTCGTGGTGCGCCACCTGCGACGGCTTCTTCTTCCGCGAGCAGGACATCGTTGTGGTCGGCGGCGGCGACTCGGCCATCGAGGAGGCGACGTTCCTCACCAAGTTCGCCAAGTCGGTGACCCTGGTCCACCGCCGGGACTCGCTGCGCGCGTCGAAGATCATGCAAGACCGGGCCAAGGCCAACGAGAAGATCCGCTTCGCCTGGAACAGCGAGGTGACCGCGATCCACGGCGAGGCCAAGCTCAACGCCGTGACCCTGCGCGACACCATCACCGGCGAGGAGCGGCGGGTGCCAGTGACCGGACTCTTCATCGCGATCGGCCACGACCCGCGGGTGGAGCTGGTTCGCGGTCAGGTCGACCTGGACGCCGCCGGCTACATCTGCGTCGAGGGTCGGACCACCCGGACCAACCTGCCCGGCGTGTTCGCGGCCGGTGACGTCGTCGATCACGAGTACATGCAGGCCATCACCGCGGCCGGCTCCGGTTGCGCGGCCGCCCTGGACGCCGAGCGGTTCCTGGCCGCCTTGGAGGACGCGACTGACGGTGCCACGGCGCAGACTGACGCCGGAGAGCATCCCCGCCAGGCGGAGGCGCTCGCCCGGGCCTGATTGCGTCGCCGGCAGCGGACTACCAGGGCCGCGACCAGCGTTACAGCACGTGAAGTTCAATCCCCGAAGACCCGAACGGAAGGAAGCCCCGATGGGCGCCACCAAGGCCACGACCGACGCCACCTTCGACACCGACGTGCTGGGCAGCGACAAGCCCGTGCTCGTCGACTTCTGGGCCGAGTGGTGCGGTCCGTGCCGCGCCGTCTCCCCGATCCTGGAGGAGATCGCCGCCGAGAACGAGGGCATCGAGGTGATCAAGCTCAACACCGACGAGAACCCGCAGATCACTGCTCGCTATGGCATCACGGGCATTCCGACCCTGAACGTCTACGTCAAGGGTGAGCTGGTCAAGTCCATCACCGGCGCCCGGCCCAAGCCGATGCTCGTCCGCGAGCTCGCCGACTACCTCGCCTGACCTCCCGCCCCAGCACCCGGCGTACGTCGCCGTTTCGCGTCACGCGGGGTCAGTGCACCGAACTCCGCCCGCCAGCCCGCCGCTGGGGGGCGGAGTTTGCTGTCCGCGGGCTACCATTCGCCGGACAGTCGGCGCGGTGTCGGCTCACGGTACGTGCCACGGTATAGACACAGCGTTAGTCTCGGTGGTCATCGTCAGACGATCGAGGTCGAACGTGCTCTCGCGGGGAGGGGGTTGCCCATGACGACTGCACCCCTGTTCCGAGTGGGTGACAGCGGCCCGGCCGTCCGGGACATCCGTGATCGCCTCCAGACGACCGGAGACCTGACACCCCCGGCCGCGCCGGTCCAGGTGGGCGAGGAGACGTACGACGCGTCGGTCGCCGACGCTGTTCGCGCCTTCCAGCAGCGGCGCGGACTCCTGGCCGACGGCATCGTCGGCCCCCAGACGTATCGCGCCCTCGACGGCGCCCGCTGGTCGCTGGGCGACCGGATCCTGATCTACGCGCCCGGCCATCTGCTCTCGGGCGACGACGTGGCCGAGCTGCAGGATCAGCTGCTGCGCCTTGGCTTTCACGTCGGGCGGGTCGACGGACTCTTCGGCCCCTCCACGGAGAGCGCGCTGCGCGAGCTGCAGCGCGGCGTGGGGCTGGTCCCGGACGGCACCTGCGGTCCTGCGACCCTCCGGGCGCTCGCCCAGCTGCTGACCCGATCGATCACCGGCGGTGCGGCCCACCAGCTGCGCGAAACCGAGACGGTTCGCCAGGCCGGGCCGTCGCTGGCCGGCCGGGTGATCGTGCTGGATCCGGGTCACGGCGGTCCCGACGCCGGATCGCTGGCGAGCGGTCTCAGTGAGGCCGACGTGACCTTGGACATGGCCCGCCGGATCGAGGGGCGCCTGGCCGCCACCGGGGTGCTGGCGGTGATCACGCGATCGGCCGACGCCGACCCGGACGAGGGCGAACGCGCTGATGTCGCCAATCGGCTTGGTGCTGATCTGGTGATCTCATTGCATTGCGAGACAAGCGGATCCGCGTCGGCCAGTGGCGTTGCGGCCTACTTCTACGGCCACGACCGGCCCGGAGCCTGGTCGGCCGTCGGCGAGCGCCTGGCCGACCTGATGCGTCGCGAGGTCGTGGCCCGCACCGGCCTGGTCGACTGCCAGTCCCATGCCCGGACCTGGGACCTGCTAAGACGCACCTCGATGCCCGCCGTCCGACTCGACGTGGGCTATCTGACCAATCCGGGGGACGCCGGCTTGCTGGCCGATCCGAGCTTCCGGGACACCGTCGCGGACGCCGTCGTCGTCGCCATCCAGCGCCTCTATCTCGGTGAGCAGGACATGTCGATGACCGGTGTCCTGCACCTGTCCGACGTCCTCGCCCAGGCCGGCCGCACGACCTGACGCCCTACCCCGACGGGGCCGGCCCCTGGTCCTCGCCCCGGTCAGACGTCAGCTCCAGCTCGTAGAAGTACGTGATCGGCCCGTCCGGCCGTTCGCGATTGATGAAGCCCACGCTCTCGTAGAGCGCTCGGGCAGCGACGTCGTCCGCACTGGTGCCCAGGTCCATGCTGTCCGCCCCGCGTTCGCGGGCCAGCCGTAGCGCCGCGGTCAGGATGCCGCGGCCCAGACCCTGACCGCGCTCCACCGGCGCGACGTAGAGCTCGGCCAGGTACGACTCCTGGCCCGTGCTCCAGAGGGCGGGCCGGAAGCGGAGCACCGCGATGCCGACCGGATCCTGGCCCGAGCGGCCTCCGAGGAGCACGACCGCCTCACCGGTCGCGGTGATGTGCTCCAACCTCGCGGTCAACGCCCGTGGGCCCGGCGTCGGGTCGTCGTATTCACGGTTGAAGGCGTCCAGCAACTGGGCAGCGACGGGCAGGTCCGCTGCCTCGGCCGGTCGCACCACCCAGTCGGACACCACCGGCCGGACCCGAGCCTCAGTGACCGGTGAGGACAGGCGCGCGCACCGATCCGAGCAGCCGCTCGAGTGCGGACTCGACGTCCTCGCGCCAGGAGATCGCGTTCTTCAGCTCGAGCCGGAGGCGGGGGTGGCGGTGATGCGGGCGCACCGTCTTGAACCCGACCGACCGCAGGAGCTCGGCCGGGACGACGCAGCCCGCGGGCGCGGTGTAACGATCGCCTTCGGGCGCCGGTTTCAGCTCCAGCCCGTAGGCCTCGATGGCTCGCACCCCACGCCGGGTCAGATCCTTGGCCGCACTCTGCACCAGCATCCGGGCCAGACCACCGCCGGTGAACTCCGGGAGCACTCGCGCGGTCATCAGCAGCACGGCGTCGCCACTGACCGGAGCGGTCGGGAAGGCCACGCTGCGCGGCACCAGATGCGGCGGCGCATAGCTGACGTAGCCGGCCGGGACGTCGTCGACATAGGCGATCCGACCGACCGAGCCCCACTCGAGCAATGCGAGGGAGAGCCAGGCTTCCTTCTCGAAACTCGGGTCCCCGGAGCGCTCGGCGCGCTCGGCCGCCACCGGATCGAGCTCCCAGAAGACGCACCGCCGACACGACCCGGGCAGGTCATCGATGCTGTCCAGGGTCAGCGGCGCGACTCGGCGACCCACCTACCAGACCCTCACGACCGGGCCCTCACGACCGGACCGTCCGCGCGGCGTACGACGAGCGTTCGCGGGGCCGCAGGAGGGCGACCAGGAAGCCGACGGCGGCACCCAGGAGCAGCCCACCCAGAGCGGACCGGACGACGTGCATGTCTGCTCACTCCTCGCGGACGGGACTGGGCCCTGAAAGATCGGGCGGCGACACGAACAGGATCTATGGTACGGCGCTCAGCCCCGCCCGGGAAGGCCCGGCGAACGCGTCACACTGCTTCGGCCTGCTCCGAGCCTCCTCTGCAAGAAGGCACGAAAACCGTTGCCGGACAGGGGATTTCATGATTCATATAGTCAACGGCAGACAACTGTTGTCCGACGTCTAGTGATTGGCCGGAAAGGGGCCATCCTCGCCGGGCGCGATCTGCTGGACGATCCGCTGCAGGTCGTCGACGGTGGCGAACTCGACGGTCAGCCGGCCCTTGCGGCGGCCGAGAGCGATCTTGACCCGGGTGTCCAACCGGTCGGACAGCCGCGCTGCCAGGTCGTCCAGGACGGCCATCCGGTTGCCGGCGCGCGGGCGGCGGGCGGCCGGACCCGTGTCCTCGCCAACGGCGACGATCTCCTCGACCGAGCGCACCGAGAGGCCCTCGGCCACGATCCGCTGGGCCAGGCGCTCCATCGCCGCCGGGTCGTCCAGGCCGAGCAGCGCACGGGCGTGGCCGGCCGACAGCACGCCTGCGGCGACTCGGCGCTGGACGAGCGGTGGCAACCGCAGCAGCCGCAGGGTGTTGGAGATCTGGGGGCGGGAGCGGCCGATCCGGGTGGCGAGCTCGTCGTGGGTGCAGCCGAAATCGTCCAGGAGCTGCTGGTAGGCGGCTGCCTCCTCCAGCGGGTTGAGCTGGCTGCGGTGCAGGTTCTCCAGCAGGGCGTCCCGCAGCAGGTCGTCCTCAGCGGTCTCCCGCACGATGGCTGGGACCGCGGCCAGGCCGGCCTGCTGGCTGGCCCGCCAACGACGCTCGCCCATGATCAGCTCGAACCGCGGGCCCCCGGCCGGCGCCGTCCCGGAGGTGGGCCGCACGACCACGGGCTGGAGCACACCGATCTCCCGGATCGAATGAACCAGCTCGGCCATCTCGTCCTCGTCGAACACCTGCCGGGGCTGGCGGGGGTTCGGCGCGATGGCCTCGACCGGGATCTCGGCGAAGTAGGCGCCCGGGACGGGCACCAGCCCGTCGATGTCCGTGTCCGCGGCCGGGACGGATCCCTCGTCCCCGGCGCCCGTGGCCCGCCTGATGTCGACGACGTCCGCGCCTTCGCCGGCCGCGGCCGCACCCGCACCGGGGCCTGCGGCGTCGTCGCGGTCACCGAAGAAGACGTCGACCGGGCGTTCCCCCGTGCGGGGCGACCCCTCGGGAGCGCTCGGGATCAGCGACCCCAGACCGCGACCCAGACCGCGTCGCTTCTCACTCACCGGTGCTCCTCGCCGTTCGCTGTCTCGCCGTTCGTCATGGCCGCTCCCCGCTCCGCGAGCTCGGTCGCCGCCTCAAGGTAACTCAGCGCGCCGCTCGAACTCGGGTCATACGTCATCACCGTCTGGCCGTGGCTGGGCGCCTCGGAGATCCGGACCGAACGCGGCACGGTCGTCCGCAGTGACTCCTCCGGGAAGTGCAAGCGCACCTCATCAGCAACCTGAGAAGACAGCCGAGTGCGCCCATCGAACATCGTCATCAGGATGGACGAGACGTGCAGACCCGGGTTGAGGTGGGCCTGGATCAGCTCGATGTTCTTCAACAGCTGGGACAGACCCTCGAGTGCGTAGTACTCGCACTGGATCGGGATGAGGACCTCGTCCGCCGCGACGAACGCATTGACCGTGAGCAGCCCGAGACTGGGTGGGCAGTCGATGAAGATGTAATCGAGGCGGCGCGCGCCCTGGGCGTCTCGGGTGGCGCGGTAGGTCTGCAGCGCCCGTAGTAGGCGATTCTCCCGAGCGACCAACGACACGAGTTCGATCTCGGCGCCGGCCAGGTCGAGGGTCGCCGGGGCACACAGCAACTCGGCGAATTCGGGCGTGGCCTGGACGACCTCGGCCAACGGTCGCCCTTCGACCACGACCTCGTAGATATCCGGGACCTCCGCGTGATGGTCGATGCCCAGCGCCGTGGACGCATTGCCTTGGGGGTCGAGATCGATCACGAGGACGCTGAGGCCACCCTGGGCCAGCGCAGCGGCCATGTTGACGGTTGTCGTGGTCTTCCCGACGCCGCCCTTCTGGTTGGCCACCGCCATGATCCGGGTCTTCGTCGGCCGAGGAAGTGCGCGGTTGCCCAGGACGATCCGTCGCCGAGCGTCGTCAGATACCTGCCGGGCGAGGGGCGTCTCCTCGTCGCCTTGGGGGAGTGACTGCGCGACCATGGCCCTCACTTCGTCTGTTCCACGTGAAACATCGTCTGGCATCCAGGCTGTCGGGTGGGCCGGCTCCGGATCCGAGTGGGCGTCCCGAAGGTCGATCGACGGTGTGGCCGGCTCCGCCAACACCGGCTCCGCCAACCCGGCTCGGTGAACCAGGCTCGGTGAACTCAGGCTCGGTGAACTCGGACGGCGGCCGCTCCGGCCAGCCCAGGCCATTGCTGGGATCCGACTGGGGCGCGATCACCGGCCAACCCAAGCCCGGCGCGGTCGTGGGTGCCTGGCTCACCGCTCACCCCTCGGTTTCTCTGACGATTTTTCGGACGCACGACCTGCTGCAGATCGCCGTCGGGAGACGCGGATCTGACGCTGGCCGGGTTGATTGGTCCCGACCCTAACCTCTACGACGGAGGTCGGGTCGACCAGTCTCGAAGCGCCGACCAGGTGAACCTGCGACTCGACCCCACCGAGCCGGCCAATCACCTCTGCAGCCTCGGCCAGCTCGCTCGCAGCCCGGCCCCCCTTCATCGCGAGTAGCGCCCCTCCGGGGGCGACCAAGGGCAAGCACCAGCCGGCCAGTCGGGTCAACGGCGCTACCGCTCGGGCGGTGACGACCTGCGCCGTCAGCTCACCGTGAAGCTCCTCGGCTCGCGCTCGGCGCACGGTGACTGTGTTGAGTTGGAGCCGCTCGACGACGTCGGCCAGCCAGCCCGCCCGGCGCTGCAGGGGCTCCACGAGCACCAACGACAGATCCGGCCGCGCGATGGCCAGGGGGATGCCCGGGAGTCCCGCGCCGGAGCCCACGTCGATCACGTCGGCGCCCGGCTCGATCAACTCGCCGATCACGGCGCAGTTGAGGAGGTGCCGATCCCAGAGCCGGGGAACCTCGCGCGGGCCGATCAGGCCGCGCTCGATGGCCTCGGTGCCGAGCAACTCGGCGTACGCGACGGCCAGCGAGAGGCGCGACCCGAAGATCTCAGCCGCGAGCTCCGGCACAGGTGGGCTCGGGTCGCTCATCAGCCCGCTCTCATCAATGGGACACGACCGGTTTCACGTGAAACGAAGGGGACCGGCCGGGCGGAGATTCGCGGCGCGACCCTCAGGCGCCGCCGGCCCCGTTTCACGTGAAACGCGGGCCGAATCGACCGACTCAGTCAGCCGGGCGGATGACGATGCGTCGGTCGGGCTCGGCGCCCTCGGAGCTGGACTGGAGGCCGGCGGCGGCCACTTCGTCGTGGACGATCTTCCGCTCGAACGGGTTCATCGCCTCGAGCCGCAGCGGCTCACCGGACTTCTGCACCTCGTCGATCGCCTCTTTGGCCCGAACCACCAGCTGCTCGCGCCGTCGCGCCCGATGGCCCGCCACGTCGAGCATCAACCGGGTTCGATCACCGGTCCGCGCCTGCACGGCCAACCGGGTCAGCTCCTGAAGGGCGTCCAGGACCTCACCATTCGGGCCGACCAGGCGGCGGGGGACCCGGCCTTCGGAGGAGTCGACGATGGCCACCGCGGCCCGTTCCCCCTCCACATCCACGTCAAGATCACCGTCGAGATCGGCGATGTCCAGCAGTCGCTCCAGGAAGTCGGCGGCGATCTCACCCTCGCGCTCCAGCCGGGCGGTCAGCTCGGCCGACCCAGCGCCGGACCGGCGCCGCGGCGTACCGGCGGCGGCGGCGCTGTCATCGCTGTCATCGCTCGTCGCGTCGTCGCTGTCGTCGCTGTCGTCGGCATCCTCGGCATCCTCGGCATCGTCGGCTGCTACCTCTGAGACGTCGTCCTCGCTGCCAGGCTCACTGACCTCGGCATCGGTCGGTTCACCCTCGGTGACCTCGGACCTCGGAGACCTCGGTGACCTCCGTAGCTGGGTCCACAGTCGTGACATCGGTGTGCTGCTCGTCAGTGCTCACGCAGTGCTCCTTGCGGGTGACTCTCGCCGCAGCGAGGGGTGATCGAGGGCAAATCAGGGGGAAATCACGGGGAGTTCACGGGGGGAGTTCACGGGACGGCACGCCAACATCACTGGCTCAGCCGGCCTTGGCCGAGCCCTCATCCCCAGGTTCGGAGTCCTCATCCGAGGCACGGGGAGCGCTCCGATCGGGTCCACCGGGCCCTCTGGCCCCCGGACCCGTGCTGGCATTGGGCGTCCCGCCTGGTCTGGCCGCGCGCTTCTTGCGCGGCTGGTTCCGCTTGGGCTGCTGGCGCTGGCCGACCACCGGTGGCGGCACGTCGGTGCCGGGCCCGTCATCCTCGGGGGGGTTCGGGCCATCGTCCTTCGGGCTCTTCCCGGCCTTGCGCGCCCGCCGAGCCTCGAGCTCGCGTTCGGCCGGCGACCCCGGCGCCGGCATCCGCCGGATGACGTAGAACTGCTGGCCCATCGACCACACGTTCGTGGTCAGCCAGTAGATCAGGACACCGATCGGGAAGTTGACGCCGGAGATGGCGAAGAACAGCGGCAGGGCGTACATCAGCATCTTCTGCTGACGGGCGAAGGGGTTGTCCAACGCCGAGGCCGGCATGTTCTTCTGCATCAGCTGGCGCTGGGTAGTGAACGTGGTCAGCGACATCAGGGCGATCAGGACCAGGGTCAGCACCTTGGTGCTGGTCGAGTCAGCGCCGATGAACTTGTCCGACAGGCTGGCCCCGAAGATCGTGGCCTGGTCGGCCTGGTGGATCAGGGGGAGGGTGAAGTTGCCGATGGCGTGCGGGTCGTCCGAGGCCATGTTGCGCAGCACGCGGTAGAGCGCGAAGAAGACGGGCGACTGCAACAGGATCGGGAGGCACGAGGCGAACGGGTTGGTGCCCGACTCCTTGTAGAGCGCCATCGTCTCTTGGGTCATCGCCTGCCGGGAGGCCGGGTCCGACTTGCCCTTGTACTTCTTCTGGATCTTCTGGATCTCCGGCTGGATGAGCTGCAGCCCTCGAGATGCCTTGATCTGCTTCACGAAGAGCGGGATCAGGATGATCCGGATGATCACGACCAGGCCGACGATGGAGAACGCCCAGGTCCAGCCAGAAGCCGCTGGCATGCCCAGCCACGACAGGAAGGAGTGGAAGGCCACCATGATGTCGGCGACGATGATCTCCAGCGGGTGGAGGATCGCGCCGAAGAAACTCGAGATGTTCTGCATGTGTGCCTATCGCGTCCGGAGGGTGGTCGGGGCGCCAGGGCCCGTCGCGGGAGCCGAAGCAGTCCGCTTCGGCGGAACGTGGTCGACGCCGCCAGGGTTCCACGGATGGCAGCGCAGCAGCCGGCGTCCGGCCAGCCAGCTCCCCTTGATCGCGCCGTGGGTCGTGATCGCCTGAACGGCGTACGACGAGCAGGAGGGGTAGAACCGGCAGCGCGGCCCGAGCAGCGGGGAGAGCACGAGCTGATACCCCCGCACGAGCAGGGTCAGCCCGCGGGCCAGGGGACTCATCGCGCCGCACCGCTCAGGCTGGGCCGGCCCGTGCGTTTGCGGCCGTCTCGTCCGCCGGCCTCACCGGCGCGCTGGAGGGCCCGGCGCAGGACGTTGTCCAGTTCGATCGCCAGGCCGGCCGAGCCGAGGTCCGCGGCCGGAGCCAAGGCGCGCACCACGCAGCGCGAACCGGGCGGAAACTGATCAATCCGGGCAGCCATGAGCGCTCGCAGTTGCCGTACCACGCGGTGGCGGACCACCGACCCTCCGACGGCCTTGGGCACGATGAAGCCCACTCGCGCTGGTGTCAGGACCGGCACGGCGTCGGGGTGGGGGTGCGCTCCAGCGTCACCATCGGGCAGCAGCAGATGCAGGACGACGGAGGATCGCCCGGCTCGGACGCCGCGACGAAGCACCGCCGTGAAGTCGGCGGGACGTCGCAGCCGATGGGCGGCCGCCAGCACCGCTGCCGCGCCTCAGGCGGACAGGCTGGAGCGGCCCTTGCGGCGGCGGGCGGACAGGATCGCCCGGCCGGCGCGGGTGCGCATGCGCAAGCGGAAGCCGTGCGTCTTGGCCCGCCGGCGGTTGTTCGGCTGGAACGTGCGCTTGCTCACGAGAGGCTCCGTAGGACTGGAGGACTGGTTCGAGGAGGTCGACCCCTGGCGGGGTGTAGGCCCGGTGGTGCCGGCCGCCATCGGAAGCCCGCGGGGGCGCGAGGGTCACGCGGGCATGCGACAACGTCCGCCACCAGGCGGGAGCCTCACACGGTACGGCGCGGCCGAGGTCTCGGTCAAACCCGCGGACTCGCCCACACAACCGCCGCCGAACCTGTCAGGATGACCCCGGCAGCGGCCCTGGGGGAGGCGCCACGCCGAGCGCAGTGAGAACTCGGTTCCAGACCAGTGCTGGGACCGGCAAACGTCGTTCGCTGAGCACGGCCGGTGTACCTCCTGACGGGCTCCTGGCCGGGTGAGGTCCAGAGTTGTCCACAGGTTGGTCCGCGGAGTGGGTTGTCCCGGGCAGCGATGGCTTGTTAGCGTCGCGGCTCGCACCCGTTCCGGTATCCACAGCCTGTGGATGAAGGTGTGGATGTGCGGTGGAACGTTGTGTCGGGGCAGCGTCCCTCGGGGTGAGGATGGTTATTGGTGAGCACGCCGATGGCGCAGGACGAGGTCGACTTCGCAGCAGTGTGGAACAACGCACTGAACACCGTCGCCGACACGATGTCCGCACCACAGAACGCCTTCCTGCGCCTGGCCCGCCTGGTCGGTCTGATCGACAACACCGTGCTGCTCGCCGTACCCAACGACTTCACCAAGGGCGTGCTCGAAGAGCGTCTCGCCGCCCCCCTGACCGACGCACTCAGCGATCAGCTCGGTCGCGACCTCCACCTCGCCATCACCGTTGACCCGAGCCTGGCCGGCACCGGGGTCGCCGCTGGCGCGAGCAGCCCGGGCAGCTCGGAGCCACACGACGAGCACGAGCTGCTCGACCTGACCGCCGTCGAGGGCCGCGATTCGCTCGCCGACCTGGACACTCCGGGGAACAGCCCGGCCCACCGCGGCAGCCCGATGCCGGGCTCGGCCCAGGCCCTCGAGGCGGACATCTTCCGGGTCGGGCCGTCGGGTCCCACGACGGCTCCTCGGGAGTCGCGACTCAACCCGAAGTACACCTTCGAGACATTCGTGATCGGCTCCAGCAACCGGTTCGCCCATGCCGCGGCGGTCGCGGTCGCCGAGGCGCCGGCCAAGGCGTACAACCCGCTCTTCGTCTACGGCGAGTCCGGCCTGGGCAAGACCCACCTGCTGCACGCGATCGGGCACTACGCCCGGAACCTCTATCCCGGTGTCCGGGTGCGCTACGTGAACTCCGAGGAGTTCACCAACGACTTCATCAACAGCATCCGCGACGACAAGGCCCAGGCCTTTCAGAGCCGCTACCGCGAGATCGACGTGCTGCTGATCGACGACGTGCAGTTCCTGCAGCGCGCGGAGCGGACGCAGGAGGAGTTCTTCCACACCTTCAACACCCTGCACAACGCCAACAAGCAGATCGTCATCACCTCTGACCTGCCGCCGAAGCAGCTGCAGGGTTTCGAGGAGCGGATGCGCAGCCGGTTCGAGTGGGGCCTGATCACCGATGTCCAGCCGCCCGATCTGGAGACCCGGATCGCGATCCTGCGCAAGAAGTCGGCTCACGAGAAGCTCACGGCGAGTGACGATGTGCTGGAGTTCATCGCCAGCCGGATCTCCACGAACATCCGCGAGCTGGAAGGCGCCCTGATCCGGGTGACGGCCTTTGCCAGTCTCAACCGGCAGCCCGTCGACATGAACCTGGCCGAGATCGTGCTCAAGGACCTGATCATCGACGACCACGCGCCGGAGATCACGGCGGCGCAGATCATGGGCCAGACCGCCGGCTACTTCGGCCTGACCATCGATGACCTGTGCAGCTCCTCCCGCTCACGGGTCCTGGTCAACGCCCGGCAGATCGCGATGTACCTGTGTCGCGAGCTCACCGAGTTGTCGCTGCCCAAGATCGGTCAGCACTTCGGCGGGCGCGACCACACCACCGTGATGCACGCGGACCGCAAGATCCGGCTGCTGATGGCCGAACGACGCAGCATCTACAACCAGGTCACCGAGCTCACCAACCGGATCAAGCAGCAGCCACGCTGAGTAGTTTCGATCTGCCGTTGCGGGTGGCCCGATGTTTCGCGCTAGTTACGCTCCGCACACACCTTGTGGACAACTCTGTGGAGTGTGCCTCCGCACCGATATCCACCGGGCTTGTGGACAGCCGGTGGACGACGCCCTGACCGCTGGGGATGTCGGTGAACGGCCTGGGTACGCCGAGTGGACAGCGGATCGCGCGTCCACCGACACCCACGGAACCGGCGTCGGTTACCCCCAGCCCGCCCACAGGACGACCCGTCGCTGACCTGCGTCAACGCCAGCTATCCACAGCTTCCACACCACCGAAGAAGAAGATGAACTCTTCCTCGATGATGATGTCGCCCGAGAACGTCCACCCGGTCGGCGTACCGCTTGTTGGCTCTGACGGCTACTGTCGTCCCCGCGCTGACATGGGGTCGGCGCACCGACTCAGCACGCCCGGAAGGACGGTGGCAGGTGAAGTTTCAGGTGGAGCGAGATGCGCTCGCCGATGCCGTGAGCTGGGCCGCTCGCGGCTTGCCGAACCGCCCGCCGGTGCCCGTGCTGGCTGGGGTCCTGCTCGAGGCTGACGCCGAGGGGACGCTGACCATGTCGGCGTTCGACTACGAGGTCTCGGCCCGGGTCACCGTGCCGGCCGACGTGAGCGAAGCCGGTCGAGTGCTGGTCTCGGGGCGGCTCCTCTCCGACATCGCGCGCAACTTGCCGGGCAAGCCGGTCGACATCGTGACCGAGGGCAGCAAGGTCAACGTCACGTGCGGCGCGACCCGCTTCACCCTGCTGACCATGCCGGTCGAGGACTACCCCACGCTGCCGACGATGCCGGAAGCTTCCGGCGGGATCAACGGTGACGTCTTCAGCCAGGCCGTTGCCCAGGTCACGGTCGCGGCCGGCCGCGATGACACGCTGCCGATCCTGACCGGGGTCCGGATGGAGATCGACGGCGACACGATCACCCTGCTGGCCACTGACCGTTACCGGCTGGCCCAGCGTGAGCTGACCTGGTCCCCCGAAGCGACGGACGCGGCCGGCGTGGCCCTCGTGCCGGCTCGCACCTTGTCCGAGACGGCTCGCGCACTCGGCTCGACGGCCAGCGTGGAGCTGGCGCTCGGTCGGTCGGGTGCGGGCGACGGGCTGATCGGCCTGGAGTCGGGACAGCGCCGCACCACCTCGCGGCTGCTCGATGGCGAGTACCCCAAGGTCTCCGCGATCTTCCCCTCCAGCTCGGACACCGACGCGGTCGTCGACACCGCGACGCTGACCGAGGCGGTCAAGCGGGTGGCCCTCGTGGCGGAGCGGAACACCCCGGTGCGGCTGCGGTTCACCGACGGCCAGGTCATCATCGAGGCCGGCCAGGGTGACGACGCCCAGGCCAGCGAGGCGATCGAGGCCTCGCTGCAGGGTGAGGAGATCGAGATCGCCTTCAACCCGCATTTCCTGCTCGACGGCCTGGGGGTGCTGGGCACGCCGTACGCGCGGTTGTCCTTCACCCAACCGAGCAAGCCGGCCGTGTTGCGCGGACAGGCTGAGCAGGACGGCGCCGCCGACGACAGCTACCGCTACGTGCTGATGCCGGTCCGCCTGGCCGGTTAGCCACCACCGCCCCTCTGGCCCCTCACCAACTCAGGGAGAAACCATGCACATCGGACTCATCGGGCTGGGCAAGATGGGCGGCAACATGCGCGAGCGGTTGCGCAAGGCCGGCCACGAGGTCACTGGCTTCGACTTCAACCCCGACATCGCCGATGTGCACAGCCTGGGCGAGCTCGTCGACGCGCTGCCGTCGCCCAAGGTGGTCTGGATCATGGTGCCGGCCGGCGACCCGACCGCCCAGACGGTGGCCCAGCTGGCCGAGCTGCTGGGTGAGGGTGACCTGGTCATTGACGGCGGCAACTCCAAGTTCACCAACGACCAGCCGAACGCCGACCTGCTGGCCAAGAAGGGCACCGGCTACCTGGACTGCGGTGTCTCCGGCGGCGTCTGGGGCCTGGCCAACGGCTATGGCCTGATGGTCGGCGGCGCGGACGAGCACGTGCAGCTGGCGATGCCGATCTTCGACGCGCTGCGGCCGGAGGGTCCGCGCGAGGAGGGCTTCGTCCACGCCGGATCGGTCGGAGCCGGGCATTACGCCAAGATGGTGCACAACGGCATCGAGTACGGCCTGATGCAGTCCTACGCCGAGGGCTACGAGCTGCTGGCCGCCAAGGACATCGTCACCGACGTGCACGGCTGTTTCCAGGCGTGGACCCGCGGCACCGTTGTCCGGTCCTGGCTGCTCGACCTGCTGGTCAAGGCGCTGGCCGAGGACCCGGGTCTGGACGAGATCAGCGGTTACGTCGAGGACTCCGGCGAGGGCCGGTGGACCGTCGAGGAGGGCATCGCCAACTCGGTGCCGATGCCCGCGATCACGGCCTCGCTGTTCGCTCGGTTCGTCTCGCGGCAGGACGACAGCCCGGCGATGAAGGCGGTCGCGGCGCTGCGCAACCAGTTCGGTGGTCACGCGGTCAAGGCGGCCGAAGCGCACACGGCCGGGCCGACGTCGGGCTCGGGGTCGACCCAGGAATGACCTTCACTCGATGCCGGGGATGACCGCAGGGGTGACAGGGTGAGCGGGTGTACGTCGCGCACCTGTCCTTGACCGACTTCCGCAGCTATCCCGAGGTCGACCTGCCGCTCGAACCCGGCGTCACCACGCTGGTCGGGCCCAACGGTCAGGGCAAGACCAACCTGGTCGAGGCCATCGGCTACGTCGCGACGCTGGGCTCCCATCGGGTGTCGACCGACGCCCCGCTCATCCGGTTCGGGTCCCCCCGGGCGATCATCCGCTGTTCCGTGGTCCAGCACGCCCGGTCGACCCTGGTCGAGCTCGAGCTCACTGCGGGCAAGGCCAACCGGGCCCGGCTCAACCGCTCGCCGGTGCCGCGGCCGCGCGAGGTGCTCGGCACGTTGTCGACGGTGCTGTTCGCCCCCGAGGATCTCGCCCTGGTCAAGGGCGACCCGGCCGAGCGCCGGCGCTTCCTGGACGAGCTGCTCGTGGCCCGCCATCCGCGGTTGGCTGGTGTCCGGTCCGACTATGAGCGGGTGCTCAAGCAGCGCAACGCGCTGCTGAAGTCGGCTGGTGCCGCGATCAAGCGCGGCGGCGGCGATGTGCGGACCTTGGACGTCTGGGACTCCCACCTGGCGGCGGCCGGCGCGGACCTGCTCGCCGCGCGACTCACGCTGGTCGCCGATCTCGCGCCGTACGTCGAAGCGGCGTACACCCAGGTCTCCGACCACCAAGGGCCGGCCGCTATCTCCTACCGGTCGAGCCTGACCGAGCACGAGGACGAGCCCGAACCGCTGATGGGTTCGTCCAGCAGCCACGGCGCCCGGCCCGATCGCGAGCGGCTGGCGGTCCGGCTCTTGACGGCGATGGGACGGCTGCGCCGGGCCGAGCTCGAACGCGGTATCTCCCTTGTCGGGCCGCACCGCGACGACCTGGTCCTGGCGCTCGGCCCGATGCCGGCCAAGGGGTACGCCAGCCACGGTGAGTCCTGGTCCTACGCGCTGGCGCTGCGGCTCGCGTCGTACGAGCTGCTCCGCTCGGACCTCGGTGAGGATCCGGTGCTGGTGCTCGACGATGTCTTCGCCGAGCTGGACGCCGGGCGCCGGCACCGACTGGCCGAGCTGGTCAGCGGCGCCGAGCAGGTTCTCGTGACGGCGGCCGTGGCCCAGGACGTGCCGGCCGCGCTGGCCGGTGGGCAGGTGGACGTGCGGGCCGGCGAGGTGCGCCGTGCCGCCTCCTGACCCCGAGCCCCCCGCCGAGTTGTCAGCACGCGCAGAGTGGGTCTCTGCAACGCGTGATCTCAGCGTAGGACAGCAAATGTCTGGTCCTGGTGCTGACAACTCGGGGGGTGAGGTGGAGGTCGCGGCGCGGGCGGCGCTGACCCGGGCGAAGGCCGCGGCTCGGGCCCGGGGGGTGCGACCAGGACAAAGCGCGGTGAGCGCAGCCCAGGCCGCGCGCCGTCGGGCCAAGATCGCGGGGGCGAGCCGGCTCAGCGCGGCCGGGCCCGACGCGCGCGACCCCCAGCTGTTCGGGGAGACCATCGGCCGGATCATCGGCGAGCGCGGCTGGACCACCGATGTGGCGGTCGGCGGCGTCATGGGCCGGTGGGCCGAGATCGTCGGCGCCGAGATTGCCGGCCACGTGACGCCGGAGACGTTCGAGGACGGCGTGCTGAGCGTGCGGGCCGACTCGACGGCCTGGGCCACGCAGGTCCGACTGCTGACGCCGACCCTGCTGCGGCGGCTGGCCGAGGAGTTGGGCGAGGGTGTGGTCGAGCGGGTGACGGTTGGCGGCCCAGCCGGCCCGAGCTGGAAGAAGGGCATGCGGCGAGTCCCCGGCCGTGGGCCGCGGGACACCTACGGCTGACCCGCGGTTGACCGCCATCGCGCCGGCCGCCGCGACGGCGCCTGGCGGGGCACACATCGAGCCCGATCAGGCGACCGACCCCCCGTCTCCGGTATAGGGAGTCATGGCCCGGCTCATTCGTGCCGCTGAAACCGGCTCACGGGCCGCTGATCGCCACCGGAGATCGAAAGCTCGGCGGATCCCGGCGGTGGACAACGCCGTACTGACTGCTCGAACAGATAGACTGTCCGGGTAGCTCGGCCCCCGATGGCCGGTGTCCGTCCGGAGGGAGTCTCGTGCCGTCTGTGCCCGACCAGCAGCCCGACCAGCAGCCCGACCAGCAGGGCAACGTCGCCCCTATCGACGACCAGGAAGCGGCCGTCGAAGCCATCCTCGAGGCGGCGAATGCCGCGGTCCGAGCGACCCGGAGTCGTACGACGCGAGCCAGATCCAGGTGCTCGAGGGTCTAGAGGCGGTGCGCAAGCGGCCGGGGATGTACATCGGCTCGACCGGCGAGCGCGGCCTGCACCACCTGGTCTACGAGGTCGTCGACAACTCGGTCGACGAGGCGCTGGCCGGCCACGCCACGCACATCGAGGTCACCATGCTGGCCGACGGGGGCATCCGGGTCGTCGACGACGGCCGGGGCATCCCGACCGACATCGTCGCTTCCGAGGGCAAGCCGGCCATCGAGGTCGTCCTGACCGTCCTGCACGCCGGCGGCAAGTTCGGCGGCGGCGGCTACCAGGTCAGCGGTGGGTTGCACGGCGTCGGCGTCTCCGTGGTCAACGCCCTGTCCAGCCGGCTGGACGTCGAGGTCCGCCGCGAAGGCCACGTCTACCGGCAGAGCTACACCGTCGGCGTACCCGATGGGCCGCTGTCGATGGACGAGGCGACCGAGGAATCCGGCACGACGATCACGTTCTGGGCCAGTGCCGACGTCTTCGACACCCTCGACTTCGACTTCGAGACGCTGCGCACGCGGTTCCAGCAGATGGCCTTCCTGAACAAGGGGCTGACCATCACGCTGACCGACGAGCGTCCGCAGCACGCCGACGAGGACGGCAGCGCGCCGTCGGTGACCTACCGCTACGAGGACGGGCTGGTCGACTACGTCAAGCACCTCAACGCCTCGAAGAAGAACGAGGCGGTGCACCCGGACATCATCGACTTCGAGTCCGAGGACACGGTCCGGATGATCTCGGTCGAGATCGCGATGCAGTGGACCACGGCGTACTCGGAGAGCGTGCACACCTACGCGAACACCATCAACACCCATGAGGGCGGCACCCACGAGGAGGGCTTCCGGGCGGCGCTGACCAAGCTGGTCAACGACTACGCGCGCGGCCGGGGTCTGTTGAAGGAGAAGGACGAGAACCTCACCGGCGACGACATCCGCGAGGGCCTGACCGCGGTGCTGTCGGTCAAGCTGCGCGAGCCGCAGTTCGAGGGCCAGACCAAGACCAAGCTCGGCAACAGCGAGGTCAAGGGTTTCGTCCAGCGCGTGGTCACCGACGAGCTCGGACACTGGTTCGGCGCGCATCCCAACGAGGCCCGCGATGTGATCCGCAAGTCGATCAACGCCGCTGCCGCGCGGGTGGCGGCGCGCAAGGCGCGCGAGGCGACCCGGCGTAAGGGCCTGCTCGAGTCGAGCTCGTTGCCGGGCAAGCTGTCCGACTGCCAGCTCAACGACCCGACGCGGTGCGAGATCTACATCGTCGAGGGCGACTCGGCCGGCGGTTCGGCCAAGGGCGGCCGCGACCCGATGACCCAGGCGATCCTGCCGATCCGCGGCAAGATCCTGAACGTCGAGAAGGCCCGGATCGATCGGATCCTGGGCAACAACGAGGTGCAGGCGCTGATCTCCGCCTTCGGCACCGGCATCGGCGAAGAGTTCGACATCGCCAAGCTCCGCTATCACAAGATCGTGCTGATGGCCGATGCCGACGTCGACGGCAAGCACATCCAGACCCTGCTGCTGACCCTGCTCTTCCGGTTCATGCGGCCGCTGGTCGAAGGTGGCTTCGTCTACCTGGCCCAGCCGCCGCTCTACCGGTTGAAGTGGAGCCAGGGCGAGCACGACTTCGTCTACTCCGACCGCGAGCGGGACGCGCTGATCGCTGCCGGGCAGGCCGCCGGGCGCAAGCTGCCCAAGGACAACGGCGTCCAGCGCTACAAGGGTCTGGGCGAGATGAACGCCAAGGAGCTGTGGGAGACCACGATGGACCCGGACAACCGGGTGCTGCTCCAGGTCACCCTCGAGGACGCCGCCGCCGCCGACGAGATCTTCGCCATCTTGATGGGCGAGGACGTCGAGTCCCGGCGCAGCTTCATCCAGCGCAACGCCAAGGACGTGCGGTTCCTCGACATCTGAGCTGAACCCCGGCCGAACCCAGCCGAACCCGCCGTACGCCATCTGTCCATGACTGACAGCGAAGGAAACCCGTGAGCGAACAGCCTCCCGAGTCCCCCGACACCCCCACCCCGTCCACGCCGTCGACCCCGTCCGCCTCGTCGGGCCAGGACGAGCGCCCCGGTGGTGGTGAGTTCGCGATCGACGCCGACGGCAACGTGCTGACCGCCGGCGGCCGGGTCCAGGCCGTCGACCTCCAGCTCGAGATGCAGCGGTCCTATCTCGACTACGCGATGAGCGTCATCGTCGGGCGGGCACTGCCCGAGGTCCGCGACGGGCTCAAGCCGGTGCATCGCCGAGTCCTCTATGCGATGTACGACGGCGGCTACCGGCCGGACCGCGGCTACAACAAGTGCAGCCGCGTCGTCGGTGACGTCATGGGTCAGTACCACCCGCACGGCGACTCGGCGATCTACGACACCTTGGTCCGGATGGCCCAGCCGTGGTCGCTGCGCTACCCGCTCGTCGACGGCCAGGGCAACTTCGGCTCGCCCGGCAACGACCCCGCCGCCGCGATGCGCTACACCGAGTGCCGGATGGCGGCGCTCGCGATGGAGATGGTGCGGGACATCGACGAGGAGACCGTCGACTTCCAGCCCAACTACGACGGCAAGACGCTCGAGCCGCTGATCCTGCCGGCCCGTTTCCCCAACCTGCTGGTCAACGGCTCGTCCGGCATCGCGGTCGGCATGGCGACCAACATCCCGCCACACAACCTGCGCGAGGTCGCGGCCGGGGTGCAGTGGTACCTGGAGAACCCCGAGGCCAATGCCGAGGAGCTGCTGGCCAACCTGCTGACGCACGTGACCGGGCCGGACTTCCCGACCGGCGCGCTGATCATGGGCCGGCGGGGCATCGAGGACGCCTATCGCACCGGTCGCGGCTCGATCACCATGCGCGCGGTGGTCGAGGTCGAGGAGATCCAGAACCGCACCTGCCTGGTCGTGACCGAGCTGCCCTACCAGGTCAACCCGGACAACCTCGCGCTCAAGATCGCCGAGCTGGTCAAGGAGGGCAAGGTCGCCGGCATCGCCGATGTGCGCGACGAGAGCTCCGGCCGCACCGGGCAGCGGCTGGTCATCGTGCTCAAGCGCGACGCCGTCGCCAAGGTGGTCCTGAACAACCTCTACAAGCACACGCAGCTGCAGGACAACTTCAGCGCCAACATGCTGGCGCTCGTCGATGGCGTGCCGCGCACGCTGCCGCTGGACGGCTTCGTCCGGCACTGGGTCGACCACCAGCTCGAGGTGATCCAGCGGCGTACGCGTTATCGCCTGCGCAAGGCCGAAGAGGAAGCCCACATCCTGCGCGGCTACCTCAAGGCGCTCGATGCGCTGGACGAGGTCATCGCCCTGATCCGCGCGTCGGCCACGGTCGAGGTCGCCCGCGACGGCCTGATCGAGCTGCTCGAGATCGATGAGATCCAGGCCACCGCGATCCTGAACATGCAGCTGCGCCGGCTGGCTGCCCTGGAGCGGCAGAAGATCATCGACCGGTTCGAGGAGCTGCAGGCGCTGATCGAGGACTACAACGCGATCCTCGCCTCGCCCGAGCGCCAGCGCACGATCGTCAGCGAAGAGCTCGGTGCCATTGCCGAGCGGTACGGCGACGATCGGCGTACCCGGATCGATCCCTTCTTCGGCGACATGTCGATGGAAGACCTGATCCCGCAGGAGGAGGTGGTCGTCACGATCACCCGTGGCGGCTACGCCAAGCGGACCCGGGTCGACCAGTACCGCTCGCAGCGGCGCGGTGGGAAGGGCGTGCGCGGGGCCCAGCTGCGCGGCGAGGACGTCGTCGATCACTTCTTCACGACCACGACCCACGACTGGTTGCTCTTCTTCACCAACCTGGGCCGGGTCTATCGGGCCAAGGCCTACGAGCTGCCCGAGGCCGGCCGCGATGCCAAGGGTCAGCACGTCGCGAATCTCCTTGCCTTCCAACCGAACGAGGAGATTGCGCAAGTCCTGGACATCAAGAACTACGAGCAGTCGCCGTACCTCGTGCTGGCGACCCGACGCGGTCTGGTGAAGAAGACGCGACTCACCGAGTACGACTCGCCGCGCACGGGTGGCCTGATCGCGATCAACCTGCGCGAGGACGACGAGGGCGCGGGCGACGAGCTGGTGTCGGCGCGGCTCGTCTCGGCCGAGGACGACCTGCTGCTGGTCTCGCGCAAGGGTCAGTCGGTGCGCTTCACCGCGACCGACGAGGCGCTGCGGCCGATGGGTCGGGCCACCTCGGGCGTGACCGGGATGAAGTTCCGGGCCGGCGACCACCTGCTCGCGATGGACGTCGTCGAGGCCGGTGAGACGCCGGACGTCTTCGTGGTCTTCGAGAACGGCTTGGCCAAGCGGACGCCGGTCGCGCAGTACCGCCTGCAGGGACGCGGCGGCCTCGGGATCAAGGTCGCGAAGGTCTCGGAGAAGGGCGGCGACCTGGTCGGCGCGCTGACCGTGACCGAGGGCGACGAGGTGCTCGTCGTGATGGAGAAGGGCAAGATCGTCCGCTCCCGGGTCGACGAGGTACGCACGACCGGGCGGGACACCTCCGGGGTGAAGTTCGCGGCGCCGGACGCCGGGGACGCGATCATTGCCGTCGCCAAGAACCCTGAGCGGGGGCTCGGCGAGGACGAGCTGGACGACGAGGGCGCGGCTGATGACGGCGTGGCGCCGGCGACTCGGGCGACGGGTCGGGCGACGGGTCGGGCGACGGGTCGGGCGAAATCGACCCAGAAGGTGAAGGACCTGTGCAGGCCCTGTCCACCAGCGCGGCAGGCGAGGCGGACGGGGTCGCTGATGGCGTACCGTCGCCTGGAAACGTGCCCGATGAGGTGCCTGACCAGACTGAAACGCCGGAGGTCGAGGGTGAGTAGGCCATCGCACGAGGGGGCCGGTCGGTGACGCCGGGCAAGCCTGGTTCGCAGCTCGCGAAGGAAGCGGCTGACCGGTTGGCCGCGACGGTCCGGGCGCAACCCGACTCGGACGCGGCTGCGTCCTCGGCGCCGTCCGCTCCTGCAGCGGCTGCGGCCGCCCCGGCCACTCAGTCGGCCGGCGGCCAGTCTGCGCGGACCAACGGTTCGACCCCGGCCACTTCGACCCCGGCTCCGGCCGCCCCGGCTCCCACTTCGACTCCGGCTCCGGCTGTTGCGGCGCCCGCTGCCGCCGCCGCGTCCGCTCGACCAGCGGCCGCGCCTCAACCGGCCGTGACGGCGCCCGTCCCATCGGCGTCCGCCGGCCCCGGTCGCTTCCCCGCGGCACCCGCTGCCGCTCCCGTTTCGGCCGCGCCGGCTGTTGCCGCAGGCACCGCCGGTGCTGCGGCTGGCGCTGCCTCCGCCGGTTCCCGTCCGGGCCCGGCGAGCGGAAGTCTCGGGACCGGCGCTCCGGCCCGACGGCGACGGCGACCCAGCCCCGGCCGGCTGCTCAGCCCCCCAGTTCCTCGGGACGCCGGGTCCGGTTGACCGTCTCGCGGGTCGACCCGTGGTCGGTCATGAAGATCTCGTTCCTGGTCAGCGTCGCGATCGGCATTGCCCTGGTGGTCATGGTCGCCGTGCTCTGGTTCATCCTCGACGGGATGGGCGTCTTCTCCTCGGTGAACCGGACCATCTCCGACGTCGCGGGACGCAACAACAGCTTCGACCTGATGGACTACATCGCGCTGCCGCGGGTGCTGTCGCTGGCCGTCGTGATCGGTGTGATCGACGTCGTCCTGCTGACCGCGCTGTCCACCCTCGCCGCGTTCCTCTACAACGTGTGCTCGAGCCTGGTCGGCGGCGTACAGCTGACGCTCTCGGACGACTGACGTCGGCTGAGCATCCGGTTCGGATCTGGTTTGGGGCGGGCCCGGCTCGGCCGGTAGTCTCGCCTCTGCTCCGGGGCCTATAGCTCAGACGGTTAGAGCGCTTCCCTGATAAGGAAGAGGTCGGAGGTTCAAGTCCTCCTAGGCCCACCCCTGTTGCTCCCGCCCGACCGGGGTACTTTTGTCGTTGGTCGGGAGGGCTCCGGCCCATCGTCCCCTCGGAGGTTGTCGTGAAGAAGCTGCTACTGCTGGTTGCGCTCGCCGTCGGCGCGTTCGCGATCTGGCGCAAGATGGAGTCCGACAAGGCCGAGCAGGACCTCTGGGCCCAGGCCACCGACTCGGTCTGAGGTTCGTCCTGTCGTGTGACTGCTTGAGTGGCCCGCCGGCCGGATCCTCACGGACTCGGTACGGCGGGTGATCGGCCGGGGCGCGTCGGCGCTCGGGCCCAGTCGGGGCCGTGGCGCAATTGGTAGCGCACCTGCTTTGCAAGCAGGGGGTTAGGGGTTCGAGTCCCCTCGGCTCCACTCGAATCAGCGGCCGGTTTTCGGCGGACTGCCACGCGGGCGAGGATCTAAGCTGACCTACTCTGCAGGGGTCCTACTTCGTCGAGAAGTGAGCTGCCCCTGCCATGACGGTGCTGATGACCGTTCTACGTCCAAATGTCGATCGCCGAGCTCGGCCGAGAACGACAGGTCAGCGCGATCGCCGAGCGACTTGCTGGGTCATCTCAATACGACGATGCCCAGGCTCTGCTCCGGGCTCGCCAATCAGCCCTGGGATCTCCAGCGCAGTGGTCCAGAGGATCGTTTGCCTCGTTCGCTCGTGACGTTGGCTTCGTCGACGAATCGAGCGGTCTCTTCAAGTGGTCATATGACATGCGACGCGTTCGGACTAATGCCTGCCCGTCGCGGACACCGCATCTGCTCGAGGTGGCGCGGGGAAGACGACCATCAACAACATGGACCTCGCTCGATTTTGGAAGTGCCATCTGTGCGAACCGGCGAGCTATCTCATATCTGATGGTCCCGCAAGAGCTGCGACAGAATCCGTTGATGCGTCCCAAGCGCGAGTACAACTACGTCGTCAAGCGAATGGCGTCGTTCTTCGTCCCACGCAACTACACGAACGTTCGTGGTCTGCATGTCTTCGGGTACTGACCTTCGCTCGAGTCAATGACGTCGAGGGCCGTTCCTGCGACCGCGCGGCTCAGCTGCGAGGCGGAAGAGCGAGGTCGTTGTCCCAGTTGGCCATGTCGGGCTCCTCGCGCGGATCGGTGTTGTAGACCTCCATCCGCGCACCCCACATCTGCACGCCGTCGGCCTCGTCCACGTCCCAGGTCAGGTCCTTGGCGGCGGCCCACTCGAGCAGATCTTTGGTGACCTGCCACAGCTCGGACGGGTGCCCGTGGTGGCTGACCGTCGCGTAACGGCCGGCCCGAAGCAGCGCGAAGGCCACCGCACCGGCGCCCTCCGAGACGTCGGCAACCGGCACGCCGGCCTCCATCTCGAGGGCGTCGCCCGGCCCGAGCACGTCGTACTTCAGGAACGGCGGTCCGACCGGTGCGATCCCGCGCTCGGCCAGGTGCGCGAACAGCTCTGGGAACCGGTCGGCGATCTCGGGGATGGTCGACATCGTGACCTGCGCGCGGATCGCGGCGTACGGCTGATCGACCAGGTCGACGACCTGCGGCTCCTCGGCCAGAGCCATCGGCTCAGTGCCGATGGGCGAGTCGGCGCAGCGGCGGTTCGGTCGGCGGCGGCGTACGGCGCTCGGGCAGCTCGGCCAGCAGCTCGGTGGTCACGCGGGCGATCTGAGCGACCGCCTTGTCGACCGCGGCCTGGGTGACCGGTGAGATCGAGGACAGGCCACCGACCTTGCGCACGTACTGCAACGCGGCGGCGCTGATCTCGGTCGGGGTCGCGGCCGGCTCGAGCCCCCGCAGGACAGTGATGTTTCGGCACATGCCTCGACCCTACGGCGATCCGCCCACGCTCCCCAGCCGAGCGCCGTACTCCTCTGGGTGACGGTGAATCGGCGCGTGAACGCCGCGGATCACCGTCGCTCGGGGAGCAACGCGCGCGCGAAGGGAGCACGCGCGAGAGTCGCTCGGGTACGGCGCGGCGTCAGGACTCGTCGGAGCTCGAGCTGTCGTCGTCCGTGCTGGAGTCGGCGGACTTGGCCGTCTTGCGTGCCCGAGCGCCCGGCTTCGGGCGCCGCGTCGGCCGAGGTGGCACCGTCGGAGGAGCCACCCTCGCCTGCGCCCGAATCGGTGGCCTCGGAGTCGGCCGCCGCGGCCAGGACCTCAGCCGCCTCGGCCGCGGACTCGACCTGCGGGTCGCCCTCAGCAGCAGGTGCGGCCGGCGAGCTCGACGGCTCCGGTGTGGGCGCCCAGCTCGACGGAACGCCGCCGGACGGCGTCGCCCACGGGTCGTCCTTGGGGCCGCGCTTCATCACGGCCACCGCGGCGGCGGCCCCGGCGGCGAGCCCGCCGAAGATGACCAGCTTGCGGCCGCGCTTCTTCTTGCGCTTGGCGACCGCGGCGCCCGTGACCACGGCGACGGCTCCGGCCCCGCGGGCGGCGGCCTCGCCGCGCGCCGCCGCGGCCTGCGTGGTGGCGGCGTTGATCGCCTCGACCAGCCGGGGCAAGAGCTCGTCGAGCAGCTTGTCGCGGGCGGCGTCGATCTTGGGGGAGACGACCTCGACGGCCTGCTCCACCTTGGGGGCGGCCGCGTCGACGCCCTTCTGGGCCTTGGGCCCGGCCCAGTCGCGGGCGGCGGCGACGTGCGGCGAAGCCCAGTCCCGGGTCGACTCGGCGGCCGACACCACGACGGGGGTCACCGCCTCCTTGGCCCGGTGTGCGGGCGGGACCACGACGTCCAGCGCGTGGTCGACGGCGGGCACGACCTTCTCGTGGAACTGGTCCTTGGCGTACGCCGCGGCGTCGCTGGCCTGGTCGGTCACCTTGTCCTTGCGGGACTTCTCGAACATGGGCCCTCCCGGGGAAGTTGCGGTCGTCCGGCTCCAGCGCGCTCGTAGCCCATCCTGCCGCAGTGCGGTCGTCGCGCCCACCCGAGGTGACCGCATGCGAGGATTGGCCGCATGAAGGCAACCCTGAAGACCAACCACGGCGACATCCACGTGAACCTGTTCCCCGACCAGGCACCGAAGACGGTCCGGAACTTCACCGGGCTGGCCGACGGCAGCCAGGAATGGTCCGACCGCTCCGGCACCAAGCACAACGACCGGTTCTACGACGGTCTGGTCTTCCACCGGATCATCCCGGGCTTCATGATCCAGGGCGGCTGCCCGGAGGGCGAAGGGACCGGCGGGCCGGGCTACACCTTCGACGACGAGATCAACCCGGAGCTGTCGTTCACCAAGCCCTACCTGCTCGCCATGGCCAACTCCGGCAAGCGCGGCGGCAAGGGGACCAACGGGTCGCAGTTCTTCATCACCGTCGCCCCGACCACCTGGCTGCAGGGCAAGCACACCATCTTCGGCGAGGTCTCCGACCAGGCCAGCCGCGACGTCGTCGACGCGATCGCCGCGACGCCGACGGGCGCCATGGACCGCCCGCTCGAGGCGGTCGTGCTCGAGCAGGTCGTCGTCGAGTCCGACTGACCCGACCGGCCCTCCTCATCTGACGACCGCTGACCTCACCGCCGACACAATCGACAAGAACTTGACCGAGAGCCCGACCGACCCGCACAGCTCCACGGCGGAACCGGTCTGCCCGCGCCATCCGAACCGGGTCTCCTACGTCCGCTGCCAGCGCTGCGAGCGGCCGGTCTGCCCGGAGTGCCAGCGGCCGGCGCCGGTCGGCATCCAGTGCGTCGACTGTGTGCGCGAGGCCTCGAAACAGACCCGGCAGGTGCGGACCGTCTTCGGCGGTGCGGTCTCGGACGGGCGCCCGCTCGCGACGTACACCTTGATCGGGGTCTGCGTCGTGGTCTTCCTGATCCAGAAGGCCGTGCCCGACTTCACGGACAAGCTCGAGTTCGCGCCGTACGCCGCGAGCCACCGGCCGTGGACCTTCCTGACCGCTGCGTTCCTGCACGACCCGTCGAACTACCTGCACATCCTGTTCAACATGTACGCGCTGTGGATCTGCGGTCAGTACCTCGAGCCGCTGCTCGGTCGCGTTCGGTTCGTCGCGCTCTATCTGGTGTCGGCCTTGGGCGGCTCGGTCGGCTACCTGCTCCTGGCCCCGCCGACGCTGCCCACCCAAGGCGGCGCCAACGCCTGGTGGACGGCGACGGTCGGTGCGTCAGGGGCCGTCTTCGGGCTGTTCGCGGCGCTGGTCATCCTCAACCGCAAGCTGGGCCGCAGCTCGGCCGGCGTCTTCGCCGTGATCATCATCAACGCCGTGATCGGCTTCCTGCCCGGGTCGGACATCGCCTGGCAGGCGCACCTCGGCGGGCTGGTGACCGGCGCGCTGGTGGCCGCCGTCCTGGTTTTCGCACCCCGGGAACGGCGGGCGGTGGCTCAGTGGGCCGGGCTCGCGGGCGTCCTGGTGCTGCTGCTGGTGCTGACGGCAATCAAGTTCCAGACCGTTCCTGCCGATGTCCAACTGCAAGCGTCGGTCTTCTTGGGTATTGGCTAGCTCTGGCTAGATCAGTAGAACCGGAGGGCCGGCGCTGACCCAACCCCCCGGAATGACACGGCTGTAACTCGTCCCCAGGCCGGGGATAACTCTGTGGACAACGTCGCTGGCGGTCAGCGCCAGCGGGTGGCCATCACGAAGCCGGACAGCACGATGGCGAAGCCGATCACCAGGTTCAGGTACTGATGAGCGTCGAACGGGATCGGGTATTTCGACCCGGAGACGTAGAACGTCACGATCCAGGCCAGGCCGATGACGAAGCAGGCAACCATGATCCAGACGAAGAGGGGGCTGCTGGGCTGGTTCGCCTTCGAGGCGCGCGGCGGCGGGGTGTAGTCGGCCTTCTTGCGGCCCCTGGACTCTGGCACGTCGATTAGCGTAGTGGCAGCAGGGCGGGGACCAGTGCGGATCGGCCGCCGCGGGGTAGGTCAGGACGGTCGACGAGACCGGCGAGATGACGAAGTCGGGGTGAGACGTGAAGGTGCGGGGCTGGGGGCTGCTCGTCCCTGTCGCGTTCGCCCTGGCCGGCGTGCTCTTCGCGACCAGCGCCGAGGTCTCCCATGGGACCGACCTCCGGGCGGCCGGCGACACCAGCCTCCCGGACCTGATCCGGGCCCAGCAGCGTCAGATTGCCATCACCACCGCCCGGGTCGCCGCGCTGCACCGCTCGGTCGCTGCCCTCACGACGCCGCAGGCGGCCGGCAACCGTCAGGTTCAGTCGATCGACCGATCCAGTGCGGCTCTCGCCCTCGCGGCCGGGACAGAGGCGGTGCGTGGACCGGCCGTGACCGTCTCGCTGGACGACGCGCATCTCGCCTCGGTACCCAGCGGATTCACCGGCGACGACCTGGTGGTGCACCAACAAGACGTCCAGGCTGTGGTGAATGCCCTGTGGGCCGGCGGCGCAGAGGCGATGATGTTGCAGGACCAGCGAGTGATCTCCACCAGCGCCGTGCGTTGCGTGGGCAACACGTTGATCCTGCAGGGGCGGGTCTACTCCCCGCCGTACGTCATCACGGCTATCGGAGACACCACCAGCATGCGACAGGCCCTCGACCGCTCGCCGGAGGTCACGATCTACCGCGAGTACGTCGAAGCCATCGGGCTCGGCTACTCCGTGGTGAGCCATCGGGTGACCCTGCCGGCCTACGTCGGCAGCCTGGACCTGACCCACGCGGTCGCGAGCGGCTCGTGAACGGGCTCCGGGCCGGGGCCCGAGGGCTGGGCGAGCTGTTGATCTCGGTCGGCGTCGTCCTGTTGCTCTTCGTCGCCTGGCAGCTCTACTGGACCGACTACACGACCGGTCGGGCCCAGGCGGCGACGACGAACACCCTGCAACAGTCGTGGGACCAGGCTCCGTCATCGGCGCCCGGGGCGCTCGTCGACGGCAAGGTGAAGACCGTGCCCCTCGGCCAGGCCTTCGCCCTGATCCGGATCCCACGGTTCGGCAAGAAGTACGTCAAGCCGATCTATCAGGGCACGTCACTGCCCATCCTCGACAAGGGCGTCGGGCACTACGTCGGCACCCAGATGCCCGGGCAGATCGGCAACTTCGCGGTGGCCGGCCACCGGGTGACCTACGGCAAGCCGTTCAACGAGATCGCCACCATCAAGCCGGGCGACGCGATCGTGATCGAGACGGCGACGACGTGGTACGTCTACCGCGCCGTCCGCCACGTCATCGTGACGCCGGACCACACCGAGGTGGTGGCGCCCGTGCCCCAGCATCCCGGCCAGACCCCGACCCAGGCCTGGATGACGATGACCGCCTGCAACCCCGAGTTCTCCGCGCGACAGCGGTACGTCGAGTTCTCCAAGCTGGAGCAGGTGCTGCCCAAGTCGGCGGGGAAGATCCCGGCGGCGCTCGCCGGCATCGCGATCGGGAAGGGCTGACCGGCTGATGTACGGCTTCATCTGGCGGCACCTGCCCGGTCCGACCATCGTGCGGATCCTGCTGGCGCTGGTGCTGCTCGTCGCGGCGGTCGCCGTACTGTTCTTGTGGGTGTTCCCGGTGCTCGCGCCGATCATGCCCTTCAACAACGGGACGGTGAACCAGTGAGTGCTCGGGTGCTGGTCGTGGACAACTACGACAGCTTCGTCTACACGATCGCGGACTATCTCGTGCAGCTCGGTGCGACCTGCGACGTCCGTCGCAACGACGAGGTCACGACCGATGAGGCGACGGGGTACGACGGCGTGCTGCTCTCGCCCGGGCCGGGTACGCCGCAGGAGGCCGGGGTCTGCATGGACATGGTCGTGGCCTGCGGGTCGCGATCGCAGCCGCTGCTCGGCGTGTGCCTGGGTCATCAGGCGCTCGGGGCCGTCTATGGCGGGGTCGTCTCGCGGGCCCCGGAGCTGCTGCACGGCAAGACCAGTCAGGTCGAGCACTCCGGCGTCGGCGTGCTAGCCGGCCTGCCGTCGCCGTTCACCGCGACGCGCTATCACTCACTGGCGGTCGAGGCCGACACCGTCCCCGCCGAGCTCGAGGTCACCGCGCACACGGCGTCCGGCATCGTGATGGCGTTGCGACACCGCTCGCTGCCCCTCGAGGGGGTCCAGTTCCACCCGGAGTCGGTGCTGACCCAGGGCGGTCATCGGCTGCTCGCGAACTGGCTGGCCGTCTGCGGGGACGCTGGCGCCGTGGATCGCTCGGCCGGCTTGGCCCCGCTCGTCCGCAGCTGAGCTCAGCCGGCTCGTTGGCACGGTGCGTCCCCGTGCCAATAGGTCTGGCACGGTGCGATACCCGTGCCAACTAGGTTTGGCACAGCTGCGAACCCGGATTCGACCGCCGAACCCGGAGTCGACGGCCAGGACAGCGCGCGGCTAGCCGGTGGGGGTGCCCGTGGGGGGCGGGGTGGTCGGGGCGGTCGTCGTCTGGGTCGGCGTGGGCGTGCCGGTGGAGACGGTCAGCGTGACGGTCTGACCGCGCTTGAGGACGTCGCCGGCGTGGTCCTGGGCGATGACCTGGTTCTGCGGCTTGTCGCTCGGCGCCAGCACCTGCTTGACCTTGAAGCCCGCGGCGGTGAGGTTCTGGGCCGCCGTCAGGTTGTCCTGGCCGACGACGTTCGGCACGGTCGCCGAGCCGCTCGCGAGGTGCAGGGCGACCGCGCTGCCCTTGTTCACCGTCTTGCCGGCGGCCGGGTCGGTGTCGAGCACGTTGCCCTGAGCCTGGACGGCTGAGGGCACGGTGTCGGCCGTGCTCACGGTGAGCCCGGCGGCTTGCAGCTTGGCGGTGGCGTCGTCCTGGTTCAGCCCGGAGACGTCCGGGACCTGCACCGAGTTGGGGCCGCTGGAGACGGTCAGGTCGACCGTTGTCCCCTTGGCCACCGACGTGCCGGCGGCCGGGTTCTGGTCGCTGACCTGACCCTTCGGCACCGTGTCATCGGGCGCGAGGGAGGCCACCGCGTTGAGCCCGAGGCTGTGCAGCTTGTTCGTCGCGTCCTGGACCGTCATCTGAGTCACGGGCGGCACGGTCACATGGGCGACCTCGTCGTTGCCGCCGAAGATCTTCGGGACCGAAGATCAGCAGCAGCACGACCGCCGCGAGCGCGGCCAGGCCGAGCAGCACGAACATCGGCGCGCGGTTCTTCTTCTCCGGCGGTGTCCCGTCCTCGCCGGGCGGCAGGCCCAGGCCCATCGCGTCGTCGGTCGGGTCGCCGGGGACGCCGGGCACCACCTCGGTGGACATCGGCATGGCCTGGGTCGCCTCTGGCGACATCGCGTAGGCGCCGGCCGCGAGCGCGGTCGCGGCCACCGCGGCCTCCGCACCCAGGCCGGGCACGGGTCCGGCCGGGACGCCGAGAGCGCCGGCCGCTTCCGGGCTGATCGGCCGGCCGGCCATCAACGCCTCGCAGTCGGCGCGCATGTCCGCGGCACTCTGGTAGCGCCCGTCCCGGTCCTTGGCGAGGGCGTGCAGGACGATGGCGTCGACCTCGGCCGGGATGCCGGCGACGAGCGAGCTCGGCGGGACCGGGTTCTCGCCAACATGTTGGTACGCAACGGAAACCGGCGAGTCACCGACGAACGGCGGCCGACCGGTGAGCAGCTCGAAGAGCAGGCAGCCAGTCGAGTAGATGTCCGAGCGGGCGTCGACCTGCTGGCCCTTGGCCTGCTCGGGCGAGAGGTACTGCGCCGTACCGATCACGGCCTGGGTCTGGGTCATCGTCGCGGAGCTGTCGGCCAGAGCGCGAGCGATCCCGAAGTCCATCACCTTGACGGCACCGGCGGGCGTCAGCATCACGTTGGCCGGCTTGATGTCGCGGTGCACGATGCCGGCCCGATGGCTGTACTCCAGCGCCCCCAGGACGCCGGAGGTGATCCGCAGCGCCTCCGGCCAGTCCAGGGCGCCGGACTGCCCGAGCAGGTCGCGCACGGTGCGGCCCTCGACGTACTCCATCACGATGTACGGCGCCTGCACGCTCGCGCCGCCGGCCTCCTCGACGATGTCCTCACCGCTGTCGTAGACCGCGACGATCGCCGGGTGGTTCAGGGAGGCGGCGGCCTGGGCCTCGCGCCGGAACCGCTTGTGGAACTGCGGGTCTCGGGCCAGGTCGGCGCGCAGCATCTTGATCGCGACGCTGCGGCCCAGGCGGGTGTCGCGGCCGATGTGGACCTCGGCCATCCCGCCGCGCCCCAGCAGCTGGCCGACCTCGTAGCGTCCGCCGAGCAGGCGGGGGGTGTCGGTCACGACGTGCCTTCCTGTCTTGTCGGTCGTTCGGTGAGACGCGCTTGGCTACTCATTCGTCTACTCATTTGCCGAGCACCGCCTCGATGACCTTCTTGGCAATGGGCGCGGCCACGGTCCCGCCGTAGGCCTCGTTGCCGACCTTGCCGCCGTCCTCGACGACCACCGCGACGGCGACCTGCGGGTTGTCCGTCGGCGCGAAGGCGGTGAACCAGGCGTGCGGCGGTTTGCCGTTGCCTTGTTGAGCGGTGCCGGTCTTGCCGGCGACACTCACGCCGTCGATCTGGGCGGCTGTGCCGGTGCCGTCGGACACGACAGCCTCCATCATCCGGGTGAGCTGGGCGGCCACGTCCGGCGAGACCGCCGAGCCCAACGACGTCGGCTCGGTGGTGCTGATCACCGACAGGTCGGGCGCGCGGACCTGCTTGACCAGGTAGGGCAGCATCACCTGGCCCTGGTTGGCGATGGCGGCCGAGATCATCGCGACCTGCAGCGGGGTCACCCGCACGTCGAACTGTCCGATAGCGGACTGCGCGGTCTGCGGCGGGTTGAGCTGGGCGGGCACCGTGCTCGGGGTGACGGGCATGGGCACCGTGAGGGATCGGCCGAAGCCGAACTTCGCGGCCTGGTCCTGCAGGGCCTTCGCGCCGAGCTTGAGGCCCAGGTCGGCGAACGCGGTGTTGCAGGAGATCTGCAGGGCGCGGGTCATCGAGACCACCCCGCCCGGCCCGCAGGCGACCGAGAAGTCGTTGTGCAGCTTGGCGGTGGTCTGCGGGAGGTCCAGCACGGCGGGCCCCGGGATCTGGCTGGACTCGGTGTACTGCCCGGTCGACAGGGCGGCGGCGGCCGTCACCAGCTTGAAGACCGAGCCCGGCGGGTAGAGCCGTCCGGCAATCGCCCGGTTGTCCAGCGGCCGCGTGGGATCGGTGGTCAGTGCCTTCCAGGCCTGCGCGCTCTTGGTCAAGTCGTGGGTCGCCAGGTCGTTCGGGTTGTACGTCGGGTGGCTGACCATCGCCAGGATGGCCCCGGTCTTGGGGTTCAAGGCCACGACCGCGCCGCGCTGGCTGCCGAGCGCGCTGTCGGCCGCTCGCTGCGCGGCCGGGTCGATGGTCACCTCGACCGACGCGCCGGCCGGGGGCTTGCCGCTGACCAGGTCGACGACGCGGCGATAGAAGAGCGAGTCGGACGAACCGGAGAGCAGCGCGTCCTCGCTCCCCTCGATGCCCCCGCCCGCGCCGTACAGGAACGAGTAGTAGCCGGTGACGTGCGCGTAGAGCGGGCCCTGGGCGTAGGTGCGCTGGTACTTGTAGACGTCGTTGCTCGGCACCGAGTTCGCGACCGGCGTCGAGCCAACCAGGATCGGGCCACGGTCGCGGCTGAAGTTTGCGAGCAGCGTGCGGCGGTTGCCGGGCTTGTTCTGCAGGGTCTTGGCGTCGACGAACTGCACCCAGGTCAGCGACCCGAGCAGGAGCGCGAAGAGCAGGCTCACGACGAGGGTGAGGCGCCGGATCGGAGCGTTCATCGCACCGTCACCACCTGGGTCGCCTCGTCCATCGCAGGCATCGGCAGGGCTTCGGGCGCTGGTCGTCGGGCCTGGTCACTGATCCGAAGGAGCAGCGCGACGATTGACCAGTTCGCCAGCAGCGACGACCCGCCGTGGGACAGGAAGGGCATGGTCAGACCGGTCAGCGGGATCAGCCGGGTGACCCCGCCGACGACCACGAAGCATTGCAGCGCAACGGAAAACGCGAGCCCTGCGGCGAGCAGCTTGCCGAAGCCGTCACGGACGCCGATCGAGATCCGCAGTCCGCGCTCGACGATCAAGCCATAGATCAGCAGCAGAGCGAAGAGCCCGACCAGCCCGAGCTCCTCGCCGAACGCGGGCACGATGAAATCGCTCTCGGCGAAGGGGATCAGCTGCGGATGACCTTGGCCGAGCCCGGCGCCGAACATGCCCCCGGCCGCCATGCCGTAGAGCCCCTGGACCACCTGGTAGCTGCCGCCGAACGGCTTGTTGAGTACCGCGGGGTCGAAGGCGTGCAACCAGATCGCGACCCGGTCCTGGACGTGCCCGAACGCGAGGTACGCCACGTAGGCGCCCGCACAGAAGAGCAACAGGCCGATCGCGATCCAGCCCCGGCGTTCGGTGGCGACGTAGAGCATCGCGACGAACAGGCCGAAGAACAGCAGGGACGAGCCGAGGTCGTGTTCGAAGACCAGCACCCCGAGACTGGCCAGCCAGGCGACGACGATCGGGCCCAGATCACGGGCGCGCGGCAGCCCGACCCCCAGGACCCGCCGGCCGACGAGCGACAGCACGTCGCGATGGGTCACCAGGTAGCCCGCGAAGAAGATCGCCAGCATGATCTTGGCGACCTCACCGGGCTGAAAACTCAACGGCCCCAACACGATCCAGATCCGTGAGCCGTTGATGGTGCGGCCCAGGCCGGGCACGAGGGGCAACAGCAGAAGGCCGAGACCGACGACCATTGCGGTGTAGGTGTAGCGGCGCAGCACCCGATGGTCCTTGACCACCAGGATCACCGCGATCGCGCCGAGCACCCCGATCGCACTCCAGATCAGCTGTCGGAAGGCATAGGCATCGGCACCGGCCCGCGTCCCCGGGTGCGAGAGGTCGAGCCGGTGGATCATCACCAGGCCCAGTCCGTTGAGCAGCGTCGCCGCCGGCAGCAGCACCGGGTCGGCGTACTTGGCCTTGAGCCGCAGGACGATGTGCAGGCTCCCGGACAGGACCAGCAGTCCGGCGCCGTAGTAGAGCAGGTCCGGCGGCACCTCGTCCTGCATGGCCATCCCGACCGCGGCGTAGGCGAGCAGCACGATGCCGATCGCCAGCAGCAGCAGCGCCAGCTCGACGCCTCGGCGGGAGCGGGGTGCGACCGGGATGACGGTGGACATCAGCCGTCACCGCATCCGGTGTCGGCCGGGCTGTTCAGTACGGCGGTGGGAGTTCCGCTCGGTGTCGGCGTCGCCGCGGCGCTCGTCGTGGCCTGAACGCTAGCTCCGGCAACGGGTTTCGTGGTCGCTGCGCTGGGTGCCTTGCTGGTCGTCCCCGGGGTGGCCGTTGACGCGGCGAGGGACCCAGCGGTCGCCGCGCCAGTGGGTGTCGTCGTGGGGGTTGTTGTGGGTGTGGCGGTCGCTGCGGCGCAGACGGCGGCCTGGTCGCGCAGGCTGTCGACGACCGCGCGCGCCTTGGTCAGGTTGGGCGCGGTGATCCGCTGCTGCACCTGGTCCCGCCAGTACGACGGAAGCTGGTCGACCGTGAGGTTCTGCCGCTCGTAGACCTTGGACAGGCTCACCGGTCCGACGTCCTGGGGCAGACCGCGGTAGATGGTGATGTTGCCCGCGTCCGAACCGACGAAGTACTGCTGCTGGCTCCACGCGTACGCCGCGTAGCTGCCGCCGCCGACCAGGGCGACGACCAGGACGACCAGCAGGAAGAGCATCCCCTTGTGCCGGCGACGAGGCGGCGCGTCGTCGAGGACGTCGTCGTCTGAGTCCTCGCCGGCGTCGTCGGAGGCGTTGGCTTGGCGGGCCAGCGCGGCGGCCTTACCCGCGGGCGTGGTCGCGTCCGCTGTCGTGGCCAGCACCTGGTGAGCCGCAGCAGCTCCCACAACCTCCGGCGCCGTGGAGGGCCCTTCGTCGACGTCGAGGTCGACCACGTCGGCGACCACACAGGTGACGTTGTCCGACGAGCCTCCCTTGAGGGCGAGGTCGATCAGCTTCTCGGCCCGCGTGCCGACATCGGTGCCGTCGCCCAGCACCGCGGCGAGGGTCTCCTCGGTGACGACGCCGGTGAGCCCGTCGGAGCAGAGCAGGTAGGTGTCGCCGGGCCGGGCCTCGCGCACCGACAGGTCCGGGGTGTCCTCACGCTCACCGGTCAGCACCCGGGTGATCAGGTTCCGCTGCGGGTGGCTGCGCGCCTCCTCCTCGGTCAGCCGGCCGTCGTCGACGAGTGACTGCACGAACGTGTGGTCGTGGGTGATCTGGGTCAGCTGGCCGTCGCGCAACAGGTAGCCGCGGGAGTCGCCGATGTGCGCGAGGGCCAGCTTGCCGTCGCTGTTGAGCAGGGCGGTCACGGTCGTGCCCATGCCGTGCAGGCTGGGCTCAGCGGCGACCCGGTCGCGCAGGTCTTGATTGGCGTCGGCGAGCGTGGTCGTCAGGCGCTCGAGAGCGTCGCCGCTCGCCGCCGACTCGTCGTCGAGCGTCACCAGCCGTGCGATCGCGACCGAGCTCGCCACGTCGCCCGCGGCGTGACCACCCATGCCGTCGGCGATGACGAGCAGGTGCGGGCCGGCGTACCCGGAGTCTTGGTTGTTGCTGTAGCGGCCGAGGCCGATGTCGGATCGGGCGGCGTAGCGCAGGGCGATGTTCATCGGGCGGCTACTTTCGCAGCTCGATGACGGTCTGGCCGATCCGCAAGCTGGATCCGACCGACAGGGGTGTCGGGCTCGAAATCCGTTCGCGGCCAAGGAATGTGCCGTTGGTCGACGACAGGTCCTCGACGTACCAACGACCGTCCTGCGGGTAGATCCGCGCATGCCGACCGGAGGCGTAGTCGTCGTCCAGGACGAGGGTCGCCTCCGGGTTGCGGCCGATCAGGATCTGGGCGCCCGACAGGTTGATGGTGGTGCCGGCCAGCGAGCCCTCGGTGACGACCAGCGTGCGCGGCGCGTTGCGGCCGAAGCCCGGGCCGGCGGGCTCGGCCGGGATGCTCGCGCCGGCGACTGGCGCCGGCTGGGGCGCCGGGGGTTTCGGGCGACGGTTGCGGGTCGATCGAGCAGATCGTGCACGGACCTGCGTGCCGTAGATGTCGGTGCGGATCACGGCGACGACCGAGAGGACGAACAGCCACAGCGCAGCCAGGAGGCCGAGCCGGACGACGGTGAGGGTGAGCTCGCTCATGTCGCGGGGTTCAGCGCTCCCCGCTCCGGAAGGTCAGCCGGGTCCGCCCCAGGGTGATCGAGTTGCCATCGCGCAGCTCCGCACCGGTGACCCGACTGCCGTCGATGAACGTGCCGTTCGTCGACCCCAGGTCGCGCAGGTGCGCGATCAGGTGCGGCCCGTCGGTGGTCACCCGGATCTCGACGTGCCGCCGGGAGACACCCGGGTCGTCGATCACCACGTCGGCGTCGTCGCCTCGGCCAACGACCGTGACCGCGCCGAGGAGCGGGTAGGCATGCCCATCGACATCCAGCCAGGGCCGCCGGGCAGCGGGGATCGCGCCGGCTTGGGCGGGCGGGAGGCGATCGATGGCCGGGGCGGGTGTCGGCACGTGACGCCGGCGGGCAGGGGGAACGCTCCCGGGACGACGGGAGGACCCGCCGCGGCGGGTGCCGGGAACGGCTGAGCCGCTGGCGCGGCGACCGCCGGTTGGACGGGTGGCTGGGCCGGCGCGGGCGCCGCCGCCGGTGCTGGGTGCGGCCGAGCCGTGCGGTCCGCGAACGGTCGCGGTCCGCACCTGGAAGACGCCGGTGTCCAGGCCGTCGCGCTCCTCGAAGCCGACGGTGACCGGACCGGGGAAGACGTAGCGCTGCGCCTCGGCATGCTCGGCGACGTTGGCGACGAGCTCCTCGCTGAGGACCTCGGCGTACTCGGTGAGCCGGGCGAAGTCACTCGGCCCGAGCTCGACGACGAAAGCATTGGGCACGAGGGTGCGCCCCCGCCCGACGACGGCGGCCCGGTCGTCCATCGCCCGCCGCAGTGAGCTGGCGATCTCGACCGGCTGGACCTCGCTCTTGAAGGCCCGAGCGAAGGCGCCGTTGACGGCTCGTTCGATCCCGCGCTCGAAACGGTCGAGCACGCCCATCTGGCACCTCCTCTCCTCGCGGCCGTCCGGCCGGGCCACACCCAGCGGACCTCGGGCACTCTCGGAGCACTGTCGGGACACACAGACAGCACCGTCCGGTGCCCGACGGCGCTAGCGGCCAGCCTAACGGCGTGCGGCAGCGGGAGGCCTCCGTGCTAGCCTCATCGGCGGCTTCCACACCGGATCACCACGGCCTCCTGACACTGTCTGCAGTAGGCCGCCGGCCTCGGGAATGCCGAGCGCGAGTGGCGGAATAGGCAGACGCGCACGGTTCAGGTCCGTGTGCCCGAAAGGGCGTGGGGGTTCAACTCCCCCCTCGCGCACACCCATCGGCCCCGCATCGCAGCCCGTCAGCGACGCGGGGCTTTTCGCTGCCCGGCGCCGGCGCCGCGACCCGCCCGTGTGCCGTGGCCACGGGTGGCCGCCAACTCGGCGGGCCGATGTGGCCCAAACCCGGCCGGAGCCGACTATTTGGGCGGGTTCGGCCCGCCGAGTTGGCGGTCGACAACGGGCGGCACGGTGCGGCGGGTGCGCGCGGCCAGGTCGCGGCACGGGGCTGGGGTCAGGGGTGGGGGAGGCGGGCCAGGGTGGCCCGGACCAGCTTCTCGGCCCGGGCCGCGCTGGCCGGGGTGCCCGCTCCGGCGTCCTCGACGGCGACCAGCGTGCTGCCGGATCGGGCCAGGACGGTGACCAGGTCGAGCCGGGTCCCCTGGTAGGTCGAGCTGACCTCGAGCCCGAGCGACTCCTCGCCCATCGACGGCGTCGAGATCAGCGCCACCTGGTCGGTGACGAGCGTGCCGTCGTCCTCGGTCTCTTGATAGGTCGGGCATTTCGCCACCGAAGCCCGGATCGCAGCGAAGGCGGAGGCCGGGTAGGGCGCGGCGAACGAGTAGACCGTGACCCCGCTGAAGAGGCCGTGCGCGCCGCCGACGAAGTCGATGCTGCCGTGCGCACCGGCGGGCGCGACGAAGTTGAAGTTCTGCTGGACCTGGCCGGCCGGCGTGCAGCTCGCCGGGGTCACGGTGTCGTTGTCCTTCAGCGTCATGTTCCCGGTCAGCGTCGAGGTGGGGTCCACCTTCCAGCCCTTCGGCAGCTCGGCCACCTTCGGCAGCGCGGCCTTGATCTGGGCGGCGGTCAGCCCGGTCGCCGTCAGGCCCGCGGGTGCAGCGGAGCTGGTCGAAGGGCTGCTCGTGGCGCCGGCCTTCGCGTCGGACGCCGCCGCTGCACGAGCTCAGCGACAGGGCACCCGCCAGAAGGAGGACGGCAGCGACGGCACCGCGGACGGCGGGTGGGCGCACCGGGTCAGGCTATGCGGTCCAGCGCCCGGCCGATGGCGATGTGGACTGCTCCGAGCGCCGTGGCGTTCTCACCCAGCGCGCCGACGGTGACCTCGGTGTCCCAGGCGAGGGCCCGGACCGTACGCCGGACCTCGGGCAGCACCAGCTGGTTCTGGCCGACGCCGCCGCCCAGCACGACCAGCCGCGGGTCCAGCACCGAGGCCACCGCGACGACCAGCCGCCCGATGTCCCGGCTGTGCTCGTCGACGACCCGGCGGGCGTTGGCGTCGCCCTGCGCCGCCGCGGCAAACAGCGCCTCGGCGTCGGCCGGAGCCGGCCGGGCCCGGACCGGCCAGCTCTTGGCGCAGCGCTCCATCAGCGCCTCCGACCCGAGGTACTCCTCGAGGTGGGCCCGCTCGGGCTGCTCCGACTGCGACCACGGGAAGGGCAGCATCGCCACCTCGCCGGCCGCGCCGTGGGCGCCGTGCAGCACCTGGCCGTTGATCACGACGCCAACGCCGATCTTCACGCCGATCTGCACGTAGGCGAAGGTCGACTGGCCACGGGCCACCCCCAGCCGGTGCTCGGCGACGGCCGCGCAGTTGACGTTGTTCTGGACGACGACCGGCACGTCGGCCGGGACGGGCAGCGTCGTGACCAGCTGTTGGACGCCGTCCAGCCGCAGGCCGTCGCCCTCGACCGGACTCGGCAGCGTCGGCGCTGCGATGACGACGTCGCGCAGTGGCCCGCCGCGGGCTCCGACATCGGCCAGGACGAGGGACGTGAGCTCGATCGCGGACGCCGTCGCCGCAGCGGTCACGGTGCGCCGGCGCAGGGTTGGGCGTTCGGTGCGCGAACTGATCTGGGTGCCGTCCAGGCTGTGCGCGGCGACCCGCACTCGGGTGGCGGCGACCTCGACGCCGAGGACGTAGCCTGCCCCAGGCGCCACGGAGTAGACGACGGCGCTGCGTCCCGTCGTACCGCGAGAGGAGCCTTGGCTCGCCACGAGCCCGAGCTCGGTCAAGCCGGCGATCGCTGCTGACATCGTGGGTTTGGACAGCGAGAGCGTCTCGCCCAACGCCGGCCGGGTCGACGGTCCGTCGGCGGCGAGGGTGCGGAAGACGGCTCGGGTGCTCTCCGGGAAATCACCCAGGCCCGGTGTCCGGTCAATGGCCATCGGGCCCCTTTCGTCGGTTGCGACCCCGATGCGACGGTGCGCTGGAAGTTTGGCACAGAGCCTTGTCCGAACGCCAAGAGTTCGTTAACCTTCCGAACGTCCAGCCGGGAACGATCCCAACGAAGGGCGGTGTGTACGTCGTGTCTGCGCCGCTCGACTCGTCGCGTGACCCATCGCTCGACCCATCGCTCGACTCGGTGACCGGTCCGCTCGCCGGCCATGTCATCGGCATCGACCTCGGTGGCACCAAGACCCGGTTCGCCCTCGCCTCCGACGGCGTCATCGAGTCCGACCTGGTCGTGCCGACCGCCCAGTGGCGCAGCGGTGACCCGGCCCCGGACGCCAGCTCGCTGGCCGGACTGATCCGGGGACAGTGGGGTGCGGCGGCGCTCGGTCTGCCGGTCGGACTGGGTGCCCACGGGTGCGACAGCACTGACCAGTGCCACACGATGGAGCGCCAGCTCGCCGCCCACGTGAGCGGCCCGGTCGCCGTGGTCAACGACGCCGAGCTGATGCCGCTCGCGATGGGCGTCCCCGGCGGCATCGGCCTGGTCGCCGGCACCGGTTCGATCGCGGTCGCCCGCGACGGTCAGGGTGAGCTGATCACGGCCGGTGGCTGGGGCTGGGTGCTCGGCGACGAGGGCAGTGCGGCGGGCATCGTGCGTGAGTCCGTCCGGGCCGTCCTCGCCGAGCTGGACCACGGGCGGCGCATCGACCCACTCGTGGCCGCGTTGCTCGACGGCTTCGGCGTCGGTGACGGTCCCGAGCTGGCCATGGCCGTCACCCGGTCCAGCTCGGCGGACGGCTGGGGTGCTCACGCTCGGCTGGTCTTCGCGGCCGCGGACTCCGGGTCGGCGCTCGCTGTTCGGGTGATCGACGACGCCGGTCGTCAGCTCGCTGATCTCATCCCGCGCCTGCGGGCTCGTGGCGTCACCTCCCGCGACGTGGTCGCGGGCGGTGGCGTGTTGGTTGCTCAGCCTCGCCTGCGCGAGGCCTTCTCGGCCGGGCTCGCTGCCGGCTCACCGGACGTCAGCGTCCGCATCCTCGACACCCCGCCAGTCGTGGGCGCCGTGGCGCTCGCGACCTCACTGACCGGCTCGTCCCTACGCACCGTCTCCACGACCCCGGAGGTCACCTCATGAACAACCCCCTCACCTCGGCGAGTGCCTTCCAGCCGAGCCGGCGACAGATCCTCCTCGGCGGCGCATCGGCCGGCGCGTTGGCTTTGCTGTCGGCGTGCAGCGTCACCGGCACGACGGCCAAGAAGGGCAGCGGCGGCAACGCGACCAGCGCCACCCTCAACGCGCTCTTCATGCAGCAGGCCGGCTACAGCACCACCGACGTGGCCGCCATGATCAAGGGCTTCAACGCGGCCAACCCCAAGATCAAGATCAACCCGACGTTCGTCACCTACGAGGCGCTGCACGACAAGATCGTGACCGCGGCCGCCGCCGGCACCTACGACGTCGTCCTGATCGACGTCATCTGGCCGGCCGAGTTCGGCTCCAAGAACATCGTGGCCGACGTCACCTCGCGCTACCCGGCGTCGTGGCAGACGGACATGCTCAGCGGCGCCCTCGCCACGGCGAAGTACCAGGACAAGCAGTACGGCGTGACCTGGGGCATGGACACGAAGTTCTTCTACTACAACAAGAAGATCCTCGCGAAGGCCGGCGTCGACGCGGCCTCGTTGGACACCTGGGCCGGAGTCCTGACCGCGGCCAAGGCGGTCAAGAGCAAGGGTGGGGTGACCTACCCGCTGGCCTGGAGCTGGTCGCAGGCCGAGGCGTTGATCTGTGACTACACCCAGCTCGTCGGTGCGTTCGGCGGCACGCTGCTCGACTCCTCGGGCAAGCTCGCCATCAACACCGGCGGGTCGGTGCAGGCCGTGGAGTGGATGCGGCAGACCATCGTCGACAAGCTGACCAACCCGGCATCGACGACCTTCCTCGAGGGCGACGTGGAGAAGACCCTGAACAACGGGCAAGCGGCGTTCGGGTTGAACTGGACCTACTACCTGGGCTCCTCCAACGACCCCGGCGAACTCCAAGGTCGTCGGTGAGATCAACTGCGTCCAGACGCCGGCCGGGCCCGGGGGCAAGCGACCGGGCGTCAACGGCGCGATGGCCCTCGCGATCAGCTCGGGCAGCAAGAACCAGGACGCGGCCTGGACCTTCGTGGAGTACCTCACCAGCGAGCCGGTGCTCAACAGCTACGCCAAGGAGGCGCTGCCGATCTGGAAGGCGTCGTACTCGAACCCCACCGTGGTGGCGACCGCTCCCGTGACGTTCGCGGCGGCGGGCAAGCAGCTCAACGAGATGATCGTGCGGCCGCAGGTCGCCAACTACAACAGCGTCTCGCAGGTCATCCAGGTGGAGCTGCAGAACGCACTGCTGGGCAAGAAGACCGCCCAGAAGGCCATGGACGACGCCGTCAGCAAGGCGGCGCCCCTGATGAGCAGCTGAACGGAGCCGATCGTGGCCAAGGTCGAGACGAGCGAGTCGGTCCCGTCGAGGGCGATCAAGCCCTCGACGGGACGTCGGGCCCGCAAGCAGTCGGCGCAGGGGCGCATGGCCGCAATCCTGTTGCTACCAGCGGCAATCGTGGTTTTCGGGGTCATCCTCTACCCCATCCTGCGCACCATCCTGATCTCCTTCTTCCAGGTCAACAGCGCCGTCGCGGTCGAGACGCCGTTCGTGGGGCTGCAGAACTACATCAACATCATCAACAACGAAGAGTTCTGGGCGACGATCCTGCGCACGCTCTACTTCACGATCGGCTCGACCGCACTGGAGCTCGTCTTCGGGTTGGCCCTGGCGTTGTTGCTCAACGCACCGCTCAAGATGCGGTGGCTGTTCCGGGCCATCGTCGTCCTGCCGTGGGCGCTGCCGACGGTCGTCAACGGCGCCATGTGGCGCGGCGTACTGAACGCGCAGTACGGCTCGCTCAACGCGCTGTTGACCCAGCTGCACATCATCCCGACGTACCACTCATGGCTCGGGACGCCGTGGAGCGCGTTGAACATGCTGATCCTGGCCGACGTCTGGAAGACGACACCACTCGTCGCGTTCTTCCTGTTGACCGGGCTGCAGGGCATCCCGAGCGAGATCTACGAGAGCGCCAAGGTCGACGGGGCGAGTGCGTGGCGGGGCTTCACCTCGATCACGTTGCCGTTGTTGATCCCCAGCGTCTCGGTCGTGCTGATCCTGCGGACCATCGACGCGTTCAAGGTGTTCGACCTGGTCTACGTCCTGACCGGCGGCGGCCCGGCCAACGGCACCCAGACGATCGCCTTCTTCACCTACGAACAGGCGTTCTCCGACCAGGCCTTCGGCTACGGCTCGGCCCTCGCGGTCGTCATCGTCGCCTGCATCCTGGTGCTCTCCGCGGTCTATCTGAGAGCCATGCGCCGCAGCGAGATGAGCCTGCTATGAACCCGAGCCGCCGCTATCTGATCTCGATTCACGTCGCCGCGGTCGCGGTCTCGCTCCTGATCCTGGCGCCGTTTGCCTGGATGCTCGTCGCGAGCATCTCACCGCCCGCCGACCTGATCGCCCGGCCCTACCACTGGCTGCCCAGCACCCTGGACTTCAGCCGCTACACCCAGATCTTCAAGGGTGGCGGCGACGTGGCGGGCGCGTTCCGCCAGTCGCTGATCAACTCGACGATCGTCGCGGTGGGCACCGTGATCCTGTCGATGACGGTCGGCATCTTCGGCGCGTATGCGTTCGCCATGCTGAAGTTCAGGCTCCGCCGGGTGACGTTGATGGTCTTCCTGATCACCTACATGCTGCCGCCGATCGCGCTGCTCGTGCCGCTCTACCTGATCATGAGCTCGCTCGGGCTGCTGGACAGCAAGATCGGGCTGATCATCATCTACACGTCGTACGTCACGCCGTTCGTGCTGTGGATCCTGTCGAACTACTTCCTGACCATCCCGGCCGAGCTGGAGCAGGCCGCTCGGGTCGACGGCTGCTCGCGGATGGGGGCGCTGTTCCGGGTGATGTTGCCGGTTGCTCGGCCGGGGCTGTTCGCGACGATCATGTTCGCGTTCCTGCTGTCGTGGGACGAGTTCCTCTACGCGCTGATCTTCACCTCGTCCAGCAACGCGAAGACGATCCCGGTGGCCATCGCCGACTTCACCGGCCGCTACAGCACGGACTTCGGCCTGGTCGCGGCCGGTGGACTGATCGCCTCGGTCCCTCCGGTCCTGCTCGCGATCGCATTCCAACGATATGTCGTCGGCGGACTGTCCGCCGGAGCCGTGAAGGGATAAGACGAACAACACATGGCCAGCAAGCACAGCATGGATTACTACGAGGCCGTTGCGGCGCAACCGAATCGGCTGAGTACGTCGGCCGGGAGCGTCACCGAAGCCCTCGCCGGCATCGACCTCGAACCTTGGCGGACCGGACAGCTGGGCATCGTCTCGATGGGCGCCAGCTCGCACGCGGCCAACGCGTTGGTCCATCGGCTGGGGCGGCACGGTCGCCGGGCGGTCAACCTGGACGCCTCCGACGTGATGACGATGGGAGCCTCGGTCGACCTGGCCGACTCCTACGTCTTCGTCTCCGAGGGCGGCCACAGCCGGGAGACGATCGAGGCGGCCCGAGCCGTCGGTGGGGCGCCGAAGCTGGCCCTGACCAACGTGCCCGACGCCCCGATTGCCGATGTGGTCGATGTCGTGGTCGGGCTGGACCACGGCGACGACAGCAAGGTCTACACCGTTGGGTACATCGCGACCTTGCAGGCTTTCGGGCTGCTGGCGACCGCCCTGGACGGGCAGGACGAGGGGGTCGACTGGTCGGCGGTTCCGGCACTGGTCAGCAGCACCCTCGCCGACCTGGCCGGGATCGCCCCGGGCCTGGCAGCAACGGTCGGCCGGGCCAGCTCGATCGACTTCGTGGGCTCCGGCGCCTCGCGCGCGTCAGTGGCGGAGGCGGCGCTGCTCTTCCGGGAGTCGACCCGCACCTCGACCGCGGCGTACGACACCTACCAGTACCTGCACGGCCCGATGGAGTGTCTGACCCCCGGGCACGCCGTGGTGCTCTTCGGTGACGGGCGTGAGGTCGAGCTCGCGCGCTACCTGGCCGGGGCCGGGATCCCGACCCTGCTCGTTACGGCCACGGCTCGTGCGGCCGGCCCGGAGGTCGCGGTGCTGGGGATCCCGGCGGCGCCGGCCCTGGTGACCTCGATCCTGCAGATCCTGCCGGCCCAACTCGTGGCCGGCGAGCTGGCCCGCCAGCGCGGGCTCGGCATCGACGGGTTCCTCTATCACCAGGACGACACCAAGGTGCCCGACGAGCCCGCCTCCGTCAGCTGACGTCTTCCGACTGCTTGGCCGTCGAAACCGGAGTGGGAGGCCCGGATCTGGGGGCGGGAACCCGGTTTCGACGGCCAAACCCGGATTCGACGGCCAAGACAAGCGGGGTTAGGTGAGGGCAGCGGCGAAGGTGTCGCGGACGCGGGCGGCGGTGACGGACGGCGGTGCGGCCCAGACGTCTTCGTTGAAGATCTCGACCTCGACCAGGCCGTCGTAGCCGGTCGCCAGCACGGCCGCCGTCATCGGGGCGAAGTCGATGGAGCCGTCCCCGAGGTGGCCGCGTCCCATCAGCATGTCGGCCGGCAGTGGCACCACCCAGTCGCACAGCTGGAAGCTCACGATCCGGCCACCCGCCCCGGCGCGGGCGATCTGCGCGAACAGGTCCGGGTCCCACCACACGTGGTAGGAGTCGACGACGACGCCGACCTGGTCGGCGGGGAACTGCTCGGCCAGGTCGAGCGCCTGGCCCAGCGTGGAGACGACGCAGCGGTCGGCGCAGAACATCGGATGCAGCGCCTCGATGCCCAAGCCGGACGCCGAGCTCGCCGGCCCGTGGGGCCAGCTCGCCGAGGGCGTCGGCGACCAGCTGCCGGGCGCGGACCAGATCGCGGCTGCCCGGTGGCAGGCCGCCGGACACCAGCACCAGGGTCGGTGCGCCCACGGCGGCCGCCTCGTCGAGAGCCGCGAGGTTGTCGGCGATCGCCGCGGCCCGGGCGGCCGGGTCGGTGTGGGTGAAGAAGCCGCCCCGGCACAGGCTGGTCACCTGTAGACCGGCAGCGCGGACCAGTTGTGCGCTCTCGCGAGCACCGGTCTCCTGCAACCGATCCCGCCACAGTCCGATGCCGGGGATACCGAGCGCGGCGCAGACGTCGACGGCTTCGGGCAGGGTCGCGTGCTTGATCGTCGCCTGGTTGAGCGAGAGCCGATCCGGCCCGATCACCGCTGGGCCCCGCGAGCAGCCAGCAGCTGGCCCATCCGCTCGACGGCGAGCTCCGGCTGGAGCAGGGCGCCGGCCGCGGCCGCGAGCTCGAAGACCTCGACCAGGTGCTCGGTGTCCCTGCGCTGCTCGAACCCGTCGATCATTGCGAAATACGGCTGGAACCCGTTGAGCCAGGCCAGGAACGCCACACCGACCTTGTACGCCGAGGTCGGCGCCTCGAACACCTTGCGGCCCAACGTCTCGGCCGGACCCATGACCGCGTCGTACGTCTCGAGGTCACCGGCGTCGAGGGCGTGCAGGGCGTGCGCGGCCGGCGCCGCGACGGCGGCGAACGCACCGAGCAGCGCGTCGCTGTGGCCGTCGGCGTCGCCGCGGATCAGGGAGGCGAAGTTGAAGTCGTCGCCCGTGTAGAGCCGCACCCCGGCCGGCAGCCGGTCCCGCAGGGCGAGCTCGCGGGCCGGGTCGAGCACCGACACCTTGACGCCGTCGACCCGGCCGGCCGCCGAGGCGGCGATCTCGGCGACGACGTCGGTGGCCTGGTCCAGGTCGGCGCTGCCCCAGTAGCCGCGCAGTGCGGGGTCGAACTGCTCGCCGAGCCAGTGCAGGATCACCGGGCGTGTCGGCCTGCGCGATCAGCTCGCCGTAGAGCTCGATGTAGTCCCCGGCGCCGGCGCCGCTCGCGGCGAGGGCCCGACTGGCCATCAGGATCGGCCGCGCCCCCGCGGCCTGGACGACGGCGAGCTGATCGCGGTAGGCCGCCCGGATCGTCGGCAACGTGTGCGTGACGTCGCCCGGGAGCTGGTCGGTGCCGGCACCGCAGGCGATCACGGCGCCGCGCTCGGCCGCCCGAGCCCCGGAGCGAGCGATCAGCTCTTGGGTCTGCGGCCACTCCAGACCCATGCCGCGTTGCGCGGTGTCCATGGCGTCGGCCAGCCCGAAACCGTTGTCCCACAGGTAATCGCGGAAGGCGAGGGTCGACTCCCAGTCGATCGAGCCGTCCGGTCGAGCCGCGACGTGAGCCGCGGCGTAGGCCGTTCGCGAGGTCGGCGGAGGGTAGCCGTCGGCCCAGTGCGGTCGCTCGACGACCAGCTCTTCGCTGCGTCCCGGGAGGCGGATCGCGGCGGTCATCCTCAGAGCTCCAGCGCCGGTACGTCGACCCGCCGGCCCTCGGCCGAGGACTGCTGAGCCAGCTCCGCGAGCTGCACGCCCTTGGCGCCCTCCAACAGGTCCCACGCGAACGGCGTGCGGTCGTGGACTCGGGCCAGGAAGAGCTCCCACTGGGCCTTGAACCCGTTGGCGAACGGCTGGTTGTCCGGGACGTCGGACCACATCGAGGCGTAGTCGAGCGGATCGGGCAGGTCGGGGTTCCAGACCGGCATCGGGGTGACCACGCGGGGCTGGACGGCGCACTCGCGCAGGCCGGCCACCGCGCTGCCGTGGGTGCCGTCGACCTGTAGCTCCAACAGCTCGCGGCGGTTGACCCGGACGGCCCAGGAGGAGTTGACCGAGCCGATGGCACCGTCAGCGAACTCCAGCAACGCATAGGCGCTGTCGTCGGCCGTCACCGGATAGGGCTCTCCTCGCTCGTCCCAGCGCTGCGGCACGTGGGTCGTCCGCCGGCAGTAGAGCGAGCTGATCGAGCCGAACAGGTCCTCCAGCAAGTACTGCCAGTGCGGGAACATGTCCAGGACGATGCCGCCGCCATCCTCGGCCCGGTAGTTCCAGGACGGCCGCTGGCCGGGCACCCCGTCGCCCTCGAAGACCCAGTAGCCGAACTCGAGTCGGACCGAGAGCACCGTGCCGAAGAAGCCGGAGTCGATCAGCCGGCGCAGCTTGATGATGCCGGGCAGGAACAGCTTGTCCTGGACGACGCCGTGCACCACGCCCGCCGCCGCGGCCAGCCGGGCCAGCTCGATCGACCGCTCGAGGCTGTCGGCCGTGGGCTTCTCGGTGTAGATGTCCTTGCCGGCCGCGATGGCCTTGCGCAGCGCGGCTTCCCGCGCAGTGGTCACCTGGGCGTCGAAGTAGACCTGCACGCTCGGATCCGCGAGCACGCTGTCGAGGTCCGTGCTCCAGTCGGCGATGTCGTGCCGCTTGGCGATCGCGGCGAGCCGCTCGGCGTCGCGGCCGAGCAGCACGGGCTCGGGCATCAGGACGGTGCCGTCGGGCAGCCGCAGCCCACCCTCGTCGCGGATCGCCAGGATGGACCGGACCAGGTGCTGGCGATAGCCCATCCGGCCGGTCACGCCGCCCATCGCGATCCGGACTGTCGTCTCACTCATGACTGCTCCCTGAAGTCTGGCGAACGAGGTGGCGAACGAGGTGGTCACAGAAAATGGTCAACCAGATCGCGGAAAGCGCTTTCCGTCGACCCTAGGCTTAGACTCTCGCCACGGTCAAGGCGGCCGGGTCGGCGATGCGTCCACACCGTGATGGACACGGCACGCGGCGCGCTTCTGGTGGGAGGGAGCCCAGGTGTCCTCGAGCGCACCGGCCGAGCGCCCACGGCGCCGGCGCCGGACGCGTGAGCCCGAGGGCAGCGACCACGTCGTGACCCTGCAGGATGTCGCGGCCCGGGCCCAGGTCTCGCCGGCCACCGCCTCCCGGGTCATCAACGCCGGGACCCGGCGGGTCAGCGCCTCGATGGCCGACCGGGTGCTGCGCGCAGCGGCCGAGCTCGGCTACTCCGCGAACTTGCAGGCCCGGGCGGTCGCGACCGGTCGGACGAACACCATCGGCGTCCTGGTGCACGACATCTCCGACCCCTACTTCTCCACCATCGCGGCCGGGCTGCTCGAGACGGCCGATGCGGCGGGGCTGCTTGTCTCGATGTCGACCACGCTGCGGGACGCGTCGCGCGAACGCGAGTACGTCGCACTGATGCGGGCCCAGCGCGGCCGCGGCGTCGTCATCGTCGGGACACGCACCGACGACGAGGCGGCCAACGAGGCGCTCGCCCGGGAGATCGAGGCCTACAGCCGAGGCGGTGGTCGGGTGGTCGTGGTGGGACAGAGCAGCCTGGGCGTCGACACCGTCGAGCCCGAGAACGAAGCTGGCGCAAGGGCTTTGGCCCGTGCCCTCGTCGGTCAGGGGCACCAGGAGTTCGCGATCCTGGCTGGCCCGCGGGAGTCGATCACCGCGCGGGATCGAGTGAGCGGCTTCGTCGCCGGGCTCGCCGCGCACGGCATCTCGGTGAGCCGCTCTCGCGTGGTCCACGGAGCGTTCACCCGCGACGGCGGCTATGAGGCAATGAGCTCGGTGCTGGCCGCCCACGGGCCTCGCCCGGACTGCGTCTTCGCCGTGAACGACGTCATGGCCGTCGGCGCCCTCGCCCGGGTGCGGGCGGCCGGCTTGAGCGCGCCGCAGGACATCGGCCTGGCCGGCTTCGACGACATTCCCACTCTGCGCGATGTCCATCCCCAGCTGACGACGGTCCGGTTGCCGCTGGAGACGATGGGCCGGATGGCGGCCAGCCTCTTGCTGGACGAGCCGGTGGATGTGGCGCGGGTCCTGCCCATCTCCGGCGAGGTCATCCTGCGCGAGAGCACCTCCCGGCACTCGCTGCGCTAGGGCTCCGAGCACTGGTCCCAGTGGATGTTGGGGGCTGCGGGCGCCACCTTTTCGATGGGGTGCCGAGCGCCCGGCGGAGCCGTGGCCGCCGGTCACCCGGAAGCGGTGGCCCGCACCCTCTTGCCCCGGACCGGCTCCGCGACGTAGATTCCCGAATTGGGAAAGCGCTTACCGACGCTGTCGAACAGGGAGCCGAGCATGGACAAGCACGACCAGCCGTGGGCAGGGGCGGTCTTCGTCGACGGGCACTTCCAGCCCGCGGCGGGCGGCGGCGAGTTCGCGATCCGGGACAAGGCGACCGGTGAGACGTTGGGGACCGCCGGGGAGGGCGGCGCCGCCGACGTGGACGCGGCCGTCGCCTCGGCCCTGGCCGCTCAGGCGGCCTGGGCCGGTCGCACCTACGCCGAGCGCGCGGCCGTGTTGCGTCGGGTGGCGGCCGTGCTCGAGGCCGACCCGGACCTGCGCGAGCTGATCATGCGCGAGACCGGCTCCATCGGCGGCAAGGCCGACTACGAGATCGGCGCCGCCGCGAGCGAGCTGATCGAAGCCGGCGGCCTCGCGGCCCGTCCGGTCGGCGAGGTCCTGCAGACCGGTCACGCCGGGCGTTCCTCGGTGTCCGAGCGCGTCCCGGTCGGGGTGGTCGCCGTCATCACGCCGTGGAACTTCCCCCTCGTCCTGGGGATGCGGGTCATCGCCCCGGCGTTGGCGCTGGGCAACACCGTCGTGGTCAAGCCCTCGCCCGAGACACCGGCGTGCGGCGGCCTGGCCATTGCCCAGCTGTTCGTCGAGGCCGGTGCGCCCGAGGGCATCGTGCAGGTGGTGCCCGGCGGCGAAGAGGTCGGTCGGCGCATGGTCGAGCACCCGGACGTCGCGATGGTCCACTTCACCGGCTCGACCCACGTCGGCCGCGAGATCGCCCGGACCGCCGGCGGCCTGCTCAAGAAGGTCTCGCTCGAGCTCGGCGGCAACAACGCGCTCGTCATCTTGGACGACGCCGACCTCGACCAGGCGGCGATGATCGGCGCCTGGTCGACCTTCCACTACCAGGGCCAGACCTGCATCACCGCCGGGCGGCACATCGTGGCGGCCGCAGCCGCAGACGCGTACGTCGATCGCCTCACCACCCGGGCCGCGGCGATCACCCTCGGCAACACGGTGACCGAGCCGGTCGGCCTCGGCCCGATGATCAACCAGACCCAGATCGACCGGGCCAAGGCCATGCTCGACGAGGCGGTCGCGGAAGGCGCGCGGGTCCTGACCGGTGGCACCGTCGATGGGCCGTTCTTCCGGCCGACCGTCGTCGTCGACGTCCCGCGGTCTTCGCGGCTGTGGAACGAAGAGATCTTCGCCCCCATCGCCGCCGTACTGACCGTGGACGGCGACGACGAGGCGGTCGAGGTCACCAACGACAGCCCCTACGGGTTGGTTTGCTCGGTCGTCGGCGGCGATGTCCACCGGGCCAGCGAGGTGGCCCGGCGACTGCACGCCGGCATGGTCCACGTCAACGATGCGACCCCTCAGGACGAGGCCCTGGCGCCGTTCGGCGGGGTCGGACAGTCCGGCCTGGGCGGGCGTTCCGGCGGTGACTCCAACCTGGAGGAGTTCACCGAGCGGCGCTGGCTCACGGTCAACGAGGTACCCGTCCACTACCCCTACTGAAGAAGCGCCAACCCAACTCCACCGCACGCCGTAGTGACAGCTCTGTTGCACCCCCACCGAAATCCCTAGCGAAACGGGGAAATGCGATGACGTTCGAAGAGACCAAGGGCCCGGTCGTCGCCGATCAGAACCGGCTGGATCGGGGCGCGCTCGGCCTGGTCGACATCTCCGCGTCGACGATGGCCAACATCGGCCCGGCGTACAGCTTCTACTTCGGGTTCGGCTTCCTGGCGGTCACCGCCGGCGTGGCCGCACCGCTGGTCTTCGTGGTCGCGGGCATCGCGATCGCGTTGCTGGGCAACACGATCGCGCAGTTCACCCGGGTGCTGCCGTCGACGGGTGGCTTCATCACCTTCGTGGGCAAGGCGTTCGGACCGCGCAGCGGCGTGGTGACGGCGCTGCTGTGTGGTGCCGGCTACATGATCGCGGTCTCTTCGGTCCTGGCGGTGTCGGGCGGCTTCCTGTCGATCACGGTGGAGAAGTACTTCCACTGGAACGTCCCGTGGGGCATCTTCAGCGTCCTGATCACCGCCGGTGCCGTCGCCATGCTGATCCGCGGTGTCGGAGTCTCGACCCGGCTGGCCGGCTTCTTCTTCGGCTTCGAGCTGCTGGTCCTGGTCGTGGTCTCCGTCGCGGCCCTGATCCAGCACCGCGGGCACCTGAGCCTGACGCCGTTCGAGCCCAGCCACATCAACGGCGGCCTGAAGGGACTGGCGGCGGCGTTCCCGCTGGCGATCTACTCCTTCATCGGCTGGGAGAACTCCGCATCGCTCGCCGAGGAGACCGACGACCCGCGCCGCAACGTGCCGCGGGCGGTCTTCCTCTCGGTCGCGATGATGGCGGCGGGCTACCTGCTCTTCTCCTACGCGACCGTGACGGGCTTCAACTACGACGTCAACAAGCTGGGCGCCTCGCAGATCCCGTTCATCGACGTCGCCGACAACGTGCTGTCCGCGTTCGCGGTGCTGGCCTACATCGCCGGACTCACCTCGACCGTGGGCGTGCTGATCTCGGCCGCGAACTCGCAGGCCCGGCTGATCTTCAACGCGGGTCGCGAGGGTCTGTTGCCGAGCTGGCTGGGCAAGGTCCACCCCACACGACGTACGCCGATGAACGCGATCTACTTCTACATCGCCGTCGCCAGCACGATCATCATCATCTGGGGTCTGTGGCACATGCTCAGCGGGCGCAGCGGCTCGATGGACCCGATCACGTTCTTCGCCGAGTCCTCCACGATGGGCACGATCCTGGTCCTCGTGGTCTACGCGCTGGCCAACCTCGCGCTGCCGGTCTACTTCCGCAAGTACCGCCCGAACGACTTCGACGTCGTCCGCCACGGCGTGCTGCCGATCCTGGGTGTCGTGGCCATCGCCGTCCCCATGTACTACCTGGCCAAGCCGGGGCAGGATGCGCCGTACAGCTGGTTCCCGTGGATCGGGCTGATCATCGTCATCGTGGCGATCGCCTACGCCGCGTTCCTGGTCAACCGTGACCCGGGCATCGGCGAGCGGGTCGGCTCGCTGCTGGCCGACGACGTGGACACTGAGACGGCCGCACCCGCGGCCAGCTGAGCAAACCGAGCAAACTGAGCAAACTGAGCACTGACCGAAAGCACTACCGCAGAGGGAGATCGACCAGATGAGCGCTACCTCGATCGGCGTCGCCACCGGGGTCACGCACCCGCTCGACCCAGCGACCGGAGAGGAGTTCCTGGCCGGCCGGGAGATCCTGGCCGGCGCCGGGCTGCTGGGTGAGCACGTGCGGTTCGCCTACTACGGGCTGGAGGAGCCACCGAAGGCCGAGGTGTTGGCCTTCCAGACCGGTGACGAGCCGCGGCGAGCGTTGCGGGCCATGCTGATCGACGTCGCGACCGGCGAGTCCAGCGACGTGGTCGTCTCGCTGACCGAGGGCGCGGTCGTCTCGCGGCGGGTGCTGGACCACGAGCTGGACGGCGCGTTGCCGATCCTGATGCAGGACTTCGCGCGGGCCGAGGAGATCGTGCACGCCGACGAGGGCTGGCTGGCCGCGATGGCCCGGCGTGGCCTGACCGACGTCAGCAAGCTCCGCGCCTGCCCGCTGACCGCCGGCCGCTACGGCTTCGAGGACGAGGTCGGCCGGCGCATGGTTCGAGTGCTGACCTTCGTGCAGGAGGACGACGACGACCTGGCCTGGGCTCATCCGGTCGACGGGATCGCGGCCTACGTCGACCTGATCGAAGGGGTCGTCTTCCGGCTGGTCGACGAGCTGGATCTGCCGGTGCCGGCGACGTCCGGCAACTACGACGACCCCGAGGTCCGCGGCCCGCTGCGCGAGGGGCTCAAGCCGATCGAGATCACCCAGCCGGATGGTCCGAGCTTCAGCGTCGACGGCAACCTGATCACCTGGCAGAACTGGTCGGTGCGGGTCGGGTTCGACGCCCGCGAGGGCATGACCCTGCACCAGATCACCTACGACGACCACGGGCGCGTGCGGCCGATCGTCTACCGCGCCTCGGTGCCCGAGATGGTGGTGCCGTACGGCGATCCCGGGCCAACGCGCTACTGGCAGAACTACTTCGACGACGGGGAGTACCTCGTCGGCCGGCTGGCCAACTCCCTCGAGCTGGGTTGCGACTGCCTCGGCGAGATCCACTACCTGGACGCGACGGTCACCGATGACTTCGGCGCACCGGTCACGATCGCCAACGCGGTCTGCATCCACGAGGAGGACTTCGGCGTGCTGTGGAAGCACACCGACATCTTCAGCGGCTCGGCCCAGACCCGCAGGCAGCGGCGGCTCGTCGTCTCGTTCTTCTCCACGGTGGGCAACTACGACTACGGCTTCTACTGGTACCTCTACCTCGACGGCACGATCGAGCTGGAGATGAAGCTCACCGGGATCCTCTTCACCTCGGCCTACCCCAGTGCTGATTACCCGGATGGCGACTATCCCTACGCCACCGAGGTCGCTCCCGGGCTGGGCGGCCCCGGGCACCAGCATCTGTTCAGCGCCCGGCTGGACATGATGGTCGACGGCCTGTCCAACTCGGTCGACGAGATCGACAGTCACGGCGTGCCCCTCGGCGCTGAGAATCCCTACGGGAACGCGTTGCGCCGCACCGTGACTCGGCTCGAGACCGAGACCGAAGGCCGGCTGGATGCGCCGCAGACGGGCCGGGTCTGGCGCGTGGTCAACGACGAGGTCAAGAACTCCCTCGGGCGCTCGGTCGGCTACACGCTCTATCCGGAGGCCAACCCGACGCTGCTGGTCGACCCCTCGACCTCGCTCTATGCCCGGGCCGGGTTCGCCACGAAGCACCTCTGGGTCACGCCGTACGAGCACCAGGAGCGTTATCCCGCAGGCGATTTCGTCAACCAACACCCCGGGGGCGGTGGGATCCCGGCGTTCGTGGCGCAGGGTCGCTCGATCACCGACACCAACGTCGTGCTCTGGCACACGTTCGGCCCGACGCACTTCCCGCGCACCGAGGACTGGCCGGTCATGCCGGTCGAGCGCTGTGGTTTCCGGCTCAAGCCGAGTGGCTTCTTCGATCGAAACCCGACGCTGGACGTCCCGGCGTCAACGAGCAGCCACTGCCATCCGGACGAGCACGCGGCGGGCGGCCACACGCACTGACGGAGGCCCGGGACTGAGCCTCAGGGTTCGAAGCGGTAGCCGACGCCCGGCTCGGTGATCAGATGCCGGGGCTGGGTCGGGTCGGCCTCGAGCTTGTGCCGCAGCTGGGACATGTAGACCCGCAGGTAGTTGGTCTCCGTGCGGTACGACGGGCCCCAGACCTCCTGCAGGAGCTGCCGCCGCCGGACCAGCTGGCCCGGGTGGCGGACGAGCACCTCGAGCAGGTGCCACTCGGTCGGGGTGAGCTTGACCTCGCCGGCCTCGGTCGTGACCCGGTGGGCGCCGAGGTCGACCGTGAACGACGAGGACTCGACCACGCCGCCGGCATCGTCGCCCGCCGAGCGGCGAAGCGCCGCGCGCACCCGGGCGAGCAACTCCTCCATGCCGAAGGGCTTGGTGACGTAGTCATCCGCACCGGCGTCGAGCGCGGCGACCTTCTCGCCCTGCTCGTGGCGGGCCGAGAGAACCAGGATCGGTGAGGTCATCCACTCGCGCAGCGTGCGCACGACCTCGACCCCGTCGATGTCGGGCAGGCCCAGGTCGAGGATCACCAGGTCAGGTGGGCGGTTGGTCGCGGTCCGCAGGCCCGATGCTCCTGTGGGTGCGGTGTCCACGTCGTACCCGTGCGCGCGCAGGTTGATGGCCAGCGCACGGGTCAGTCCGGCGGCGTCATCGATGACCAGGATCCGGCTCACGGTCGCCTCATCAGTCGGCCACCCGGGCGTCGGCTCGGGGCAGCGTGACCGTCATCGTCAGGCCGCCGCCGGGCGTGCGAGCGGGCACCAGCGAGCCGCCCATCGCGTCGGTGAAGCCGCGCGCGATCGCCAGCCCGAGACCGACGCTGATGTCGGTGCTCCGATCGTCCAGCCGTTGGAACGGCACGAAGATCCGCGCCCAGTCCTCCTCGCGGACGCCGGGTCCATGGTCGATCACGGCCAGCCGCAGCTCGGCCGGGTCGACCCGGGCGCTCACCTCGACCGGCCGCTCGGCCGGCGAGTGTCGGTGGGCGTTGTCGAGCAGGTTCGCGATGACGCGTTCGAGCAGGCCGGCGTCGGCATAGGCCATCGGCAGGTCGTCAGCGACCTCGTTGGCCACGTCGGCGAACCGCCGATCGATCAGGGCGCGCGCCACGACCTCGTCGAGGGCGACGGGCTGCCGGTCCATGCTGAGCGCCCCCGCCTGCAGCCGGCTCAGGTCCAGCAGGTTGGCGATCAGGTCCGACAGCCAGTCGGTGGAGTGCTCGATGCTCGCCAGCAGCTCGAAGCGGTCCTCGGCCGTGAGCTGGACGTCGGGCAGCTGCAAGGTCGTGACAGCCGCCTTGATCTCGGCCAACGGGGTCCGCAGGTCGTGGCCGACCGCGGCCAGGAGGGCGGCCCGCAGCCGGTCGACCTCGTCGAGCTCGCGGGCCGCGGCCTGCCGGCGCGCGGCCAGGTCGACCAGGCCGCTCACCGTTACGGCCACGAGCAGGAAGACCACGAGCTCGATGACGCTGTCGCGGTCGTCGACCGCGAGCGTGTGATACGGCGGCGTCAGGAAGAAGTTGGCCAGGGCGAACGACGCCACGGCGGCGATCAGTCCGGCGACCAGGCCACCGACGACGGAGATGACGACGGTGGCCAGCAGGTACAGCAGGAGCACGCTGCCGAGCGTCAGGTCGCCCCGGACTCCGACGAGCACCACCGTCAGCACCGGCAGGCAGATGATGCCGAGGAGCAGCCCGAGCCAGCGCCGACTGGCCGTCAGCCCGCCGGCGCGCGCCGGCGATCGGCTGCGTCGGCCGACCGCGGAGTTGGTCACGGGCCCAACTCTCACACGAGAGCGGCCGGCGCCCGGCCACGACCCGGCGGTGTACGGCGACCGGCCGGGCGCCCGGCCGGTCGCACGGCCCGGCGCACCAATCGCGGGAGATGTGCGGTTCGCGGAGTTACAGTGGCGAATGACCTTGTCCGAGCTGGGGCCAGCCGGATGGCTGAGCCGGACACTGGTCGCCGTACAGCCCCGGCTGGTGGCCGAACTGATCGGCCACCGACTGCATCGAGAGGCGGGCGTCTCCGTCGTCGACGTGGTCTGGACCGGCGAGGACATCCTGCCGGCCGTCGAGACGAGCCGACCGGAGGTGTTGGTTCTCGACCTGCACCTCCTGGCGGGTGACGTCGGCGCCTTCCTGGGACGGATCCGGGACGTGCGTCCGGACGCGCGGACGGTGATCCTGACCGGCGGATCAGCCGAGCGTCTGGTGATGGAGGCGGTGGAGGCGGGGTGCACGTCGTTCGTGGCGACGAGCTCGTCCGAGGAGGACCTCGTCGCGGCGGTCCATGCGGCTCGGACCGGTGAACCGCATCTGCCAGCGGAGCTGGTGGCCGAGCTGATGCACCGGCTCGATCGGTCGCACCGGCCGATCCGGGACGAACTGACCGCCCGGGAGCTGGACGTCCTGCGTCTGCTGGCGGCCGGGCTCAACAACGCAGCGGTGGCCGACCGGCTGGGCCTCAGCGTCAATACCGTGCGCCACCACGTGCAGGGCATCTTGAATCGACTGGGTGTGCACACCAAACTCCAGGCGGTGACGCTGGCGTTGCGGCAAGGGCTGATCTCCCCGGAAGACGATTGACAGCAGCCTCTTTGCTGGTTGGATGCGCTAGGCCCCACCACCACAGAGGATGTGCCGCCGTGCGCAGAAGCCGTCTGGGCGTTGTCGTCGTCGCCGCAGTCTCTTTGGTGGCTGCCGGCTTGGCTTCCGGGCTCTCGCCTGCATCGGCGGCACCGGACTCCTCCCAGGGACTGGTCGTCGGCAACCTGACCCTGCACCACTGCACGGTCCTGCCGCACGCGTGGTGCGGCTCCGTCGAGCGCAAGTGGGATCCATCGGGTCACGTGTCCGGCTCTCTCGCAGTCGGTTTCGCCTTCCTGCCCGCCAGTGACACCTCGCAACCGGCCCTGGGCACCCTGGTGCCGCACGAGGGCGGCCCGGGCTACTCCACGACGGACAGCGCCGTCGACTACGCCGCGATGTACGGCCCGCTGCTGCAGCGTCGCAACCTGCTGCTCGTCGACCAGCGCGGCAGCGGGCTCACGGACCCGATCCGCTGTCCCTCGCTGCAGCACCTGGTCGGTCCCTACGCACCGGCGGCCGCGACCTGTGCCGCCACCCTCGGCGACCACTTCGACCTCTACGGCTCCGCACTGAGCGCCGACGACCTCTCGGCGGTGATCTCCGCGCTCCACCTGGCCCCCGTCGACCTGTACGGCGATTCCTACGGCACCTTCTTCGCGCAGGTCTTCCTCGGCCGCCATCCCGGCCAGCTCCGCAGCGTCGTCCTGGACTCGGCGTACCCGACGTACGGCGAGGACGCGTGGTACGGCACCCAGGGGCCGGCCTTGATCAGCTCCTACCAGAAGGTGTGCGAGCGCACGCCGTCCTGCCAGGCGTTGGGCGGCTCGACCATCGACCGGCTGACCCGGCTGCTGGATCAGTTGCGCCAGAAACCGTTGCACGGCAGGCAATCCGGGGCCGATGGCCGGATGCACAACGTCACGATCGACCCGGTCGAGCTGACCTACGTGGCCTACGCGGCGACGTTCAGCACCGCGATCTACCGCGAGTTCGACCCGGCGGTGCGGGCGGCCCTGGCCGGCGATGTCGACCCGATCGCCCGCCTGGTCGCCGAGCAGGATTTCGTTGGCGGCGACGGTCCGGCCCAGGCCTACAGCGAGGGGCTGGACGCGGCCGTCACCTGCCAGGACAACCCCCAGCTCTACGACATGAGCCAGCCGCCGGCGGTGCGCGAGCAGCAGTACGCCGCGGCTGTGCAGGCGAAGCAGCAGAGTGACCCGGGCATCTACGCGCCGTTCACCCTGCAGGAGTACCTCAGCTCGGAGTGGGGACAGCAGGACATCTGCCAGCAGTGGCCGGTCGCCGACCCGGCGCACGCGGCCGCCCTCCCGATGCCGCTCGCCGGGCACTACGCGGCCGTGCCGACGCTGATCCTGTCCGGAGAGCTCGACACGATCACCACGCCCGCCGAGGGCGCGCTGGTCGCGGCTCAGATCCCGGGCTCACGGCAGGTGCTGGTGGCCAACAGCACGCACGTGACGGCGGAGGATGACAGCGACGGCTGCGGGCGGGCGCTCGTGCAGGACTTCGTGTCGGCGCCCACGGCGGCCCTCCCGGCGCGCGACCTCACGTGTGCGAAGGATGTCCCGCCGGTGCGAGGAGCCCCGACGTACTCGAAGTCGTTCCGCGGCAACGGATCGGGCGATCTGAGGAGCCGGGCCGCGATGACGGCGGCGCTGACCGTCGCCGACATGACCGACCGCTGGCAGGAGTCCATCGCGAGCTCGGGCTTCGGGCTCTATGGCGGCCGGTGGACGGACACGGGAGACCACACGGTGACCCTGCACCTCAAGGGGGTGCGGCTGGCCAAGGATCTCGCCGTGACCGGGACAGTGGTCTGGCATCGCTACGCGCACCACCTGACCGCCACCCTGCGGGTTGCCCAGGTGGGCGCCAACGGCGCCGTCGTCCACACCGACCAGGTCAACGGAACCCTGACCGGCAGCTGGGACACCCGAGCGGCCGGAGCTCGGCTCAAGCTGACCGGCACCCTGGGCGGGCACCCCGTCAGCTACCGATTCCTCGCTCCCTGAACGGTTCTCGCGGCTTGGGCAGCAGCGGCATGGTCAGATCAGGGCGCGGACGCCGCGCTTGCGCATCTGGTCGGCGATGATGATCCGCTGGATCTCGCTCGCGCCTTCCCAGATCCGCTCGACCCGGACCTCCCGCGTGAACCGCTCGGCGACGTTCTCGCGCATGTAGCCTCGGCCGCCGAAGATCTGCACCGCGCGGTCGGCGACCCGACCCGCCATCTCCGAGGCGTAGAGCTTGGCCATCGAGCACTGCGCATGGGCCACCTTGCGGTCGATCCCCTCGTCGATCGCCCGCGCCACCGCGTAGACCATCGAGCGGGCCGCGAACAGCTCGGTCAGGCTGTCGGCCAGCATGCCCTGCACCAGCTGGCGCTCGATCAGCGGCTCACCCCGCACGATCCGTTGCTGCGCAAAGGAAGTCGCCTCCTCGACCAGCCGATCAGCGGCGCCCAGACACCGGGCGGCCACCATCAACCGCTCAAACCGGAACCACTCGTAGGCGAAGGTCATGCCGTCGCCCTCGGCACCCACGCGGTTGGCGGCCGGCACCCGCACACCCTCGAACGCGACGATCGGGTGCTCGTGGGAGAGCGTGTGGCTGTAGGCCGGAGTGCGCACGACCCGCACGCCCGGGCTGGGCAGGTCGACGATGAACATCGCGTGCTGCCCGGCGAACTCGCCGTCGACCAGCCGGGCCTGGACGAAGGCGTAGTCGGCCCCGTTGTACGACGTGACGTGCCACTTGACGCCGTCGATGACGTAGTCGTCGCCGTCTCGCTTGGCCGTCGAGGTGATCGCATCGACGTCCGAGCCGGCGTCCTCCTCGGTGATGGCGTAGCACTCGTGGATCTCCCCGCGCGCAGCCGGCTTCACGTAGCGCTCGATCTGCTCGGGTGTCGCGACCTCGGGCAGCCAGGCCGGGGGCGTGCCCATGACCCAGGCCAAGCCATTGGTGGCTCGCCCGCACTGCTCCTGGACCAGGACCTGCTGCAGCGTCGTACAACCCTGGCCGCCGTACTCGACCGGCATGTTCGTGGCGTAGAGGCCGCGCTCGATGGCCCGGCGCTCGTGCTCCGCCTCCAGCCCGTCCGGCAGATGACCCCCGACCAGCTCGGCCTGCTCCTCCAGCGGGATCAGCTCGTCGACGAACGCTCGGGCGCGGGCCTGGAGCTCGAGGTCCTGCGGGGACAGGCCGTACATGGCGGCACTCCTCCTGAGAAGACTGTTGACTGACCGTTCAGTCTATGCCAGCGTCGACACCGTGAACAGCGCCAGTCTGGGTGCGGCCGCCGGTGCGGGACGCGCCGATGCCGTCGTCGTCGGTGGTGGCACGGTCGGCGCCTGGACTGCGTGGTTCCTCCGTCGCGCGGGCCTGGCCAAGGTCGTGCTGCTCGAGGCGTCGACCCTCGGACAGGGTGCGAGCTCGCGGGCCGCAGGCATGGTCCGCGCCCAGGGTGGCACGCCGCCAGCCGTGCAGCTCGGCCTCTTCAGCCGCGACTTCTATGCCGGCCAGCAGGCCGAGCTGGGCATCGACTCCGGTTTCGTGGCGCAGGGCTATCACATGCCGTGCTTCACGGCGGCCGAGGTCGAGCAGGCCCACGCGCGGATCGCCATGCAGCGCAGCTGCGGCCTGGACGTGACCTGGCTCGGTCCGGACGACTTCGATGCGGCTAACCCCAACATCGCGCCTGGCCGCACCTTGGGTGCGTCGTACGCCCCAGGCGATGGGTACATCGACCCGCCGCGCAACGTCTTGGCTTACACCGCAGCGCTTTTCATGGCCGGCGTCGAGGTCCGCGAGCGGACGGCGATGACCGGACTGGTGACGGACGGTGGCCGGGTCGTCGGCGTCCAGACCACGGCCGGCGTCATCTCGACCGAGCGGGTGGTGATCACCGGGGGACCGCAGCTGCAAGGGCTGGGCGAACAGCTCGGCGCGCGGATCCCGTCGGCCGGTGTGCGGCACCAGGTCGTCGTGACCGAGCCCCATGCAGGACGTCGCCCCCGACCGCCTGCCGATGGTCTTCGATGTCGTCGCCGGCATCTACTGGCGGCCCTGCGAAGGCGGCGTCATGTGGGGGATGAGCAACCCCGAGGAGCCGCCGGGGACGACCGTCGAGTTCGACTGGAGCTACTACGAGAAGCTCCGGGAGCGGGTCGTCGACCTGGTGCCGGCGATCGGCCGACTGGGCTTGCGCCGCACCTGGGCCGCCACCATCGACTTCACTCCGGACCACCTGCCGATCCTCGGTCCCCTGCTCGTCGGGCCCGGGGCTCCCGACGAGCAGGACCGGATCGACGGCACGACGGTCGCCGCCGCGGGCGGCCACGGGATGATGTGGGGCCCCGGCGTCGCCCGGGCCGCCGCCGACCTGGCTCTGACCGGCACGACCGACCTGGTCGACGCGAGCGAGCTGGGCCTGGACCGGTTCGACCTCAGCGGGCGCTCACGCCTGGCCGCCGACCCCATCGCACTCCCGTTCCCCGAGAGGACCTGACATGACTGGCCTGCACCTGCTCCCGACCCCCGCCGTGGTCGACGCGCTCAACTTCGACGAGCTCGAGGACTGGGGGCCGCTGGAGGAGGCGACCGGCCCAGCCATGGCCACGCGCGGTCGCACCATCTGGGAGGACGGCTCGCTGTCCGCGGGCATCTGGGAGTGCACCGCCGGCCCGTCGTACTGGGTCCAGGACGAGCACGAGGTGATCCAGGTCCTGGCCGGCCGGATGACCGTGACGATCGATGGCGGCGAGCCGGTCGAGCTGGGCGCCGGTGACCTGGCCGTCTTCCCCAAGGGCTGGTCGGGCACCTGGGAGATCCACGAGACGATCCGCAAGGTCTACGCGATCTTCTGACCGCGCCCCGAGCGGTCCGGGAGATGATGCCCCGGTGAGCGATGAGGGTTACTTGCTCGACAACCGGCAACGCGAGGCCGGTCGGCGGTTCGACGCCCTGGCCGAGCTGCTGGACCCGTGGACCTTCCGGCACATCGAGGCTCTCGGCATCCGCATCGGGTGGCGGTGCCTGGAGATCGGCGCCGGTGGTCCGTCGGTGCCGAGCTGGCTGGCCGGCCGGGTCGGTCCGACCGGTCAGGTGCTGGCCACCGACATCGACACCTCCTGGATGCCCGGCCCGAACGATCGGTCGTACGACGTGTTGCGGCACGACATCGGCACTGATCCCTTGCCGGACAACGGGTTCGACCTGATCCATGCACGACTGGTGTTGGTCCACGTGCCCACGCGCGACGCCGTGATCGGCCGGCTGGTCGAGGCTCTCCGGCGCGGCGGTTGGCTGCTGCTGGAGGACGCCGACCCGGCCCTGCAGCCGTTGCTCTGCCCTGACGAGTCGGGGCCGGAGCAGGAGCTGGCCAACCGGCTGCGGCACGGCTTCCGCACCCTGCTCGCCCAGCGCGGGGCGGAGCTCGGCTACGGCCGGACCTTGCCCGGCGTCCTGCGCTCGGCCGGCCTGCAGGACGTGCGAGCCGACGCCTACTTCCCGATCGCCTCGCCCGCCTGCACCGCGCTGGAGATCGCGACGGTCGAGCAGATCCGCGAGCGGCTGGTGACGAGCGGCATCGCGACCGATGAGGAGATCGACGAGCACCTGGCCAACGTCGTGCGTGGCGACATGGACCTGGCCACCGCGCCGTTGATCTCCGCCTGGGGCCGCCGCCCCCTCTGACCCGCCGTACTCCCATCCGGCCGCCGTACTCCCGCGGGCGACGGTGAGCGAGTGAAATGTCCGATTCCAAGCGCTGGATGGGAGCACCGTCGGCTGGACGGGAGCACCGCGCGCTAAGGGGAGTACGGGATGACGAGGGCGTCGAGGGCGACCAGGCCGCCGGCGCCGGCCGGCCGGGCCAGGACCGGGTTGATGTCGACGGCCTCCAGCGCCTCGCCGAGCTCGACGGCCAACGTCGACAGCGCGACGATCGCGGCCACGACACCCTCGACGTCAGCGGCCGGCCCGCCGCGGTAGCCGTCCAGCAGCCGCCGGACCTTCAACCGGTCCAGCACGCGACGGGCCACGCTGGCCGACACCGGCGGCAGCGCGACGGCGCGGTCGTCGACCAGCTCGATCAGTACGCCGCCGGCAGCCACCAGGACGAGCGGGCCCAGGAGCGGGTCGCGCACGATGCCGAGCGCGAGCTCCACCCCGCCAGAGGTAGCCATCGCCGACACCGTCACGGCTGGACCGAGCCGCGCAGCCAGGTCGGCGTAGCCCGCAGCCACCGCATCGTCGCCGACCAGATCGAGCAGGACGCCGCCGACGTCGGACTTGTGCGCGATGGCGGGGTCGTCGGTCTTCAGGACCACGGGCCCGTCGATCGCCCCACCGATCGCCCTACCGATCGCCCGGGCCGCCGCCACGGCCTCGGCGGCGCTCGCGACGGCCGTGGTCGGCACAACGGGCAGGCCGTAGTCCGCGAGCAGCGCGAACGCCGTCGTCGTGTCCAGCGGCCCAGCCGCGAGCCGGGTCAACCACCTCCGCTGCCGCTCGGCATCGATGGCGGATCCGGCCGCCGGCTCCGGACGGGTCGGTCGATCGCCGTACGACGCGAGATGTTTCAGGGCCAGCAAGCCACTGCGGGCGCCCTCCAGGACGGGGATCCCGTGCGCTCGCAGTCGCTGAGCCTGCTCGAGGTCCATCGCGGAGTGCATGGTGGACAGCAAGGCCAGGGGCACATCCGTGGAGTCCCAGACGTCCTGCAGCGCAAGGGGATACGACTCATCGCCGTCGAACTCGGTGACCAGGTCGATGGCCAGGGCGACCACGCCGACGCCCGGGTCGTCGGCCATGGCCTGCAACGAGGCCGCGAACAGGCCGCGGGTGTCGGCGCCCGTCCCCCAGACGTCGAGCGGGTTGCCGGGGATCAGCCCGGGGTCGAGCAGGTCACTGAGCCGCGCGACCGTGGCTTCGGCCAGCGGGCTGAACGGCGCGCCGACCTGGTCGGCCAGATCGACGACCATCGCCCGCTCGGCGCCACTGTCGTGCACCGTGGCGATGCCGCTCGTGCCCGGCCGAAGACGCCGGCCGGCCGCGAACAGCTCCAAGGTGTCGGCCAGCTCATCCAGGTCGTGGACCCGCAGCACGTCGTACGCATCGAACAGGGCCTCCCAGGCCCCATCGGCCCCGGCCAGGGCGCCGGAGTGGGCGGCGACCATCGCCGCGCCGGGCCCCGAGGTGCCCACCGTGAGGGCGACGACCGGCACGCCCTGCTCGGCCGCCCGGGCCAGGCCCGAACGCAGCCGGTCCGGCGCACGCATGGTCTCCAGCAGCAAGGCGACGGCGCCCGTCTCGGGTTGGTCGAGGGCATAACCGAGGTAGTCCGCAGCCGTGGTGACGAGCTCCTGCCCCGAGGAGACCGCGAGGGAGAAGCCGAGCCGTCGATGACTGCGCAGGAGGGCCGAGAACGCCGAGCCCGAGTGCGAGACCAGGGCGATCGGCCCGGCCGGCAGCGGGTCGGCCTCGACGTAGCCAATGGCCCGCACACCGCGGGCGACGTTGACGAAGCCCATGCAGCCGCCGCCACAGACGGCCATCCCGGCCTCGGCGGCCAGCGACGACACGGCCGCGCGCAGGCTCCCCCCGTCGGCGGCCTGACCCACGACGCTGCCGAAGATCACGGCCGATCGATCGCCGCGTTTGGCCGCGAGCGTGAGCTGCTCCTCCAGGGCCGAGTCCGGTACGCCGAGCAGCACCAGGTCGACCGGCTCGTCGAGGTCGGCCAGCGAGCCCACGCAGGGCCGGCCGTCGATCTCGCCGTACCGGGGGTTGACCAGGCGCACGTCCAGTCCGGGGCGGCTGCGGCCGACCTCGGTGACCATCCGATGACCGAAACTGCCAGGGCGGGCGCTGGCTCCGACCAGGGCGATCGAGCGCGGCTCGAGCAACGCGCGCACCGGGCCGGCCGGCCGATCGCTCTGCTCTGATGGACGCGCCAATTCCGAGTTCCCCACGGGCCGCCTGTCGCTGTAGGCTCTGACTGACTGTTCAGTCTATGGAGATGACCGGGCCAGGGACAAGCAGCATCACAAGCGGCTGCGCGGCAGCCGCGGCGGAGGGTCAGATGGCGAAGAGTGCGGCGAGCGAAGCGGTGTCCGATGCGGCCAGTGGACCGGACCAGCGTCGGGAACAGATGCTGCGAGCCGCCGTCGAGGTCATCTGCGAGCGAGGCTTCTCCGACACCCGGATCTCCGATGTCGCGCAGCGAGCCGAGGCCAGCCCGGCCCTGGTCATCTATTACTTCGGGACCAAGGACGGCCTCCTGACCGAGGCGATGCGCTGGTCCGAGGACGAGTTCTATCGCCATACCGAGCTGATGCTGGCCCGGCAGACGACCGTGCGGGACCGACTGAAGACGCTGGTCAGCCTGACCTGTGTCCGCCAGCGGGACGACGAGGTGCCCGGAGCCTGGGGCCTGTGGTTCGACCTGTGGGCCCAGGCCTTCCGGCACCCCGAGGTGGCCCGCGACCGGATCGCGATGGACCAGCGGTGGCGAGAGGTCATCGGCGGCATCGTCCGCGACGGCCAGGCATCGGGGGAGCTCGGCGATGTCGACATCGAGGACTTCGCGATCACCTGGAGTGCGCTGCTCGACGGCCTCTCCATCCAGGTGGCCTTGGAGGATCCGGACGTCACCTCCGACCGGGCAGTCGCGATCGCCATGCGGATGGCCGCCGAGCGACTGGGTTTCGCCTCCGCTCGCTGACGCCCGCTGCCGACCCTGCGCCGACCTGCTCCGATCGTTGGTCCGATCGTTGGTCCGATCGGGTGCCCGCGCACGGAATGTCCGATCCGGGTCCCCGTGCCTTTGGTCTGATAGGTCATCGAGGGCGGCCGTGTGTGTGCCGGCCTCAGCAGGGGAGGGGCAATGTTCATACTCAGCGTCATCCGCGGGTTCGGGTCCAAATGGTGACCCGGCCCGTGACGCCCACACGCGAACGCCTGCGATAGGCCGGCGCTCACCGTGAATGAACCGTTCTGCCGTCTGAGGTCACCGGCTTCAGGCGGCAGAACTGCGTCCGGGCTCCCCGTCCGGCCGGGCGACCGTCAGGGCAGGGCGGGCGCGTCCTCGGCGTCGGCCGTCAGCGCGGGCCGGGTGTCGGCGGGCAGCAACCGGCAGGCCTCCGGATGCACATGGGCCTGGACGGCCGCCCCGGGCTGGTACCAGGCGGACGCCGGACCGATCGCGTTGGGCACGGCCGCGAGCAGCGTCTGGCCGTCGGAGAGCCGGACCACGACATGGGTCGTGGGGCCTAGGTAGACGACATGGTCGACCAGACCAGGGAAGGTACTGACGCCGTCCGGCGCAGCCGCGTCAGAGGGACCGAGCAGGACGCGCTCCGGCCGGATGACGACCTTGGCCGGGCCCCGGGTGGCGTCGCCCATCGCCCGGAAGGTGAACGGGCCCAGCCGGCAGGCCACCGCGTCGCCGTCCGGACCGTGCACCTCGACGTCGACGACGTTGGCCGACCCCAGGAAGCCGGCGACGTAGGCGCTCGCCGGCTCGGAGTAGACCGTCTCCGGCGTGCCGACCTGCTCGACCAGACCGTCGGCCATGACGGCGAGGCGGTCGGACATGGTCAGCGCCTCCTCCTGGTCGTGGGTGACGTAGACGAAGGTGATCCCGACCGACTGCTGCACCGACTTCAGCTCCAGCTGGAGCTCCTTGCGCAGCTTCGCATCCAGGGCGCCGAGCGGCTCGTCGAGCAGGAGCACGGTCGGGTTCAGGACGAGCGCACGGGCCAGCGCGACCCGCTGCTGCTGACCGCCGGAGAGCTGGCCCGGGCGGCGCTGCGCGAACTGGCTCATCCGGACCATCTCGAGCGCCTTGCCGACGCGCTCCTTGGTCTCGGCCTTGCTGACCTTGCGGTAGCGCAGGCCGAACTCGACGTTGTGCCAGACGTCCAGGAAGGGAAACAGCGCGTAGGTCTGGAAGACCGTGTTGACCGGCCGCTTGTGCGGTGGCAGCGGCGCGAGGTCGGTGCCGTCGAGCAGGATCTGGCCGGTGTCCGGCCGTTCGAAGCCGGCGAGCATCCGCAGCGTCGTCGTCTTGCCGCACCCGGACGGGCCGAGCAGCGAGAAGAACTCCCCGCCGGCAATCTCCAGGTCGATGCCCCGGACGGCCGGCACCCCGTCGTACGCCTTGGTCAGGTCGACCAGCGAGATCGCGCCCCCGCTCACCCGGTCAGCTCCGACCCTGGCCGAGAACGAGATCGGCGAACCGGGCGAAGTTGGCGACGAACCGGTCCGCGTCGGCCGAGGTGTGCTGGACCGAGATCAGCCATTGCTCGATCTTTCCCCACGGCGGAAGGAAGACGCCACCGTTGTGCTGGACCAGCCAGTGCAGCTGGCCCAGCCGCTCGTCGATGTCCAGGAAGCCGCGGTAGTCGTAGACCTGGCCCGAGGTGAAGGTCACGCAGCCCTTGGCCCCCAGCGCGACGATGCCCCACGGAGCCTGGTGCTCGTCGATGACCGCCTGGATGCCGTCGACCATCCGCCGCCGCAGGGCATCGACGTGCGTGTACGCCGCGGGCGTGAGCACCTGGGTCAGCGTGGCCAGGGTCGCGGCCATCGCCATCGGGTTGCCGTTGAACGTGCCGACCTGCTCATAGCGGCCGTCGGCGATGGCGCTCATGACCTCTTCGGTGCCACCGATCGCCGCGGACGCGATGCCGCCACCGACCGCCTTGGCCAGGCAGATGATGTCGGGCGTCACGCCGTAGATCGCGGTCACGCCGCCTGGCCCGGCGGTGAAGCCGGTCTTGACCTCGTCGAAGGCGAGCAGCGCGCCGTGCTCGTGCAGCAGCTCTTTCAGACCGGCCAGGTAGCCCTCGCGCGGCAGGATGATGCCGGCGTTCATCATCACCGGCTCGAGGATCATCCCGGCGATCTGGCCCGGGTGGGCTTCGAGGACCCGCCGCACCATGTCGAGGTCGTTGAAGGCCACGACCAGCGTCAGGTCGCGGATCGCCTCGGGAATCCCCGAGTTGCTGGCGGTCGCAGCCGGGGCATCGGCCGGGCCGACGTCCTCGGGCTCGGGCAGCACGGAGACCTCGACCGAGTCGTGATGGCCGTGGTAGCCGCCCTCGAGCTTGATGATCAGGTCGCGCCCGGTCACCGCCCGCATCAGATGGACGGCGTCCATCGTGGCCTCGGTGCCGGAGTTGGCGTAGCGCCACTGGGGCAGGCCGAACCGCTCGGCGAGGTTCTCGGCCACGTCGATGGCGTCGATCGTCGGCTGGGCGAAGTGGGTGCCGAGCCCGGCCCGCTCGCGGATCGCCGCGACGACCGCGGGGTGCGCATGGCCGGCCAGGGAGACGCCGTAGCCACCGTGCAGGTCGACGTACTCGGTGCCGTCGACGTCGTAGATCTTCGAACCTGCGCCGTGGCTGAGCCAGACGGCGTGCGGGGACGCGATCTGCCAGTTGGACGTCGCGCCGCCGGCCAGGTGGTGCCGGGCGCGCTCGATCAGCTCGCGGCTGCGCGGCTGGCGGGCCATGAAGGCGGCCGCCTCGGTCTGGATCAGCTCATCGAGTTGGTTGCTTTCCGGTCTCGATGTCGCCGGGGCGGAACCGGCGTCGCTGGCCTTCGTTAGGTCTGTGGTGGTGGTGGACGGAGCGGTCAGGCTCATTGCCAGATTCCTCAATCGAGGTCGGTTTGGGGGATTGCCTGAACGTTCAGTCTATGCAAGCCTCGGTGCACTCGGCAAGGAGAGCAGATGCCAGAACAGTCCAACAACCGTGACGACTCGGTGCTGGGCGGCTTCCCGCGAAGCCCCCGCTCCCAGGCGCTCGCCCGTCGCCTCTCGCGACGCAGCGTGCTGCAGAACGCCGCCCTCGCAGCGGTCGCGACGCCGACCCTCGGCGCGTTCCTGGCGTCGTGCTCGAAGGCCGGTGGGGCGCTGCCCGGTTCCGCGCCCACGACGCTGAAGATCGCCTCGCCCCAGACGCCGGTGACCTGGCCGATCAGCGCGGACAACCCCGCGGTGGCCGACGGAGCCGCTCCGGAGATGAACGCGACCCTGCGGCTGTACAACTACGCGGACTACATCGACCCCAACGCGATCAAGGCGTTCGAGAAGAAGTACGCGCAGTACAAGGTGAAGGTCTCGGTCTCGACGTTCAACGACACCGACGAGGCGCTGACCAAGATCCGCGCTGGCGATGTGCCCTACGACATCTACTTCCCGAGCTATGACCAGATCAGCAAGATGGTCACGGCCAAGCTGATCCGGCCGCTCACCCACTCGCTGATCCCGAACATCGCCAACGTCTGGGAGGCGTTCCAGAACCCCTGGTACGACGGGGGCTGGCGCTACACCGTGCCCTACACCGTCTACACCACGGGCATCGGCTGGCGGGTCGACCAGGTCAAGGACGACATCCCGGGGATGACCAATCCCTACGAGGTCTTCTGGGACTCCAAGTACAAGGGCAAGATCGCGGTCATCGACGACTGGCACACCGCCATGGCGCTGGCTCAGTTGCGCCAGGGAAACAGCGACATCAACACGGCCGACCCGAAGGCGATCGCCGCGATCGGGACGCAGATGAGCCAGATGTACGACGCGACCAAGCCCAAGGTCACGATCACGATGTACAACGACCTGCCGGCGGGTCAGCTCGGGATCTGCCAGATGTGGTCCGGAGACGTCGTCAACGCGCTGTCCTACCTGCCGAAGGGCACCCCGTCCTCGGTGCTGCGCTACTGGTTCCCCTCCGACGGCAAGGGCATGGTCGACAACGACCTGATGGTCAACCTGTCCGGCGGCAAGAACCCGGTCATGGCCCAGATGTTCATGAACCACATGCTCGATACCAAGATCGCGCAAGGGAACTTCTCCTTCATCGGCTACCAGCCGCCGCAGCGGACGATCGTGCCGGAGAAGCTCGTCTCGGACCAGAATCCTGCCCGAGCAACCTGGCATCGGCGACGGTGTTGGAGAGCTACTTCGACGTCGGCATCCGGCTGCTCGAGCTGCCGCCTGCCGCCGACCTGGCCTGGCACCAGATCTGGCAGACCTTCAAGGCCGGTGGCTGAGACCTCGCGCCGGGGGGCTCGCCGGCGCCGGTTGGACCGGGCCGGGACCACCGGTCGGCGCTCGGTGCTGTGGCCGGTGCTCGCCCTGCCGGGCGCCGTTTGGCTGGGACTGTTCTTCCTGGTGCCGATGTACGTCGTCCTGGCCATCGTGTTCGGCCGGGTCGACCCGATCTTCCGCACGCCCGTGCCGGTGTGGAATCCGTTGCAGTGGAACCCGGCTCAGTTCAACTACGTCTTCTCGCACATCGTCGGCGCGGACGCGATCTTCGGTCCGGCGCTGCTGCGCACGCTGATCTACGTCTTCCTGGCCAGCAGCCTGTGCCTGCTCGTTGCCTATCCGGTGGCGTACTACACGGCGAGGTTCGCCGGTCGCCGCAAGGGCCTGATCCTCACGCTGCTGATCGCGCCGTTCTGGATCAGCTACATGATGCGGATGCTGGCCTGGGTCAACCTGTTGCAGAACGACGGCCTGGTCAACCGCACCCTGAGCCTCGGCGGGCTCTTCCACGTCAACGTCGACTGGCTGTCCGGGCGCTCGTCCACCGTCGTGCTCGGCCTGGTCTACGGCTACGTGCCGTACATGATCCTGCCGCTCTTCGCGGGCCTGGACCGGATCCAGGCCAGCGTGCTGGAGGCCGCGCGCGACCTGGGCGCCGGCCGGTTCTCGACGTTCTGGCGGGTGACCTGGCGGCTCAGCCTGCCCGCGGTCGTCGCAAGTGTGCTGCTGTCCTGCCTGCCGATGCTGGGTGACTACTTCACCAACGACTTGCTGTCGGCCTCGCCCGCAACCTCGATGGTGGGGAACCTGATCAACAACTCCGCGCTGGCCCCCGGACAGACCGGCCAGGCCGGAGCGTTCGTGCTCCTGGTGCTGCTGGTCTCGCTGGTGCCGATGCTCTGGTACGTCCGCAGCTCCCGCAACACCGACGGGGCCCGCTCATGAGCCGGGTCAGCGCCTGGTGGTCCAGCCCGTGGCGACCGCCGCGCATCCTGGCCGGCCTGACCATCGTCTACCTGCTGTGGTCATTGCTCCCCGTGGTCGTGGCGGTGATCTTCTCGTTCAACGCCGGCAAGTCCCGCACGGTCTGGCAGGGCTTCTCGATGCGGTGGTACTACGGCGACCCGATCCGCTCGATCTGGCACGACCCGAGCCTGCACACCGCCCTGACCCACACGCTGGTCCTCGGGGTCCTGTCGACCATCGTGACCGTGCCGTTGGGCGTTGCCTTCGCGCTCGGCATCGACCGCTGGCGGGGCCGGCTGCCGGCCGGCGCGAACTTCACCATGCTGCTCAGTTTTGTCTTGCCCGAGACGCTGATGGCGGTCGCGCTGCTCTTCCTGATCACCCAGGTCGCGACGCCGCTCAAGCCCGGCACGGACGCGCAGATCATCGGCCTGGTGACCTTCCAGCTGTCCTATCCGGTGGTCATCGTGCGGGCCCGACTGTTGACCATCGGCAAGCAATACGAGGAAGCCGCCCAGGACCTGGGGGCCTCGTCCATCGGTGCCGTCCGCCGGGTGCTGCTGCCGATGCTCATTCCGGCCATCTTCGCCAGCACCGTCCTGGTTTTCGCCGATGTGATCGACGACTTCGTCATCGTCCGCTACCTCTCGGGCGACTCCTCGACCGAGCCGGTGTCGGTGAAGATCTACAACACCGCTCGCGCCGCTCCGACACCGGCGCTCAACGCGTTGGCCACCATGTTGCTGCTCTTCTCCCTCGTGGCCGTTGTGCTGGGCTTCGTCATCTACCGGCGGCTGACCCGCGGTGAGGACGCTGAGTCGCGCGGGATCGGGTCGTTCGCCGGCGAGGTCTGAGCCTGTCCTGGAGGCACGAAAACGCGCTGTTGTAGCGCGGTCCAGCCCTCGCGGAGTATCTTTACTGAGTCGCCAGTCAGTTTTGTGAGAGCACGAGAGGACCGGGCTGATGGCCCCCACCGCAAAGACCGCACCGATTCCCTACGCCGACCTCGAGCCCGCCCTGCGCCCGTTCGGGAAGAGCCACATGCTGCCGCGCGCGGCGTACGTCGATCCTGCGGTGCTGGCCTGGGAGAACGAGAACTTCTTCGGCGGCTGGATCTGCGTCGGTCGCAGCGTCGACCTGGCCAAGCCCGGCAGCCAGAAGGCGGTCCAGTCGGCCTCGGGCAGCGTGCTGTTGATCCGCGGCGAGGACGAGGTGCTGCGCGGTTTCGTCAACGCCTGCCGGCACCGCGGCCACGAGCTACTGCCGTGCGGTGCATCGACGGCCAAGCGCTCGGTCGTCTGCCCCTATCACGCGTGGACCTACAAGCTCGATGGCTCGATGCGCAACGCCCCGCACATGGACGAGGTCGAGGGCTACAACCCCGATGACTACGGCCTGCAGCCGCTGCCCGTGCGCGAGTGGCACGGCTGGGTCTTCGTCGCGCCGTCGGGAGAGGCCGAGCCGTTCGAGGAGCGGATCGGTGCACTCGAGCCGATCATCGCCAACTACGCCCCGGAGAACCTCGAGGTCGCCGCGACGCACGAGTACGTCATCGAGGCCAACTGGAAGGTCATCGCGGAGAACTACCAGGAGTGCTACCACTGCTCGATGATCCACCCCGAGCTGTGCGCGGTCAGCCCGCCGGAGAGCGGCGAGAACCTCGATCTGCCCGGTGACTGGGTCGGCGGTGGCATGGACCTGCGCGAGCACGCCGAGACGATGTCGCTCGACGGCAAGAGCCACGGCGAGAACATCGAGGGCCTCAACCAGACCGAGCTGCGGACCGTGATGTACATCGTGGTCTTCCCCAACCTGCTGATCAGCCTGCACCCCGACTACGTGATGACCCACCGGGTCACGCCGCTCGAGCCCGGCAAGACGCACGTCGAGTGCGCGTGGGCCTTCCCGAAGTCGGCCATCGCCAAGCCGGACTTCGACCCGGCGTACGCCGTCGACTTCTGGGACCTGACCAACCGTCAGGACTGGGCCGCCTGTGAGTCGGTGCAGCGTGGAGTGTCTGCGCCGCAATGGGTTCCGGGCCCGCTGGCTCCGGACGAGGACGGCGTGCACCACTTCGTCAGTCGGGTCGCCCACGCCTACGCGGGACGGATCGACTCCTCGCCGATCATCACCGAGGACGCCGAGGCGGCTGAGCTCGCGCAGGCCTGAGGCCTGCGGTTCGATCACAGCTGACCCCGGTCGACCGGGGGTGAGACGTGGCCGGGGCCGGCTGCGATCGTGAGTCGTTCGGACGTCGGCGTATGTCGGATTGGTGCTCTCGCTGGATAACTTTGTGATGCCCGGGCGACACTGACAGCGACCACTGAGGTGATCCGGTCGAACGGGTTGACGAGGCGCCGTCCAGGGGTTTCACTGTGAGGGCCTCAGGGGTGAGACGAGTTCTTCCACGAACCGTACGACGAGGCCGCGCGATGGTGCCGCGGCTGCGTCACTCACCATTTGGAGACGGCAATGCCGATCGACGGATTCTCCCCGCTCCCTGAGAGCCTCGAAAACCCTGACCTGCCAACCGAATTCACCCACCGCTCGGCGGTGACCAGTCGTCGTACCATGCTCAAAGGCGCGGCGGCGGCCGGCGTCGGCGCGGCCACGGCTGGCGTCGTGGCCGACATCCTCTTCGCCGGACCAGCCTCCGCGGCCACCCGCGACAACTCCTCCGACGGCTCGGATCTGGTCGCCCACGTGCGCAACGTCCGGTCCGGCGACATCGACCTCTACGTCGGGACCCGGCAGGTGAGCGTGCAGGATCGCGTGCTCGCGAGCCGGCTCGCCCGCGCGGCCAAGTAGGGGGTGGCCGATGTCCTCGCACCGCGAAGCACCGGAGATCTCCAAGGACCCGGTCGCCGACAACACCGACCTCTATGCCTTCGTCAGCCCGGACCGCCCCGACACGGTCACGTTGATCGCCAACTTCATCCCGCTCCAGGGCGCCGATGGCGGCCCGAACTTCTACGAGTTCGGTGACGACGTCCTCTACTCGATCAACATCGACAACAACGGCGACGGCAAGGCCGACGTCCGCTACGAGTTCTGCTTCACGACCAAGGTGCGCAACCCCGACACCTTCCTCTACAACACCGGGCCGATCCAGTCGCTCTCCGACGCGAACTGGAACAGGCGGCAGTTCTACACGGTGCACCGGGTGACCAAGAGCGGCTCGCAGAGCCTCGGCTCCGGGTTGAGCTGCCCGCCGTGCAACATCGGCCCGCTCTCGACGCCGGACTACCCCTCGCTCGCAGCGGCGGCCGTGCACTCGATGGCCGGCGGCCGTCGGGTTTTCGCCGGCCAGCGAGCCGAGGGCTTCTACGTGGACCTTGGTGCGACGTTCGATCTGCTCGACCCGCGACCGCTGGCCAACCTGCACGCGACCTTCGGTCTGACCAACCTGCCGACCCGGCAGGGGCCGGCGGTCAACAGCACGCGGTTCGTCAATGTGCACAGCATCGCCCTCCAGGTGCCGAAGACCGACCTGACGGCGGGCGGTAAGGCACCGACGGATGCGACCAAGAGCTCCTCGGTCATCGGTGTCTGGTCCTCGACCAGTCGCCGAAAGGTCAACATTCGCAAGGGTGATGGCACCTCGACCCAGAGCGGTCCTTACGTGCAGGTCTCGAGACTGGGCAACCCGCTCTTCAACGAGGTCGTCGTCCCGATGGTCGAGAAGGACAACTGGAACGCGCTCCCGCCGACCAGTGACAAGTCCTTCGCGAAGTACGTCGCGAAGCCCGAGGTAGCGGCGCTGCTGCCGGGGCTCTTCCCCGGTGTCTTCCCGAACCTGGCCGCCCTCAACGCGACCGGGAAACCCCGGGTGGACCTGGAGGCCATCTTGTTGACCGGCATCCCGGCCGGCCTGATCTCCGGTTTCCAGAACTTCACCGGGGCCGTGCAGGCGGACATGTTGCGACTCAACCTGGCCATCCCCCCGTCGTCCAAACCCAGCATCGACGGGTTGCTCGGTGGTGACCTGGCCGGCTTCCCGAACGGACGCCGGGTGGCCGACGACGTGGTGGCGATCGAGCTGCGTGCGATCGCCGGCGCGACGTACCCGCTGATCGACAGCACGTTCACGCCCGACGGGGCCGCCGCGATCGTCGATGACGGGGTGACGCCGGACGACCTGATCGTGCCGTTCCTGCCGAACTTCCCCTACCTCGGCGTACCGCACAGTGGCTTCTTCGCCGGGATCAAGTGAGGGCCACGTGAGGAACCCAGCGACGGCCGAGGGTCATCAGCACTCCGGGCAGCACGTGCACTCCCATGGGCATCCACACGAGCACCCGCACGTGCCGATGAAGGGTGCCGTGCTGGATATCGGTGGCGAGATCGGCGCCGTGCTGGTGCGGACCGGCCCGGACCTCGTGGGAGCGGAGATCGAGCTCTACGACGAGGACGGCAGCTACCTGATGCACACCGAGGTGCATGCCCGTCCGGTGCCCGGGGCCGTCCAGCACGCGGGACTGTTCCCCGCCGTACGGGAGGGCAGCTACTTGCTGGACCTCCGGGACGGCAGCGAGCGCGAGCGGGTCGTCGTCACGGGCGGCCGGGTCCTGACCGTCGAGCACCAACCCGCTGGAACCGGAGCCGCTGCCGCGGTCGCGACCGGCTGACCGGGGCGTCCGGCCGGGTCAGCTCGGGCTGATCCGGCCGGCGCCGCGGGTGATGCCGCTGAACGCGACGATGCTGCCGATGACCAGGAGACCCAGGCAGATATAGATCGCGTGCTGGTACGCCGGGGTCAGCTTGGCCGGGTCGGCGTAGGCGTCGCCGGACAACCCGACGAGCAGCGGCAGCGCGGCGATGGCCAGCAGGCCGCCGGTGCGGGAGACCGCGTTGTTGATGCCACTGGCCGTGCCGGCGTACCGGTCCGGAGCCGCCGCCAGGACGGTGCCGGTCAGCGGAGCGACCAGGGCGCACAGCCCAAACCCGAACAGCAGGATCCCGGGGAGCACCTGGCGCAGGTAGCTGGGGTGCTGGCCGATGGTCGAGAGCACGAGCAGGCCGCCGGCGCAGATCATCGCGCCGGTGCCGATCATCACTCGGGCCCCGATCCGGCCGGCCAGCTTGCCGGCGCGCTCGGACAACAACAGCATCATGACGCTGACCGGCACGGTCGCGGCGCCGGCCGCAACGGGCGAGTAGCCGCCGCTGATCTGCAGCTGGATGGCCAGGAAGAGGAAGCAGCCGGACAGTGCGGCGTAGACGAGCAGGGTGACCGTGTTGACCACGGAAAAGTCGCGCGAGGAGAACAGCGTCAACGGCACCATCGGCATCCGTTCGTGCCGCTCGACCAGCACGAAGCCGACCAGACCGGCCAGCCCGGCTGCGCCGATCAGCAGGACCGTGGCGTTGACGCCGCTGGCGCCCCACGCTGTCAGGGCGTAGGTCGTGCCGGCCAGGCCGAGGACAGCCAGGGCCACGCCGGCCAGGTCCAGGTGATCGGCGGCGGCGGAGTCCTTGGACTCGGGAACGACCTTGCGGCACAACAGGATCACGATGATCGCCAGGGGCAGGTTGATCCAGAAGATCGATCGCCAGGTCCACCCGACCAACCAGCCGCCGAGGATCGGGCCACCCGCCGTGGTCACGCCGATGAAGCCGGACCAGGCACCGATCGCCCGCATCCGGTCCTCGGGTCGGAAGCTCGCCTGCAGGATGGCCAGGCTGCCGGGGGTGAGCAGCGCCGCAGCGATGCCCTGGACGGTGCGCGCGGCGACCAGCGCCTGGATGTTCGGCGCGATCGCACACAGCAGCGAGCAGACGGCGAAGCCCGAGATGCCCAGGACATAGACCTTGCGCCGGCCGTAGCGGTCGCCGAGCGAGCCGCCGAGCAGGATCAGCGCGGCGAGGGTGAGCGAGTAGGCGCTGATGACCCATTGGAGGCCGGCGATGTCGGTGTGCAGCTTGCGCCCGATCGTCGGGAGGGCGACGTTGACGACCGTGCCGTCGAGGAACGCGATGCCCGATCCCAGGACGGTCGCCAGCAGGGTCAGCCGACCGCGGGTCTCGGAGAGCGAGAGCTGGGCGACGCCGGGCTGGCCGGCAGGTGGCGGCCGCGACGTACGCGTTTTGACGGAGGGGACGGTCGGGCCGACGCAGGGCTGGCCGGGATGCGTCACATCGTCGCGCTCCGGATCACCACCCACCTAGTGACCGTAGCGGCCTCGCCCCACCGCGTCGGTCGGTCAGCCGCGCAGCGCCGACAGGGTCTGCCGGCCGACGGTGCCGGTGACCTTCAGGTGGTGGTGGCGCTGGAAGTTCTCGACGGCGGCCTTGGTCTGCGGGCCGTACATCCCATCGGCGGTCACGTGCAGCAGCCGCTGCACGACCGCGACCAGGGAGCCGCGGCTGCCGACCTTGAGGTCGACCGGCTTGGCCTTCTTCTTGGCGTGGGCGCTCTTGTGCGTGCTCTTGTGCGCGACCTGCGCCGAGGCCGTGCTGTGCATCGGCCGGCGGAACTCCTCGGCCACCCAGTACTTGCCGTGGACCACGACGACGGCAACGCCGATCTGGGTGAAGTCCCGGTCCAGCATGTTGTCCCGGTGCGGCGTCGAGGCATAGAACGCCGCCTCGAGGCTGGAGTCGGAGTAGCCCACGCCGACGTTCTCGCCGAGGTACTTCCAGTTGCTGACCGAACTCGCCAACCGGGGGTTGTGGTAGAGCCGGTTGGACTTGGCCATCTGGTTGGCCCAGCGCTGGGCCGAGGCCATCATCGCCGGGTCGACGGCCAGCTTGGCCCGGCCGTGGGCGACCCGCTGGGCGTTGATCTTGCTGATGAAGTACGCCGCGTTGTTGGTGGCTGCGTGAGCCGGGCTGCCACCGATGCCGCCGACCAGCGCGCCGGCGACAACTCCCGATGCGGCGAACATGGCCAGGCCCCGTCGGGCGCCGGAAAGGGGCAGTGCGTGCGAGCGGCTGGCCACGAGCGGTATCTCCTTGATTCGTCCGAACTCCCTGTGTTGTGTGGATCGGCCGACCAGTGACTAGTGCTGCATAGCCCGTTTGGGTGATGACCCTCTGCGACCGGTGTCACTGTTCGTGCTCGCCGACTGCGGCAGACTGGTCCGGTGCCTGAGCTGCCGGAGGTCGAAGCGCTCGTCGGTTTCCTGCGCGAGCGGACCGCCGGCCTGGTCATCGCGCGGGTCGACATCGGCAACATCAGCGTGCTCAAGACCTACGACCCACCGCCCTCGGCGCTGTCCGGGCTGCCGGTCACCGGGGTGGCCCGGTTCGGCAAGTTCATCGACCTGGAGGCCGAGGGGATCCACCTGGTCTTCCACCTGGCCCGGGCCGGGTGGCTGCGCTGGTCGGACAAGCTGGCGACGGCACCGCTGCGGCCGGGCAAGAGCCCGATCGGGCTGCGGGTGCACCTGTCCGACGGCTCGGGTTTCGACCTGACCGAGGCGGGCACCCGCAAGCGGCTAGCGGCCTACATCGTGCGGGACCCGCAGGACGTGCCCGGCATCGCGACGCTCGGGCCGGACCCGCTCGACCCGGCCTTCGACCGCGCCGCCCTCGGTGCGGTGCTGGCCGGTCGGCGCTCGCAGGTCAAGGGCGTGCTGCGGGACCAGTCGTTGCTGGCCGGGGTCGGCAACGCCTATAGCGACGAGGTCCTGCACGCGGCCAAGCTCTCGCCGTACGCCGTGGCCGGTTCGCTGAGCGAGGAGCAGGTGGATCGGCTGTACGACGCGTTGCGAACGGTGCTGACCTCGGCCGTCACCGCCGCGTGGGGCAAGCCGGCCAAGGAGCTCAAGGACGCCAAGCGGGCCGGGATGGCGGTGCACGGCCGGGCCGGTCTGCCCTGTCCGGTCTGCGGCGACACGGTCCGCGAGGTGTCCTTCGCCGACCGCTCCCTGCAGTACTGCCCCACCTGCCAGACCGGCGGCAAACCCCTCGCCGACCGCCGGATGTCCCGCCTCCTCAAGTAGCACCCCCGCCTGTCGTGGCCGTCGAAACCGGGTTTGGCCGTCGAAAGCGGGTTTTCGGTCGTCATTTCGGGTGCCCGAACCCGGATCCGACGGCCAAACCCGGAGTGGACGGCCAAGACAGTGCAAGACCGGACGGGCTAGGCGTGGGCGGCTTCGAGGTCGAGCAGGTAGGTCTTGGCGGCCAGGCCGCCCGCGTAGCCGGTGAGGGCGCCGGAGCTGGCGACGACCCGGTGGCAGGGCAGCACGATGCACAGCGGGTTGGCGCCGAGCGCCGCTCCGACCGCACGGGCCGCGGTCGGCCGACCGATCGCGGCGGCGAGCGCGCCGTACGTCGTGCGGCCGCCGTAGCTCGTTCCCGTCGTCAGCGCCGGGAGCACCTGCTGCTGGAACGGCGTCGCCAGCGTGAGGTCGACGACGAGTCCCTCCAGGGCCTGCGCACTGCCGGCGAGGTAGTCGTCGAAGGCGCGGCGCGCGTCGTCCAGCGCGCGCGAGTCCCGGATCACTCGCGGCGAGACCTGTCGGGAGATCCGGGTCAGCACCCCGTCCTCGGTCGCCTCGTCCGGCGCGTACGACGAGGAGAGCAGTCGTCCGTCGGCGCGGGCCGCCAGGAGCAACCGGCCGACGGGGGTGTCGTGCTCGACGTACACTGACGTCGCCGTACAGCTGCGGCGGCTGCAGACCGCTCGGTGCGCTGAAGGCGCGCAGCCGGATCTCGAGCGCGTCCGTCGGCGGGGTCAGGGGCTTCCGAGTCTTCAGAGTCTTGGTCAGCGGTCTTCGCGGTCTTCGGGTGTGCGGTCATGGTTGGTCCACCTTGCTGCGTAGGGCGGCCAGCGCGTCGCTGACCAGCCGTCGGGTCGCGGCCGGGGTGGTCCCCATGGCCGCGGCGACCCCTGCGTGGTCCAGGTCGGCGACGTAGCGCAAGGCGATCGCCTCGCGCTGCCGCTCGGGGAGGTCCCGGACGAGCTCCCACAGCCGTGGGTCGGCCGCCGTCACCGGGTCGTCCGCGCCGGGTGCGCGGCCGGCCGGTTCCGGCAGCTGCTCGACGGGGAGCGCCCGGCGGTTCCGCGAACGATGACCGTCCATCGCGCAGCGCGCGGTGATGGTCATCAGCCACGAGCGCAAGTTGGTTGCGCTGGTGAGCCGTGGGTACGCCGCCAGAGCCTGGGTCCACGCCTGCTGGGCCACGTCGTCGCCCTCGCCCGGCCCCGCGAGGGCGTGGGCGAGCCGCGCGACGTCGCGCCAGTGGGCGTCGACCAAGTGCTGGAACGGCGGCAGGGTCACCCTGGTTGAACGTCGCGCCGGCCGGTCGTGTGAGGGTCGGCGAGCAGGCACCGGCCCAGTCTGCTCGGTCGGGCGCTGTCACTATGGGCGGCAGGGAGCCGTCTCGGGGAGGTGAGCGTGGCCGGACCGCTGAGTGGCCTGCGGGTCATCGAGCTGGCCGGGATCGGGCCCGCACCGTTCGCCGCGATGGTCCTGGCCGATCTGGGGGCCGACGTCCTGCGGGTGGACCGGCCACAGGGGCCGGGACTGGGGTTCGCCAGCCCCGAGCACGACCTGCTCAACCGAGGGCGGCCCAACCTCGCGGTCGACCTCAAACACCCGCGCGGCCCGGGCCTGGTGCTCGACCTGGTGGAGCGGGCGGACGCGCTGATCGAGAGCTACCGGCCCGGAGTCGCGGAGCGGCTCGGCCTGGGGCCGGAAGACTGCTGGGTCCGCAACCCGCGCCTGGTCTACGGCCGGATGACCGGCTGGGGTCAGACCGGACCGCTCGCCCGCACGGCTGGCCACGACGTCAACTACATCGCGATCACCGGTGCGCTGGATGCGATCGGCCGGGCCGGCGGTCCGCCGCAGATCCCGCTCAACATGATGGGAGATTTCGGCGGGGGCGCGATGTTCCTCGTCACCGGCCTGCTCGCGGCGATCTGGGAAGCCGGTCGCTCCGGTCGCGGGCAGGTCGTCGATGCCGCCGTTGTCGACGGGACGAGCTCGCTCACGACGCTGCTGTGCGGGATGACGGCGGCTGGCGCGTGGCCGGGTGGCCGGGGCGAGAACCTGCTCGACTCTGGCGCGCCGTACTACGACGTCTATCTGACCGCCGACGGCCAGTACGTCGCGGTTGGCGCGCTGGAGCCGGCGTTCTATGCCCAGCTGCTCCACGGCCTCGAGCTCGACCCGGCCGATCTGCCGGACCGGACCGATCCGACCCAGCATGAGGCGTTGCGCGACGTCCTCGCGGCCCGCTTCGCGACCCGGTCCCAGGCCGACTGGGCCGCGGTGTTCGACGGGTCCGACGCCTGCGTGTCCCCGGTGCTCTCGGTCGCGGCGGCGGCGGACCATCCGCACCTGCGCGAACGGGCGACGTACGTCGAGCGCGACGGGGTCGTGCAGCCGGCGCCCGCGCCGCGCTTCTCCCGGACCGGGGCGACCTTGACCCGGTCGCCCGCGCGGACCGGCCAGCACTCCCGCGAGGCGCTCGCTGCGTGGGGCATCTCGGACGTCGATGCGCTCATCGCTGACCGCGTCGTCCGGCAGGAGGGCGAGGACGGATGACCACGGAAGCCTTTGTCTACGAAGCGATCCGGACGCCGCGAGGCCGGGGAAAACCCACCGGTGCCTTGCACGACGTTACGCCGGTGGACCTGGTGGTCGGCCTGATGCGGGAGCTGGAACGCCGGCAGCCCGGACTGGATCCGGCCGGCATCGACGACGTGGTCCTCGGCATCGTCACTCCGATCCGGGACCAGGGTTCGGACCTCGCGCGGACGGCGGTCCTGATGGCCGGCTGGCCGGACACCGTCGGTGGGGTGCAGCTCAACCGGTTCTGTGCCAGCGGCCTGGAGGCGGTCAATCAGGCGGCGGCGCGGGTGCGCTCGGGCTGGGAGGACCTGATCGTGGCCGGCGGGGTCGAGTCGATGTCGCGGGTGCCGATGGGCAGCGACGGCGGGGCGTGGATGGACGACCCGCAGGTGGCCGACGCGACCGGCTTCGTCCCGCAGGGTGTCAGCGCCGACCTGATCGCGACCATCGAGGGCTTCAGTCGCGACGACGTCGACGCCTACGCGGTCCGGTCGCAGCAGCGGGCCGCGGCGGCGCAGTCGTCCGGAGCGTTCGAGCGGTCCGTCGTACCGGTCCTGGATCGCTCGGGAACCGCTGTGCTGCAACAGGACGAGCACCCCCGACCCGAGACGACCATGGAGTCCCTGGCTGGGCTGAAGGCGTCGTTCGCCGGCCTGGGTGACCGGTTTGACCGGGTGGCCCTGCGCAAGTACGGCGTGGGCGGCCGCCACGACCGGGGCGTCGAGGCGATCGAGCACGTGCACACCGCGGGCAACTCCTCTGGCATCGTCGATGGCGCCGCGCTGGTGCTGATCGGCTCGGCGGAGGCGGGCGAACGGCACGGGCTGACCCCCCGGGGCCGCATCGTGTCGGCCGCCGTGAGCGGCAGTGAACCCACGATCATGCTGACCGGCCCGGCCCCGGCCAGCCGGAAAGCGTTGGCCCAGGCCGGTTTGGGGCCCGACGACCTCGACCTGGCCGAGATGAACGAGGCGTTCGCTGCTGCGGTGCTGCGTTTCCAGCGCGACCTCGGCATCGAGGACGAGCGGCTCAACGTCAACGGCGGGGCGATCGCGCTGGGCCACCCGCTGGGCGCGACCGGCGCCATGCTGGTGGGCACGGTGCTCGACGAGCTGGACCGGCGAGGCGGTCGCTACGGGCTCGTGACGTTGTGCGTCGGTGGCGGCATGGGCGTGGCCACCGTCATCGAACGACTCTGAGCTGGCTCTGGAGCCACCTCGGCCAGGAGGGCGCGGCGTGTTGGCGACGATGTCGTCGTCCGGTCATCCGCGTCCTGACACCATGTGAGCGTGCTGCCGCAGGTCGTTGCGCATCGCGGGTCGAGCGCCGAGGAGCCGGAGCACACGCTCAAGGCCTACCTGCTGGCGATCGAGGTGGGTGCGGACGCGCTCGAGTGCGACGTCCGGATGACCGCCGACGGCCACCTGGTCTGCGTCCACGACCGCCGGGTCAACCGGACCAGCGACGGCCGCGGCCGGGTCTCCACCCTGGAGCTGGCCGAGCTGGAGCAGCTCGACTGGGGTTCGTGGAAGACCGACTGGGCCGACGCCCTCGACTCCGAGCAGCCGGACCGCAACCGGGGCGAGCTGCTGACCCTGCGGGCCCTGGTCAGCGCCGTCGCCGCGGCCGACCGGCCGATCGACCTGGCGATCGAGACCAAGCACCCGACGCGGTACGCCGGGCAGGTGGAGCGCAAGCTCTACCAGGTGCTCAAGGAGTTCGGCCTGCTGGCGCCCCGGGCCGATGGCTCGTCGCCCGCGCGCGTGATGTCCTTCTCCAGCGTCGCGCTCGGCCGGATGCGCCAGCTCGCGCCGACCCTGCCGCTGGTGCAGCTGACGTGGGACCGGTTGCGCGTCCGATGGTTCCTCGAGGGCGGCCTGCCCAAGGGGGTGCAGACCCTCGGCACCTCGATCGAGCTGCTGGAGAAGTCCCCCGAGATCGTGGCCAAGGCCCACGACGGCGGCTATCCGGTGCACGTCTACACCGTCGACCGCACGGATCAGGTCGACCTGTGCCTGCGACTCGGGGTCGACGCGATCATCACCAACCGGCCCCGCCACGTCCTGGAGCTGCTCGGTCGACGTACGCCGTAGGGCTGGTCGTCCCCTGGTCATGACTGGACGTCTTGCCGGGCGTCGGGGGGCCGACGGTAGCCTGAACGGCGAGGCGGAGACGACGGGGGTCGCGCGCCGGGGGAGGGTCAGTGGCAGGGGCGAACGGTCGAGACACGCGCGCGGGATTGCCGCGGGCGTTGCCGCGTCGACAGATTCAGCCAACTCAACCGGGCGGGGCCGGCCGGTCGATGCCACCAGCTCCGGCCAACCAGCGCACGGTTCGATTGCCGTTCGGCCGCTCCGCCGTGCCGCTCGCCCGGCGCGAGGTGGTCGACGATCTCGCCGCCCGCCGGATCTCCCCGCAGGTCATCGACGAGGCCGAGAGCGTGGTGGCCGAGCTGGTCGGCAACGCCGTCCGGCACGCGTCGTCCCTGCCGGACGGCACGGTCCGGCTGCACTGGTTCACCCGCGACGGCGTCGTCGAGATCGAGGTCACCGACGGGGGCGGGCGCACCCGGCCGGCGCCCCTGCGCCCGCCGGAGCTGGCGGTCTCCGGTCGCGGGCTGCGGATCGTGCGCAGCCTGGCCCACGAGTGGGGCGTGCTGGACGGACCGCCCAGCCGTCCCGGCCACACGGTCTGGGCCAGCGTGGGTGGCCCGTCCCGCCGCCGCACCTTCTGAGCCGGCCGCACTCGGAGCCTGCCGCACCGGCGGGACGAGTCGGCTGGCTAGGCTCCGGCGACATGTCCTCGTCCGCGCGTCGTCGCAGCCCCCGCCCCTCCTCGAGTCCGGCGGCCGACGGCCCGGTCCCGGTCGTCGCTCCGCGTGAGCCGTGTCCCTGCGGGTCGGGCAAGCGCTACAAGATGTGCCACGGCCGCGGGGCGGCGAACCCGGTCGCACTGGTGCATCGGCCGTTCGACGGGCTGCCCGGCGAGGCCGACTGGGTCGCGTTGCGCGAGATCGTCCCGGCGGCGACCGCCCCGCTGCGACTGCGGCCCGAGTTCGCCGGCGAGGACGGGAACGTCGAGGCGATGGTGGCCAGCGTGCTGCCGCTGGCCTGGCCCGGGCTGCATCGGGCCGATGGCGCCGTCTGGGTCGGGCTGCAGGCGGCCGGGGCGTCGGGCGACCCGAGCCGCGATGTCGCCGACGCCCTGCTGCGGGCCGTGGCCGCCGAGCCCGGCACGCCCGTGCCGCCGGCCGACCTGGCCGCGGCCGGTCCGCGCCTGCAGGACGTGCTGGTCCTGGACGCGCCGCTCGAGGTCACGGTGCGCGAGGGCTTCGACTTCTGGGTGGCCGACGCCGACGAGGCCGACCTGGACGAGGAGGTGCGGGAGTCCCTCGACCGGGCCAACTCGGCGGTCATCCCGACCGCCCGGCTGACCTCGGTCGACGCGGCGTACTGGTGCCGGATCGGTGACCGGACCCACCTGCGCTGGGTGATGCCGCAGCCTGAGGACGACCTGCTCGACGCGCTGGCCCGACTGCACGCGGCGGGGGCGTCGCGGATCGGGGACGCCGGCCGGTACGTCGGGGCGTTCCGCGCGCACGGCCTGCTGGTGCCGGTGTGGGACCTGGCTCCGGACGCCGAGGCGGCCGACGTCGAGGCACCGGCCGCGGCGTTCGAGGTGGCCTTGGCCGAGGCGCTCGGCCCGGACCGAGCCGCTGACGGCGGACGAGCGACGCGCCCGGGCCGGCGTCGTCAGCCGCCAGGTCACCCTGCGCTGAGCGGCCTCGAGTGTCAGCACCGCGGTACTCTGCCGTCGTACTGCTGACATCCGCGCGCGTCTCAGCGTCGATCACCGCACGGCGGTGGAGCAACGCGCGGGGCTGACGAGCGAGGGTCAGAGGGGGTCGCGGGCGATGGGGCAGGACATGCACCTCGGGCCGCCGCGGCCGGAGCCGAGCTCGCTGCCGCTGATCGCGACCACCTCGATGCCGGCCGACTCCAGCCGCGCATTGGTCTGGGTGTTGCGCTCGTAGGCCACGGCCACCCGCGGGGCGATGCACAGGGTGTTGTTGCCGTCGTCCCACTGCTCGCGCTCCGCCGTCACCGGGTCGAGCCCGGTGTCGAGGACCCGGAGCTCGGCGATCCCCATGGCCTCGGCCGCGGCCCGCAGGAACGGCTGCCGCGGCCCGATCCGCAGCGTGCCGCTCTCGCCGCCCGCGTCGCTCCGGCGTCGCTCTCGACGTCGGACAGCGTCATCGGCAGCGCCTGGAGCGTGGCGGCGAGCGCGGGGTACATGACCATGGCGTCGACGTCGACCATCGTGCAGACGGTGTCGAGATGCATGGTGGCGCGTTCCTGCGCGATCGGTACGGCGAGGACCGTGTGGGCCAGCCCGCGGGAGAGCAGCCGGTGGGCCAGCCGCTCGACGCCGGCCGGCGTGGTGCGCTCGCCGGTGCCGACGGCCACGACGCCCGGGCCGAGCAGCAGGACGTCGCCGCCCTCGACCGGCTCCAGCCCTCGTTCGTACGCCAGCTCGGTGCCGGCGAAGCGGGGGTGGTGGCGGTAGATCACCTCGGTCAGCGAGGTCTCCCGCCGCCGGGCCGGCATGGCCAGGCTGGTGACCGCGACCTGGTCGCCGACCCAGGCGCTGGAGTCGCGGGTGAAGAGCAGGTTGGGCAGGGGGTCGATGACGAAGTCGTCCGAGCCGGCCAGCGCCGAGACCAGCCCGGCGATGGGCGCGCCCGCGAGGGCCGCCACCTCGTCCTGGCGCAGGCCGCCGGTGAGTGCGGTCGTCAGCGCCGCGGCGTCCAGGTCGGCGAGCAGCCGGCTCAGCAACGCCGCGCAGGTCGTCGCCCAGGGCCGGGTCGGCCAGGGCGGCGCCGACGGCCGAGCTCGCGGGCCTCGGGCGCGGCGAGGGCCTCGCGGACCAGGTCGGTCAGATAGAGCACCTCGACGCCGCGCGAGCGCAGCGCGCTGGCGAAGGCGTCGTGCTCGGCTCTGGGCCCGCTCCACCCACGGGATGCCGTCGAACAGCAGCCGGTCGTTGTTGCGCGGGGTGAGCCGGCTCAGCTCGGGTCCGGGCCGGTGCAGCATGACGGTGCGCAGGCGCCCGACCTCGGAGGTCACCGCAGGCCGGCTCGTGGCAGCGGCTGGGGAGTTGATGATGCTGGCGGATTCCGTCACGGGCGCTCACGGCTCCTCGCGGTCGTCGAGTCGGCAACGTAGCAGGGAAGCCGACGTGGCCCTCGCGGGCGGATACCCTCCGAGCGTGCGCGGCAAACCTCCGGAGCGGGTGGCGGCGGTGATCCCGGCCAAGGACGAGGCGGCCCGCATCGCGGCGACCGTGCAGGCCGCCTCCCGGATCGCCCACGTCGACCTGGTGATCGTCGTCGACGACGGCAGCGGCGACGCGACGGCCGACCTGGCCCGCTCGGCGGGCGCGACGGTGATCCGCCATCCCCGCAACCGCGGCAAGGCGGCCGCGATGGAGTCGGGCGCGGCGGAGGTCGAGCGCCAGGACGGTGACGGACCGGGTCGACCTGCCCCGCGCGCTCCTCTTCATCGACGCCGACCTGGAGGAGAGCGCGCTGCAGACAGCGGCCCTGGCCGCGCCGGTGCTGTCCGGTGAGGCGGACCTGACCGTGGCCGTGCTGCCGCCGCAACGCGAGTCGGGCGGGGGTCACGGCTTCGTGGTCCGGCTGGCCCGCAACGGGATTCGCAAGGCCACCGGATTCGTTGCCAGCGCAACCACTCTCCGGGCATGCGGTGCATCACGCGGGAGGCCTTCGAGGCGGCTCGGCCGCTGGCCCATGGCTGGGGGGTCGAGGTCGGCCTGACCATCGACGTGCTGCGCGGGGGCTACCGGCTGCTCGAGGTGCCGTGCGAGCTGCATCATCGGGTGACCGGGCGCGACCTGCGCTCGCAGCTGCATCGCGCGGCCCAATACCGTGACGTGGCAAGGGCTTTGGCCGCCCGCCGGCTCCGTGCCCGGCACTGAGGGCCGGCCGCTCGGCCGGCTGGGCCGGCGGCCTGGCTGGGTTCTCGATGTCGCTGATCCTGCTCGACCGCTCTGCTCGGGCCATCGGCGGCCGAGCCCGCGCTGGGGCCCCGCGACGGCCTGCGCGGGCTGCTCCCGTCGTACTCCTTCGCACCTGCACGCCTCGTCGGCGCTGGTGACGGTCCTGCTCGTCGCTGGCCTACCTGCTGCGGCGGCGCTGCGCGTCGCGCTGGGGTTGATCGCCGTACGCCGCGGGCACCGGCTGGATCCGCGCAAGGCCTTCCTGGTGGGCGTGGTCTTCGCCGTCGGCGCCGTCCTGGTGCCGCCGCTGGGGTCGGCCGACCACATCAACTACGCGGCGTACGGCCGGATCGCGGCGCAGGGCGGTGACCCGTACGTCGAGCGCGCCGGCCGACTGGCACGGCGGCCACGACCCGATCACCAGCGCGGTGCGAGCCACCGTGGACCGAGACGCCGAGCATCTACGGCCCGGTGGCGACGCGTTGCAGGCCGGGACGAGCAAGGTGGGCGGGGACAGCCTGCGGGCGACCGTCTGGTGCTGGCAGCTGCTCTGCGGCGCCGGCCTGGCTGCTGGTCGGGTGGTTGCTGCTGCGCTTCACGGCGCGCCGCTCGGGCGAGCGGTCGCCGTCGCAGTCCCGGGCGCTGTGGCTGTGGCTGCTCAACCCGGTGCTCTACGGCGTGGTGCTGGCCGGCGCGCACGTGGACGTCATCGCGACCGCGCTCGCTGCTGGTCGCGCTTGCTCCTTGCCGTGCGGCAACCGTTCTGGGCCGGCGTCGCACTGGGGGCCGCCGTCGGCTGCAAGCTGACCATGGTGCTCGCTGTCCTGGCGCTCGGTCGTGGCCCTGCGACACCTCGGGGCGCGCCGGGCGGTGCGGACGGCGCTCGTCGGTCTGCTGGGGGCCGCGCTGGTGCTGGTCCCGGCCCACCTGTGGGCCGGGCGCCACGTCTTCGACCAGCTCGAGCACGCGCGGATCTACGTCTCGCTCGCCGACCCGTGGCGTCCGGTCGTCGACGCGCTCTCCGGCCCGTTCGGGCACGCGACGGTCCGCGACTGGGTCGTCCGGCTGGCCCTGATCCCGGTGGTGCTGCTCGCTTTTGCCCTCTGGCGGGTCGTCCAGCCCGCGCCGAACCTGATGCCGCCGCAGTCGCCCCGGATCGCCGTGGACGAGGAGCGGTTCGTCGCCGAGGGTGCGGTGCTGATGGTGGTGCTCAACGCGGCGTACGTCATCGTCGCGCCCTACACCCTGCCCTGGTACGACGCGTCGGTCTGGGCGCCGCTGGCCCTCGTGGCGGCCAGTGCCCTGGACTTCCTGCTGCTCCTGCGGCTCGTGGCCTATGCGCTGGCCTACGTGCCGGGGCTGGTCACCGGCCTGTCGCCGACCGTGCACGACGCGACCATCGACTACCGGCGGTTGGTCACGCCGTATCTGGGCTGGCTCGTCGTCGTGGTGATCGTGGTGTGGTCGCTCCGCCGTCGTCCCCGATCGCCGTGATGCTCGTCGCGATGACGAGCGGGATGGCCAGGATCGCGCTGAGCGCGGGGATCGCGGTGCCGGAGTCGTTGAGCGAGAAGCCGATCACCCACATGATCAGGCCCGGCCAGCAGCCCGGAGCGCAGGACCGGCGAGCGGTCGAAGGCCCGCTGCAGCGCCGGCGCGCCCATCGACGTGGGGCGCAGCAGCACCAGGACGACGAAGAGCACACCGACCGGGACCAGCACGGACAGGTTGCTGCTGAACAGGATGTCGAGGTTCTGGTTCAGCTTGCGCTGGATCACGTCGCCGGCCCCGCCGTCGATGACGGTCTGCACGAACTTGCCCAGGTGGGACTGGTCCTCCGGCGGGCGCAGCCAGTCCAGGAACGACACCAACGAGACGACGGCCAGAGTGCCCGAGCACGATCAGCGCGACCTTGCGCCAGGTCAGCCGGACGCCGAGCACCGCGAAGGTCAGGAAGGCGAAGGCCGGGATGCTCGCCGGCGGGCCGCCGAAGTCGCTGCCCCAGGCCGGCCAGGCATCGACGACGACGGTGAAGACGCCGACCGCGATCACGATCGCGGCCGCCTGCGCGGCGTCGGCCGGCGCGGACGAGCGGGTCGGCGAGCGCGGTCGCGAGCAGGATGCCGGCGGTGGCGAAGAGGGCGTAGGTGACGTTGCCCATGCCGTAGAACCGGCCGGCCACAACGGGTTGCAGCCCCATCAGGCTGGACAGCTGCAGCCGCGACCCGGTCATCATGTCGATGGCCAGGACCCCCAAGGTGATCGCGGCGACGACGCTGACGTCGCCGAGCGGATGCCGACGCCAGGGCCCGAGGGTGGCGATCAGGAAGATCGTGACGGCGAACGCCGCGACGCACAGGGTGACGCCGAGGATCGGACGGCTGGTCCGCCACCACGGGACGGTGTTGGCCAGGAACGTCGAGACCGGCACGGCGGCGAAGAGCACCGCCACTCGGCGTACGGCGTGCAGGATGCGCAACCGGCCCTTCTCGCCCGTCCATCGTTGTCGCAGGGCAAGTGCGGCGAGACCGTAGAGCACGAGCTGGGCGAAGACCAGCCCGCTGAAGAACCGCGGCACCGCGCCGTGCACGGCCTGCGCGGCCTCGTCGTAGTCGAGCAGGCCCCGCCGCCGCTCCACCACGCTCGTCGGTGACCCGGCCCGGCGGACCAGCGGTGAGCCACCGAGGCTCTCCGGGATCGCAGCGCCGGTCTGGGCCAGGATCGTCGGCGTGATGTCGGTCAGCTGGATCAGGCCGGGCTGCCGGGTCGACGAGGCGTAGAGCACGCCGGGGCCGAAAACCGTGCCCCGCATGGCCACCACGCGCAGGTGCGGCACGGCGCTCGAGTCGGCCAACCCGGTCAGCAGCACGGTGGCGCCGGCGGGCGTCGCGGCCAGGACGTGCGCCGACGTTGGCGTCGATCGCCGCGAGCTGGGTCGCGTCCGGGATGCCGTCCGGCTGCTCGCCGATCGGCAGCTGGGTCTGCGAGCGGAGCGCGCCCGCGTCGACCACGGTCAGCGGGCAGCGGTGGACCACCGAGGCGACGGTGGCCTGCAGGCTCGGGCCGTCGGGCAGGTACGCCGCGGTGTGGCCGGAGGGGTCGGCCAGAGCGATCGCGGCCCCCGGACCGACCGCGGTCGCGCAGATGCCAGCCTTGGTCAGCTGGGTCGAGAGCAGCCCCAGCTGCGGCGCGAAGTCGGAGCGCATCGGCGGCCCGGGCGTAGTCCGCCCAGTTGGGCACCGTGACCGCCGCGGGTGTTGCGTCGACGGGGTGCTGGCGCTCGACGGGGTCGCTGGGGTTCGGCGGCGCCGTGGTTGCCGGCGGCTCGGGCACGGTGCGGCAGGGCGGTGGGTTGCGCGAGCCCGGCGGCTTGACGTCGGCGGCCCGCTGACCGGAGTTGACGCGTGAGCCAGCCGTCGACCGGGCAGGTCGCGGAGTAGACGCTGCGCACCGTGACGGTGGCCGTCGACGCCCTGCACCAGCAGCGACCACATCGCCGGCGTGGCCCGTCGGCGTGACCTGGCTCCACTGCACGCCGCCCACGCCGATGACGACCAGCGGTCGGGCGTCGGTGGCCGGTGCCGCCGCCGACATCGTCGACGTTGGTGAAGCTGTGGTCGACGTTGCCGAGGCGGTGGTCAACGACCCGAGCAGACCCAGCAGGGTGGCGAGGACGGCGAGTCCGGTGGCGACCAGAGCCAGGCGCGGTCGGGGTCGGCGGGACGCCGGGGCGCGCCGGGGCAGCGGCAGCGGCGACGGCATCGGGCCAGGTTACGGGCTGGAGCTCGTCGGCGCGGCCCTGCGCGAGGAGTTACGGCGCGATGTCGGGGAGAATGCCCGGGTGAACCGCGACGGCCGGACGAGCGGCCGCCTGGCCCTGAGCCGGCGGGGGGCGATCTGGCTGCTCGCGGTCCTGGTCGTCGTCGCCGGCGTCGGACCGGTGGCCTGGCACTACCTGGAGAACTGGCCGCAGGACCAGTGGCAGGTGGATCTGCAGGTCTACCGCGAGGCCGGTCGGTCGGTCCTCTTCGGTCGGCCGATCTACGACGAGCTCACCGATCCGCCCCAGCTGCTGCCCTTCACCTATCCGCCGTTCGCGGCGCTGCTGGCGACACCGACCGCGCTCATCCCGTTCGGTGCCGTGGCCTGGCTGTGGACGGCCGCGCAGGTGGTCGGCGACCGGCGATCAGCGTGTGGATCGCCGGCCGGCCGCTGCTCAGCCGGGCCGGGCAGTGGGCGCCGGTGGCCACTGCCGCGCTGCACGGTGGTGATGATCTGGCTGCAGCCGCTCTCGGACGGCATCCGGTTCGGCCAGGTCAACGCGTTCATCGTGCTGGTCTGCCTGATCGACCTGACCGCCGTACGGCCGCGCTGGGCCCGCGGCGTGCTGATCGGGCTGGCGACGGCGGTGAAGCTGACGCCCGGGACGTTCCTGCATCTACTTCGTGTGGGCCCGGCGGTGGCGGGTCGCCCTCGGGCTGGTGGGGGGAGCCGCGGTCGCGACGATCGCGTCGTTCTTCATCCTCCCGGAGGCGTCGCTGGCCTTCTGGGGCGGAGCGCTCGAGGACCCGAATCGCCTGGGGCCCAACGGAGGCACGTCGAACCAGTCGATCCACGGGGTCCTGCTGAGGATCGGTCCGGACGGCGCAGCGCGCGCCGTGCTCTGGGTGGGGTTGGCGGTGCTGGCCGCCTGGTGGGGCTTCCGGATCGCGCGGACGGCCCACGAGCGTGGGCTGTTCGCGATGGAGGTCGGCATCATCGGACTGGTCGCCGTCCTGATCTCGCCGGTGTCCTGGATCCACCACCTGGCCTGGCTGTGCGTCGTCATCCCGGCGCTGATCGGCGACGGTCGCGACCGGGTCCGGTGGGGCTACGCGGGCGTCCTGACGGCCTGGTTCCTGTGCCGGCTGCCCGTGGTGGGGCATCACCTGGATCTACGCACATCCGGGGACCAAGTGGTTCGGCCAGCTGATGCAGAACGGCGACCTGATCGGGGTGCTGCTCGCCTGCTCTTCACCTGGCTGGCCCTGCGGCGTACGGCGGGTGAGCCGCCGCCGCACGGGGCCGGCGGTGGACCGATCGGCACCCGGTCAGAAGCCGATGTGGACGCCGGCCGCCTGGAGCCCGGTGAGGATCGCCAGGAGGATGCACAGCCCGCCGCCGATCCGGCGGATCGTCGACAGCCGCATCCGGCCTAGCAGCCAGCGGCCGGCGACCGCGCCGACTCCCGAGACGAGCAGCAGCCCGGCCCAGGCGCCGATGAAGACCGACGCCGGGTGGCCGCCGCGGACGACCAGGCCGGCGGTCAGCAGCTGGCTCAGGTCGCCCCACTCGGCCACGAACAGCACCAGGAAGCTCGTGGTGACCGCGCGGAGGCCGGTGATCCCGGCCTGGGTCTTGCCCTCGAACTCGCGCTCGGTCTCGGCCTCCTCCTCGTCGGCCTTGCTGGCGCCGGCCAGCAGGATGATGCCGCCGACCAGGAACAGCAGCGCGGCGATCGCCGTGACCGGCCGGTGTGGCAGCGCGGCGACGACCCGGCCGAGGGTCACCGCGACGAGGGTCTGCACGCCGAACGCGAGGCCGACCCCGATCCAGACCAGCAGCGGGCGATAGCGGGTCGCCAGCACGAGCGTCGCCACGAAGGTCTTGTCCGGCAGCTCGACCGGGACCACGAGGATGAACGCGGTGAGGATGACCGAGAGATCCATTGACAGGCGACCCTATGCTGACCGCCATCCACCGACACCCCTGCCGCCCCTGACACTCCTGCCGCCCCTGACGCCCTGAGGGAGACCGTGATGAGCCCAGCGCCGCAGTACCGCTACGTCCTGCCCGAGTCGGAGCTGCCGACCCAGTGGTACAACCTGGTGCCCGACCTGCCCTCGCCGCCGCCACCCCCGCTGCACCCGGGCACCCTGCAGCCGGTCGGCCCGGAGGACCTGGCGCCGCTCTTCCCGATGGACCTGATCCTGCAAGAGGTGACGACCGACCGGTACGTCGACATCCCCGAGGAGGTCCAGGAGGTCTACAAGCTCTGGCGGCCGTCCCCGCTGCACCGGGCGCACCGCCTGGAGAAGGCGCTGGGGACGCCGGCCCACATCTACTACAAGTACGAAGGGGTCTCGCCCGCCGGGTCGCACAAGCCGAACACCGCTGTGCCGCAAGCGTTCTACAACGCCAAGGCCGGCGTACGCCGCCTGACGACCGAGACCGGCGCCGGGCAGTGGGGCACGGCCCTGGCCTTCGCCTGCTCGATCTATGGCATCGACTGCGAGGTGTGGCAGGTCGGCGCGTCGTACGACCAGAAGCCCTATCGACGACTGCTGATGGAGACGTACGGCGCGACCGTGCACCGATCGCCGTCGCGGCTGACCCAGGCCGGCTTGGCCTTCGACGACGGGCATCCGGGCTCGCTCGGCATCGCGATCTCCGAGGCGGTCGAGGTGGCGGCCCAGGCCGAGGACACCCGCTACGCCTGGGGTCGGTGCTCAACCACGTGCTGATGCACCAGACGATCATCGGCGAGGAGGCCCTCAAGCAGTTCGAGATGGCGGGCGAGACGCCGGACGTCATCGTCGGCTGCACCGGTGGTGGCTCGAACTTCGGCGGCCTGGCCTTCCCGTTCCTGCGCGAGAAGCTCGCCGGTCGGATCTCGCCGGTCATCCGGGCGGTCGAGCCGGCGGCCTGCCCGTCGCTGACTCGGGGGGAGTACCGCTACGACTTCGGCGACACGGCCGGCATGACGCCGCTGCTGAAGATGCACACGCTGGGCCACGACTTCATCCCGGACCCGATCCACGCGGGCGGGCTGCGCTACCACGGCATGGCGCCGTTGCTCTCGCACGTCTACGAGCTCGGGCTGATCGAGGCGCTCGCCGTGCCGCAGGACGAGTGCTTCTCGGCGGCGCTGCAGTTCGCGCGGTCCGAGGGGATCGTGCCGGCTCCCGAGCCGACCCACGCGCTGGCGGCGTGCGTCCGGGAGGCGTTGAAGGCCAAGGAGACCGGCGAGGAGACGGTCATCCTGACCGCGCTCTGCGGTCACGGCCTGCTCGACCTCCCGGCGTACGAGGCCTACCTGGCCGGCCAGCTCGAGGACAACACCCTGTCCGACGAGACCCTCCTGGCTTCCCTGTCGACGGTCCCCGTCCTCCCCTGACCCCGGGTCGCTTCTTTGGCACGGTGCGTCCTTGTGCCAGACCTATTGGCACGGGGACGCACCGTGCCAGTCAGGCATTGGTGCAACTGGGCACACAGGTCCCTCATCTGGGGTTCTCGGCCCGGGCCTTCAGGTCGGTGAGGCGTGAATCCCATTGCGCGGCAAGCGATGTGAGCCAGTCAGCGGTCTCGGCCAGGGGCCCGCTCTGGACCTGGAACAGGACCTCGCGCCCGGACCGCGCGGACCGGACGAGCCCGGCCTCTTGAAGTACGGCGAGGTGCTTGAGGACCATCTGGCGGCTGATCGGCAGCTCGCGGGCCAGGGCGGAGGCGCTGGCGGCCGGGTGAGCAGCCAGCGCCTCGAGCACCTGACGTCGCGTGGGGTCGGCCAGCGCGGTCAGGACGGTCTGGACGCTCATCGGCAGGACCGGTTCAGGCCGCCGACCGATCGCGCAGCGCCGCCAGCTGGGCCGTCCAGCCGTCGGAGTTGTTCTGGATGCCGGTCGCCTTGACCTCCTCGGTCGCGTCGAGCTCCGCGAAGCCGCTCTCCTTGACGGCGACCCGGGCGCCGTCGTCGGTCGGCGTCACGGTGAACTCGATCAGCGTCGTGCGGCCAGGGGTCAGCTCGCCGCCGGGGTAGGTCGGCGACCAGCGGAACGCGGCGTACGTCTGGGGTCGCAGCTCGACCACTTCGACCGGGAACCGGCCCCACTGCTCGGACTCGCGGACGACGACCGCTCCGGGGGTCCGATCGGCGGTGACCGGCGCGTCGGTCGGCACCCACCAGCCCGGCTCGGTGACCAGGTCCCAGACCCGGTCGAGCGGTGCGGTGATGTCGATGCTGCGTTCGATGGTGTCCTGCATGGTGACTCCTCCGTGGCTCGTATGTGCAACCCCAGAGTTGCACATAGGAGCCGAGGGTCGCAACCCCCAGGTTGCAACTCGCCTCGAGCTTTGGTTGGCACGGTGCGTCTTTGTGCCAGACCTATTGGCACGGGGACGCACCGTGCCAGTGAGGGGTTGGCGCGATTGGGCACACCGGCGCGCGTACGAGGGAGTTGGGCGCTAGGGGAGCGTTCAGCTCGCTGAGGCGGGCTGGCCTGGTACGCCGAGGGCTTGGGCGGCCGCGAGAGCCTGGGCGAGCACCTGCTTGGCCGGCCGGCCCAGAGCCGTTGCCGCCGCGGCCACGTCGTCGTACTCGGGCTGGACGTTGACCACCGAGCCGCTGGTGTCCAGGGCGACCTTGACCCGGACCGCCTGACCCTCGACCTGGACGGTTACGTCGTGCCGCGCGAGGGCCATCTTGCTGACCGGCGCTCGACCGCAGCCCGATGGCCGAGGTCTCGGTCAGGACGATCGACCGGATCCGTTGCTGCAGAACGGGATCCGGGCCGACGAGCACGGACAGGGTGTGCGCGGGCCGACCCTTCTTCATCAGGATCGGGGTCAGCCACGCGTCGGAGGCGCCGGCGTCAAGCAGTGCGGCCAGCACTCCGGGCCACAGCCGCGGGTCGAGGTCATCGACGTTGGTCTCGATGCACGGCGTCGAGCCCGCCGTCCGTGGCCACCGGAGCGGGTTGGCCGACGACCAGGCGCAGGGCGGAGATCCCGACGCCGGTGTGCCGGGTGCCGGCGCCAACACCGATGGCGTCGACCGTCATCGGCGGCAGAGCCGAGGTCGACGAGGCGAGCGTCGTCAGCAGCGCAGCCCCGGTCGGCGTGCACAACTCGACGTCGACCGGGCCACCGTGGGCCGCAAGGTCGCTGTGCCGCAACAGTTCCAGCACGGCCGGTCCGGGGATCGGGATCGGTCCGTGCGATGTCGTGGCGAGGCCGCCGCCGAGCGCGATGGTCGAAACCCGCAACGCCGCCAGATCGAGCGCGACGAACCCGGCGCAGACCCCGACGATGTCGCCGATCGCGTCGTGGGCGCCGACCTCATGGAAATGGATGTCCGACGGGGGCACGCCGTGCACCGCGGCCTCGGCTCGGGCCAGCCGCTCGAAGACCTGCAGCGCCAGCGCCCGCACCGACTCGGCCAGGTCGGCATCGTTCAAGAGCACCTGGATGTCGCGCCACGTGCGGTGCGGCGCAACGGTTTCCGCGCTCTCGACGTAAGCCCGGGCCACGTGGAACCCGGAGCGCTGCTCGTGGTCGAACCGAATCGTGACGGGCACGACCGCGGCCGCGGCCGCGGCCATCACGGCCGGGTCGAGGCCGAGTGAGACGAGGGCGTCGTGCACGGCCCCGAGCAACATGTCGCCACTCGCTCCGCTGGTCGCGTCGACCCAGCCGATCCGCCCGGACCACCCGCCGACGCCGAGCGGCTCGGACCCGGCCAGGCCGCCGAACCTCCGACGCTCATCGGGGACCGGACCGCCGGGCCACCCGGGCGGCGTGCACTCCCGCGCCGTACCCGTTGTCGATGTTGACCACGACGATGCCCGGGGCGCAGCTGTTGAGCATGGCCATGATCGCGGCCAGCCCGTCCAGGCCGGTGCCGTAGCCGACGCTGGTCGGCACGGCGACGAGCGGTACGCCGGTCAGTCCGCCGACCACGCTGGGCAGGGCACCCTCCATCCCGGCGACCACGATCAGGCAGTCGGCAGCCGTGATCCGGTCGCGGACGGCGAGCAGCCGGTGCAGCCCGGCGACCCCGACGTCGTCGATCCGGTCGACCGCGGTGCCGTGCACTCGGGCCGTCAAAGCGGCCTCCGCCGCGACCGGGCCGTCCGAGGTGCCGGCCGACAGCACCGCGACCAGCCCCACGGCGACCGGCAGCTGCCCAAGCGTCGCGGCGCGGGCGACATCGTCGATCTCGGCCTCAGGCAACGCCGACCGGACGGCGGCTCGCGCCGCGTCGTCCAGGCGGGTGGCCAGGATCGCCCGGTCGGGGTGGCGTCCGTGCAGGGCCCGAAGGGTGTCGACGATCTGCTCGGCCGTCTTGCCCGCGCCGTAGACCACCTCCGGGTCGCCGGTGCGGCGTTCGCGGTCGACATCGAGCCGGGCGAACCCGAGGTCCAGCACACCACCGTCGTCCACCCGCGAGAGCCTAACGGCGCTCACGCACTAGCCTGCCTGCGTGCCCGACCCCAGCTCCCCGATCGCCGCGGCCGACGCGTCCGACCAGACCGGCCAGCCCGGCCAGCCCGGCCAGGCATCGACCACCAGCCGCGAGCGGTTCGGGTACTTCGGGCCGCGGGGCACGTTCACCGAGATGGCCTTGGCCCAGGTGCCGGGCGTGGACACGGCGACGGCGACGCCGGTTGCGACCGTCGATGCCGCGCTGGCCGCGGTCCGCGCGGGCGAGCTGGACGCCGTGATGGTGCCGATCGAGAACTCGGTCGAGGGCGGCGTCACCGCGACCCTGGACGCGCTCGCGACGGGTGAGCCGCTGGTGATCCGGCGCGAGGTCCTGGTGCCGATCACCTTCGTCCTGGCCGCGCGGCCGGGCACGAAGCTGACCGACGTACGCCGGATCGGCACCCACCCGCACGGGTGGGCCCAGTGCCGCGGCTGGGCGGCCCGCGAGCTGCCCGACGCGGTCTACTTCCCGACGCTGTCGACCGCGGCCGCGGCTGCTGGTCTGGACGCGGGCGCCGAGGAGGACCCGGCGTACGACGCGGCCCTGTGCCCGCCGATCGCGGCTGAGCTGCACGGGCTCGAGGTGCTGGCCCACGACGTCGGCGACAACCCCAGCGCGGTGACCCGGTTCGTGCTGGTGGCCCGGCCCGGGCGCTGTGCCGGAGCCGACGGGCGCGGACAAGACGACGCTGGTGGCCTACCAGACCGACGACCACCCGGGCGGCCTGGTCGAGATGCTCGAGCAGTTCGCCGTACGCGGGGTGAACCTGACCCGGCTGGAGTCGCGCCCGACGGGCGATGCGCTGGGGCAGTACTGCTTCTCGATCGACTGCGACGGCCACATCGCCGAGGCCCGGGTCGGCGAGGCGTTGATGGGGCTGCACCGGACCTGCGCCCGGGTGACCTTCCTCGGCTCCTACCCCCGGGCCGTCGCGCCGGGCCACGTCAACGGCACCGCCACCGGTCCCAGCCGCCGGTCCGGCACGACCGAGGCCGACTTCATGGCCGCCCACGCCTGGATCGAGCGCCTCCGCTCCGGCACCCCCTGACCCCTCTGGTCTTGGCCGTCCAATCCGGGTTTGGCCGTCGAAACCGGGGTTTCGGCCCCCGAAACGCGGCTCACAACCCGGACTCGACGGCCAAACCCGGAGTCGACGGCCAAGACAGCGCAGGGCTAGGCGGGATCGGCCGGGGGGTGGACCTCTTCGGGGAGGCGCACGATCAGGGCCAGGGGGTCCAGGTGGATCTCGAGGGAGCGCACCTCGGCCACGACGTCGCCGTCGACCTGGACGGGCTGCGGGTCCTCGACGGTGACCCGCAGGCGTGCGGCAGCGGCGGTGCTCGACCAGGCGATGGCCGGTACGACGACGGGTCAGCACCCGGCCGGCGACGGCCGTCCAGCCGACGACACCGTGCGGCGACAGGGTCAGCGTGTCCAGGTAGCCGTCGTCGATCCGGGCGTCCGGCATCAGCGCGATGCCGCCGCCGATCCGGCCGACGTTGCCGGCCAGCACCGTGCGGACCCGCCGGGTGATCGCCGGCTCCTCGTCGTACCGCAGCGAGACCTTCATCTGCGGGCCTCGCAGGTTGCGGGCCCCGGCGGCGACGTAGGCCAGCCAGCCCAGCCGGTCCTTCATGCCCTCCTGCACGTCGGCCATGATCGCGGCGTCGAAACCGAGCCCGGCCATGACCAGGAAGCTCAGCTCGGCCGGCCGCTCGTCCTCGCCCGTGGCGTCGAGCACGCAGCGCCCGACGTCGATCGGGAGGTCGCGGCCGGACAGGGCGACCCGGACCGCCGCGGGGATGTCGTCCAGGGGCAGCAAGAGGTTGCGGGCCAACAGGTTTCCGGTGCCGGCGGCCAGTACGCCGAGGGGCACGCCGCTGCCGGCCAGGGTGGCGCCGACGACCCGCACGGTGCCGTCGCCGCCGAGCGCGCAGACGACGTCGGCGTCGGCCTGGATCGCCGCCCGGGTCTGGCCCTCGCCGGGGTCCTCCGGCGTCGTCTCCCACCAGACCGGCTCGGCCCAGCCGGCCTCCTCGCAGATCTCGGCCACGCGCCGTTTCGTCGCCGCCAGGTCGGTCACCTTGGTCGGGTTGACCACCACCGCCATCCGCGGGCGCAGCTCGGTGTCGTCGGCGAACGGCAGCCGGGTGTCCTGGTGATGGGGCCGCAGCCGCCGGGCCCGGATGATCGCGACGACCAACGCCGCAACGAGGAGCACGAGGACAACGCCGATGACCAGCAGCGCCACCTCACCCGCCCTCACCCGCACGAAACTAGCGGCCGTGGCCCGGGCCGGCTCGATACCCTCGCTCTGTGATCGATCTGCGCTTGCTCCGCGAGGACCCCGACGCTGCCCGGGCCAGCCAGCGCGCCCGGGGTGAGGACGAGGCTCTGGTCGACGCCGTGCTCGCCGCCGACCAGCGACGCCGGACCGCCCTCACGGATTTCGAGCGTCAGCGGGCCGAGCAGAAGTCGTTCGGCAAGCAGGTCGCTCAGGCCACCGGCGAGGAGAAGGCGCACCTGGTGCACCAGGCCAAGGCGCTCTCCGAGTCGGTGAAGTCGGCCGAAGCCGACGCTGATGCGGCCGAGACGGAGTTGGACGCGCTGCTGCGGCGGCTGCCCAACATCGTGCAGCCCGAGGTGCCCCCGGGCGGCGAGGAGGACTACGTCGTCCGCCGCGAGGTCGGCACGCCGCGCGACTTCGCGGCCGAGGGGTTCGAGCCGCTGGACCACATGGAGCTCGGGGAGCGGCTGAAGGCCATCGACACCAAGCGGGGCGCGAAGGTCAGCGGCGCCCGCTTCTACTACCTGACCGGCGTCGGCGCGCGGCTCGAGCTCGGCCTGCTGAACCTTGCCATGCAACAAGCGACCGACAACGGCTTCACGCCAGTCATCACGCCCACCCTGGTGCGGCCGGAGATCATGGCCGGCGCGGGCTTCCTGGACGCGCACGCCGACGAGGTCTACCGGCTCGAGGCCGACGACCTCTACCTCACCGGCACCTCGGAGGTCGCGCTCGCGGGCTACCACTCCGAGGAGATCCTCGACCTGAGCGACGGCCCGCTCCGGTACGCCGGGTGGTCGGCCTGCTATCGGCGCGAGGCCGGCAGCTACGGCAAGGACACCAGCGGGATCATCCGGGTCCACCAGTTCCACAAGGTCGAGATGTTCAGCTGGTGCCGACCGGAGGACGCGGCGGCCGAGCATCTGCGACTCCTCGACTTCGAGGAGCAGATGCTCGCGAAGGTCGAAATCCCTTACCGCGTCATCGATGTGGCCGCCGGCGACCTCGGTGGGCCGGCCGCGCGCAAGTACGACTGCGAGGGCTGGGTGCCGACCCAGGGCCGCTACCGCGAGCTCACCTCGACGAGCAACTGCACGACGTACCAGGCCCGTCGGCTCGGGGTTCGCGAGCGGGATCCGCAGCGGGAGGGGCAGAACCGGATCGTCGCCACCCTCAACGGCACGCTGGCCACGACCCGCTGGATCGTCGCGATCCTGGAGAACCACCAGCAGGCCGACGGCTCGGTCGTCGTACCGAAGGCGTTGCAGCCCTTCGTCGGTGCCGATGTCTTGACGCCCGTTGCCTGACGACGCGCAGCGAGGCCGCGCGACTGGTCGCCCTGGACGTCGACGGCACCCTGGTCGACCTGGACAGCCGGATGTCAGCAGCGGTCCGCGACGAGGTACGCCGGGTGGCGGCCAGTACCCGGAACCTCGGTCGTCGTCGCGACCGGCCGCGAGCTGCTGGGTGCGCTGCCGGTGCTCGCCGAGCTCGCCCTGCCGACCGGGTACGCCGTGTGCAGCAACGGCGCCGTCACCGCGCGGGTCACCGTGGACGAAGACGGCGAGCCGTCGTACGAGATCGTCGAGCGGGTCACGTTCGACGCGACCGCCGCCGTGACCCTGCTGCGCGAGCACCTGCCGGACGCGTTCTACGCCGTCGAGGCGCTCGGCGTGGGCTACCGCGTGACCGGCACCTTCCCCGAGGGCGAGCTGCCGGGCGAGCTGATCCCGGTGCCGATCGAGGAGCTGACGGCCGAGCCGGTGACCCGGGTCGTCGTGCGCAGCCCCGAGCACACACCCGAGGACTTCCTCGAGCTGACCTCGCGGATCGGCCTGCACGGCGTCTCGTACGCCGTGGGCTGGACCGCGTGGCTGGACTTGGCACCCGAGGGCGTGACCAAGGCGAGCGCGCTGGAGCAGGTGCGGCGCCGGCTCGGGGTGGAGCCCGCGATGACGTACGCCGTCGGTGACGGGCGCAACGACGTCGAGATGATCCAGTGGGCCGCCCACGGCGCCGTCATGGACAGCGCGCCGCCCGAGGTGCTGGCGATCGCCGACGAGGTGCTGCCCGACGTCGGCCACGACGGCCTCCTCCAGCTGCTCGGCCGGCTGTGAGGATGGTGCGGTGAAGCTGCTGGCGAGCGATCTGGACGGGACGCTGGTCGGCCCGTCGGGGCGCTTGTCCCCGCGCACCCTCGCCATGCTCGACGCCTGCGACGCGGCGGGCGTCACGGTGGTGTTCGTGACCGGGCGGCCGCCGCGGTGGCTGGACGGGATCGCCGACGGGCGCTCGGGCGCGGCGATCTGCGCCAACGGCGCGCTGACCGTGGACCTCGCGACCCGGCGGATCCTCGAGGTCACCACGATCGAGCCGGCCGTCGTCTTCGACATCGCGCACCGGCTCCGCGGCATCCTGCCGGATGCGACCTTCGCGTTGGAGACGGTGTCCGGCTTCGCGATGGAGCCGGCCTACGTGCGCCGGTTCGACATCGGCGAGGCCCGGCTCGGCTCCCTCGAGGAGCTGCTCGCCGACGACCCGGGGGTGGTGAAAGTCCTGGTGCGAGTGCCGGGTTCGCGCAGCGACGACCTGCTGGCCCGAGCCAGACCGGTGCTCACCGGCGTCGCCGAGCCGACCCACTCCAACGCCGCGGACGGGATGCTCGAGATCTCGGCCCTTGGCGTCAGCAAGGCGTCGGCGCTGGCTCGTTTGGCCGCCCACCTCGGCATCGACGCGGCGGACGTCGCGGCGTTCGGAGACATGCCCAACGACGTCGAGATGCTGCGCTGGGCCGGCCAGTCCTACGCCATGGCCGGCGCCCATCCGGAGGCCGTCGCAGCCGCCGGCGGGTTGGCGCCGGCGTGCGAGCAGGACGGCGTCGCCCAGATCGCGGAGGCCCTGCTCGCCTCGACCCGACCGCCCGGGCCCGGACCGAACTAGAGCCGGAACGACTCAGAGGTACTGGCCGGTGCCGTGCTGGGGCTCGGAGCCGTCGGGGCCCTGCGGCCCGCGCCCGCCGTACCCCGGGGGCATCTGTCCCGGCATCCCGGCGAGCCCGCCGGGACCGCCGGGGCCGCCCGACCCGGGCGGCAGCTGGTGGCGCATGGCGTCCAGCTGCATCCGGGCCGCCATCTGCTGGGCGACCAGCGCCGTCTGGATGCCGTGGAAGAGGCCCTCCAGCCAACCGACCAGCTGGGCCTGGGCGATCCGCAGCTCCGCGTCGGTCGGTGTATCGCTGCCGAACGGCAGCGTGATCCGCTCCAGCTCGTCGACCAGCTCCGGCGAGAGCCCCTGCTCCAGCTCGGAGATCGAGCGGCGGTGGATCTCCACCAGCCGCGCCCGACCGGCCTCGTCGAGCGGCGCACCGCGCACCTCCTCGAGCAGCTGCTTGATCATGCTGCCGATCCGCATCACCTTGGCCGGCTGCTCGACCTGCTCGATCGGGTTGGGCTCGCTGGCCTCGCCGTCCGGCCGCCCCTCACGCACCTCGCCCTGCTCGCCCTGGCCCGTGGCGGCCGCGCTGCCCATGCCGTGCGTGGTCACGACCACGACCCGGTCGTCCGTCCCGCCCGTGCTCTCGCTCATCCGGCCATCCTGCCCCAATAGTCGGTTGCCCACCCTTCGCCTCCCGCGCCAGGCTGGCTGGCATGCCTGGTCCAGATGCCACTCCGGCTGGCCTCGCCGCGCCATCGCTCCTGCCCGCCCTGCCACCCGGTACGCCGCAGGGCTGGGTCGCCCGGCGAGCCGACCGCCGACGATGCGCCCGGCGACCTTCCGGCTGGTTGCCGACTGCGACATCGCGGTGCTGGGCCGACCGGACGTCGCCCTGGGCGACGTCGAGGCCGACCTCGGGCTCGACCCGCAGTGGCAGACGGTCGTCGTGGACCCGGCCGGCCCGGTCCGGGCCTGGGCCTGGCTGCTGGACAAGGCGCCCGGCCGGGCGCTTGCCGACGTCTACGTCGATCCCGGCCTCCCGGCCGAGCAGGCCGATCGGCTGGCCGCGTGGTGCTGGCAGATCCTGCTGCCGCGGGCGCAGGCGTTGGCGGTCCGACACGACCGGCCGGCCACGACCTTCGAGGTCGGCAGCCTGGACGGCGACGCGGCGACCGAGCGCCGATTGCTCGCCGTCGGCTTCGAGCGGGTGCGCACCTTCTGGCGGATGAGTCGAGACCTCGGCGCGGGCGACGCCGACCTCCAGTTGGCCGAGGGAGTCCGGATCCGGCCGGTCGGTGAGGCCGATCTGCTGCTGGTCCACGAGCTGGTCGAGGCCGCCTTCGCCGACCACTGGGGCCATCAGGCGCCGCGACTACGACGAGCTGGTGGCGATCGATCTCGACCCGGTTCGGCTTCGACCTCAGCCTGTGGTGGCTGGCCGAGGTCGACGACCGGCCCGCAGGGGTGCTCATCGCCTCGAGTCAGATGGCCGACGAGGGCGCGATCTACGTCTCCACCCTTGGGACCCTGCGCGGCGTACCGAGGTCGCGGGGTGGCGAAGTCGTTGCTGCGCAAGGCTTTTGCCGCCGGCTTGGAGCGAGGATGGACCCAAGCCCGGCTCGGTGTCGACAGCGACAGCCCGACGGCCGCGCCCCAGCTCTACCTGGGCCTGGGCTTCACCGTGTCGTTCGCCATGCACGCCTGGCGACTCGACGTTGCGGCCGTCAGGCCGTAGCCGGCACCAGGGCCATCGCGTCGAGGGTTACGTCGACGAGCGCGTGGGCCGCCGCTCGCGAGAACGGTTCTCGCTCCAGCGCTTCCGCGACGAACGCCTCGGCGTCGATGCCCTCGTCGGGCAAGACGTGCGCGTCGTCGGTGACCCAGTGGCGCAACATCTCGGGCGAGCACTCCGGGTGGAACTGCCATCCGATCAGGCGCAGGACACCATCGTCGGACTCGAGGGCGAAACCGGCCGGGCCGATCTCCGAGACACCCAGCGAGCGCGTCCCCTCGGGCACGACGAACCGGTCCCAGTGGTACTGCACCCACGGCCCCGGGGGGCACAGCGACGGGTCGTGCGATTCGACGTACTGCCAACCGATCTCGCTCCGCGGCGCGACCTTCACCTGGCCGCCGAGCGCGTGGGCCGCGAGCTGTGCGCCGTAACAGATGCCGATGACCGGCACGCCGCGGTCCAGGGTGTCGCGCACGAGCGCTGACTCGCGCTCGACGACCCACTCGCGGCCGGCTTCGGGCACGCCGTGCCGGGAGCCGAGCAGCAGCAGCAGGTCGGCCGCGTCCGCATCGGGGATGGGCCCGTCGAGCGGGAAGTCCTCACGAAGGCTCAGGACCAGCGTCGCGCCCAGCTGTTCGAGGCGCTCGCCGACGAAGCCGGTCTCGCTGTCCGACCGATCGCCCACCACCAGGACTCGCATCGTCGAAGGATGCCACGACCGGAGCCGTTCCTCCACGGTCGCGCTCCACCCGGCGTACGGCGATGGTCAGCGCGCGGCGGGCCGCCGCCGACCGACGTTCGCGCCGCTCGAGCGCAGCCCGGGCGGTCAAGTCGCCGCTCACGTCCCCGGCCTCATGTCGCCAACCGCCGGACCATCGGCAGCCGAGAGCGAGTGCACAGGCCGGTGACCAGCCCGGCCACCAGGGGCACCGCAATCACGACGACGACGCAGCAGGCTCCACGGGATGGCGATGACCGGGCCGCCGCCGCCCGGCGGCGCCGCCTGACCGGGGCCGGCGGAGTACGAGCTCGGCCGTCAGCGGCCAGGTCACCGCCAGGCCGGGCACGAAGCCGAGGGCCACCCCGAGCAGCGTGCCGAGCAGGCCGATCACGACGGCCTGGGCCGACGCGACGTAGCGACGGGTCCGCGGTGGCGCACCGACCGCGGCCAGCGTGGCCAGGTCGGGACGGGCTTCGCTCATCGCCAGTGCGGTCGCGGTCACGGTGGCGACCAGGACGATCAGCGCGCCGATCCCGGCGAGCAGGGCCAGGATCAGCAGGTACGGCGAGGAGTAGCCCCGCTCGACATGGACGCCGGTGTCGATCAAGGTCAGCTTCTCGTTGAGCCGGTCGGCCTGGTGACGGGTCAGCGTCGGTCCACCGATCGCCATCTGCTGGGCCGACTGATCCAGCCCCAGCTCCCGGGCGGTCTGCGGGGTCATCACGGCCTGCGCGACGTACTCCGTGCGCGGCGTGGCCGTCGGCAGAAGGGCGGCGGGCAACGTGCGCTGGCTGAGCACCTTGTCCGGCGTATCGCCGTCGGGTTTGAACTGGACCGCGGCCAGGACCGTGTGGTCGCCGCGCAGCAATGCCGGCGCGGCGACCAGGACGCCACCGCTGTCCAACACCTGGCGTTCGTGGTCGGTCAGCGTGACGCCGAAGGCGGCCAGGGCCTGCGGGGTGAAGGCGTCGAACTGGCCCAACGCGGCCACCGTGTGCTGCGAGCAGCCGCTGTTGTCAGTGTTGGTGAGGTCGGCGGCGGCGAGGGCGGTGCAACCAGGTGCCACGATGACCAACTGCTGGCTGGTCGGGTCGTTGGACGGCGGGGCGGAGTTATGGACCTGCAGGTCGTACGCAGTGAAGATGCCGCGCCCGGGCAGGATCGAGTGGACGGTGTCGATCACTGCGGTCGTGGCTGCGGCATCAGTGCCCGGGGGCTCCGATCGTCGCGACTCCGGCCGCCGTTTGCGGCTGGTAGTCACGCCGCCCCTGTTTGGTGTCTGAGGCGAAACCGATGGCGAGAGCGGTGATCCCGATGACCGAAGCCATGATCGCCGCCACCGCGGGTGCCGTACGGGTCCGTTGTCGGGAGGCGTCGCGAGTGGCCAAGCCGCAACGGCAGGGGGAGCCGGGTGGCCAGCCGCCCGACCTGGCCGACCAGCCAGGGGGTGGCCGCGACCGCGCCGAGGACGATGACGATGGTGCCGCCGGCGACCCAGAACTCCCCGCCGGGACGGGTGCCCTTGATCAGGGCCGCGGCCGTGCCGGCACCGACCAACGCCAGGCCGAGCAGCGGCCAGCCGCGGCGGCTGCGCAGGACGCCCGCGGCGCCCGGCCAGGACGGTCGCGACGTCGCTGCGCGCGGCCTGGACGGCCGGCCCGAGCGCGGCGATGACGGCGGCCAGACCGCCGAGCAGCAGGGCGCCGAGGACCTCCGTCCACCGCCAGTCGTAGGGCCCGAGTCCGGCGCCGAAATGCTCCAGCACGGGCACCGCCAACGCGGCGAGGGGCAACCCGAGCAGCGCGCCGACGGTCGCTGAGGTGACCCCGATGAGGCCGGCCTGGGCGAGCACCGAGCGCCGGATGTCGCGAGGGGTGCTGCCGGTCGCGGCCAGCAGCGCCAGGTCGCGTCGCCTTCGTCGTACGCCGACGGCGAAGGCGGGGCCGGCCAGCAGGACGACTTCGATGACGACGGCCACGACGATCAGCAGGACGACGGCCCGGGTCGCGTTGTCGTTGGTCGCCGCCATCCGCTGGTCGGCCGTCAGCGCGCTGTCGGCCGGCGGGTGGTGGATCACGGCCCGTGAGGTGATGGCGAGGCCGGCGGCATTGAGCTTGGTGACTTCGGCCCAGTCGACGGGAGCGTTGCGTACCAACAGAAAACTCATGTTGGACAGGTCGTCCGTGCCGGGTTGGCCGCCTGGCCCAGAGGCGGCGGGATCGTCGAACGTGTGCGGTAGGCCGAGGACGTTGCGGTCGCTCCCGGACATGCCGAGCGTGCTGTAGGTGCCGACGATCTTTACCGCGGCCTTGGTGTCGAGGTCGGTCAACGTGGTCCCGATCTTCCACCCCGTCGTCTTGAGCAGGCCCGTCGTCGCGGCGATCTCGTTCGCGGCGGCCGGCAGCCGCCCGGATCGGAGCTGCACCATCCCGTGCGTGGCCGGGTCGGCCAGGGGCAGCTCGGTCGCGGCGATCGGCAGGGCGATGCCCGTCGAGCTGAGCCGGGTGGTCCCGGTCCACAGGGGCAACAGCCGGCCACCGGTCAGGCGCTGCAGCTCGGCGAGCGTCCACGGCCGGTCCGGGGCCGAGGTCGGCGTGCCTGCCTGGTCGATGACGTCCGGACTGGTCGACCAGCTCTGCTCGTGCGGGTTCTGGGTGACGGGGGTGCGGATGTCGCCGGTCGTCGTCACAAGGGCCTGGGCCTGACCCATGGTGGCGGTCAGGCTCTCCCGCGGGGCTGATGTCGCTGGTGTGGATGAGCGTCGAGAGGGTGACGATCAGCATCACCGGGATGCCGACCATCGCGGCAACGAGCGCGGTGCGGCCCTTGCTACGACGGGCATCTCGCCGGGCCAGCCGCAGCGCGATCCGCCACGAGCCCCGCCACGAGCCCCGCCACGTGGCGACCCGACCCGTCCGTTGGTTCGGGCTGCTGTGGGCGCCCGAGCCGCTGCCGGCTGTGGTGTGCCGTGGCCCGGTCGCGTGACTCATCGGTCGCCGCGGGGGGCCGGACCGCCCAGGAGCTGCTCCGCCTCCGGCCTCGGCCCCGTGGTGTCGACGACGACGCCGTCGCGCAGGAAGACGACCCGGTCGGCCCAGGCGGCGTGCCGGGCCTCGTGGGTGACCAGCAGGCCGGCGGCTCCCGCGTCCACCCGGGCCCGCAGGACGCGCAGGACGGCCTCGCCGGTCTCGGAGTCCAGGGCGCCGGTCGGCTCGTCGGCCAGCACGAGCCGGCGGGGACCGACCAGCGCGCGGGCGATGGCGACTCGTTGTTGCTGGCCGCCGGACATCTCGTCGGGGAACCGGTCGGCCAGGCCGGCCAGGTCGACCTCGGCCAGCGCGGCGCGAGCGGCGCGGCGGGCGGCCCCTTGGCGCTCGCCGTCCAGCTCCAGCGGCAACATCACGTTCTCGACGGCCGTGAGCGCGGGCACCAGGTTGAGGTCCTGGAAGACGTAGCCCAGGCTCCGCCGGCGCAACCGGGCCAGGTCGGCCGTCGACAGGGTCGAGAGCGCCTGACCCTCGACGTACACCTCGCCCGAGGTCGGCGTGTCCAGCCCACCGGCCAGGCTGAGCAGGGTCGACTTGCCGGAACCGGAGGGACCCATGACGGCGACCAGTTCGCCGGGGTGGACCTGCAGGCTGACCCCGGCCAGGGCCCGCACCTCGGTCGCGCCCTGCCCGTGAATCCGGACGGCGTCGCGGAGCTCGAGGATCGCGCCCGACGCGGGGGTGCTCGATCGGCGGGTCAGGGGCTCGATGGCGGTCATCGGTTCAGCTCCGCGGCCGGCTCGTCGATCGGCCCATCGATCGGCTCGGGCACGGGCGGGTCGACTCGCCCGCGGTCGCGGATGAGCCGGGCCTCGACGTGGTCCAGCCACCGGACCTCGGCCTCGGCGGCGAAGACCAGGTTGTCCAGGACCAGCAGCCAGGCCAGGTCCTGGCGTTCGTCGGCCTGCTGCTTGAGCCGGGTCAGGTCCTGCAGCTGGCGCAGGGTCTGGGTGCGCTGGGCCTGGACCACCGCCGGCACATCGATCCCGGGCACGGTGACCGCGAGCGCGAGTTTGATGACGAGCTCATCGCGGGGCGCCTCGGCCCGGTCGACGGGCGTCGTCCACCAGGTTGCGGTGGCGGCGCGGCCGGCCTCGGTGAGCCGATAGGCGATCCGGCCCTCGTTGTCGGCTGGCCCGGTGGCCTCGACCAAGCCGTCCCGCTCGAGCCGCGTCAGCGTCTGGTAGACCTGCCCGACATTCAGCGGCCAGGTGCCGCCGGTGCGTCGCTCGAACTGCGACGCGTAGCTGCGCGCCGTACATCGGCTGTTCGTCCAGCAATGCGAGCAGTGCCTGCTTGACCGACATCGTGGCCCCCTTTTGATACCCGGTATACCCCCGGCCAAGGACAGGTATACCGAGTATCTAGGCGGCTCGTCAACCGGGTGTGCCCAGTTGCACCAAAGTTTGATGAGCACGGGGACGCACCGTGCCGATAGGACTGGCACGGGGACGCACTGTGCCAATCAAGTGCGCGGGGGTACGGCGGGCCGGGGGCTGGCAACCAGGGTTAGGGCAGGAGGAGGAGCTTGCCGATGTTGGTGCTGTCGGCCATCACCTGGTGGGCGCGGGCGGCCTCGGCCAAGGGGTACGTCGCGTAGACCACCGGCCGCACCCGGCCGGCGGACAGCAGCGGCCAGACGTGCTCGCGGGTGCTGCGGATGATCGCGGCCTTCTCGACCAGCGGACGGCCGCGCAGCGACGCGGCGAAGACGGCCACCCGCTTGTGCAGCATCAGGCCGAGGTCGAGCTCGGCCTTCGTCCCGCCCTGGAGCCCGATCACGACCAGCCGGCCGTTCGCGGCCAGCGCGGTCAGGTTGCGCGCGAGGTACTTGGCTCCGATGTTGTCCAGGATCACGTCCGCGCCGGCGCCGCCGGTCTCCGCGCGGAGCACCTCGACGAAATCCTGCTCGGTGTAGTTGATCAGGATGTCGGCGCCGAGCGCCCGGCACGCCTCGAGCTTCTCGGTCGAGCGGGCCGTCACGGCCACCCGCGCCCCGAGCTCGCGAGCCGAGCTGGATCGCCATCGTGCCGATGCCGCTGGAGCCGCCGTGGACCAGCAGCACCTCACCGGGGCGCAACCCCGCGGCCATGAAGACGTTGGCCCAGACCGTGCAGGCGACCTCGGGCAGCGCGGCCGCCTCGACCAGCCCGACCCCGGAGGGCACGGGCAGGAGCAGCTCGACCGGCACCGCGACCTGCTCGGCGTAGCCGCCGCCGGCGATCAGGGCGCAGACCTCGTCGCCCACGGACCACTCTCCGGCGTCGAAGACACCCTCACCGAGGGCGCTGATCCGGCCGGACACCTCCATCCCGAGGTACGGCGAGGCGCCCGGCGGCGGCTCGTAATTGCCTTGTCGCTGAAGGGTGTCCGCGCGGTTGACGCCAGCGGCGACGACATCGACCAGCACCTCGCCCGGGCCGGCGACGGCGTCCGCCACCTCGGCCATGAACAGCACATCAGGACCGCCCGGCTCGCGGATGTCGATGGCTCGCATGCTCCGACCCTAGGCCCGGTCGTACTCTGCCCTTCGTGGCCACAGGTGATCTGGAAGGACGAGCCGGACGAGCACGACTACCCGGCGGCGGCGGCGTACTCTGCAGCTGCTCGCCGCCGACGCCGACGTGAGTCGCCTCGTGGAGGCGCTGCAGGCGGCGACCGATCATCCGGCAGAAGGCGAAGGACATCCTGCGGGCCGCGCGGCTGCCCCTGCTGCCGCCGGACAACCCCACGTCGCCTCCGACCTGGCCAAGATCGGCAAGGACAAGCCGCTCTCGCCAGTGCTGCTGGTCGGCGGCGACCTGACCACCGGCCGCCCCCTGCAGATCGCCGACGGCTACCACCGGGTCTGCGCCAGCTATCACACCGACGAGAACACCGACGTGCCCTGCCGGCTGGTCGCGCCGCTGGCCGCCCGCCCTCGATGACGGCCCGTCGACTGTGTCGTTGAACCGCGGATGACCTTCGGGGCGCTCGCCCTCATCGTCGTCGCCGGCCTGCTCGGTCCGGCGCTTGCGGCCCGGGCCGGCAGTGGCACCTCCCGGTCCTGCTCGGCGAGCTGGCCGCGGGCGTCCTGCTCGGACCGACCGGGATCTCGCGGTTGCACGCCGGACAACCCGACCTGGACCTTCCTGGCCGACATCGGCTTCGCCCTGGTGATGTTCGTCGCGGGCACCCACGTGCCCGCCCGTGACCCCCAGCTGCTGCGCGGCGTCCGCCTCGGAGCTGCTCCGCGCGCGTCGGCGTCGGAGTCGTCGCGGTCGGCCTGGCTGTCGCGATCAACGCCATCTTCCACACCGGTCACACCAGCCTGTACGCCGTGCTGATGGCCTCGTCCTCAGCGGCCCTCGTGCTGCCGATCGTCGACTCCCTCAGCCTGACCGGCCCGGCGATCGTGCAGGTCCTCCCGCAGGTCGCCATCGCCGACGCGGCCTGCATCGTGGCCCTTCCGCTCGCGATCGACCCGGCCCGAGCCGGGCGGGCGGCCCTGGGCGTCACTCGCCGTATCTGCTCTGTGCCGCAGCGCTTTTCGTAGTTCTGCGAGCCAACGAGCGCAACGGTCGGCGGGCCCGGCTGCACAAGGTCTCGGAGCGACGCTCGTTCGCCCTCGAGCTGCGGATCCAGCTGGCCATCCTGTTCGGCCTGGCCGCGCTCGCGGTCGCCACGCACGTGTCGATCATGTTGGCCGGCTTCAGCTTCGGGCTTGTCGTGGCGGCGGTCGGCGAGCCGCGGCGGCTGGCCAAGCAGCTGTTCGCGCTCACCGAAGGCTTCTTCGGCCCGCTGTTCTTCGTCTGGCTCGGCGCCTCGCTCAACCTGCGCGACCTCGGCCACCACCCGTCGTACATCGGGCTCGGGCTGCTCCTCGGCGTCGGCGGCGTCGTCGCCCACGTGGCGATGCGCGCTGACGGGCCAGCCGGTGCCCGTCGGTGCGCTGGCCGCCGCACAGCTCGGCGTGCCGGTGGCTGCAGCGGCGCTGGGCACCCAGCTCGACCTGCTCCAGCCGGGAGAGGCGCCGGCCATCCTCCTGGGCGCGCTGGTCACCATCGCGGTGAGCGTGCTCGCCGGTTCCGTGCTGGCCGAGCGCGCCGGGCCGAAGGTCGCGCCAACGGGCGGCGGCTAGCCGGCGCCGCCCGGTCCCGGCGGCCCAGGCCTCGCGGGCGAGCGCGAGCGAGGCCGGGTCGTCGACGTCGAGCAGGCTGATCTCCGGCAACGGCACCGCCTGGACGGTCAGGGTCTCGAGCAGCGAGTGCATCGACCGCCCGGCCGTGGGTGCACCGCTCGGCTCGTCGGCACCCGGAGTGCCCAACCGCGCGCGCAGTGCCGTCGATCGATACGCCGCGAGGAGCGGCTGCAGCCGACCGGCGTCGTCCCGGCCCACGACCGCGTCGACTTCCGCACCGACCGCTGCCGCGACCGTCAGCAGTGGCCCGACCGCCGTGGCGGCGAAGGGCTGGTCACCGGCGACGACGACCACCCAGGTGGCCGGACCCGTCCCGGCTGCTCCGGCTGCGCCGTTCGGGCCCTCCCGGTCGGTAGGGGGACCTGCGGGGAGGTCGTCCAGAAGCGCCGCGAACCCCGCCGCGAGCCCGGCGAGCGGGCCGCCGCCGGGCGGAGACTCCCGGGTCCAGCGCACCGAACGCTCAAGTGCGTGCCTCGGCCCGACGACGACAACGGGGACGGAAATCTCGAACCCGCTCACGAGGTGGTCGAGCACGCTCCGCCCGGCGCCGAGGTCCAGCGCCGTCTTGTCGCCGCCACCCATGCGGCGTGAAGTGCCGCCGGCGAGAACGACGACGGCGTACGACGCGGGAGCGGACACCCCGTGAGTATCACTCGCGACGGCCCATCAAGCCGCCGCGCCGCTGTTGCGCCAATTGAGTGACAGCGACCCCCAGAAGGATCAATCGCCGTACCAGCAACGCCGAAGCACTGGGCGTCGCTGGAAGAGGGGACGAACATGCTGCGCAACCTCGGCATCAGGTCGAAGCTGTTGGCGGTGCTGGCTGTGCCCATGTTGGTGCTGCTCATCGGCGCCAGCGTGGTCTCGCTGCAGGCCATCAGCACGGCCAAGGATGCTCGACAGGTCCGCGCCATCGCCGACGGCGCCCGGAGCTTCTCCGCGCTCGTCGCCGCCCTGCAGGCCGAGCGCCGGGTCTCCGAAGCCAAGCTCCAGGGCGACGACACCCTCGGCGACCAGCTGCCCGCGATCCGCCAGCAGTCGAACTCGGCCGCGGCGACGACCGATGCCCTGACCAGCCGGATCGGCCTGGCCCAGCTCTCGCCGGAGGCGGCCAAGGCGCTCGCCACGAACCTGCAGGCCCGCACCCGACTGACCACCGTCCGCACCCAGGTCGACAAGGGCACCATCTCCCCGGCCGCGGTCGGCGCAGCGTTCGACGCCGCGATCCTCGAGGAGATCCAGATCCCCGGGCGCATCGCGCAGTCGCTGCAGGACCGGACCCTCGCCGTACAGCTGCGGTCCTACTCCGAGCTCGAGCTGGCCGAGGAGCTGGCCACCCAGGAGCGCGACCTCGGTCGCCAGGTCATCGCGGACCCGACCAACGCCGCCGCCTTCACCGCAGTCGTGGCCCGCCAGGCCGACGCACTGCAGAACTACGAGTACGACGCGACGCTGACCCAGCGCAGCCAGATGACCCGGATGATGGACCAGAGCGACAGCAAGGCGTTCACCTCCGCTGAGGCCAGCCTGCTCGACGTCGCCCAGGGCAAGCCCACGTCGGTCCAGGACCAGAGCTGGGTCAGCCTGGCCAACAGCCACGTCGACGTCCTGCAAGGGTTGGCCGCACAGGCAGCCAGCACCGCCGCGGCATCGGCTGAGCAGAGCGCCTCGGCGGCGACCAACCGCGCCTGGCAGGCCCTCGGCCTGGCCCTGCTGGTGCTGTTGCTGCCGCTGCTCCTGGCCCTGGTCGTGGCCCGGGCGATCATCCGCCCGCTGCGCGACCTCACCGATGCGGCGGGCCAGGTCCGCGACGAGCTGCCCCGCCTGGTCGAGACCATGGCGACGCCCGGCGAGGCGCCGGACACCGAGCTGATCCGGATCCCGGTCACGACGCACGACGAGGTCGGCCGCCTGGCCGTCGCCTTCAACGACGTCAACCAGACCACGATGAAGATCGCCCGCGAGCAGGCCGCCCTGCGCGGGTCGATCGCGGAGATGTTCGTCAACGTCGCCCGGCGCAACCACGTGCTGCTGTCCCGCCAGCTGTCCTTCATCGACCAGCTGGAGCGCACGGAGGAGAACCCGGACACCCTGGACGACCTCTTCAAGCTCGACCACCTCGCGACCCGGATGCGACGCAACGCCGAGTCGCTGATCGTGTTGGCCGGCATCGACTCCGGTCGCCGGGTGCGTCAGGCGATGCCGCTGTCCGACGTGGTCCGCACCGCGATCTCCGAGATCGAGAAGTACGAGCGCGTCGACATGGCTCTGCGCGCCGACCCGCCCGTTGTCGGCCACGTCGCGCTGACCACCGCACACCTGCTGGCCGAGCTGCTGGAGAACGCCACGCAGTTCTCCAACCCCGACACGCGGGTCTTCGTCGTCACGTCGTACAGCCGTCGCGGTGTCCGCGTGAAGATCACCGACGCCGGCCTCGGCATGACGTACGACGAGATCACCGACGCCAACCAGCGGATCGCGAACCCGCCGGTCACGGACGTCGTCGGCTCCTCGCGCCTGGGCTTCTTCGTGGTCGGGCGACTGGCCCGCAAGCTGGACGCTCGGGTCACGCTGCGTGCGGCCCGCGACCGGGGCACGGTCGTCGTCATCGACCTGCCCGCGGCGCTCTTCGTCCCCGGCACGGTGGCCGAGGTCACCGGGATCGACGACGACGACGAGCAGAGCGCAGCGATCGACGGCACCGAGGGTTCGGCCGCCCGCCCGGCCGAGCCGACCGGTGCGCCGTCCGCTGTCCCGGCTCCGGTGGTCGCCCCGACCGGCCTGCCGACCCGATCGGCGAGCCCGCACGACCCCCGGCCGACGTCCTCCGAGCCACCGGCTCCGACCGTCCCCAAGAAGGCGACGCCGTTCCCCTACGACTTCGGCGGCTCCGCGGACGCCCCGGCCGCGCAGCCGGCGGTGGCCGCTCAGACCAGCGTCGGCCTGCCGCAGCGCGCTGCCAAGCCCGACTCGGCCCCGGTGTCGGCGTCCTCGCTCGCGGCTCCGTCCGGGTCGGCCCCGGACGCGGCTCCTTCGCTGCCGCAGCGGGGCAGCATCACCGGTCTGCCGCGCCGCGGCTCCAGCACTGGAGCCGCACCGGTCCAGGACCTCGCCGGTGCACGCCGTCCCCGGCCGTGGCCCTGCCCTCCGTCGCGGCAGCCGAGCCGGCTCCAGTCAACGGGTCGGACGACCCGGCCTCGGCCGATGAGTCGGCGCGGCCTGGACGTCGTCCGGGCCTGTTCTCGGGCTTCCGCTCGCGCCACAACACGCCGGCCACCCCCGACCCGCTGCTGACGCCGCTGCCCGAACTGCCGCCGACCGACCGATCCTCGGACGACGCCGGCCCGGCGTCGGAGGCTGCTGAGTCGCCGTTGGTGAGCCTTCCGGTGGTGTGCCGATCGCTTCAGAGTCGGATGTCGTGACGGCCGACGCCGCTGCGTCGGATGCCGCTGCGTTGGATGTCGTCTGAGTTGGATGTCTCGGAGGTCCCGGCTGCTGACGCGCAGCTCGAGCCGAACCCGACGGACGAGATCGCGCCCGCGGCCGATGACGTTGCGGCAGTGGCGGATTCACCGGTTGAGCCCACCGTCGAGGTCGCGGCTGACGCCGAGGTTGATGCTGAGCCCGAGGTCGAGCCCGAGCCCGAGGTCGAGCCCGAGGCCGAGCCGAGCCGGCCGTCGAGCCGGCCACCGAACTGGTCGCGGACGCCGAGTCGCCGGTGGCCGAGCCCGTGCTGGTCGACTCTCTGGCGGTCGAGCCGGTCGTTGACGCCCGAGCCGCCGAGCACGCCACCGAGCACGCCACCGAGCAGGCCCGGATCGACGAGAGCACTGCACTGGTCGAGCAGGACTCGCTCGTGACCGAGGACGCGGACTACGCCCCCGACGTCACCCCGGCCAGCTCGCGACGCGCCTTCTTCCCATTGCAGCGGCGCGGCCCGCAGCCGGCTGAGCCAGCTGAGCTGTCTGGCCCCGCGGCCGTGGCCGAGCCGGTCGCGCCCGCTGAGCCGGTCGTGCCGGTCGCCGACCTCGCTGCCGGACCTGGCCACCGACGTCAGCCCCGAGCCGGTCGACGAGCCAGCTATCGAGATCGCCAGCGCGGACGTTCCCAGCACCGAGGTTGAGGCTGAGACCGCTGAGGTTGAGACCGCTCGAGGCTGAGCGAGCCGCTGAGGTTGAGACCGCTGAGGTCCTGAGACCGCTGAGGTCGAGACCGCTGAGCTGACTGTGCCTGAATCCGTTGACGCGGCGGGCGCAGCCGAAGCCGTCGCTCCGGACGCATCCGCACCTGTGGCGGACGAAGCGGCCCTCCCGGTCGCGGAGGCTGCCCACGAGGTCGGTGGAGCCGTCCAGCGGGCCAGCGTCTTCCACGCGTTCGGTCGACGTGGCAACGGCAAACACCGGGGTCGGCACTACAAGACCGACGATGTCGTCGCGCTGCCGGTGGCCTCGCCGCCCTCGGTCGATGCCGAGCCCGTGACTGACCAGGCAAGCGTGAGCCGAGCCGGTCGTCGAGCCGTCGATCGAGCTCGCGCCCGAACCGGTCGCACCCGCCCTGTTCGCTCCGGTCGAGCCGGTCGTCACCGAGTCGTCGAGCCAGAGCCGGAGCCGTCGGCACCCGCCCTGTTCGCGCCGGTCGCCGACCGAGCCGTCGATCGAGCTCGCAGCCTGAGCCGGAGCCGTCGGCACCCGCCCTGTTCGCGCCGGTCGCCCCCGAGCCCGAGGTTGTGCCGGAGCCCGAGGTCGAGCCCGAGGTCGGGCCCGACGTTGTGCCCGACCCGGTCGCCGACGTCGTAGCTGACGCGGACCCGGCCGAGCCCGCGCCGGAACCGGAGCCGCAGCCCGCTACTCCCCCCGCGGCCACGACGTTCACGGCCTTCGCCACCGAGCAGGCCGTCGAAGAGGCGCCCGAGCCGGAGCCGGAGCCCGAGCCCGTCGTCGCGCCCGCCGCCGTCGGCGTGCTGGACATCCTCCCCGGCCGCCCGTCCGGTCGAGGCCGTCGCCTCCCACGCTTCGGTTCCCGGGCCGTGAAGGCGCCCGCACCGCTGCCCACGCGTCAGGTCGCGCCCCCGGCGTACACCCAGGCGCCGTCGGCGCCGCCCGTCATCCCGACGCCGGTCGTGCCGGAACCGCAGGCCACGCCGTTCCCGGTCGCGCCTGCGGCCAGGGTCGACCAGCCGGCCTTCGTGGCCGCTCCGGACGAGGGGTCCCAGCCGGGCACCGAGGTGCCGGCGCCGCTACCGGCCGGTCACTTCGGCACGCCCGTGACGGCGGCCGAAGACCAGCCCAGCTCGTCGCTCTTCGGCGCCCCGCCAGCGGCCAGCCGCTTCCGCCAGCCCAGCGGCTCCGGCCGAGCCGTCGGTGCCGGGGATGACGCCCGGGATGGACTTCGAGACCTTCCAGCTGCGTCAGCGGTCGGCCATCGCCAGCGAGGCGCTGTCCGAGCTGAGCGCCCTGTCCGGCTATCGGCCGCAAGCGGTCGAGAACCGGGGCCAGGACTCGATGCCCCGCCGTACGCCGCAGGCCACGCCCGGACTCGAGGCGACCCCCGAGGCCACCACCCCCGTGCCGCACCGCGAGCGCAGTGCCACGGACGTCCGCTCGATGCTGAGCGGCTTCCGGGCCGGCGTCGAGCGGGGCCGCGCCGCACCCGAGTCCGACAGCTAGACCCACCGGCGCTTCGCCGCTCAAGCCCGACCCCGAACTGACCGACGTTACGAACAGCCCGATCCACCGGAGGAAGACCACCGTGAACACGACGATGAGCACCGAGGCAGCGAACTTCAGCTGGCTGCTCGACAACTTCGTGAAGAGCGTGCCGGGTGTGCAGCACACCCTGGTGGTCTCCGCCGACGGCCTGTTGATGGCCATGTCGGACAACCTCGACCGCACCGGCGGCGACCAGATGGCCGCGATCGTGTCGGGCATGTCGAGCCTGACTCGGGGCGCCGCCCGCCAGCTGCGCGCCGGCGAGGTCCGCCAGTCCATCGTCGAGATGGACACGATCTTCCTGTTCTCGATGCAGGTCAACGACGGTTCGGTCCTGGCCGTCGTGGCCGACGCGCAGTGCGACGTCGGCCTCATCGGGTACGAGATGGCACTGCTGGTCAGCCGCACCGAGGCGACCTTGACGCCGCAGCTCGTGAGCGAGATGCGCTCGCGGCTTCCCGTCGAGGGCCCCGTGCGTGCCTGGCAGGTCGGCTGAGTCCGATGTCGGACAGGCCCAAGGTCCGGGGCGGAGGAGCGGACGAGGCAGAGGTCGAGGAGACCTATGCGGTGCGGCCGTACGCCGTCACCGGGGGTCGCACGCGCGCGTCGTCCTCGGATCTGCCGATCGAGGCGCTCGTGCAGTCGCTGCGCGCCCCGGCTCCCGGCATGAACACCGAGACGATCAAGATCCTCGACCTGACCGCGGTCGAGTTCCTGTCCATCGCCGAGCTCTCGGCGCACGTCAAGCTCCCCGTCGGGATCGTTCGCGTCATCGTGAGCGACCTCGCTGACGAGGGAAAGGTCCGTATCCACGGCGTCGCGAACGGCCAGTCCGGCATCGCGACAAGCCTCAGTGTTCTGGAGAGTGTTCTCAATGGCATTTCCTCGCTCTGACGTGGCCCCGGGCGCAGCCCCCACGGCCACCGGTGCAGCCGACGGACACGCCCCCCAGGGGATGGACACGGCTCCGACCGTCGTCAAGATCGTCGTCGCGGGCGGCTTCGCCGTCGGCAAGACGACCTTCATCGGCTCGATCTCCGACATCGAGCCGCTCTCGACCGAAGCCGCGATGACCGAGCACTCGGTGGGCATCGACGACGCCGGCGGCAACACCCACCGCAAGACGACCACCACGGTGGCCATGGACTTCGGCCGGATCGCGCTGCCGGGGAACCTGTGGCTCTACCTCTTCGGTACGCCGGGCCAGGACCGGTTCCTGTTCATGTGGGACGACCTGGTCCGCGGCGCGATCGGTGCCGTCGTCCTGGTCGACACCGAGCGGCTGGATCAGTGCTTCCCGGCCGTCGACTACTTCGAGGCCCGGGGCATCCCGTTCGTCGTCGCGATCAACTGCTTCGACGGCGTGGCCCGGCACGGCATCGACGAGGTGCGGGCCGCGCTCCAGGTGCCGGCCGACGTACCGATGATCTACACCGACGCCCGGGCCCGGCCCGCCACCAAGCAGGCCTTGATCTCGGTCGTCCAGCTCGCCATGCAGCGCCTGACCGGCGCTCCCGCCCCGGCTCCGGCCGGCTGACCGGCGAGCTCACACCCGCCCCACGGCGCACCGCGAACCCTCCGCGGCCCCGCTCGACCACCCGGTCGGCGGGGCCGCGGTCGTTCCGGCACCGGGGTGCGTTCCGGAGCCGGGGGCGGCGAGATAGTTAGTTGAGCTAAACTAAATGCCGAGCCGCGCGGCGATGCGCGGGACGCCCCTTGCTCGGAGACCTCCAGTGAGCTTTGCCTCGATGACCGCGCCCAGCGCGCGGTACGACAAGAACCACCCGAAGTACAAGTGGATCGCGCTGTCCAACACCACGATGGGCATGCTCGTCGCCACGATCAACGGCTCGATCGTCCTGATCAGCCTGCCGGCGATCTTCCGCGGCATCGGCCTCAACCCGCTGGCACCCGGCAACGTGAGCTACCTGCTCTGGATGATCATGGGCTTCCTGCTGGTGAGCGCCGTACTCGTGGTGACGCTCGGTCGGCTCGGCGACATGTTCGGCCGGGTGAAGATCTACAACCTCGGCTTCCTGGTCTTCTTCCTCAGCTCGGTGCTGCTCGCTCTCGAACCGTTCACCGGCTCGGCCGGAGCCCTCTGGATCATCGGCTGGCGCCTGGTCCAGGGCATCGGTGGCGCAATGCTTTTCGCCAACTCGACGGCGATCCTCACCGACGCCTTCGCGGCCAACGAGCGCGGCACGGCGCTGGGCGTCAACATGGTCGCGGCGATCGCGGGCTCGTTCATCGGCCTGATCCTGGGTGGCGTGCTGTCGGAGTGGCACTGGCGGGCGGTGTTCTGGGTCAGCGTGCCGTTCGGCCTGATCGGCACCATCTGGTCCTATCGCTCCCTGCACGAGCTCGGCGGCACGACGGGCAAGGGCAAGATCGACTGGTGGGGCAACATCACCTTCGCGGTCGGGCTGTCGTCGCTGCTGGCCGCGATCACCTACGGCATCCAGCCCTACGGCGGCCACTCGATGGGCTGGACCAACCCGTGGGTGCTGACCGGAATCATCGGCGGCGCAGCGCTTCTCGTGGTCTTCACCTTCATCGAGAACCACGTGTCCGACCCGATGTTCCACATGAACCTGTTCAGGATCCGGCCGTTCTGGGCCGGCAACCTGGCCGGCTTCCTGGCCTCGATCGGCCGCGGTGGCCTGCAGTTCATGTTGATCATCTGGCTGCAGGGCATCTGGCTTCCGTTGCATGGCTACAACTATCAGGACACGCCGCTCTGGGCGGGCATCTACTTGCTGCCGCTGAGCCTGGGCTTCCTGGTTGCCGGTCCCGCCTCCGGCTGGGTCTCGGACCGGATCGGCTCGCGGGCCTTGGCGACCGGCGGCCTGGCCGTCACAGGGGTGTCCTTCGTCGCGCTGATCTTCCTGCCGACGAACTTCACCTACTGGCAGTTCGCCGTCCTGATCGCGATCAACGGCATCGGTTCCGGGCTGTTCGCCGCACCCAACACGATGGCCATCATGAACTCGGTGCCGGCCAGCCAGCGCGGCGCTGCGAGCGGCATGCGCGGGACGTTCTTCAACTCCGGGTCGTCCCTGTCGATCGGCATCTTCTTCTCGCTGATGATCGCCGGGCTGGCCTCGACCCTGCCGAAGACCCTGACCAGCGGGCTGGCGGCCCAGGGGGTGCCGCATGCGACGGCCGCCCAGATCGGCAACCTGCCGCCGGTGGGCTCGCTGTTCGCGGCCTTCCTCGGCTACAACCCGATGCAGAGCCTGCTCGGTCCGACCGGGACGCTGCAGCAGATCCCGGCGGCCAACGCCGCCAAGCTGACCGGCAAGGAGTTCTTCCCGCAGCTCATCTCCCAGCCGTTCCACCACGGCCTGGTGGTCGTCTTCACGGCCGCCGCGATCATGATGCTGATCGGCGCGCTCGCCTCGCTCTTCCGGGGCGGGAAGTACATCCACGCCGAGGACGAGCCGCTGTCGTCCTCCGCCGACGGTGACCGGATGGGCGAGGACGACCCGGTCGAGCCGCTGCCGGTGCGCCCGTGACGTCGGGGACCCCGGCCACCCGGGGGGCGCGGCCGACCCGGCGTACCGAGGTCCTGCCGGCGGCCGACACCACCCGGCTGTACGTCGCGCTGGGCCGGCTCACCCGCAGCCTGCGGCGCGAGTCCGGCGACGCTCCCGTCAGTCACGGCCTGCTGAGCGCGCTGTTCACGCTGGTCAAGGAGGGGCCGCTGCGCTCGGGCGAGCTCGCCGCGCGCGAGGGCATGGCGCCGCCGTCGATGACCAAGCTGGTCACGGCGCTGGAGAGCCGGCGGGCTACGTCGAGCGGACCGTCGACCCGCTCGACGGGCGGGCCTGGCTGCTCCGGGCCACCACGTCGGGTCGGACGCTGGTCGAGAGCAGTCGGGAGCAGCGCCTGCACGGCCTGGCCCGCCGGCTGGAGGCCCTCGAGCCGGAGCAGGTCGAGGCGCTCCTGGCCGCACTGCCGGCGATCGAGGCGCTCGCGGCCGACTGACGCGGCGGCCCGCTCCGCGGCGTACCGGCCGGCAGGTTCCGGGAAGATCTGGAGAAGCAAAGAGACAGGTTTACTTCTCAACGATCGGGGTAGGCTGACCGACAGGCACAACCCGGCATTTCCCCGACTCGACCCCGACTCGACCCAGGTGGTGGACTAGTCCCGTGCGCATCTACGACGACGTCACTCAGCTCATCGGCAACACCCCGCTCGTGCGGCTCAACCGGGTCAGCGAGGGCTCCGGCGCCCAGATCGCGGCCAAGCTGGAGTTCTACAACCCGGCGAGCAGCGTCAAGGACCGGATCGGCGTCTCGATGATCGACGCTGCCGAGGCCTCGGGCCTGCTCAAGCCCGGCGGCACGGTCGTCGAGGCCACGAGCGGCAACACCGGCATCGCGCTTGGCCATGGTCGGCGCGGCCCGCGGCTACAAGGTCGTCCTGACCATGCCCGAGACGATGAGCAAGGAGCGCCGCGCGCTGCTGCGCGCCTTCGGTGCCGAGCTCGTCCTCACGCCGGGCAGCGAAGGCATGAAGGGCGCGGTCAACAAGGCCGAGGAGCTCGGTGCGGCCGACGGTGCTGTGCTCGTCCGGCAGTTCGCCAACGAGGCCAACCCGGAGATCCACCGCAAGACCACGGCCGAGGAGATCTGGAACGACACCGACGGCCAGGTCGACATCGTGGTCGCGGGCATCGGCACCGGCGGCACCATCACCGGCGTCGGGCAGGTGCTCAAGGCCCGCAAGCCCGAGGTGAAGATGATCGCCGTGGAGCCGGCCGAGTCGCCGATCCTCAACGGCGGCGAGCCCGGGCCGCACAAGATCCAGGGCATCGGCGCCAACTTCGTGCCGGAGATCCTGGACCGCTCGATCTACGACGAGGTCATCGACGTCAACGCCGAGACCGCTGTCGGTGTGGGCTCGTCGGGCCGCCGCCGAGGAGGGCCTGCTGGTCGGCCTGTCCTCCGGCGCCGCGATCGCCGCCGCGGTCGAGGTCGGCAAGCGCCCGGAGAACGACGGCAAGCTGATCGTCGTCATCATCCCGAGCTTCGGCGAGCGTTACCTCTCGACCATCCTGTACGCCGATCTCCTTGACTGAAGCGGGATCTGGGCCCGCCGGGGTCGCTGGGCCGGCCGGGGCTGCCGGCGTTCCAGGGGCTCGCCGGGGTTGCTGACCCGCCGGGCTGGCGGGCCCGGCTGCGCGAGGACCTGGACGCGGCGGCCCGGCAGGACCCGGCCTCGCGCGGGCGGCTCGAGCTGCTGCTGTGCTACCCCGGGCTGCACGCGGTGTGGGGGCATCGGCTGGCCCACCGGCTGTGGCTGCGGCCGGGGCTGCAGCTGCCGGCGCGGTTGGTGTCCCAGGCGGTCCGGTGGTTCACCGGCGTCGAGATCCACCCGGGCGCGACGATCGGCCGGCGGCTGTTCATCGACCACGCGATGGGCGTGGTCATCGGCGAGACGGCCGAGGTCGGCGACGACGTGATGCTCTACCACGGCGTGACCCTCGGCGGCCGTTCGCTGGAGCGGGTCAAGCGTCACCCGACGTTGGAGGACGGCGTGACCGTGGGCGCCGGGGCTCGGATCCTCGGCCCGATCACGGTCGGCCGGGGCGCCCAGATCGGGGCCAATGCCGTTGTGGTCAAAGACGTTCCGCCCGGTGCAGTCGTGGTCGGCGTACCCGGCAAGGTGATCACCCCCGCCCCCGGCCAGACGAGAGCCGAGCTAGAACTCGTCGACCCCGCCATCTGGATCTAGCCCCAGGGCTGCCTGGCCCCCGGCTCTTTCATTGGCACGGTGCGTCTCCGTGCCAATAGGTTCGGCACAGGGACGCACCGTGCCAATGCGGGATTGGTGTTGCTGGGCACACTGCGGCGTACGACGAGGTCGGGAGGGCCGATGGGTCGAGACCTGGAGAGCTATCAGCTGGTCATCCTGCGTCGTGCGCCCGATCCTCCCGAGATGGACGACGCGACCCTGGATGCGCTGCAACTGCGGCATCTCGGCCACAAGGATGACCTGCGCGCAGGCCGGCATCCTGGTGGCCAACGGGCCAGTGATCGACCCACCCGACCCCTCGATCCGAGGCCTGTCGTTCTATCGCGCCGGTTCGCTCGAGGAGGCACGCCGGCTAGCCGAGCAGGACCCGTCGGTCATCGCCGGCCGCCTCGTCGTCGAGGTGATGGAGTGGTGGACCGCGCCCGGCTCGCTCCGCCTCCCCGGCCGCCCGTTCACCCTCCCCGACCGCTGACCCCTGCGCTTCTGGCACGGCGAGCCGCCGTGACGAACTATTCGGCACGGCGACTCACCGTGCCGACGAGCATTGGCAGTAGATCCGCGCACGCCGAGGCCGAAGGCCGGAGCTCGCTCAGGCGGCGACCGGGTGCGGGCCGACGTGCATGCCCGGGTCGTGCACGGGCGGCCGCGGCCGCGCAGCAACGCACGGGTCTCCTCGCGGCCGAACTCGACCGGGTCGTCGATGACGTGGTCGGGCGCGACGGGCAGAACCAGCACGCCGACGGTGGTGAGATCTCGCTGACGTTGCTGGGTCGCCTTGTACTGCCGCGGGGCCGAGGTGCCAGCGCATCGAGTCGATCTGCAGCGCTGCGGCGACGTCGTCCCAGTAGCGCGTCCGGCGACGGCGATGAACTCGCCGGCGTCGCTCCACAGCGAGACGTTCCAGGCGGGCGCCGGAAGACCCCCTGGTCGGCCATGATCTCCCGAGCGCGCATCTCGGCCACCGAGCGGACGCCGGCGTCCATCTCGGCGAGCACCCGACGGCTCAGGGCGCTGCGCTGCCGCGCGCCCGCCCGGATCTCCTCGCGTGCAGCTCGTCAACTCGTGCACAACCGGCGTTGGACGACCTCGGCGACCAGCTCGCGAACGGCGTTCCTGCGCTTCATCAGTCGGCGGCGCGTCGACGACGGCTCGGGCCACAGTCGCCACTCGGAGTCCCTTGATGCGACTGCGGCCTCCGGCAGCACGACGGGTGCGCTGCACGACGACAAAGTCGAACGACGAACGGTGGTGCGGCTCAGGGACCAGGACGTGGACGTCCCTGACCCGCTGGGCGGCCCGGACGCCGCGCAGAGCGAGAGCCGACAGCCCGGTCAGGACGGCGTCGTCGCCGCAGAAGAGCAGGGCCGCGAGAATCCGCTCGCGCCGGGTCGGCGTACCGCGATGGGTCAGAACGACCCCGGGCAGCGACTCGCTGCCACGGCCCTCGGGGCGGATCCGATGAGGTGAGTGGTCGAGATGGGCAGTCCGAGGGCTCGTCAGCTGTCGATGGCGGGCGAGGCGCTCCTGTCGAGCGAAAAGGGCGTCGATGGCGGCTGAGTCGATCTGCTTTCGGCGTGGCATGGGTCGAGCGTCGTACCGTCTTGGCCGGTGCGTTGGCGTCGGCGTGTCGACCTGTGGACGGTGTGTCGAGCACCTCAACCCTGTGGATTAATCCGTCGAGAGCGCGCGCATGTGCGCGGATCTACTGCCAATCCTGCATTGGCACGGTGAGTCTCCGTGCCGAACCTATTGGCACGGTGCGTCGCCGTGCCGAAAGCGCTGCTGGGTACGGCGGGCAGGCGCGCGGGGGTTAGGGGAGGTCGCGGGCTAGGAGGTCGGACCAGGTCTCGCGGCGGACTACGGCCCGGGTCTTGCCGTCGGTGGCGAAAACCACGGGGATGCGGCGGGCGCCGTTGTAGTTGTTGGACATCGTGAAGCAGTAGGCCCCGGTCACCGGCACGGCCAGCAGGTCGCCGACGCGAGGATCGACCAGGGCGACGCCGTCGGAGAGCACGTCGCCCGACTCGCAGTGCCGGCCCACGACCGAGACCTGCTCGCCCGGACCCTCCGAGCCGGCCAACCGGTCAGCGATCGTCGCCTCGAACCGCTGCCCGGTCAGGGAGACGTCCAGGTTGTCGCCCATGCCACCGTCGACCGCGACGTGGGTCCGCACCCCGCGCTTGATCGTCGTCACCCGATAGACCGTCGTCGTGGTCCGCGCGACCATGCTGCGACCCGGCTCGACGATCAGCCGCGCATCGGCCGGCAGCAGCGAAGACGCCTGCGCGATGAGCGCCTCGGCGTACTCCGCGACGGTGGGCGGGTGCTCGGCGTAGGTGTACCGCACCCCCAGACCGCCACCCAGGTCGTACGTCGGGAAGGTGCCCAGCCGAGCCAGCGGCGCGACGGCCGCGGCCATCTCGTCGGCGTTCAGGATCTGCGACCCGACGTGGGTGTGCAGCCCCTCCATCCGCAGTCGGGGGCTGGCCTCGATCCGCGCGATCGCCTCGCGGGCCGCGTCCGGCATCAGCCCGAACTTCGCCCCCTCGTGGCCGGTCGCCTGCGAGGCGTGGGTGGAGGCCTGTACGCCGGGGATCACGCGCACCAGGCAGTCCTGCACCCGCCCGGCCGGCACGATCGCCTCCAGCCGGTCGATGTCGTCGAAGTTGTCGACCACCACCAGGCCGAGCCCATGCGTCACCGCGAGCTCGATCTCCTCAGAGGTCTTGGCGTTGCCGTGCATGACGAAGGTCGCCGGGTCGGCGCCGGCCGCGACGGCGGAGAGCAGCTCGCCGCCGCCGGCGACGTCCAGCCCGAGGCCCTCCTCGGTGACCGCTCGCTGCACGGCCGTCGCCGGGAAGGCCTTGGAGGCGAAGACCACCTGCACCTTCGGCCAGCGCGAGCGGAACTCCGTGAGGTACTCCCGGGCCCGGGCCCGCAGCGCCGTCTCGTCGACGACGAGGGCCGGCGTGCCGAACTCGTCGGCCACCGCGTCCAGTCGCGCACCGCCGACGACCAGCATGCCGTCGGCGTCGCGGGTCGTCCCGGGCGGGAAGAGGTCGAGGAGGGCGGCGGCGTCGGTCATGGTGACATTCAACCGGCTGGCCCGCGCCGGCGTAACCTCCTGGCAACCTCGCTCCGGCACCATGGGGCTACGCGTTGTGACTCAGGAGGTGCCCGTGCTCGCCCTCATTCGAATCTCTGTGCCCGACCGCCCCGGTGTCCTGGGCGATGTGGCGAGTGCGCTCGGCACCGCGGGAGCCGACATCGCGCAGATCCAGGTGCTGCAGAGCGAGGCCGGTCGCGCGCTCGACGACGTCCACGTCCAGGTCAGCAGCGAGGAGCACCTGCAGCGGGTGCAGACCCGGCTGGAGTCCCTGTCCGGCGTGCAGGTGCTCGGGGTCCGGGTCGGACCGGCGCCCACGACCGGCCACAGCGAGCTCGAGCTCGTCGGCCGGATGCTGCGCGGCCCCCAGCCGCGCCGTACAGACCCTGGTCGACGGCGTCCCCGAGTCGACCGGCTCGGACTGGGCGGTGGTCGTCCGCTACGGCGCCGACGAGACGGTCGAGGAGGTCGTGGCCAGCAGCCCCACCTGCCCCGGACTGGAACCGAGCGAGATTCGGGTTCCGTTGCGGCTCAACGTGATTGACGGGGCGTACGCCGCGATGGCGCTCGTCCCGCTCACCGGAACCCGGCTCGGACTGGTGGTGGTTCGCGAGTCCGGCCCGACCTTCCATCCGGCTGAGCTCTGGCGGCTCGAGCAGGTCGGCGCCGTCGCCGGAAACGTCGTCCGCAGCACGGTCGCGGCCGACGCCCAGCTCGAGGTGATCCGCTAGCCGCAAGCCCCCGGACGCCCGGACGCCCCGGACGCTCCCGGACCCCGGCCGGTCGCCTGCCGCGACAGGTGTGCGGCACGATGACCCGGTGAAGCCACGCATCTGGGCCCTGGCCGCCGCCGTCTGGGCGGCCTTCTACGCCGGTCTCTACATCGCCATCGTGCACGGCAAGCAGGGCGGCGTGTTCGTCGGTCTACGCCTTCCTGGTCATCGCGGCCGGGCTGCTCGTCCTGCCGACCGGGGTGCTCGGTCCGTCGCTGGCGCGGACCAACCTGCTGATGGCCGGGCTCGTGCTGTTCGTCCTGGCCACGCTGTGGGCGGCCATCGGGGCCGGGGGCTTCGGGCTGCTGCTCCTCCCGGCGCTCTTCGCGACCGGGAAGGCCGTCTCCAAGATCAGCCGGGACGCTCCGCCGCCGCCCAGCCAGCGGCCCGCACCGAACCGGGGTCGATGACCGCCGACGGACCACCGAGCAAGGGAGCCCCGGCCGATCGGCCGGGGCTCCCTTGGTGTGACAGCGGACGAGTGCCGGCGATCAGCCGAGCACCTGCGTGCTCGTAGTCCAGCTGAGCCTTGTCCTTCTCGACCGCGGCCGCGACGGCCTCCGGGCCCTGGACCAGCTGGACCGCCCAGTAGTAGATGACCAGCGAGAAGACGATGACCACCAGCAGGTCGATCCACTCGGGCAGCCAGCTCTTGTTGCCGGTGCCGTAGCGGCCGGCCAGGCCGATGATGACCGAGCCGATGACCCACGGTCCGATCCAGATCGCCGGCCGCAGCTGGTTGAACGCGCCGGTGTTCTTGATCGACGAGCCGATGCCGAAGATCAGCAGACCGAGGAGCAGGGCACACGCGATCTTCCAGGTGTACTCGTAGCCGCCCCAGTAGAGGATCAGGTTCGCCGAGACGAACGACACCGGCAGGATGATGCTCGGCGCCGGCGCCTTGTAGTTGCGAGGTCGATCCGCGTCGACCTTGTGCAGCGCCCCCAGCGCCACGGGGGCGAACCCGTACATGATCGCGGTCGCACCGGTCACGACGCCGACCAGCTTGTTCCAGCTGGGGAACGGTCCGAAGCACGCGATGCCGACGACGGCGGCGACCAGGATCGAGACGTACGGCGTGCCGGCCGCGTTGACCTTGGTCAGCGCGCTGGGCATCTCCGACTCCTCACCGAGGGCGTAGGAGAGGCGGGCGGTGGTGCCGAGGTAGACGATGCCGGTGCCGGCGGGGGAGACGACGGCGTCGATGATCAGCACCGTGCCCAGCCAGGTCGCACCGACCGCGAGGGCCAGGGTGTACCAGGCGCCGTAGTCGCCGGGCTCGCCGCCGAGCGGGTTGTTCCAGTTCTTGGCGACGTTCGCCGGGTTGACCGCGGCGATGAAGGCGACCTGCAGCAGTGCGTAGAGGCAGGCGCCGATCGTCATGGCGGTCAGGATGGCCCGCGAGATGTCCTTCTTCGGGTTCCGGGCCTCACCGGCCAGCTGGACCGCTTGCTCGAAGCCCTGCAGGGCGAAGACGACACCAGCCGGGAAGGCCGCGAAGATGCCGTGGATGCCGTGCGGGGCGAAGCCACCGCCGGCCGTGAAGTTGCCGAAGTGGAACGACGAGCCGGCCACGACGATGATCGCGAGCAGCGGGACCGCGGTCTTCCAGATCACGATGACCGAGTTGCTCTCCGACATGAACTTCGCGCCGGCCAGGTTCAGCGCCGTGAACAGGCACATGCCCAGGACCGCGACGACCAGGCCCTTGCTGTTCAGCAGGCCGGCCTTCGACCCCGTCTCGTACAGCATGTCGAAGTTGTTGTGCACCGCCTTCACGCTGTTGACGTAGGCGATCGCGGCCAGGATCTCGATCGGGGCGATGGCGACGGCCTGCAGCCAGGACGACCAGCCGGCCACGAAGCCGGCGATCGGTCCGTGGGAGAAGTACGGGAACCGCCCGCTGCCGCCCGCCACGGGATAGGTCGCGCCGAGCTCGGCGTAGACCAGGGCCAAGGTGGCCAACATGGCGGCGGCCAGGATCCAGGCGATGATCGAGGCGGGGCCGGCGACTTCGGCAGCGTTCAGTGCTCCGAGCAGCCAGCCCGATCCGATGATCGAGCCGAGCGAGACGAACATGAGGCCGTAGAAGCCAACCGACCGGGACAGACCTGCGTGTCCCTCGCTGGTGCTCGACGACGTGCTGGAAGTCATGGACAACCCCGTTCCGTGCTCAGTGAACCGGATCAACGATGACGCGCTCGCGCCGCTGCGCAGTCCACCACGCACATCCCTGTCGGCGCTAGGTCCCAGGCCGATGCCTTACTAAACTCAGCCCATTCCTTTACTGAGTAAAGAACGGCGCCGCCGAGCCTGTGCTCGACGGCGCCGTTCGCCCCCTTCCCGTGCTCGACTGTTGGGGTTCGGTTCACCCCGTGGTCAGGTCGTAGACGGTCACGCCACCCACGGTCTTGGCGGTGAAGGTGGACTCCACCCAGCTGGAGATCTGCGGCTGCCGTGTTGGAGCTGCCGCCCTGCCCGCCCGGCCCGCCGCCGACCGCTCACCCCGCCGCTGGCGATGAAGTAGTGGATCTCGTGCTTCGCGACCAGGGCCTTGAACTCGGCCAGCGTCGGCGAGGGGTCACTGCCGTTGAAGCCGCCGATCGGCATCACCGACTCTCCGGTCGCCAGCTGGTAGCCCGAGGCGTTCTGCGAGCCGATCGCGGCGGCGACCCAGCGGTACGACGAGGCGTCGGCCTTGAGCAGCGCCGTCATCGCCGTGCTGGAGGTGCTGCCGTTGAGCAGGCTCCCGGCTCCGTTCTGCCCGCCGGCCTGGCCGCCGGTGCGGTCGCCGGTGCCGCCGCGTCGTACCGCCGCGCCGGTCGTCCCGCCCGTCGTACCGGTGCCACCGGTCGCCTGTCCGGGCGGACCGCCGACGCCGCCGCCGCCACCGGGCGGCCGCCGCCCAGCCGCCCATCCCACCCGGGCCGCCGGTGGATCCGGCCACCGCCGGACCGGCCGTGACGATCGAGCCGCTGTGCCCGACCGAGGCGGTCTGGATCGAGTACGCCGCGGGCCCGGCCAGGCTGGCCACCACGGCGAGCCCGGCGACCGCGGCCGCCAGTCGCGGGCTGAGCAGCCGGGATGCGGCGATGCCGGCGGCGGCGACCAGCCCGCCCAGGAGCACGGCGTAGCGCAGCCACGGGTGCCAGGACGCGCTGCGGTCCAGCAGCACGAACGACCAGATCGCGGTCACGGCCACCGTCGTCGCGAGGGTCAGGGCGGCCGGTAGGTGCCGGCGGCCCCGCCACAGGGACGCCGCGCCGACCCCGACGAGCGCCGCGACCGCAGGGGCCAGGGCCACCGTGTAGTACTGGTGGAAGATCCCCTTCATCTCACTGAAGGTCAGGCCGGTCACCAGCAGCCAGCTGCCCCAGACGATCAGCAGGGCGCGGGAGCGGTCGGTGCGCGGCGCGCGGCGGGTGAACCACAACCCGGCGCCGAGGAAGAGCAGCGCCGCCGGCAGCAGCCACGCGATCTGGCCGCCGATGTCGGTGGAGAAGAGCCGGGTCAGCCCGGTCGAGCCCCACATGCCGCTGCCGGTCCCGCCACCTCCGCCGCCCACGCTGCCGGTCTCGTTGCCGGTCAGCCGGCCCAGGCCGTTGTAACCCCAGATCAGCTCCCACACGCTGTTGTGCTGAGAGCCACCGATGTACGGCCGGTCCGCGGCGGGGATCAGCGTGACGGCGACGACCCACCACAGACCGGAGACCAGCAGCGCGACGCCGGCGGCGACGAGCTGGAACAGCCTGCGTCGCACAGGAGTCGGAGCGACGATCAGGTAGACGAGGGCGAGCCCCGGGACGACGAGCAACGCCTGCAGGCTCTTGGTCAGGAAGGCCAGGCCGACCAGGACGCCGGTCAGCCATCAGCCAGCGGGTGCCGGCTCGCCGGGCCGCGGCATCGATCGCGCGGGTGGTCGTGTAGACCGCCGCGACCATGACCAGCACGAGCATCGCGTCGGGGTTGTTGAAGCGGAACATCAAGGTCGCGACCGGCGTGACGGCCAGCGCCAGCCCGGCCAGCAGCCCGGCTCCCGCACCGGCCCAGCGCCGGATGGTCAGGTAGAGGAGGTAGACCGCGGCCACGCCCATCAGGGCCTCGGGCACCAGGATGCTCCAGCTGTTGACGCCGAAGATCCGCGCGCTGATCTCCATCACCCACAGCGACGCCGGGGGCTTGTCGACGGTGATCGAGCCGGCGGCGTCGGAGGCGCCGAAGAAGAAGGCCGACCAGCTCTTGGTGCCGGCCTGGACGGCGGCGGAGTAGAACGAGTTGGCCCAGCCGTTGGCGCTGAGCCCCCAGAGGTAGAGGACGGCGGTCAGGCCGAGCAGGCCGGCCAGCGCCGGCCGGCTCCAGCGCGGATCGGCCGGCACCGTCGGGGTGGCCGGCGGTGCGCCGGCCGGAGAAGTTGGTGCCGATCCGGTCGTTGGTACGCCGGACGGCTGGGCCGTGGGATCGGTGAGTGTCGCGGTCATGACACCACCGTCGGGCCGGCCGCTATGCGTCGGCTGTGACGACCCTTGCCGGTTGCTGCGTAGGTAGCCAGACGGTGAAACGGGTCTGTCCCGGGCTGACTGCTCAGCGAGACGCGTCCGTGGTGGGCGGCTACCACCGAGGACACGATGGCCAGCCCCAAGCCACTGCTGCCGGCGGCCCGCGAGCGAGAGGAGTCGCCGCGCGCGAACCGCTCGAAAACGTTGGGGCGTAACGACTCTGGAATGCCGGGGCCGTCGTCGAGCACGGCCACCTCAACCCCGCCCTCGGGCTGGGGCACCGGCCGCAGCGACACCGAGACCGACGTCCCGGGAGGCGTGTGGGTGCGGGCGTTGGCCAACAGGTTGGCCACGACCTGGTGCAGCTGGAGCCGGTCGCCGTCGACCTGCACCGGCTCCTCCGGCAGGTCCAGCCGCCAGGTGTGGTCGGGTGCCGCGGCATGCGCGTCGCTGACCGCGCCGATCATCAGCTCGGAGAGGTCGACCGCTTCGGGCTCGACCGGCCGCCCGGTGTCCAGGCGGGCCAGCAGCAGCAGGTCCTCGACGAGCGAGGTCATCCGCTCGGCCGCGGACTCGACGCGGTCCATCGCGTGGGCCATCTGGGGTGGGGCCTCGGCCCGGTGTGGGCGCGAGAGCTCGGCGTACCCGCGGATGGCGGCGAGCGGCGTCCGCAGCTCGTGACTGGCGTCCGCGACGAAGTGGCGGAGCTTCATCTCGCTGGCCTGCCGTGCGGCCAGGGCGTCCTCGACGTGGCCGATCATGTGGTTCAACGCCGAACCGACCTGGCCGACCTCCGTGTGCGGATCGGTGTCGGTGGCGGGCACCCGCAGCGCCAGCTCGACCTCGCCCTGGTCCAGCGGCGTCTCGCTGACCCGGTTGGCGACGGCCGTCACCCGGCGCAGGGGGCGCAGGTTGAGCCGGACGACGAAGAAGACGATGAGGGCGGCCGCGATCAGGCCGCCGATGGCCACCAGGGTGATGGTGACGCGCGAGCTGGCTCAGGGTTGAGGACACCTGGTGCATCGGGAGTCCCGTGACGACGGTGCGGTCGCGGTCCGGATCGGCGACGGCGACCACCCGGTAACTGCCCAGGCCCGGGATCTCGACCGTGCGGGGATGGCCGTCGGCCGGGATCTTCAGGACGGCGCTCGTGGCCTCGCTCGAGGTGAGCGGCACCGGCCGGCCCGGACTCGTTGAGGGTGCCGGCCTGCTCCACCACGCCGTTCGCGATCTGGGCCGAGAACGTGCCGGCGGCCTGGCCACGAGCGAGCAGACCGGGGTTGCCTCCCGGCCCGCCAACTCCGGGGCCGCCACCCGGCCCACCGGCCTGGCCGCCGCCGCCGTTGTAGTTGAAGGCGCGCTGCGAGGCCGCGGTCAGCTGGTCGTCGAGCTGGCCGACCAGGAAGCCGCGCAGCGCGACGACCGTCACCGCGCCCACGACGAGGCAGACGACGGTCAGGACGGCGACCAGCGAGGCGACCAGCCGGGCCCGCAGCGTCCAGCTCGCGACCGGCCGCACGCGCAGGCGCGAGGAGCGTGCGGCTCAAGACGCGGGCTTCAGGATGTAGCCGGCGCCGCGCAGGGTGTGGATCATCGGCTCGCGTCCGGCGTCGATCTTCTTGCGCAAGTAGGAGATGTAGAGCTCGACGACGTTGGCCTGGCCGCCGAAGTCGTAGTTCCAGACCCGGTCCAGGATCTGGGCCTTGGACAGCACCCGGCGCGGGTTGCGCATCAGGAAGCGCAGCAGCTCGAACTCGGTGGCGGTCAGCTGCACGAGCTCGCCGGCCCGGCGTACCTCGTGGCTGTCCTCGTCCATGGTCAGGTCGCCGACCGCCAGCACCGCGTCGTCGCGGGACTGCAGCACGCCGCTGCGCCGGACCAGCCCGCGCAGCCGGGCCACGACCTCCTCCAGGCTGAACGGCTTGGTGACGTAGTCGTCGCCGCCCGCCGTGAGGCCGGCGATCCGGTCCTCCACACCGTCCTTGGCGGTGAGGAAGAGCACGGGTACGTCGGAGCCGTCGGCGCGCATCCGCCGCAGCACCTCCAGCCCGTCCAGGTCGGGCAGCATCACGTCCAGGACGACGGCATCGGGGCGGTAGCTCCGCGCGGTCCGCACCGCAGCCAGGCCGTCGGCGCTGGTCTGCACGTCCCAGCCCTCGTAGCGCAGCGCCATGGACAGCAGCTCGGTCAACGACGGCTCGTCGTCGACGACCAGGACCCGCACCGGCGAGCCGTCGAGACGGGTCAGGACCGGGTGGGCTGTGGGGCTGGTGCGGGTGCTGGCGCTGGTCTGCGCGCTGGTGGCGCTGGTCGAGTTCGTCGGCATGACCTCACTGTCGGGGTATGTCCTGAGCGAGCGCCAGGACTTTCCTGTGCGATTCCTATGAGCCTGCTGTTGACCGATCCCTCGGCAATCCCCACAGTCACTCCCACAGCGAGCGCACAGGTCGGGCCAGTCCGCCGCACAGACCAGCCGCTGATGGTGGACCCATGAACGCACAGATCCCCGAGCCGCCCCGCCGACCGATCGGCAAGGACCAAGGCCGGCGACGCGTGGCTGCGGCCACCGGCGCGCTGGTGGTGCTGAGTCTCGGTGGCACGGCGGCGGTGGCCGCCGTGGCCCACGCTCAGAGCACCTCCGCGTCGACCTCGACCTCGACTCGAACCGGGAGCGGTACGACGAGCAACTCCGGCTCGAGCAGCTCAGCTCGGACAACTCGAGCTCGACAGCTCGAACTCGGACAACTCGAACTCGTCGGGCTCGGTCAGCGTCGGGAGCAGCGACTCGGGCTCCTCGGCGACATCGGGTGGCTCCTGATGGTGCTGACCCGGATGGTGGAGCGGCTGCCGGTCGGGCCGGACACCGCGCAGTGGTCGCTGTGGACCACGACCGCGCGCGTCGTGGTCAGTGACCCGGGCGCTGGTCGACGCAGGCCCGCCGGATCACCGAGGAGGTGTGCGCGCAGGTCGAGGCGGCGGCCAGCCGGTTCCGTCCGGACGCCGAGATCCTGCGCCTCTACCGGGCAGCCGGCCGCCCGATCACGGTGAGCCCGCTACTGGCCGAGCTGGTCGCGACGGCCCTGGAGGCCGCTCGCCGTACCGATGGTGACGTCGACCCGACGGTGGCCTCGGCCATGCGGGCGTTGGGCTACGACCGCGACCTCGCGCTCATCCGAGACCGACGCGGTGCCCGTCTGTGGCTCGTCCGTGCGGCTGGCGGTCCGGCCGGTGCCGGGTTGGCGCCGGGTCGAGCTCTCCGGCCGCCGCCTGCGGGTGCCGCCGGGCGTCAGCCTCGATCTGGGCGCGACGGCCAAAGCGTGGGCGGCCGACCGGTCCGCCGCCCTGATCACCGAGCGGCTCGGCGTGGGCGCTTGGTCAGCCTGGGTGGGGACATCGCCACGGGCAGCGTTGTGCCGCAACGGGATTGGTCGATCCTGGTCTCGGACGGCCCAGACCAACCCGAGGCAAACATCAGCCTGCCCGCCGGCGCCGCGCTGGCCACGTCGAGCACGATCAGCCGCCAGTGGCGGCGGGGCGGGCAGAGCCTGCACCACGTGCTGGACCCGCGCACCTCACAGCCGGCGCCGACGGTGTGGCGCACGGTGTCCGTGGCCGCGCCGACCTGTGTCGAGGCCAACACGCTCACGACGGCCAGCATCGTCCGCGGGCACGCGGCCATCGACTGGCTGGCCCAGCAACGGGTCCCGGCCCGGCTGGTCACCGCGGCGGGCGACGTCGTCCGAGTCGGCGGCTGGCCGCAGGAGCGTGCGGCATGAACAACGCCCTCTGGTACCTCGGGCGCGGGACGGGCGTCGTGAGCCTGGTCCTGTTGACCGTCGTCATGGTGCTGGGCATCGGGTCGCGCTCCGGCCGTCCGGTGTTCGGCCTGCCGCGGTTCGGCGTCGTCGCCCTGCACCGGTCGGCCAGCATGCTGGCCGTCGCCTTCCTGGTCATCCACGTCGTGACGCTTGCTGCTGGACCCGATTCGCCGAGCTGAAGCTCGTCGACCTCGTGCTGCCGTTCGAGGCGACGCTACCGCCCGCTCTGGATGGGGCTCGGCACCGTCGGCCTGGACCTGATGGCAGCGGTGTTCGTGACCAGCCTGCTGCGCCAGCGGATCGGCGTCCGGGCCTGGCGCGCCGTGCACTGGCTGGCCTACCTGTCCTGGCCGGTCGCCATCGCCCACACCGTCGGCACCGGCACCGACCGCACCACCTGGTGGCTGCTCGGCCTCACCGGCATCTGCGTCGCCGCCGTCGCTGGCCGCCGGGTTCTGGCGGCTGGGTGATGACTTCGGCCGGCCCTCGAGGGGCGCTGTCCCTGCCCGCTCAGCGAACGATGACCCCGCAGGAGGCGCGGCGATGACCATCCTCACCGAACCCATCGAGCTCCACCCGGAGTCCGGAGCCACACCGATGACCAGTCAACGACTCCTGGCCGCGCGCGCGCCCGACCTGGCGACCCACATCGCGCGAGTCGGCCCGTTGCCGATGCTCGGCGATCCGGCCGCGCTGAGGGCAGCGGTCCGCGCCGCCGGCCTGACCGGTCACGGCGGCGCGGCGTTTCCGACCTGGCGCAAGCTGGAAGCCGTTGCGGCCGGCCGCAATCCGGTGGTCATCGGCAACGCTGCCGAGGGTGAGCCGGCCAGCCGCAAGGACCAGCTGCTCGTCCGACAGGCCCCGCACTTGGTGCTCGACGGCCTGCAGCTCGCGGCCCGCGCGGTCGGTGCCACCTCGGCGTACCTCTATCTGCACGCCTCGGCCGAGACCGAGCGTGCGGCGTGCGCTGGCTCAGCGGTCCGACCCGTTGCCGGTCGAGATCGTCCGGGCGCCGGAGTCGTTCGTGTCCGGGCAGGAGTCGGCGGTCGTGGCCGCCGTCGAGGGCGGCCGGCCGGTCCCCCGCGATGTGCCGGAACTCGTTGTCCGGCAGGGCGTTCGGGGCCGCCCGACCCTGGTGCAGAACGTCGAGACCCTGGCCCACCTGGCCCTGATCGCCCGCCGTGGACGCCGACTGGTTCCGGCAGGTCGGGCTCGGCCAACCAGCCGGGCACGTTCCTGGCGACCGTGAGCGGCGCGGTCCGGCGCCCGGGGGTGCTCGAGGCGGCGTACGGTACGCCGCTGGGCGAGCTCATCGCCGGTGCCGGCGGCGCGACCGAGCCCCTGCGGGCGGTGCTGGTCGGCGGCTACCACGGCGTCTGGCTGCCGGCCGAGGCGCTGAGTGCTCCGATGTCGGTCGAGGGCCTGGCCCCGTGGGGGGCGACACCGGGGGCCGGCGTCGTCGTGGCGCTGGGTCGTTCGGAGTCGGGCATCGCGGCGACGGCCAGGATCGCGGCGTACCTGGCCGGTGAGGGTGCGCAGCAGTGCGGGCCCTGCCTGAACGGATTGCCAGCAATGGCAACGGTTCTGGGCCGGATGGCCGGAGGGGACGGCCGGCCCGACCTGCCCCAGCAGGTGGAGTGGCTCACGCGCGTCGTCGAGGGGCGCGGCGCCTGCCACCACCCGGACGGCACGGCGCGGATGATCCGCAGCGCGTTGGCGGTGTTCGCCCGATGAGCGAACCGAGACTGCACGTCGACCGGGTGGCCTGCGACGGTCGCGGGCTGTGCATCGAGCTGTTGCCCGAGGTGCTGGCCGAGGACCCGTGGGGCTATCCGGCCGGGCGGGACGGCCAACGCGACACCGCGATCCCGGCGCCGTTGCGGGCCGACGCCGAGCAAGCGGTGCGGGACTGCCCGCGGCTGGCCCTCAGTCTGGCGGGCCGGATAGCCCGCGCCTGCGCAGCCGCTGGCGTGCGAAACAGCCTGTCGTAGAGCGGAGTTGCCAACATGACGGCGGCCTTGAGGTCGCCGCGACGAGTCGCTCGCTCGACCCCGCTCAGCTCGTCGGCCGCGTCGGTGATCGCCGGACAACCCGGCCGCAGCGCCACCTCGAAATCGAAGCGACGCTCGATGATCGGACCGCCCAGGTTGAGGGCCGCCGGACACCAGACGTCGAGGGTGCCGGTGCCGTCGGAGACTTCGATCCGGGTGCCGGACGCCGACCCCGACACCGCGAGGACGCGGGCCCGGATCACGCCGACCGGTGAGTCGCCGGCTTCCGCAGCCGCTCGCAACGACGCCACGGTCGTCAGTCCCGGCCGGGGACCCGTCGGCGGCCGCAGGCGCTGCCCGCGGTCGCTGGCGGCCAGCCGCACCGCCTGAGCGTCGGCCCAGTAGCGCGCCGGGTCGAACTCGATGACGCCGAGCTCGGGGTGATGGGTGAACTCGCGCAGGTCGATCATGGTGGCCAGCAGATCGACGTACGCCGTCACCGAGGCGAAGGCGCGCACGGCCGGGGTGTTCTGGCCGCCCCAGCTGCAGCACCCTGTGCCATCGCGATCGGGGCCGTCGCGATCGGGGCCGTCGAGCTCGACCAGCAGGAAGTCGTGGCTCTCGTAGCACCACGGGAAGAACCGGTGCAGCGACGGCTCGTCGGCCAGATGCTCCTGCCACAGCCGCAGCGCGAGCTCCGGGTCGGCCGGCCGTGGGCACGGCGCCACAGCCAAGGTGTCCGGGTCGACGCCGCGCCAGAAGGCCAGCAGGTCCGCAGGGAGCCGCAGCGGCGCGATCGCCTTCGCGATGGCGGCCAGCGTCGTCTCGACCTCGGCCGGCGGTCGGGCCACGCGGCCCAGTCCCGCCGTACTGTGCGCCGACACCAGGCGGTCGACGGCCTCACTGACGTCCATGGATCTCCCCTCCGGTAACGATGGTTTCGTCGGGGCCCGTGGGGCGCTTGAGAACTGACCTCCGGATGGCCGACCCCCGCCAGCGCCTAGGGTTTCTCGGGTGCCCGCCGCCAACCTGGTCAACCTCGAGCGCGTCACGCTGTCCTACGGGACGGCGCCGCTGCTGGAGCGGGTCAGCCTCGGTGTCGCCGAGGGCGCACGGATCGGTGTGGTCGGTCGCAACGGCAGCGGGAAGACGACCTTGCTGCGGGTGCTGACCGGTGTCGCGACTCCGGACTCCGGGCGGGTGACCGTCGCCCGCGGGCTCGAGATCGGCTACCTGCGCCAGGACGACGACCTGGACGAGCGGGCCTCGGTGCGGGCCAACGTCCTGGGCGGGATGGCCGACCACGAGTGGGCGGCCGACGCCTCGACTCGTGAGGTCGTGCAGGTGCTGCTCGCCGGGCTCGACCTGGACCGGGCCGTCGACGGCCTCTCCGGTGGCGAGCGCCGGCGGACCTCGCTGGCCCAGCTGCTGCTCGGGGAGCACGACCTGGTCGTCCTCGACGAGCCCACCAACCACCTCGACGTCGAAGCCGTCGACTGGCTGGCCCGCCGGCTCTCCCGGCTCTCGGCCGCGCTGGTCGTCGTCACCCACGACCGCTGGTTCCTGGACGCGGTGACGACGACGACCTGGGAGCTGCACGACGGGGCGGTCGATGCGTACGACGGGGGTTACGCGGCGTACGTCCTGGCCCGGGCCGAGCGCGACCGGCAGGCCGGCGCGGAAGAGGCCCGGCGCAAGAACCTCGCCCGCAAGGAGCTCGCCTGGCTGCGTCGCGGCGCTCCGGCGCGGACGTCGAAGCCGAAGTTCCGGATCGAGGCGGCCAACGCGATCATCGAGGGCGAGCCGCCGCCGCGCGACCGGCTGTCGCTGGAGCGGTTCGCCGCGGCCCGGCTCGGCCGTGACGTGATCGACGTCGAGGATGTGTCGCTGCGCCGGGGCGACAAGACGGTGCTGCGCGACGTGACCTGGCGGCTCGGCCCGGGCGACCGGGTCGGCCTGGTCGGCGTCAACGGCGTCGGCAAGACCAGCCTGCTGCGACTGGTCGCCGGCTCGCTGACGCCGGACAGTGGCCGGGTCAAGATCGGGCGCACGGTCGAGCTCGGCCAGCTCACCCAGGACCTCGCGGATCTCGATGCGACCCAACGGGTCCTGGATTCGGTCGAGGAGATCGCGCGGGTCAGCCGGACGACGACGGGGGAGGTGTCGGCGTCCAGCCTGCTCGAGCGGTTCGGTTTCATCGGCGACCGGCTGGTGGCCCGGATCGGCGACCTGTCCGGTGGCGAGCGGCGGCGGTTGCAGGTGCTGCGGCTGTTCCTCCAGCAGCCCAACGTGCTGCTGCTCGACGAGCCCACCAACGACCTTGACATCGACACCCTCGTCGTCCTGGAGGACTACCTCGACACCTGGCCGGGCACGCTCGTCGTCGTCTCGCACGACCGCTACTTCCTGGAGCGGGTCTGCGACACGATCTACGGCATGCTCGGCGACGGGTCGGTGCGGATGCTCACCCGGGGGATCGACGACTTCCTGGCCGCTGTCGCGGCGCGGGAGCTGGCGCCGCCGCCGACCCAGGCCGGTCGGACCTCGGCGGGTTCGGCTGCCGCGGCGGGCGCGGGTGGAGGTGCGGGCGCTGGGCCGGGTCCGAGCGAGGCCGAGCTGCGCGACGCCCGCAAGGACCTGGCCCGGTTGGAGCGGCAGATCAGCCGGCTCACCGACCGCGAGCGCAAGCTGCGCGACCAGATGGCCGAGAGCGCCTCGGACTTCGTCCGGCTCGGCGAGCTGCAGGCCTCGATCGACGAGGTCGTCACCGAGCGCGAGCAGCTCGAGCACGACTGGCTCGAAGGCCGCCAGCGCGGGCTTTGCCTCGAGGTGCTGACAAGTCACAGGGCCAGCACAGAGCGGGCATACGAGCGGGCTAGCCAGGGACTCGAACCTCGGGTCATGACGATCACCGCCGCGGTCCCGAGCCCTCGGTCAGCGAACCGGCCCGATGCCCCTGCCGTACCCGCTGCCAGGCGGTCGCCGCGGCGCGGCCGACCGAGGTCGTGCTCGACCTGGTCGTGCCGGTCTACAACGAGGAGCGGGCGCTCGCCGAGTCGGTACGCCGCCTGCACACCTACCTGGCCGATGTCCTTCCCCTACCGGACCCGGATCACGATCGCCGACAACGCGAGCACCGACGCCACCTTGGCCATCGCGCACGACCTGGCCGACGAGCTCACCGACGTCGAGGTCCTGCATCTGGCCCAGAAGGGCCGCGGCCGGGCCTTGCGCGCCGCCTGGTCGCGGTCGGCGGCGCCGGTCCTGGCCTACCTGGACGTCGACCTGTCGACGGACCTGGCCGCGCTGTTGCCGCTCGTCGCGCCATTGGTCAGCGGCCACTCCGACCTGGCCATCGGCACCCGGCTGGCCCGCGGCTGCGCGGATCGTGCGCGGGCCCAAGCGCGAGCTGATCTCGCGCTGCTACAACCTGATCCTGCGCGGGTCGTTGCGGGCGCGCTTCTCGGACGCGCAGTGCGGCTTCAAGGCGATCCGCAAAGATGTCGCACAACAACTGTTGCCCTTGGTTGAGGACGAGGCAGTGGTTCTTCGACACCGAGCTGCTGGTGCTGGCCGAGCGGTCCGGGCTGCGGATCCACGAGGTGCCGGTCGACTGGGTCGACGACCCGGACAGCCGGGTCGACATCGTCACGACCGCCCTCGACGACCTGCGCGGCGTGGCCCGGGTCGGGTCGGCGCTGGCGCGGGGGCGGTTGCCCCTCGGCCAGATTCGCGCCGAGCTCGGTCGCGAACCGCTGGGTGCCGGCCTGCTGCCCCAGCTGCTGCGGTTCGTCGCCATCGGCGCCCTCAGCACCGCGGCGTACGTCGGGTTGTTCGTGGCCCTGCGCGGGTCGATGGGCGCCCAGCTGGCCAACCTGTTGGCCCTGTTGATCACCGCCGTCGCCAACACCGCGGCCAACCGGCGCGTGACCTTCGGCGTGCGAGGCCGGGCGGGTGCGGCCAAGCAGCAGGGGCAGGGGCTGGTCGTGTTCGGGATCGGGCTGGCGCTGACCAGTGGCTCGCTGGCCCTCCTCCACGCGCTCTGGGCCCAGCCGGCCGCGTGGCTGGAGGTCGGCGTGCTCGTCACGGCCAACCTGGCCGCGACGATGGTCCGGTTCCTGTTGCTGCGCCGCTGGGTCTTCAGCCCCGCAACCGACGCGGCAGCGGCGACCGCGACAGCATCAGACGCCCACGCATCGGCGTTCCCGCACTGAGGTCGGGCCGGCGGCCTACGAGATGAGGGTCGGCAGCCCGTCGTACGTGCCGAGGTCGTGCTCGAACCGCTGGTCGTACTGGCGGCCCTGTCGGTCGGCATAGGTCACGGTTGCGACGAACCGGCGGGAGGTGCCGCGCTGACGCGCCGCGTGGTCGAGCACCACCTCGACCTGGGCCCCCGGCCGGAGCATCGCCAGCCCGCTCCACAGGGGCAGCTCGGAGAGCGCGATCGTGTCGCCGAGGGCGCTCAGCCGGTCGTCGAACTCCACCCGCGGTCGATAGGCGGTAGCCGCACCCGTGTTGGCGAGCACGAGCAGGAAGACGCCGTCGCGGTGCTCGAGGTCGAGCACGACCTCGGGCTCAGGAGGCGGCAAGGTCGAGTCGCTCATGGCACAGTTCGAGGCTCTCGATCACGACGGCCGAGCTGCCGGCATCGAGCTGGGGCCCGGTCCACCGGCATGGCCAGGCATTGCGCAGGACGAACCGCATCACCTCGGTGCGCTGCCCGTCCAACAGGGTGATCAGGACGTTGCGGCGGTCCGGCGGGTCGGAGTTGAGCCAGTCCCACAGCTCGCTGCTCTGGGTGAGCCCGCGCTTGAGAGTGACGTTGCTGAACTTGCGGAGGCCGGGCAGCTTGCGGACCTGCGGCTCCGGGTCGTTGCCGACGCGGTACTCCACGACCTCGATGCTGGCGCCGAGCCCGGTCACCTCCCGGAACGCCGCGTTCGGTCCTTCGCTGACGCCTGTGCCCAGGTCGACCAGGAAGTTGTAACCGCTGTAGGGATCTCCGCTTCGAGGCATCGCCACTCCCGTGTGCCGGCCGACCGGGCGCCCCCGAGCGTACGGCGATCTCCCCTCCCCGACGAGAGCCCGAGCACTCACATCGATGCAGCGGCGCGTCAGTGGTGACGCGCCGCTGCCTCAATGTGCGGCGGGGGCTCGACGGTGGGCCGGGGGACCGGCGCAAGTCGTGGGACGATGTGCGGCGGCGCCTTCGCGGGCGCCTGGAGGGCTGACCGAGAGGCCGATGGTGGCGGTCTTGAAAACCGCTAGGCAGGACCCCATGCCTGTCTCGTGGGTTCGAATCCCACGCCCTCCGCAGACGCGTACGTGGCGGCGCTCAGGCGCCTTCGGCCACCTCGAAGATCTCGTCGGCGACCAGGCCGTGGGCCTCGCGGTGCACGGTGTTGGCCCGCTCGGCGTCCGGTGCGTCGACCAGGCAGAAGATCTTGCCTGCGGGCTCGCTCACCCAGTAGCGCAGGTAGTGGACGTCGTGGTCCCCCTGCGTTTCCAGGTCAGCGGCGTGGGCCTTGGCCACATCGTCGACCGTGACCGGCCCACCCAGGTTGTGCACGTCCATGAAGAGCGGCATTCGACTGTCCCTTCGCTGCGTCGCGGGCCGGGCGGCCGCGCTCCACCAGGACACCGGATCGCGGGCCGGAATACATCGGGAGAACTACCTATGTTGGCGCGACGAGCCCCCGACGTACGGCGGCTACGACGGCCCGGGCCCGGGTCGGTTCGTCCAGCTTGTGCAGCAACGACGAGACATGGTGACCGACGGTCCGGGGTGAGAGGACCAGTTGCTCGGCGATCTCGGCGTCGGTGAGTCCGTCGACCAGCAGCCGCAACACGTCCATCTCGCGAGCCGACAGGTGTCCGTCAATCGGTGTTGCCCGCGCTGGTCCGCGGGGTCCACGCGGGACCGGCAGCCCCCGGGCCCGGCGATCGCGCAGGATCCGGTCCCGCACCGCCACGGCGCCCATCCGCTCCAGGTCGCTCGCCCCGACCCGCGCCGACTCCAGGTCGGGGGCATGGGCCCGGCTGACCGCCGCCCACCACAGCGAGCCGAGCTGCTCCCACAGTTCGGCCGCCTCGGTCCACGCTTCGTCAATCATCAGTCGGAACGGGTGTTCGGCCGGAACCGTTGTGGGGTAACTGATTCCACCGCGCGATGCCCACCACGACAACTCACCGACGTCCCACGGGGTGTGGCTCTCCCGGCCGTCCGCGCGAACCAACGCCAGGGCCCCTGCGATGTCCTCCGTGCGACCCTCCAGCCACGCGACCTCGGCCGTCGCGGCGGCGACGGGGACCAACCGCTGGGACTCGCCCGTGTCGAGGGCGATGGTCGTCGCCTCTTCGAGCCGGTGTCCGGCGGGAGCGCCGCGTCGGGCGGCGACCTGCGCAGCGGCCACCAGCGCCACGATCGCGGTGACGGGCGACAGGTGGGCATGAGCGAGCACGTCGTCGGCCCAGTGACGGGCCTCGACCAACTGCCCCTGCTCGGCCAGCGATCGGGCCAGGGTCGCACTCATGTAGAGGCTCCAGGAGTCCAGATCTCGCTCCTGGCAATACGCGATCCCGGCCCGCAGCGCACGGTCGGCCTCCGCGAAGCTGCGGTTGCGCAGCTCGCGCCAGCCCAGGTTCGTGTAGGCCCGGGCGGCGTGCTCCGAGGCATCGATGGCCAACGAGAGGTCGAGGCTGCGGACCAGGTTGCGCCGGCCATCGACATCATCCGGGCGGAAGCCCAAGGCGGTGCCGACGTTGTTGAGGGCGTGGATCTCGGCCTCGACGTCGTCGACCCGCCGCGCCAGCTCGATCGCGCGCTGTCCCCAGGTGACGGCTCCGTCGACATCGTCGTTCAGCATCCGGAGCTGGGAGATGTTGCTGTAGGCCATGGCCAGCGCCGGCGACTCCTCGACCTGCTCCAGGGTGGCGACTGCGGCCCCGGCGTACCGCTCCGAGTCCTGCCCCCGCCCCAAGTACCACGACAACCGGGACAGCCAGCGCTGCGCCGTGCCGACCGCCACCTGGTCGCCGGAGAGCTCGCGGAGCTCCATCGCTTGCTGGCGTGCGGCGATGGCGTCGGTCAGCTGGTCGGTCACATAGCACTCGTAGGAAAGGGATTCGAGCAGTTGCGGTCGGATCTCGGCCGAGGCGGGACAGGCGCGTAGAGCGATCCGGTACTGCGCCGCCGCTTCCCGATGGGCGCCCCGACGGGCGGCCTGGGCGGCCGCTCGCTCGGCGTGCACCAAGGTGCTCTCCCGGTCACCGGCCCCGGCTGCGTGGTAGGCGAGGCGACGATCGTCGGTGCTGCCCTGTCCACGCAGCGTCGTCAGGGCGCGCGCGTGCAGGTCTCGCCGCAGTCCCGGCAAGAGAGCCTCCTCGACGGCGACCCGAGCGATCTCGTGCCGGAAGGCCAATCCCTCGCCGTCACCGACGAGTACGCCGCTCAGCACGCACTCATCGACGGCCGCGTCGGTCTGACCCGACACGGCGACGAGCGTCGTGACATCGACCCGTTGACCCAGAACTGCTGCGGCAGTGAGGATTTCCGCGGCCGGCGCGGAGAGCCGCGACGTGCGGGCCGACACTGCGTCGCGAACCGAGGCCGGCAGACCAGAGCCGCCGGCTGCAATCACCTCGGTGACGTAGAAGGGGTTACCGCCGGTGCTCCGGAACAGATCGCCGGCATCGACGGGCGAGCCGGCAGCGCGGACCAGCTGCCCGACCCCGTCGATGCTCAACGGCTCCAACGACATCCGGCTGACGCCGGGCGCCGTGGCCAGATCGCCCATGACGACCGCCAGCGGGTGCCGCCCGGTCACTTCGTCCGAGCGATAGGTCGCGATGATCAGCGCCGGCAGGTCACGCAGGCGACGGCCGACGAAGGTCAGCAGCTCCAGGCTGGCTCGGTCGGCCCAGTGCACGTCCTCGAGCACGACGACGGCCGGGCCGGGAGCCAGCGCAGACCGCAGATGGCGCAGGAGGTCCGGCCGGTGCGCGGTTGCCGACCCGCGAAAACCCTCACCGAGCTCGGGCACGGCCTCGACCCAGACGCCCAGGGCGGCTGGCGTCGTGATGTTGTCGGCGTTCCCGCGGCGTACGGCGATCGGCTGGGTCAGCCGCGCACCGAACTCGCCCAGCAGCGTCGTCTTGCCCACGCCCGCCTGCCCGCCGAGGAAGACCAGCCGCCCCGGGCCGCCGGTCTCCGCCACCGCGGCGAGCAGCTCGTCCAGCGCGGCCATCGAGGCGTCGCGTTCGAGCAGCACGCGCTCATTGAACCGCGCCGAGGGCCGCGGCGGACTAGTGGGTGAAGAGCAGGACTCAGAGCTGGCGGACCCGGCCATCCGGCGCTCGCCCGCCGCGACCCTCCCCTGGCCCCCCTGCTCGCCTGCACCTGCGGTGAAAGTTGCCATCACACGCTCCCATCGGCCATCGAGCGCCCGAGACCGGTGCGCGCCTCAGGAGGGCTTGCCGGCGGCGCTGATACGAGATCCGGATCAGGTGTCGATCCGCCCGGTCGCCGTTCGACGAGAGGGTGTCAGATCACGAAGCGGATCGAAGGAGCAGCAGATGTCGACCTACGTTTTGGCGTACACCGGCGGGAGCATGGCCGAGTCCGAGGAGGAGCAGAAGGCGGTCATGGCGGCCTGGGGCGCCTGGATCAGCGGGCTGGGCGATGCGTTGACCGACGCCGGCAACCCGTTCGGCCCCTCGGCGACGGTGTCCACCGACGGCAGCGTGAGCGAGGGGAACTCGGCCGGCCTGACCGGCTACTCGATCCTCACCGCCGACAGCCTGGACGCCGCGACCGCCGCGGTGAAGGACTGCCCGCAGCTGGCCAGCGGTGGCGCGATCGAAATCTACGAGGTCTTCCCCGTCATGTGAGCGGGGAGCACACTCGCTAGCAGTGCCCCGACGACCGATGGGGGGTGAGGTCAGGTGGAGTCACCGCCCGCCCAGGGGCCGGTCGCCGAGGTTGTCGCGCGGATGCAGCAGCGCTTGGACGCGCTGCCGCCCGGCCTGGCTCATCGCCGCTTCTTCCTCGGGACCTACCTGCGGACGACGCTGGCGGTGGGCCAGGCCATCGACACCGGCCGGTTCGCCGACCCGGCCTGGGTCGAGCGCTGGGACGTCGTCTTCGCCGAACTCTTCATCCGGGCCCACGACGCCGACCTCGCCAACCGGGCCGACCGAGCCGGCCGGGCCGACGGGGCGGGCCGGCGAGCCGACGTCCCCCGGCCCTGGCGGCTCGCCTTCGACACCCCGCCCGACCAGCCGCCGCTGCGGCACGTCCTGGTCGGGATCAACGCGCATGTCAACTACGACCTGCCGCAGGCCCTGCTGGCCGTCATCAGTGACGCCGACTTCACCTCGCCAGGGATCGTGGACCGACGTCGCCGCGACCATGAGCAGATCGACGGCGTCCTCTCCGCCCGGGTCGGGGCCGAGGACGACGAGCTCTCCAGCGGCGGCCGGGCCCTGCTGGACCGGGTGCTCGCACCGCTGAACCGGTTGGGCTCCAAGCGTTTCCTGCGCGAGTCGCGGCAGAAGGTCTGGCACAACACGATCGAGCTCCAGCGCGCGCGGCTGGCCGGACCCGCGGCGTACGACGATCGCCTGGCCGAGCTCGAGGTGCTCAGCGCGGCGCGCATCGCCGACCTGTTGGCGCCCGGTCAGGTGATCCTCAAGCTGGCGGTGGCCGGCTTCGGCGTGACCCTGCCGCCGCCGCGCGAGAGCTAGCCGCGGTCAGCTGTCGGTCGCCGGTTGCTCGGCGGCTGCGTCCAGGTCGATGCTCGCCGGAGCGCTCGAGGTCGCACCGCCCGCCGTCGCGCCGCTGAGGTCGTGCGACTCCAGCCAGTCCAGCGCAGCCTGGGCGATCTCGCGCCAGCCGCTGTCGATGGTCAGCGAGTGCCCGCGGTCGAACTGCTTGAGGTCGGTCACCGCGGTCGAGTGCTTGTAGAGCTTGTACGCCGAGCGGGTCACCACGTCCGGGACGGTGTGGTCCTGGCGGCCCGAGATCAGCAGCAGCGGGCCCCGCGTGTTGTTGTGGGTGTGCACCTTGGCCGGCGAGTGCGGGTTGAAGTTCGCCATCGCCGCCTCGAAGAGCGGCCGGGCCGGCGAGGGGATGGTCCACTCGTCGTACAGCTCCTTCGACTCCTCCTCGGAGACCGCGTTCGCGAAGCCGTAGCGGAACTGGCCCTCGGTGAGCGAGACCGACTTCTTGTAGTTGAGCGGGTTGCTCAGCCCGGGCAGGGCCGAGCGCAGCTGGGCGATCGGCAGCGGCAGGACGCCCCGGATCTGGGCCGGGTCGATCGCGACGCCGGCCGCGCCGAGGCTCTCGCCCATCAGGCTCTGCACGATCAGCCCGCCGAAGGAGTGGCCGATGATGATCGGCTTCTCGTCCAGGGTCAGCAGGAAGTCGGCGTGCGCCTTGATGATCTCGACCAGGCCCTTGCCGGCCTGCGCCTCGGGATGGGCCCGGGCGGCCTCGACCGTGTCAGGGACGCCGGGCCATTCAGGGGTGTACGTCGGGTGGCCGGCGGCCTGGAACAGCTCGGCCCAGGGTTGCCAGCTGGAGGAGTGCAGCCATAGTCCGTGGATGAAGACGACAGGGGTCTTGGAGGCGGCCATGCCAGAACCATCCCAGGTTCGTCGCCCCGCGTGAACCCGCCTCCGCCCCCGCCTGTCCCGGCCTGTCCCTCTGGCCGTCGAACCCGGGTTTGGCCGTCGAATCCGGAGTTTCCGGTCGCTGAGCGCCCCTCACAACCCGGTTTCGACGGCCAAAGCGAGGGACGAGCGGGTTCAGGCCAGGTCGAGGATGACCGGGGCGTGGTCGCTCGGGCCCTTGCCCTTGCGCTCCTCGCGGTCGATCAGCGCCCCGGTCACGCGGCCGGCCAGGGCGGGCGAGCAGAGGGCGAAGTCGATCCGCATGCCCCGCTTCTTGGGGAAGCTGAGCTGGGTGTAGTCCCAGTAGGTGTAGGTGCCCGGACCCGGCAGCAGCGGCCGGACCGGGTCGCTGAACCCGGCGTCGACCATCGCCGCGAAGGCCGCCCGCTCCGGCGCGGACACGTGGGTCTTGCCCTCGTAGAACGCCATCGACCAGACGTCGTCGTCCTGCGGTGCGATGTTCCAGTCGCCCATCAGCGCGATCTGAGCCCGGGGGTCGGCCGCCAGCCAGCCGGCGCCCGCATCGCGCAGCCGGGCCAGCCAGTCCAGCTTGTAGGCCAGATGCGGGTCGCCGAGCTCGCGCCCGTTGGGGACGTAGAGCGACCAGATCCGTACGCCGCCACAGGTCGCGCCGACCGCGCGGGCCTCGGCTTCCGCCGGGTCGCCCCAGGTCGGCATCTGCGGGAAGCCGACCTCGACGTCGTCCAGCCCGACCCGGGACAGGATGGCGACGCCGTTCCACTGCGAGTAACCAACGTGCGCCACCTGATAGCCCAGCGCCTCGAACCGGTCGCTCGGGAACTGGTCGTCGCGGGCCTTGGTCTCCTGCATCGCGATCACGTCGAGGTCACTGCGCTCGACCCAGTCGGCGACCCGGTCGACCCGGGCCCGGATGGAGTTGACGTTCCACGTAGCGATCCGCACCCGGCGAACCTATCCCGCGGGTGCGACGATCAACGGGTGAGGTCAGCCAGCAACACCGCCAGCACCGACAGCACCGCCAACCCCGCGACTCCGATTGGCACGGTGCGTCCCCGTGCCGATAGGTCTGGCACAAAGACGCACCGTGCCAGTGAAGTACGGCGGGGGAGCGACCCCTCCGAACTGGATGGGCTGTTCGGGCCGGGCTCGGTGACCTGGCGGATCCACAGCGATCCGTCGATGCTGGTCGCCGGCTTCCGGGCCTTGTTGCTGCAGGCCACCCACCCGCTGGTCTTCGCCGGTTTCGCGGCCAACTCCAACTACCGCGCCGATCCTTGGGGCCGGCTGCGACGGACGAGCGAGTGGATGGGCACCGTCACGTTCGGCACCCGGTCCGAGGCCGAGGCGGCCGGCGCGCAGCTGCGGGCTATCCACGGCCGGCTGCGCACGGGTGTCGAACCCGAGACCGGCCGGCCGTTCCGGGTCGACGACCCCGAGCTGCTGCTGTGGGTGCACTGCACCGAGGTCGACTCGTTCCTGTCCACCTATCTGCGATCCGGTGGCCGCCTGCGCCCCGGCGAGGCCGACCGCTACGTCGATGAGATGCGGGAGTCGGCCCGCCTGGTCGGCCTGGACCCGACTACGGTCCCGGGCAGCACTGCCGAACTGGCCGACTACCTGAGGGCGATCCGCCCGCAGCTGCACGTCACCTCGCTCGCCGCGCAGGGCGCGATCTGGGGCTTCGTGCCGCCGATGCCGCTGTGGGTCAGGGTCCTGACGCCGGCTCGCCCGGCCTGGGCCACGACCGTCTCGATCGCGGCGGGCCTCCTGCCGCGGTGGGCCCGCCGCCTCTACGGCCTGCCGGGTCTGCCGACCACCGACCTGGCCGCCGTCGTCGCGGCCCGAACTCTGCGCCAGACCTTGCTGCTCCTGCCCGACCGGGTGGCCCAGAACCCGGCCTACGCCGCCGCCTTGACCCGCACGGCGCTGGCCGAGACCGCCTAGCGCAGCGACCAGACTGGGTGGATGCACAGCGACGAGCAGGCCCGGCCGGCCGAGCCGGGCGAGCAGAGCGCGCCGGTCGCCGAGGTCGGGTCGCCTGACCAGAGCGCACGCGTCGGGTCAGTCGAGCCCGTCGACATCATCCCCGGGGTCGCGCTCCGATCGGCGACGGAGCGGGACCTCCCCGCTGTCGTGAACCTGCTCGCGGCCGATCAACTGGGCGCAGCCCGGGACGGTATCCGGGACGACGCCGACCGGGCGGCCTACCTTCGGGCGTTCCGGGCGATCGACACCGATCCGGCCCACCTGTTGATGGTCGCCGAACGCGACGGCCGGATCGTCGGCACCTTCCAGCTGAGCTTCCTGCCGGGGCTGGCTCGTCGGGGCGCCTGGCGCAGCCAGATCGAGGCTGTCCGAGTCGTCGAGAGCGAGCGAGGCAGCGGGCTCGGGACCGAGTTGATGCGCTGGGCGATCGACGAATCACAGCGTCGCGGCGCGGTGTTGGTCCAGCTCACCAGCGATCGCTCGCGCTCCGCCGCCCACCGCTTCTATCGGCGGCTCGGGTTCGTCGACTCCCATGTCGGGATGAAGCTCCGGCTCGACCCGCCCGGTTCGTCGACTCCCACATCAGGGTGAAGCTCGGCTCGACCCGACTTCCCGCCAACTCGGCGGGCCGATGTCGCCGTCTGGGCCCGAGCCAGTCCGCTGACGAGGGGTTCGGCCCGCCAGGTTGGCGGAGCGGGCACCTACCCTGACGGGATGCCCACCGCACTCGTGACCGGCGCGACGGCCGGTCTGGGCGCGGAGTACGCCCGCCAGCTGGCCGCCCGGGGCCAAGACCTCGTGCTCGTCGCCCGGGACAACGCGCGGCTCGAGCAGGTCGCCGAAGAACTGCGCCGCACCTACCAGGTCGCCGTCGAGGTGATCTCCGCCGACCTGGCCGACCGCGACCAGGTCACCCGCATCGCCGAGCGGCTGGCCGACGCCGACCAACCCATCGACACCCTGGTCAACAACGCCGGGTTCGCCCGCGGGTCGAGCTTCTTGTCCGACCTGGCCGAGGAGGAGCGCGCGGTCGAGGTGATGCTTCAGGCCGTGTTGGTCCTCTCGCACGCGGCCGCGACCGCGATGAAGGCCCGCGGCCGAGGCGCCATCGTCAACGTCGCCTCGGTGGCGGCCTTCGTGGCCATGGGCAGCTATTCAGCCACCAAGTCCTGGGTCGTGGTCTTCTCCGAGGCGCTCTCTCGCGAGCTGGCCGGCACGGGCGTCATCGTCTCCGTGGTCTGCCCGGGATTCGTGCACACGGAGTTCCATCAGCGGGGCGGGCTGAACATGAGCCGGCTCCCGGAGTGGGGCTGGCTCACCCCGGAGCAGGTCGTGCGCTCATCGCTCGACGGCGCCGACCGCGGCCGAGTCCTGGTCGTGCCCAGCCATCGGTACGCGGCATTGGTCACGGTCCTGCGCTACGCTCCGCGCGGTCTGGTCCGCACGGTGTCGGCCGGGCTGGCGGCGCGTCGGCGCGCGCACTCGGCCTGAGTCGATCGCGCCCGGCCCGCAGGGAGGGGTCGGCGATGATCTTCAAGCGATGGCGCGGCCCGCGAGCCGCGCGCCCGGACGCCCCGCCCGCGGGGGCGGAACCGGTCAGCCCGCTCGCCGTCCCCGGCTACGGGCCGCCTCCAGCCACCCGCGCGTACGACGGTGGACCCGAGCCCGCGAACTACGGCATCCCTCCGGAGGCCCAGCCCATGACGACCCGGCCGACCCGGCCGACCCGGCCGAGCCGGTCGACCAGCCGGTCGATGACCAGGCCGAAGAGCCCGTCGATCGGCCGGTGGATCAGCCGGCCGCCGACGACCCGCCGGCAGCGACCTGAGACCGGGCCGGCTCAGAGCGCGGGTGCGTCGCCGGTCGAGACGATCATCAGGCCGAGGATCCAGGCGTCCCCGGTCGTGGTGATCTTCAGCGTCGACCCCTGCTTGGCGCTCGCCTGCAGCTGCCGGACATCGACGCCGAACGTGTTGGCTCGCTTGGCGCCGTCGGCGAACGACTCGGCCACGTTGTACGTCGTAGGGCTGCCGCTCTCGACCGGCGGCCCGCCGTCGGTGGGCGTCAGCGAGCCGTTGGCGACCAGCCGGTCACCGGCCAGGCCCGCGTCGCCCTCCCAGGCGACCAGGGTCAGCTGGGCCGGATGCCCGGCCAGGCCGGGTGGCGTGCCGGTCCAGGTCGAGCTCGCGTTCTCGAGCAACCACGGCCCCTGCAGCACGGTCACGTCGCGAACCGGGGCCGTTGCGGAGCTCGTGATGACGGTCAGCGACCAACCGGCGTACAAGCCTGGGGGCGCCGTCGGCGAGGGCGATGTCGCCGACGGTCCAGCTCCCGCCGCCCTGTGCCGCAACGAGTTTCGTGACATTGGCCGTCGCGACGTAGCCGTTGGCACCGGGCAGTGTGGCGGGCTGCCAGTCCGAGGCCGTGACGCTCGTCTTGGCGCCGCCCGGTCCCTGGATCGCGGCCGTGTGGCTCGCTCGCGTCGACGTCCTTCAGGCCGGAGGCCGACCACTGCAGGAACGCCGCGACGACCTTGCTGCCGGACGGGATCGCGACGGTGGCCGACGATGACGTCGTCCAGCCGCTGCCGGCGTCGTCGAGCGCATGCATCGTCCACGCGTTGTTGTCGAGCCGGTCGACGCCCACCTTCGGATCACGCGCCTCGGCCGCGAGGCAGTCGGGGTCGGTGTCCGTGCCGTCCTCGCAGCTGAGCAGGTTCGCGCCGCCCGCACTGACCTGGTAGCGACCTGCGGCAGACCAGACGGCGCTGACCCCGCCCGTGGCGAGGGTGAACCGGCCGGACACGGTGACGGTCGCGCTGCGGCTCCCGCTGTGCGAGGTGATGGTGACCGACCACGACCCGCTCTTGGCGGTCGGGTCGATGGTGACCGGAACTTCGAGGGTGGCCGTGGCCCCGGCCGCCACGGTCCCGAACGAGCAGGTCGCCCCGCGCGACGTCGCGACGCACGAGCCGGAGGGCACGGCAGCCCGCGTCACGGCCGCCGGACTGAACGTGACCGCCGGAGCGAAGAGTGACGTGCGGCTCAGTGCGGCTGCCCCGACAGTGGTGTACGCCGCGGTGCTGGCGTTGGCCAGGACGGCCGGCGTCACCGTCGACAGGCTGACGCCCGCCGGCAGGTCGACCGAGACGGTCTGCGAGACCGCGCTGCTGTTGGGGTTGTTCGTGGTCAGCCGCAGCACGCTGTCCCGGCCGGCGACCAGGTCGCCGACAGCCATGAACGACACCTTGCTCTTCAGCGGTGCTTCCAGCGGCGCCTGCGGTGGCGGCGCGGTCGTCGCCGTGGTGGCGCTGGCGGGTGGGTTGGGGGCGGTCGACCCCACCGGCTGCGCTTGGACCCCGCTCGGCGCACTCGACGGCGTCGTGGTCGCCCCTGTGCTGGGACTCGGCGTGGGCGTCGGTGTCGGTCCGGCGGTCGACGCCGCCGACGGCTGGGGCGAGGTCGGCGAGGAGCCTGGGTTGTCGGCAACCTGGCGGCTCGGCGATCCGGTCAGGGCGAAGGCGAGGGCCGTCGCGACCGCGACCAGTCCGGCCACGCCAGCCGCCCCGACGAGCTGCCAGGTCGGTCGGGCAGCGATCCCGGCGACCAAGCCCGAGCCGGAGCCGCCCGCACCCGAGGAACCGCCGGCCGCGCCCGCCGTACCAGCAGCACCGGCACCAGCACCGTGCACCGACGCGACACCGGCCGAGTGCAACAGCGCGGCCGAGGGGATGGCGTGCGGGCCGAGACCGAGCAGGCCCTCGCGGTAGCCGAGGACGGCCGCGCCGAGGATGAGCGGGCCGATGACCCCGCGCATCGTGGCGGCGGTGTCGGACAGCTCGAGGACGGCGGCGCTGCACCGGGCGCAGGAGTCGAGGTGGTTGTCCACGGCGACGCGCTCGCGGCGAGACAGGGTGCCCCGGACGTAACCCCCGAGCGAGGCGCCGACCTCCCGGCACTTCGGGTCGGTGGCGTCGTTGACGTGGGCCGAGAGGTAGGCGTCGCGCAGGCCGGCGCGGGCCCGGACGGCGAGGGCGGCCGTGGCGTTGGCGCTGATGCCGAGCAGGGGCGCCACCTGGGCGGGCTGCAAGCCCTCGACCTCGGTGTGCCACAGCACGAGGCGCCACCGCTCGGGCAACGAGGCGAAGGCAGTGGAGACGATCGAGCGTTCGAGCTCGTCGGCCGGCAGGTCGACGAACGCCTCGCCCGGATCGTGCGGGGTCAGGTCATCGGTCGGCTGGGTCTTGTTCTCCGCGACCCGGCGGTCGACGTGCAGCCGCCGCATCGTGCTGAGCAGGTAGGGCCGGAAGGCGGCTTCGGGCCCGGCGCCTCGCTGGAGCACGCTGAGCACCCGGGTGAACGACTCGGCAACGAGCTCATCGGCCTCGGACGGGTCGCGGGCCAGCTGACGGGCGAGCACCTTGGCCGCGGCGACATGGCGCAGATACAGGGACCCGTAGGCCTCGCTGTCCCCCTCGCGAGTGCGAAGCAGCAGCACGGCGTCCGATGTCTCATCGGCTGCCGGCGTACCGGTCAACTCGGCCTGCACGTGCTTCTCCCCAGCTCAACCTTGCCCCTGCCCCGGTGGCGCCGACCAGTGTGCCCCATCTGTCCGGGCAAAGTCCTTGTCTCGGCAATCGAGGTACGGCGGAGTGTAGATCGTCCGGTTTTGTGGGCCAAAACGTGCCTGCGATGCCCCACCTCCGGCGCGGTTCCCGGCCCACCCAGCGGGTTCCTCGAGAAAAAACTCGGAAAGTTTCGAGTTTCCGCGTCATAGCCGGCGACCTGGCCTGTCTCATCCACGGGCAAGCGGCCCCGGCGGACCTGTGAACAGGAGGAGGCATGACTGTGGAACGAGCACTGGATCTGATCCAGGGGGGGCTCGGGCGGGTCACGCCGACGGGTCCCGCCGGGGTCGCTAACTGGTCGGCTTTGCCGCCGGCCACTGCCTGGTTGCGGGTGGACTGGTGGCGAAGGGCGAGCGCTGGGGGCTGGCCTGAGCCGAGCGATTGGTACCACCCGGCTGTGGACGCGGTGTGCGAGCTGCTGATGGAGGGGAGTGACCCGACCGCGGCGCTGGTGCGACTGGGGGCGGTACGAGCGGCGTACGGGGCGACGGTCACCGAGTGCATGCTCGACATCACCGCGTTGTGGGAGGCCTATGCCTCCCAGGCTCCGTCCATGGAGGTGCTCACCACCGTTCTCGGGGGATGGGGTGAGCAGAATGCGGCCCCGCTGAGCGCCGATGTCTGGCAGGACCCGATGACGGGTCTGGCCACCACCGGTTATCTGCGGGGCCGCTTGGACGAGCTGTGTCGGGCCGGCACGTCGTGGCGGCACGTGTTCGTCGTGGTGGAAGCACCGCGACAGGTAGCTCCGCTGATCCGAGCACGGCGCGCGGCCTCACTCGCCGCGTGCCTGCGCGAGGCCTTCCATCAGGGGGAGACCTTGACGACGCTCGGCAAGACGCGGGTCGCTGCGCTGGTCCGGCGCGACGACGTGAGCGAAGGGGTGGCCCGCCTTCGGGAGGCGATGGCCCTGCGGGAGCGGATCGTGGATCCCGGGGAGATCCAGATCTGGCTGGCCGAGGTACCGCAGGAGCGCGATTTCATCTCGCTCGCCGTGATGGACCTGACGACCGAAGGTGCCGATCTGAGCATCTGACCATCGAGCCGGCCGGGATCGGCCAGCACCTAGGCTCCTCGTCATGTCCGGTGACGCGCGAGCCGAGTTGCTCGACCAGATCCTTGCCAAGGCGGTCGTCCATCAGCGGGTGACCCTGTCCAGCGGGCGCGAGGCCGACTACTACGTCGACCTCCGCCGGATCACGCTGGACGGGGTCGCTTCGCCGTTGGTGGGTCCGGTGATGCTCGATCTCACCGCCGACCTGTCGTACGACGCGGTCGGCGGTCTGACGTTGGGCGCGGACCCGGTCGCGGCGGCCATGCTGCACGCGGCGGCTGCGCGCGGCCGGACCCTGGACGCGTTCGTGGTCCGCAAGGAGGGCAAGGCGCACGGCCTGCAGCGCCGGATCGAGGGCCCGGACGTCGACCGGCCGGCGGGTGCTGGCCGTCGAGGACACCAGCACAACCGGTGGCTCGGCGCTGACCGCGGTCGAGGCGCTGCGCGAGGCGGGCGCCGTCGTCGTGGCCGTCGCCGTGATCGTGGACCGGGACACCGGGGCCCGCGAGCGGATCGAGGCCGAGGGGCTGCCCTACTACGCGGCGTACTCGGTGGGAGAGCTCGGCCTGGCCTGACTGCCCGGCTGGGCAACGCCTGACCGCTAGCATCGGCGGCATCTTGGCCGCCTATGTCGGGAGTCCCCGGTGCCACTCGTCCTGATCATCATCATCGTGCTCGTCGTGTTGGTCCTGCTCTACGGAGTGCTCCAGTACAACGGGCTGATCCGGCTGCGCAACGTCGTCCAGGAGTCGTGGCGGCAGATCGACGTCGAGCTCAAGCGCCGGCACGACCTGATCCCGAACCTGGTCGAGACGGTCAAGGGTTACGCCTCGCACGAGCGCGAGACCCTCGAGGCGGTCATCTCGGCCCGCACGGCCGCGGTGGCGCCCGGCTCGACCGTCGCCCAGCAGGCGGTGCAGGAGAACGTCCTGACCCAGGCCCTCGGCCGGTTGTTCGCCGTCGCCGAGGCCTACCCGAACCTGAAGGCCAACGAGAGCTTCCTGGCCCTGCAGAACGAGCTGACCGCGACCGAGGACCGGATCGCCGCGGGCCGGCGGTTCTACAACGCCAACGTCCGCGCCCTCAACACCAAGGTCGAGACGGTGCCCTCGAACATCGTGGCCAACCTGTTCCACGTGACCAAGGCCGACTACTTCCAGGCCGACGACCCGGCCGACCGCGCCGTTCCGTCGGTCTCGTTCGGTACGTCGGGTGCTCCGGCGGCCGCGCCGGCCCCGAGTGCATCGTTCGACCCGGCACCTGCGCCCGCTCCCCAGGCGCCCGCGGCGCCGCCGGCCGCGCCGCCCGTACCGCCGGCCGGGACCGACCCCGGCGCACCGCCGCCCGCTCCGCCGGCGTAGCCTCGTTCACGATGTGGGATTCGGATCTCGCATCGTGAGACGAGGAGGTCGGCGTCATGCCCGAGGTCTACACCCACGGCCATCACGAGAGCGTGCTGCGCTCGCATGTCTGGCGCACGGCGGAGAACTCCGCGGCGTACCTCCTGCCCCACCTCTCACCTGGGCTCGACCTGCTGGACGTCGGCTGCGGGCCCGGGACCATCACTGCTGACCTGGCGGCGCTCGTCGCGCCCGGCCGGGTGGTCGGGCTGGACCGCGAGGAGGCGCCGCTGGTGCCGGCCCGGGCGACGGCGGCCGAGCGCGGGCTGAGCAACGCGTCGTACGTCGTGGGGGACGTCTACGCGCTGGACTTCCCGGAGGCGTCGTTCGATGTGGTGCACGCGCATCAGGTGCTGCAGCACCTGGTCGACCCGGTGGCTGCGCTGCGGGAGATGGCCCGGGTGACGCGGCCGGGCGGGCTGATCGCGGTGCGCGACGGCGACTACGGGTCGATGTCGTGGTTCCCGGCCAACGACGGGCTGGATCGGTGGCTCGAGCTCTATCGGGCCGTCGCCCGGAGCAACGACGCGCAGCCGGACGCCGGCCGCGAGCTGCTGGCCTGGGCCCACGCGGCCGGGTTCACCGACGTGACGCCCTCGGCCGGGGTCTGGTGCTACGCCACGGCAGCGGACCGGGCCTGGTGGTCGGGGCTGTGGGCCGACCGGATCACCCAGTCCGCCCTCGCCGACCAGGCGGTCGCTGCGGGCCTGAGCGACCGGGCCGAGCTGGACCGGCTGTCCGCGGCCTGGCGGGCCTGGGGCGAGGAGCCCGACGGCTGGTTCGCCATCGTCAACGGCGAGCTCCTGATCCGGGTCTAGCCGGTCCGCACGGGACTCTCAGCCGACGCCGGGGCTCCGGTCGGAGCGTCCTCGGGGAGCAGCTCGTAGATCGGGTTGGCCATCGCCAGGTGGCCGTTGTGCTCGCCGAGCATGCCCTCGGCCCGCATCGGCGCGCCGGGCTCGAGCCCGGCGATCGAGCGCCGGCCGTAGAAGACGAGGGTCACCCCACCGGTCGCATCGCAGAGCTCGGCCATCAGGGCCGGGCTGCCGGAGATCGGCGAGATCCGCACCGACCGGACCCGGCCCTGGACCACCGCGCGGTTGCGGTAGGCGACCTGGCTGATCGGCACGACGCCGGTCGGTGTCGGAGCACCGGAGTGCTCCGACACCTCGCCCCGGACGATAGGCGCACCCAGACGCGAAAGGTATTGCGGCGCCTGCCCGTTCGAGCTCGGGCGGACCACCGGCAATGGCCGGACGACGTCGAAGGGCAGGATGGTCGCGGCCGCGCCCGGCAGCTGGCCGACGGCGCGCGCGATGTCGTCCGCCGTACGGTCATGGAGCAGGCGACCGACCACGGCTGAATAGGTACGGCGGGGCAGCAGCACCGTGACCTCGTCCCCGGGTCGGGTCGTCGAGCGCAGCGCGAGCTCGACCGCGGCCCGCGGGAGCCGGCGGTCCGGGCAGTCGATCAGCTCGAGCTCGATGTCCAGGCCCGGCTGGGCGTCCCAGGCCGCCCGCAGGCTGGCCGCGTGGGCCGAGTCGATGACGAAGTGCACGGCCCGCAGCTCGGCCGGCCGCAACGTGCGCGCGTAGCGGATCGCCCGCAGCACAGCGAGATCCACGGTGTCGACGAGCAGCAGCACGCTGGAGTGCGAGCGGGGCGGCCGCAGCGCCGAGGACGGCACGGTGGCGAGCGCGTCGGCCTCCCGCTGGTAGGTCCACCGGAGCCGGAGCAGGACGATGACCAGGATCGGGAAGAGCACCAGGACGACCCAGGCACCCTCGGTGAACTTGGTGACCGCGAAGATCACCACGACCAGCGCCGAGACCGCACCCGACGTCGTGTTGATGACGACCTTGGACCGCCAGTGGGCGCCGCGATGGGTGCGGAAGTACTTCGCCATGCCGAAGCCGGCCAGGGTGAAGCCGGTGAAGACGCCGATGGCATAGAACGCGATCAGGTTGTTGACGTGACCGCCGGTGGCCAGGATCAGCGTGATCGACGTGGCGGCCAAGACCATGATCCCGTTCGAGAAGGCCAGCCGATGGCCGCGCTTGGTCAGCCAGCGCGGCAGATAGCCGTCAGAGGCAACGAAGTTGGCCAGGAACGGGAAGCCGTTGAACGGCGTGTTGGCGCCGGTGTAGAGGATCAGCATGGTCGCCAGCTGGACCATCAGGAACGCCAGATGGCCGAGGAAGCTGTGACCCAGAACCGCCTGCGCCACCTGTGAGATGACGGTCGGCGAGCCGGACTCGTAGGGCACGGCGTGGGTCTGGTGGGCCAGCCAGGACACGCCGGCGACCAGCGTGCCGAGGATGCAGCTCATCACGACCAGGGTGGTCCGGGCGTTGAGGCCCTGCGGGCGGTGAAATGCGCTGACCCCGTTGGAGATTGCCTCCAGGCCGGTCAGCGACGAGCCGCCGTTGGCGAACGACTTGAGGAGCACGAAGATCCCCAGCGCCGTGAGGACGCTGTGCCCGGTGCCGATCGGCACGCCGCCCGGCGACGTTGGTGGCGTAGTGCGGCAGGTCGCCGAAGATCTCCCGGATCACGCCGCCGATGATGACCAGCAGCATCGACCCCGCGAAGAAGTACGTCGGGAAGGCGAACGTCCGGCCGGCCTCCCGCAGTCCACGAAGGTTGCCGTAGAACAACAGAAGCACGACGCCGACCGTGATGGCCAGCGGGATGTCGTGGTGGTTCAGGGCCGGCACGGCGGAGGTGACGGCCGCCGTACCGGCTGCTGCTTGCACGGCCACGGTGACGATGTAGTCGATCATCAGCGCGACCGCGCCGACCTGGGCCACGACCGGCCCGAAGTTCTCGCGGGCGACGACGTAGGAACCGCCCGCGTGGGTGTAGACCATCACGACCGAGCGGTAGGACAGCGTGACCAGCACCAGCACCGCGAGCACGACACCGGTCATCGGGAGCAGCAGCCCGTACGCCGCCAGCCCGAAGGTCGGCAGCAGGACGAAGAGGATCTCCTCGCTGCCGTAGGCCGAGGACGAGATGCAGTCGCTGGACAGCACGCCCAGGGCGAGCTTCTTGGAGAGCTTCTCGTGCTTGAGCTGGTCGGTGGTCAGCGGCGGCCCGAGCAGCTTGCGCTTGAGCCGGTAGCCCGCGCCTTCGGGCAGGTCGACCGAGACCGGGAGCGCCCCGGGCACGGTGGTTGTCGTGGTGGTCACGCTATCGACGCTAGGTCCGGCTTGCGCGTGGATCGGCCGATCTTGACACCTTCCTGACACTCCGCTCGGCGGCGGGGTCGACCGGCCTCAGAGCCGGTTGAGCAGCGGCAAGCGAGTGGGCGAAGTAGCCGAGCAGGACCAGGCCGGCGCCCCACACCAGCGCGCCGACCAGGTTGGCGCCGGCGAACGCCGCGAAGCGCATCCGGGTCACGCCGGCCAGGATCGGGGTGAAGGTGCGCACCCAGGGGATGAACCGTGCGACGACGAGGGCCCACCAGCCCCACCGCGCCGACAACGCCTCCGCGCGCTCGAGCGAGTCGCCGAACCGCGCCGTACGCCGGGTCAGCCAGGGCCGGCCGAGGCGGTAGCCGGTGAGGTAGCCGAGCGTGTCACCCGCGAAGGCCGCCGCGGCCGCGCCGATGGCCAGGGCGGTGACGGAGACGCTCCGGTCCGGGCTGGCGGCCAGCAGCCCGGCGGCGAAGAGCACCGTGTCGCCGGGCAGCCAGAAGCCGACGACGATGCCCGACTCGACGAAGACCAGGCCCAGGACCAGCGCGTAGACCGCACCCGCCGTCAGCCCGGTCAGGTCCGGGTGCAGCAGGTCCAGCGACGCGGACCCCGGCCGGAGAGCACGCCCCAGTGTCGCGGGTTGGCCGGGGTCAGTCCTGCGGGCTGAGCCAGGGCCGGTCGGCCAGCGTGAGTAGCCCGGGCGCGGTCAGCAGGTGGGTGCAGGTGCGGGCTGTGAGCGAGCAGCTGAAGAGCTGATCACCGTGGCGCGGTTGGGTGGAGACCACCGTGATCAGCACCGTCGAGTCGTCGAACCAGACCGGCGGGCGCAGCCCGTCGTACGCCGAGCCCAACGGCACGGTGGCCAGGGTCCCTCCGCGCCTGCCAGTGCGCGCATCGACAACCGACAGCCGGTACGGCGGCTGGGTCGTCGCGAGGAGCTCGGACCCGCGGGGGAGAGCATCGGGCGCTGTCCGCCATTGCGATCGAGCAGGCGCCACTGGGTCACACCGGACGCGCGCAGCCGCACCAGGTCGGTGCCCGATAGCGCGAAGTAGCCGCCCCCGGGCGCGGCACCGAGCAGCTCGTCGTTCGGCGCGAGAACGATCGAGCGCTTCACTGTGCGAGCGTTCGGATCCCACTGCCAGACCGCGCTCGATCCGAGGCTGTCCAGAAGGACGCGGCCGTCCCCGGTGAAGTTGTGGACGGTCAGGCGGGGGACCTGTGATCCGGTGCGGCCCAGCTCTTCCTCAACCGTGCCGGTCGGCAGGCTCTCCTCGATCAGGTCGTAGCCCGACGACGGGTGGGGACCACCGGCCCGGGAACCGGCGACGAGCGTGCCGGCGGGATTGACCGCCACGGGGGGCGCAATGTCCGGGAGCGCGCGCACGATTCCCTCCGGGCTCAGGTAGGCGGCGACCTCCCGGTGTCCCGACACCTGGGCATCCAGCACCAGCCCGCTACCCTGCCTGAACCATCTGGCGGAGGGTCCAGCCCGCTGGGAGGTGCGTCGTCCGTCCGTTGAGGTGGATTTCGTCCGTGTTCAACGCGTAGGGGATAGCAGCCAGGCTCGGGACCGCCGACAACGTCGCGGTGGGCGTGTGCGCGGGCCTCGAGCCGTCGATCGGCGTCGCCGCGCGGGGAGCCAGCGCGGTCGCAGCGAGGACGATGGCCGCGGTGACCACGACGGCGCTCGCGCAGGCGCTGAGGGTGCGACGCCGGCGTACGGCGCGGGCTCGCGCGATCACGGCGCCGGCCAGTTCAGGTCGGCTGGTGACCTCGCTCGCCCGCTCGCCGAGCTCGCGGTGGAGCGTCTCGGCGAGCAGGTCCTCGCTGATGTGGGTCATCGGACACCTCCGTTGAGAGTGGTTTCGGGCTCGCCGAGGCGGGCGCGCAGTGAGGCCAGGGCGCGGTGGCTCTGGCTCTTGACCGTCCCCACCGAGCAGCCCATCTGCTCGGCAATCTGGGCTTCGGTCAGGTCCTCGTAGAAGCGCAGCACCACGACGGCGCGCTGGCGGGGCGGCAGGGCGAGGAGATGCGGCCAGACCAGGGAGCGCTGCTCGACGGCGCCGTCCGGTCCGGCGCATGCGTGGTCCGGGAGCTCGGCGGTCGGCAGCTCGCCGTGCCAGCGACGACGCCACCAGGAGATGCTCGTCGTCACCATGGTCCGGCGGACGTAGGCCTCGACCGCTCGGGTGTCGCGCAGGCGGGGCCAGGCCAGGTAGGTCTTCAGCAGCGCGGTCTGGAGCAGGTCCTCGCCGCGTTGCCGGTCACCGGTCAGCAGGTAGGCCGTGCCGAGCAGCGCCCGCGACCGGGCCGCGACGAAGTCGGTGAACTGCGCATCCCGCTGCTCACGGTCCATCGATCGGCCCCCTGCCGGTCTCGCGACCGGAGGAGCCCGGTCACTCGATCAGACGCGCTGGCCCGGCCAGATGGTTGCGTCGGGGCCGCGGCTCACTCGGCGCTGGCCGCTCCGCGGTTCCGGGAGAACACGTGCAGCAAGGCCGGGAAGATCGAGACGAGGACGACGCCGATCAGGATCAGGTCCAGGTGGGGCTGGATGTGTTCCTGGACAAACGTGATGTGCCCCAGCGAGTAGCCCAGGATCGTCACGCCGCAGGCCCAGACCGTGCCGCCGATGGCGCTGTAGACCAGATAGAGGCGGCGGTCCATCTTGCCCACCCCGGCGACCACGGTGATGAAGGTCCGCACGATGGGCACGAAGCGCGCCAGGATGATCGCGCGCGCGCCGTACCGCTCGAAGAAGGCATGCGCCCGGTCCACGTTCTTCTGGCTGAACAACCGCGATTCGGGCTTGGTGAAGATCGACGGGCCGGCCCGGCGGCCGATCTCGTAGCCGACTGCGTTGCCGGCGACCGCGGCGAGGCTCAAGACGATGCAGACGACGGCCAGGGACTGCGGCACCAAGCCCTGGCTGACGAACAGCCCGACGCTGAAGAGCAGGGTGTCGCCCGGCAGGAAGAAGCCGATCAGCAAGCCGCACTCGGCGAAGATGATCGCCGCGCACACCCACAGCGCGGCGCTGCCCACATCGGTGAGCAGCTGGTTGGGGTCCAGCCAGGACGGACCGAGGGTGTGCAGCACCCGACGAGGTTACGGGACCACGGTTGGCTAGGTTGGCGCCGTGCTCGGGCGTCCACAGCATCTCCACGCGCTGGTCCAGGGGCGCGACCGGCTGCTGGCCGCGGCGCGCGTGGCTGGTCCACCCGTCGTCGTGCCGACCGCCCATCGCTGGACCGTGCGCGACCTGGTGGTGCACGTCGGCAACGTCCACGACTGGGCGGGCGCCGTCCTGCGGACCGGCGTGGAGCAGCCGCAGGTCTTCGACGCCGAGCCGGCTGGCATCGGCGGCTCCTTCGACGAGCTGCTCTTCTGGTACGCCGCTCGCGCGGGCGCGTTGCTCGACCTGCTCATGGGTGACGAGGTGCCGGACGACGCCGCGGTGTGGACTTTCGGGCCGCCCGGGACCGCGGCGTTCTGGCCGCGGCGGCAGGCCCACGAGGTGACCATCCACGCCCTGGACGTGGTCCTGGCCGGTGGCGAGCCGGTCGTGGATTCGCTCTTGTCGCTGGACCCCGTGATGAGTGCCGACGGCGTCGATGAGGTGCTGACCGTGATGATGCCTCGGGTCGCGAGCTTCGTGCCGCGGCCATCGCTGCCCGGGCGTCTGGCCATCCGGGCGACGGACTCCGCCGATGACTGGGTCCTGGCCCCCGATGGCCAGATCGACCCGGCCGCAACGGTTTCCGACGCTGCTGCTTGCCTCTCGGGGCCCGCGACCGGGCTGTTTGCGCTGCTCTGGCGGCGGGCGACGCTGGCGGCCGACGGCGCCGAGCTCGGCGTGAGCGTCGATGGCGACCCGGCCGTCGTCGAGGCGCTCTTCGCCGCCCGGCTCACGCCGTGAAGCCCCGATGAGCGGCGACGGCCGCAAAGATGATCCCGAGGCCGTCGCCGCCGATGCCTTATCGGACGAGCCCGGGGATCTTCCCGGCGTCGGGCCCTGGGTCGGCGTCTGGCCGGAGGATGCGGCGTACGACCCGGAGCTGCTGGAGCACGGCGACCGGCGCAACGTCGTCGATCGCTATCGCTACTGGCGGCTCGAGGCGATCGTCGCCGACCTGGACACCCGCCGGCACCCGCTGCATGTGGCGATCGAGAACTGGGGCCATGACTTCAACATCGGCTCGGTGATCCGGACGGCCAACGCGTTCAACGTGGCCGAGGTGCACATCGTCGGCCGCCGCCGCTGGAACCGGCGGGGCGCGATGGTGACCGACCGCTACCTGCACGTGCGCCACCACGAGGACGTCGGGGCGCTGGCGGCCTGGGCGGCGCAGGCCGAGGTGCCCTTGATCGGCATCGACAACGTGCCGGGAGCGGTGCCGCTGGAGACCTTCGCGCTGCCCTCGCCCTGCTGCCTGGTCTTCGGCCAGGAGAGCAACGGCCTGTCACCGGCAGCCGTCGACGCCTGCGGTGCGGTCCTGGCCATCACCCAGTACGGCTCCACGCGCTCGATCAACGCCGGAGCCGCGGGCGCCATCGCCATGCACGCCTGGGCCGTCCAACACGCCGACTTGTCCGACTGAGGGTTACCAAAGAGCGGCTGGAGAGTCTGACAAGCCGCGGGCTAGCGGTGCCAGATCTTGGTCGGGCGCTCGCTGCGGGGCGACTCGGTCGAGGCCCAGACCCGGCGCCACTGGGCCACGTCCGGGCCGGAGGTCGCCGGGGTCTGCCCGGCCGCCGAGCGCTGCTTGGACTCCCACCACGTGCTCGTGTCCTCGTCAGCCAGCTCGGCCACGGCGGCTTCGATCCGGGCGCCGAGCTCGCGCACGCCCTCACCCTCCTGCTGGAACAGCGGCTCGCCGAACCGCACCGTGACCGCGGGTCGCCCGGGCACCGGCCAGCCGCGCCCTCGGGGCATGGCCGCGAACGAGCCGCGGATGCCGATCGGTACGACGGGGACGCCGTGCTGCGCGGCCAGGAACGCGGCCCCGAGGCGGAACGGCCGGGTCCAGCCGTCCGGTGAGCGGGTGCCCTCGGGGAAGACGACGACGTTCCACCCGTTGCTCAGCAGGTCACCCGGCGTCGACGACAGCGTGCCTCCACGCCGCTCGATCGGGAAGGTGTTGAAGACCAGGGCCGAGCCGGTCGCGCGCCACCAGGTGTCGAAGAAGTAGTCCGCGGCGGCGGCCACCGCCGTGCGCCGCCGCCAGTCGTCCGGCAGCGAGCACAGGATGAGCGGGGTGTCGAGGTGCGACGTGTGGTTGGCCACGAAGACGACCGACCGCGGACCCATCCGCTCGAGCAGGTCCTGACCGTGCACGATCGGCTGGATCTCGCTGCGCAGCAACGGTGCGAGGGCCAGGCGCTGCACGCCCTCGCGCACGATGTTGACGGCCGGCGTGCGCGCCCAGGCCGTCGGGAACGGCGGCTTGGGCTGGGTGATGACATACGGCTCGGCCGACCGCGGCACGAGTTGCCCACGGCCCCAACGGAACCCGCGCGATGCCATCCGGAGATCGGCCCGGGCCCCGCGCATCAGGTCGCCGCCGAGCACATGCCGGGCGCTCGCCAGGACGGTGCCGCTGCGCGACGAGGACTTGGCCGATCGGCTCATCGCACGTCCGCGATCATGTGCGGTGGGTTGTGCAGATAGGTGATCGACGGCGACCGGCCGACCGTGTGCGACACCATCTCGAGCGCGTCGTTGAGCGACGAGGCAGCGCGGAAACCGAGGCGCTCCACGGTCTTTCGGTCCGCGCCGACCCAGACGACGTCGTCGACGTGGTCCATGGCGTGGGCCGCCCAGTACCACATGTAGAACGGGTGGACGCCGTGGTAGGCGTGCGAGGTCCGGTAGAGGTGCACGTACCACGGATCCGTGGCGTACTGCGTCTCGAACTTCGCCTCGATGGTCGCCGGGTCGGTCGACTCCGCGAGCACCTCCTCGAAGAAGTCGACGTAGCTCGGGTGGTGCAGCTGGTGGAAGTCCGGCGGGACCGGGTGATAGAGGATCACGGCCCCACCGCGGCGTACGACGGGCTGCCCGCGGTAGGAGTTGAAGTAGTAGCCCAGCCCGGTGCAGGTGGCCAGGATCGGGTTCATGATCGAGTTGACGTTGTAGGGCCCGAGGTAGGGCACACCCAGGACGAGCACGTCGGACTGGCCCTGCACCTCGACCAGCTGCTGCCGGTGCACCGCCGCGATGGTCTTCTCGTGCACGGCCTCGACCTCACCCGCGACGACGCCGGTCAGACCGTACGGCGCGCGGATGTTCTGGAAGACGTTGTGCCGCAACCGCTTCGGCGACGCGGCCAACGCCCGGCGGGCGGCCAGCATCGAGGCCTGGTCCTTGATCGACCACTCCCACTCGCGCTTCATCAGGAACTGGTACGGCGAGGGGAAGACGTTGTTGTTGACCGTCGTCTCGATCTGGAAGATCTTGACGTGCTCGCCCAGCAGCCGGCCCATCCGCCAGGCCGAGTGGTGCAGGTGGCTCTTGGTGTGGTCCATGAACGAGTGCGAGGCGACCATGGTCTTGGTGTTGTGGTGATGCTTCAGCGACTTGTACGACGCGAGCCCGATCGCCGCCGACTTGTGGCCGCCGTCCATCGCGACCAGGTTGACGTTGACGTAGACCAGCAGGTCGGACTCGGCCGCCCGCTTGGAGATCTCGACGTCCTCGCCGCGATCGGTCAGGCCGATGTGGGTGAGGTTGTCGGGGTCCTCGGCGTCGAAGTTGTAGAGCGCACCCTGCGGGAAGAACGACCGGAAGACCCGCTCGCCGACGATGTGCTTGAGCTCGTCGGCGGTCAGCCGGCGGTGCAGCGCGTTGGCCGAGATCAGCTCGACGTCGTCGACGCCGGCCTCGGCCGCCATCACCAGCACGGCCTCGATGATCCGCTGCCGGATGTCGGGGGCAGCCATCTGCGGCAACGGGATCGAGATGTCGTCGAAGGCGATGGTCAGCTTCATCCCGGAGCGCAGCAGCGCCGGCAGCGGCTCGCTGTCGACCGGCTCCAACAGGGCGTCGCGGATCGCTCCGTCGACGTCGCGGATCGCCGGCAGGGCCTCCGACGGGTAGACCACCCGCGTGCCCCGCGGGAACGTCTCCAGGCGGAACCCTTCACCCTCGTGGACGACCAGCGGTGGGGTGCGGTCGTCCACCTCCAGCACGAAACCCGGGCGGCTCACGTCGTGCTCCTCTTCCGTCGGGTCATGATGTGGACCGTACGTCGAAACACACCTTGACGGTGCCCAGCCGTCCAGCCGACTGGGCGTGATCGAGGGCCTCGCGCCAGCGGTGCAGCGGGTAGCGGCCGCCGACGACGCCGTCGAGCGGCGCCTCACCGGCCAGGCGCAGGGCAGTGTCGAAGTCGTCGCCGCGGGCGGCGTAGGTGCCGGCCACCTCGAGCTCGCGGAACCACGCCGGCGACAGGTCGGCTCCGGCGGCCGGCATGCCGGACAGGACCACCCGGCCGCCGGCCCGGGTCGAGCGCAGCGCGAGGTCGAGCGAGCCGACCGAGCCCACGGCGTCGATGGCGACGTCGACCCCGCCGAGCAGCAGCTCGCCGGCCGAGCGGGTGATCGGGCCGGGCAGTCCAGCGGTGGCCGGCTTCAATGCGCGGGTCGAGCGGCGGACCGAGCGCAACGCCTCGTCCGGCAGCGCGACGTCGGTGGCACCGAACAGCCGGGCGAGCTCGCGCTGCCGGGAGTGCTTGGCCACCACCGTGATCCGTCCGGCCGGGGTGAGCTCGCGCAGCGCGAGCGTGGCGAAGAGTCCGACCGCTCCGGCGCCCGAGACGAGCACGTGCCCACCCGCGGGCACCTCGGCCCGACGAGCCAGCTGTACGGCGCAGGCGAGGGGCTCGACCAGGACGGCCCGCTCGTCGGGCAGGGAGTCCGGCACCGGGTGCAGCTGCGAGCGATGGGCCATCATCTCCTCGCCCCAGCCGCCGCCGGTGTCCGAGCAGAAGCCGGTCTGCAGACCCGGGGCGACGTGGCCGACGGTGATCCGGTCGCACAGGTTGGTCCGGCCGTCCGCGCACTGGTCGCAGGGCGTCAATCCCCTTGCGGCACAGGCCAATACCGGTTCCAGGACGACGCGCGTCCCCTTGGGCAGGTCGACGCAGTCGTCGAGCAGGGTGCCGACCATCTCATGCCCCGGCACGTAGGGCATCGAGGCCAGCGCCGCGAAGTAGAGCGACGTGGAGCCGGTGATCACGCCGAGGTCGGAGCCGCAGATGCCGGCCAGCGACGGCCGGACCCGGGCCCAGCCGGTGTGCCGGATCCGCGGCTCGTCCCGCGTGACCAGCCGCACCGGAGCCATCGGCCCGACGAGCAGTCCGGGCAGGTGCCCGCCCAGAGCCCGGGCCGCGCTGTAACGCGCCGCCGACCGGTACACCTCCAGAGCCAGCATCATCGCCCGCTCACCGCCGCCCGGCCACGGGTCGGCAGGTCGGTCCGCGAGGCCGACTCCGGCGTGCGCCACAGCTCGACCGGCCAGCGCATCTTGCGGGCCTCGCGCCACAGCGGCACGTCCGGCGAGATGGCCGTGGGCAGGCCGACCGCGCGCAGCATCGGCAGGTCGGAGTAGCTGTCGGCGTAGGCATAGGACCGGGCCAGGTCGTAGCCGCCGAGCGCGGCGTACCGGCGCAGCCAGGCCGAGCGCGACTCCCCCACCAGGGGAGGGGCGGCCAGGAAGCCGGAGGCCAGACCGCGGGCGTCGACCGCCAGGTCGGCCGCGACGATCTCGTCGAAGAGCGGCGCCAGCGGCCGGGTGATCGGCCGGATCGCGCCGGTCAGCAACAACGTCCGATGTCCGGCCTCGCGGTGCTCGCGGACCCGCCGCAACGCCGCGGCGCTGACCCGCTCCAGCACGTGCGGCGTCAGCACCTCGTCGGCCAGCCGGTTGAGCTCCTCGACCTCGGCCCCCTTGTACCGCCGATAGACAGCACGCAACAGGCCACCGCGATCGCGGCGCTCGGCCTGGATGTACGACGGCATCCGGCGCAGCAGCTTGGCGATCTCGCGCGCCCGCTCGGTCGAGCCCAGCTCCGGCAGCCGCATCCACAGGTAGGTCTCGACGATGTTGCTGCTCATCAGGGTGCCGTCGAGGTCGAAGACCGCCAGCACGCCCTCGGACTCCGCTGAGCCCGGCGAACCCTCGATCCGGCGGCGGGTCGGTCCGGCGGATGCGTTGCGGCGCTTGCGGATCACGTCGTACTTGCGGATCGGCTCGGTCACCGACGGGAAGTGCACGTCGCGCAGGTAGTAGGTCCAGGTGAACTCGGCCGTGTCGAACCGGAAGATCTCCTGGTCCTCCGGCTCCAGGGTCCGGAACAGCGCGATGGTGTTGTCGTCCATGAACTGCAGCTCGGCCGCGGCGTACGCGCGGTAAAGGTCGAGGTAGCGACGCAGGAAGTCGAGCCGGCGCTTCTGCCGGTCCAGGTCGCGAGCCAGGTCGCGCACCCGGTCGCTGCGGGGCGCCAGCCCGAGGGCCCGGTCGGCGACCCGATGGGCCCGTTCGCCTTGCACGAGAAGGCGTTCCACCTTGTCGGCGCCCGGGAAGCGCCAGTTGGGCAGCCGCACCGCGCCGCGCTCGTCCATGTCGAACGGGTGCCGGTCGAAGTAGTCGGTGATCAGCTCGTAGAGCAGCCGGAAGGCCAGCGGGTTCCGCGCGCCCGACGACACGTGGTAGTAGTCGACGACGCCCGGCTCCGGCTCGGTCGTCATCACGCCGATGATCGCGCCCACGACGTGGTCGACCGGCACGATGTCGACCACCGAGTCCGGCGCGGCCGGGAACTCCGGCAGCTCACCGCGGCCGAAGGCCAGGATCAGCGGCTCGGCCATCTTGAAGCCTTCGATCCACCCCGGGTACGGCGTGCGCAGGGCCGACTCGATGATGCTCGGCCGGACGATGCTGACCGGCTTGGCTGCGCCTTGAGACCCACTGGTCAGGCCCTGGGCGTGCTCCTCGACGACCCGCTCGCCCATCGACTTGGTGAAGGTATAGACGTCGGTCCAGCCCAGGGTTCGGGCGCGCTCGCGGCCGGCGAGCTTCTGCTGGTCACTGACCCAGGTCTTGCGCCGGGCCTCCGCCTCGTTGGCAGCGGTCAGCGGCCCGGCCCGGCCGTGGTCCCGCTCGGCCTGCTGGCTGAACTTCTCCAGGACCTTCGGCGAGCGCGAGGCGTCCTCGACCCGCTCGGCCAATTCGGCGTCCAGCGCCGGCCTCGGTGCGCCAGTCGACGGTGTGGTCGAGCGAGCCCTCGGGCACCGGTCCGCGCCGGCGCCCCCCGACGTACGCCGTGGAGATGTGCACGTAGTGGATCGGCGCCGCACCGCGCTCGGCCCGCCGGTCGTCGACGGCCTGGATCCGCTCGAGCAGGGCCCGCACGCCCAGGACGTTGGTGTCGAAGGCCTCGTTGATCGGCGGGTCGAACGACACGTCGCCGGCGCAGTGCACGACCAGGTCGACGTCCGGCAGCTCGGGCAGCGCGGTCAGGTCGCCCTCGAGGATCTCCAGCCGCTCCAGCAGCGCGTCCACGCCGCCGGCCGCCTCGGCGCTCTCGCTGAAGATCGGCTTGGCCAGCAGGGCCGAGATCCGGTCGCGGCCGGGCTGGCCGGCCTTGGGCCGCACCAGCACGACGGGGGTGATCCCCGGCACGTCGTGCAGCAGCCGGTGGAGCAGGGCCTCGCCGACGAAGCCGGTGACGCCCGTGATGAGCACCCGGCGGCCGTCGAGCCGCTCGGCTAGTCGCACCCGTCCTCCAGCCCCGCCGTACCTCGATCCGCGCCTGTCTCGCCGTCATCTCGCCGGGCCCGTAACCGTCTCGTCACGGGCCCACGGCATCCAACCACCTCCCGGCGCCCACCCGCTCCCGCACCCTTCCGGTCGCCTCAGCGGGCCGACGCGGTCCGACCGCCTCCCGCGCCCAGCCCGCTTCGGCCCGCCAGTCGGCGGCCGGCCGCGGTCAGACCAGGTCGACCAGGTCGGCGACGGACTGGACGATCCGGCTCGGGCGGTAGGGGAACCGCTCGACCTCCTCCGGCCGGGTCGAACCGGTCAGCACGAGGATGCTGCGCAGCCCGGCCTCCAGCCCGGACACGATGTCGGTGTCCATCCGGTCGCCGACCATGACGGCCGTCTCGGAGTGCGCCTCGATCCGGTTCAGGGCGCTGCGCATCATCAGCGGGTTGGGCTTGCCCACGAAGTACGGCGCGACCCCGGTCGCCTTGGTGATCAGCGCGGCCACCGAACCCGGTCGCGGGCAGCGGCCCGTCCGGCGAGGGGCCCGGTGACGTCCGGGTTGGTCGCGATGAACCGGGCGCCCCGCTCGATCAGCCGGATCGCCGTCGTGATCGCCTCGAAGGAGTAGGTCCGGGTCTCGCCGAGCACGACGTAGTCCGGGTTGCGCGGCGTCAGCACGTAGCCCACCTCGTGCAGCGCCGTCGTCATCCCGGCCTCCCCGATGACGTACGCCGAGCCGTGGGCCCGCTGGTCGGCGAGGAACTGGGCCGTCGCGAGGGCCGAGGTCCAGATCGCCGCCTCGGGGACGTCGAGCCCGCTGGCCAGCAGCCGCGCGCGCAGGTCGCGCGGGGTGAAGATCGAGTTGTTGGTCAGCACGAGGAACTTCATCCCCCGCTCCTGCAGCCGGGCCAGGAACTCCGCGGCTCCCGGGATGGCGGTCTCCTCGTGGACGAGCACGCCGTCCATGTCGGTCAGCCAGCTCTCCACCGGCCGCTCGTCGCTCATGCGCCCATGCTTCCAGCCTGCAGGTGGCCGTGGAAGGATCGGCAGGGAAACCCGCCGTACGTCGCTGGAGGACACCGTGCCGATCGCCACCCCTGAGGTCTACGCCGAGATGCTCGACCAGGCCCGCGCCGGGCTCCTACGCCTTCCCGGCGATCAACGTCTCGTCGAGCCAGACGCTGACCGCGGCCATCCAGGGCTTCGCCGAGGCCGAGAGCGACGGCATCGTCCAGGTCAGCACCGGCGGCGCGGAGTACCTCTCCGGCTCGACGGTCAAGGACATGGTCACCGGCTCGCTCGCCCTCGCGGCGTTCGCCCACGAGGTGGCCAAGAAGTACTCGGTCAACATCGCGCTGCACACCGACCACTGCCCCAAGGACAAGCTCGACGGCTTCGTCCGGCCGCTGCTGGCGGCCAGCACCGAGCAGGTCAAGGCCGGCGGGCTGCCGATCTTCCAGAGCCACATGTGGGACGGCTCGGCCGTGCCGATGGACGAGAACCTGCAGATCGCCTCCGAGCTGCTCGACCTGGCCCACGCGGCCAACATCGTCCTGGAGATCGAGGTCGGAGTGGTCGGGCGGCGAGGAGGACGGCGTCGAGGGCAAGATCGACGAAAAGCTTTACACGACACCGGAAGACGCGATCGCGATGGTGGACGCCCTCGGACTCGGCGAGCGCGGTCGCTACCTCGCGGCGCTCACCTTCGGCAACGTGCACGGGGTCTACAAGCCGGGCAACGTCAAGCTGCGCCCGGAGATCCTGCAGCAGGCCCAGGCGGCGGTGGCCGCCAAGGCCGGACTGCCCGAGGGCAGCAAGCCGCTCTATCTGGTCTTCCACGGCGGTTCGGGCTCGCTGCCCGAGGAGATCAGCGCGGCGGTCGACTACGGCGTGGTCAAGATGAACGTCGACACGGACACGCAGTACGCCTTCACCCGCCCGGTCGCCGGCCACATGCTCAGGAACTACGACGGCGTGCTGAAGATCGACGGCGAGGTCGGCAACAAGAAGGCCTACGACCCGCGCGCCTGGGGCAAGGCGGCCGAGGCCGGCATGGCCGCCCGCGTCGTCGAGGCCTGCCAGAACCTGCGCAGCGCCGGCCACCAGCTCTGAGCGGGCGGCGGACCCGATGAGCGACCACGGCAACCTGCTGGGCGGCCCGGCCCCGACCCTGCTGCCCGACGACTCCGCGATCCGGGCCGAGCTCGACGGCGGTACGCCGGCCGCGCACGTCGCCGCCGCCTATCCCTCCGCGCCGGCTGGGCTGGGCCGTCCTGGCCGAGCAGGCGCTGGCCGACGGCGAGCCGGTCGCGGCGTACGCGTTCGCTCGCACCGGCTACCACCGCGGGCTGGATGCGCTGCGGCGCAGCGGCTGGAAGGGCCATGGCCCGGTGCCCTGGGAGCACGAGTCCAACCGCGGCTTCCTGCGCGCGCTCAACGCCTTGGGTCTGGCTGCCGCCGCGATCGGTGAGGACGACGAGGCCGAGCGGTGCGCGCAGTTCCTGGCCGACTCCAGCCCGACCGCGGTGGCCGTCCTGCGGCCCTGAGCAGATCCGCCACGATCCGGCCGAACTTGCTCGAACCGCTCCCGCGGGAGCTCTGTAACGAACTACGCTGATTGAACGATTGATCACGTTGAGCGTGGTTTGCGAGGTATCAGCGGTCGTTCGATCGGTGCCGGGTCCCCTGTCGATGGAAACCCGCCGGCACAAAAAGGGGGGTGAGCGCCGGCCTGGATTGCGCCCAGGCCGACAGCTCACCCCTGCGCACGACGCGAAGTCGTGCTGCCCGCCTCCGGCCGTCCCCTGCGGCGACCTCAGCGGCTACCCGGGATCATGCCCGGTTTCCACCGGGTCTGGTGGCCTGAAAAAGACATTGGCCCTATCCTGCCAACCGTGCCATTGGTCAGTGGCCTAAACGATTGAGGTGCGGCACGGGGAAGGCACGGGGACGGCATGGGGCAGGCATGAGCGGGCAGCTGAGCTCCCTCGGGGTGGACGAGGACGCCGAGCGGCTCTATCGCCGGATCCTGCGCGATGCGCCCGGGGATCTGGGCTCGCACGTCTCGGCGCTCGGCTGGACGCGCAGCCACGGCCGCGCGGCGTACGAGAGCCTGGTCGGGTGCCGGGCTGGTCAGCGAAAGTCGCACCGGCGCCCTGGTGCCGGAGTCGCCGCGCGGTCGCCATCGGCCGGCTGATCGAGCAGGAGTCGGCCCGGCTGGACACCCGGCGACGCGAGCTGGACGACGTGCAGGCCGTCATCGCCGACCTGGCGAGCGAGCACCAGACGTCCCCGCTGCGCAGCGGCGAGGTCGTGGCCCTGGACGTCGTGCCGCGCGGAGCAGGTGGTCGCGGCGTTCGAGCACGCGATCCGGTCGACGAGCGGCCCGATCCGGCACGTCATCAAGACCACCGCGACGGCGCCGGCCCGGGACGAGACCCTGGTGCGGTGGATGCAGGGTCAGGTGGCGCAGGGGGCGGCGTGCTGCACACGCTCTATCCGACGTCGTTCCTGCGCGACGGCCAGGTCGAGGAGCTGGTCTGGGTCCGGCACTGGGCCGACGTCGGCGAGCATCAGCGGCTGCTGCAGGAAGTGCCGCACGCGTTCACCGTCTTCGGCGACGAGCTGGTGCTCTCCTGCTCCGAATGGGGGGTCGTGACCGAGGACGTCGTCGCGATCCGCTCGCCGATGCTGATCCAGTCCTTCAGTGTCGATCTTCGACGACGCCTGGCAGCGGGGGCTGCCGGTGCCGCACACGACGTTCGACGACGAGGGCAACGACCGGCTGCTCGACCATGCTCGCGTCCGGCCTGAAGGACGAGGCGATCGCGCGCTACCTCGGGGTCAGCCTGCGCACGGTGCGGCGCCGGGTGGCCATGCTGATGGAGGACCTGGGCGCGCACACCCGGTTCCAGCTCGGCAGCGCTGCCGAGCGCCGCGGGCTGCTCGACCGCTGACCGCCGGTAGCCTCTCTGCCGCACGCTCACCGGCGCCGACCGCGCGGCCGGCCCCCGAGACGAAGGCAGGACTGCGATGCCGGCCGTCGTACTCGTCGGTGCCCAGTGGGGCGACGAAGGCAAGGGCAAGGCCACCGACCTGCTCGGGTCGCGGGTCGACTACGTCGTGAAGTTCAACGGCGGCAACAACGCCGGGCACACGGTCGTCGTCGGCGACGAGAAGTACGCCCTGCACCTGCTGCCCTCCGGCATCCTGACGCCCGGGCTGCACGCCGGTCATCGGCAACGGCGTCGTGGTCGACCTGGCCGTCCTGTTCCAGGAGATCGAAGGGCTCGAGGCCCGCGGCGTCGACACCTCGCGGCTGGTCGTCAGCTCCGGCGCCCACGTCATCGCGGAGTACAACCGGGTCCTGGACAAGGTCACCGAGCGCTTCCTGGGCTCGCGCCGGATCGGTACGACGGGGCGCGGCATCGGCCCGACCTACGCCGACAAGATGAACCGGGTCGGCATCCGGGTCCAGGACCTGTTCGACGAGGGCATCCTGCGGCAGAAGGTCGAGGGCGCGCTGGAGCTCAAGAACCAGCTGCTGGCCAAGGTCTACAACCGCCGCGCCGTCTCGGTCGACGAGGTGGTCGACGAGCTGCTGGGTTACGTCGACCGGCTGCGGCCGATGGTCGCCGACACCCCGTTGCTGCTGGAGCAGGCGCTGGACCGCGGCGACACGGTGCTGATGGAGGCCGGCCAGGCCACCCTGCTGGACGTCGACCACGGCACCTACCCGTTCGTGACCTCGTCGTCGGCGACGGCCGGCGGGGCGTGCACGGGCTCGGGCATCCCGCCGACCCGGATCGACAGCGTGATCGCGGTGATCAAGGCCTACACGACCCGGGTCGGCGAGGGGCCGTTCCCGACCGAGCTGACCGACGACATGGGCGAGTTCCTGCGCAAGACCGGCGGCGAGTACGGCGTGACCACCGGCCGCCCACGACGCTGCGGCTGGTTCGACGCGGTCATCGGCCGCTACGCCCGGCGGATCAACGGCGTCACCGACTTCGTGCTGACCAAGCTGGACGTGCTGTCCGGCCTGGAGACGGTGCCGGTCTGCGTGGCCTACGACGTCGACGGGGTCCGGCACGACGAGATGCCGATGTCGCAGACCGACTTCCACCACGCCGTACCGATCTACCAGCAGTTCCCGGGCTGGTCGGAGGACATCTCGACCTGCCGCACGTTCGAGGACCTGCCGGCCAACGCCCAGGCCTACGTGCTGGCCTGCGAGGAGATGATCGGCTCCCGGATCTCGGCCGTCGGCGTCGGCCCGGACCGCGAGGCCATCGTCGACCCGCCACGACCTCCTGGCCTGACCGGCCGGCTGCGGCGGGCTGGGAGACTGGGCGGCATGAGCCTGTTCGGCTTCCGGCCCAAGGACGACGCCCGCCCGGAGGACACCCCGTGGCCGCACGCGACCTGGCCGATCCCGGACGGCGCCGAGCTGCATGGCCACGTCGTGACCCTGCGACCGATCGAGCCGGCCGACCACGAGGAGCTGCGGCGGGCCCTGGACTTCCCGCAGGTCTGGGCCCACCTGCCGACCCCGAACCCGCCGGACGCCGAGGTCATGGGCGAGCTGGTGGAGTCGTTGCGCCGCAGGGGTTTTCAGCCGTGGGTGCTCCGGCTGAGCGCACCCTTCGAGACGGCGTACGGCGTGCTGCCCGAGGGCGCGGTCGTCGGCTGGTCGTCCTACCTCGAGGTCTCGCCGGCCGACGCGCGGCTGGAGATCGGCAACACGGCGTACACGCCGGCGGTCTGGGGCACGGCGGTCAACGCCGAGGCCAAGCTGCTGCTGCTCGGCTACGCGTTCGAGGGCCTGTCGATGGGCCGGGTCCAGCTCAAGACCGACGTCCGCAACGTGCGCTCGCAGCGGGCCATCGCCGGGCTGGGCGCGACCTACGAGGGCACGCTGCGGCGCTACCAGCGGCGGGCCGACGGCACGGTCCGCGACACGGTGCTCTTCTCGATCACGGCCGAGGACTGGCCCGGCGTACGCCGCGGTCTCCGGCTGCGGGTCGAGGCGGCCACCGCCGCGGCGCGCCGCTGAACCGCTCGGCGGACGCAGAACCGCGGCCCGGACGTGGCGACCATCGCAGGCGTGACGACGGCGCGCACGGCTCCGCTGGAGCTGCTCAAGCTCTCCGGCCTGCTGACCCAGGACGAGCGCGACATCCAGGCCGCCGTCGCGCACCATGGTCGACGAGCACGTGCGGCCCAACGTCGCCGAGTGGTTCGAGGCCGGCACGCTGCCGGCGCGGGAGCTGGCCCAGGAGTTCGGCAAGCTCGGCGTCCTCGGGATGCACCTCGAGGGCTACGGCTGCGCGGGCCTGGGCGCCACGTCGTACGGCGTGGCCTGCCTGGAGATCGAGGCCGGCGACTCGGGCGTGCGGTCGATGGTCTCGGTGCAGGGGTCGCTGGCGATGTTCGCGATCCATCGGTTCGGCTCCGAGGCCCAGAAGCAGGAGTGGCTGCCGCGGATGGCCGCCGGCGAGGCGATCGGCTGCTTCGGCCTGACCGAGCCGGACCACGGCTCCGACCCGGGCGGCATGCGCACCCGGGCCCGGCGCGACGGCGACGGCGAGCACGCCGACTGGGTCCTCGACGGCGCGAAGATGTGGATCACCAACGGCTCGATCGCCGACGTCGCGATCGTCTGGGCCCAGACCGACGACGGCGTCCGCGGCTTCGTCGTGCCGACCGACACGGCCGGCTTCTCGGCGCCGCTGATCAAGCACAAGCTCTCGATGCGGGCCTCGGTGACCTCCGAGCTGGTCCTCGAGGGCGTGCGGCTGCCCCACGACGCGGTCCTGCCCGAGGTGCGCGGCCTCAAGGGCCCGCTGTCCTGCCTGACCGAGGCGCGGTTCGGGATCGTCTGGGGCGTCATCGGCGCCGCCCGCGACTGCCTGGAGACGGCGATCGAGTACGCCGCGCAGCGGGTCCAGTTCGGGCGGCCGATCGCCGGCTTCCAGCTCACCCAGAGCCAAGCTCGCCGACATGGCGCTGGAGCTCGACAAGGCCTACCTGCTGGCGCATCACCTGGGCCGGGCCAAGGAGAGCGGCACGGCCACCTCGACGATGGTCAGCGTCGCCAAGCTCAACAACGTGCGCGAGGCGCTCGAGATCGCCCGGACCTGCCGGACCATCCTGGGCGCCAACGGGATCTCGCTGGAGTACCCCGTGCTCCGGCACGCCAACAACCTCGAGTCGGTCCTGACCTACGAAGGCACGTCCGAGGTGCACGCACTTGTCGTCGGGCAAGCGTTGACAGGGATCGACGCGTTCCGGTGAGTCGTCGTCGCAGGGGGCGGTCCGCGGCGTTCGGTCCGGCGATCGTCCTGACCGTGTCGGCCGGCCTGGCCCTGGCCGGTTGCGGCTCATCGCCGCATCCGCAAGACAGCGCGGCCGGGCTCTCGGCGGCGTCCGCACCGACGGCCACCGTGCCCACGACCGTCGCGACCACCGCGACGCCGACGCCGACGACACCGAGACCTGCGCCGACCCCGACCTCGGCCAAGACGAGCTCGGCGGCGCCGAAGGCGTTGTCGCCCAAGGGATCCCTGGCGGGCAAGGTCATCGTGATCGACCCCGGGCACAACGGCGGCAACTTCACCCACCCGACGCAGATCAACCGGCTGGTCGACGCCGGCTTCGGGTTGCGCAAGCCCTGCAACACGACGGGCACGGCGACCAACGCGGGCTACAGCGAGGCGGCGTACACCTTCGACGTGGCCACGCGGCTGGCCGCCGTCCTGCGGGCGCGGGGCGCGAAGGTGGTCATGACCCGGACGACGAACTCCGGTGTCGGGCCGTGCATCAACCAGCGCGCCGCTATCGGCAACGCGGCCCACGCCAACGCCGTGCTGTCGATCCACGGCGACGGCAACCTGGCCAAGGGTGCGCGGGGCTTCCAGATCATCATCGCCAACCGGATGGTGGGCGGATCGGCCATCCAGCGGGCCTCCCTGGCCCTGGCGGCCGACGTGCGCTCGGCCTTCCGCTCGGGCACCGGCATGCCCTACTCCAACTACAACGGCGGCGGCACGGCCGAGACGCATCGTTCGGACATCGGTGGGCTCAACCTGTCCACCCGGCCGGCGGTGATGATCGAGACCGGCAACATGCGCTCCGCGGTGGACGCCCGGCTGATGACGTCGGCGTCGTTCCGGCAGAAGGAAGCCGTGGCGCTGGCGGCCGGTCTCGCGGCGTACGTCGGCTGACGCCTCAGCCGAAGGTCGCCGGCTTGCTCTTGTCCCACAGCCAGGTCTGGAAGAACGCCGTGAGGTTGCGACCCGAGACCTGCTGAGCGAGCGCGACGAACTGGGCCGTGTCGGCGTTGCCGTAGCGATGGTTCGACGTCCAGGTCTGCAGCAGCCGGAAGAAGTCCGCGTCGCCGATCCGGTGCCGCAACGCTTCCAGCGTCATCCCGCCGCGGTAATAGACCGCCTGGCTGAACATCGCGTTGCGGCCGGGGTCGGCGATCGACTGCCGCCAGAACGACGCGCTGGCGGGGAGGGACTGCCACTCCCGCCGCCCGACGGCGTAGGTGCTCGGCTTCGACGCCGGTGTGCTCGGCCCACAGGTCCGCGGCGAAGGTCGCGAAGCCCTCGTTGAGCCAGATGTCCCGCCAGGTCGCGACCGAGACGCTGTCGCCGAACCACTGGTGAGCCAGCTCGTGCGAGAGCGTGCCCGGGTCGGGCGCGAAGCCGTAGAGCGGCCGGGTCTGGGTCTCCAGCGAGAAGCCGACAGTGGGCAGGTTGTCGACGATCGCGCCGGTCGAGGTGAAGGGATAGGGCCCGAACTCCTTGGCCCAGTAGGCCGTTACGGCATTGGTCGTGGCAACGACGCGTTGCTTGGCGACGGCGGCCTTCAGGGCCGGGTCGTAGGCCGTGAGGTTGGGGATGCCGGTCGATGTCTTGCTGTGCACGAAGGTCCAGTTGCCGACGTCGATGGTCGCCAGGTAGGTGGCCATCGGTCTCGTCTCGTTCCAGACGTACGTCGCGGTCTGGCCGTGTCGCGTGCGGGAGACCAGGTCCCCGTTGGCCACCACCGAGCGGCTGGCCGGGACGCGGATCCGGAAGGTGTAGGTCGCCTTGTCGCTCGGGTGGTCGTTGCTCGGGAACCAGGTGCTGGCGGCATTGGGCTCGTCGCCGACGAAGGAGCCGTCGCCGGTGAACTGCCAGCCGTAGGGGCTGCCGAAGACGACGGGCGAGCCGGTGATCGTGCGCGGCACCCCGGCGTACCTGACCGCGGTCGTGAAGGCGACGCCCTTGACCAGACCGTGGGAAGGGGTGATCCGCAGCTCCTGCCCGACCCGGCTGTACGTCGCGGCCGTGCGGTCGACGCTCACCGACGAGACCTGCAGCCCGGACAGGTCGAGGTCGAAGCGGGAGAGGTTCTGGGTAGCCGTCGCCGTGATCGTGACCGTGCCGGCGAGGCGGTGCGAGGTCGGGCTGTAGCTCAGCGCGAGGTCGTAGTGCCCCACGTCGTACCCGCCGTTGCCCTCGAGCGGGAAGTAGGGGTCGCCGACGCCGGCGGCGCCCGGCGAGAAGGTGACCGGCGTCGCGCTTGGGGTGGGGGAGGCGGTCCCCGGGTCGACCGCGGCCGCTGGGGGCCCGGTGTGGGCCGGCGTGGGGTCGCCCCGCGTCGCCAGGACCACCGCGGTGGTGATCACCAGCGCGGTCACCAATGCGGCCGCGATCAGCCAGAGACCGGCACCCGACCGGGGGAGGCGAAATGCCATGTATGGAAAGTACGCTGAGATCCGTGACCCTGACCTCTGCTTCCACCTCGGCCTCTGGACCCGCGCTCACCACCGCGAAGACCGCGGACGACCTCGCCCCGCCCACCCCCGAGATCGACCACGCCGCCGCTGGGCGGGCGTACGACGAGGACCGGGCCCACGTCTTCCACTCCTGGTCGGCCCAGGGCTCCCTGAAGCCGATGGTCATCTCGGCCGCCCAGGGCAGTTGGGTCTGGGACGGCGAGGGCAACCGCTATCTCGACTTCAGCTCGCAGCTGGTCAACACCAACATCGGGCACCAGCACCCGAAGGTCGTCGCCGCGATCCGCCACCAGGCGGCCAAGCTGTGCACGGTCGCGCCGCAGTACGCCAACGACGCGCGCAGCGAGGCGGCCCGGCTGATCGTCGAGCGGGCGCCGGGTGACCAGCTGAACTACGTGTTCTTCACCAACGGTGGGGCCGAGGCGATCGAGAACGCCGTCCGGATGGCCCGGCTGCACACCGGCCGCCGCAAGGTGCTGGCCCGCTATCGCAGCTACCACGGCAACACCCAGACGGCGATCCACCTGACCGGTGACCCGCGGCGGTGGGCCAACGACTCGGCCGCCGAGGGGATCGTGCACTTCTTCGGCCCCTACCTCTACCGCTCGGAGTTCCACGCGAGCACCGAGGCCGAGGAGTGCGAGCGAGCGCTGGAGCACCTCGAGCGGGTCATCTCGATGGAGGGCCCCGGCACGATCGCGGCCATCGTCCTGGAGACGATTCCCGGCACGGCGGGCATCATGATCCCGCCGCCGGGCTACCTGGCCGGCGTCCGCGATCTGTGCGACCGGTTCGGCATCGTGCTGATCTCGGATGAGGTGATGGCCGGCTTCGGCCGGGCGGGTGAGTGGTTCGCGATCGACGCCCACCAGAAGGCGGACGGGTCGCCCGTGCTGCCCGACCTGATCTGCTTCGCCAAGGGCGTCAACTCCGGCTACGTGCCGCTCGGCGGGGTGATCATCTCGGACCCGATCTACGAGACCTTCCGGGATCGGACCTTCCCCGGCGGACTGACCTACTCCGGCCACCCGCTGGCCACGGCGGCTGCCGTCGCGACGATCCGCGCGATGGCCGAGGAGGGCATGGTCGAGCACGCGAAAACCGTTGGCGCGGAAGTGATCGGGCCGCGACTGGCCGAGATGGCGCAGGCCCATCCGATGATCGGCGAGGTCCGGGGAGCCGGCGTCTTCTGGTGCGTCGAGTTCGTCAAGGACCAGGCCACCCGCGAGTCGCTCACGCCGTACAACGCGGTCGGCGCCGACTATGCGCCGATGACCGATCTCGTGGGCGCGTGCAAGAAGCGGGGCCTGCTGCCGTTCGTCAACATGAGCCGGCTGCACGTCGTGCCGCCGTGCAACGTCTCGGTCGACGAGACGCTGCTCGGGCTCTCCCTGCTCGACGAGGCGATCGGCGAGGTCGAGGCCAAGCACCTCTGACTGGCTCGGGACGGGCGAGACGTTAGGCTCGCGCGGCGTGAGGGTCCTCGTGGTCGGGTCGGGCGCTCGGGAGCACGCTCTCGTCGTCTCGCTGCTCGCTGACCCCGCGGTGACCGCCGTCGATGCGGCGCCGGGCAACGCGGGGATCGCCGAGCAGGTCACCTGTCACGCGCTGGTGCCGACCGACCCCGACGCGGTCGCCGGCCTGGCCGAGCAGCTCGGCGTCGACCTGGTGGTCGTCGGGCCCGAGGCTCCCCTGGTGGCCGGTGCCGCCGACGCGGTGCGGGCTCGGGGCATCGCCTGCTTCGGGCCGAGCGCGGCGGCGGCGGCCCTCGAGGGCTCCAAGGCGTTCGCCAACGAGGTGATGGCGGCGGCCGGCGTCCCCACCGCCGACAGCCGGGTCTGCCGGTCGGCCGCCGATGTGTCGAGCGCGCTGGACCTCTTTGGCGCGCCGTACGTCGTGAAGGAGGACGGGCTGGCCGGCGGCAAGGGCGTCGTGGTCACCTTCGACCGCGACCAGGCGATGGACCACGCGCGCGACTGCCTGGCCCGGGCCGAGCAGGTCGTGATCGAGGAGTACCTCGACGGGCCGGAGGTCTCCCTGTTCTGTCTCTCCGACGGCTCGACCGTGGTGGCGCTGGAGCCGGCCCAGGACTTCAAGCGGGCCTACGACGACAACGAGGGCCCGAACACCGGTGGGATGGGGGCGTATTCGCCGTTGCCGTGGCTGCCCGGCGACCTGGCCGAGGACGTGCTGGCCCGGGTGGCCTGGCCGACGGTCGAGGAGATGCGACGGCGCGGGACGCCGTTCGCGGGCGTGCTGTACGTCGGGCTGGCGCTCACCTCGACCGGGCCGCGGGTCGTCGAGTTCAACGTGCGCTTCGGCGACCCCGAGACCCAGGTCGTGCTGGCCCGGCTGCGGACCCCGCTCGGCGGCTTGCTGATGGCGGCCGCGACCGGCGGGCTGGCGGCGTTCGAGCAGCTGTCCTGGTCCGAGGGTGCGGCGGTGACCGTGGTGTTGGCGGCCGAGGGTTATCCGGAGAGTCCGCGCTCGGGCGACCCGATCGAGGGTCTCGCGGCGGCGGGTGCGCGTGCCCGGGGTCCGGGTGCTGCACGCCGGCACGCGGGCCGAGGACGGGCAGGTCGTCTCGTCCGGCGGCCGGGTGCTCTCGGTGGTCGGGACCGGCACCGACCTGGCCGCCGCTCGGGCCGCGGCCTACGCCGGATTGGCCGAGATTTCGTTGCGGGGTGGGCATTTCCGCTCCGACATCGCGTTGGCGGCGGCCCAGTGACCGGCGATTTTCGTCGCAGCGAGCCGCCGCGACGAACCTATTGGTGCGGCGGCTCGCCGTGACGGGAACACAGCCGGTGGAGCTGCCGGGCTATCAGCACATCTACTCCGGCAAGGTCCGCGACCTCTACGCGCCGTTGGACGTCGCGACGGGTGGGGTGCGGCCGGACGAGCTGCTGTTGGTCGCGAGCGACCGGCTCTCGGCGTACGACTTCGTCTTGGACTCGCCCGTGCCGGACAAGGGCCGGGTGCTGACCCAGCTGTCGCTGTGGTGGTTCGAGCAGCTGGCCGACCTGGTGCCGCATCACGTCCTGTCCACTGACGTGCCGGCGGCGGTGGCCGGGCGTGCGGTGCTGGTCCGGCGGCTGCGGATGATCCCGGTCGAGTGCGTCGCTCGGGCCTTCCTCACTGGGGGCGGGCTCTCGGAGTACCGCGCCGACGGTGCGGTCAGCGGGGTCTCGTTGCCCGAGGGACTCACCGACGGATCTCCTTTGCCAGCAACGACGTTCACTCCTTCGACCAAGGCGCCGATGGGCCAGCACGACCAGCCGATGTCCTACGCCGAGGTCTCGGGGGTGGTCGGCCCGGCGCTCGCGGCTCGGCTGGCCGGCCTGACCGTCGCCGTGCTCGACCGGGGCAACGAGCTCGCCGGCCTGCGGGGGATCATGATCGCCGACACCAAGGTCGAGTTCGGGCTCGCGCTGCCCGAGGACGCCTCGTGGGAGGACGCCGACCCCGACTCGCTCGTGCTGGCCGATGAGGTGCTGACGCCGGACTCCTCGCGGTTCTGGCCGGCCGATGGCGTCCGGTTGGGTGGCCCGCAGCCGTCGTACGACAAGCAGTACGTCCGGGACTGGCTGACCTCGCCCGCCTCCGGCTGGGACCGCGCGAGCGGCGAGCCCCCGCCCCCTCTGCCGGCCGAGGTCGTCGAGCGCACCCGCGACCGCTACGTCGAGGCCTACGAGCGCCTGACCGGCCGCACCTTCACCTAGCCCCGCTGCTCGCGCGAGCGCTGCATTGCCTGGCCGCCCAATACCGGGTTTGGCCGTCGAGGCCGGGTCTGGAGAACCCGCGGGTCGAAACCCGGCTTTCGGCGAGCCAAAGCAGCTTTCGACGAGCCACTACAAGCGGGGGTCAGAAGGTGGTGGGGCCGGCGCCGGCGAGGTCGCGCATGGCCATCCCGTCGGGCGCGAAGTTGGTCGTCTGGCTCAGGTAGAGACCGCGGCCGGGCGGGGAGACGATCGCGTCGTGGATCGGTACGGCGATCGCCGGCCGGACGGCCCGGACGAAGTCGATCGTCTCCTTCAGGGCCGACCAGGGCGCGGTGATCGGCACGGCCAGCAGGTCGATCCCCTCGGGTGTCGTGTCGATCATGTCGCCGGGATGGAACACCGTGGGCGCGCCCTCGGCCCGCAGCACCAGGCCGGTGTTGCCGATCCGCGGGATCTCGCGGTAGATCTCGGCGTGCTGACCACCCACGCCTTCGACGACGACACCGCCGGCACCGCCGATCGTCACCTGCTCGCCGGCGGCGAACGGCTCGGCCGTGACACCCGCGCCGGCCAGGACCTCGACGGCGCCCGGTTCGACGAGGAGGCGGACGCCGGGACTGGCGGCCAACAATCCGGGCAGCCGCTCCACGTCCAGGTGGTCGGGGTGCTGGTGGGTGACCAGGACGGCGTCCAGGCCCTCGACGAAGTCGAAGTCGCTCGAGAAGACCCCGGGATCGACCAGCACCCGAGCGCCGTCGTACTCCAGCAGCAAGCAGGAATGTCCCAGGTGGGTGATCTGCATGCGACCACCCTGGCACGCCGAGGGCGGGAGGGCTCCCGCGGATCGGTAGGCTCGGGGTGCCGCCAACCCATCGCTGTCGGGAGTGTCCGTGGGACGTGTCGTCGTCGACGTCATGCTGAAACCAGAGATCCTCGACCCCCAGGGCCAGGCCGTCGCCGGCGCGCTGCCCCGGCTGGGCTTCGAGGGGTTCACCGACGTCCGCCAGGGCAAACGGTTCGAGCTCGAGGTGCCGGGCGAGGTGACCGACGAGGTCCTGGCCCAGGTCCGGGAGGCGGCGGCGACGCTGCTCTCCAACCCGGTCATCGAGGACGTCGTGAGCGTCCGCGAGGCGAGCGCCTGATGCGGGTCGGGGTCGTCACCTTCCCCGGATCGCTCGACGACCGGGACGCCGCCCGAGCCGTACGCCGCGCCGGCGCCGAGGCCGTCTCCCTGTGGCACGGGGATGCCGACCTGCACGGGGTCGACGCGGTCGTGTTGCCGGGTGGGTTCTCCTACGGCGACTACCTGCGCTGCGGCGCCATCGCGCGGTTCGCCCCGGTCATGGGCCCGCTGGTCGACGCGGCTCGGGGCGGGCTGCCGGTGCTCGGCATCTGCAACGGCTTCCAGGTGCTGTGCGAGTCGCACCTGTTGCCGGGCGCGCTGGTCCGCAACGACCACCGGACCTTCGTGTGCCGGGACCAGACGCTGCGGATCGAGAGCACCGCCAGCGCCTGGACGAGCGGGTACGACGCGGGCCAGGAGATCGTCGTACCGCTCAAGAACGGCGAGGGGAGCTTCGTCGCCGATCAGGCCACCCTCGACCGGCTCGAGGGTGAGGGTCAGGTGGTCGCGCGGTACGTCGTCGACGCGGCCCGCGGGCTGGACAACCCCAACGGCTCCTATCGCGACATCGCCGGCATCCGCAACGAGCGCGGCAACGTGGTGGGCCTGATGCCGCACCCCGAGCACGCCGTCGAGCCCGGGTTCGGGCCGAGCACCGACGGGCTGACCTTCTTCACCTCGCTGCTCGCCGCGGCGGTGTCGGCATGACTGAGCTCACCACCGCACCGGGACTGTCGGTGACCGGAGCCTTGGACACCGTGACGGTGGCCGCTCAGTCGCCGGACACCGAGCAGCCGTGGGCCGCCTTGGGTCTCAAACCCGATGAGTACCAACGGATCCGCGACATCCTGGGCCGTCGCCCGACGAGCAGCGAGCTCGCGATGTACTCCGTGATGTGGAGCGAGCACTGCTCCTACAAGTCGAGCAAGGTGCACCTGCGCCGAGTTCGGCGAGCTGCCCGCCGAGACCGCAACCGGCAAGCTGCTCGCGGGCATCGGCGAGAACGCCGGCGTCGTCGACATCGGCCAGGGCTGGGCCGTGACCTTCAAGGCCGAGAGCCACAACCACCCGAGCTACGTCGAGCCCTACCAGGGCGCGGCCACCGGCGTCGGCGGCATCGTGCGCGACATCATGGCCATGGGCGCGCGCCCGGTCGCGGTCATGGATTCGTTGCGGTTCGGCGCGATCGACCACCCGGACACCCATCGGGTCGTGCCCGGGATCGTGGCCGGCGTCGGGGGTTACGGCAACTGCCTTGGCCTGCCCAACATCGGCGGCGAGGTCGTCTTCGACCCCTGCTACCAAGGCAATCCACTCGTCAACGCCTTGTGCGTCGGCGCGTTGCGGCACGAGGATCTGCACCTGGCCAACGCGACCGGCGAGGGCAACCACGTCGTGCTCTTCGGCGCGCGCACCGGCGGCGACGGCATCGGCGGCGTCAGCGTGCTGGCCTCGGAGACGTTCGACGCCGACGGGCCGGCCAAGCGGCCATCGGTGCAGGTGGGCGATCCCTTCGCCGAGAAGGTGCTCATCGAGTGCTGCCTCGAGCTCTTCGGCGCCCATCTGGTCGAGGGCATCCAGGACCTCGGTGGCGCCGGATTGTCCTGTGCGACAAGCGAACTCGCCTCGGCCGGCGATGGGGGAATGCACGTCTGGCTCGATCGGGTGCCGTTGCGTGACTCCTCCCTGCGCCCGGAGGAGATCCTGATGAGCGAGTCGCAGGAGCGGATGATGGCCGTCGTCGCTCCCGAGCACCTCGACGACTTCATGGCCGTCTGCCGGCGGTGGGACGTCCTCGCCACCACGGTCGGGGTCGTGACCGAGACCGGCCGCCTGGTCGTCGAGTGGCACGGCGAGGTCGTCGTCGACGTGCCGCCCCGCACAGTCGCGCACGAGGGGCCGGTCTACGACCGGCCCTACCACCGGCCGACCTGGCTCGACGCCCGGCAGGCCGATTCGCCCACGCCGCAACGCCTTTCGCGACCCACGTCGGGCGACGAGCTCCGACAGGCCCTGTTGACCCTGCTCGGCTCGCCGAACCTGTCCAGCCGGGCCTGGGTCACCGACCAGTACGACCGTTACGTCATGGGCAACACGGCACTGGCCATGCCCGACGACGCCGGCGTCATCCGGATCGACGAGGAGACTGGTCTCGGCGTCGCGCTCTCCCTCGACGCGCAGGGCCGGTACGGCGCGCTCGATCCCTACGCCGGTGCGCAGCTCGCGCTGGCCGAGGCCTACCGCAACGTCGCCGCGACCGGGGCCGTGCCGATGGCGGTCACCGACTGCCTCAACTTCGGTTCGCCGGAGGACCCCGAGGTGATGTGGCAGTTCGCCGAGGCGGTCCGCGGGCTGACCGATGCGCTGCCGCGAGCTGGGGCTGCCGGTGACCGGTGGCAACGTCAGCTTCTACAACCAGACGGCGGACGTCGCCATCCATCCAACGCCGGTCGTCGGCGTGCTCGGCGTCCTGGACGACGTGGCCCGGCGGATCGGTTCGAGCTGGGCCACCGATGGCCTGATCTTGCTGCTGGCCGGCGCGACGCGGGACGAGCTCGGCGGCTCGGAGTGGGCCCACGTCGTCCACGGTCACCTCGGCGGCCAGCCACCGGCCGTGGACCTGCCCGCCGAGCGTGCCCTCGCCGGGCTGCTCGCGACCGCGTCCGACCACGGGCTCATCGCCGCCGCCCACGACCTGTCCGAGGGCGGGTTGGCCCAGGCGCTGGCCGAGGGCTGCCTGCGACACGGCGTCGGGGCGCAGGTCGAGCTGGGCGCCGCGACCGGTCGCGACCAGGTCGACGCCTTCACCCTGCTGTTCAGCGAGTCCACCGCCCGGGTGCTGCTCGCCGTACCCGCTGAGCATCTGGCCGAGGTGCGCCAGCTCGCCGACACAGCTGGCGTCCCACTGGCTCGCCTCGGCCTGACCGGCGGCTCCGAGCTAGTGATCGAGCACGAGTTCGCCGTACCCGTCGAGGAGCTCCGCGCCGTCCACACGGCCACGCTGCCCGCCGCCTTCCACGCCTGACCCCGCCGCTCAGCCCGCGTGACAAGCGGGGTTAGTGGAGCTGGATCCGGAGGCGGCGAAACCCCCGGCCCTTGTTCTCCATCTTGGTGACCTCGAGCCGGCCGATCGCCGCCGTGGAGGCGACGTGGGTGCCACCGTCGGCCTGGACGTCGAGGCCGTCGATGTCGATCAGCCGCACGATCTCGAGCTCGGGCGGCAGCAGGTTGGTGGCGGTGCGGATGATGTCCGGGATGGCGAACGCCTCCGCGCGGGGCAGCAACCGTACGGCGATGGCCCGGTCGCGCACGATCTCCTCGTTGCACGCCTCGGCCACCCGGTCCTTGAAGTCCGGCGGCACCTCGGCCAGGTCGAAGTCCATCCGCGCGGTCAGCGGTTCCATGTTGCCGCCCGTGACCAGCGCCCCGAAGTCGCGGAAGACCACGGCCGTCAGCACGTGCAGCCCGGAGTGCGTCCGCATCAGCTGGGTGCGGCGCTCGTCGTCCAAGGCTCCGCGCACCGCGGTCCCCACCGGCGGCAGCGGATCGCCCTCTGCTGCAAGCAAATACAGCTCGTCGCCGGCTCGCGTGCCGACGATCCGAGTCTGGACGCCGCCCCAGAGCAGCACGCCGTGGTCGGGGGGCTGACCGCCGCCGCCCGGGTAGAACGCCGAGCGGTCCAGGACGATCCCGGACTCGGCATCGGCCGAAACCACCGTTGCTTCCCACTCGCGCGTCGTCGCGTCGGCCAGGTCGAGGCGGTCGGTGTGACCGGGGTCAGCGGTGGCCATGCGCGCTCCCGTTGACGGCCGCCACGGTGGCCGGGGCGGTGATCTCTTCGGCGTGCTGGCCGATCCACTGCAGCAGCGGGATCAGGTGGGCGGCCAGCTCGTGGCCGCGCGGGGTCAGGCTGTAGTCGACCCGCGGTGGGATCACCGGCTGCGCCTCGCGATGCACGAAGCCGTCCTGCTCCAGGGTGCGCAGGGTCTGGGCCAGCATCTTCTCGCTGACGCCCTCGACCGCCCGCCGGAGCTCGCTCCAGCGCAGCGATCCGTCGGTCAGCGCGGCCAGGACCAGGACGCCCCAGGTGCTGGTGACGTGGTTCAGGACGGTCCGGCTCGGGCAGGCGGAGGGGAAAACCCCGCCCGGGAAGAGGTCGGACAGGGCTGTGGCCTGCGAACTAACCTTCATGTGGGTACCTTACCTACAAGTGGGTACCGTCGATCGGGAAGTGCCGTCGAGCCCGACCGGTTGGCGCGGAGGACCATCTCCTCCCGCGTCTCGAAAGGCCTCCCATGTCCATCGTCGTCACGGCCGCAACCGGCCACCTCGGCCGGCTCGTCGTCTCCTCGCTCCTGGCTCGCGGCGTCCCGGCCGGCGACGTCCTGGCCACCTGCCGCGACGTGACCGCGCTGGCCGATCTCGCCGAGGCGGGAGTCCGGATCCGTCGGCTCGACTACGCCGACCCGGCCAGCATCGAGGGCACCTTCCACGCCGGCGACCGCGTGCTGCTGGTCTCCGGCACCGACTTCGGCGCGCGAGTTGCCCAGCACAGCAACGTGATTCACGCCGCGGCGGCAGCCGGCGTCGCGCTCCTGGCCTACACGAGCGCGCCCTACGCCGACACGACGTCGATGCAGCTGGCCGCCGAGCACCTGGCCACCGAGCGGGTCCTGCTCGACGCCGGCGTCCCCTACGCGCTGCTCCGCAACGGCTGGTACGCCGAGAACTACGCCGCGCCGGCGGCGGCGGCCATCCAGCAGGGCGAGCTCGTCGGCGCCACGGACGGCGGCCGGGTCAGCGTGGCCGCCCGCGCGGACTACGCCGAGGCCGCCGCGGTCGTCGTGGGCGACCTGGACGGCCAGGGCCACCTGGGCTCGACCTACGAGCTGGGCGGCGAGCCCGCCTTCACCTTCGCCGAGCTGGCCGCGGAGCTGAGCCGACTCAGCGGGCGCGAGGTCGTCAACCACAACGTCAGCGTGGCCGAGCTGGAGCAGATCCTGGTCGGCGCCGGGCTGCCCGCGCCGGCCGCCGCGGTCTTCGCCGACGTCGACCGGGCGATCGCCCAGGGCGAGCTCTTCGTCGACTCCGGCGACCTGACCCGGCTGATCGGCCACCCGACGACGCCCTGGCAGGAGAGCATCGCGACCTTCGTCTGAGGCCGGCCAACTCGCGGGCCGACGTCGGGCCGGGCCACCGTGCTCGCCGGGCCAGGCGGTCGCGCTTCTGCCGCCAGTTGGGCAGTTCGGGGGGCGGCGTCGGACGGGCGGTTGGCGGTCAGGGCGTGGTGCGGAGGCCGGCGAGCTGGTTGCCGGTGGCGACCAGCGCGCCCGTGCTGTCCCAGACCTCGCAGGTCTCGTCGGTGAAGCCGGTGCCCGCCGCCGTCGTGGTCACGAGGCTGGGGCGGCTGCGCACGACCAGCGGCCCGGGCGCCGGGCGCTGGCGGACCCACGCGCTGAGCTGCAGTGTCGGCACCCAGCCGCGGATGCCGAGGCTGAAGGTCGGCGGCGGCGCGGCATCGACGGCCAGCACCAGCGAGAGCGGGTCCGGCTCGCGGCCGTCCATCAGCGACAGGTAACCCCGGATCTCCGGATCCCCGCTGGGCTCGCCCCGGGCCCAACCCAGCACGGCCGGGTCGAGCTGCTCGCGGACGACGCCCATCAGCAGCACCTCGAAACCCGGTCCCTCGGTCGGCAGCTGGAAGCAGTCGTCGATCGGCGGCAGCGAGGGCCGAGTGGTCCCGTCGTACAGCGTCTCGGCGGCCTCGGGGAGCCGGCCGCAGGTCGCGACGGCGTCCAGCTGCGGGACGCCGTCCTGGGTCATCCGCGCCCGGACGACGGTGAACGCCCGCCCGCGCCGGACCACCTCGACGTCGATCTCGACCGGTCCCGGAGCCGGCGAGCTGGGGAACGACGCGCTGATCGCCAGCGGGTCCGGGTGCTCGGCCCCCGCCACGAGCCAGACCGGCCCGGGCCAGGATCGCCAGCAGGTAGCCGCCATTGGGCCGGCCCCCGATCGACCACGCGGGGTCGATCTCCGCGGCGTACCGACCCGGGCCGGTCGCCCGCACCGGTCGCCCGTCGCTGTGTCGAACTCGCTGTCACTCGCCCGATCGGGCCCACGCCCGGAGCCTAGGGTGACGCCGTGACGCCAGGGGACAGGGGACGGCGAGTGCGGACGCGCTCGATGTGGAGCTGACCTTCGGCGGACTGGAGCTGGTCGACGAGCTCGAGCCGCTCTGGCTGGCGCTCTTCGACCATCACGCCCAGGTGCACACCTCCGGCGTCCCGATGATCGCGGCCGAGCAGTCGTGGCCCCGGCGCCGCGCGCTCTACGAACGCCTCCTCCACGGTCGCGACGCGTTCGTGGTGCTCGCCCGCCGCGACGGCCGGCCGGTCGGCTACGTCGTCGCGCACGTCCACGACGACGGCCCCGACGACACCTGGCCGACGGGCGAGCGGATCGGCGAGATCGAGTCGCTCGCGGTCCTGCCGGCCGAGCGGGGCGCCGGTCTCGGCACGCTGCTGCTGGACGTCGCCGAGGCCCGCCTGGCCGAGGTGGGCGTCCACGACATCCGGCTGATCGTGCTGACCGGCAACGAGAGCGCCCAACGCTTCTACGAGCGGCGCGGGATGAGCCCGGTGGTGATCGGGATGCTGCGGCTGGGGCCGCGACCCCCGGCGCCGCCCGGATAGGTTGGGCCGGTGGCCGACCCCGCAGCATCCGACCCCGCAGCCTCACGCAGCGCCGACACGCACCGATCGAGCTCGTCATCTTCGACTGCGACGGCGTGCTGGTGGACACCGAGCGGCTCTCGGTGCGCATCGACGGCCGGGTCCTCGCCGACCTGGGCCTGCCGATGACCGAGCAGGAGGTCATCGACCGGTTCGTCGGTCGCACCGAGGTCTTCTGGCGCGAGGAGATCGAGCGCCTCCTGGGCCGCCGGCTGGCCGATGGCGAGTACGAGTCCTACGACCCCTGGTACCGCGAGGCCTTCGAGGCCGAGCTCACCGCCATCGACGGCATCGCGGAGGCGATCGACGCCCTGGACCGCCGCGGCGTAGCCACCTGCGTCGCCTCCAGCGGCACCCACGAGCGGATGCAGTTCACCCTCGGCCACACCGGCCTCTACGAGCGGTTCGCCGGCCGGATCTTCAGCGCCACCGAGGTCGCCGAGGGCAAGCCGTCACCGCTGCTCTTCCTGTACGCCGCGCGAGCAGATGGGCGTGCCACCGGCCGACTGCCTGGTGATCGAGGACAGCCGGTACGGCGTGCAAGCGGCCGTCGCCGCCGGGATGCGGGTCGCCGGCTACTCCGGCTCGGTCATCCCGGCCGATGCCCTGCACGAGGCCGGGGCCACGATCGTGATCGACGACATGCGCAAGATCCCCGAGCTCCTCGACATCCTCTGAGCCGGATGAAGGCCCGATGAAGGCCCGCGGAACGGCCCGGTGAAGGCGCGATGAAGGCCCGATGAGCGCCCGCCGCGCGACCGATCCCGAGCAGGGCCGGGCCGCGCTCGCCGCCTGGCGGGCCGAGCCCGACGCCCTCGACCGGACCGCCCTCGGCCTCGCGGTGCGGTTCACCCTCGAGCAGCTCGCCGCGACCGCGCCGGGCGGCACCGTGGAGGTCCGGGTCCCGCCGTACGGCGTGGTGCAGTGCATCGCCGGGCCCCGGCACACGCGGGGCACGCCGCCGAACGTCGTCGAGACCGATGCCGCGACCTGGCTGGCGCTCGCGGTCGGCGACCTGACCTGGGCCGAGGCCGTCGCCGCCGGCCGGGTGCACGCCAGCGGCAACCGGGCCGACCTGTCCGAGCTGCTGCCGCTCGCGGGTACCGTCGAGCCGTGACTGCACCGGACCCAGCCGAGATCGAGGCCGAGCCGCAGCCCGGACCACGAGCCCCAGCCGCAGACCGGGACCGAGACCGGGACCGAGCCGGACGACCAGCCGGGCGGCCTCCGCTACGGCCGGAGGCGCCGCGCCCCCCGCTACGGCAGCTTCGTCGTCACCGGCGTCATCGTCGGCGTCGTCCTGGCCCTCATCGTCTCGTTGAGCCGTCCCGCGACCGGGCAGTTCTCCCAGAGCAGCGTGATCGGCTACGTCGCGGCGATCTTCGGCCTGACCGGCGCCCTCATCGGCGCCGCCGCCGCGGTCTTCTTCGACCGCCGCAAGCCCCAGCCCTAGCCCGCGGCCAGGTACCCTCAAGGCGTGACGACTCGCGGCGACGGCCGACTGTCCCACGATCTGCTCCCCGGGGAGAAAGGCCCGCAAGACGCCTGTGGCGTCTTCGGTGTCTGGGCCCCTGGTGAAGAGGTCGCCAAGCTCACCTACTTCGGGCTCTACGCGCTGCAGCACCGCGGTCAGGAGTCGGCCGGCATCGCGACCAGCGACGGTCGCAGCATCCTGGTCTACAAGGACATGGGCCTGGTCTCCCAGGTCTTCGACGAGTCCTCGCTGGGCACCCTGCGCGGGCACCTGGCGGTCGGGCACTGCCGTTACTCGACCACCGGTGGCTCGACCTGGGAGAACGCCCAGCCGACCCTCGGCGCCACCGCCGGCGGCACGGTTGCCTTGGGGCACAACGGAAACCTGACCAACGCGGTCAGCCTGCGAGACCTGGTCCGGGAGCGGTACGGCGAGCGGGCCCTGCGCGAGCTCGGCACCAACACGACCGACACGGCGCTGGTCACCGCGCTGCTCGCGGGCAACCCCGACCGGAGCCTGGAGGCCACCGCGATCGAGGTGCTGGCCGAGCTGCAGGGCGCCTTCTGCCTGGTCTTCATGGACGAGCACACGCTCTACGCCGCGCGCGACCCGCACGGCATCCGCCCGCTGGTGCTGGGCCGCCTGGAGCGGGGCTGGGTGGTCGCCAGCGAGACCGCGGCCCTGGACATCGTCGGCGCGAGCGTGATCCGCGAGGTCGAGCCGGGCGAGCTGATCGCGATCGACGCCGACGGCCTGCGCAGCACGCGGTTCGCGGCGGCCGAGCCCAAGGGCTGCGTCTTCGAGTACGTCTACCTGGCCCGCCCGGACACCACGATCGCCGGCCGGGTCGTGCACGAGGCCCGGGTCGAGATGGGCCGCCAGCTGGCCCGCGAGCACTCGGTCGACGCCGACCTGGTCATCCCGACGCCCGAGTCCGGCACCCCGGCCGCCATCGGCTTCGCGCAGGAGTCCGGCATCCCCTACGGCCAGGGCCTGGTCAAGAACTCCTACGTCGGGCGGACCTTCATCCAGCCCAGCCAGACCATCCGCCAGCTCGGCATCCGGCTCAAGCTGAACCCGTTGCGCGACGTGATCAAGGGCAAGCGGCTGATCGTCGTCGACGACTCGATCGTGCGCGGCAACACCCAGCGGGCCCTGGTCCGGATGCTGCGCGAGGCCGGCGCGGCCGAGGTGCACGTGCGGATCTCCTCGCCGCCGGTGACCTGGCCCTGCTTCTACGGCATCGACTTCGCCAGCCGGGCCGAGCTGATCGCGACCGGCCTGTCGGTCGAGGAGGTCCGGGCGAGCATCGGCGCCGACAGCCTCGGCTACCTCAGCGAGGCGGGCATGGTCGCCGCGACCGAGCGGCCGGCCGACAAGCTGTGCACCGCCTGCTTCACCGGCATCTACCCGGTGCCGCTCGGCGACGTCGACCGGTTGGGCAAGCACGTCCTGGAGACGTTGCCGGGCCTGGGCTCGCCGATCACCGAGCCGCATCGACCGACCGGCCAGCCGGGCCGCCGAGGAGCTGCCGCTGGCCGACGTCGAGGGCGTCACGACCGGCGCCTCGGCCGGCGCGGCCGACGCGCTGAGCCGCCCGTGAGCGGGGCCAGCTCCGCCGAACCATCTGCCGGCCTGACCTACGCCGCTGCCGGCGTCGACGTCGAGGCGGGTGATCGCGCCGTCGCCCTGATGAAGGGGTGGGTCGCCAAGACCCAGGGCCCAGAGGTCCTGGGCGGGCTGGGCGGGTTCGCCGGCCTCTACGACGCGCACCGGCTCACGGCGTACACGCATCCGGTCCTGGCCACGAGCACCGACGGGGTCGGGACAAAAGTTGCTATAGCGCAACAGATGGACATTCACGACACGATCGGCTTCGACCTGGTCGGCATGGTCGTCGACGACATCGTGGTCTGCGGCGCCGAGCCGCTCTTCATGACCGACTACATCGCGTGCGGGCACGTCGTCCCCGAGCGGATCGCGGCCATCGTCAAGGGCATCGCCGAGGCCTGCGTGGTCGCCGGGTGCGCCCTGGTCGGCGGCGAGACGGCCGAGCATCCGGGCCTGCTCGAGCCGGACGAGTACGACGTGGCCGGCGCGGCGACCGGCGTCGTGGAGCGCGACCGGATCCTCGGCCCGCACCGGGTCCGCGCCGGCGACGTGGTCGTCGCGATGGCCTCGAGCGGCCTGCACTCCAACGGCTACTCCCTCGTGCGGCGGGTGATCGCCTCGGCCGGCTGGGAGCTGGACCGCGAGGTGCCCGAGCTGGGTCGCACCCTCGGGGCCGAGCTGCTCGAACCGACCCGGGTCTATGCCGCCGACGTGCTCGACCTGATCGGCGCCGACCTGGACCTGCACGCGCTCAGCCACGTGACCGGCGGCGGGCTCGCGGCCAACCTGGCCCGGGTGCTGCCGCCGGGACTGGTCGCCCGGGTCGACCGGGGCACCTGGACCCCGGCGCCGATCTTCGGGCTGGTCGCCGAGCTGGGTCGGGTGCCGCGCGAGGACCTCGAGCGCACCCTCAACATGGGCGTCGGGATGCTCGCCGTCGTGCCGGCGGAGTCGGCCGACGACGTGGTCGACCGGTTGCGAGCGCGGGATCTGCCCGCGTGGGTCGCCGGAGCGGTCACGCCGGACGATGGGTCAGCAGTGGCTGCGGGCTCGCGGGGCGCCAAGGGTGTCGACGGTGGAGCCGCGGTCCTCGAAGGTGAACACCGCTAGCTCGATCGCGTCAGGTCAGCCTTGGGACCCCGAGGCCCAGCGGGCGTACTCGTCCTCGTCGTCTTCGCCGTCCGGCGCACGCTCGCCGGAGGTCCGAGCATCGGCGGGCGGAGCTCCGTGGAGCTCCCGCTGCAGTGCGTCAAGGTTCGTCTCGGGGGTGTAGTACTTCAACTCCCGGGCGACCTTGGTCTGCTTGGCCTTGGCACGGCCGCGCCCCATGGCGTCGACCCCCTCATGCGTCATCCGGGACGACTGTCTCAGCGGTCCCGGGAGTGGTGTTTTTTCGTAGGCCCCACGGTACATGCTCGCCGCGGCGTTCGTCGCCCCGCCCGTCTGTTGGCCCTCGGCCCGCGGGCGCCGGGGGCCGGGTCAGCCGAGCCAGATCCGCCCGGGCGTGCCCTCGGTGGCCATCCGGCGCTCGGCCAGGGCGTCCGCCGCCACCGACGGCGGCACCTGCTCGGCCTCCGCCTCGGCCAGCACGGCCAAGCGTGGTCTGGAAGATCCGGGCGGTGCGCTCGCGGGCCCGCTCGAAGTCGAAGCCGTGTCGCTCGTCGGCCACCTGGATCACGCCGCCCGCGTTGACCATGAAGTCGGGCAGGTAGAGCACGTCGCGCTCGGCCAGCCGGGCGGCGATCCCCGGATGGGCCAGCTGGTTGTTGGCGCCGCCGCAGATCAGCGCGGCCGACAGCTCGTCGACGACCTCGTCGGTGAGCGCGTGGCCGAGGGCACACGGCGCATAGATGTCCAGGTCGCTCCGGACCAGCTCGTCCGTGCTCGCGACGGCCTCGATCTGGGGGTAGGAGGCCTGCAGGCGGCGTACGGCGTCGGGGTTGACGTCGGTCACCACGACTCGGGCGCCGTCCTGGACGGCGCGCTCGGCGAGCAGGTGCCCGACCTTGCCGACGCCGGCGATCCCGACCGTGCGGCCCTCGACCGTCGGAGCGCCCCAGCGGTGTTGAGCGCCGGCCCGCATGCCCTCGAAGACGCCGAACGCCGTCAGCACCGAGGAGTCGCCGGCTCCGCCGGCTGACTCGCTCCGGCCGGTGACGAACTCACACTCGGTGGCGACGATGTCCATGTCCGCGACATAGGTGCCGACATCACAGGCCGTGACGTAGCGACCGTGCAGACTCTGGACGAACCGGCCATAAGCCCTCAGCAGGTCGGGCGTCTTCAGCGCGGCGGGGTCCCCCACGATGACCGCCTTGCCTCCGCCATGGTCCAGACCGGCGAGCGCGTTCTTGTAGGCCATCGCCCGGGACAGGTCCAGCGCGTCGTCCAGGGCGGCCCGGTCGTTCGGGTACGGATAGAACCGCGTGCCGCCCAGGGCCGGGCCGAGCGCCGTGCTGTAGATCGCGATGATGGCCCGCAGGCCGGTTCGTTGGTCACTGCAGAAGACGACCTGCTCGTGACCGAAAGGATTGGGGGACAGCGGATCCAACTGGTCCTGGACGCCGTTCGAGTGGTGCGAGGCGGCGGCCTTCAGGTCGGTCACGATGGGCCTCGGGGCGTCGGTGGTGGGCAGATGGCCGGGCCATTCCTGGGATGCCGGATGTCATCGGCCTGGGATAGCGTACGGCGAGTTGCTGGACACGCTGAGTGGGTGCCACCACACTCAGCATTGACCTCGGTGGCGGCATTCGTGACGCAGTGCCGGGATCATTAGCCTTCGGGCCTGTTGGCGATGGAATCCGTGGTGCATACGGGACGTAGCAAGCGTTATCCTCAGACTGGTTCGAGTTGGACTCGTCTGGCGATCACAGACCGACACCTGAGTCGGCGCGCGATGTCCCGGCTGCCTCTCGGACTGCACGTGAAATCCCCTGTGAAGTACCCAGCAAGATCGACGAGGAGACCCCATGGCCACCCGTAGTCCTGACGCCGAGCCGTTGCTCACGCCGGCGGAGGTCGCGGCTCTCTTCCGTGTTGATCCGAAGACGGTTACCCGCTGGGCAAAGGCGGGCAAGCTCACCTCGATCCGAACGCTCGGCGGACATCGCCGATACCGCGAGGCCGAGGTACGTCAGCTGCTTGCGGGAGTTCCGCAGCAGCGTTCGGACGGCTGAAGAAGCATTACCTCCCCTGACACTCGAGGGCGGGAACCCGATCGGGTTCCCGCCCTCAAGTGCTTTGTGCGGCTCCGGGCTCCGGGCTCCGGGCTCAGCGGCTCAGCTCGGCTCAGGCGGCGGCCGCCTGCAGCGCGCAGAGCTCGGCGTCGTAGGACGCGGTCAGCTCGTTCACCAGGTCGTAGCGGTCCTCCGCCACGGCCAGGTTGACGCGGTCGGTGTACGACAGCTCCAGCTCGCGGATCTGCGCGGTTGGTGTCGGGTCGGGGTTCATGGTGCGTGTCTCCATCACGGGGATAGGGGTCGTGCTCGGCAACGTGCTCAGCATGCTTGTGAAAGCTCGTCACAAGCGTTGCCGCGACGTGACGACCCCAGTGAAATGTCCGGCGACATCCCTGGCAGGCCCACAACGTGGAGGATCCCCCAGGCCAGGGCCCGGGGGATCCTCCACGCTCGTGATTCAGGTGCTGGTCTACTTGCCCAGGTCCTTGAGGATCTGCTGGCTGGCCAGCTTGCCCGGCGCGCCCATGACGCAGCCGCCGGGGTGGGTGCCGGAGCCGCACTGGTAGTAGCCGTCGATCGGCGTGCGGTACTGCGCGTAGCCCGGAGCCGGGCGGAAGAAGTACATCTGCGGGGCGAAGAACTCGCCGGCGAAGATGTTGCCCTCGGTCAGCCCGACGACCCGCTCGATGTCCAGCGGCGTGACGACCTCGCGGTGGATGACCTTGTCGCCGAACCCCGGGAAGAACGACTCCAGGGTCGCCTGCACGGTGTCGCCGAAGTTCTGCCGCTCGGTGTCCCAGTCGCTGCCCTTGAGGTGGTACGGCGCGTACTGGACGAAGCACGACATGACGTGCTTGCCGGGGGGCGCCATGTCCGGGTCGACCGTCGACTGCACCGCGCAGTCGATGTAGGGCCGCTTGCTGTACCAGCCGTACTTCGCGTCGTCGAAGGCCCGCTCGAGGTACTCCATCGACGGTCCGATGTTGGTGAAGCCGCGGTACTGGTCCTCCCGGCCGCCCAGCGCAGGGAACGGCGGCACCCCGTCGAGAGCGAAGTTGACCTTGGCCGAGGTGCCCTGGAACTTCATCCGGTCGATGTTCTCCACCAGGTCGCTCGGCAGCTCGCGCGGCTCGACCAGCTGGGTGAACGTACGTCGCGGATCCAGCGCTGACACAACGGTTTTCGCGCTGAGCTCGGTGCCGTCCTTGAGGGCGACGCCGATCGCGCGGCCCTCCTTGGTGATCACCGAGTCGACGTCGGCGTCCAGGATGATCTCGGCGCCGAACGACTGGGCGGCGCGGGCCAGCACCTGGGTGAAGCCACCGTTGCCGCCCTTGTGGAACGCCCACGACCCGAAGTGGCCGTCGTGCTCGCCCATCGAGTGGAAGAGCAGCACCAGGCCGGAGCCCTGCGACATCGGTCCGACCTTGGTGCCGATGATGCCCGAGGAGGCGAGGTAGCCCTTGAGGATGTCGCTCTCGAAGTAGTCGTCCAGGAAGTCGGCCGCGCTGCCGGTCAGCAGCCGCACCGCGTCGTGCATGACCTTCTGCTCGGCGCCGCGGAGGTGGCCGGCCAGCCAGGCCAGGTCGTCGAGGTCCTCGGGGGACTTGCCGAAGATGTTCGGCGGCACCCGGTCGAAGAGCGGCTTGATCAGCTGGCAGACCCGCTCCATGTCGTGCTCGTAGCGGTCCATGGCGTCGGCGTCGTGCCGGCTGTGCCGCATGATCTCGCGCAGGTTCTCGTCGCGGTCCTGGCCGAGCAGCAGGTAGTCGCCGTTCTCCATCGGCGCGAACGAGCTCGGCATCAGGATCGGCATGAAGCCGTTCTTGACCAGGTCGAGCTCCTGGATGATGTCCGGCCGCAGCAGGCTGAGCGCGTAGGAGAACGTCGTGAAGTGGAAGCCCGGCACGAGCTCCTCGGTGATCGCCGCGCCGCCGACCAGGTGCCGGCGCTCGAGGATCAGCGTCTTCAGGCCGGCCTTGGCCAGGTAGGCGCCGTTGACCAGGCCGTTGTGGCCGCCGCCGACGACGATCGCGTCGTACTTCTTGTCCTTGGGTGCCATCAGGCGCTCGCCGTCTTTCGTGGGGGGTTGAACAGAGGCAGCTTGGTCACGTTGGCCGCGACCGTCTCGTAGTGGTGGTTGACCGTGAGCTCGAGGTTGACCTTGGAGCCGAGCTCGGCGTGCTTCGGGCGCCACCCGCGCGAGGGCGATGTGCCGCTGCAGCATCGGGGAGTACATCAAGGACGTGGCGTAGCCGATCCGGCGCACCCTTGTCGTCGTACAACATCGACTCGTAGTCGAGCGGGGTCTCGTCCTTGGGCGGGATCAGGCCGGCCTCGTTGTAGAGCCGGTTCCAGTCCTGCCAGTCGAGGTGCAGGCCGACGGTGGCCCAGCGCGAGGTCTTGTGCTTGATCTCGCGGCGGATCGCGTCGCGGCCGATGAACGGCCGGTCGGTGGCGTCGAGGTCCTTGAGCATCCAGCCGAAGCCGAGCTCCTTGGCGGTGACCCGCTCGGAGTCGTTGAAGGCGAAGCGGCTGGAGTGGAACTCGACGTTGATCAGCACCAGGCCGGCCTCGATGCGGGCCATCAGCAGGGCTTCCTCGCCGAACGGCCGCATGCCGTAAGGGGTTCCGACCTTGATCACCGCGTCGAGCACCTCGATGGCGTCGTCGGCCGGGACGTTGATCTCGTAGCCGAGGTCGCCGGTGTAGCCGGTGCGCGAGATGGTCACCGGCGCCTTGCCGATCTTGGTGTTGACCAGGCCGAAGAACGGCAGGTCGGTGACCTCGGGCGCCAGCTGCGCGAGGATCTCGCGCGAGCGCGGGCCCTGCAGGGCGAGGATGCCGTGCTGCTCGCTGACGTCCTCGATCTCGACCTGCAGCCGGCCGACCAGGTCGCGCAGGTAGCCGACGTTGGGCTCGGCGCAGGTCAGCAGGAACTCGTTGTCGGAGTGCCGGAAGAGCACGCCGTCCTCGAGGATGTAGCCGGCGTCGTCGCTCCACACGGTGTACTGCGCGCGGCCCGGGCGGCAGGTGCGGATGTCGCGGGTCATCACGCCGGCCAGGAAGCGCTCGGCGTCCTTGCCGCGGATCCAGTGCTTGTAGAGCGGCGAGGTGTCGAAGAACCCGGCGCTGTTGCGGATGCCGAAGTACTCGTGCTTGGCCGACGTGTCGTAGCGCTGCGCGGACAGGTAGCCGGCCCAGTGGCCGTAGAGGCCGGTGGTGTTCAGCTCGCTGAGCCGTTCGTGGAAGGGCGTGGTCTTGATCATCGCTCCGAACTCTCCAGTCCTCGGGTGTCGGCGAGCCTAGTGGCTTATTGGACGCTTGCGCAATAGTCCTCTACAGTGCGCGGCATGACCCGGATGAGCCCGGCCGACCGGCTGGACGTCATCATCGACGCCGCCCTCGCGGTGATGCTGCGCAAGGGCATGGCGAGTACGACGGTGCGCGACGTCGCCGAGCGAGATGGGCACCTCGAGCGGGCTGATCCACCACTACGTCGCCTCGATGGACGACCTGCTGGCCGCGGCGTTCGAGCGGGCGGCGGGCCAGGACCTGGCGGCGACCGCGGGAGGCGATGTGCGGCGGACCGCGGATCGGGTCCGGGAGTGCGGGGCCGGTCGAGCGGCTGGCCCGGTTCTTCGACGGCTACGCCCGGGCCGACCAGGACTGGGCCTTCCAGCTCTGGCTGGACGCCTGGGCCGAGGCCGCGCGCCGCCCGGCCGTGCGGGCCACGTCGCATCGCGCGCCTCCTTGGTGATCACCGAGTCGACGTCGGCGTCCAGGATGATCTCCGCGCCGAACGACTGGGCGGCGCGGGCCAGCACCTGGGTGAAGCCGCCGTTGCCGCCCTTGTGGAACGCCCACGACCCGAAGTGGCCGTCGTGCTCGCCCATCGAGTGGAAGAGCAGCACCAGGCCGGAGCCCTGCGACATCGGTCCGACCTTGGTGCCGATGATGCCCGAGGAGGCGAGGTAGCCCTTGAGGATGTCGCTCTCGAAGTAGTCGTCCAGGAAGTCGGCCGCGCTGCCGGTCAGCAGCCGTACGGCGTCATGCATGACCTTCTGCTCGGCGCCGCGGAGGTGGCCGGCCAGCCAGGCCAGGTCGTCCAGGTCCTCGGGGGACTTGCCGAAGATGTTCGGCGGGACCCGGTCGAAGAGCGGCTTGATCAGCTGGCAGACCCGCTCCATGTCGTGCTCGTAGCGGTCCATCGCGTCGGCGTCGTGCCGGCTGTGGCGCATGATCTCGCGCAGGTTCTCGTCGCGGTCCTGGCCGAGCAGCAGGTAGTCGCCGTTCTCCATCGGCGCGAACGAGCTGGGCATCAGGATCGGCATGAAGCCGCTCTTGACCAGCTCGAGCTCCTGGATGATGTCCGGCCGCAACAGGCTGAGCGCGTAGGAGAACGTCGTGAAGTGGAAGCCCGGCACGAGCTCCTCGGTGATCGCCGCGCCGCCGACCAGGTGCCGGCGCTCGAGGATCAGCGTCTTCAGGCCGGCCTTGGCCAGGTAGGCGCCGTTGACCAGGCCGTTGTGGCCGCCGCCGACGACGATCGCGTCGTACTTCTTGTCCTTGGGTGCCATCAGGCGCTCGCCGTCTTTCGTGGGGGGTTGAACAGAGGCAGCTTGGTCACGTTGGCCGCGACCGTCTCGTAGTGGTGGTTGACCGTGAGCTCGAGGTTGACCTTGGAGCCGAGCTCGGCGTGCTTCGGGGCGACCCGCGCGAGGGCGATGTGCCGCTGGAGCATCGGGGAGTACATGAGGGACGTCGCGTAGCCGACCCGGCCACCCTTGTCGTCGTACAACATCGACTCGTAGTCGAGCGGGGTCTCGTCCTTGGGCGGGATCAGGCCGGCCTCGTTGTAGAGCCGGTTCCAGTCCTGCCAGTCCAGGTGCAGCCCGACGGTGGCCCAGCGCGAGGTCTTGTGCTTGAGCTCGCGCCGGATCGCGTCGCGGCCGATGAACGGCCGGTCGGTGGCGTCGATGTCCTTGAGCATCCAGCCGAAACCGAGCTCCTTGGCGGTGACGCGCTCGGAGTCGTTGAAGGCGAAGCGGCTGGAGTGGAACTCGACGTTGATCAGCACCAGGCCGGCCTCGATGCGGGCCATCAGCAGGGCTTCCTCGCCGAATGGCCGCATGCCGTAAGGCGTTCCGACCTTGATCACCTTGTCGAGCACCTCGATGGCGTGCTCGGCCGGGACGTTGATCTCGTAGCCGAGGTCGCCGGTGTAGCCGGTGCGCGAGATGGTGACCGGTGCCTTGCCGATCTTGGTGTTGACCAGGCCGAAGAACGGCAGGTCGGTGACCTCGGGCGCCAGCAGCGCGAGGATCTCGCGCGAGCGCGGGCCCTGCAGGGCCAGGATGCCGTGCTGCTCGCTGACGTCCTCGATCTCGACCTGCAGCCGGCCGACCAGGTCGCGCAGGTAGCCGACGTTGGGCTCGGCGCTGGTCAGCAGGAACTCGTTCTCGGAGTGCCGGAAGAGCACGCCGTCCTCGAGGATGTAGCCGGCGTCGTCGCTCCACACGGTGTACTGCGCGCGGCCGGGGCGGCAGGTGCGGATGTCGCGCGTCATCACGCCGGCCAGGAAGCGCTCGGCGTCCTTGCCGCGGATCCAGTGCTTGTAGAGCGGCGAGGTGTCGAAGAACCCGGCGCTGTTGCGGATGCCGAAGTACTCGTGCTTGGCCGACGTGTCGTAGCGCTGCGCGGACAGGTAGCCGGACCAGTGGCCGTAGAGGCCCGTGGTGTTCAGCTCGCTGAGCCGTTCGTGGAAGGGCGTGGTCTTGATCATCGCTCCGAACTCTCCAGTCCTCGGGTGTCGGCGAGCCTAGTGGCTTATTGGACGCTTGCGCAATAGTCCTCTACAGTTCGCGGCATGACCCGGATGAGCCCGGCCGACCGGCTGGACGTCATCATCGACGCCGCCCTCGCGGTGATGCTGCGCAAGGGCATGGCGAGTACGACGGTGCGCGACGTCGCCGAGGAGATGGGCACCTCCAGCGGGCTGATCCACCACTACGTCGCCTCGATGGACGAGCTCCTGGCGGCGGCGTTCGAGCGAGCCGCGGGCCAGGATCTGGTGGCGACCCGCGCCGCGATGGCTGCTGGTGCGGCGGGTCCGGCCGGTTCGGCGGGCACTGCTTCGGCTGAGTGGGGGCCGGTGCAGCGGCTGGCCCGGTTCTTCGACGGCTATGCCCGGGCCGACCAGGACTGGGCCTTCCAGCTCTGGCTGGACGCCTGGGCCGAGGCGGCGCGCCGGCCGGCGGTGCGGGCGACCTCGCACCGGCTCAACGTCGCGTGGCAGGAGCTGATCGCGGCGACCATCCGCGACGGCGTGGCCGAGGGCGTCATGACCTGCGATGCACCGGACGACGTGGCCTGGCGGGTGCTGTCGCTGCTGGACGGCCTGACCCTGCAGGCGGTCGCGCACCGCACCTCGATCGACCGTGACGCCGTGATCGAGTGGGGCGCGTCGTACGCCGAGTCTGAGCTCGGGCTCCCGGCCGGCGCCCTCGCGCCCCGGGCTCACGTGCCCGCCTGATTCTGATTACGGCACGAGCCGAAGCAGCTCCGCGGCAACGGCATTGAGCGGGTCGACGCTGCCCTCGGCTCGGCACAGGATGAGCGCGCCCTCCATGCCGGCCAGCGTGGTCAGCCCGATCGAGCGCGCCCGGGCCGCGGGGATGCCGAGCCGCTCCAGCTGCTCGGCAAGGAGCCCGGCCCAGGCGCGGAACGTCTCGCGTGCGACCTCGATCAGGCCGTCGTCCGCGCCCGAGTCGATGGCCACGCCGGCGACCACGCAGCCCGTCGTACCGCGTGAGCTGAGCACCACCTGACGCCACATGTCGATGAACCGCTCGAGGACGTCGCGCGGCGTCGCGAACTCGCCGGCGGCCTGGTGGGCCAGCACCCGGTCGGACGTCCAGCGGACGGCGTCCTGCGCCAGCTGATGCTTGCCGTCAGGAAAGTGATGGTAGATCGACCCGCGAGGTGCGCCGCTGTCGGCGAGGACGTCCGAGAACGACGTCGCGCTCACCCCGCGCTGGGCGATCAACGACGCGGCACTGCGGACCATCCGCTCGCGGCTGTCGCCGGACATCTCCACCTCCCGGTCGGGGTTGACTATGACGATCGACATAGGGCATGCTCGGGCTCAGGTCGATATGACGACCATCATAACCAGTCGTGAGCGCAGGAGGAACTGCCATGCCGATGATCGATGTGTACGCCGTCACGGGGACGTTCAGTGACAAGCACCAGCTGGCCCAGGACGCCGCGAAGGTCGTCATGAAATGGGAGCAGGTGCCGGAGATCAACCTCTTCAAGGACAACACCGCGGCCTTCGTCCACGACTTGCCCACCGACTCCATCTCGAACGCGGCCGGGGACAGCAACTACGTGCGGGTCCAGGTGCTGACACCGGTGGGCGTCCTCGATCGCGACAAGCAGCTCGGGGTCGTGCGCGAGCTGACCGACCTGGTCGCGACCGCGGCCGGCGACCCGACGCTGGTCGACCGCACCTGGGTGCTGATCTCGGAGTCGCCCGAGGGCGGCTGGGGGATCGACGGCCATGCCAACACCAGCGCGGACATCGTCGCGGCGGCTCGCGCCGAGCTCTCCGGCAGCTGACCTCCCGCCACGACTCCGGCGGGCAGAAGTAGTCGATATCGGCGTCCCGGAGCCGGGGACCGGGGGTTCGGCCCGCTGAGTTGGCGGCTGGGCCGGGGGTCAGAGGGTGTCGACCAGGTCGTCGAGGATCCGGCGGAACTGGGCGTAGCGCCGCGGCCCGACCCGCTCGGCCCAGTCGTCCTCGATCTGCCGGATGCGGGCGGCCACGGCGGCGGCCGTGCGATCGCCGAGCGGGGTGCGGACGACGATGCGGGTCCGCCGATCAGCCGGGTCGGCGCGGACCCGCAGGTGGCCGGTGCCCGTGAGGTAGGTGACGAACTGGCCGCTCGCCTGCTTGGTCATGCTCAGGCGCTCGCCGAGCTCGGTGATCGTGATCCCCTCGGGTGGGACCTCCGACAGCATCCGGAAGTGCGACTGCCGCAGGCCGTTCCAGTCTTCAGCCGCCATCGTCGATCGGATCGCCTGCATCAACCGGCCCATCTGCGAGGCGATGTGCTGCTCTCCGGCTCGGACGGGAGCGCTCTTGACGGCGGTCATAAAGTTACTTTACCTTCGTGATGTAGGAAAGCAACTTTCCTACATCGGAGGTGCATCGTGTCGCCGACGTCGATGTCCGCTCGCGGTCTGTTGGGTCCGGCCGACGTGAGCGATCGCGACCTGGCCGGGTTCGTCGCCGTCGCCCACGGCGTCCCGGCGGATGACGTCGAGTTGTTGACGAGCGTCGCCGAGGTTGCGCCCTACGACCTCGAGGCGCTGCTGACTGCCGGGCGCTACTGGGTGCACGGGACGGCCCGGATCGGTCCAGCGGTCAGGGAGTTTCGCTTCTTCGTCAAGCACGTGCAATCGGTCGCGCGCTCGCCGATCTTCGAGCAGATCCCACCGCCGATGCGGGCGTCACTGCTGGACCTGCTGCCGTGGGAGACCGAGCCCCGGATCTATCGGTCCGATCTGGCGACCCGGCTGCCGGCAGGTGTGGCCATGCCTGCGGCGTACGCCGTGGTCGAGCTCGACACGGAGTCGGCGGCCATCTGGCTGGAAGCCATCCCGGTCGTCGAAACCCGTTGGGAGGTCGAGCGATTCGAGCAGGCGGCGTACCTGCTGGGGCGGTTGGCGGCGAGCGACTCGGTGCGACCGCTGGCGCAGATCTCCGGCGGGGTGGCCCGGCGAACCATCCGCGGGTTCGCCGAAGGGCGGCTGACGCACGCCGTCCTGCCGCCGCTGGAGAGCGACGAGGTCTGGCGGCATCCCCTGGTCTCGACCGCCTTCGATGCCGGGTTGCGATCTCGGCTGGTGGCCGCCGCCGACGCGATGTGGTCGTTCGTCGACGAACTCGAAAGCCTGCCCACGGGGGCGAGTCACGGCGATGCGTGTCCGCGAAACCTGTTGGTGCGAAGCGACTCCGAGGCACTGACGCTGATCGACTTCGGCTTCTGGGGTGAGGCGCCGCTGGGGTTCGACCTGGCCCAACTGCTGCTGGCCGAAGTGCAGATGGGCGAGCGACCGGCGAACGAGCTGGCCGACCTGGAGCGCGCGTGCCTCCCGGCGTACATCGAGGGTTTGCGCGCGGAGGGCTGCACCGTGGACGAGGCGCTGATCCGGCGAGCCCACGCGCTGGTGATGTTGCTCTTCTCGGGCTACTCGGCCGTTCCGTTCGAGCACCTGGACCGGCGGCCGACCGCCGAGCTGCACCGGATCGCCGTGGAGCGCGCCCAGAGTGCGCGCTTCATCCTCGACCTGGTCGACGCGACCGCGCAGGGCGGTTAGGCCGCTGAAACCGTTGCGGCCGCGCGGAAAGCTGGGGCCGGCCGACTCGGGGTCTCCGCGACGACGTAGCGAAAGACGTTGCGCAGCCGGTAGCCGCCGTCACCATCCCGGTACGGCGCGACCGCCCGCAGCACGGCCTGGCTCACGGCGTGCGAGCCGGAGTGGGCGACCGCGCGAACCATCGGCCCGGTCGAGAGCAGGCCGCGCAGCAGCTCGGTCTGGTCGGCGTACTCCCAGGTGCTCGTCACCTGGTGCTCGCGGGCGTTGACGAAACCGGCCGCCTCGACCAGCCGGGTCAGCATCAGCGGCTTGGCCAGGGCGAAGGGGTGGGGCAGGATCGCGCCAACGGGGGGCAGCAGGGGCTCGACCGCGGCCAGATGCGCTGCCGCGTCTGAGCATTCGGGGCGCCCCCCGGTGACGACGACGACGTGACCGGACGGGTGCAGCACCCGCCGGGCTTCGGCCAGCGCGGCCACTGGATCGGCGGCGTCGGGGACCGAGTTGATGCCGGTCACGATGTCGAAGGTCTCCCGCTCGAACGGCAGTCGCTCCAGGTCCCCGACCCGGATGTCGGCATCCGGCAGACGGTGGCGGGCGATCGTGACGAGCCCGGGTCGGCGTCCAGTCCGCTGACCACCGCCCCGTATTTGCCGGCGCGACGCAGGAGAGTGCCCGCACCGCAGCCGACATCGAGCAGTCGCCGGCCGGCCAGCGCAGGGACGCTCGCCAGCACCGCCGTGTGGATCTCATGGAGCTGAGGCTCCTGGTGGTCGGCCCAGTCGACGGCGCGCGCGTTCCACAGGTCGGCCTGCATCGTTGCCGGAGTACTGAGCAGTGGCCAGACTCATGGTTGCCTCCTTCGTCGGCGGGGACGGCTTGCGTCGTCTGCAGACTGCGGGCCTGAGGTAGCGCGGCACATCGGTGCGATGACCTATTCGGTTGCGCAGCGCTACCTCATTTGCCGGCGATGACCCCCTCGGGCGAGCGCGATCGGCCGGCGTGCCGGAGCCCGAATTGGCCGGGTTGGCAGGCTTGGGCTCGCCTGAGCGAGTGACGCTCGGCGGTTGGCGCGATGGTGCTCGCTCTCGGCCCCGATAGTTACAGCGTGTACACGGACGTACACGTAGAGCAGGGGAGACATGGATGTCTGAACGAGGAACGATGCCGAGCCGCGGCGCCCGCTGGACCATGGGCTTCAGGCTGAGGGCCCTCAGGACGACGGCCCTTCGGCGCTGATGAAGACTCGCTCCGAGGGCTCGGCCGCCCTCTGGATCGGTGTGCTCGCTGGCCTGCTGGCCGTCGGGTCCATCGCTCAGCTCTGGCTGGCCGGCCCGTCGACCTGGCCGTTGCTCGACTTCGCACTGGCGGCGCTGCCAGCGACGGTCGGGCTGGCGGCTCTGTTCGCGCTGACCGAGCTGGCGCTGATCCATGTCGAGTTCCGTCATGACGCCTACTCGTTCTCGTTGTCGGGCATCCCGCTGGTCCTGGGAGTCCTGACCGTCTCGCCGACCCACCTGGTGCTGGCTCGGGTGGCCGGTGCGGCGATTGTCTTTGCGCTCCAACGCCCTTCGCCGGTCAAGGCGATCTACAACACCTGCGCGTACGCCTTCGAGGCGGCCACCGTGGCCACGTTGATCCACGCCTTGCTGCCCTCGGGAGCGGCCCTCGACCTGCGGGCGGCTGCGGTCTGCTGTCTCGTCGTCCCGACGGTCGACGTCCTGATGAGCCTGCTCGTCGTCGTGGTGATCTCACTGCGCGGCCAGATGCTCGATCGCCGCGAGGTGGCCGAGATCCTCGTGCCGGCAGCGCTTTTCAGCCTGGCCAGTACGGCGTACGCCCTGGTCGCGGCGCTCCTGATCGAGGCCGGCCCGCTGGGCTTCATCCTGCTGGGGGCCGCTGCCATCTCCGGCGGGGTGCTCTTCCGGGCCTACCTGGTGCGTCGTCGCCGGCATCAGGCCCTGGCCTTGATCCACGACTTCGTCGAGCAGGGCGCGGGTGTCCACAGCCTCGAAGGTCTGGCCGAGCGCATGCTCGGGCGGGTTCAGGTCCTGTTGCGCTGCAGTGAGGTCGAGCTGGTCGTCGCGACCGGCAGCGACCCGTCGGACCCGACCATCCGGATGCGGGTCGACGAGTCAGGAACCCTCGTGGTGGCCCGGTCCGAGCCGATCTCGGCCGACTGGTTGTTGCTGCGTGTCGTCTCCACCAACGAGCCGATCCTGGCCGCTCGCTCCACCCAGGACGCCGGGCTGCGGGCGTGGTTGGCCGCGCGGGGGGTGCCGGACGCGCTCGTCGTCCCGGTGCCGGGTGCGGGCGACGAGCTGGCTCTGGTCGCCTCGGGCCGACTCGGCGAGACGACATCGCTGACGATGGACGACGTCAAGCTGGCCCGCACGCTCGCCGGTCATCTGGCCGTCGCGATGCACGGAACTCGGGTCGTCGAACAACTGCGACACGACGCCCGGCACGACACGCTGACCGGGCTGCCCAACCGCGCCCTGCTGTCCGAGCGGCTGAGCGCGGTGCTGGCCGGGCCGGCTGCGAGCGGCTGCGCGGTGTTGCTGCTCGACCTCGACCGGTTCAAGGAGGTCAACGACGCGCTCGGGCACCACGTGGGCGATGAGCTGCTGCGGATCGTCGCCGATCGACTCCGCGCCGCGGTGCCGGACGGCGCCCTGGTGGCTCGGCTCGGGGGCGACGAGTTCGCGGTGCTGTTGAGCTCACCCTCGGACGCCTTCGCCCACGCCCAGGGCGTCGCGGCCCGGATCGACGCCGCCCTGGCCGAGCCGGTGCAGCTCATCGAGGGCCTGGTCAGCACCGGCGCCAGCCTCGGAATCGCCGTCGCCACAGCGGGATTGACCGACTCGGACATGCTCCGTCATGCCGACACCGCGATGTACGCCGCGAAGGCGACCGGCCAGCCCGTCATCTATGCCGACGACCTCGACAAGGGCCGGGCCGAGCGGTTGGCCATGCTGGCCGATCTGCACATCGCGCTCGAGCGGGACGAGCTCGAGCTGCTCTACCAACCCCAGCTGGATCTGGCGACCGGTCAGATCACGGCGGTGGAGGCCCTCGTGCGCTGGCGCCATCCGGAGCTGGGCTTGTTGTCGCCGGACGCGTTCATCCCGCTGGCCGAGTCGACCGGGCTGATCCACCGGCTGACCGATGTCGTGTTGCGCAAGGCGTTGCGCCAGTGTCGGGACTGGGCCGACGCGGGCTTGAATATCACCGTGGCCGTGAACCTTTCGGCCCGATCGGTCGACGCCGCGCTGCCGGAGAAGATCCGCAAGGCGCTGGCCGACGCCGGGCTGCCGGCGAGGCGGCTCATCCTGGAGATCACCGAGAGCGCGGTCATGGACGACCCGGACCGCGCCGTACCGATCCTGCGGACCGTCGCGGACATCGGGGTGAACCTCTCGCTCGACGACTTCGGCACGGGCTACTCGAGCCTGTCCTATCTCCAACGCCTGCCGGTGCAGGAGGTCAAGATCGACCGGTCGTTCGTCTCGGGCCTGGGTGGGCCGACGAGCTCGCGGGCCAGCGCCGCCCTGATCCGGAGCATCATCACCATCGGCGAGAACCTCGGCCTGCGCATCGTCGCCGAGGGCGTCGAGAACTCACACGTGCTCGAGGTGCTGCGCGGGCTGGGCTGCGACCTGGCGCAGGGCTATCACATCGGCCGGCCCGGGACCTCCGAGCAGCTGATGGCCCTGTTGGAGACGACCAATCACGTTGCGGCTATTGATGGTTCGAGCGCGTCGGCTGCGGTGCCACGACCCCGGGCGCCGCTCAGCATCGTCGTCCCCTAAGCGTCAGCGACCTGGGTCGTCTCCCTCGTCGGGCTCGACCGGGCCTTCGGCGCCGTCGCGCTCGTCGCGGTCGGCCCACTCGATCAGCGCCGACAGGTCGAAGACCGCGTCGTCGATGCCGGCGTGCAGGTCACCCTTCGCGGCGTACCGATCGGGGACGGTGGCGATGGTGAAGTCGCCGGGCAGGACGTCGTCGACCTCGCTCCACTCGATCGGGGTCGAGACGGTGCCCTCGGGGTTGCCGCGGACGCTGTAGGCCGAGGCGATGGTGTGGTCGCGGGCGTTCTGGTTGTAGTCGACGAAAAGCATTGCGGGATCACGGTCTTTGCGCCACCAGGTCGTCGTCACGTCATCCGGAGCCCGCCGCTCCACCTCGCGCGCGAAGGCCAGGGCGGCCCGGCGGACGTCCTTGAAGCCGTACGCCGGGTGGATCCGCACGTAGATGTGCATCCCTTTGCCACCAGAGGTTTTCGGCCAGCCGACCGCCCCCAGGTCGTCCAGCACCTCGTGCGCGACGTGGGCAACGCGGCGTACCCGATCGAAGCCGCAGTCGGGCATCGGGTCGAGGTCGATCCGCCACTCGTCCGGCTTCTCGGTGTCGGCCCGGCGGCTGTTCCACGGGTGGAACTCCACCGTCGACATCTGGACCGCCCAGATCACCGACCCCAGCTCGGTGACGCAGAGCTCGTCGGCGGTCCGGTTGTAGCGCGGGAACGTCACCCGCACCGTCTGCGACCCACGGCGGCGCGCCGTGGGGCAGCCGCTTCTGGTGGACCTTCTCGCCGCTGATGCCGGTCGGGAAGCGGTGCATCATGCACGGCCGCTCGCGCAGCGCGTTGACGATGCCGTCGCCGACCGAGAGGTAGTAGTTGACCAGGTCGAGCTTGGTCTCACCGCGGGCCGGGAAGTAGACCCGGTCCGGGTTGGTCACCCGGACCGTGCGATCCCCGACCTCGATCTCGGTCGCCGGTGACTTCGCCGCCCCGCTCGCCATCCGCCCAACGTAGCCGAGACGGGTGCCCGGCTCAGCGAACGCGAGCGCGGCCGACGGACCTCACGCGCAGATGACGCCGTTGCCCTCGCGCCACTGGTCGGCGTCCGGGTCGTCGAACCAACGGCCGTCCTCGCCGAGGTAGCGGAACTCCAGCAACGCCCGGCCGGCACCTGGACGGCCACGCTACGGGTGCCGTTGGCCCGGGTCTTGAGCCGGTGCGCGTCCGGCGTCCAGTCGTTGAAGTCTCCGACGACGGAGACGACTCCGGTGGGGTCTTCCTTGGGCAGGGCAAAGGTCAGGCGCACCAGGTCGCCCTTCTTCTCACGACGGATCACAGCAACTCCCACAGAGGCAGTCAGGGTTTGGGGGCAGTCGCGCGACGTTGAGCGATCGCTGCCAGTGTGAGCGACCGCGCTGGCGACCGGGCGGCGACGCGCCGTACGGCGGGGTCCGTGCCAGGGTGAGGCCATGGCGGACATCACGGATCTGATCTTCGAGGACCACCAATGGTTCCGGCGGCAGTTCTTCTACCTCGACGAGGCCAAGACGGTCGAGGAGATGACGGCGATCTGGGAGCCCCTGGCGACTCGCCTGGACACGCACGCGGACGCCGAGGAGCGGATCTTCTATCCCGCGCTGCTGAAGAAGAGCGACGACCCGGACGACGAGACCGAGGACGCGATCGGCGACCACAACAAGATCCGCGACGCCGTCGCCGAGACGCGCCGGCACAAGGTCGACAGCCAGGCCTGGTGGAAGGCCGTCAACGACGCGCGCAAGGAGAACGGCGAGCACCTCGAGGAGGAGGAGCGCGAGGGGCTACCCGACTTCCGCCGCAGCGCCACCGCCGCGATGAAGCACAAGCTGGCCATGGAGTGGCTGCGGTTCAGCTACGAGCACCCGCTCGGCCAGGGGGTCGACGACCGGGACAAGGACCCGGAGGAGTACGTCGAGGAGCACTCCTAGCGCCAGTCCCTCAGCTCGGACTCAGCTCGGACTCAGCTCGATGCGGGGCCGGCCTGCTCGACGAGGCGCTTGTGCAGCTCCTCGGTCAGCGTATGGATCTCCCGGGTCAGCTGGGTGTTGGTCTTGAGCTCCAGCTCCTGCTCGTTGAAGTCGTGCGTGGACTTGGCCTGCTGGAAGGACGCCGCACGGTTCTGGCCGATCATCACGAAGGTCGACAAGAAGATCGCCTCCAGCGACACGACCAGGGTCAGGGTCGGCCAGGGGCTCCGCTCGAAGATGATCATCCACGCGGCAAACAGCACGACGTGGACGTAGACGAACTTCATCGAGCCGGCGAACGCCGTGATCGCGTCGGCGATCCGCAGCTGGGCACTGGCCGCGCGCTTGGCCGCGACGGCCTCGAAGGCCGGATGCATGCGCTGGGTCTTCGGCTTCGCCGGGGCGGCTGGGCCGGCCAGGTCGGGCGTTGCGGTCATGTGTTCTCCTCCGAGCGGGCGGTGCAGTGCCTCGATGGTGCATCGCGGACCTGCGAGTTCATCGGCGCGACGCGGCCTCGGGTAAAGGCGCGGTGCGGTCGATGCATCCCCCTTTCGGTTAGGTTCGGCCCGTGCCGGCTGATCTGACCTTCAAGACCATGAACGTCGTCCATCGGGCGATCCTGAAGGTCACGGGGGGCCGGAAGGGGTGGACCGTCTCGGGCATGCCGGCGCTGGAGCTGACCACGACCGGTCGCCGCAGCGGGCAGCCGCGCACCGTCATGTTGACCTCGCCCTGCGCGACGGGCCGGCCATCGTGGTCGTGGCCTCCCGCGGGGGCGACGACCAGCCGCCCGCGTGGTACCTCAACCTGGTGGACGACCCGGACGTCGAGGTCAGCTGGCAAGGCGCGCCGAGTGCGCGGATGCGAGCTCGGGTGGCCTCGGCCGAAGAGCGCGAGCGCCTGTGGCCGCTGGTCATCGCGGACCACGCCAACTACGCGGCGTACCAGACCAAGACCGCACGCGAGATCCCGCTGGTGCTGCTGGAGCCGCCGGCCGCGCCGGCCTGAGCGCAACCTAGGGAAATCCCGGAAGCCCAGCTGCCGCCAACCCTGCTGTCATGACGAGCACGTCGCCGTACGTCGGCGGTCGCCTGCCGAGAGGTCGCTCATGCCAGCATCCGCTCGTCCCCTGCTCACCCGCCGGTTCGCTGCCGTCTCAGCCGGAGCCGCCGCCCTGGTCCTCGTCTCGGCGGGAATCGCCAGCGCGGTGATCCCCGACTCCGGCTCGGGCACCTTCCACGGATGTGTCAACAAAGCGACCGGCGTGCTGCGTGTGGTCGATCCCGCACGCTCCGGGGCACTTGGCAGCTGCATCACCTCGGGCGCGCTGGCCGAGACCGCGATCAGCTGGAACCAGTCCGGCCCCGCAGGCGCGGTGGGGCCGGCCGGCGCGGCGGGCGCGAAGGGTGCGACCGGAGCAGCCGGCGCGCCGGGCGCTGTCGGGCCAGCCGGTACGCCGGGTGCCGTCGGGCCAGCCGGTACGCCGGGTGCCGCGTCGGGCCAACGGGACCAGCCGGTCCGGCCGGTCCGGCCGGGCCGGCCGGGCCGGCCGGAGCGGTGGGGCCACGCGGGTCAGCGGGTGGTTCGTTGGCCAGCCTGACCGACCTGGACGGCCTCGGGTGCACGAAAGGGTCGGCCGCAGGTACGGTCCAGACCGCCGTCGACGCGACGTCGGGTCAGGTCTCGGTGCTCTGCGTCGTGAGTGCCGGCGGTGGTGGCGGGGGCGGCCCGGATGTGGACACGCATCCCGGAGACTGCCGGTTCGACAACGGCGATCCGAACGACGCCGACATCCCGCCGTCGATCCTCACCGGCACGACCCTGAGCGTCGGAACCTGCCGTGACGGCGTCGCCGGCTACGCGATCCAGACCGTCGATCCCGGCCACTTCCAGCCGAAACGCTCGGCGTCGGGGTCGGTGCGACCGGAAACCTCGCCTTCGTCCTGCAGAGTCCGACATCGGCCGATCTGCCGATCACGCTGACGGTGAGCGACCCGAGCGTCTTGGCCGTACCGCCAACAGCGAGCATCGCGGCTGGTCTGTCGGCCGTCGAGATCCCGGTGACCGGGCTGACCGCCTCGCCCGGGGTGACCGTCACTGCCGCGTGGCAAGGCATCACGACGACGATTTCGGTGCCGGTGCTCGGTCCCTGACCTCAGGCGGGCACGCGCTCCCTGGCCGGCGCGTTGCTCCCCCGGCGACGGTGATCGAGGCGGATCGGGGGCCGGATCACCGTCATCCAGGGAGTACGGCGGGGTTGCGGGCGAACGGTTTGCGTCGACCAGTTCAGGCGGACATGTGCTCCTCGGCCCGGCGCAGGCTGGCGGCGAACGGCGACATGTCGAACCAGGTCGGGAAGGCCCGGGCCAGCCGGCCCGGGCCGAGCAGCCGCGCGTCCCCGCTGGCCACGAGCTGCCGGAACGGGACCCGGCCGACGAGCCAGCGATGCATCTGGGCGGTGTCGGCCTCCAGGGCCAGATCAACGTCGTGGCCCTGATCGTCCTGGCAGACAGTGGCCCCCGTCGAGTCGAGCTCGAGCCAGCCCTCGGCCCCGTTGGTGCCGGTCAGGACCAGATGGACGACGGTGCGCTCCGCGGGCAGCTTCGCGGGGATCGCGTGTTGGTGCAGCCGCCAGATCACCGACAGGCCGTCACAGTCCTGCTCGGTCGGCTCGCCGAACTTCCACTCGGCGGCCCACTGACCCATCGCCCACACGATCGGGGTGAGCGCCTCGCCAGCCGGCGTCAGGTCGTATCGACCCGGCTTGCCCGCGGCGCCGGCCTGCCGGACGACGAGTCCCAAGCGCTCCAGCTGGCGCAGGCGACCGGCCAGCAGCGATCGGCTGATCCGCGGGATGCCGCGATGGATCTCGTTGAAGCCGTGCGCGCCCACCATCAGCCGCGGATCACCAATGGAGTCCATCGGTCACCCAGGACGTCCACCCCGATCGAGATCGGGCAGTAGTCGGCGCGACTGTTCATTTCTCCATGATCGTCCGGCCGGGCGCCGAGGGGTAGTACGAAATCTGTACCTGCTGCCGTGCCCGCGGACCACCGATGGATGGTCGGCTCGCGGTGCTTCGTCCGGATCTGACTGCCGTTCCGGCCGCCGGTTCGGCAGTACGGGATCGGCACTCGTTCGCAGCACGGCCCTCGCCGAGG
>CAWIBR010000011.1:0-90731 GCA_963834425.1 uncultured Actinomycetota bacterium
CATCGCCCCGTCCAGCAGCAGGATCCGCGAGGCGAGGAGCCCAGAGAGGGCCTCGGTGGCGTCAGGCCGCACAAGACTCACGTCGGACACAACACATTCCTCGGTCTGGACAGCGGCGAGACAACAAGCGGCAATCCTACCGTCGGGCCTCGTTCCGCCCAGCGGCGCCGGGGCCGGTGCCATCCGACTCAACCGGCGCGAGGCGCCGATCGGACTGGGCCATCGGCCAGCCAGGTCATCGGCGCCAGGCCGCGCACGACGGAATTGATCAGGACACCGACCTGGTCGATCTCGACCCGCACCACGTCTCCGGCGTGCAGCGTGAACGGCAGGTCCGGCACCAGGGAGGTGCCGGTCGAGAGGATTGCGCCGTGGGGGAAGGCATCGGCCCGCACCAGATGTTCGACCAGGTCATCGAACCGGCGATGCAGCTCGCTGGTACTGGCCGTGCCGTGCCAGAGCTGGCTGTCGTCGCGGACGATCGTCAGGTCGATGGTGAGGTCGTAGGGGTCGTTGACCTCCCAGGCCGGCCGGATCCCCGGGCCCACCGCACAGCCGCCGAGGTAGATCTTGGCCTGGGGCAGATAGAGCGGGTTCTCACCCTCGATGGTTCGCGAGCTCACGTCGTTGCAGACGGTGAAACCCACGATCGCACCGGTCGGGTCGATCACGACGGCCAGCTCCGGTTCGGGGACATCGATCTCGGAGTCGGCCCGCACCGAGATCGGCTCCCCATCGCCGCAGACGCGCCAGGCCGCGGACTTGAAGAACAGCTCAGGCCGCACCGCGTCGTACACCTGCTCGTAGACCGTCGCGCTGGTCTCGCTCTCGAGCATCCGGGCTTCCTGGCTGCGTCGGTAGGTGACGCCGGCCGCCCAGACCTCCATCAACCCGTCGACGGGCGGCAGCAGCCGCACCTGGTCGATCGGGATGCCATCGGCGGATCCGGCTGCTGCGGAGAGCGTGTTTCGCGAAAGGTCTGCTCACCGGAGGCGATCAGCTCACCGATCGTCCCGACCGCCAAAGGGGTCACCAGGTCGCCCTCGAGTACGCCGACCGAGGCCGTCGTGGCGGCGGTTGCCGCAAATCGGACCAGGTGCATGCCCCGAGGGTAGTGAATGTCGAGCTCCGGTGCTGGTCCCTACGTCACGGCGGGCAGCCGGTCATCGACGGTCGATGTCGTCGAGACGATGTCGTCCAGCTCGAACTCCAGGTAGGTCCAGGTCCCCTCCGGCTCTGGGCCGGTCCAGCGCGCTTGCCCGCTGGCGGCTGTCATGCGGCCGTGGAACGACCGGTACCCGCCCACCGGGGTGCTCCAGCGTTGCGCCCGGAACGTCTTGCCGTTGCTCGAGGCCCGGGATCGATCCTCCGACGTGAAGTCGACCAGGTGGTCCCGGTCGTCGAAGAGAAGGTCCGCGGTCACGGTGTGCGCACCGCGCGTGAAGGTCGCACGAGCTCGGCGGTCGTCGAGCTCGGTCCACGCGATTCGCGCGTCGGCCAGCGCCGCAGGAGCCAGCACGCACAGGTCATTGAGCACGGTCACGGTCTCGGAGCGATCCATCACCGGCCCGGACGCGTTAGCCACCGGCAGCAGCGAGCACAGCTTCACTCGCATGGTCGCCGAGTCGCCCGTGAAGACATGCAGGACATCGACTGGTAGGTGCGCCATCGTCGCGTGCATCCGGAAGAAGCGTTCGGGCGAGCGCCCGAAGGTGTTGACCTGCTCGCCGGTGAACGCCATCCAGCGCTTGTCGGCGCCAGCCCGGATTCGACCGTGGAAGACGGCCCGGATCGAGCCGACCGGCGGTTTCCCGACCGCGCCGGCCTGCCGTATGTAGCGCGCGACCGGCGCCGGAAGCGGATCGAGGTCCTGCTCGGTCAGGACCCGCGGGCAGCGCTGCTCCAACCGTCCGCCGGCCAATCGTCCGCCGGCGCTGAGCTGCTGTCGCGCGACCAGAAGGCCCGCGTTCCAGCCGGGAGCCCGGCCGCCGCCCGGCGGCGTGATGTCGTGGACGTCGTGGCCGGCGCGCGCGAGCAGCCAAGCGGTCAGGGAGTTGGAGTTCCACATCTCGCCGACCTGCGACTCGTCCCGTCCCCAGGTGAGGGCCGGTACCTGGGGGACCAGGTCCAGCAACCGCCGGATCAAAGCGGGATCGTGGCTGATCTCTATCGGGGCGCCCACCGCTTCGGCCAGGTCCGGGATCACCCCGTCGCGCCAGCGCCGTACCTCGTAGCGGAACAGGCGCGAGCGGCCCAACCAACGAGCCCCTACCGGGCCGATCCGCACAACCCCTCGGTCCGGCGACTGGTCGCTCCAGACCGGAGTCATCTCGATCGTGTACCGCTCGCCGCCGAGGAACACCTCGAGGGCCGAGTGGTACAGAGCCCTTGGCGCGCGGTGCTCGTGCGCTGCGACGAGCGCTTCGTACGCGCGCCCGTTCGTGCGGACGAAGCGACCGCCAGCCCCGAGGGGCAGCCAGAACATGATCGCTCGCGTCGAGTCCCGCTTTCCTTCAATAGCTTCCGGCCTCATAGTCGCCGCCCTCGCAGGAGGGCGGTCCCCATGCCGACGAAGGCGGCCGCTGGCAGGAGCTCGGCCAGGAACCGCGCGCCGTTCGGGAGGCCCGAGGCTGCGGCAACCGCGACGACTCCCGCCACCAGGGTGTAGCCCGTCCATCGGGGCAGCACGGCCGCACGCAGGACCGCCACACCGAAGGCGGCGCCGCCGACGACCATGACCGCGCCATGCAGCGTCATCCAGGCCCCGAAGACATCGGTCAGGGCTCGGTAATCGCGAGTGCCGGCCACCAGCGCGTACATCACGGTGGTGGTGAAGAACACGTACGAGTAGGCGTACGCCGTGGCGCCCAGCAGTCCGAGCCGACCGATCCTTGGTCGTTGCACCGCATACAGGCCGATCACGAACAGCGGGATCGCGGCCTCGCCGATGTAGGTGAGCCCGAGGCGGAGGTTGCTGAAGTCGCCCTGCGCCACTTCGAGCAGGTCGGAGAGTACGTAGATCAACGTCGCGACGATCGTCGCTGCCCCCAGAAACTGGCGCAGTGAGAGCGCACCTCGCTGAGATGGGGTCGGACCGGGATCAGTGACTGGCTGATCCACGGCAGCGGCCGCCACGGTCGGTGCGTTGGTCGTCATGCTGCTCCTCGGTCGGGGACGTAGCAGCAACGATGCTGACTACCTGGCCACGCCGACAGAGTCCAAAGGCCCAACTGATCGAGTCAGGAGGGCGTGGGCCGCCAGCCCAGCGCGGGGCCGAGCCGCGTGGCGATGTCGGTGAGGATCTGCACGTAGTCGTCGTGCTCGAACGAGAACGGCAGGGCGAAGGCGACCTCGTCGACCTCGCGGAAGGCGGCGTGGGCATAGAGCTGCTCGGCGATCTGGTCCGACGAGCCGATCAGGTCGCGGGCGAACATCATCCGCGCCGGGCCTTGCGGCGCAGCGGTTCTCGGGGTCCGCGACTCGACGTACTGCTCGTATCTCGCTCGTTGCTCTGCGGACGCGCTGTCGGTCGGGATGACCACGAGGCCCTGCGAGACGCGGGCGGCCGCGCCGTCTGGATGATGCTCCCGGAAGAGCCGGATGTGCGAGCGCTGGATCTCGGCGAAGTCCTCTGACTGCTCGGCCCGGACCACGCTGCTCGTGAGGAAGTTCAACCGGTGCTCGCCCGCCCACTGCGCCGACCGCAGACCGGCGCCGCCGTACCAGAGCCGGCCGGCCAGGCCGGGGGAGTGCGGCTCGACCCGGCTGGAGAACTCCTCGATGCCGACCGTGCCCTGGAACGGGCTGACCGACTCGCCGCGGACCATCCGCAGGAGCCGCTCGACCCGCTCGTAGCTGAAGTCCTCGAGCTCCGCGGTGTCCGGGTAGAGCGCGTCCTTGACGTCGTCCCAACGCATTGGCGGGCCGACGCTGAAGCCGGGGTTGAGCCGGCCGCCGGAGAGCAGGTCGACGGTCGCGAGGTCCTCGGCCAGTCGGAGCGGGTTCTCCCAGCCCAACGGGATCACCGCCGTGCCGAGCTCGATCCGGTGAGTGCGCTGGGAAGCGGCGGCGAGTACGGCGATCGGCGAGGAGATGCCGAACTGCAGATGGCGATGCCGCACCCAGGCGCTGTCGAAGCCGAGCTGCTCGCCGAGCTGGATCACCTGCAGGGTCGACTCGTGCCCAGGTCCGGGATCGTTGCCGTCGAACAGGCCGATGGTCAGGAAGCCCAGCTTGCGCAACGGGCGCGAGGGGTCGGGCACGGGTCCTCCGTCTCGTGGCGGCCTGCGGGCGCTTCTGCTGTCGATCTCGGCGACGATCCTGTCATCGCCGACGGCGACGGAACGGTGAGACCCCGATGATCGGCCCTCGCGTTGGCCGCGGGATGCGAGAGGCCTAATGTGCGAAGAGACCGAGGAGGTTTTCGCATGAGCTGGACGACCAAACCCACCGTCATCTTCATCCACGGGCTGTGGCTGCACCCGCTGTCCTGGCAGCCCTGGATCGAGCTGTTCGACAAGCACGGCTACCCGGCCTCTGCCCCCGGCTGGCCCGGGGTGGCCGACACCGTGGAGGAGACGCGGGCCCATCCGAACGACCTGGCCAATCGCGGCATCGAAGAGGTCACCGATCACTACCGCCAGCTGATCTCGGGGATGGATCGGCTGCCGATCCTCGTCGGCCACTCCTTCGGTGGGATGGTCGCCGAGAAGCTGCTGCGCGAGGAGCAGGCGGTCGCGGCGATCGGCATCGACGCCGCGCAATCCAAAGGCGTGCTGCCCCAACCGCTTTCGACGCTGTACTCACAGCTGCCGGTCTTCAAGGACCCGGCTGCCCGGCACGCGGCGATCGCCTTGAGCAGCGAACAGTTCCGCTCCGGCTTCGGCACCGCCATCGACGCGCAGGAGTCCGACGAGCTCTGGGAGCGGTGGGGCATCCCCGCGCCCGGCCGGCCCCTGTTCGAGGCCGCGGCGACCACGGCCTCCGGGGAGTCGCCGGCCGAGCTCGCAGCCGAGAGCACCACCCGGGAGCCGCTGCTGCTGGTCCTCAGTGGACCGGACGACTCGGTCGCTCACGCGATCGTCAAGGCCGCCGCGAAGCGGTCGAAGCACTCCCGGGCCGAGACCGACGTGCTGGAGTACGTCGACCGCGGGCACTCACTGACCATCGACCACGGCTGGGAGGACGTGGCGGGCGACTGCCTCACCTGGCTGGATCAGCAAGGCCGGTGAGGCTCTAGGGACGCCGGCCACCACCGGGTGGCGCCTCACCCGCTGGGGATGAGGTGGGCGCTGCGATGCCGCGGGCATGCTGGACCCGTCCCACTACTGCGTCCGAGGTGGAGGGTCCCATGCGGACAGGTTCCGGTCACCGAGCGCCCTGGGCTGCGCTCGCTGCCATGGCGCTGCTGGCGATGCTTGCCGCTGCTCGCGGCTTGCGGTTCGGCCTCGACTCCGAGCGCCAGCCAACCGGCGTCGACGAGCTCGTCGGCCAGCTCGACGGCCACGCCGGCGGGTTGCGCGGACGTGGCGGCCTTGAAGTCCGCCGTCGACCAGCTCACCCAGGTCAAGCCGTTGCAGGACGGCCTGACCGCGCTGCAGACGGCGATCGCCAACGTCAAGACGAGCCTGGACGCGGCGACCGCTTCCGCCTCGGCCGCGTTGCAGCCCGCCGTGGCCCAGGTCAAGACGGCGTTTGACGGGCTGGAGTCGGCGGCGAGTGGACTGACCAAGGGCAACCTGGTCGCCAAGGCGCCGTCGATCAGCGCGGCCCTGTCCCAGCTCGGCACCGCGGTGAAGGCGCTCGACACCACCCTGACCCAGACCTGCCCGGCGTGATCGCCGTACGACATCGGGGCGGGTGGCCGCTCGGGCCGGCGGTTGTCGTCGGCTCAGTGGTGTCCGTGCTGATGACCGGGTTGGTGCTGTCCGGCTGCAGCGGCAGCAGCTCGGGCGACAGCGCGACGCGTCTGGCTCAGGCCAAGGTGACGGTCAAACAGCGCGCGCTGGATGACGCGCAGGCGGCCGCAACGGCGAAGGTGAACGAGTTCTGTACGGCGAGCGCGTCGTACATCACGGCCCTCGACCGCTACGGCGACGTCCTCGACCAGAGCGCCGTCACCGTCGGGGACGTCACGGAGGCCGGAAAGGACCTCAAGGAACCGGCTTCGGATGCGGCGAGTGCCGGCGAAGCGGCGGCGGCCGCCCGAGAGGACCTGGCCACGGCCGAGCAGGAGCTCGCGGAGGCGAAGGCAGCGCTCGCAGCGCTCCAGTCATCCGGATCGGCCTCGGGATCGGCCTCCCCGGCCTCGGCCAGTGCGTCGCCGACCGTCAGCCCGACTCCGGCCGGCCCCAGCGAGACGGTGACGCGGGTCAAGCAGGCCGAGGATGACTTCGCCACCGCGCAGCGCGGAGTCACCGACTCCACGCCGTTGCGGCAAGCGGCCCAGCAGTTCAACGCCGCCGCGGTCGCAGTCGAGATGGCCTGGTTGCAGCTCTTCGCCGAGACCGGTTGCCTCAGCGGCGATCAGGAGGAGAAGGCGCAGGCAGCGGTGCACGACTACACCGCCGCATTGCAGCAGGCGCTGACCGATGCCGGCTACTACAAGGGCAAGGTCGACGGCGTCTATGGGCCCTCCACCCTGGAGGCGGTGCAGAAGCTGCAGAAGACCCACGGCCTGCCCGTGACCGGCTGGGTGGACAAGGCCACCCAGTCGGCGTTGCAGTCCGACCTGGCCGCCAAGGGCGGGGCGGCGGCCCAGGAAGCGGTGGCCTCGACAGCCGCTCTCCAGCAGACGCTCAAGCTGGCCGGCTTCTGGGACGGACCGGTCGATGGGCAATGGACGCCGGCGCTCACCGAAGCCCTGAAGTCGTTCCAGACCAAGCTCGGCGTGCCGGCCACCGGGGCTGTGGATGCTGCGACGATCGCCGCGGTCGAGAAGGCCATCTCAGCCGCTCAGTCTCCCTCGCCGCCGAGCCCTTCCGGGTCCGCGAGCTCGTCCACCAGCGGCTGAGGAGTCGTCGGACGTCCGCCGGTCTGGGGAGCGAAACCCGTTACGTCAGAGCGGTTTCCGGTGTCCCGGCGCGGAACGAGGCGAGCAGGATCTGCACGCTGAGCAGGAAGACCCAGGCGGGGAACAGGGCAGCCACCCAGGCTGTCCGGGGCGGTGCCAGCAGCAGCAGCACGGCCACGACGAGGCCGATCGCCTGGAGCCAGCGGGGGACCACCGCCGTGCGCCGCCCGAGGTTCGTGACGACCAGCGTGAAGACGGCGGCCATCCGGATGCCGAACGTCTCCAACAACACCAGGCTGGTCGAGCTGAGCAGCCGCACCTCCTCCGGCGGCACCCGGCCGGGGCTGTTGTAGAGCACCAGCAGGGCCCCGAGGCTGGCCGCGGCGGTGAACAACATCGCCACGAACAGCAGGCCGGAGCCCAGGAACACGGTCGCGAAGAACTTGTCCTCGCGGTCGCCGATCCGGGCGCGGATCACCCCGATGAACCACAGGAAGGCGATGCCGGCGTAAGGCACCAGGGCCAACGCCCATCTCATCTCGTTGCGCCGGCCGGACTCGGTGATCCAGCGACCCTGGTCGCCTTGTTTGGGCAGGGCTGAGTGGAGCAGCACGACCACGATGGTCAGGATCACCGCGAAGACGATGCCGGCGACGGCGGCCGCCCGAGGCGTGCGCAACTCGGCCGCGAGTCGCTCCTCTCGTCCGGGGAGTGGCGCGGAGGGGACGGACGAGGGACCTGCCGGGGGCTGGCTCACCCGCCAGTTCTAGCGCGTTCTCCGGCGCAACGGAATGCGGTTGCTCCCTTCCTCGCGCGGTGCTCCCGCTCCGACGGTGATCCGGGCCATCGAGAGGCCGGATCACCGTCGTTCGGGGAGCACGGGTTGGCCATCGACGCGTGAGAGGCTCGGCCCATGTGGACCTGGGCCCGGCTCTCGACGTGAGCCGGCCCTGGCCCATCACCCGATGAGCCCGCCGTACTGGATCGCCGTGGCGATCCTCGCCGCGCTGGGCGGCGGCCTCACGGTCGCGGCTCGGCTGCACCCCGGAGCCTGGACCTTCACCGCGGCGCGCATCCTCGGCGCCGTCCTCGCGGTGGACTGGGTGACCTCGATCGTCCGGCCGATCGCCGAGGGCACGTTCACCGTGAAGGCCTCCCTGCCGTTGTCGTTGTGCGACGTGGCCCTGGTCATCGCGGCGTTCGCCTGCTGGCTGCCTTCGCGCGCTCTGCTGGTCGAGCTGACCTACTTCTGGGGCTTGGCCGGCAGCTTGCAAGGCGTCCTCACGCCGGACCTGACCCAGCGCTTCCCCGAGCTGCAGTTCTTCGTCTACGTCGTCGGCCATGTCGGGATCGTCACCGCCGCCATCTACCTGGTCGTCGGGTTGCGCTGCCGGCCTCGACCGGGCGCGGTCTGGCGGATCTGGTTCCTGACCCTCGGGTACGCCGCGGTCGTGGGCGCCGTCGACTGGGCGACCGGCGCCGACTACATGTTCCTGCGGGCCAAGCCGTCGACGGCGTCGCTGCTCTCCGTCCTCGGGCCGTGGCCCTGGTACATCGCGGGTGCCGCGGTCCTGGCGCTCCTCGTGGTGACCGCCCTCGATGCGCCCTTCTGGCGGGGTCGGCGGGTCCGGACCAACTAGTACCCGTACCCGTTGCCGGTTGGAGTCGTGGGGTGCCGCCAGGGATGGCGCCGGGGTCGGCGCCGCGCCCTCGAGGGGGAGGTCGGGCGTGGCGACGAAGAAGTCCTGCACGCCCTGGCCGGTCACGTGCCCGGGGCTGTCCTGGACGAAGGTGTAGAGGAAATGGCCGTTGTAGCTCACCTGGCGGCCGTTGCTGGTGCTGACTGACCGCAGCATGCCCGTCGCGCCGGCCGCCGTCGGGCTCGTGGCGACGAGGGGTGGCCAGAGCGCCGCGAGCTGGCCGCTGACGCGTGAGCTCGTCGGCGTATCCGGTTGATAGGTGTACAGGGGAAGCCCTTTGGCGTCCTCCAGGATGGCCTCGGGCGTTCCGTGTACGGGGACAGTGGCCAGCTGCACCGTGGCCGCACCCGAGCTGGGTTGTCCTCCGATCGAGGGTGAGCCCGACTCGGTGGCTGCGGCCGGATAGCGCGGCGACGATGGGCCGGCCGCAGCCGCGATCGTGACGCCGCCGACGGCGGCAGCGACCGCGACGGTGACGGCTGCAGCGGTGATGCGTGGGTGTCGCATGGTTCCTCTTTCGATGGGTACGTAGGGGAGTTCACGGTTGTGTCGAGAGATACGCACCCGGGTTACGGCGGCGGGTTCCGTTGTGCCGCGGCGTATCCCGCTCCGTATGGCTCGAGGAACACCTCATCGGAGACAGTCACTGAAGGAGAAGGACGATGACGACGCAGACATCCTCGATTGACCCGGGAAGCCGCGCAGGTTCGCCGGTCCCGGTCGGCAGCTGGCGAGTCGACCCGGCCCGGTCGAGCGCCGCGTTCCGGACCGGACTCGCCGGCCGCAGGGTCGAAGGTCGTCTGCCGCTGATCGGCGGTGCGGTCGTCACCCCGTCCCTCGAGGACTCGACGGCCGAGCTCGTCGCGATGACCGAGGGAGTCCGGACGGGCCATGGCCTGATCGACGGCCTGCTCGCGAGTCCGAACTTCCTTGACGCTGAGGCGTTTCCGGCAATCGTCTTCCGGTCCGACCTGCTGGTCCGGGTGCCCACTGGTTGGCGGGCGGTCGGGCTGCTCCGCGTCAAGGGCACCGACCATCCCCTCGCCTGCGAGCTCGACGTCGCGCCGAGTCGACTCGGGGCCCGAGCTGCCCGGGTCAGGCTCACCACGCGGTGGGTGATCGACTCGAGCTGGATCACGACTCAGCGGATCCCGGGCCTGAGCCGACGAATCGCCATGACCTGCGCCGTTGAGCTGGATCGGGTGGGTCCCGTCACTGGGGTAGCCGCCTGAAACCGTTGGGGCGTATGGGGTTTCGCGGTCGTGAAAGTTCACCGGATGATCACATCCGGGCCCTGATCCGGGCCTGGACTGTCGGTGGCTGCGTCTAGGTTCGGGACATGTCCAGCAGGGGACGGCCAGAAGCAACGGCTCGGCCGAGTCGAACGCCTCGAACGTTGACGAGGCGTTCGAGCTGATCGAGCGCGGCCTGGACCTCCTCACCGCCGGCCTCCGACCGGCCCCTGGTGGCAGCTCAGCGGCGAGCGACCAGTTCGCCGCGGGCGCGATCAGCGCCGCCCACGCCGGGGTCGTGGTCCGCACCATCGACGCCCTGGAACACCAGCCCGAACCCGTCGACCCGACCACCCGCAGCGAAGTTCAGGAGTTGCTGCTGGCCACCGCGCACGAGGTGGACCCAGCCCAGCTCGGCCGCGCCGGGCAGCGCGCCCGGCACCGCCTGGACCCGCACGCCGCCGAACGCCTGGCCAAGGACGAGGACGCCCAAGCGGACGCGCGGACCGCCTACCTCGTTGAAGAACGCTCCGGCATGGTCCTGCTCCACGCTCTGCTCCCACCGGTGCAGGGCGCCCTGCTCCGAGCCGCCATCGACCCCCTGGCCGCGCCCCACCCTGCAGCCGACGGCACTCCCGACGGCCGCACCTCCGGCAAACGCACCGCCGACGTCCTCGTCGCGCTGGCCGAACTCGCCCTCGCCGCCCGGATCGGCACTCGCGGCGCACTACCCTCGCGGGCCGGCTCACCCATCCGCTGTCATCTGACCGCCGACCTGAGCACGATGCTCGCCGACCTGGCCCGACGCGGCGGCCAAGCCGGTGCCCCACTCGCCCGGATCGACAATGGCGACCCGGGCGGCGTTGACGTCTCCCCACTCACGGCGCAGACCCTGGCCTGCGATGCCGAAACCATCCCGATCCTGCTGGACGACGATGGGCGGGTCCTCGATGTCGGCACCACGATCTACCCCTTCCCGCCCCGGATCCGAAGAGCCATCGAGCACCGGGACCGGCACTGCACCTTCCCGTCCTGCTCGGCCCTGCCTTCCTGGTGCCACGCGCATCACCTGATCCGATTTCCGGACGGGCCGACGTCCGAAGCCAACGGCACGCTCCTGTGCGGCCGGCACCATCGATTCGTGCATGCCCACGGCTGGGTCGGCCGGCTCGAGGACGGCCACGTCGTCTGGCGGGCCCGCGGACCGGACGACCCCGACCGGGCAACCAACGCGCACCTCGAGGTGTACGAGCGCGAACTCCGTCGGCTCACCCAGCGTTGGCTTCGGCGACGTGAGGCCTCGATGACACCGGATAGCAGACGGACAGGACACCGATTAGCAGGCGGACAGGACACCGGATCGCAGGCGACGAGGAGAAGCAGCCGCGTCAGCTGAATGTGGCTGCGGCGACCGAGGATCCGGAGGTGTCGACGAGCCGCGCCCCGCGCAGGTCGCCGACATTGACGCCGCCGATCTGCTTCGAGAACGTCCCGACGCCGTCCCTTACGTCGAAGGTCCCGAAGGCCACCGTCGTGCCGTCGGCCACCTGCAAGGTGCACTCGATCCGCCCTTGGTAGCCGGGGACGTCGACGTTCATGGACACCCACGACGGATGCCCGCGATAGGCGACGATCTGGCCCAGGACCCGACCGTCCGTCGTCTGGAAGGTCGCCGTCCGCAGCTCGGTGCCGTGCGGGACGCGAGCCGATGCCGCCGGCGCGGCTGCCACTCCTTGGAGACTCTCGGTGGCGACCGCGGTCCCGGTGACGAGCACCCCGGCCGCCGCAGCCGCGACCAGGGCGATCCGGGCCCGATGCGTCCGGCCGAGGCGGCTCCCCGGGCGACTCGCCGGGCGGTTCTCGGTGCGGGCCGCCGGGTGGACGGCCGGGGTGGTCACGGTCGGCCGCTCGGCCGCGGCCTCCGCGCTCAGCCGCTGGAACAGACCCTCCACGAACGCCTCGTCGGGAGCGGCCTCCCCGGGGCGGGCGGCCCGCAGCGCAAGGGCGACGCGCACCACCTCCACATCGTCGGCCTCCGCGGCGTACGCCGAAGGACGACGGCCGGCGGCGATCGCGTCCAGGTGGGTGGACAGGCGGCGGCTGGTCATTGGCCCAGCTCCGCCGCGACCTTCGCGGCCATCCGCAAAGCTCGATGCTGCAAAACCTTCGCGTTGCCGACGCTGATCTGCATCGCCTGCGCCGCCTCCTTGATCGAACATGCCTCCAGGAAGCGCAGCTCCAGGATCCGCCGGTAGCGGTCGGGGAGCGCGCCCAGGATCCGCGCGGCTCGTGCCGGCGCATCGCTGACCGGCTCCGTTCCGACCGGTCCAGCCGGCGCGGCCAGGTAGGCCAGGTCGGTCTCCGGGTCGATCAGCGTGACCGGTCGGCCCAAGCGGCGTCGCCAGTACGACGCGAGCACCGTCCGGGCCGTGGCCAGCAGGTACGACCGCACCTCGCCCTTCGATGCGGTGAGCCGCAAGGGGCGGAGCGCGGTGGTGAAGACCTCAGCGGTGAGGTCCTCGGCGTCGGCGCGGTTGCCGACCCGTGCGTACATCAGCCGGTAGAGCCGGTCGACGTTGTCCCGGTACGCCGACTCCCAGTCGCCGTACGCGTCGTCGTCGACCAGGCGCAGGAACGGGACGTCCCTGCTGCTCCGCGCCGCCTGTGTCATGTCCGCTCTCGAGGTCGAGGCGTCCGCCGGGCACTGCGGTGCCCGACGGACGCTGTGGTTGCGTCATGGATAGGTACGCGACCTGGTTACGCACTAGCTGGCTCCAGCGTTCGCGAGGGCCTCATCCGGGTAGGCGACGAAGGCGAAGCGCGTGCTGTCGGGTGACCAGCTGTTGACGTTGATCGTGCCTTGGCCGCCGAAGAGCGGGTAGCGCTGCACGGGCACCGACCAGTCGGACGTCGCGACCACCCGCACCTCCACGTCGAGGTCGGCCGGATGACCCTGCGTGCCGGCCGGGAAGGCGATGTAGCTCGCCCACTGCCCGTCGGGAGAGAGGTGCGGGAACCAGTCGACCGTGTCGCTGGCGACCAGCCGCTCGACGGGCCCGAATCCTCGGTCGCCGCCATCCGGGATGCGCGCCAGCTGGGCGTGGCCGGGGGCCTGCGTGAAACGTCTCGGTGTTGAGGTAGATCCAGCGGCCGTCCGGGGACCATTCCGGCCCGTCCAGATGGCCCCGGCCGACCTCGACGACGGTCGTTGGGCCGCCCAGGGCGAGGATCGCGAGCCGGCCGGGCTCGGCGAAGTCGCCGATCCGGACGTAGGCCAGCCGCTGCCCGTCCGGCGCGACGCCGTGCAGGAAGTGCCAGACGCCTTCATCGGTCGTGACCCGCTGCACCGGGCCGCCGGTGAGGGCGCCGCGATAGATGTGGCCGTCCATCGCCGAGGCGTAGATGTGCTCGCCGTCGGGGTCGAGCACGTGGTCGTTGTTGAGCTCGGGCAGCCCGTCGAAGTCGATCCGCACGAGCTCGCTGTGCGATTTTCCCGGGAGCTCGCGGCTCGGCGTACCGAGGTCGAGTCGCCACAGCTGCCCGTGTCCGTTGAGGTAAAGGGCTCGCCCGTCCAGCGACCAGTTCGGCGCCTCGATCAGCATCTCGCCGGTCTCGAAGACCAGCTCGGGGTCCGAAATCCCTGGCCCACCAAGGAAAACCTGGGCGCGCTGCCCGTCAGCGAGCGTCCGGTAGGTCATGGCCACAGCGGCAACTCCTCGTCACGACGGCGCTCACCACCGTAGGGCACGACCCGGCAGTGTGATCTCGCTGTAACACGACGGCCTCTAGCCTCGGCCTAGCCAGTCGCGGAGGTGTGCCATCGAGGACGACGACCTGACGGGGCACATCATCGTGTGCGGCCTCGAGGGCATCGGGGTCACCATCGTCGAGCAGCTCGACCGCTGCGGCCAACGGGTCGTGGTGGTCGGCCGGTTCGCCACGTCAGCGCAGATCGCCCTGGTCGCGCCGTGGACCCACCGCGTGGTCGAGTCTCAGGGCGGTCTCGAAGACACCCTGCGGGCGGCGGGCGTGACGCGCGCGAGCGCGATCGTTTGCGTGGTCTCGCAGGACCTCGCGAACGTCCAGATCGCTTTGCTGGCAAGGCATCTGAGCGCCGAGATCCGAGTCGTCTCCCAGCTCGGCAATCACGCTGTACGCCGCGCCATGACCGCCGACAACGGGCCGGGCGCCGTGATCGACGGCGCATCGCTGGCGGCCCCGGCCATCGTCGAGGCCTGCCTCGAGCGGCGCCTGCACGACATCGTGATCGGGGACACGACGTTCGTCGCGGCGACGACGGCTGTGCCGGGCGGCACGCTGCGGTCCGCGTTCGGCGACCTGGCGCCGGTGGCCGTCACCCGTCCGGGCGCCGACCCCGCTCGACCCGAAGTGTTCGCGTGCCCGGGGCGCGACTTCGTGACCCAGCCGGGGGATCAGGCCACGATGCTCGGCACCCCCGAGGAGCTGGCGATGCGCGGGATCCGCGCAGTCGCAGCCGACCGCGGCGGCGCCGCTGAGCGCCCCGTGGCCGCCCGGGCGTCGGCGAGCGGCCGGCTGTCGCAGCTCGTCAGCGCCGTGCGGCACACCCTGGGCGAGTTCGACCGCGGGCTCTACCGGGCCCTCGGCGTCCTGGTCGCGCTGGTGACCGTCTCGACCGTGCTGTTGTGGTGGGACTACAACAAGCCGGGAATGAGTGCGCTGGACGCGCTCTACTTCTCGGTCGAGACGGTTGCGACCGTGGGCTATGGCGACTTCAACTTCGTCGACCAGGACTGGTGGCTGCGACTCTGGGCGATCTTCCTGATGCTCGCCGGCATCACCACGACGGCCGTCCTGATGGCCTACCTGGCCGAGTTCCTGATCAGCCGCCGCCTCAACGGTTCGATCGGCCGGCGGCGCGCCCGCACCATGTCGGAGCATGTCGTCGTGGTCGGGCTCGGTGCCTTCGGGCTGGAGGTCGCCTCCCGGCTGATCGCCGCCGGCAAGCAGGTCGTGGTCGTCGAGCGTGACGAGCGCAACCGCTTCCTGGCCGAGGCCGCGGCGCTCGACCTGCCGGTGATCTTCGGCGATGCGACGTCGGTGGCGACCCTGGAGGCGGCCCGCCTGCGGGGCGCGGCGGCGATCGCGATCCTGACCAGCGATGACATGGTCAACATCGAGACCGGCATCGCTGTCCGCGACATGCTCGACGACCGCTGGGTCGAAGGCGCGCTCCCCGTGGTCATGCGGGTCTTCGACCGGTCGCTGTCCCGAACCATCGCCTCGCGGTTCGGCTTCGAGAACATCCAGTCCACCGAGGAGATCACGGCTCCCTGGTTCGTCGCAGCGGCCCTGGGACTCGAGGTGCTCGCGGCCTTCTCGGTCGGCGGTCAGCCGTTCACGGTCGGGCGGTTGGCGGTAGCGTCGGGAAGTGCGCTGGCCGGCGTAGCGATGCAAGGCCTGTCGGTCAACACTCGGGTGATCGCCCTGCAGCGGCAGTCGACCGGGCGGCTGGAACATCCGCCGCGGCGGGGAACGCAGTTCGAGGCGGGCGACCTGGCCTACATCGTCGGCCCCAACGACGAGCTGATCGGGGTCCTGCGTCGGGCGACCGAGGCTTCTAGAGTTGGCGGGTGACTCCGGGCAAGCAGCAGCGGACGCGGGGGGCCGCGACGACGGCGGATGCCGACGACGTACGACGACTGGCTCGCGCGTTGCCGGACGTCGTCGAGGTCGCGAGCGAGGGCTTCGACTTCCGCGTCTCGGGCAAGGGCTTCGTCTGGTCCTACCCGGAGCGCGTGCCGGGCAAGAAGCGGGTGATCCGCACCGACATCGCGGTCCTCTATGTCGGCGACGAGGGCGAGAAACAGGCCTTGCTGCTCGGTGAGCCGCAGCTGTTCTTCACGACCCCGGCGTACGACGGGTGGCCGCTGGTCATGCTCCGGCTGGACCAGGTCGACGTCGACCGGCTCGAGGAGCTCGTTAGCGACGCGTGGGAGATGCGCCGGTCCGGCACCGCTGGCTAGGGCTGCGCGGTGAGGCCTTCGGCCTCGGCGACCGAGGGCACGGTGTCGGCGCCGAAGACCTCCAGCCGGAAGTCCCGCTCTTCGTGCAGCACCAGGCGACTCAGGCCGGATCCCTCGGCGACCAGCCGCTGGGCGACGTCACCCGAGAGCGGGTAGTCGGCGACGGGATGCAGCCAGTGGCAGAGCAGGAGGACCCCGTCGTCGGTCAGTGAGGCAGCTGCCTTCCGGCCCAGCTCGCGCGCGCCGGATTCATCGCAGTAGTAGGCGATCTCGGACACGACGATCAGGTCGAAGCGACCGTCCGGCCAGTCCTGCGGGATCTGGAGCTGCCGGATGGTCACGCCGTCCCGGCCGGCCAGCCGGGCCCGCGCCGACTGCAGCGCGGTCGCGCTGACGTCCGCGCTGAGCAGCTCGTCGCATCGGTCCGCGAGCTGCTCGCTCAGCAGACCGATCGAGCAGCCAGGTTCGAACGCCCGCCGGAACCGCCGTCGGGGGAGGCTGGCCATGGTCACGGCTCGCTTGCGCGTCTCGTACCAGCGACCGGTGAAATCCCACGGGTCTGGGCTCGCGGCGTACAGCTGGTCGAAGTACGCCGCGGGGAGCGCGCCGTCGGTCACCACGGTGCCCTGTCGGCCGCCAGGAGCAGCTGGCCTAGCCGCGCCGAGTCGCGTTCGGCGTGGTGCTGGCGGACGTAGAGCTGCAGGTCCGCGATCCGGCGGGTGTGCTCCTCCTCGACTGCCAGGGGCCCGGGACCGAGCGTGTGTCCCGCGGCCTCGATGACGGATTCGACTGCAGCAGCGACGATCCCGCGCACCCGCTCGGCCAACACGACACCCGCCGGGCCGTCAGCGTGGCCGCGGTCGATCCGGTCGGCGGTGTCGGCGAGAGCCAGGCGACAGGCCGTGACGTGCAGGTCGATCCGGCCCAGGTGCATCGTCGCGATCTGGTCGGGTTCGCGGGACGAGGCGGCGGCCCAGACCCGCCGGGCCACGCCGATCAGGCCGCCGTACCAGCAGGCGGCGACGCCCAGGCCGCCCCACGCGAAGCCGGGACGCGTGAGGTACCAACCGGTTTCGCCGACCGGGGTGGCTGGCGTGTGGTCCAAGGCGATCGAGGTGCTCCGCACGTCGGCCAGGCCGCGAGCGACCCACCGATCGTCGCCGGCACCCACCGTCGGTGACGTCAGGTCGATGGCGAAGAGCCGGCGTCCGTCGCCGACGTGGGCCGTGATCAGCGCCCGGTCGTTGAGGTCGGCGGCCGAGCACCACGGTTTGGTGCCGCTGAGCCGCCACCCGTCAGAGGTCTCCGTCGCGTCGATCCGCAGGCCCGGACCCTCGGCGGCATAGACGCCCCACACGGCCCGGTCCTCGACGTGCTCGGCTCCGCTCTCGGCCAGGATGGCCAGGGCGTCGAGGTGTGCCTCGGCGATCCGGGCGACCGAGAGGTCACCGGCGGCCAGGCTGGCCAACAGCTCCCAGCGCTCGAGGGTCCGCCCGCCCGCCGGCGCGGCGACACCGGCGCTCAGCCCGCGGGCCAACTCGACCGCCGCGGCCGCGCGCCCGCCCGTGCCCTGGGCCGCCGCCGCGAGATCGTCCAACCGAGTGGGCCCGCCGCCATGGGGTCCGTCGACGGGCCGCAGGTGAACGGCGGTCGCCTTCATGCGGATGCCTCGGTGAGGGCCGGCAGAGCCGGCGGCATCAGCCGACTGGGCAGGGCGTGCGGCATCGAGGCGCTGTGGGCGTCGTTCGGCAGCAAGCAGGCGCGCAGGTAGCCGGCGAAGCCGCCCGCCTCGACTCGCCCCTCGGGACGCCCACTCGTGCGGACGGTCGCCCCGCGTGAGGCGACGACGTGCCAGCCGCGCGTCTCGGCGGCCCGGACGAGGCTGACGTCCTCGTGGGCCGCGCGGCCGGCAAACCCGCCACAGTCGAGATAGCAGTCAGCCCGGATCCCCAGGTTGGCGCCGTGCACGTGCGGGTGCCCGTCAACGCGGAGATAGGCGGCCCGCCACGCGGCGTACCGGGTCGGTCCGCACTCGATCTGGTCAGGGTCGACCAGGCCGCACACCAGGTCGGCTCCGGCGTCGGCCTGGCCCACCTGATGGATCAGCCAGTCCCGCGGGACGCGAGAGTCCGCGTCCGTATTGAGGATCCACGTCTGGGCGGCCGCTGCCGCCGCCGTGAGCTCCAGGCCGTGGGCGACGGCGACCGACCGCGCAGCGCCGACTCGGCCCACCGCGGCGTGGAGGGTCCGAACCCACGGAAAGCGGGCGACGACCTCGGCCGTCCGGTCGGTGCAGCAGTCGAGGGCGGCGACCGTGATGACCCGGGGGACCGGCCGCCGCTCGAGTTGGGCCTCGCGCTGGAGCGCATCGACAGCCAGCCCGATCGAAGCTAGGCAGCCGCCGACGCGCGCAGCCTCGTTGCGCACGGGGACGGCGATCAGGATGTCGGCGATGTCCGACCGACCGCTCTGGCCGGTCGCTCGACCTCGGGCCGGCAGACGCGACATGACAGGGAGCTCCGCCCGGCGAAATCTGAAGGCGACTGCATCACCTAGCCCTCACGGTAGGTCCTACCAGCGGGCACGCAACCCGAGACATCAGGGGGCTACGCGAGGCCGACGATCTGGCGCAGCGGGAACTGTTCGGTATCTCGACCGGCCGTGCCGCATCGTCGACCGGGCTGGCTAACTGCCGGCGCCTCAGAGCACAAGGCGGACGGCGTGCAGGCGCTCGTAGTCCGGCCGGCTGCGCTCGGCGGCCTCGCGGGCGACGCCGTCCAGCGTGATGTCGCGCGGGCGGTAGGGCTCGAAGCCCGTGGACGCGCGGACCGCGGCGTACCAGTGGGGCGCCCACACGCCGTCGGATACTCGTGCTCCCGGCGGCCAGTGCAGCATCGCCGGTGTGAAGTCGATGCCGACGAAGGCACACAGCCAGCGTAGGTAGCCCTCGGGGTCGCGCAGGAAGTCGGCTGCGTCAATCACCGGAGTCGCGTCGCCGAGCTGGTCGTAGAGCTCGCCCTGCTGCACCAACCCGATGTCCTCGGCGACGACGTTGGCCCTCGACCGGACGTACGACGCCACGACCTCGACCGGGTCGCGGATCAGCAAAACGTTGGTGAGCAAGGGAATCCAGTCTCGTGGGAGCTGCGGGACCAGATGGTGGGTCATGTGTTTTTGGTAGTAGACGCCATCGACCGGCGCCGTCAGCTCCGCGACCACCGTGCGCCAGGACGTCGACCCGGCCGCGATCACCTCATCCCGGACGGGATGGTCCAGCCCGGTCTCGGCCAGGTAGTAGGCGTAGAGCGGCTCGTCGACGACGCGGCAGTCCGGCCGGTTCTCCCACGACCGCATCAGCGCGGTCGAGATGTTGCGCGGCCCGGACCAGACGGCCAGCCGGACGCCGGCGCTTGGGCTCGCGATCCGGCTGGGGCTCATGGCGACTGGCGTCCAGCGACGTCCCCGCGGACCAGCTCGGCGTAAAGCTGCTGCAGCCGGCCGACGACGGGGCCGCGCTGGCCAGTGCCGATCGTCCGCCCGTCGACGGTGTGCACCGGCACCACGCCGGCGAAGGTCCCGGTGACGAACGCCTCGTCGGCGCTGTAGACCTGGGTCAGGCTGAAGTTCTTCTCCCGCGCCGTGATCCCTTGTCGCGCACAGATCTCCAGGACATTGGACCGGGTGATCCCCCCGAGGCAGTAGTCGCCGGTCGACGTCCACACCTCACCCCTGCGGGCGATGAAGAAGTGGGTTGAGTTGCACGTGGCGACGAAGCCATGCGGGTCCAGCATCAACGCCTCGTCCGCCCCGGCCGTGTAGGCCTGGATGCACGCTGTGATGTCGCCCAGCTTGCTATGCGCGTTGAGCTTCGGGTCGAGGGTGTCCGGCGCCGCACGCCGCACATGCACAGTGAAGAGCGAGAGCCCCTGCTCGACCGTCGCCGGCAGCGGATCCTTGTGCTCGGCGATGATCACGACCGTGGCCGGCCCGGCTGACAGCCGCGGATCTTGGTACGGCGTGGATTTTGGCCCACGCGTGACCATGAGCCGGATGTGCACCCCGTCGCCGGTCATCTCGTTGGCGGCCAGGGTCCGATAGATCCGCTCGGTCAGCTCCTCGCGGGTCAGCCCGATGTCCAGCGCGATCGCGGCGGCGCCCTCCCAGAGCCGGTCGAGGTGCTGCTCCAGGAAGGCCGGGTGCCCGTCGGCGACCCGCAGCCCCTCCCAGACCCCGTCGCCGAGGACGAAGCCCGCGTCGAAGACGCTGACGACCGCCTCGCGCCGGGGGACCAGCTCGCCGTTGACGCTGATCTGGATCGTCTCGTTGCGGGGATCCTCGACGTGGTCGTGCGTCCCGTGGGCCGGGCTCATGTCCAGGCCAGCCGCAGTTCGAGCAGCTCCGCGAGCGGTGCCGACTCGCCGTCGCGGGCACCGACTCCGGAGATCAGCGGCGGCGGGGACGGCTCGATGGAGACCGTCCGCCAGCGGCCAAACGCTTGCGGCGCAACGGAAAGCACGTAGTAGTGACCTTCGGCGTCGACGCCGATTGAGTGATCGCGGCGGAGGTACCAGCCGACGATGCCGGTCCGATAGCGACCGCCGCCGGACCATGGGCGAGCGGTCAGCTCCTCGGTCGCCAAACCGGCGGCGGTGGCCCGCCGTACGAAGTCGTCGACCAGCAGCTGGGCCTGTGCCGACTCCTGCTCCCGACGTCGCTCCAGCGCGCGGGCGTGGTAGTCCGCCTGCTCGGCGAGCTGCTCCCGCCGCTCGATCGCGTCGTCGGCCACCGGCCCACCCTAGGACGTGGCCCGACGTGAACAGTGGGCGCTGGGGCTGTTCCTCGCCGTCGTCGGCTCCGTAGGCTGCCACGGTGCCCAGTCATCATCGCACGACCATCAGCACGGCCATCCCCTGAGACTGGACGGGCTCGACCTCGCCGGCCACCGGATCGGCGAGGACCACGACGACGACCCGATCCTGCTCGCCCCCGACGGCCGACCGGTCGACACCTGGCGGGAGAACTACCCCTACGAGGAGCGGATCGACCGCCGGGACTACGACGAGCAGAAGTACCTGCTCCAGGTCGAGCTGCTCAAGCTGCAGAACTGGGCGGTGGAGACCGGCAGCAAGCACGTCATCGTCTTCGAGGGTCGTGACGCTGCGGGCAAGGGCGGCACCATCAAGCGGTTCATGGAGCACCTCAACCCGCGCACCGCCCGGGTCGTCGCGCTGGCCAAGCCGACCGAGCGCGAGCGCGGCCAGTGGTACTTCCAGCGCTACGTGCACCACCTGCCCACCGAGGGCGAGATCGTGCTCTTCGACCGCAGCTGGTACAACCGCGCCGGCGTCGAGCGAGTCATGGGTTTCGCCAGCCAACAGGAGTACGACGAGTTCATGCGCCAGGCCCCGCTCTTCGAGCACATGCTGAGTGAGAGCGGCGTCCACGTCACCAAGTTCTGGTTCTCGGTGACCCGGTCCGAGCAGCGCACCCGCTTCATCATCCGGCAGGTCGACCCGGTCCGGCAGTGGAAGCTGTCGCCGATCGACCTGGAGTCGCTCGGCAAGTGGGACGACTACACCGAGGCCAAGGAACAGATGTTCCGGCTCACCGACACCGACGAGGCGCCCTGGACGACGATCAAGTCCAACGACAAGAAGCGCGCGCGCCTGAACGCCATGCGCTCCTTCCTGGTCCAGTTCGACTACGCGAACAAGAACGACCTGGTCGTCGGCACGCCCGACCCCCTGCTGGTGGCCCGCGGGATCGACGCCGTCGGCGACTGACCTTTGGCCGTCGAAACCGGGTTCGTCGGCGGACATATCGGGCGCCCAACCCGGTTTCGACGGCCAAACCCGGTTTCGACGGCCAGGACAGTCCTAGCCCGGAGCCTGCTGCGGAGACTGGGCCTGCGCTTGCAGGATGTCGAGCAGCGCGGCCGCGATGTCCTTGGGCGGCGACTCGGCCACGGACAGCGCTGTGTCGGTGCGCAGGATGCCCTCGACGTCCCAGATGGCGTTCTGCAGGAAGGTCCGCAGGTGGGCGTGGTCGCGGACCCGGGCTCGCACGACCATGTCGATGTTGCCGGTGACGATCAGCACGTCCTCGACCTCGGGGATGGTCATCAGCTGGTTCATCACCTCGCCCATCTCATAGCCCAGGTCGATGGTGACGTTGATGTAGACCACGGTCGTGAAACCCAAGGCCTGCCAGTCGATCCGGGTCGTGTAACCGGTGATGACACCGAGCCGTTCGAGCCGGGCGATCCGCGCAGCGAGCGCGGGCGCCGACATGCCGAGCTCACGACCGAGGGCGCGCTGGGACTTGCGGGCGTCGTCGCTCAGCTCGCGCAACAGCCGCAGGTCGACGTCGTCCAGCTGCACCGGCGGCCGCAGGGCCGGCGCCACCGAGGCGACCGACGCCATCGAGGTGGCCTTCACATGCCGTTTGGGGCGCGCCATCGTCGGTCTCCCTGCTCCTCGCGATCCGGCCACACCAGCAAACTCAGGCGTACGACGCTGTCGGCGCCCACCGCAACGTTGCGGCCTGCTCGGCGTCGTGCCCGTAGAGCATCATCGCGCTCCGCTCCTGGGCCAGGTCGCGCAGCCGGTGGGCGCTCTCCCGCGCCGTCACCGGGTCGGACTGGCTGTCCCACGAGTCGCGGTCGAAGTTGCCCTGGCTGTAGACCGCGTCGCCGCACAGGATGACCGAGCCGGTCTCCGGCAGGTCCAGGACGACGGACTGGTGGCCCGGCACATGCCCGGGAGTCGGCAGCACCCGCAGGCCGTCGAACAGCTCGCGCTCGCCGTCGACCAGCTCGTAGCTCAGGGCGGGCAGCCGCCAGTACTGGTTGGGGAAGCTGGGGTGGTCGATAGCGAAGTCGTACTGCTCGCGTTGCACGAAGAAGGTCGCCCGGCCGAGCAGGTCGTTGTTGCCCGCGTGGTCGAAGTGCAGGTGCGTGTTGATGACGATGTCGACGTCCTGCGGAGCCAGCCCGAGCTGGTCGAGCCGCACGAGCAGGCTGTCCTCGGGGGTCATGATCGCCCGGAGCGCGGCGTTCGGCGTGCCCCGCCAGGTCAGGTCCGGATCGTCGATGTGCAGCCGGCTCATGCCGGTGTCGACGAGCACCAACCGCTCGTCGGCCAGCCGGATCAGGTAGCCGGCCACCGGCACCTGCACCACGTCGCCGTCGTGCAGGCCGGGCACGATCTCCTCGGCCGGCAGCGCGCAGTGCCCGAGCGGCAGGACATGGAGCTCGACGGGCGACATGGCGCCGCTCACTCTCCGGCCATCGACGAGACCCCGATGGCGGTGAGCCGCTCCTCGCGGGTGTCGAGGTCGACGGTCAGGACCTGGTGGTTGGCCAGCGGTCGCCAGTCGGGGCTGTCGCTGACGATGCCCGAGGAGACGACCGCGACCTGGTCCGGCCGGGTCCGGTAGGCGAGCGGCAGGTACTTCGGCAGGACCACGCCCGAGGCCAGGTCGTCGGCCGGCCAGACCGGGATGGTGCTGGGCTCCCATTTCCCGTCGTGCTCCGCGATCACCTGCAAGGTCTCCGGGCCGAGCATCATCGCGTTGAGGCTGTTGCCGACCAGCCCGTGCTCGGCCATCCGGTCCAGCACGCGGCGTACGGCGTCGGCCAGGTCCGCGCCGTCGGCCAGCTCGTCGCGCAGCGCGAGGAAGTAGCGCTCGCTGTCGGTGCGGCCGCTGACTCGGCCCAGGTCGCCGCGGACCAAGAGGTCGATCTTGGCCCGCGGGCCGATCGCTCCGTTGTGGGCGAAGGCCTGCGCCCCGGCGACGAACGGGTGGGTGTTGTCCGGCCCCTCGCCGTAGCCGGGCGTCCCCAACCGCAGGTGCACGATGGCCGACCGGGCCGTGCGCCCCTCGGCGAACTCGCGAAAAGCGTTGTCCTGATGGGCAGGCAGCAACGAACGCTGGGTCTGCAGCGCGCCCTGCTCGTCGTGCCACGCGGCGCCCCAGCCGTCGCAGTGCACGGTCGAGAGATGGGTCAATCGGTCGAGGGCAGCCGGGCCGAGCACGGCCGCGAGTGACGTCGGCTCGGCGCTCACCCAGCCGACCAGCCGGCACATCAGGCGCCGCCCGATGTGCGGTCCCAGGCCTGCCGGACCAGACGGCCGAGGATCTCGACGCCGGACCCGATGTCGGGCACGGTGGCCCGGCTGTAGGACAGACGGAGGTACTCGTGGTGGTCCTGCCGGCTGAAGAACGCGACGCCGGGCACGAAGGCGACCCCGGCCTCGCGAGCCTGCGCCGCGAGCTCGACCGTGTCGACGCCGGGCACCTCGAGCCAGCAGAAGAAGCCGCCCTGCGGCTGGGTCCAGGTGACCGACGCGGGCATGTGGTCGGTCAGGGCCTGGTGCATGGCCGCGCCGCGCTGGGCGTAGAAGTCACGTTCGATCTTGACCTGCGGGCCGAAGTAGCCGCGCCGCAGGTACTCCTCGACCATCCGCTGCCCGAACGCCCCCGCGCACTGGTCGGAGTTCTGCTTGGCGACGGCGAGCTGCTCGATGATCTCGGCCGGGCCGGCGGCCCACCCCAGCCGTACGCCGGGGAAGAAGGTCTTGGAGAAGGTGCCCAGCTGCACGACCAGGTCCGGCGCGAGCGAGTGCAGGCTGGGCAGGCGCTCGTCGCTGAAGCCGAGCTCGCGGTAGGCCACGTCCTCGGCGATCAGGATCTGGTGCGCGCGACACAGCTCCACCAGTGCGTGCCGGCGCTCGAGCGACATGGTGCGCCCGGTCGGGTTCTGGTACTCCGGGATCGTGTAGACCACCTTGGGCACCTGGCCCCGCTCGACCAGCGCGGCCAGACCGTCGACCACCAGCCCGTGCTCGTCGATCGGCACGCCCTGCACGACCGCGTCCTGGCCGGTGAAGCCGGTGACGGCTCCGACGTAGCTCGGCTCCTCGACGACCACGACGTCGCCGGGGTCGAGCATGCTCCGGGCGATCAGGGTCACCCCGTCGATGCCGCCGCTGGTCACCATCAGCTCGCCCGGCCCGGGTCGCTGACCGTCGATCTCGAACAGGTGGTCGGCGATGGCCTCGCGGGTGGTGGCGATGCCCTCGCTCGCGGCGTACTGGAGCGCGACTGCCGGGTCGTCGCGGATCAGGTCGGCCGCGATGCTGGCCAGCGCATCGGAGGGGAAGACCTCGGGCGCGGGGAAGCCGCCCGAGAAGTTGATCAGGCCCTGGGCGTTGGCCAGCGCCAGGATCGCGGTGATCGAGCCGTCCTTGCCGACCGTGCGCTGCGCCAGCCGAGACGTCCAGGTCATGGTCATGCTCGCCGCCTCCTCCTCAGACCCCACTCAGACCTCACTCACCTCTCAGATCTGCTCAGATCTACTCAGACGTACTTGCCCATGCCGCCGGCCACGTCGATGACCGCGCCGGTGATGTAGCTCGCCCGGTCGCTGGCCAGGAAGGTCACCAGTCCCGAGACCTCCTCCACCGTCCCGAACCGGCCCAGCGGCACCTCGGTCTTGGCCAGGCCGTCCAGGAACGCATCCAGGGACAGGTCCGGCGCCCGGCGGGAGCGGATGTTCTCCCACTGCGGCGTGACGACGAAGCCGATGTTGACCGAGTTGACCAGGATCGCCTCGGCGCCGAACTCCGTGGCCAGCGCCTTGTTGAGGTTGAGGCACGCGGCCCGGTTGACCGTGGTGGCGAAGAACGCCGGGTCGGGGTACTTCGCATAGACCGCGTTGATGTTGATCACCCGAGCGGCCGGGCTGCGACGCAGATGCGGCAAAGCCGCTCGGACACAACGGATCTGGGAGAACAGCTTGACGTCGAGGTCGGCGTGCCAGTCCTCGTCGGTCAGGCTCTCGAAGTTGCCGGGGTGGGCTCCGCCGGCGTTGTTGACCAGGATGTCGATGCCGCCCATGGCCGCGGCCATCGCGTCGACGAACGCCGTGACCTGCGCGGGGTCGGCCACGTCAGCGACCGCATGATGTACGCCGCGTGCGCCCTGCGCGGAGACGGCAGCGATGTCGTCGGCCGCAGCCTCGAGCTCGGTGCCATTGCGGGAGCAGATCGCGACGGCCGCGCCCTCGGCCGCCAGCTCGCGCGCGATGGCCAGCCCGATCCCCTTGGAGCCGCCGGTCACGACCGCGCGGCGCCCGGAGAGCCCTAGCTCCATCAGCTCGTCCCGGCGCCTGCGCCCGCCGAGTCGGCCGAGGCCGCCGAGTCGCCGGACTCCGTCGGGAGCGCGGCGCGCGCCGCGTCGAGCAACGTTGCGCGCGGCGGGTTGAAGACGTCGATCTCGCGACAGCCACCCTCGCGGGCGATGGCACCGTGCGGCACCCACGGCGGGATGACGGCCAGGTCGCCGGGTCGCAGCGTCCGCTGCTCGCCGTCGATGGTGAAGTCGAGCTCCCCCTCGATCATCAGCACGATCTGCTCCTCGACGTGCACGTGCATCGGCGCCTCGGCGTGCGGGGCGAAGGTGACGAAGTTGGCCAGCATCTGCTCGCCCAGCACCGGCTGGAAGTTCACACCGGGCGCGAACTCGACGCCGGCCACGTCCTCGACGTGGACGAACCGGCCCGGCGCCGTCGGCGTACCCCCGGCCTCCAGGCTGAAGTGGGTCTGGTCGCTGGCAGACATCTGAGCCTCCGAGGGCGGGGTTCGAAGTGGGCCGGTGGATCTTGACAGGACTTTACACATGCCACTTGACTACCGGTCAACGCCTTACGTTTCACATGCCAGTCCCGAAAAGGGCTGGCGCATGCGTCGAGCCCTGCGGGGCGGATCGGGAGGCCAGCGCGATGGGCGGTCACACCAGCGACATCTCCACCACGGCCGGGATCGGCCGCAGTGGGTTCGTCGCCGAGCACGGGCTGCACACCCCGGCCCAGCTCGCGGCGGTCGAGGAGGTGCTGGCCCGGATCGACGAGCTCGGCCTGCGCACCATCCGGGTGATCGTCGTCGACCAGCACGGCCAGCCTCGCGCCAAGTTCTTGTCGCCGCGCGCTGCCTCGGCTGCCTTCACCAACGGCGTCGACTTCTCCGGCGCGATCTACAGCCTGGACACCGGCAACCACGTCTTCCCGCCGGCGTTCGCCGATGGCGGCGGCATCGGGATCGAGGAGCTCACCGGCTTCCCCGACGTGGTGATCGTGCCGGACCCGTTCACCTTCCAGGTCCTGCCCTGGGCACCGGACACCGGCTGGGTCATCTGCGACGCCTACTTCTCCTCCGGCCGGCCGATGCCGCTGGACGGCCGGCGGCTGCTACGCCAACAGCTCGACCGGCTGGGCGACCGCGGCCTGCGCTACCTGTCCGGGCTCGAGGTCGAGTTCAACATCTTCCGGCGCTCGTCACCGTTGATCGGGCTGGATCAGACCGGTCAGCCCGGGCCGCCGCCCGAGGTCGACGTCTTCCAGCTCGGGTACCAGTACCTCTCCGAGGTCCGGATGGACTCGGTCAACGAGACCCTGACCGCCCTGCGCGACGGGCTCTCGGCCATCGGCCTGCTGCCGCGGTCGATGGAGGACGAGTGGGGCCCGGGCCAGATGGAGTTCAGCTTCAGCCCGATGGAGGGCCTCGGCTCGGCCGATGCGATGGTGCTCTTCCGCAGCGCCGTGAAGCAGATCTGCCAGCGGCGCGGGTTGCTGGCGTCGTTCATGTGCTGGCCGCACCTGCCGAACTTCTTCCCTTCGGGCTGGCACCTGCACGGGTCGCTGCTGGATGCCAGCGGGGCCAACGTCTTTGCCTCTGCGGATCAGGTGCTCTCGCCGACGGCCCAGTCCTACCTGGCCGGCGTGCTCGACCACGCGCAGGCGATGACGCCGTTCGCGACGCCGACCATCAACGGGATCCGGCGGTTCCGGCCCTACTCCTTCGCGCCCGACCGGGTCGCCTGGGCAGTCGAGAACCGCGGCGCTCTGGTGCGCGTTCAGGGTGGTCCGGGTGACAGCGGCACCCACCTGGAGAACCGGCTGGGGGAGCCGGCGGCCAACCCCTACCTCTACCTCGCGGCCGACATCGCGGCCGGCCTGGACGGGATCGAGCGCGACCTCACTCCGCCCGAGCCGATCCGTGGAAACCCTTACGAGAGCGACGCGCCCAGCCTGCCGACGACATTGGGCGAGGCCCTGGATGCACTGGACGCCGACGCGATGTACCGCAAGCAGTTCGGCGACGGCTTCGTCGACTACCTGCTGATGATGAAGCGCGAGGAGCTCACCCGGGCTCAGGACGAGACCGCGGGCGAGCTGGTGACCGACGACCCGGATGCGGCCGCCCGTGACTGGGAGATGAAGGAGTACTTCGAGTTCTACTGACGTACGCCGAGGCAACGACCCCTGAACCATTGCCTGGAGACAATTGATGACCGTTCAGCACGTCGTGTTGTTCGCGTTCGCGGAGGAGCTGTCGGCCGCGGACGACTACGAGATGCGGGCCCAGGTCGAGAGCTGGCCGGAGGAGATCGGCCAGATCAACGTGATCCGGCTCGGCCGCGACATCACCGGTGCGCGCACTCGGGGGCACCAGTACCTGCTCTACACGGAGTTCGACTCCGAGGATCTCCTGCACCGCTACCAGCAGCACCCCGTGCACCAAAAGTTCCTGGCCTGGGTCCTCGACCATGACTGCACACCGCTGGCGTTCGACTACGAGCTGACGAAAGACACCGTCATCTGGCCGCTGAGCGCGCCGGATTCCCCTGAGGAGCAATGAGATGAGCACGACCTCCCAACCGGGCTCCGCACAGCCGGAGCAGCATCTGGCCAAAGGGACGCTCTCGACCCTGGACGCCATCGTCATCTCGGTGTCCGTCCTGGCACCCGGCATGGCGATGTTCCTCAACGTCCCCGGCGTCGCCGCCGTAGCCGGAGGCTCCACGCCGTTGGCCTTCCTGCTCGGCGGGATCGCGTGTCTGGCGCTGGCCTTCGTCGTCATCGGCTTCACCCGGCGGATGGCCGCGGCGGGTTACGCCTACACCTACGCCAGCCGGAGCCTGGGCAAATCCGCGGGCTTCATGGCCGGCTGGCTCTATGCCTTCGGGCTGATCTGCTTCGTGCCCATGACGATGGCCGGGGTGGCCTACCTGACCGTCGACCTGCTGAAGCTGGACTCCGGCTGGTGGTTCCCGATCTTCCTGGTCGGGATGGCCCTCCTGGTGGTGCTGTCGATCATCCGGATCAAGGTGACGACCAAGTTCCAGCTCATCGTCGGGATCATCTCGGTGGCGCTGATCGTGATCGTCGACCTGGTCGTGACGGCCAAGGGCGGCGCCCACGGCAACTCGCTCCAGCCGTTCACCTTCGCGCACACCAACAAGGGCGGCTTCAACGGAGTCTTCTACGGGATCATCCTCGGCATCACGTCGTACATCGGCTTCGAGACCGCGGCCGACTTCGGCGAGGAGACGGCCAACCCCCGCAAGGCCATCCCGATCGCCGTGCTGGCCTCGGTCGGTTTCGCGATCGTGTTCTACCTGTGGACCACCTACAGCCTGACCATCGGTTTCGGCGACGGTGCGAAGTTCGGCTCCGACCCCTCGGCGCTGAAGACGATCGCGGAGGAGTTCGTCGGCGGACCATTGCCACAGCTGCTCGAGATCGGCGCGCTGCTCTCGGCGTTCGTCGTCTGCGTCGGCTGCGCGACGGCCGGGACCCGCACGCTCTTCGCCATGGGCCGCGAGGGCGTGCTGCCGGGCTGGCTGGCCAAGACCCACCCCAGGTTCCAGACACCGGCCAATGCCACCTTGGCCGTCGCCGCCGTGAGCACGGTGCTCGCGGCATTCGTCGGCTTCGTCATGGGGCAGGACGCGCTGGGCGGGGACGCGATCACCGTCTACTACTTCTTCGCCACCCTCGGCACGCTGCCGGTCATCGTGGTCTACATCGGGCTCTGCCTGGGTGGAGCGGTCTTCTTCAAGCGGACCCAAAAGTCCTACAACCCGCTGATCCACCTCGTGGTGCCGATCATCGGTGCCCTGCTGTTCGCCGCCGCGCTCTACGGCTCGATCTACCCGACTCCGCCGCACCCGCTGAACTACACGCCGTACATCACGCTCATCTGGATCATCATCGGCGTGATCGTGGTGTCGATGCTGCGCTCGCGACGGCCCGAGGCCGTCCAGCGGATCGGCTCGATCCTCGGCGAAGAGGGCGGCGGGGAAGAGGACCTCGAGCACGTGGTCGCCAAGATCTGACCCGTCCGTGCTCGCCGGATGCCGATTTCCCGGTCCGATTCGGGCCTAGAAATCGGCGTTCGGCGAGCAAAGCAGCCGTCGGCGAGCACGAGCGGGGTCAGCTCAGGCCGGGGCGGGCAGGAGGCTGGTGGTGAGGGTGTCGGCCAGCCATCGCTCGTAGCGCTTGGCCGACCAGCCGTTGACGTCGCGCAGCATCCGGTGCACCTCGGGGGAGGTCAGCGCCCAGATCGTCGCCCCGGCATCGGCCCGGGTCAGGCCCTCCCGCAGCGGTCCGCGGGCCGCGATCCAGCCGGCCACCGTGCGCATTGCCTCGCGCCGCTCGTCGTTCTGGATGTGCTGGCGCAGCTGGGCGGCCGCGGGGTCGACCGCCGCCGCGCCGGCCAGGATGTCGTCGATCGGGCGCAGGCGCTCGAGCTGCCCGGTCATGCCGGCCGCGAACATCGCGATCTGCCGCCGCTGGTCCGGCTCGGCGCGCATGGCTTGGGGCTGCTCGCGATCGAGCATCGGCACGTCCTGGTCGTCACCGCCGACCGCCTGCTGCATCAGCGCGCGCAGGAGCCCGAGCTTGGTCCCGAACACCTTGTAGATCGTGTCGGGGGAGACCGATGCCTGCTGGGCGACGGCAGCGAGCGACGTCGCCGGATAGCCCTGCGCGGCAAAGAGATCGCGCGCGCTCGCCAACACTCGACGACGGGTCTGGTCGGCCTGCGCTGCCCGCAGGGGTGAGCGATAGCTCCGTTGTTGGTTGACGACCGTCCTCCTTTAGTTCTAGTCTCACTAGATCCAATCTAGTGTCACTCGAATCAATCTAGCTGGCCTGGGGTGTGACAGCACCGCCCGGCCGTACGGAGGATGGTATGACCTCGCTCACCACCGCACCGAACACCTCGGAGCCCACGCGCTCCGCGGCGTACGACGTGTTGCACCGCATGTTCACCGAAGGCTTCGCCACGGGCGACGACAGCATCGTCGACGAGCTCTGCAGCCCGGACCTGGTCGAGCACCAGTTCGGGCTGGCCGGCTCGGGCGCCGACGCGGTCGCCGGCGTCAAGGCCGCCATCCGGGACGTCCACGGGAGCTTCCCCGATCTCGTCTTCACCATCGAGGACTCGGTCGAGTCCGGCGACCGGATCTGGGTCCGCGTGCGCGGCCGCGGCACCGCGAGCGGTCCGTTCTTCGGTCCGCCGAGCGGGCGGCCGCTGGACTTCCTGGTCTTCGACCAGGCCCGGGTCGTCGACGGCCGGATCGTCGAGCACTGGGGCGTGCCCGACCGGTTCGCCGTCCTGGCCCAGAGCGGCCTGCTCGAGCGCCTCGCCCCGCGCTGACACCCCCTCGCGCACCTCCATTCGCAGCCCGACCCGACAGAAAGCAGGACTCAGCACCATGGCTCGCATCCTGGTGGCCACCACCCCCGTGCCCGGGCACGTCAACCCGGTCGCCACGTTGACCCGACGACTCGTCGAGCGCGGCAACGAGGTCGTCTGGTACACCGGCGCCGGATTCGCCGCTGCCGTCGAGGCAACCGGCGCGCGGCACGCGCCCATCACCCACCGCGCCGACTGGAGCCTGGTCAACCCGCACGATCAGGTCCCGCAGCTGCGCGACCTGACCGGGCTCGATCAGGTCCGCACGGCGTTCCGGCACCTCTTCATCGACGCTGCGCCCGACACCCTGGCCGATCTGGAGACCATCCTGGAGACCTTCGACGCCGACGTCGTCGTCGCCAACGGGCTGGTGATCGCCGACCGCTGGCTGGCCGAGCGCGGCGGCCCGCCGAGCGCCAACATCGCCACGACGATGTACGGCCTCTACAGCAAGGACACCGCGCCGTTCGGGCCCGCGCTGATGCCGAAGGGCGGCCCGGTTGGGCGGCTGCGCAACACGGCGATGAACACCGTGCACCGCAAGGTGCTCTTCCGCTCGGTCAACCGGCACCTCGACGACGCCCGCGAGCAGGTCGGCCTGCCGCGACGCGGCCAGGCCGTGCTCGACTCGTTCCTCTCGCCGTACCTCTATCTGCAGGACTGCACGCCCTCGTTCGAGTACCCACGCTCGGACATCCCGCCGCAGCTGCACTTCATCGGCCCGCTGCTGCCGTCGGCGCCGACCGACTTCGAGCCGCCCGCGTGGTGGCCCGAGCTCGAGTCCGGCCGGCCGGTGGTGCTCGTGACCCAGGGCACGGTGCGCAACGAGGACGACCTCCTCTTCGCGCCGGCCTTCGAGGCGCTCGCCGGCGAGGACGTTCTGGTGATCGCCACGACCGGTGGGGGCTCGCCGCGGCTCGGCCCGCTGCCGGCCAACGTCCGCCTCGAGTCCTACGTCCCCTTCGCATCGCTGATGCCGCACGTCTCGGCCTACGTCACCAACGGCGGGTACGGCGGGGTGCAGCTCGCCCTGGCCAACGGCGTGCCGATCGTCGTGTCCGGTGCCACCGAGGACAAGCCCGAGGTCGCAGCCCGGGTGGCCTGGTCGGGCGCCGGTGTGCGGATCCGGGAGCCGAGGCCTCAGGCGGCCGCGATCCGGGCGGCCGTGCGGACCGTGCTGGACGACCCGTCGTACCGGCTGGCCGCCGGCCGGATTGCGACCGACATCGCGGCGAGCGACGCCCCGGAGACCGGCGCTCGACTGGTCGAGCGGTTGGCCGCCACGGGCCAGCCGGTGCTGCGCTCCGATCTGTCGGCGGAGCCGGTGCTGGACCGGGCGATGTGAGCGACGGTCCAGAGCGATCGGCGGGGTTGCGGGTCTAGGCGGCGGTCTCGACCCTGAAGGCGTGGACCGTGTCGTCCAGGCGCACGGTCACGAACGCGGTCTGCGGCACCACGTCCGGAAGGCCGATCGCGAGCTCGCCGTCGATGCGTTGGCCATCGATCAGGACCAGCGAGTCGCTCTTGGGGTCCGGCGGCACGACCAGCGCCGGCCACCAAGCGGTCACGGTCACCGTGCGAGACCGGTTCAGGGACAGGGTGATCCGTCGGCCCACCGGGTCGAAGCCGGGTGCGGCGTCGGACTCGGCCGGCTGTCCCGCGGCTGCTCCTTCGACCTGGGCGGCGATCAGGCCGGCGATCCCGGACAGGCCGTTGACCAGCGCCGCGCTTCGGGTTGAGCTGACGGATCTCGGCCGACAGCCGTTCGCGGGTCGCCGGCGGCACCTGGCCGCCGAAGACGACCACGTCGTAGCGGCCGAGGTCGAAGTAGGTCGCGGCATCGTCGAACAGGTTGGTCGCCTGCGCGGCGTACCCCTTGGTCTGCAGGATGGCGACCGTGTCAGCGAGGACGGCCTCGCTCTTGCCGAGGATCAGGGCGGACGGGCTCATGGCGATTCTCCTTCGATCACAGATCGTTGGTCAGGCCAACGTTGGTGTGACCACCATACAGAACGTTGGCCCGGCCAACAACTGCTAGCCTGCCGACCGTGGACGAACCCATGCACCCACCCGCCCTCACACCGGCCCGGGTCCGGGATCGGCCGACCTGGCTGATCAGCCGCGCCTACGCCCGCTCGAGCGGGCTGTTGAACGACGGCTTCGAGGCGGGGGCGTCCGGACTGCGCAGCTACCACTACCGGCTGCTGGCCGCGTTGGAGGAGCAGGGCGCCGCCAGCCAGGCCGCCCTCGGCCGGAGCACCGGCATCGACCGGAGCGATGTCACCGCGGCGGTCAACGAGCTCGAAAGCCGCCATCTGGTACGCCGATCGGTCGATCCGGACGACCGGCGACGGAACATCGTGGCGATCACCCCGGCTGGCAAGAAGCAGCTCGGCGTCCTCGACCGGCTGATCGCCGAGGTCCAGGAGCAGGTGCTGGAGCCGCTGTCGGCCACCGAGCGCCGCCAGTTCGTCAAGCTGATCCGCCGGCTGGGCTAACCCGGCCTGCGGACCGATGTCAACGCACGGTCAGCCGGCCTGCTCCAGGTAGCCGTCGATCTCGCTGAGGATCGCCCGCTTGCGCTCGTCGTCGGCGAACGACTGCCGGACCGATGACCGGGCGAGCTCGGCCACGCCGGCCCGGTCCAGGCCGAGCAGCTCCGCGGCCACGGCGTACTCGGTGGTGAGGGTGGTGGAGAACATCGGTGGGTCGTCGGAGCCGATCGAGAACGGGACTCCGGCCGCCGCGAGGGCGGGCAGCGGATGAGCGGCCAGCGAGGGCACGGACCGGGTGCGGACGTTCGAGGTCGGGCAGATCTCGAGCGGGATCTGCTTCTCGGCGAGGTATCGGACCAGCTCGGGGTCGTGGATCGCGTTGATGCCGTGGCCGATTCGCTCGGCGCCCAGGAGTCGGACGGCGTCCCACACCGTCTCCGGGCCGGTCGACTCCCCGGCGTGGGGCACGCTGTGCAGGCCGGCTGCGCGCGCCTGGGCGAAGTGTGGCTCGAACCAGGCCCGCGGTACGCCGACCTCCGGGCCGCCGAGGCCGAAGCTGACCAGGCCAGTCGGGGCGTTGCCGCAGGGCCAGGTCCAGCGTCAGGTCGGCCGCGGGGACGCCGGACTCGCCCGGGATGTCGAAGCACCAGCGCAGGGTCAGGTCGCGCTCGGCCTCGATGGCCCGTCGCGCGTCCTCGACCGCCTCGCAGAACGCCTCGGCCGCGATCCCCCGCGTCACCGACGAGTACGGCGTCAGGGTCAGCTCGGCGTACCGGACGTTCTGGTCAGCCAGGCCGACGCCGATGTCGTGGGTGAGCGTCCAGACATCCTCGGGCGTGCGGATCAGGTCGACCACCGAGAGGTAGACGGTGATGAAGTGCGCGAAGTCGGTGAACCGGAAGTAGTCCGCGAGCAGAGCCGGGTCGGCCGGGACGTCGGTGCTGCCTTCGTGGCGAGCGGCGAGGGATGCGACCGTCTCCGGGGTCGCGGAGCCGACGTGGTGCACGTGCAACTCGGCCTTGGGCAGGCCCTCGATGAAGTCGATCAGGTCGGGGGAGGTGGCCACGACCGAACAGTCTGCCGCCAGCCCAGTCGTCAGCCCAGTCGTTAATGAGGGCCGTCAGCGAAGGCCGTCAGTGAAGGCCGGCCAGTCGACGGGCCAGGCTCTCGGTGAGCGCCACGCGGTCGAGCGGGCCGAGTCGGCGCAGATCGGCCCGACGCGGCTTCTCCAGCGTGGCCATCCCGTGCATGCCCACCCAGACCAGGAAGGCGTCGGCGTGGGGGTCCGCGCTCGCCGAGGCGCCGCTGTCGACGCAAGCCTGCAAGGCGGTCCGGATCCGGTCGAAGGTGCGGATCGCGTCGGGTGCGAAGCCGCCGCCCGCCACCATGAACCGGTAGCGCGCCCGGTGCTGCCAGGCGAACTCGACGTAGGCCCGGCAGCCGGCGACCAACGCCTCGGCCGGCGCGGCTGCGGCCTCCATCGCGGACGCAACGGCGGCATCCAGCTCGGCGAAGCCCGTCTCCAGGACGGCGTCCGCGACGGCCTGGACATCGGCGAAGTGAGCGTAGATCGACGGCGCGCTGATGCCGGCCTGGCGAGCCACCCCACGCAGGGTCAGGGCCGACGGCTCGGGCGACTCATCGACGATGGCCGTCGCGGCCGTGACGATCTCCTCGCGCAGCCGGGGGCCCTGACCGCGAGTGTTCCGCGGGCGGGCGGTGACCGCGGGGACGGGCTTGGGCATCTCGAGACCTCCAGAAACAGCGGGGCTTGCCAAATTGAACTTACGGTCGTTAATTTACGACCGTAAGCCTATCGTAGATCACCCACTCCCGAAAGGGCACTCCGATGTACATCGTGCTGGTTCTGGCTCAGACCCTCGTCCTGCCACTGATCTCCGGATCGATCGACCTGGCCGTCGGTGGCGGGCATCCGCTCGTGGTCTACGGGATGTGGTGGGCGTTCTGGGGCGTCGGCACCCGCCTGACCGTCGCGGGGATCAGCCAGCTGGTGAACCCGGGCCGCACGGCGCAGGGCATCCTCGGCCTGGACGACCCGGGCGCCGAGCAGGTCGTGCACGAGCTGGGCTACGGAAACCTCTCCATGGGCCTGGTCGCCCTGGTCGCGCCGTTCGTCGATCACTGGGGCATCCTGGGCGCCGCCCCGGGCGCGATCTCGCTGGGCCTGGCCGGACTCCGGCACGTCACCAAGTCCGGCAAGAACCGCGACGAGAACGTCGCGACGTGGACCGACCTGCTCGTCTTCGTGGTGGTCGCGCTCGGCCTGCTGGGGACGGCGCTCGCCTAGGAGTGGTTGACGTGGATCACTTGTCCTATGTCAACAGTCGACCCGAATGACGTCAGCGCTGCGTTCTGAGGATGATGGGCGGATGACGAATCGCCTGGTCGGGGTCACCATCGACTGCGCTGACCCGGCGCGCCTCGCAGCCTTCTGGAGCGCGCTGCTGGATCGGCCGCTGTCGCAGGAACACGACGAGCCGGGCTGGGCCACCGTGGGGTCTCGCCTCGACGACTGGCCGCGGCTCACCTTCCAGGCCGTGCCAGAGCCCAAGGTGGCGAAGGTGCGGCTGCATCTCGACGTACAGGTCGCGGCGATCGACGCGGGTGTGGCCGAGGTCGAAGCGCTCGGTGGGCGCTGGACCGGCGAACGCCACGACTACGACGAGGGCGTCGTCCTGGTCATGGCCGACCCCGAGGACCACGAGTTCTGCCTGGTCGAGTACTACGACACCCACATCCCCGCCTGACCCGCCCCGGCCTCCGCCGCGCCCCCGGTGTGCCCAGTCGCACCAACCTCTTATTGGCACGGGGACGCACTGTGCCAATAGGTCTGGCACGGAGCCGCACCGTGCCAGTGAAATGCGGGGGTCAGATGTCGAGGAGCTGCTCGTAGAAGCCGCCGAAGCCGCGCTCGTGGTCGGTCAGGTGGACCTCGAGGATCCAGTGGCAGGGCTTGCCGGTGGCGTCGGGGCGGCGCATCGGCTGGTCGTTGCCCTCGGTGATGTAGCAGTCGATGTCGTCGCCGTTGATCTTCTCGTGCGGGAACTCGCCGACCAGGTGCCCGGCGTGCGTCGTGCCGTGCCCCCAGCCGGCCTCCGCGATCAGGGCGAGCACCTCGTCGTACAGCTCGGCGCCGGTGATGTCGGGCCGGCTCTCGAAGGTGCGCTGTGCGGTCGACCAGATCCGCGGGAGGTCGGCCGCGAGCCGGTGTTTGACGGGGTCGTCACCCAGGACGTACGTGCGACCGAAGTCGGCCTCCCACTCCTCCAGGAGAGGCCCGAAGTCGAAGAACGCGATGTCGTCGGCCTCCAGCCGGCGGTCGGGCGGGTTGGCTTCGTAGGGCTCCAGGGTGTTGCGGCCGGCGCGCACGATCCGCTTGTGCCAGAACCGCCGGATGCCGAACAGCTCGCCGGCCAGGTCGCGCACCGCGTCACTGAGCTCGCGCTCGCCGCGCCCCGGCGCCACCAGGCCGCGGTGGATCGCCTCGTCGAACAGCGCTTGGGCCTTGGCCTCCGCGCCGCGCAGGGCAGCGATGCGCTCGGCCTCGTCGGCAGCCGGCCAGTGCGACTCGGTGGGAGCGGTCATCGCGGGTCTCCTCCTGAGACGGGTCCTGAGACGACGAGTACGAGCGATCCTTCGAAGGCGTCCTGCGTGCGCAGGTGCCCCCACCGACGATCCCACGCGCCGCTGTCCAGGTCAGCCCGGAGTTCCCGCTCAAACCGGTCGTGGACCGCCGGCTCGACGAAGCTCCAGGCCGAGTTGGCCCGCCGCGCACCGGGATCCAGCAGCGCCTCCGGCCGGCCGAAGTAGGCCTCGCCGAAGCCGTCGATACATCCCTGCGGGATGGCGATCGGCCTGACCGAGCCACCGCCCAAGCCGTCCAGGAGGGTCTCGATCGGCGGGTAACGCCGGGCCTCGACGTCGATGACCTCCGGAGCGTACGCCGCGAGCCAGAACCGTTGCAGGAGAGTCGGATCGCAGGTCAAGACGACGGCAGGTCCGCGGGTGACGCGCCGCATCTCGGCCAAACCGCGGGCCAGGTCCGGCCACTGGTGCACGGTGAAGGTCGCCATCGCTGCGCCGAAGGTGTCGTCGTCGAACGGCAGCGCCTCCGCGATCGCCTCCACGGCCGGGCCGAGACCGGCCGGTCGCTGCGCGCGCATCGCGGCCGACGGCTCGACAGCGACCACGGCTCGGTCGGCGGGCTCGTACGACCCTGCGCCAGCACCGACGTTCAGCACCAAGGGCGCCGGGCCGAGGGCCGCGTGCAGCTGAGCCGCGACGTGTGGATCCGGGCGCCGGTAGCGGGTGTAGTCGACGCCGATCTCGCCGTAGTCCGCATCGCCCGCCGAACCGTCTGCCCTCCGCATGCCGCCAGTCTCTCAGGCTCCGAGTGCTATGAGCGCTTAGCCGCCGACGATGAGATCTGGTGGACGTCCGGCCGCTCGCACTTGCGGAATGCTCTTGTTGTTGCCCCGGCCGGTCCGTGCCGGTGTCAGTCGCCATCATCGGGCCGGACCAGGCCGCTCTCGTAGGCGAGGACGACGGCCTGGACGCGGTCGCGCAGGCCGAGCTTGGTGAGGATGCGCGCCGACGTGGCTCTTGACCGTGCTCTCCTCGATCACCAGGCTCGGCGGCGATCTCGGAGTTCGACCGGCCACGAGCGATCAGCCGGAGCACCTCGAGCTCGCGGGCGGTCAGGACGCTCAGGCGGGCCGGGCGTGCTCTCCTGCGGGCGCAGCGAACGGGTGAAGCGGGTGATCAGCCGGCGGGTCACGCTGGGGTCGATAGCGCATCGCCCTCGGCGGCGCAGCGGATCGCGGCCAGCAGCTGGTCGGCCGGCGCGTCCTTGAGGATGAAGCCACTGACCCCGGCGCGCAGCGCCTCGTAGACGTACTCGTCGGAGTCGAACGTCGTGAGAATGACTACGCGGCAGTCGGATTCGGCCAGGATGCGTCGGGTTGCCTGCAGGCCGTCCAGATGTGGCATCCGGATGTCCATCAGCACGACGTCGGGCTCGGCCTCCCGGACGAGCTGGATCGCCTCGACGCCGTCAGCGGCCTCGCCGACGACGTCGATGTCCGGCTCGCTGGCCAGGATGACCCGGAAGCCGGTCCGCACCAGCCGTTGATCGTCCACGACGAGCACCGCGATCCGCGACCGGCTGGTCGAGGAGCTTTGCGACGGCACCGGGGTCTCCGATCGGTCTGCGATCTGGCGATGCTGCCGAGCCTATCGAGCAGGGGATCTCCGACCTGGGACGGACGTCACCTCCAGGGTTCCGCCCACGGGGGGATGTGGCGCCTCCTCGGCGCGACGCAGCCTGATCAGGTCCCACCAGTCCGTCTAAACCAAGGAGTCAGATCATGAGCCCCATCATCGGATTGTTCGTCGCCATCCTGGCCGGCTGGCTTGCGCCGCATCCTCGCGCCGCCGCGATCGCGGTCGTGCCACCCATGCTGGGCGCGACGGCCGCGCAGTCGTGGTACCTCGGCACCGGCCGTGGCCACAACGGGCCGAGTACGACGACCGCTTCGGTCGGGTACTGGATCGTGCAGGCGCTGATCATCGTCGCCATCGGCGGGGTCGCGGCGGCCATCTGCTGGGTGCGCTCGCGCCGCTCGACGACCACCCGTGCGGTCCCGTCGGGGCGGCAGCTCACGGTGCTGCTGACCGTGGCGACACTGGCCGCGTTCGCCGCGACCCTGGGCGCCATGTTCGTGACCGATCGCCCGGCTCACCCCGGCACCGGCAGCGGCAACCCTCCGCTCGCGGGCGTGATCGCGATCTTCGTCGGCCTGGCCGTGCTCGTCGCCCTCGCGGTCGGCTGGGCCCGTCGCAGCATCCAGGCCCGCCGCGCGCCGCACGAGCTTGCCCACTGATTCCGGCCGGGCAGACAATGCGACGTGTCCCGCCACGCATCGGGCCGGCCGTGACCGCCCAGGTCGCGGCACCACACACCGCTCGTCCGCCGACGGTGCGCGGCCGGGGGACGGCGGTCGTCGGTTACGTCCTGGCCGCGGTGCTCACGGCGTACGTGCTCTGGCTGGTCATCGTCCACGACAACGCCTCCGTCGCCGCGGGTATCGCGGCCGTGACGATGACCCTGCCGATCGCCTTCGCGACGACTGCTCCGACGGTGGTCGGCTGCACGCTCGCCGCTGCCGCAGCGGTGAACGGCCTGTTCTTCGGGCACCTCGCCCGCTGCGGGGCGACGCTGCCGGCGGTCTTCTTCGCGGCCTTCGTGTGCGGTCGAATGCTCGGTCGGCGGGGGTGGCCCGGCTTCGCCGGAACCCTTGCCGCAGTGGCCATCCAGTGCGTCGTCGACCCGCGGCTCGGCTATGGGGCGATCGTCCTGATGGTGCCGGTGGACGCCGCCTTCTTCGCCGCTGGCCGCTACGTGCGTCGTCGGGCCGAGATGGTCGCGTCCCTGCGCGAGTACGCCGCTCAGCTGCACGAGCAGCGTGAGGAGACCGCCCGGTTGGCCGTGGCGGCCGATCGTGAGGAGCTCACGGACCGCCTGAATCACACTCTGCGGCAACGGATCGACGCGATCGCCGAGGCCGTCGATGCTCCAGGGTCCAGCCACGAGCGCTTCGCCACGATCGAGTTGCTCGGCCGGGAGACCCTCGACGGCATGCGCGAGCTGGTGGGTGCGCTGCGGGAGTCGCCCACCGAGCCCGAGCCGGGACTAGCCAATCTGGCCGAGCTCTGCGCCCGCTCGACGACGGCCGATGTCCGGCTGACCGTGGACGGCCAGGTGCGGTTGCTGCCGGCCAGCATCGAGCTGTCGGCCTGCCGGATCGTCGAGCAGCTGCTGCGGGTGCTGCCCGATCAGCCCGGGGCGAGGGTCAGGCTCGAGCTGGACTTCGCCACGGCCGGCTTGGACATCGCGGTCTCGGGTGCGTCGATCAGCCGGGTCGACGTGGACCAGGTGCAGGCGCTCGCAGGAGCTCGGGCCGCCCTGCACGGCGGCAGCGTCGACATCACCGATGGCTCGGGCCAGCGGCGGGCCCGGGTCCACCTGCCGCTGGTGAGCAGCCATGGCTGAACCGCGCTGGCCGCTGATCGCCGCACTCGCCGGCAGTGCGGCGTACGTCGTGGTCGTCGTGACCGGTGTGGCCGATCCGGCCGGCGAGACCGTCCCCGATGCGGTGCTGTTCCTCGTGGGTTTCATCGGGGCCGCCGTGCTCAGCCTTGCGCTCGGGCTGCTGTCGCGCCGGGTGGACTCGGTGATCGGTCTGCTCGCCCTCACCGTGGCCGCCGAGTGGGGCGCAATCAACCCGTTCCCGGTCGTCGTGACGGTCGGCTGCTGGCTGGTGGGCGCCGCCATCCGGTCGCACCGGGGACTGGACCGGGCGCTGCGGGCGCGAGCCTACGAAATGGCAGTCACCCGTGAGCTTTTCGTCGCCGAGTCACTGCGATACGAGCGCACGCGGATGGCCCGAGAGCTGCACGACGTCATCGCTCACAGCCTCAGCGTCATCGTCATCCAGGCCAGCGCCGGCCAACGATTGCCCGATGGTGATCCGCAGAGCCACGAGCTGCTCGACACCATCCGGGAGCTGACCGGCCAGGCCCGCGATGACCTGACCAGCCTGGCCGACCTGCTGGACCGGGCCGCCAGCCAGGCGCCGGCGCTGACCCGGCAGTCGCTCGACGAGCTGCTGGCGCGGACGGCCGCGACCGGTTCGCCCTTGGCCTGCACGGCTCCGGGCGAGCTCGACGCGATTCCCGGCGGCATCGCGGTCGTCGTCTACCGAGTGCTTCAGGAGAGCCTGACCAACGCCATCAAGCATGCGCCGGGCGCCCCGATCGACGTCTCCATCGCGGCGGCTCCGTCGGTCGAGGTCGCGATCGTCAACCAGGCGAGTCGCAGTGGTTCGGGGATCCACCCGGTGCCGGGGGCGGGGCGGGGGATCGCCGGCTTGACCGAACGGGTCGCCGCCGTGGGCGGGACCTTGGCCAGTGGGCCGACCAGCCAGGGCGGCTGGCAGGTCCGCGCCCACCTCCCGCTCTGACCGGGCTGCGGCTGCGTGACTAGCCGATCCGATGCAGGGCCTGCGACAGCCACTCGTTGTGCTGTTCCGGGTGACTGAGCAGGTCCGCCGAGACCAGCGCGTGCAGGGATCGACGCTCGCGGTCTTGGCTAAGCACCCAGTGGCGCGTGCCCCGGACGGGCAGGGTGTCCAGCTGCACGGTGACGTCGGCGATCGGCTCGCCCTTGACCTGCTCGACGCGGGCAACGAGGTCGGCCGGCCAGTTGCTCGACCAGGTGTCGCGTTCGGGCTGCCTGGCCAACCACGTGGTGATCGCGGGCCAGGTGCTGACGAAGATCTGCTTGAGCTCGGGAGCAGACGCCAGGGACCCGAACTTGGGTGGATCCGGGGTCCAGAACGTCGGGAGCCCGTACAGCGGAGGAGCGGCCTCGACGCCTGCTTCACGGGCGCGGGCGGTGTGGCCCGCCAGGGCGATACGCCAGAGCGCGCCCCAGGGTTCGGCGGCTGCCTTGCGCACGTGCTGTCCGGTGAACAGTCGTTCGATCGTCGGGGTCGGTTCCAGCGGCTCAGGAATCGACGCGTCGTAGAACGGAAGGTCAGCCAGCTCGCGCACAGCGAGCAGCACAGCCAGGTTGTCGGCGCGACCGATGCTGACCGACCACGAGCTGGCGCCGGCGAGATGCATCGAAGGATCGTCCCATCGATCCTGGTCGACGGAGAATCCGGATTGCTGCGGTTGCGAGCTCCGCGCCCACCTGACCGTGGGTCGCCTCAGGAGGGCCGCACCTCCGCCCAAAGTTCCTCGTAGCACTGGTCGCCCGGTTGGTCGGGGCGAAGGCGGGAACCGGTGCCCGGCGCTCGGCCATCTGCTCGATGATCGAGAGCGCCGGGATCACGGTTTCGGCGACGCGAGTGCGGTCGCGGGGGATCGCCGCGATCACGTCGCGGTGCAGGCGCTTGCGCCGGTCGGCCATCGAGAAGAACGCGACGACCTCGGGTCGCGGCTTGCGCCGAGTCGGCCACGAAGCGGGTCAGCTGGTCGAACGTTCGCAGCGAAAGCGTCGCCGGGATCAGCGGCACGAGCAGGGTGTCAGCGGCGTGCAGGACGTTCTCGGACACCAAGGAGATGCTGGGTGGACAGTCGAGGAAGACGACGTCGTACTCGTCGGCGACGGTGTGCAGCAGCTGGCCGAGCCGCCGGGTCCGCTTCTTGGTGTCGTCGAGATCGAGGTCCATGTTGCGGTAGCTGAAGTCGGCGGGCAGCAGGTCGAGGTTGTCGAAGTCGGTTGCCTTCAAGGCCGCCTCGAGCGGACGCTTGCGGGTCACCAGGGCATGACCGCCGCCCTTGACCCGCGGTCGCACCCGGAACATGAACGTCGCAGCGGCCTGTGGGTCGAGGTCCCACAGCAAGGTCCGGCTGCCCTCGCGGGCGGAGAGGTAGGCAAGGTTGACGGCCGTGGACGTCTTCCCGACACCGCCCTTGATGTTGTACGTCGCAAAGACCTTCATCGTCCGCCACCGATCCGCTGCATCAACCGCTGAGTCGATGGATGCGCGAAGCGGGCGAACGCGCCGTCGAACTCCCGCCGGGCGCGATCCTGGTCGGCGTCGAGGTGACCGATCAGCTCGCCCATGGCCAGCAGGGCCGCCGCGGGAGCTCCCTCGGCCATCATCTCCCCGGCGAACCCGCGCAGGGCCTGACGGTGCACCTCGGCGTCCTGGAATCGGCCGAGCACGTCTTGCAGGCCCTTGAGGTGAGCGACTGCATGCTTGCGCGGACCCTTCGCGACGACGGGAGCGAACACCTCGAGGGCGTAGCGCAGCTCCTTGCATCGCTTGCGCAGCCGGTGCAGGTCCTCGGCAGGCGAGGCGTCCGTGATGGCGCCGCCGCCACGCATCACTCGCCGGTACGCCGAGGACAGGCTGCGGTCGGCCAACCGACCTGCGGACAGGTGCTTCCTGTCGACTCCCTCAGCGCGGCTCCGCCAGACGGCTCAGCTGCTCGTCCCACTCCTTGTCCAGCCGCGCGGAACCTGGCGGATCGCAGCTCCGCGACCAGGGCGCGGCGCTCGGACCGTCCGCCGGCGCCGCAGAAACATCGAGAAGGGCTCCAGGTCGGCCGGGTCCGCCGCCGTCAGCCAGCCCCCCATCGTGGGCAGGTCCAGCTCGTAGACGTCAAGGTCGCGGACCGGACGTCGTGAGGTCGCCGAGCCACTTGAAGTCCGCCTCCCAACGGCTTCGCATCACCTCCGGCAGGGCGGGCCGTCCCAGCTTGAGCGTCGATCGGGTCTGTCGCACCGCCACCCGGAAGTCGTGCAGAAACTCGGTGTCGACATCGTCGAGCAGACCAGGCAGGTTCGACCCGCATCGTCTCGGGGAACCCTCTCAGCGCCGTTGTCAGGAGCACCGATCGCGGGCACTGCACGGCTCGCCTTGCGCCGTCGACGGTCGGCGATCTGCTCCGGTCCTCAGCCGGGATCCACCGCCCGGAGGCCCAGACCGGTCAGAGATCGCGCGGCCCGGCGGCCGTCGTCGTCATAGCCGCGGAGGGTGAGCACCGTGAGCGCGGCCGGGCCGGCCACCGAGGCGGCCGGCTCGTCCAGGTCGACCCGGGCCACGGTCTTCGCGTCGCTGTTGCGCAGGTCCAGCCGGACCATGCGCCGCTTCTCGTCCGAGACGACCATCAAGGCACGGATGCCGGCCACCGGAGCGACCGCGTCCGCGAACCGGACCGACGGCAGGACGTCCGGCGTGCGCCGGCCAGCGGAGGCCCTTCACGGGTGCCGCCGACGAGCGAAACCGCGTCCGACCGGCCCAGGACAACTCGCTCACCCGAGGCCATGCGACTGATGCTCCAGGGTGAGACCGGCCGCTCGCAGCCGCCGGTCGAACGTGTCGAGGTGCACGCGACGGACGAGCTGTTCGAAGCAGTCGCGACGACGTAGTCGGGCGGAGAGAGCGGAGATGATCGTCGCGATGCTCTATCCGACCCTCGTCGCCAGCCCGCAGGGCCCGGATCGGGATGGTCATCGTGGCCGAACTATAAACCTGCGGGCGCGAGTAGCGGGTTAGGCGCGTGGCTCATAACGCATCGCGACCGCCCCGGACCCGAACTCCAGACGGCTCACGAGCTGCAGGTCGATCCGCTCGGACAGGCCGGCGAACAACGTCGGTCCTCAGGTCCCGCGGAGGAGCTCGGCGTTCCAGTCCGAATCGATCGTCCGGGCAAACGGTTCCATCCAGTCCAGGCCGGCTCCCGGACGCCGCCGATGGTCGCCACGCGGCCTCCATCATTTCGTAGGTCACCCGGCCGAAGAGGAGGGCGTCGGCCCGCTCGAGGTTCTCGACCGCATGACGATGCATGTCCTCGTCGGCGGCCATCGCCCGATCGTCGCAACACCCGTCCAAGGTGACGTTGATGGAGTACCGAAGGGGACGCATAACCCGACCATACCCAGGTGGTCGGCGTCAGAGGTCGAGGACGATGTCGCTGTCGGGGCGACTGCAACAGACCAGGATGTCCTGCGCCGCAGGCATTTCCAACGGCTGCACGTCGTACTCGATCTGGCCCGACAACAACGGCGTGACGCAGGTGTGGCAGACGCCCGGTCCGGCAGGACCATCGGGTGGGGACGTCGCACGCCTCGGCCAGCTCGAGGATCGATCGGTACCGGTCCGACCACGGCACGGTCAGGTCGCTGCGCACGAACGAGATGCTCGGCCCGGTGCCCACGCTCGCCGGCGGGTGCGTGCGGCGGCGGATGCTCGGCGCCGACGATGCCCGGGGTTGATGGCTGACAACGGCGCCGAAGACCTCGGTGTGCACGTGGTCGGCGGCCAGGCCGAGCTGCTGGCAGAGTGTCTTGCAGTCTGCTGCATGAACGCCGATCGGCCCGCAGATGTACGCGGCGGCGTCGACCGGGAATCCGAGCGCGCGCAAGCGCATCGAGGGTCGGCCGACCCCGGCTGACGATCGGCGCTCGTCGGACGGCGGTGCGTCCGGCTGCGGTGTAAAAGATGTGCTCCTGGGCGTTCGGCAGCGACTGCGAGCAGTCGTGGGTCTCCTGGGCGAAGGGGTGCTCGGCTCGCGGTCGCGAGCGACGTGGACCCACCAGACACCTCGCTGCGCTGCTCGGTCGGCGGCGAGCTCCTGAAGCATGGCCAGCACGGGCGTGACGCCGACGCCCGCCGAGATCAGGAGCACCGGGTCGCTCGCCGTCGGCGAGCACGAACTCCCCGCGCGGCGCTGCGGCTTCGAGGACGGCGCCCGGCTTCAGCTCGTGCCTGCAGATAGCGGCTGGCGACGCCCTGCGCCTCGGGCTTGACGCTGATCCGATAGCTGTCGGCGCCCGGGCGCGACGACAGCGAGTAGCTGCGCACCGGAGGCGGCTCGCCGGCCCCGGCCACCCGCAGCGTGAGGTACTGCCCGGCTCGGGCCGCCGGCAGCGGCGTGCCGTCCTCGGAGGCCAGGTAGATCGAGGTCACCGTCGAGGCTCTCGGCGCACGACGTCCGACGACCCGCAGCGGGCGGAACCCGGGCCAGGCCGGCTCGCACGCCGCGACCGGCCGGCCCCGCGGCGCCGCGGCCGGCGGCGCCGTCGAGCAGCTCGTGGAACGACTGCTGCCAGCCCGGGCTCAGCGCCGGGATGTCCACCGCGCGCCCGCAGCCGGCTCGATGTCGCGGTCCGGCAGGTAGAGCAGGGCGTCGATCTCGGCGACGCTGATGCGCGTGCCGGCCGATGCGGGTCCGCACGATCTCGTCACCGGCCTGCACGTGCCCCTCGCTGATCACCCGCAGGTAGAAGCCCGGGCCGGTGATGGGCGACGAGCAGGGCCGGCAGCTCGGGCACCCCGAGCCGCAGGCCGACCCGGAAGCAGGTCACGCGCGGCTGGGTGACCTCGAACTCGGCCTCGCCGATCCGGTAGCGGTCGCCGATGCAGACCTCGTCGTCGGGGAGTCCGTCGACGGTGAAGTTCTCCCCGAACTGCCGAACTCGAGATCGTCGCGGCCGAGCTGCTGCTGCCAGTGCGCGTACGAGTCGATCTGGTAGACGGGACGGCCCGCTGCTCCCCGCCGTGGCCGGCCAGGTCGCCCTGGCCGTCGCCGTCGATGTTGAGCCGCCGCACCAGTCGTGGGCCGTCGACCGGGCGCTTCCAGATCCCGGTGTGCACTGTCCGCCCCTGCCAGGCCACATCCTTCGGCAGACCGACATTGACCGACAGCAGCCTGGCGGTCGTCGCGCTGGTCGCCGTGGCGGTCAGCCGAAGTCCATCCCGTCGAGCGATGACTTGGGCTTCTGGTCCGGCAGGCGCAGCATCCGGAAGGAGTTGCCGAGTCCGATCAGGCCGGCCAGCAGGGGGATCACGAGGGCGACCTGCAGGGAGATGTTCCGGGCGTCGTTGTTGATCGACAAGACGGCGGCCTCCACCTCCGGAGGCTGGCCCTTGATCTGTTCCGCCAGCTGGGTGTTGCTCATGATCTCGGCGTCATGCTCGAGATAGGCAGCGATCTGTTGTTGCTGGGCGGCCGGGATGGCGTCGCTGTTCTCGGTCTTGTGGGTGAAGCTGAACGACAGGGTCGCGAGCATGATGCCGCCCGCCACCGCGAGCCCGAACGACAGCCCGAACGAGCCGGCGGCCGAGTTGACGCCGGCGGCCTCGCTGACCCGCTCCTCCTCGACCGGCGCGAGCGTGTAGTTGTTGAGCTGCGACACCAGCAGACCGAGGCCGCAGCCCGTGATGGCGAGCGGGATCACGAGATACCAACCGCTGTCCACCCTCGGCACCAACGGGATGATGATCGCGATGCCGAGGCTGGCCAGGGCGAAGCCGGCGCGGATGAGCGCGGCCGGACGGCGGTTGCCAGCCACCCGGCCGACCACCAACGCCGTCGCGAACATGGTCAGCGACAGCGGGGCCAGGGACAGGCCGGCTTCCAGCGCGTTGTACTCGAGGGTCATCTGCAGGAAGAGCGGAAGCGCGATCATCGCCCCGCCGAGGGTGATCTGTTGCAGCAGCTGGCCCGAGACGCCCGCGGTGAAGTTCGGGTGCCGGAAGAGATCCGGGTCGAGCAGCGTCACCCGCCCCAGGCGCTTCTGCCGGACCAGCCAGCGGGCCAGCCCCACCAGGCCCACGACCCCGATGATGATGAGCAACGCGACGTACTCGCCGCCCTCCTGCCAGACCAGGACGCCGAGCACCACCCCGCCCATCCCGAGCACCGAGAGGACGGCGCCGACCACGTCGACCTGGCGCGAGCCGGTGTAGGGGACGTCGCGCACCAGCCGGATCTGGCTCAGGACGATGCCGATGATGACGACCTCGAGCCCGAAACCGACCCGCCAGGACAGGTACGTCGTGACGAATCCGCCGAGGAGCGGACCGACCGCGGCGGCAATGGCGGCTGCGGCCCCGACCAGGGCGTAGGCCTGCGCTTGGGCCTTGCCGGTGAAGTTGCCGTGGATCAGCGACTGCATGGCCGGCAGCAGGAGCGAGGCGCCCAGCCCGCCGATGATCGCCCAGAAGATGATGATCGCGGTCAGGCTCTGGGCCAAGGTCATCGCCAGCGCCCCGATGGCGTAGGCCAGCAAGCCCAGGACGTAGGCGAGCTTGCGCCCGATCAGGTCGCCGACCTTGCTGTTGATCAGGATGAACGCCGCGGAGACCAGGGCCTCCAAGGCGATCGCCGACTGCACGCCGCTGGCCGTCGTATCGAGGTCCTTGACGACCGCAGAGATCGACACGTTCATCAACGACGTGTCGACGACCAGGACGAACATGGCCATCGCCAGCAGCAGCATCAGCCGGCGGCTCCCCGAGGCCTGGGGTTCGCCGTTCTCGTCCGAACTGGTACTCATTGCGTTGACCCTTCCACAAAGGATGCCCCCGTGGTCACACGGCGTCCCGCGCAAAGGGCAACGGCTTCGTCGAGCGTGGGGACCTCGGCCGGCGCGGCGCTGAGTAGTTTGCGCCCGGCTCGGTCGACGACCACGACGGGCATCCGCTCGGCAATCTCCTGGACGACGGCATCGAGGAGCGCGAGCGCCGCCGGGTGGCACAGGTTCACTCGGTCGAGGTCGATCACGACGCCGCCCGGATCTGGGGTGCCGGGTTGGCGCAGGCGCACAGCGAGGAGAGCCTGCTCGACGGCCGCGAACTCGACATCGCCGGTCAGGGCAACGACCGCGATGTCGGCGTCGTCCTGGGTCTCGCTCGGCACGGAGCGGCGCTCGAGCGACGGGGCGCTGGGTCGGATCTCGTGCATCAGGTGCAGCGAAAACCGTTGGGAGATGGCGGCGCTCGCCGCGACCGCGCGCACGCTGTTGCCGCGGGCGTCGAGCCGCGGGCTGTGCAGGCCGATGCCGAACTGCGACGGGCTGACCGCGATCAGGCCGCCGGAGACGCCGGACTTGGCGGGCAGGCCGACCCGGAGCAGCCATTCGCCGGAGAAGTCGTACATCCCGCACGTGGCCATCACGGTCAGCACCTGCTCGGTGACCGACTCGCTCATCACCCGCTCACCGGTCCGGGGCTGGACCCCGCCGTGGGCCAGGGTCGCGCCCATGAGGGCCAGGTCCTCGGTGGTCACGAGCACCGAGCACTGCCGGAAGTAGACGTCCACCGCCTCGTCGACGTCGATGGTGAGCGAGCCCGCGGAGCGCATCAGGTAGGCGAGTGCCCGGTTGCGGTCGCCGGTGTCGCGCTCGGACTCGTAAACCGACTGGTCGAGCTCGAGCTCCCGGCCGGCGCAGCGCGAGAGCAGGTCGCGGATGCGCTCGAAGCGCTCGCGGGCGTCGGCGCCGCCGACCAGCGAGGTGGTCACGATCGCGCCCGCATTGACCAGCGGGTTGTCCGGCCGCCCGGATCCGGGCTCGAGGCTGATCGCGTTGAACGCCTCACCGCTGGGCTCGACCCCGACCCGGGCCAGCACGCCCGCGGCCCCGACGTCGGCCAGGGCGAGCGCGAAGACGAACGGTTTGGAGACCGACTGGATGGTGAACGGCGCGGTGGCCTCGCCGGCCTGGTAGACCGCTCCGCTCATGCCGGCCAGGGCCAGGCCGAAGGTGCTGGGGTCCGCGCGCGCGAGCTCCGGGATGTAGTCGGCGACCTGGCCCCCGTCATCGTCGATGAACTCGGCCCGGATCCGGTCGAGCATGACCCCGATCGGGTCGAACGGGCCTCTGGTCATGAGTCGCACCTGGTCATGAGTCGAGGTCGCCCGGTTTGAGGGCCGGCAGCTCGTCGATCGCCGCCAGCAGATGGCGCTCCCAGACGGCGTGCAGCCGGTCCAGGTACGGCGAGTCGGCGTTGATCCGCACCTCGATCGGCTGGAACGAGCCGTTGCGATAGATCAACGCGTCGTACGGCGGTCCGACCGAGACGTTGGCCGCAGCCGTGCTCATCATCGAGGTCAAGGCGATCTTGGTCGCGGTCTCCAGGCTGACCCCGCTGGTCACCGCCAGCTCGAGGGTGAACTTGCCGTACTTGCTCTCGCCGATCTGCAGGAACGGCCGCTCGTCCGACGCCCGGATGTAGTTGCCCTCCGGGTAGACCAGCAAGATGTCCGGCTCGTCGCCGCGGATCTCACCGCCGAGCAGGAAGGTCGCCGTCCCGTCGGCGCCCACTGCGCCCAGCGCCTGGCGATGGTTGGCAGCCACCTGCTGGCTCAGCCGCCCGACGTAGAGCGCGGCCTCGAACAGGTGCTGGACGGTGGCCAGGCTTTCGGTGGCCCCCGGGTCGCCGAGGTCGTGGTTGATCCGGTCCAGCACCTCCTGGGTCGTGGCCAGGTTGCCGGCCGACTGCAGCACGAAGAGGCGATCCGGCGCCGGCTGGAAGAGGTGCAGCTTGCGATAGGTGCTGACGTTGTCGACGCCGGCGTTGGTCCGGGTGTCGGCGAGGAAGACCAGCCCGTCTTCGAGCCGCAGCGAGAGGCAGTAAGTCACGCCGCAGTGTGGCAGCCGCCCCGGCCGGGGCGACAGAGGGGCATTGCGCGATCCGGGCATTCGGGCATCTACTTCGGGCTGGTCGCCAACGGGCGACTGACCGCCCGCCCGAAACCCGGAGGCACTCATGCGCAAGGCAGCCATCATCGGCACCGCAGCACTGGTCACGGTCGTCGTCAGCGGCGTCGCCGTGCAGCAAGCTCAGGCCAGCTCGGCCGGCTCCAAGCCCGCGGCGCAGCACCACTCCAGCTCAGGCCAGCAGCACGGTACGACGACCTTCACCGTGGTCGAGCACGCCGTCACCGACACGGTGGCCGACACCGGCCCGACCGGCGACAGCCTCGGCGACGTGCTGGCCTTCGGCAACCCGATCTTCACGGCCAACAACAAGACCCACATCGGCAGCGACAACGGATCGTGCATCCGCACGACGGTCGGCAAGGCCTGGGAGTGCTCCTGGACGCTGACCCTGGGCAAGAGCTCGCTCGTGGTCGAAGGCCCGTTCTACGACACCGCTGACTCGGACCTGGCGATCATCGGCGGCACCGGCGTCTGGGCCACCGCTCGCGGTCAGATGCACCTGCACGCGCGCAACGCTGCGGGCACGGCGTACGACTTCGTCTACCACGTGACCCGCTAGCTGTAGCCGGGCCCCCGATAGGTCCGTCGGGCTCGGGGCGACACGTTCGGCTGAAGTTCGCTGAGATTACCGAACGCTGACGCCCCGGCCCGATCGCCCGAAACGGCGTAACCAACGACGGCTCTCCGGCACTGAGCGGGTGTCGACCGGCTCCGGTCGACCACCGATGCAGAGGAGAGCACGATGCGCAGTCCCATGCGGCTAGCGGCCGCTGGCACGTTTCTCATCGCGGGAGCGAGCCTGTTCACTGCGGCCATCCCGGCCAGCGCTACGACCGGGTCCCGGGTCGTCGGCCACGACTACGTCAACGGCAACACGGCCGGTGTCAACACGATCGCGGCCTTCGACCGCCACGCCGACGGGTCTCTGACGCCCGTCCCCGGATCGCCGTTCGCCATCGGCGGGGCCGGCCTGGGTGCCGGTCTGGGTTCGCAAGGCTCGATCCAGGCCAGCCCCGACCACCGCTTCCTGCTCGCCGTCGATGCCGGAAGCAACCAGATCTCGGTCCTGCGGACGACCGCCAGTGGGGTGCCGAAGCCGGTCGGTCGCCCGGTGTGGTCCGGTGGCGTCGAGCCCGTCAGCATCACCATCAACGGACACGGCCTGGTCTACGTCGCCAACGTCGGAGCCGGGGGCAGCAACTACGCGGGCTTCTACCTCACCGCGCAGGGCCGGCTGCTGCGGCTCCCGCATCACACGGTCGCCGTGCCCGAGGGTTCCGCGGTGGGTGACGTCTTCTTCAACTCCACCGGCGACCGTCTGGTCGGCACCCGGGACGCCACCTCGCTGATCGACAGCTTCACCGTCGGTTACGACGGGCGCCTCACGGCCGCACCGGGATCGCCGTACGCCGCGCAGAGCCTGGGGCCGATCGGCTCGCAGTTCCGGCCGACCAACCCCTCGCAGCTCTACATCTCCAACGCCCACGCGGGCGCGGGCCTGGGCACGGTCTCGGCCTTCCGGGTCAGCCATCGGGGCGTCCTGACCTCGATCGGCGCCTCGCCGGTCGCGGACGGTCAGACCGCGCCGTGCTGGGTCGAGATCAGCCATGACGGCAAGTGGCTCTTCGCCGTCAACACCGGCTCGGGCACCATCTCGACCTACGGCATCCGCGCCGGCGGGTCGCTGGTCCTGCACGGCACGACGACGTTCGTCAACGGCGCGGGTGCCGTCGACGCTCGCCTGTCGCCCGACGGCCGCACCCTGTCGGTCACCGGCAGCAGTGGGCACGTCGTCAGCACCTTCGCCGTCCGCGGTGGAGACCTGACCGAGCTGGCCAGCTCGCCGACCGCGTTGCCGGCCGGTGGCGCGCCGATGGGCCTGGTCGTCCTCTGACCGCGCCTGTCCGGCGTGTACGTCGCACTCCAGGCCGTCCCGCAGGGGCGGCCTGGAGGCGCGGCCGGGAGAGGTTCGCGTTCCGTAATGCTCGGACCGCTGGCCACCGACGAGGCGCTGGGTACGTTGCAGGAGTGGACATCAGCGCAACCGCCCGGACCGACGCCGGCCCCGATGTCCCGGCCCTCCGGCAGTGGCCGGATGCGGTCCTGGTCGCTCGGCTACGAGCTCGCGACGAGGCCACGTTTCGAGCGCTGGTCCAGGCGTGGTCGCCGATCATGCTGCGCCTGGCCGGGACTCACGTCGGCTCCACGGCGACGGCCGAGGAGGTAGTGCAGGAGACCTGGCTCGCGGTCATCCGTGGCCTGGACTCCTTCGAGGGCCGCTCCGCTCTGCGCACCTGGGTGCTGCGGATCTGCGTCAACCTGGCCAAGCGCACCGGCAGCCGGGAGAGTCGAGTTCGGCCATCGGGGCTGCCGAGCCCCGAGACCGACGCCACGCTGGACCCCGACCGTGGACCCGAGGCGCTGCTGCTGACCGCTGAGGTGCGCGACGTGCTCGTCGAGGCGGTGCGCGCCCTGCCCGAGCGGCAGGCGCAGGTCGTGGCGCTCCGCGACGTCCACGGCCTGGACAGCGCTGAGGTCGCCCAGCTGATCGGTGCCACCGAGGGCAACGTGCGGGTCCTGCTCCACCGTGGACGAGCGACCCTCCGGCAACACCTCGAGCTCTCGCAGTTCCGCCCGACTGGCTGAGTTCTGTTGCCGTCCAACCGGTTCAGTGCCGCCCGCCCGCGACCAGGGTCGTCGTCGGGGTGCTGAAGGCGGTGAGGAAGCGGTTGCGGAACGCGTCCATCGGCCAGACCGGAGCGTCAGCGGCCGGCCGCAGTCCCGGCTGCCAGCCCCAGGACGCGATCTGGTCGAAGACGGCCGGGTCACGGGCGACGATCGAGATGGGCACGTCGTGGGTCGCGCCGGGTCCACTCACCTTCGGCGCCGGCTGGTGGTCGCCGAGCAGCACCAGCACCAGGTTGGGGTCGTCGGCGTTCTGCACGAACGAGATCAGCGACTGGATCGAGTACTGGATCGACTCGCCGTACGACGCCCGCACGTTGTCGTAGTTCTGGTAGAGCTCGCCCACGGTCGGGCCCTGCGCGGGCATGGGGTCGAAGATCGACCCGTCGCCCAGTGCGTCCCAGGGGACGAGGTGCGGCAGCGGGGTCCACGGGTAGTGCGACGACACCAGGTCGATCTCGGCCATCACCGGTGCGTGCCCGGGTCCGAGCTCACGCTGCTGAAAAGCCTTGAGGGTGAACTGATCCGGCACTTTCGCATAGGAGAAGACCGGCCCGTGATAGCCGGTGTTCAGCCCGTTGTAGACCTGGGCGTAGTGATAGAACGACGTGCCCTCCGGCCAGGGACCCAGGTCGGACGGGTCATCGGCGACCGTGCGCCAGCCGGCCTGCTTGAAGGCATCGCTCAGGGTGTAGCGGCTGCTCTTGACCAACTGGTTGTAGCGCTGCTGGTTGTCGATCCACAGCCCGGACTGCAGCGTCGAGTGCGCCAGCCAGCTCAGGCCACCGAACGTGGGCGAGGTCAGGAACGCGCTCCGCGAGGTGTAGCCGGCGGCGGTCAGGGCCTTCGTGCCGCTGGCCAGGACCGAGTCGATGCCCGGGGCGAAGGTCGAGCCCTGCACGGCCGTCTGGCCGTAGCTCTCGACGAAGGCGACGATCACATCCTTGCCGCGCAGCCCGGTGAGCAGGCTGGCCGTCGGCGTCTGGCGCTGGGCGTCGGCGCCGACGAGCTGCTCGGGGAAGAGCTGCCGATCTCGCGCTGCCGCAGCGATATTGCGGACTTCGGTGGCGGCGAAGCCGGACGTGGATCCGGAGGCGACCGGCGTGCGCGGCTCGACGTCGATGCCGACCGTCGCACTGCCGACCCAGATCAGCGCCAGCGCGCCGACGACCCAGGCCGAGCCGCGCCGGTGGGTGGCGCTCAGCCGGGCCACCCTGCAGGGTGGCCCAGGCGAGCAAGGCCATGACGGCCACGGCCAACAGACCGGCGGCGCCGACCTCGGCGTACGCCCTCGTCGGCCCCACCGAATCGCGCAGAACCCCGATGGCCGGACCGAGGCTGCTCCACTCGACCACCGGGTTGAAGGCCCGGTCGAGCTCGGCGTAGTAGCCCATGTCGAGGACCTTGAGCAGCACCAGGAGGCCGAGGACGGCACCGGCGGTGGCGGCCAGGATCTGCCGGGCCCGGCCGGGCAGCACCAGCGCGGCCGCGGCCAGGACGAGCCCCTCGACGGGGATCTGCACGAAGGTGCGCGCGGAGAGCCGGCCGAGCTGGTCCGGCCAGGCCAGCGCCGTCCAGACCATCGCGATCGCCACGACCGTCAGCGCCCGGCCGGCCCAGAGCCGCGCCTGCACCTGTCCGGCCGACGGTGTGACCTCGCGCGCGCGGCTCCGGTGGCGCGCCAGCCACGCGATCTGGCGGCCGAACGACTCGGCGAGCAGGGCCAGCGCCGCGAGGGCCAGCGCCGTCGCGGCCGCCTGCGGCAGCCAGCCGGTGGCGATCACGATGAGGACCACGCCCTGGGTCGCGGCGACCACCTTGGCCCAGTAGCGCGGCGGGGTCGACGCGCCCAGCCAGGGCCAGACCAGCGTGGCCGCCAGCAACAGGTAGCGGGCCAGTCCGATCACCAGCACCCAGGCCCCGACGGCCGGGGCGACGGCAATGCTGAGCACCAGGATCAGCAGCGCATCGACCTCCATGTCGAAGCGCGCGCCTACGTCCGATGCCGTGCCGGTACGCCGGGCCAGCCAGCCATCGACGCCATCCAGGGCGAGCGCCACCGTCGCCAGGCCGACGAGGGCAACGAGCCGTGAGCCGCTCAACGACCGGCCGAGCGAGTCGGCGACCAACGCGGCGACGCCGCCGATGAGGGCGCCGCGCGCGAGCGTGACCTGGTCGGCCGGGCGCCGCCGGCTCAGGTCCGACCGGGCCAGCGCCCGGCCCAGCAGGACCAGGATCGCCGCGTCGCAGGCAGTTCCGACCAGCCAGCCCCGAGCGCCCAGCCCGACGGTGACCGCGAGCCCGACCAGCACGATCAGCGCCAGCCCGAGGCCGGGGAGCAAACGCGCTCGAACGGACAGCACTTCGTCTCCGTATCTGGGGGGTATACATCGTCCTACGGCGGATCTGAGTCGGGCGTTCACTGGCCGCACCACGCGACCACTGGCAGAGGAGGTCGTTGGCGCGATGGCTGTCTCCGCACGCGCCTTCTGGCTCCGAGCGCCGGGCGAGGGGGAGATTCGCCCGGTCGATCTGGCTGAGCCGGGGCCGGGAGAGGTCCTCGTGCGCACGTTGTTCTCCGGCATCAGCCGCGGGACCGAGGCGCTGGTCTTCCGCGGTGGCGTGCCTGCGGCCCAGCGGGAGACCATGCGCGCGCCGTACCAGGAGGGTGAGTTCCCGGGCCCGGTGAAATACGGCTACCTCAATGTCGGCCTGGTCGAGTCCGGACCGTCGGAGCTGCTCGGCCGCACCGTGTTCTGCCTCTATCCCCACCAGACCCGTTACGTCGTGCCCGCCTTCGCGGTCACCGTGGTTCCGGATGGTGTGCCACCCCGTCGGGCCGTCCTCGCGGGCACGGTCGAGACGGCGGTCAACGCGTTGTGGGACGGCCCACCGCTGATCGGCGACCGGGTCGCGGTCGTGGGCGGCGGCATGGTGGGCGCCTGCGTGACTCGGCTGCTGGCGGGCTTCCCGGGGGTCGGCGTGACGCTGGTCGACCCGAACCCGACGCGGGCTGCGCTGGCCGAGACGTTGGGCGCGGCGTACGCCTCGCCCGAGCAGGCGCCGCGAGAGCTCGACCTGGTCTTCCACGCCAGCGCGACGGCGGCCGGCCTGCAGCTCTCGCTCGACCTGCTGAGGCGGGACGCCACCGTGGTCGACCTCAGCTGGTACGGCGATCGCCCGGTCAGCGCTCGACCTGGGCGCGGCGTTCCACGAGCGGCGGCTCACGGTGCGGGGCAGCCAGGTCGGGACGATCGGCGCGGCGCGGCGATCCAGCCGCACCACCGAGGACCGGTTGAGGTTGGCCTTGGATCTGTTGCGGGACAACGCCTTCGACGCGTTGCTGACCGGGTCGTCCCGGTTCGAAGATCTTCCGGCGACGATGGCCGGCATCGAGACGATGGACGGCTTGTGTCACACGATCGACTACGAGGGGGAGTGAGCGCGATGTACAGCGTGACGGTGCGCGACTCGGTGATGATCGCCCACAGCCTGGACGGCGAGATCTTCGGTCCGGCCCAACGGATGCACGGCGCAACCTACGTCGTCGACGCGACCTTTCGCGGACCGGAGCTGGACCCGAACGGCATCGTCGTCGACATCGGCCGGGCCGGCGAGCAGCTGCACGCGGTCCTGGCCGACCTCAACTACCGCAACCTCGACGACGAGCCGGCGTTCGCCGGGGTCAACACGACCACCGAGATGCTCGCTCGCACCATCGCCGACCGGCTGGCCGAGCGGGTGCACGCGGGCGACCTCGGGGCCGCGGCCGGCCGGCTGACCGGGATTGTCGTGACCCTGCGCGAGACGCACGTGGCGTGGGCGTCCTACGAGCGAGCCCTGTGACCGACGCTGCCGTGGGCGCTGTGACTGGTGCTGCCGTGGCGCACCTGGTCGTGCCGGCCGGCTACGACGATCCGCAGCGAGCCAGTGGTGGCAACGCCTACGACCGCGAGGTCCACACGGGGCTCGTCAGGCGCGGCTGGTCGGTCGCGGTCCACCCGATTTCGGACGCCTGGCCGTTGCCGCACAACGGAATCGGGACTGCGATCGACAGCGAGCTCGCCAGCATCCCGGCCGGCGGGGTCGTCGTCGTGGACGGGCTGTTGGGCGGGGTGGCCGCCACCGAGCTGGTCCGGCACGCCGCCCGGCTGCGGCTGGTGGTGATGGTGCACATGCCGGAGCCGCCGGGCGCACCGCCCGGCCCAGTGCTGCGGGCTGCGCGACTAGTGATCGCCACCAGCCAGGCGACCGGCCGGGCCTTGACTACCGAGCATGACCTGGCCCCCGCGGGACTGCTCGTCGCACCTCCGGGTGTGACGTCGGCCGAGGCGGCGGTCGGCACACCGACTGGAGGTGCGCTGCTCTGTGTCGCGGCGGTCAGCGCGGCCAAGGGGCACGACGTGCTCTTTGCGGCGCTCGCCGAGCTGACCCGGCGTACGCCTCGGGCGTGGTCCTGCGTCTGCGCAGGCGACCTGGACCGGGACCCGGATTTCGTGGACCGACAGCGGCGGGAGCTGGCCGAGCGCGGGTTGTCGGAGCGGGTGCACCTGGCCGGGACCCTGGCCGGGGCGCAGCTCGACCGGGCCTACGCTGCGGCCGACCTGCTGGTCCTGGCGTCGCGGCATGAGGGCTACGGGATGGTCGTCACTGAGGCGTTGGCGCGTGGGCTGCCGGTGATCGCCACCGCAGTCGGCGGCGTGCCCGAGGCACTCGGCCACGCGGCGCGGTGGGCGACGGCCAGGGATCCTGGTGCCGCCCGGCGATGCCGATGCGTTGGCCGCCGCGGTCTCCGGCTGGCTGGACGACGCCGAGCTGCGTGAGGAGCTGCGGGCCGTGGCCCTGGACCGGCGGGCGGGACTGGCCGGCTGGCCGGCGACCGTCACGGCGATCTCCGCAGCGCTGAGCGGCCTGGCGGTCGCGTGATGCTCACCGGTGAACTGCAGCGCCGCGCCCCGCGTAAGCATCACGTGACCGGGCCGGCAGGGGTGAGCGCAGCGATGACGGCCGGGGCGACCGCCCGGGCCGGTCGAGGCCTGAGCAGCGAGGTGCGTGCGCGCATCTGGCGGTGGGCGCGGCTGGCCGGAGGTCTCGCCATCCTGGCCCTGCTCGTCGTCCGCCTGGGCGCCACGCCGTTCGTCGACGGGCTGCGCGAGGTAGATGCCCGATCGTTGCTCGCGGCCCTGGCCATCACGGCGGTGACCACGGTCGTCTCGGCCTGGCGCTGGCGGCTGATCGCCCGGGGCCTCGGCCTGCCGATCCCGCTGGGCCGCGCCGTCGCGGCGTACTACCGCTCGCAGTTCCTCAACAGCGTGCTGCCCGGCGGTGTCCTGGGTGACGTGCATCGCGGCGTCCGGCAGGGCGAGGAGGGTCACGACGTCTCGGCCGGGCTGCGCAGCGTGGCCTGGGATCGGGCGGCCGGCCAGGTGGTGCAGGTCGCGCTGGCGGTCGTGGTGTTGCTCGTGTTTCCCTCGCCGGTGCGGACGGCCCTGGCCGTGACCGCGGGCGCCATCACCGCGGTGCTGTTGGTGTTTGCGGTGGTGGTCCTGCTGATGCCGTCTCGTGGCCGCTCGTGGCCGGTCCGGTTCGCCCGGACCGCGCGCGCCGACGTCCGGGCCAGCCTGCCGACCCGGCGGGTGGGGGTGGCTGTCTTCGCAGCGTCGTCGGTCGTCGTGGCCGGGCACGCCGCGGTCTTCCTGGTCGCGGCCCGGACCGAGGGCACCACAGCGTCGTTGAGCACCATGGTGCCGATCGCGATGCTGGTGCTGCTGGCCATGACGGTGCCGACGAGCGTTGGTGGTTGGGGGCCGCGTGAAGGCGTTGCGGCGTGGGCCTTTTCGATGGCCGGGTTAGGAGCGGCCCAGGGCGTCGCGACGGCCACCGTCTATGGCGTCCTGAGCCTGGTGGCCACCCTGCCGGGGGCCGCCGTGCTGGTCCGGAGGTGGTGGCTGCGCCGCGCCGCCCGGGCCGCGGCGACCATCGACCGCCCCGAGCCGGCGCGCACCCTGGTGGTCATCGGGAGGTCCGGCGCATGGCTGACCGGCCCTACACCCTGGTGAGCTGCTGCATGTCGCTCGACGGGTACCTCGGCAGCAGCACCGAGCCGCGGCTGCAGTTGTCCAACGACGAGGACTTCGACCGGGTCGACGAGGTGCGGGCCGGCTGCGACGCGATCCTGGTCGGCGCTGGCACGGTCCGCGCCGACGACCCCCGGCTCACGGTCAAGTCGGCCGCACGGCGCGAGGAGCGGTTGGCGGGCGGGCGCACCGGCTCGCCGACCAAGGTCACGCTCACCCGCTCCGGGCGCGTGGACGCACGCGGCGCGTTCTTCCACGCGGGTGACGGTGAGCGGCTGGTCTACTGCGCCAGCCCGGCCGCGGCCGAGCTGGCCGGACGACTGGGCTCGCTGGGCACGGTCGTCGATGCCGGGCCGGACGTCGATCTCGGTTTCGTCGTTCGGGACCTCTCGGCGCGGGGGGTCGGGCGGTTGATGGTCGAGGGCGGTGGCACCGTCATCACCGCCTTCCTGATGGCCGAGCTGGCCGACGAGCTGCAGCTGGCCGTCGCTCCGCTGTTCGTCGGCGACCCGCTCGCCCGGCGGTTCGTCGACGACGGCCCGTTCCCGTGGACGGCTCGCGAGCCGCGCCCGGCTGGCGGAGGTCCGGTCGATCGGCGATGTTGTCCTGATGCGCTATGCCCTCTCGCCCCGGTTCGGGTCCGCATGAGCGGGCGGCCGCCGGAGGCGACGGTGCGCCGAGCCGTCGTCGTACCGTTGCGGTTCGGCGACTTCGTCACGCCGGGCCGGCTGGTCACGTTCGACGGGCTGGTCGACGGGCGCGAGCACCTGGCCATCGGGCTCGGAGAGCCGGGCTCCGTGCCGCTGGTCCGCCCGCACAGCGAGTGCCTGTCGGGCGACGTCTTCGGCAGCGAGCGCTGCGACTGTGGGCCACAGCTGCGCGAGGCGGTCGAGCGGATCGCGGAGGTTGGGGGCTACCTGCTCTATCTGCGCCAGGAGGGTCGCGGGATCGGGCTCTACGACAAGCTCGACGCCTACGCCCTGCAGGACCAGGGCCTGGACACCTACGACGCCAACCTGGCGCTCGGGCACGACTGCGACGAGCGCGACTACACCGCGGCCGCGCAGATGCTGGTGGCCCTCGGTGCCCGGCGGATCGCGTTGCTGAGCAACAACCCGGACAAGCGGCAGCAGCTGCAGAGCAACGGGATCGAGATCGTCGAGGAAGTCCCGACCGACCTGCACCTGTCGGCGGACAACGCGCGCTACCTCGCGACCAAGCGTGAGCGTGGCGGCCACACCCTGCGCGACGTCGTTCACGCCTTCGACCCGGACGCCTAGCCCGCAGCCGCCGGATCTGCGCACGAGCGACAACGAAGCAACCGCGCGTCAGAGCTGACGCGCCGCTGCATCGATGGCGACCGAACGCGCCGGGTAGGTTCGACGGATGGCGGGAGAGCGGGGCGGCGGCGGACCGGTCAGCAACGCGGTGTTTGCGGGCGGATTGGGGGCCCTCGCCGGTCTGGCGCTCAGCGGCGGACGCGGTCGGCGAGGGGCCATCGAGGGCGCCATCGGCGGCGCGGCGGCGCTGGCGGCGATCGACGCGTGGAGCCGGGCTCGGTTGGGGCCCAACGAGATTCCGCGCCTGCCGGGCCGGATCGCCGCGAGCGCAGCCATCGCCGCTCCGCTGGGCTGGGTCGCCGGTCGGTTCAGCGGTCAGGGGCCGCGAGTGATCGGTACGGCGGCGGGCGCGGCCGCGGGCCTGCTCGGGCTGCGTCCGCAGAAGGTCGCGCTCGGCCCAGCCGTCGGCCTCGCGGTCGGCGTCGCCCTGGAGCGTCGCCGCGCGCCGGCCGCCGTGGTCGCAGCGGCGAGCGTGGCGTCGTACCGCGTGGTGTCGGCGTTGCTGTTCCGCGACGCCCAGGTGAGCCTGCTTGCGGAGCGGGCCCGCGCGGAGGATCTGCCGTTCGTCGTGCCGCTGGAGTCGCGCACCCGCTACGTCGGCACGAGCTACGTCCGAGAGCTGGCCGGAGTCCTGGGTGGGGACTACCAGGCGGCGGCGCCCGACGTCGGGATCGTGGCCTCCATCGACGAGCTAGCCGGCCCGGATTTCGAGCCCGCCCAGGTGGATCCGCTCGTTCGCGAGTTCTACGAGCACACCACCCGGTTCCGCCTGGACATCGTCCCCGAGTGGCGCCTGTGGGTGCGCCCGGGCTACCTGCTCTATCGCGCCTTCGTGGCCCGACCGCTCGGGCAGGCCAGCGTGCCGATGAACCAGCGGGAGGCCCAGCGCGGCGTGCGCAGCCGGATCGACACCATCACCTCGGCGGCGAGCGAGGAGGGTCCGGCGCTCGACATCCGCGGGTGGATCCGGTCCTACGCCGACACCGACGAGCCGATCTACGTCGGCATCTACACGACCTATCGCAGCGAGGGTCGCGGCTACGTCAGCGTGGGCTTTCCGTTGCCCCAGGCCAGCTTCACGGCGACCCTGACCCCCCGCGCCCGGCCCGATGGCGGCCTGGTGCTGACGAGTCGCAGCGACCTAGGCCAGCCTGGGCACTACCTCTCCTACATCGACGCCGAGACGCGCGAGCTGACCACGCTGGCCGTGCCTGGTTTCAGCGAGGAGCTGGATGTCTACGCCGACGGTGATGGGTTGCGCGCCGAGCATGCGTTCTGGGTCTTCGGTTTTCCGTTCCTCGTGCTGCACTACGACATCCGCCGCAAGCCGCTCAGCGCGGACTGACCAGGAGGGTGAACCGTCGCCGATTGAGGTAAAGCGCTTCCAACGGCGAGGTAAGGCCTCCTCGTCGACCGCCTTCCAGCGCGGCTCAACATTGACGTCGGGCCTGATCGAGAGCAACGTCGGCAGCGGCGTGAGTCCCGATCAGTGGAGGTGTCTGGTGCCTGATTCCACACCGCAGGCGGAGCGAATGGTCTTGGCGCACTTCATCGTCTCCAACGACGTCGAGCGCTCCCGGCGCTTCTACACCGAGGTGCTCGGCGGCAGCGTGGTCTTCACCCACGAGGAACTGACCTACGTCGCACTGGCCAACACCTTCATCATCATCAACGTCGGCGGAGGCCCAACCGATGACAAGCCGACGGTCACGCTGGAGGCTCCGCGGGACCCTGACCATGTCAGCAGCTTCCTGAACATCCGGGTCGAGGACATCCAGGCCGTCTACGCCGAATGGAGCGCTCGGGGGGCCCGGTTTCTGACTCCGCCGAAACAGCACCAGTACGAGATTCGTTGCTACATCAGCGATCCCGACGGTCACCTGATCGAGGTGGGCCAAACGACCGACCCGTCCGGTGACTGGTCGAGGTGGCTCCCAGCTGTCTCCACCTGATCAGATGGGCCAGGCCGTCGACGCGATGGTCGACACCGGGACGCAGTGGAAGCCTCGCTCATGACGACGGCGATCATCGGCACGGGTGGGATCGGATCGATCATCGCCCGCAGGCTCGCCTCGGGAAGCGAGCTCCTGCGGCTCGCCAGCGCAGACCATCACCGGAGCCGGCCGTCCTCTTGGATCCTGAGTTGAAGGGAATCCAGCACTCAGGATGGCGGTTCTAGCTGGCTTCCATCCGCCCGCTGCGTCAGGCTGCGGTGCGGCCGGCGTCGGCGGCGATCGTTGATCCGGTGAGATAGCTCGACGCGTCCGAAGCCAGGAAGCCGATGACCTCGGCGATCTCTTCGGGCGACGCGAGCCGGCCGAGGATCGTCGTACCGGCCACTTGGGCCGCCCCCTGTTCGCCCATCGCGGCCATCACCATGTCGGTGCGGGTCGGTCCGGGGGCGACGGTGTTGACCCGGATCCCCGCGGAGCCGAGCTCGACGGCCCAGGTGCGGGTCAGCGACTCGATGGCCGCCTTGGTCGCGCCGTACGTCGAGAGGCCGGCCATGCCGACACTGGCGGCCATGGTGCTGATGTTGATGATGCTTCCGCCGCCACGCGAGATCATGCCGGGCACGATCGCGGCGGTCAGGAAGTACGGCGCGCGGACGTTGAGGTCGAAGGCAGCTTCGAAGCCGTCGACGTCCTGGTCGACGAGGGCGCCGCCGGGGAAGATCGCCGCGTTGTTGACCAGGACATCCACCGGGCCAACGGCTTCGGCCAGCGCCCTGATGGACGACAGGTCTCCGAGGTCGGCGGCCACGAACCGGGCCTGGCCACCCTCCGCCGCGATGGTCTCGACGACGGCTGCACCGCGGACGGCGTCGCGACCCGTGACGATGACGGCGGCGTCGCGACGGGCCAGCAGGGCCGCGGTCGCGGCGCCGATGCCGGCGGTGGAGCCGGTGATCAGGGCCGTCTTGCCGGTGAGATCGGTGGCGTTCATGGCGGGTCTCCTCTGGGGTGTTCTGGCTTGTGCGATCCAGAGTGCCGAGGTAAAAATGGATCAGCAACTCCAGAAATGAGGATCGAGATGCCCGCTGTGCAGAACCGGTTGACCCCCAAGGGGCTCGCGACCCGACGGCGCATCGTCGAGGCGGCCGCGGACCTGATGTTCGTCAAGGGGGTGGCCGGCACGACCCTGGATGACGTCCGCGATTCCGCCGGAGTGAGCAGCGGGCAGATCTACCACTACTTCGCTGACAAGGACGAGCTGGTGTTGGCCGTCATCGACTTCCAGAACGATGCCGTCGTCTCCGAACAGGAGAACGCGTTCGCTCGCTTGGACAGCGTGGCCGCTCTGCGCGCGTGGCGAGACCAGGTGGTCGCGCACCAGACCCGAATCGCCTGCCAGGGCGGCTGTCCCATCGGCGCGCTGGGCAGCCAGCTCGGCGAGCTTGACCACGACGCGCGTGACGGCGTCGCCGCCGGCTTCCACCGTTGGCAGGCCGCGATCCGCCACGGCTTCTCCGCCATGCTGGACAACGGGACCCTGCCGCCCGGCACGGACGTCGAGACCCTGGCGACGGCGATGTTGGCGTCACTCCAGGGCGGCCTCCTGCTCGGCCAAATGCACCGCAGCACAACGCCGTTGGCCGCCGCCATGGACACGATGATCGACCACGTCGCAACCTTGGCCGAGGGGTCGACTGCCTGATCCTGGGCAGTTCTACGGGGGAGGCTGCTAGCGACTGATGGTTGCCTCGGTGTCGATGCGGCCGAGCTTCGCGGGGTTGCGGACGGCGTAGATGCGACTGATCCGGCCCTCGTCGATCACGAAGCTGATCGCCGTGTCGAACCCGTCGTCGGTGCCCACGATCCGGGCTCCGGCCGCGCCGTTCAGCAGCATGGGCAGGATCTGCGCGCCCGGCGCGAGCTGGGTGAACGGTCGCAGCAGGTTGGCGACCTTCTTGGCGCCCAGGACGGGGTTGATGACGGCCTGCGCGACACCGCCCCCGTCGGCGATGAGGACGACGTCGGGCGCGAGGACGTCGAGCAGTCCCTGCAGGTCGCCCTGGGTCACGGCGGCCAAGAACTGCTCGACAACCTCCTGCTGCTCGGTGCGGCTGACGTCCATCCGAGGCCGGCGCGCCGCGACGTGATCCCGCGCTCGATGTCCAATCTGCCGCGTCGCGCTGGCGGACTTTCCGATCACCTCGGCGATCTCGCCGTACGGCGTCTCGAACACCTCGCGGAGCACGAAGACCGCTCGCTCGATGGGGGTGAGCGTCTCCAGGACAGTGAGCATGGCGATCGAAACGCTCTCGGCGAGCTCGACATCGTCGGCCACGTCCGGTGTGGTCAGCAGCGGCTCCGGCAACCACTCACCGACGTACTCCTCACGACGGCGGGCGTTCGAGCGCAACCGGTCCAGCGCCTTGCGGGTCACCATCCGCACCACGTACGCCCGCGGGTCGCGAACCTCGGCGCGCGCGGCCGGCCCGATCGCGTCCCACCGCAGCCAGGTGTCTTGCACGACATCCTCGGCGTCGGTGGCCGAGCCGAGCATCTCGTAGGCCACGGTGAACAGAAGTCCGCGGTGAGCGACGAACGGGTCCTGCGTCACGTCGACGACGATACGGCGGCGGGCCGGGCCAGCGGCTTGAGTCCGCAGGCAGCCGCGAAACCGTCCGACTCGATGCCGAGCGCGACGTTGGGACGCGTTGTGAAGTTCGCAAACGCGATGATCGCCGTCAGCTCGACCAGTGCGGCGTCACCGAGCTGGGCGCGCAGCGAGGCCACCATCTCGTCGGTCACGGTCGGCTCGGTCACGGTCATCGCCTCGGCATAGGCCAATACCTCGAGCTCGAGCGGCGAGAACACGTCGGACTCACGCCATCGCGGGATCTCACGAGCCTTCGCCAGGTCGAGCTTCTTGTTGTGGGCTTCGAAGTAGTTGAAGTCCAGGCACCAACTGCAGCCGACCTGAGCGGCGACTGCCATGTGCGCGAACGACTTCAGCTGCTCGTCGCAGGCATTCCACTTCTGAACCTTGCCGCCGGCCCCAGCCATGCTCATGAGCACCTTCTGGTTGTGCCAGTAGACGCCGAGCGATGTCGGGACCTGGCCGAGGCTCTTCTTCGCGAACCGTTTGATCAGCATGCCCTTGAAGCCGGTGATTTCAGCGGCCGGGATGCGCGTCGCGCCGGTCATGTCGTCCTCCTCTGTGAGTGATCGACATCCAGACGCCGGCCGGCCCCGGGATGTGACACTCACCGGCCGACCGATCCGGCCGACACGCAGGGGTACGACGTGAACCGGCCGACACGTCTGGGCTGTTTAGAACACGTAGGGGACGAGCATCTTGCTGGAGCGCTTGTACGCCGGGTAGGTGTCGGGGAAGTGCTCGGCCAGGTAGTGCTCCTCGACGGTCGCGCTGTAGATGAAATAGATCGCGGCCAGGACGACGACGAGCAGCCAGGTCCAGTCGAGTGCGATGGCGGTGCCGACGGTGGCGAGCAGGATGCCGGAGTAGATCGGGTGGCGCACGAGGCGATAGGGGCCGCTCGTCACCAGGTCGGGAGTGTCTCGTTCGGTCATCGGCATGCCCCAGTTGCGGCCGAGGACTCGCCTGGCCCAGACCGCGAACCCCAAGCCCACGGCCAGCAGGACGAGGCCGATCGCGGCTCGCCACGGGGCCGTGGTGAGACCGCTGTCCCGAAAGGCGCCCAGGCGAATGAGCAGGACCACGATGGCGGCGATCACCACCCTGATGCCCACCTCGCGAGACCAGGCGACCCGACCTCGCTTCATCGAGAACGCGGCCACGATCCAGTACGCCCAGAAGGCGGCCCAGACGACCGCGAAGACGAGTTCGACAACCCGCATGACCGCAGCGTGGCACAGCCGCCGCGATAGACAGCGCAAGGCTGAACGTCGCGGGCCCCGGTCTCCTGTGGCGTCAGCGGCAGGCGTGTCCCGAGCTGCAGCGATGGACCACCTGGAAGGTCCTGGTGACCGTGCGCCCGGCGAACTGCCCGGTGGCCTTGACGGTCCTGGGGCCCCACGAGCTGTGCACGTTGAAGGTCACCGTGTAGACGCCGTGGCTGTTCGCATGGGCGCCGGTCCGGGAGATCCGCCGGCCTTGGTAGGTGACCGTGACCCGCTCCCCGGCCACGAGGCCGCGGACGGTGACCTTCTGGCTGTCGGACGCACGAACCGCCGCGTGGGCCAGGGTCAGGCTCAGCGTCTTGCTGAGGACCCGCACGCCGTGGTGGCCGATGCGGTCGACCTCCGACCCGGTGACCGTGACCGTCGCTGTGCCCTGAGCGGTTCGGGCCGGGATCGTGACGGCCCGGTCGACGTGCCCGGTGCTGCTGGCGATGCCGGTGGCGAGGCGGGTCGCGCCGATCCGGATGGTGTAGGGCTCGGCCGGGTCCAGGCCGGCAGCGGTGACGCTGATCCGGGTGCCGGCAAGGCGGAGCCCGACGCTCGCACCGACGGTCAGTGCTGCGGCCTGACGCGTGACATCGACGGTGACCTGCGCGGTCGTCGTGCCGTCGGTGTTGGTCGCGGTCAGGACATAGGTGTTCGCACCCAGAGCGGTCGGGTGGATGGTCACCGTGCCGGCCGCGTCTTGGGTACCGGTCCAACCCTGGCTCGCGGTCAGGCTCTCCGCGCCCTGCGAGGTCCAGGTCAGGGTGGTGGACTGCCCGCGCCGCAGCGCGGACTTGCCCACAACCAAGTCCACGGTCGGCGCCTGGGCCGCGCCCACGTCGGCGGTCGGGTCCGAGGTGCTCGACGCCGGGGTGTACCCGGCCCGGACCGCGGTGACCTGGACGGTGATGGCGGTGCCCGCCTGCGCCGCAGTCAGGTGGAAGGTCGCAGCGCTCGCGCCGGGAATCGGCTGACCGTCGGCGAACCACTGGTAGGTGTAGTCGTCCGGCGTCGGAGACGTCGCGCCCACGTCGGCGGTGAGTGTCTGACCGACCTTGACGGTCCCGGTGATGCCTGCGGCCGGGCCAGTCAAGAAGTCCGCTGCGGCGACTGCGTCGGTGCTGCTGGCGGCGGTCGCGTTGTTGAAGAACGCCTTGTGAGCGGTCGCGGAGACCCTTAACGCGTAGCCGACGTCGGCTGCGGTCGGGCGGTAGGTGTCGCCGCTACCGACGAGGACTCCGTCTCGGGTCCACACGTAGTCGACGGCGGCGTCGGCGGGGTCAGTCGTGGTGGGCAGCGAGGCAGTCAGCGTCCCGTCGAGGACCGCAAAGCCACTCACGTTCGGCGTCGGCAGGGTGATGGTGCCACCGTCGACCGGGCCGACCTCGTCGGAGGTCGTGGTCGTGTCGGCGTACGAGGGCGCGCTCGCAGTCACCTGGTAGCTGATGCTGCGGCCGGCATCGTCGTTGGTCAGCGTGTAGCTGGTGTCGGTGGCTGCGTCGATGGCGATGCCGTCACGAAGCCACTGGCCGGTCTGGGTGGAAGCCGGGTCGGTGATCAAGGTCGAGTCCGCGGTCAGGGTGTCTCCGACCGTCGCGGTGCCGGTGACGCTCACCGAGCCGCTCACGGCAACCGGGGCGGGCTCGTAGAGCGCAATGCTGTGGTGGTGCCCGGCGGAGATGCTGATCACACGCTGCAGGCCGGCGGGCACCGTTTCCGCGCCGAAACCGCCGCCGTAGCCCCAGCCGGTGACGGTGCCGTCGGAAGTCAGCGCCAGGCTGTGGCCAAAGCCGGCGGAGATCTGAGTAACGGTCTTGCCCTGCAGGCTTGCTGGTACGTCGCTCTGGCCCATGCTGTCGTCGCCCCACGCAGTGACTGTGCCGTCGGCGGTCAACGCCAGAGCGCTGAAGAACCCGATCGCGATCGCGGTCGTCTGCTTGCTGGCCAGGCTGGCCGGGATGTTGGCCAGACCGTAGCCGCCAGCGTCGCCCCAGACGACGACCTGGCCGTCGGAGGTCAGCGCCATGCTCGTGGCATTGGATGCCGCGATCGCCGTCACCTTCTTGCCTGTCAGGCTGGCCGGGACGGTCGACTCCCCGGCGTTGTTGCTCCCCCACGCGACGACCTGGCCGTCGGCGGTCAGCGCCAGCTCGTGCGACCATCCGGCGGCGATCGCAGTGACGATCCTTCCCGCCAGGCTCGACGGGACGTTCAGGCCGCCGTAGTTGTTGTTGCCCCAGGCGTGCACGACGCCGTCGGATGTCAGCGCTAGGTCGGTGGCGTAGCCGGCCGAGATGGCGGTGACCCCCTCGCTGCTGAGGCTGGCCGGCACGTTGCTCGTGCCCGATCCACCGCCGGTGCCCCACTCGATCACCTTGCCGTCCGAGGTCAGCGCCAGGGAGTTCATCACGCCGTCGGAGACAGCGGTGATGTCCTTGCCGGCGAAATCAGGGACGTCGTCCTGACCCCAGTCACTCGCGCCCCAGACGGCCACGGACGGGTTCGCCGGGACAACGCTGGCGGAGGCTGGTCCGGCCATGGCGGTGAGCCCGCCGACGGTGATGAGTGCGGCTGTCGTCGTGGTGGCAAGGCGGCGCAGGGGCGTTCGCGGCACTGGTGGTCCTGACACTCGAAGCGACGGCCGCTCACGGCTGGCCGGACACTCACGCCACGTGAATGCGACCTACCCATCGGACGCTTCCGACCAATCAGCACGTTAGGTGACGGTCTTCACCCGGATGGTGGGCATTACGTCACCCGAAGGCGGAAGGTCGCGTCCCTCCCCGCCACGTAGGCAACCAGCATCTTGCTGCTGCGCTCACTACCAGCGCTCATGGACGAAGGCGCGGATGCGTGCGTCGTACAGCTCCCGGACGCCGTCGTTGAAGGCGTCCGACAAGGGCGGGACGTGTCCGGCGGCGGCGTTTGCGAGTGCCTGCTCCGGGCTACGTGCACCGGGGATAACCGTTGATACGCCTGGCTGTTGCCACACCCAGGCGATCGCGGCCTGCGCCGGCGTGACGTCTGCGGGCCCCGCCGTCTCGACGAGGGCCGCGAACTCCCTGGACGCCTGGACGCCCGTCTCGAAGTCGACGCCGCTGAAGGTCTCGCCCACGTCGAAGGCGCTGCCGTCCCGGTTGTAGTTGCGGTGGTCGTCGGCCGCGAACTGGGTGTCCGAGCGGTATCGCCCGGACAGTAGCCCGGAGGCCAGCGGCACCCGGGCGATGATCCCCACGCCAGCGCTCGCCGCAGCCGGCAGCACCCGCTCGAGCGGCTTGAGGCGAAACGCGTTGAGGATGATCTGCACCGACGCCACATGTGGCCGCTCGATCGCGGACAGCGCCTGGTCGACCGTCTCGACACTGATGCCGTACGCCGCGATGGCCCCCGCGTCGACCAGGGCATCGAGGGCGTCGTACGTCGCGTCGTCCTCGATGACCGCGCTCGGTGGACAGTGCAGCTGGACCAGGTCCAGCTGGTCCAGGCCGAGGTTGCGCCGCGAGCGGTCGGTCCAGGCCCGGAAGTTGTCGGGGACGTAGTTCTGCGGCAGCTGCTCGGCCCGGCGGCCCATCTTCGTGGCGACCACAAAGTCGTGATCGGGGTGCGCGGCAAGGAATCGACCGAGCACTCGCTCGCTGCGCCCATCGCCGTAGACGTCGGCGGTGTCGAAGAACGTGACACCGCCCTCGGCCGCAGCTTCCAGCACGGCCAACGCCGCGGACTCCGGGACATCGCCCCAGTCGGCTCCCAGTTGCCACGTGCCGAGGCCGACCACGGACACCGACTTCCCGGCACGACCCAGTGGGCGCTTCTCCACGAATCACTCCTGTCCTCTGGCCCCCGTGGCTTGTCCGCGGCATCGCGGTTGCCGGGCTCAGCGTAGGTGCCGGTTGGTCAGCAGCGCGCTGCTGCCCATACTTGAACGATGGCGTACGACGAGCAGCTCGCCGAGCAGGTCCGGGAGGTCCTCGCCGGCGAGCCCGGCTTGAGTGAGAAGCGCATGTTCGGCGGTCAAGGGTTCTTGATCAACGGCAATCTCGCCGTCAGCGCCAGCGGGCAAGGCGGCCTGCTGCTCCGAGTCGACCCGGCCGAGTCCGAGACCCTCGTTGCCGACCCCAACGCGAGTCGGGCCGTCATGCGTGGCCGCGAGATGGACGGATGGCTCAGGATCCGCACCGACGGACTTTCGGACGCCGAGCTGGAACGCTGGATAGGCCGAGGGGTCTCGTTCGCACGATCCCTGCCGGCCAAGTGATCTCACGTCGACCGGTCCGGGTTTGATGGCCGGCGTCAGTCCCTAGCCGACGGCCAATCAGCGGTGGCCTGGGCAACGGCGTCGGCAAACCCGTGGGGGTTCTGCAGACCGAGGGCGTGCCCGGATTCGGGCACCACGAGCCAGCGAACGCCTATCGACTCCAGCTCCTCTTGCAGCTCAGGCTCCGGATCGCTGCGGGCACCCATGAGATACCAGCGGGGGATGGTCATCTCCGCAAGCAATGTCTGCACGGACGGGTCCGTCTCAGGCGCCAGCGAAACCGCTGAGCGGTAGATCGCGAGCGGGTCAGCCAGGCGGGTGATGGCGACATGTGCGGCCGGCGTCCCAGCCGGATCGTCGATGGCGCTCTTGGTCTGTGCCGCAACGAGTTCCGGATAACCGGTCTGCACGAACTCTTCCTCGGTTCCGAGCTCGGGATCGCCCCAGGCTCCCATCGAGCCCTCAGCCATGATCAGGAGGGATACCCGATCGGGCAGGGCTGCGGCGACGTGGGTCCCGATCTGCCCGCCCATGCTGTGGCCGACCACGCCCACGTCCTCCAGGGCAAGCGCCTCGATGAGTTCCACGATGGTGCGCGCGTGATCGAGGTATGTGTAGGAGAAGTCGGCCGGCTTGTCGCTGTATCCGTAACCGAGGAAGTCGACCATCAGCGAACGACGTCCATGCAGCTGCGGCTGCACGGCGGCTGGGAGAAGCTCACCTGTGCTCGAGCATTGCCAGCCGTGCAACCAGAGCAGGGGCGGCCCTTCGCCGGGAATCTCCACGTAGCGTAGGAACGCTCGGTCATCGTTCAGATAGACGGCCTTCATCGCGGACCTCCGCGCTGCTCCTGGCTCGCACCGGCTTCCCTGCCGCCGACCCTAGACCTCGCGGAAATGCCCTGGCCACACCTCGGCCCCACCCGGCCCCCGCCCGCCACGCGCATCCGTAGAACCGTGATCGCGACCTGCCCTGCCGTCAGCGAGCGGCTGGAGCCAGTTGGTCCCGTAGGGTCGCGCCATGAGCGACCGGGTGGCCGTCTACATCGACTTCGACAATGTCGTGATCTCCCGCTACGACAACATCCATGGCGATGGAGCCTGGCGCAAGGACCAGGCCCGCGACCATCGACGTTCCCTCGGATCCAGCGACCCGGTGGACGTGAAGCTGGCCGAGGCCGAGATCGACATCAGCGCGATCATCGACTACGCCGCATCATTCGGCACGGTGGCGTTGAGCCGGGCGTACGCCGACTGGTCGGTGCCGGCAAACGCGGCGTACAAGAACCCGCTCGTGAACCGCTCGATCGACCTCGTCCAACTGTTCACCACGTCGGGTCTCAAGAACGGCGCTGACATCCGGCTCGCGGTCGACGCCGTCGAAGACCTGGTCCAGCACTCGGACATCTCGCATGTCGTGTTCGTGGCTGGCGACTCTGACTACGTCCCACTGGCGCAGCGGTGCAAACGGCTCGGCCGGTATGTCGTCGGAATTGGTGTCGCCGGCTCGACCAGCCGGGCCTTGGTCTCGGCCTGCAACGAGTTCATCGACTACGCCGACCTGCCCGGTGTGACTCCACCGACGCCACCACCGCCATCGAAGACACCGAAGACACCGAAGAATGCCGCGGCGACAACGCCGGCGGGCAAGAAGACGGCCACCAAGAAGACGGCGACGAAGAAGTCGGCCACCAAGACGGTCGCGGCTCAGGCCGAGACGACCGCTGAGCCACCGCTGAGTCCACCGCCGAGTCCACCGCCGAGGCCGAGGCAACGTCCTTGCTCGTCCGGGCGCTGAAGGTCGGCCTGCAGAAGAGCGACGACGAGTGGGTCTACGCGGCCGGCGTGAAGAGCCAGATGCAGCGGATGAACCCCGCTTTCAAGGAGAAGACGCTCCACTTCCCGACCTTCCGAGCCTTCGTGGAGTCCCGGTCGCACGCCGTGGAGTCCAAGACGGACGGGAACGGCCAGCTGTTGGTGCGGCTGCGCATCGGTACGACGTGAACGGCCCGACAAGTTGCGAAGCTGGTCAACGGGTCTAGCGTGCTGGGTGCCGGCTGGATGCCCGTCCTGAGCGGTCATCCGGGAGGATCCATTCAGGGGAGTGCCCAATGAAGTGCTCGTTCCCACGCCATCTCAACCCCTTCCACCGCACCGCCAGCCGCCGCGCTGTGGCCGCCGGTTCGGCATCCGTCCTGGCAGCGGGGCTGGCCGTCCTGTTCGTCGGACCGGCGCAGGCCTCGTCGAGCCACACCGGCGCCCAGCCAAGGCCCGCGGGCGACGTGTCGGCGAACCTCTTCGAGTGGAACTGGCCGTCCGTGGCGAACGAGTGCACGACCGTTCTCGGCCCGGCCGGCTATGGCAGCGTGCAGGTCGCGCCACCGCAGGACTCGGTCAAACGTACGGCGCTCGGCAACGGCAGTGACTCGATCCTGCACCCCTGGTGGGAGGTCTATCAGCCGGTCGACTACGGCCTCACCAGCCGGATGGGAGATGCCAAGCAGTTCAAGGCCATGGTCGCGACCTGCCGCAAGGCCGGCGTCCATGTCATCGTCGATGCGGTCATCAACCACATGACCGGGCAGGGCGACACCTCCTACGGCGGCGTCAGCTACAGCAAATACGACTACTCCGGCCTCTACTCGCCCGATAACTTCCACAGCTACCCGGCTGACTGCCCGGTGCCGCCGGCCAGTGGGTCGTCCGACCGTGAGGGCAGCATCGCCGACTTCAACGACTACACGCAGGTCTTCAACTGTGAGCTGGTCGGGCTGTCCGACCTGCGCACCCAGTCGACGTACGTGCGCAACACCATCGCGGCGTACCTGAACAAGCTGATCTCGTACGGCGTCAGCGGTTTCCGGGTTGACGCGGCCAAGCACATCGGCCAGACCGACCTGGCGGCTATCGAAGCCCGGCTGCACCGCACGGTCGACGGCACGAAGCCGTCGATGGCGCTCGAAGTCATGCCCGGTAGCCCGGGTCAGCTGTCGATGGCGGCCTTCGAGGGCGTCGGCACCTTGCTCGGCTTCGACTATGCGGACCAGCTGGAGTCGGCGTTCAAGAGCTACAACGCGCCGGCCAACGACGGCAACATCGGCTCGCTCCGGGTCTTCGGCGCGGACTCTGGACTGTTGCCGAGTAACAAGGAACTTGTCTTCGTTGAGAACCACGACACCGAGCGAAACGGCTCCACGCTCTCCTACAAGGACCCGGACAACACCATTGCCAACGAGTTCATGCTCGCGTGGCCCTATGGCACGCCGCAGGTCTACGCGAGCTTCGCGTGGGCGACGAGCGATGACTCCCCGCCGTCGGACGCGAACGGCCTCGTGACCAACACGACGTGCGACAACACGACCTGGGTCTGCGTCGACCGGTACCCAGGCGTCCTGGGCATGGTCGGCTTCCACAACCAGGTCGGCTCGGCACCGGTGCGCAACTGGTACGACGACGGGGTCAACCTGGTCGCGTTCAGCCGAGGCTCGGTCGGGTTCTTCACGACCAACAACGAGACCGCCGCGAAGACGATCACCGTGCAGACCGGGCTCCACTCCGGCACGTACTGCGACGTCATCCACGGATCGGTCTCCCACGGGCACTGCAGCGGACCGACCGTCCACGTCAACGGGGCCGGTCAGGCCACGGTGACCGTGGCGAGCTATGACTCAGTGGCATTCACGAAGGCCGACCGCGTCGCCTGATCCTCATCCGGCCCGGGGGTTTACGGTGTCGAGCGTGAAGGTCACTGTGGTGGGTTCGGGCAATGGGGGTCTCGCGACCGCCTTCGACTTCGCTGACCACGGTCATAGCGTTCGGCTCTTCGACAGTCCGCATTTTCCCGACCACGTGGCCGAGGTCGCTGCGGCCGGCGGGATCCACGCCACCGGTGTGATCGAGGGCTTCGCGGAGATCGCTTACTCCGGTCACGACGTCCAGCAGGCTCTCGAGGGCGCCGAGCTGGTGGTGCTCGTCGGCCCGGCGTACAGCACCGAGCACCAGGCCGGGTCCGTCGCGCCGCACCTCGTGCCTGGGCAAGCGGTGTTGATCTGCCCGGCTTCGTGCGCGGGTGCGATCACGTTCAAGCGGACCGCCGGCCTGGCGCTGGAGGACGAGACGATCACGGTGGGGGAGACCAGCACGCTGCCCTACGCGGCCCGCATCGTCGCGCCCGGGCGGGTCAATGTCTTCCACAAGCTGGGCGGCGGTGTGTTCGTCGCTGGCCTCCCCCGTTCGGGCACAGAGCGACTGCTGTCGATGATCCAGGACGTCTATCCCGGCACGCTGGCCGCCGACAGCGTCTTCCAGACGACTTTGCAGAACGGCAACCCGGTGATCCACCCGGCAGTAACCCTCCTCAACACCGGTCTGATCGAGCGGACCGCCGGCGCGTTCCTGTTCTATGAGGAGGGGGTCACCCAGGCCGTCGGCCGGGCGATCGAGGCCGTCGACCGCGAGCGGTTGGCCATCGGCGAAGCGCTCGGGGTGCGAGTGCTGTCGGATCCTGAACGGGGGGAGGGAAAGTCGGGGTCGTGCAGGGATACATGCGCGAGGACAACTATTCGACCGGATACTCCACTGCCCCAGGCTTTCTCGGAATCGGCGCGCAGAGCCAGCTCGACAACCGCTACCTGACCGAGGACGTCGGCTACTCCCTGGTGTTCTTGTCCGACCTGGCCAGCCGAGTGGGCGTCCCGACGCCGACCATGGACGCACTGATCACGATGGCGTCGGTCGTGCTGGCTCGGGACTTCCGCGCCGAAGGGGCGCGCACCCTGGCCACGCTGGGCCTGGACGGCATGAGCGCCATCGACCTGGCCGCCCTCTGACTAATAGGACCAGCATGAACCACCTCGGCGACTCTTTGCGCATTCGATTGACTACGCACTGATAGCAGGCGTCTTCACCCCTTCGCATAGCCGCCCGGCGCTGGTATACCGGTTGCGTCCGTCCCCCTGCACAAGGACGCCAGAGAAGGGTTTAGTGATCTCATGAGGACAGTTGGCCGGTTCGGGATTCTGGGGATCGTCGTTACCGCGGGAGCACTCGTGCTCTCGGGGGGACCGGCGATGGCCGCTGGGTCCACTACGCACAAGCCGAAGGCGTACACGTGCAGCGGTGGTGATATCCCATCAGGGCACTACGCGAGCATCACGGTCAAGGGTGCGTGCGCGGTGGCGGCCAATGCGGTGATCCGCGTCGCTGGTGACGTGAATGTCAGGGCCGGAGCAACCCTCGACGCCCAGAGCGCGCCCTCGAGGATCACCGTCGGACGCAACGTCAACGCGGCTCGCGGTTCGCTTCTCGGGTTGGGCTGCCAACCCGACTTCCCCGACAAGTCAGGCCATGCCTGCACGGTCGAGCCGAAGAGGCATTCCACCATCACCGTCAAGGGCAACGTCACGGCGATCGACGCGAATACCGTTCTGCTGAACGGAATCACGGTGAGGGGGAATGTCACGCTGATCGGAGGAGGCGGCCCGATTCCCTGGTCGATCAAGAACAACACGATCCGTCGTAACGTCACGGTGATCGGGCAGACCACGGACTGGCTCGGCGTGCTGTTCAACTCGATCGGTGGGAACGTGACGCTGCTTTCGATCAAGGTGACCGACACGGATCCGGGAGCCCCCGGCGCCTACGTGGTACGCAACACGATCGGGCGGAACCTCGTCTGCTTCGGGGTGACCCCGGGCATCTCCGGCGGGTTCATTCCGGGCGAGGTCAACGTCGTCGGGCACCGCGCGATCGGCCAGTGCGCGTCCTTGGTCTGACATCGCTCCGCCGCTCGTTCGCCCCCCGGCCGAAAGGTGGCGGCCTGTCCGGACGTCAGGTGTCTTGACCCGAGGGCCGCCTAGGTCCGCGAACCGCGGTTGAAGACACTCCAACCCCCGGGCCCTACGGCCAGGCCGACCACGATGAGCACGATGCCCAAGATGATGCTGCCCTTGACCAGCGTGACGATGCCGGCGATCACCAGAATGACGGCGATGATCCACAGGAGGAAACCCATATCAAACTCCGCTGCTCAAGATGTTGTCTCGTCGGCAAGGGCTACACCGGACGTGTCGATTAAACACGTGAAGTGCCGGGCCCGCCTCCGGAGCAAGATCCGGGCCGTGTTCAGGCCTGCGGCTTCCTGGTCAGGCTGGCCCTCGGGTCAGCCGCAGTAGGTGGCCACGATCGTTCCGGTCCCGGCGTGGCCTGGGTTGGAGGCGTAGCCGGGATCGGTCACCACGACGACGATCTTGGTGATGACGCCGCCGATCGTGCTGCCGTGCTTGGTAATCGAGCTGGAGACGGCCGTGCCCATATAGGCCGGGAGGGAGGCGACGGGGGAGGAGCTGTTGCCTGGTGAGGTCGTCCAGGCGGCACCGCAGGACGGCGGCGTCGATCCCGGATTGTCGGCAAAGCCCTTGAAGGACGACGGCGCGTCTCCTCCGGTCAGCGCGTTCTGGCCGGCCCACTGGGCGCCCCAGAACGTCACCTTGGCCGGGTGCGCGGCGACGGTTGCGTCACCGAGCAGGAACGCTCCACGGCTGGGGAAGGCGAAGACGATCACCTGGTGCGAGGTGTCGCTCGACGGCAGATAGTAGGGGTCTCCAGCGAACGACGCTGCCACCGGTTCGGGCCCTTGCGCAACACTCACGTTCGGGACCGAACAACGCGCCGTACCAAGGGAATCGGTGGAGGCGACGCAACTCTGGCCGGACGCTCCACCGCCCAGGGTGAGAGTCATCGAGCGTCCGGCGATCGGGACCACGCCGTCCTCGAGCAGCCGGCCGGACAGCGTCACCGGCTGGCCCTGCGCAATCACCGTCGGACCCGTGTACGTCGTGGTCGTCTCCTCCTTGGTGACCAGGAAGGGCGCCGTACCCGAGCTCGCCAGGTAGTTGCCGTCTCCGGCGAACGACGCGGTGATCGTGAACGGTCCAGCGGGTTCGTTGGGGGTGATCGTGCACGCGGCCACCCCGGACCCGTCGGTGAGCGCCGTGCAGGTCTCGGCCGCCATCGTCAGCGTCACCGACTTGCCCGCGATGGGCGCGGAGTCGTCGGTCCTGGTGAGTCGCGCCGAGACGGCTGCGGCGTCGTGGTAATCGGCGCTGCTGTCCCCGGTGTAGGTCAGCGTCGTGTGCGCCTTCTCGACGGTCTGGGTCAGGCTGCCCGAGCTGCCACCGAAGTTGCCAGTGTCAGCGCTGTACGTCGCGGCAATCACGTGGCTGCCGACCGAAAGTCCGGCGGTGGACAGCGAAGCGTGTCCATCACTGGCCAGGCCCTGCGCTGCCCCGAGGCCGGCGCCGTTGTCCTGGAACTGCACGCTCCCGGTCGGCGTACCACCGCCGGGCGGGGTCACGGTCGTCGTGGAGGTGAAGGTGACGGGTGCGCCGAACTCCGAGGGGTTCTGCGACGATCCGACGCTCGTCGCGGTGGCGGCCTGGGTGACGACCTGCCCGCCCGACAGCGATCCGCTACTCCCGACCACGTCGGTCGTGGCACTGGTGAAGGTCGCAGTCACGTTGTGGTCGCCAACCGGCAGATCCGATGTGGCCAGCGCCGCGTGTCCGCTGCTGCTCACCGACTGGGGGCCGTCGAGATTCGTTCCGTCGACCTGGAACTGCACGGTTCCGGCGACTCCCGCCGAGCAGGCGCTCGTGACGTTCGCGACGAAGACGGTCTGCTGCCCATAGACCGTGGGATTCACGCTCGAGGTGACGTCGGTCGTCGACGTACCGGCCGTGACCGACTGGAACAGGGGATCACTGACGCTGGGCACGTCCGTGCCGACGTAGCCGGCGGTGATGACGTGACTGCCGCCGGACAGGGACACCGAGATGTTCGCCGAGCTGTGGTTGGTGGGGATGGTGTGCGTGCCGAAGATGGGGTCAGGGTCGAAGTCCGGGGTGATCAGCTGCGGACCCCCGAGCAGGGACGCCCCGTCGAAGAACTGCACCAGGCCCTCAGGAGAGTCCGGAAAGAGCGCACCGTGGACGGTGGCGGTGAACGTCACCGAACCGCAGGCCGTCGAAGGATTGGCAGACGACGACACTGTCGTCACCGTCGGCGACCCCGCCGCAAGAGCGGGCCCGGCCGACGACGCCACACTGACGACGGGCACCAGAGCCAAGACCGCACCCAAGGCCAGCCAACGCTTCACGCTCATCCGAGCCTCCGACCAGAGCCAGGCCGCATCCGCTGCAACGCAACTGCGGCATCCGTCGCATCACATCGCGCACCCGTAACGCCTGGGTAACGCCTCGCGGCAGGCACGGAGCCGCTGCGCGTTCTTTCGGTCGTCCAGCGAGACTGTGATCGTGATCGAGTACCTGTTCGTCTACGGCACCTGGCTCCGGGCCGGCCCAACGAGCACGTGTTGGGCGATGTGCCCGGCAGTTGGGAGCCAGCCACCGTCCGCGGAGACCTGGTCGATCGTGGCTGGGGCGCGGCTGCGGGGTTTCCCGCTCTGGTGTTGCGGGACGGTGGACCTGAGGTCAGCGGGTTTCTCTTCGTTTCGGCCGCCTTGGTCGAGCATTGGGTTTCGCTCGATGAGTTCGAGGGTTCGGGTTACGACCGGGTCCTGACCGACGCGAGACGCGGGACTGGTGAGGTCGTCCAGGCGTGGGTATACGTCGCCGACTATGAGGTGTCCTTCCGTTGCCGTGCGGCCAGGGAGTGCCCCTGACGGGCGGCGGTAGGACGCATCTCCTTGGCAACGAAGGACGGATGCTGACGCTTTGGCGGTGCCGATGGAGCCTCGCGTTTCGAGAATCCCGGCGGGTCGGGACAGTTGTCCCTCGTCGGTGGGACATCCGGCCGGGCAGGTTCTCCTCGATCGGTGGTCGATCACCTAGGAACGACCGAGGGAGAACACGATGTGGAAGAGGCGTGAGGTTGTCGTCGGGATCATCTGTCTGGCCCTGGGCTCGGTGGGTCAGCTGGCGCAGTATCTCGCCACCCCGTTGGGCAGCGAGGAGGCGTCCACCGCGAGCAACGTCGCGAGGGCGGTTGCTCATCCGACGGCGATGCAGCTGGCGGCCTGGCTGGATCTGACCATCCTGTTCTTCCTACCGGCGTTGGGAGTCGTGGCGTATCTGGCAGGCGCCCGGACGACTCGGCTCGGCTGGGTGGCGTCTGTGCTCGCGATCGGGACGACCATCCCCGGCATCGCCTATCTCTTGGCCACTGACGTCCTGTACGTCGAGGCGATCCACGGCGCCGTGACTGCCCGGGCCATCACGGCGTACAACAACTCCGGTGTCGTGACGGTGGCCACGCTGGTGTTCCTGGTCGGGCACGTCGTCGGGATGTTGCTGCTCGGGGTCGCGCTGTGGCGCGCGGAATCGGTGCCGCGATGGGCGGCAGTGTCCCTGGCCGTGAGCCCGTTCCTGGAGATCGCCGGGGGAGCGGTCGACGTCCGGCCCCTGGGCGTGGCCGCTTACCTGCTGCTGATGGCGGCCTTCGGCGCGTGCGCAGTCGCCATCGCTCGTCCCAGGACCTCGACGGCGGTGGCCACGACCGCGGCACTGGCGCGGACTTGATGTCTCGTGGGGGCAGACAGGAACGCGGTCGGGCCGAGACAATCGGCTTCCATGGGACCCTCGGCCGGGCTCGGGATGTGGTGGCCGCGCTGCGCTGAGCCTGTCGCTGGTCTTCGCCGCGGCCGGGCTCCTCGCGGCCGTCCTGCTCCGGCCGACCCCGACCAATCTGCTGCTCGCGGTGGTGGCCGCGCTCGTCCTACCGGTCACCTTGGTGGGCGCTGCCGCGGTCCGGGCCGGACGGGCGGGGCGCCGGGCTGGTTGTTGCTGTCGGCCGGCGTCGCCCTGCCGCTGGCGACGGCGGCGTACATCTACGCCGGAGCGGCGTTCGCACAAGGACTCCCGGGGGCCAGCTGGGCCGGGTGGCTGGACGGTTGGCCCTGGGTGCCGGCCGTGGTCTTGGTCCCCACCATCGGCGTCCTGCTCTTCCCCGACGGCCGGCTGCCCTCACGCCGATGGGTCCCCGTCCTGGTCCTCGATGCGCTGGTCGTTCTGTGCCTGCTGCTGTGGACGGTCCTCGGCAGCGACCTGGGCGACTTCCCCGATCACGCCAACCCGACGGCCCTGCCGGGTGCGGCCGGCCGGGCGATGTCCGCGGTGTTCGTGGCGATCGCGTTCGTCGGACCCCTAGCGACCCTCTCGGCGGTTGCCGTGACGTTGCGCTGGCGCCGGCATCGGGGCACCCCGATGGGCGGCGGTCTGGCTCTGGTCGTTCCAGCGGCGTGGGCCTGCGCCCTGTCCTGGTGGGGCTGCATCGTGGTCACCTCGACGCTGGGCGATAGCGACAGCGTGGCCGCCGCGCCTTTCGAGTCAGCCGGGATGCTCGCGGTCGCCATCGCCTGCTGGATCGGGATCCGCCGGTACGGCGTGCTCGACGTGCGGGTCGTCCTGGGCCGCGTCGCGCTCTACACGCTGCTGACCTCATCCGTGGTGGTGGTCTACCTCTTCGTCGCGGCCGCCGTCGGCACGGTGGCTACGACCGCGGTGGCTGGCCCCGCGGCTGCCCTAGTCGCTCTACTCGTCGCCTTGCCACTGCAGGGGACACTGCAACGGCGGGTCAACCGACTGGTCTTCGGCGACCGGGACGACCCGGCCCGGGCCATCGACCGCCTCGGGCAACGCCTCACCGACGCAGCTGACAGCGAGCAGGTCCTCGATACCGTTGCCGTGGTGGTCCGCGACTCGCTGCGGCTGGACACCGTTCAGATCGACGTACATGGCAAGCGAAAGCTGCGACGGCGGGCGCGATGTCGGTGTCGGTGTCGGTGCGAGTGCCGGAGAGCCCGCTGGCGAGCGGGTCGAGCTGCCACTCGTTTTCGCCGGTGAGCGGATCGGCTGGCTCATCGCTGACACCGGGCCAGACCGGGTGCTCACGCTGGCGGACCGTCGGCTGCTGGCCGACCTGTCTCGGCAGGTGGCCTCTGCCGCCCATGCCGTGTCTCTGAAACACGATCTGGCGCGCTCGCATGAGCGTCTGGTCGCGGCTACTGAGGAGGAGAGGCGTCGGCTGCGGCGTGACCTGCACGACGGGCTGGGTCCGACCTGGCCGGAGTTGTGCTAGGGCCTGCAGCGGACTCGTGGCCGTGTGGCGCTCGACCCCTCAGCGGCCCAGGCCCAGCTGGACGACCTGACGCGTCAGGTGCAAGACGCCGTCGCTGACGTGCGTCGTCTGGTCTACGGCTTGCGGCCACCAGCGGTCGACGACCTCGGCCTGATGGGCGCGATCAAGGAGCAAGCGCAGGCGATGGGTGGAGTGGAAGTGCTGGGAGTCGTGGATAGCGACCTACCGGCCGCCGTCGAGGTCGCGGCGTACCGGATCGCCCTCGAGGCCATGACCAACTCACTGCGTCACGGCGGTGGCCGATGGTGTCGGGTCGGCTTGGAACTCAACGGCGCCCTACATGTTGTTGTCGAGGACGACGGGGTCGGGCTCCCCGAGCATTTTCGGGCTGGCGTCGGCCTCACTTCCATGCGCGAACGTGCCTCCGAGCTCGGAGGCACCTGCTCCATCACCCGCCGAAACCCCACGGGCACAACGGTTCGAGCGGTTCTGCCCGTCACGACGCAGCCATGACGGCGAGCCGGGTCGCGATGCCACGATCGAACATGCGGCGATCCGCGTGGTCGTCGCCGACGACCACTCAGTCTTTCGCTCCGGCTTGCGGACCATGGTCGAGGAAGCTCCGGACCTCGAGCTGGTCGGCGAGGCCCGCGACGGCCAGGAAGCGCTCGACCTGTGCCGGGCGTCGCCGCCGGACGTCGTCCTGATGGATCTGCGGATGCCCAACACCAGCGGCGTCGCCGCCACCGCCGCCCTCGCACAGGAACTCCCCAGCGTCCGCGTGCTGATGCTGACCATGCTCGAAGACGACACCTCACTCGTCGCCGCGCTGCGCGCAGGCGCACGCGGTTACGCATCTCGACGCTTGGGGGTGGAGGTATACGTCCGGCGATCTGGTTAGGCCGCGCGTCGGTCAGCGCGTGGGCGTCGTGGCAGCCGAAGCCCCCAGGGCCGACAGCTTGTCGAGGTCGCGTACACAGAAACGGTGGTGGGCCCACTCCTCGTTGAGGACGGTGCCGAGACACTGCCGCACCGATCGCCCTCTGGCGTACGGCGGCCACCGGTCGTCGGAGGGCACCGGCGCGGTCTGAGCGAGCAGCTCGGGTGTGACGTCGGCCAACCACGCCTCGATCTGCGAGCTCTGCCGGTCGCGCACCTCCAGCACCTCGGCCAGGCTCGGCCGGCTGGACGGGTCGATGCCTTGTTCCTCCTGGTCGGTCACGTACGGCGGGGCCAGGCCCATGGCGGTGAAGGGTTCGGTCAACCCCAGCACACAGCGCCGGAACCACGAGTCGTAGACGAAGACCAGGTGACGCAGGGTCTCGACCATGGACCACTCGCCGTCCACGCCGCGATGCTCACTTCCGGCAGGCATGCTCCTGACCCGCTCTGCGGTCGTGCCCCAGTCGGCCCGCAACTGCCGCCAGGCCTCCCGCAGGTCGGCCGGCTCGTCAGACCGGATGAGCAGCCGCACCGGGTGCCGGCGGTCGAGCTCGGCCTCGACGTACGGCATCACCTGGACCCCGTTGACCACGAGATTGGTGACCAGGCCGTCGATCTCGGCGTCCTGCATGACCACGCCGACGAGCCGGGCCCTGCTCAGATCGCACTCGCGGAACTCCGCGCCGGTGAGGTCCTCGTCATCGAAGCGTCGCATGCCGGACAGGCTAGTTAGGCTCGACAGCGGCTGCATCCAGGGAGAGGATGCGCGGGTGGGCGAGGGTCTCGACTACGCGTTTCCGCACTCCGCCAGCGACGAGTCGCGGCGGCTGGAGTTGTTCGAGCAGCGCCTGGACCCCCTCACCATCGCCCGACTGTCGCGGCTTGGCGTCAGGCGTGGCGCCCGGTGCCTGGAGATCGGTGGCGGTCGCGGTTCGATCACGCGATGGCTGGCCGATCGCGTCGGGCCGCAGGGACGGGTCACCGCCACCGACCTCCAACCCGACTTCCTGCGTGGGATCGAGGCCGCCAACGTCGAGGTGCTGCAGCACGACGTGCGGAGCGACACGTTTCCCGAGGGCTCGTTCGACCTCATCCATGCCCGAGCGGTGCTCATGCATCTCCCGCCCGAGGCCGCGCTCTTGGAGCGAATGGTCTCCTGGCTTCGACCCGGCGGCTGGCTGCTTCTCGAAGAGCCCGACTTCGGCATGTGGATGAGCGACGCGGATCAACTCTGGGCGATGCACCCAGACTCATGGCACCAGGCGTTCCCGAACGGTTCAGTGTCCTGCGGTCGGTGGCTGCTCGGACAGATTCCCAAACTCGGGCTGGCCGACGTCGGCTCCGACGCCGAAGTCGACGTCATCACACCGGGTACGCCGCTGGCGGAGTTCTATCGGCTCAGCATGCAGGCGATCGGCCCGGCTGCCGTGGCCGCCAATGCCCTCACCGTCGAAGAGGCCGACGCGCTCATTGAGCGCCCGAACCAGCCTGACTTCATGTCCTTCGGCTTCGTTTATGTCGGCGTCTGGGGACGCCGCCCCTAGCGATATCTCGACGCCTGGGGGGTTGCTTCGTAGGCTCGGGCGATGGGCGATGGCGAGTTGCGTGGATATCCGGAGCCACCTGTCGTGGGCTCCGAGGTGGCAACCTTGGTCGGCTCGCTGGAACGTCAACGCGCGACGTTCGCCTGGAAGTGTGCCGACCTGGATTCCGTTGGTCTGTCGGCCAGGCTCCCGTCCTCTCAGTTGTCGCTGGGGCGGCTCCTGAAGCATCTGGCGTACATGGAGGATCTGAACTTCACCTGGGACCTGGGCGGTTCAGATCTTCCCGATCCCTGGTCCCACGTTGAGTCCTCGATCCGCTCCAGCTGGGTCTTTTCCTCCGCCGACGAGGATCCGCCGCAGACTCTGTATCGCCTCTGGGATCGGGCGGTGGAGCGATCGCGGGCGGTTGTGATGTCAGTGCTCGCTCATGGCGAGGGTGCGGGGTGGACCTACACGTCGGGGGATCAGGTGACGAGCTTGCGGCGGCTGTTGGTGGACATGATCGAGGAATACGGACGACACACTGGGCAGGCTGACCTTCTCCGCGAGGCCGTGGACGGCCGAGTGGGCGAAGACCCGCCCGGGCCGGCTTACCCCTTCGAGTTCCCCAGCTAACGCAGCCGTTATCCGTCTGCCCAGTTCCGCCTGTTCGCGGTGGAAAGAGCCACCTGACAAGGCGAGCGCATCGCCGTTTCCCTCTCAACTTCAACGCAACACCTCGGCCAATGCTTGCGATGGTGTCTTGTAGCCGAGTGTCTGTCGAGGGCGTTCGTTGAGCTCCAGGGCGATGGCATCGAAGTCGGCTTGGGTCAGCGTGCGGAAGTCCACACGTCGGGGCAGGTATTGGCGCAGTAGGCACGTTCGTGTTCTCATTGCTGCCGCGCTGCCAGGGCGCCTTGGGATCGCAGAAGTAGACCTGGATTCCGGTCGTGATGGTGAACCGTTGATGCTCGGCCATCTCATGACCCAGATCCCAAGTCAGCGACTTGGCCAACCGGTCCGGCAAGGTGCTCACCGCTGCGGCCAATGCATCGGCGACCGCATCGGCCTTGTGGTTACCGTCGGGCAGCGCGACGAGCATCAGGAACCGGGTGGATCGCTCCACCAGGGTGGCGACCGGGCTCATGTTCTTGCCGAAGACCAGGTCGCCTTCCCAGTGTCCGGGCACCGCCCGGTCCTCGGCCTCTGCTGGCCTCTCGGAGATGTGCAGCGTGTTCGGACGCCCACCACGCCCGTCGGGCAACCGGACTCCTTTGGGCCGGCGGATAACCCGGCCGGTGCGCAAGTAGGCCGTCAGTTCCCTGCGCAAGGCACCACGCGACTGGATGAACAGGGATCGGTAGATGCTCTCGTGCGACACCTGCATCTCCGGGTCGTCGGGATAGCTGACCTTGAGCCAGCCAGCGATCTGCTGCGGCGACCACCGACGCCGCAGCTTCTCCTCCACCATCGCACGCAGCACCGGGTTCCCGGATAGCTTGCACGCCTTGGGCCGAGTCGCCCGCGACCACGCCTCGCGGTCGGAGTGATGGGCCCGATACCGCGACCGGCCACCGCCCAGGGTGACCTCACGGCTGATCGTCGAGGGCGCTCTACCCAGCTGTGCTGCGATAGCCCGCAAAGACAAAGCTGCAGCCAGACCGCGCGATATCTCTTCCCGCTCGACCAACGTCAGCCGGCCCGATGCACGGCGCCGCGGATCCGGACGGATCCCACCACAGCGCAGCAGATAGTCGCGCACCGTACTGGTCGACAACCCCAACTGCCGGGCCGTGGGCTTCGCCGCATGCCCCTCCCGCAACCGGAGCCACACCGCGTCCATCGTCTCCGGGGTCAACTTCACATACTCGCCACGCGCCACCGCAACCTCCTCGAGTCAAGGAAGTGTTGCGCTGAGCCCTTGAGAGCACCGGCATTTCCGGGCGTCCCGACGTCGGTGCGCATGGCCGGCCGGAGGACGAGTTTCGTGTTCTGACCGGGCGCGGACCGCTGGGCGATCTGGTCGCGGCATATGGTCAAGAGCGTGTTGACGACGCGACGCATGGGGGAGCGGCCGCTGACCTCGAGTGAGGGGCCTCAGCGTCAACTGACCCAGCAGGCCCCACCGGCCATGTGGGGAGAGTTGGTGGCGCGGGTGTTCGCGCTTGATGGAGTCGTCGAGGGCCACAGCCAGATCTCGCCCGTCTCCTCGCGCGCGGTGTTCCTTGCCGATGTCGACACGGAGCGCTCGCCCGAGACCAGCCTGGCGCCGGGGCGCCGGCTCGAGCCGGTCCACCTGCACGGCGTCACAGACACGGGTGTGCATCTGGTGCTGCCGCACGACCGCGGCGAGGCACTCGTTGAGCTCGGCTGGGCCGAGCCGCACCAGTACGGCGACTTCGGCACCGAGTACTTGATCTACGGTCCACGCGACTTGGCGGAAGTCGACGCCGTGGTCTCGGTCATCCAAGAGTGCCTCGCGTTCTCTCGGGGCTAGCGCGAGAACCCTGAGACGGGTTCCGAAGATCTACATCCTGGAGTTCGACAACGGCGACCGATACGTCGGGCAGAGCGTCGACGTCGTGCGCCTGCTCGGAGGACGTCGACACGCGAGAGCGGATCGCGGTATGACCTGGCGGATCGCGGCATGAGCGGACGCTCGGCGACTACCGCAGAGCCTGGTCCAAGACCTGCGCACGGTCCTCGCCGGTGGTCTCTGCCAAGCGCTCCACCAGCCGGGACGCCAATCCGTACAGAACCCGGACGGCTGCCTCTGGACCCGGGTGTGCCCGTGCCGCCTCATCCAGCCAGTTCGCCTCGTCAGCGTCATTGCCTGCCCAGCCTGCACGCATTGCCTGCTGGATCGCGTTGCGCCTGATCCGGCCGCCCTTCCTGGCCGCGTCACGAGCGGCTCGCTTCTCCGATGGACTCAAGACTGGGCGTTCAGGCACGGCGCCACAAAGCTGTATCGACAGCTCCGCGGCGACGCCAGCGCTCCGAAACCCAACCGGATCGAGCCTGGCACCGGAGGGCGGGGCAGGGGCGACTCTTCATGCGACCGCGGCCGACTCATACCCGCTCTCCGACGTTTCGGATCAGCCATCTCCCGAACCACCGGCCGACGCTTCCCCCAACCACTGGGACAAGGGAGAGCAACTGAGACCCAGGCGCTCCCCGCCGTACGTGACGCCGGATGGTGTCCTCGCCGACGTAGAGCGCGCTGCCTGTGGGTAGTCGGCCGACGACTCTCCGAACCGTCCCGGGGAGCGTCTTGACGGGTCGCGCTGGGCAGCGGAGAGTGCGCCTATCCTCGGGGATTCTGAATGGAGGTCCGATGAAGCGTTGGCGTGGCAGGTTGCGATGGGCCGCAATGGGATTCGGGATCGTAGTGGCCGCGGTCGGGGTGAGTCCGGTCGCCGCATCGGCAGCAACGAGTACTGCGAAATCGTCGACGTGCCTGGGCGGTTCGATCGCCGCCGGCACGTACGCATCCTTGCGGATCGCGGGGATCTGCACCCTCGACGCCGGTGATGTCCATGTCAAGGGTGACGTGACGATCACAGGCACGGGCGGTCTCAACGCGGGCTTCGGCGGCTCGAACATCACCGTTGCCGGCGACCTCATCGTGAAGTCGAATGGTCTGCTAGTGCTCGGTTGCGAGCCGGAAGCCTTCATCTGCTTCAACGACCCCGACCAGACGAACGGCACGCTGTCCACCAACGACCGCATCGCCGGCAGCCTTCTGGCGACGCGAGGTCTGCTCGTCGTCGTCCACCACAGCCACCTCGGCGCCGTGATCCAGTCGAGCGGCGGCGGTGGCGTCACCTGCTCGGTGTTCCCGCTCGGGCCTGACGGGCCGCCGGCGTACACCGACTACGAGGACAACGTCATCCGCGGGAACGCCTCGGTCGTCGGCCTGCGGACCTGCTGGTCCGGCTTCATCCGCAACTGGGTGGGCGGCAGCGTGACCTACACCGACAACGTCCTGGCCGACCCCGACGCGAACGAGGTCGTGACCAACGTGATCAGGCACAACCTGGTCTGCACGGCCAACTCGCCCAAGGTCCAGGTCGGGGACTCCGGTGGCAGCCCCAACAAGGTGGGGGGCCACGCCCTCGGCCAGTGCCGGCACATCACCTGACCTTCGAGCGACCCGCAGCCCCCCGTATCTCCGCGGGGGGCTGCGACCCCGTCCCAGACGTACCCGGCCCGGACGTTGGTGACGGCGCGTCGGCTGGACGAATTGAACACCCCCCGTGCGGCGGCGACGACGATTCCCTGACCTTTGCATCCGGCACGCCAATCCCAGCCCCGACAGGGAGCCCAAGTGGCCCCGCAGCCCTTGGGCTCGTTCGGTATGGAGATGCGCCTCAAAGCTCCCCCACCCGCCGCCCTCGACGGACACTGGCACCCCTCAACCGTCAAGAAGTCATCGGCCGCCAGCCCCGAAAGAGACTCGAACCCGCGAACCTCCTGAGCGCCAACAGGAAGATCCGCTCATCGACTACTTGTTTCCTTGACCCATGACCGGTGCCTGGCAAGGCTCGGTCTAGTCGCCCGGTTCGTCGCTCTCACATCGACTGCCCACCTCGCGGGGTGTGGCTCGCATTTGGCCTGCGCGGGCCGGGCGTCGCTCTAGGAGCGGGGAGAGGCTCAAGAGGGGTTTGTGCTACTCGAAGTAGTGGTGCCCTCCCGGCTCGGATACCGGTATCGGATCGAGTTGTGGGAGAACAGATATGGGCGCTGTGGTGATCGGCATGGACCCGCACAAGCGGTCGGCCACGATCGAGGTGATGGCCGGCGACGAGGTCGTTTTGGGCGGCGGGCGGTACTCCACCGACGGTGAGGGCTACCGGGCGATGCTCAGCTACGGGCGGCGGTTCCCGGACCGTGTCTGGGCGGTCGAGGGCTGCTCGGGCATCGGCCGGCACATCGCCAACCGGCTGCTGGCCGACGGTGAGCAGATCGTCGACGTGCCGCCGAAGCTGTCGGCTCGCACCCGGATCCTGGCCACCGGCCAAGGCCGCAAGACCGATGAGACCGACGCGCATTCGATCGCGTTGGTCGGCACCCGGATGAGTGGGCTGCGCCCGGTCGTCGATGACGAGCAGCTGACCGTGTTGCGGATCCTGGTCGACCGTCGCCGATCCCTGGGTGAGGACCACACCCGGATGGTCTCCCAACTGCATCAGCTACTGCTGGAACTCATCCCGGGCGGGGCCAAGAAGGACCTCTCCGCCGCCCAGGCCAAAGCGCTGCTGGCCACGGTCCGACCCCGCGACGCCGCAGGCAAGACCCGCCGGCGGGTCGCCGCCGAGTTGATCGGCGACCTCGAGCGGATCTACGCCCGCAAGAAGGCCGCGAACAAGGAGCTGAACCAGCTGCTCGCCGCGACCGGGACCACGCTGACCGACCTGAACGGCATCGGCCCCTCCGGCGCAGCCCGACTGCTGGTCGACGTCGGCGACATCACCCGCTTCCCCACCAAGGCCCACTTCGCGTCCTGGAACGGCACCGCACCCATCGACGCCTCCTCCGGTGACCAGGTCCGGCACCGGCTCTCCCGCGGCGGCAACCGTCAGATCAACCGGGTCCTGCACATCATGGCCACCGTCCAGCTGCGCAACCCCACCGAAGGACGGGCCTACTTCGACCGGCGAAAAGCCGAAGGCAAAACCTCGATGGAAGCCATGCGCGCACTCAAACGACGCCTCTCCGACATCGTCTACCGGCAATTGATCGTGGACGCGCTAGCACCACCCAAGACGGGCCCGGGAGGACACCCGGGGACGACTCTTCAATCCAGCGTGGCCGACTCACACCCCGACATCGACACTTCGGATCAGTCACTTCCCGGACCCGCCAACCACGAGCCTAGAACCGCCCTCCCCACTGCGTCTTGACACAGAG
>CAWIBR010000012.1:0-38079 GCA_963834425.1 uncultured Actinomycetota bacterium
GATCCGGAGCACCGGTCGGTCTTGAGGCGGCGATCGCGCTGCCCGAGGCTGGCCAGGTTCGCCGCCCGAGTCTGGCCACCTCCGGCGGGGCGGGCGTGGTCGAACTCACGCACGTGGTCCAGGTCCAGGTGGGTCGCCATGCTGGTCGGCAGTCGCGACCGGTACCATCCCGGGCGCGGACGAAGGCATCAAGGCGCGGCGGCGCCCGGTAACCCGCAGAGACATCACAGGCCACCCCCGTCCCCGGGTCGTAGAGGATCCGGCGCCAGCGCGCGGCCCGCGGGCTGTGGGCCAGCTGCCGGGCGAGCTCGGCCGGGACCGGGATCGGTCCGGCCGGACCGTGCAGGACAGCCGGCTCGTCGTCCAGGCCGGTCGCGGTCGTCGCAGCGACGGTGATGTTGATCAGGGCGCCGAGCCGTGGCGGCAGGCAGATCGAGCCTCGCCCGCTCTTCGCTCGGAGCAGAGCCCCGACCCACCCAGGCTGACCCTCCGGCCGGCCCGCACCTCTCGGGCCGCCGCACCTCTCGCGTCGGCGGCGCCGCCGCAGGCCGGGTCACCAACGTGCCGAACGCGCCCTCGGTCAGCCAGCCGATGCTGATGTCCGAGCGCAGCTGGTCCAGGGTGCGCGGGTCGCCGGCACCGGGCGGCCCGCGCCGTCTGGTCGATGTTGGCGTACGCCGCGGCCGCCGCATCCGTCGTGGACCGAGGTGCAGCTCGCTCATGAAGTCCGGCTGGTCGTCGAACACGACCCGGCGATCGGAGCGAGCGGCCTGGGCGCGCTCGGCTGCCGCGGCTGGCTCGAGCCGGGCCACCTCACGACGCAGGATGGTGCGCAACCGGTTGGCCGGGATCGCCCAGAGCTCGGACCCGGCCCGGCCAGCTCGCGGATCGGCGCAATCGGCCGGGAACCCATCAGGGCCCAGAACGCGTCGGGATCGACGTCGGGATCGGTGGTCGGACCCGTCGCCGAGCCGACGAAAGGCTCCGGGCCCGGGTCGTCGCCGTCCGGGGTGTCGTCCGGACCGAGCAACGAGGTCAGCAAGCTCACCTCGTTGACCGGGTCGGCCAGCGCGTTGGCGGCGTCGATGATGACCGCGGCCTGAGCCCGGTCGAGAACGACCGTCGGCCACGGACTGCAAGAGGTGCGGTCGAGCGCGCAGGTCGAGCGCGAGATCGACCTCTCGGTCGGCCACCCAGGACGAGACGCCGAGCACCAGCGAGACCTCGGCGCCCACGCGGCGATGCAGCAGGCGCAGATCGTCGTCCCCGTGCGAGGGACCGGCCAGCCGGCACTTCGAAGCCGTTGGCCCGGCGCTCGACTGCCGCGGCAGCCAACTCGGCTGAGCGCGGCGGCGATCTCGGCCTCGGCCGAGTCGTAGACGGCGGCAATCGCCTGGGCCCGGAGGGTTGCCGTCCAGGCGTCCAGCCGGGCGCTGCCCTTGACCACCTCGAGCCGCTCGGCGTCGGACAGCTGGTCCAGCCAGCCGACGGCGCTGGCGAGCAGACAGGCGAGCTCGGCCCCGGTGGCCGTAGCCAGCCGTACGAGGTCCGCCCGAGTGATCATGAGTGACATGTTATCGTACAGCTTGTTCGATATGTCAACACCTGTCGGGACACCGATTAGGTTGCGGTGATGAGCGACGATGCCGCCCTCCTCGTGACCTTTCTGAACGCCCAGCGCACGCGGGCCGTCGGCATCCTCGAGGGGCTCGGCGACGATCAGCTCAGGACACCGGTGCTGCCCTCCGGCTGGACGCCCCTCGGCCTGATCGAGCACCTGGGTCACGCCGAGCGGCACTGGTTCCAGGAGGTGATGCTCGGCTCGGCGCGCCGCCTCCCGTGGGCTGAGGAGTCCGGCGATGACGACGACGCGGGCCAGACAGGTGGAGGGTTCACCACCAACCGATCAGTGGAGATGGTCTTCGGCTTCTACCGGGAGCAGATCGAGCGCGCGAACGCGGTCCTGGCCACGACCCCGCTCACCACGCCCCCGCTGGGCCGCCACGGGCAGGGCGACGAGAGCCAGGTCGTGGACCTCCGGTTCGTCGTGTTGCACATGATCGAGGAGACCGCCCGCCACCTCGGCCACCTGGACGCCGCCCGCGAGCTCCTCGACGGCCGGACCGGTTTGGGCCAGGACGACCTGTAGCCGCTCACTCGAGAACGGTCACGACGGTGGCCGCGACGAGCAGGATCGCGAGCGAGACGTTCACGATGCGAGCCCGGCGAGGATCGCGCAGGAGCGGTGCGAGCGATGCCCCCGCGCCGAGCCAAGCGGTGTTGATCAGCACCACGAGCACGGCCAGGACCAGGGTCGCCAGCGCCGCCTGCCCGGCACCGTGGTCGGCCCGGCGGGAGCCGGCGAAGACCGCCGCGATCGCGACCCAGGCCTTCGGGTTTGCCACACCGAGCAGCAACCCGCCGCCGATGGTCGACGGCGTCCGGTCCGGCGCTTGCTCGGTCTGCGCCGGCGCTCGGGCCAGGTGGTAGGCGAGCCACAACAGGTAGGCCACCGACACGGCGAGCAGCACCGGTCGCACTCCCGGCGCCGAGAGCAGTACCGCCGTCAGACCGGTCGCGACCGCGACGAGGACCAGGCAGGTGCCGAGGATGATCCCGGCGAGATAGCCGAGCGAGCGCCGTACGCCGAAGGCCGCTCCGGCCGCGGTGAGGCTGATCGTGGCCGGTCCGGGGCTGCCCATGATGACCAGCGCCGTCAGCACCAGCGCGACGTAGCCTCCGGCCATGTCGGGACAGTAGCCGCGGCGCCCCGCGATGCAAGCGGCTCACCAGGAGTTCTGGCCGTGGCAGGCCGGGCCGGTCGATGGCTGGACCGGTGGCTGGTAGCCGGGCTGGTCGTACGGCGAGGCGGTCACCACGTAGTGCGGGTCGGCGAACCCTGCCGAGACCCCACCCGGCCCGGCCGCCACGTGCACCGCGGCCGGCACGAGCTCGGTGTGCCATCGCGCCGGCTCCAGGACCTGGACCGGGTCGCCGTGCATCACTGCGAGCAGGTTGCGCCAGGCCGTCGAGCCCGGCTCGAACATGCCGCCGTGGCCGCTGACCAGGGTGTGACCGTCCGCGCGCACGCCAGTGTCCAGTCGGGTCACGCCCGGGATCAGATCGGGGTCCAGGCCGTGGCCGACCTGATGCGGGTCCCCGGAGACGACGGCCAGCCCGGCGGCGACCGGAGCCGTCAGCGGCCGCAGGGGCGCGGGCAGGACCCCCGCGACGGTGCCGAGCGACTTCTCGACCTGACCCACGGAGGAGAAACCGGCCCCCTGGACCAGCTGGATCGGGTCGTCCGGGTCGGTCATCGAGAAGCGATGCGTGCCGCACTCCCCCGCGGCGTAGTCATGGACGTTGGCGACGTAACCACCGGCGCTCGAGATGTGCACCACCCGGTCGACGACCATCCCGTGGGCCTCGGCCGACCCCACGATCGAGCCGCCATAGCTGTGGCCGAGCACGGTCAGATCGGAGCCCGGGCCCGGCAGGGCCATCCGCAGCCCCTCGACGTCGGTGGCCAAGGTGGCACCGGCGCGGTCAGCGGCGTCCCGGTACGCCGCGGACAACACATGGGCGCGGAGCTGCTCCTCGGTTGCGCGAACCGGACTGTCCCACAACGCAACTGGCGGTACGACGTGGTCCAGCGGCTTGTCCGGGAAGTCGGCGTCCTGCCAGAGCACGACGGCCAGGTCCGGCTCGGCCGCAGCGAACGACGAAGCCCGCTGGGCGTTGCCGGCGTAGCGGTCGAGGCTGGTGCCGGTGCCGGGCACGTAGACCGCCAGGTGTCGGGCTCGGGTCAGGTCCCCGAACACCTCCTCGATCCGCCCGTCGCCGCGAGGGTCGAAGGCGAGCAGCTGGTGCGGACGGACCAGTCGCGAGCCGTCCGGGCGGACGAGGACCACACTGCCGGTGAGCAGCTCGGCGTACCAGCGCAGGCGGCGCTCACCGGCCGCCCGCTGCGACCCGGACAGCCGGGGCAGCCGGGCGAGCAGTCGCGCGGACTCGGCGCTGACCAGGACGCGGGTCGCGGCGAACCGGTCCTCGACCGGAGCCGAGGCGAGTCCGCTGACCAGGGCCGGAGCCAGCAGGGCCAGCCGACGGCGGGACGACGGCGTGAGGCCGAGCAGGAGGGCCCGGGCCTCGAGCAGGACGGCGGTCGTGGGCACTCCCCGGCCCACGGAACGCAGCAGCTCGGCCAGCCGAGCGGAGGGCGAACCCGGCGGTGCGGGCAGCCGGTCGACGACCAGCTCGGCCAGGGTCGGTGAGGCGACGAGCAGGGCTTCGAGCTGCGTGGGGTCCAGCCGATCGAGCAGGCCGGCCAGCCCGCTCAGCGCCGCGCTCGAGGGAGCCGGGACCGGCGCGAAGGAGGCCGCGACGCCGGTCTCGGTGCGCGCGAATCCCTCGGCGACCACCGTGATGACGTCGGCCAGAGCACCGACCCGGGTCAGAACGTCCTCCATCCGGCGGGACATCGCGGCCGCGGACAGAGCCGGGATGGTCGCCCCCCACTGCCCGCTGACCGCCCGGACGACTCCGGCCGAGATCTCAGCCTGCCCGCGCAGGGTGCGGATCGAATCGCCGAGGCGGGCGAGCGCGACGGGGTCGACCGACAGGAGGCTCACGGGATTGCCGCGCCCGGACCCCAGGGACCCGCGGGGTCCAGCGCGGCGATGTGCTGTGCCACCGCAGCCAACTCGGCCGCGACGCCGTCGCCGCAGGCCGCCAGGGCCCGCCCGCACGGGCCGCCGACGGCGGCGCCGGCGACCATCAGCCGGAGCCGGCGAGCCTGCTGCTCCCAGTCGAGCGACGCAGCGCGGAGCCGGGCTCTGAGCACGTGGTCAGCCGAGAGCTGGAAGGGCAGCCCGAGAGTCAGCTCTGAGGGCTGGTTGTAGGGCAGGTCGAAGGGCATGTGGCTCCTGTCGGTCGGGCCCCACGCCGCCGCCATCCTGCCCCCGAAGTCGGACCACCCGCTGCAGCCGTCCACAGGCCGACGTACGGTCAACCAGTGACCACCACGAGCGAGCTGCTCCCACCGCCTCTCCCCGGCGACCTCCCGGCGACGGCCGGCGACCTCCGCGCCTCGGGCTACCGCCCCCGCACCGTCAAGACCGAGCTGCGCGAGAACCTCGTCGCCGCGCTGCGCGCCGGAGCCGACCGGTTCCCGGGGATCGTCGGCTTCGACGACACCGTGCTGCCCGAGCTGGAGCGGGCGCTGCTGGCCGGGCACGACCTGGTCCTGCTGGGCGAGCGCGGCCAGGGCAAGACCCGGCTGGCCCGGTCGCTGACCGCGCTGCTCGACGAGTGGTCGCCCGAGGTCGAGGGCTGCGAGATCCACGACGACCCGCTCGCGCCGGTCTGCCCGCGCTGTCGACGCCTCCAGGCCGAGGTCGGGGACGCACTGCCCGTCGCGTGGCGGCACCGCTCCGAGCGGTACGGCGAGAAGCTCGCCACCCCGGACACCAGCGTCGGTGACCTGATCGGCGACGTCGACCCGGTCCGCCTGGCCGAGGGCCGGACCCTCGGCGATCCGGAGACGGTGCACTACGGCCTGGTGCCGCGGTCCAACCGTGGCGTCTTCGCCGTCAACGAGCTGCCCGACCTGGCCGAACGGATCCAGGTCTCGCTGCTGAATGTGTTGGAGGAGAGGGACATCCAGGTCCGCGGCTACGCCCTGCGGATGCCCCTCGACCTGCTGCTCGTGGCGACCGCGAACCCCGAGGACTACACCAACCGCGGCCGGATCATCACCCCGCTCAAGGACCGGTTCGGCGCCGAGGTCCGCACCCACTACCCGCTCGAGGTCGCCGACGAGGTCGAGCTGGTCGCCCAGGAGGCCGAGCTCGTCGCCGAGCTCCCGACCTACCTGCTGGAGATCGTGGCCCGCTTCGCCCGCGGCGTACGCGAGTCGCCGTCTGTGGACCAGCGCTCGGGCGTCTCGGCCCGGTTCGCCGTTGCCGCGGCCGAAACCGCCTCTGCCGCAGCGCTTCGACGGGCCGCCCTGACCGGCGAGGACGACGCGGTCGGGCGGGTCGGCGACCTCGACGGCGTCGCGCGGACCCTGCGCGGCAAGGTCGAGTTCGAGTCGGGCGACGAGGGTCGTGAGGAGGAGGTGCTCGCCCACCTGCTCCGCACGGCGACGGCCGAGGTGTTCCGCGCCCGCCTGGCCGGGCTGGACCTCTCCGGCTTCACGGCGCTCGTGGGTGAGGGCGAGTCGATCGAGACCGGCGAGCTGGTGCCGGCGACCGAGGTGCTCGCGCAGGTCGGCACCGTCGCTGGTCTGGCCAAGGTGCTCGAACGGCTGGACCTCGGCGACGCCCCTACCCCCGGTGAGGCCGCCTCCGCGGTCGAGCTGGTCCTGGAGGGTCTGCACCTGACCCGCCGTCTGGCCAAGGACGTGCTCGCCGACGGCCGCACGGTCTACGGCGGCTAGCGATGCCCCGCAACCGGTACGGCGCGTGGCGCGGCGGGCCCGACCCGCTGGCGCCGCCGTACGACGTGCGCGAGGCGGTCGACGCGATCGGCCAGGACGTCCTCGAGGGGCGGAGCCTGGCCGAGGCGATCCGCGACCTGCTCCGACGGGGCGACCAGGGCCGGCGCGGGCTGGATGACCTGCAGCGCGAGGTGCGTCGCCGCCGGGAGCAGGTGCGCAACGCCGGCGACCTGTCCGGGACGCTGGAGCAGGTGCGCGACCTGCTCGACCAGGCCATCTCGGCCGAGCAGGAGGCGCTCTTCCCGGACCCCTCCGACGACGCGCGGTTGCGGGAGCAGCGGCTCGGCGACCTGCCCCGCGACACCTCGCGCGCGGTGCGTGAGCTCGCGGACTACGACTGGCGCTCGCCGGAGGCCAAGGAGGCCTACGACGAGATCAAGGCCATGTTGCAGCGGGAGGTGCTCGACCAGCAGTTCCAGGGCATGCGGGATGCGTTGCAGGGCAACGATCCTGAGGCGATGGCCCGGACCAAGGACATGCTGGCCGACCTCAACCAGCTGTTGGGCGCGCACGCCCGGGGCGAGGACACGACCGACCAGTTCAACGACTTCATGGCCAAGCACGGCGACATGTTCCCGGACAACCCGCAGTCGGTCGACGAGCTCATTGACGCGCTGGCCCGGCAGGCGGCGGCGGCCGAGCGGCTGATGCGGTCGCTGTCGTCGCAGCAACGCCAGGAGCTGGCCCAGCTGATGGCCGACGCTCTGGCCGACGCCGACCTGGCCGCCGAGATGGCGGCGCTGCGGGACAACCTGCGCGACCTGCGACCGGGCCTGGACTGGCGCAGCCGCGGCAACATCGACGGCGACCAGCCGCTGACCTACGGCGAGGCCACCGAGGCGTTGCAGGAGCTCGCCGACCTGGACTCCCTCACCGACCAGCTCGGCCAGGACTATCCGGGCGCCTCGCTGGACGACGTCGACGTGGAGGCGATCGAGCGTCAGCTCGGCGCTGGGGCGACCGCCGACGTGCAGGCCTTGCGCGAGCTGGAGCGCGAGCTGCGTCGGCAGGGCTGGCTCGCTCGCGACAACGACGGGCTCCGGCTGACGCCGAAAGCGTTGCGGCGGTTGGGCCAGACCGCCCTGCGCCGGGTCTTCGCGCAACTGTCGGCACACGGCCGGGGTGGCCACGAGGACCATGCCGCGGGGCAGGCGGGCGAGCCGACCGGGGCCTGGCACGAGTGGTCGTTCGGCGACGAGCAGCCGCTCGATGTCGTCCGTACGGTGTCGAATGCCGTGCTCCGGCAGGCGTCCTCGGCCGGCTCAGGCGCCTCTCGGGGCTCCGGGCGCTCGCTGACGCTCGCCCCGGAGGATTTCGTCGTTGTCGAGACCGAGCGGCGGTCGTCGGCTGCGGTCGCGCTCTGCGTCGACCTGTCCTGGTCGATGTACGCCGAGGGCCGGTGGGGGTCGATGAAGCAGACCGCCCTGGCGCTGCAGCACCTGATGGCCACGCGGTTCCCCCAGGATGCGTTGCAGCTCATCGGTTTCGACCGCTGGGCCAAGCCGATGACCGAGGTCGAGCTGGCCGGCATCGAGCCGCAGTGGATCCAGGGCACCAACCTTCAGCAGGCTTTGTCGCTGGCCGGACGGCACCTGCGCCGTCATCCCGACGCGGAGCCGGTCGTGCTGGTCGTGACCGACGGCGAGCCGACCGCCCACCTGGAGGACGACGGGGAGGCGGTCTTCCAGTGGCCGACGACCCAGGAGACGTTGCGGCGCACGCTGACCGAGGTCGATCTGCTGACCCGGCAGCGGGCCCAGCTCAACCTCTTCATGCTCGGGGAGGACTACGGCTTGCGCCGGTTCGTGGACGCGGTGGCCAAGCGCAGCGGTGGACGGGTCTTCACTCCCGACATCGACCGGCTCGGCGAGTACGTCGTGGCCGACTACCTGCGCTCGCGCCGGCGCTGAGCCGATCAGACGCTAGGTCGCGTCGACCGCGCCCTGAGTATCCGGGGCGGCGTCATCACCGACCGGGTTCTCCTTGGAGGCGAACCGGTCGTCGTCGTCGGCGATCCGCCCGGCCAGCGATGACCCGATCGTGTTGCCGACGGCGATGATCGGCACGGCGAACAGCGCCCCGACGATGCCCGCAGCAAGGGCACCAGCGGCGATGCCCATGATGACGGCGAGCGGGTGGACCCGGACCGCGCGCCCCATCAGGAATGGCTGCAGCACATGGGCTTCCAGCTGCTGCACGCCGATCACGATGCCAAGCATGATCAGCGCCGTGACCACCCCGTGGGAGACCAGCGCGATCAGCACCGCGACGACGCCAGAGACCAGGGCGCCGACCACGGGGATGAAGGCGGCCAGGAAGACCAGCACGGCCAGTGGCACCGCCAGCGGCACGCCCAGGATCGCGGCCCCGACGCCGATCCCGATCGCGTCGGTCGCCGCCACCAGCACCGTGGCCCGGATGTACGACGTCAGGGTCACCCAGCCGCGTCGGCCGGCGACGTCCATCGGCTCCTGGGCCGGATCCGGCAGGACCTTCAGGATCCAGCCCCAGATCACATCGCCCTGGGCCAGCATGAAGTAGGTCGAGAAGAGCGTGATGAAGATCCCGGCCAGGACGTCGCTGACCGTGCCGGCCGCCGCGAAGGCGCCGCTGATCAACGTGCCGGTGTGGGAGCCGAGCGAGCTCTGCAACCGCCCGACGTAGTCCGCCAGTTGGTCGGTCGTGATGTGCAGCGGCCCGGTGGCCAGCCAACGCTGCACCTCGGTCAGGCCGGAGCTGGTCTGTCTCTCCAGGTCGGGGAACCCGCTCGCGATCTGGGTGCCGACCAGCGTCACCAGGCCGACCACGATCGCGATCACGATCAGCACCGTGAGCAAGGCGGACACCCCGCGCGGCAGGCTGCGGGCGAGCAGATCGGTCAGCGGCCGGGTCAGCGCCACGAGCAGCATCGCGAGCAGGAACGGCACGACGATGACCTCGAAGATGCTGAGCAACCGCAGCAGGAGATAGACGAAGGCCGCGAGCAGGATCAGTCGCCAGGCCCAGTCGGTCGCCAGGCGCACGCCGTACGGCACCTCGACGCTCTTGGTCCTCCCGGCTGGGCTCACGCCCCAATCCTGCCGGTCAACCGGCAATCTCGCCCGCAACCAACCGAGCCCCCGCGAGCCTCAGGCCCGCGTCTTCGCTCGTGGCCAGCAGCCCGGCGGCAAACAAGACATAGCGATGGTCGACCACCACGCGAGCACCGCTCGGCACCCGCCATCCGCCGCCGTGGTCGTTGACGGCGGCGGCCAGGACCGCGAGCCGGTCGGCCTCGTCGTGATGCCGCAGCACCCCGCCCGAGCCAACGACCAGCCCGACGTCCTTCAGCGGCCGCGGGTTGGCGCTCGGCCCGGCCGGGCGACCGTGCCGGCGCAGGGCGATGGTGGCCGCGAGCTGAGCGATCCGCAGGTCCAGCCGGTCCTGGGCCGAGCCCGGCTCCGGCAGGTACGACGGGTCCGCCGCGACGGTCGCGGCGTACGCCGACAGGCCGGCGGCGTCGTCGTCGGAGGTCAGCAGGTGTTCGAGGGTGGCCGCCTCGATGACGTTGACGGCGTTCCACCGCATCCCGAGGTCGCCCTCGACCGTGCGGGCCCGCCACATCGTCTCGACGACCTCCTTGCGCAGCCCGGCGTCCTCACCCTCGGGCGTGATGACCGAGTAGACGTCGGTGGTGGCGCCGCCGATGTCGACGACGAGGACGTCGCCCGCTCCCGGGAGACCGTCGTCGGGTGCGCCGTCGGACGAGCACCTCGACGCCGGCCAGGACCACGTCCGGCGTCGCCGCTCGCACCATCGCGGCGAAGTCCTTGCCGCGTGACAGCCCCTTGCCGCCGATGACGTGCCGGATGAAGACGTCGCGGATCGCGGCCCGAGCCGGTCGCGGCTCCAGGACGCCGATCGCCGGCAGGACGTTGTCGGTGGCCACGACCTTGCGGCCGCGCGACTGCAACTCGTGCAGCGCCTCGTCGCGCGCCTCGGCATTGCCGGCCAGCACCACTGCCGCCGCGATCCGGGCCGTGCCGAGTCGCCGGGCGTTGTGCAGCAGCACCTCCGCGTTGCCGCCGTCCGTGCCACCGACCAGCAGCACGACATCCGGGCGCGCGGCCTTGAGCGCCGAAATCCCTTCGGTGTCAAGGGTTCCGGCACTGACATGGACGACCTTGGCGCCGGCCGACAGCCCCACCCGATGACCGGCCTCGGCCGTCACCTCGCGCTCGTAGCCCACGACGGCCAACCGGAGCCCACCGCCCGCGCTGGAGCAGGCCAGCACCTCATCGACGCGTTCGCCGATCAACTGCTCTCGGATAGCGGCGTAGCCGTCCAGCACATCCGTGGCCAGCGTCGTGGCGTGGCTCGCGGTGGCCACCAGGGCGCCGTCCGCCCCGTCAACCAGGGCCGCCTTGGTGAAGGTCGACCCGAAGTCGACGCACAGCACCCGGCTCATGCGACCCCGTCCGCCTCGTGGGTTCCGGCTCGTGCAGTCCGGCTCAGGACAGGGCGAGGTCGAGGTCGGCGATCAGGTCCTCGACGTCCTCGATGCCGACCGAGAGCCGGATCAGGTCGTCCGGCACCTCCAGCACGCTGCCGGCCACGCTCGCGTGGGTCATCCGGCCCGGGTGCTCGATCAGCGACTCGACGCCGCCGAGCGACTCGCCGAGGGTGAAGACCTCGGCCCGCTTGCAGACGCCGAGGGCCTCCTCGATGCCGCCGCGCAGCCGGAAGCTCACCATGCCGCCGAACCGCTTCATCTGCCGAGCGGCGACCGCGTGGCCGGGGTGGTCTGGGAGGCCGGGATAGAGCACCTGGGTCACCCGCGGATGCTCGGCCAGGTAGGCCACGACCCGCTCGGCGTTGTCGCAGTGCCGGTCCATCCGCACGGCCAGCGTCTTCAGCCCGCGCAGGACCAACCACGCGTCGAACGGCCCGGCCACACCGCCGATCGCGTTGTGGTGGAAGCCGATCCGCTCGTCCAGATCGCCGTACGCCGCGGCTCCGGGCGTGTGAGCAGTGACCAGGGCGCCGCCGACGACGTCGGAGTGGCCGCCGGCGTACTTGGTCGTCGAGTGCACGACGACGTCGGCGCCGAGCGCGAGCGGGTTCTGCAGGTAGGGCGTCGCGAACGTGTTGTCGACGACGAGCAGCGCGCCGGCGGCGTGGGCGATCTCCGCCAGCGCGGCGATGTCGGCGATGCCGAGCAACGGGTTGGTCGGGGTCTCGGCCCAGATGACCGACGTGCGACCGGGCTGGACCGCGGCGCGGACGTGGTCGAGGTTGCCGAGATCGGTCGGTGAGTGCGAAAGGCCCCACGGCTCAGCGACTTTGGCGAAAAGTCGATAGGTGCCGCCGTACGCGTCGTTGGGGATGACCGCGTGCCCGCCGGGCGCGGTGATCGCCCGCAGCAGGGTGTCCTCGGCGGCCAGGCCGGAGGCGAAGGCGAAGCCCCGCGAGCCACCCTCCAAGGCGGCCAGGCACTCCTCGAGGGCGGTGCGGGTCGGGTTGGCCGATCGCGAGTACTCGTAGCCGCCGCGCAGCCCGCCGACGCCGTCCTGCTTGTAGGTGGAGACCTGGTAGATCGGCGGCACCACCGCACCGGTCAGCGGGTCGGCCTCCTGGCCGGCATGGATGGCTCTGGTGCTGAAACCGGGCTGGGTCTGGTCGGAACTCACGCGGCGAGCGTATCGGCGGCGCCGACCGTCAGCGGACGCGCGGCGGGGGCCGGCTCGGGCACCGTGAACCGGGGCAGGAAGAGCTGCACCAGCGGCGCCGATGCTCACGGCGTAGAGGATGGTGCCGACGCCGAAGGTGCCGCCGAGCAGGATGCCGGCGATGACGACGACGACCTCGATCGAGGTGCGCACCAACCGGACCGAGCGCCCGGTGCGCCGGACCAGCCCAGTCATCAGCCCGTCCCGTGGACCCGGACCCATCCGGGCCCCGACGTAGAGCGCGGTGGCCACGCCGTTGAGCACGATCCCGACCACGAGGTACGCCGCGCGGCCGGCCATCACGTGCTGCTCCGGAAGCATCCGCAGCGCACCGTCGATCAGGAACCCGATCACCACGATGTTGCTGACCGTGCCCAGCCCCGGGCGCTGCCGCAGCGGGATCCAGGCCAGCAGGATCAGCAGGCCGAAGGCGATCACCCAGAAGCCGATGGTCAGCCCGACCCGGCGGGCCAGGCCCTGGTTGAAGACGTCCCACGGCATGTTGCCCAGGTCGGACTGGATGACCAGGGCCATGCTGACCGCGTAGGCCACCAGTCCGACGTAGAGCTGGGTCATCCGCCGGGGCAATTGCTGTGGCAGCTGGCGCATGCTCGTCAGTTTCGGGGCCGATTGGTCTTGTCATCCAGAGCCAATCGGCGCAGAGTGGCTCCCGTGCGCATCGTGACACCGGCCCGCCGGATCGGGCCGCGGGAGCTGGCCCGCCTGCTGGGCACCTGGGAGACGCCGGGACAGCCGGCGTACGCGGCGTTGGCGACCAAGGTCCGGCTGCTCGTGCTCGACGGCCGGTTGCCGGTCGGGGTCCGCCTGCCACCCGAGCGCGAGCTGGCGGCCGCGCTGGGCCGGAGCCGGACCACGGCCGCCTCGGCCTACGACCTGCTCCGGGAGTCCGGCTACGCCGCCAGCCGGCAGGGCTCGGGCACCTGGACCACGCTGCCCGGCGACGCCGGCGAGGTGCCGGCCTGGGCGCCCGAGCCGGCACCCGCGGGGGTCGTCGACCTCGGCCACGCGGCGCCGAGCGCCCCGCCGCAACTGCATGCGGCGTACGCCGCGGCGCTGGACGAGCTGCCGCGCTACCTGCCCGGCACGGGCTACGACTACCGCGGCATGCCCTCGCTGCGGGAGCGGTTGGCCGACCGGTTCACGGCGCGCGGCCTCTCGACCGTTGCCGGAGCAGATCCTGATCACCAGCGGCGCGCTGCAGGCGGTGCGCCTGGCGCTGTCCCTTTACGTCGGGGCGGGCGACCGGGTGCTGGTCGAGCAACCGGGCTATCCCGGCGGCTTGGACATCGTGGCCGACCTGGGCGCGCGGGCCGTGCCGGTGCCGGTCCACGACGGCTGGGGCGGCCCCGGCGCCGAAGGGCTGGTGGCGGCGGTCCGGCAGACGGCCCCGCGCGCGGCGTACCTCATCCCGGACTTCCAGAACCCGACCGGTGCGCTGATGGCCGAGGAGCAACGAGCGGTGGTCGCGAGCGCGCTGTCGCACGGCCGCACGGCCGCGATCATCGACGAGTCGCTGGTCGAGCTGTCTCTCGAATCCGATGCGATGCCAACGCCTTTCGCGGCCATGACTGGACTAGCCGACGCCCAGCCGACGGTGACGGTGGGTTCGGCGAGCAAGATCTTCTGGGGCGGGCTGCGGGTCGGCTGGTTGCGCTCGGACTCGGTGACCATCCGCCGGCTGGCGGCGCTGCGGGCCCGGCAGGACCTCTCCAGCCCGATCCTGGAACAGCTGGCCTGCGCCAACCTGATGGACCAGCTCGACGCCGTGCGCGCGTATCGCGTCGCCGAGCTGCGCGAGCGGCGCGACGCGCTGGTCGCCGGGCTGCGGCGCGAGCTCCCGTCCTGGAGGTGCCGGGTGCCGGGCGGCGGCCAGGTGCTGTGGTGCGAGCTGCCGACGCCGTCGTCCGGCGCGCTCGCCGCGGCGGCGGCCGACCGCGGGCTGCGGATCACGCCGGGGTCGCGGTTCGCGGCCGATGGCACCCTCGAGTCGTGGATCCGGCTGCCCTACACCCGCCCGGTCGCCGAGCTGGACGATGCGGTCCGGGAGCTCGCCGCGGCCTGGGACCTGGTCACCTCGGGCGGCCCGGCCCCGGTGCCGGTCGAGCCCGTCGAGGCCTACGTCGTCTGAGCACCGTCGTCTGAGCCCGCGGCGGACCGTCATCGCGCGGTAAGGATGGGCTGGAACAGGCCCTCTCCGGGACCCGTTGTGCTGGGTGCAACCCCTGAAGTTCTTTGGAGAGGAACCAACCATGCTGTTCGGCTCCGCGCTGAAGCGTCAGCTGCCCACCCGCGAGCAGGCGCTCCCCGGCCGACCCACCCGCCCGTACGCCGTGTCGCCGACCCATGCGGTGCTCGGCACCCCGATCTTCGGTCCGTGGCCGGAGGGCACGCAGGTCGCGTACTTCGCGCTCGGCTGCTTCTGGGGCGAGGAGCAGAAGTTCTGGGAGACCCCCGGCGTCGTCACGACGGCCGTCGGCTACCAGGGCGGCTACACGCCCAACCCGACGTACGAGGAGACCTGCACCGGCAAGACCGGCCACGCCGAGACCGTCCTGGTCGCCTACGACCCCTCCAAGGTGACCATCGAGGAGCTGCTCAAGGTCTTCTGGGAGGCCCACGACCCGACCCAGGGCATGCGGCAGGGCAACGACGTCGGCACGACCTACCGCTCGGCGTTCTACTACACGACGCCGGAGCAGAAGGCGGCCTTCGAGGTCAGCCGCGCGGCGTACCAGGATGTGTTGCGGCGCAACCGGTTCGGCGACATCACGACCGAGCTGCGGTCGGCCGAGGATGCCGGTGAGTTCTACTACGCCGAGGACTACCACCAGCAGTACCTGCACAAGGTCCCGTGGGGCTACTGCGGCTCCGGCGGCACCGGCCTGTCGTGTCCGGTGGGCATCGCCAAGACCACCGACTGACAGCGGCCGATCACGCCCGTACGCCGATCGGCGCAGGCCTGGTGCAAAAGGGGTCATCGGGGGCTACATTGCTGATGGACGGACATTGCGCCCGTCCATCAGCACGACAGCGGAGGGCGACATGAGGGCCATCGGTTCAGCTATCTGGTCAGTACCCCGGGCGATCGGACACGGCATCTGGCGCCTGTTCTCGCTCATCCACAACTGGGACGAGGTCAGCGAGACCTACGGACCCAACCCCAACGGGGCCAGTGAGCAGCAGGTCGCCGCGGGCAACCTGGCGGCCAACTTGATCGGCGGCTCCGGCACCAGCTCCATGTAGGCCGGCCGTTCGGGCCAAGATGGGCAGCGTGGCTCACGACGCGGCGTACTGGGACGAGCGGTACGCCGCGAGCGGGGGCGACAAGCATCAGCACCGGCTCTCCGGCGGCCCGGACCCGACGCTCGTCGAGGTTGCCTCGCAGCTGACGCCCGGGCGCGCGCTCGACGTCGCGGCGGGGCGCGGGCGGCACGCGCTGTGGCTGGCCGCTCACGGCTGGCAGGTCACGGCCGTCGACTTCTCCCAGGTGGCGATCGACGACGGCCGCGCGGCCGAGGCCGACGCCAACGATGCAACGGCGCGTCACAGGAGGCACGACGTTGCCTCGATGAGCCAAGAACTGCGGGGCCAGGACGAACCGGCGACCGTCCAACCGATCGAGTGGGTCGTTGCCGATGCCACCACCTGGGAGCCGGCGCCCGGCCAGGGCCGGTACGACCTGATCCTGTGCGCGTTCTTCCACCTGGACGACGACGTCTTCCCGCGGGTGCGCGGATGGCTCGCCCCGGGCGGCCACCTCGTCGTCCTGGGCCACAGCCTGCGCAACCTCACCGACGGTGTGGGCGGCCCGACCGACCCGATCCACCTGCACACCGAGGACCGGCTCCGCGCTGCCGCAACCGGATTGGCCATCGAGCGCCTGGCCGAGGTGATCCGGCCGACCGACGCCGGCCACCAGATCGACCTGGTCCTCGTCGCCCGCAAGCCTAGCCATCCTGACCACCCTTTGGCGGTCGAAACCGGGTTGGCACCCACCGATTCGGCTCTCAGACCCGGATTCGACGGCCAAACCCGGGTTCGACGGCCAAGACCAGGCAGCGTCAGTCGGCGAGGAAGCCCAGGAGGTCGGCGCGGGTCAGGACGCCGGCGGGCTTGCCGTCGACCAGGACCAGGATCGCGTCGGCCTTCTCCAGCGCCGCCCGCGCGGCGGCCACCGGCTCCAAGGCGCCGACCAGCGGCAGCGGCGGGCCCATGTGCCGCTCGACCGGATCGGCCAGGTGGGCCTGACCGGTGAACAGCGCATCGAGCAGGTCGCGCTCGGACACCGACCCGGAGACCTCGCCCGCCATCACCGGCGGCTCGGCCGACACGACGGGCATCTGCGACACGGCGTACTCGCGCAGGTAGGTCACGGCGTCGCGGACCGTCTCGTTGGGGTGGGTGTGCACCAAGGCCGGCAGCTCGCCGGACTTGCCGCGCAGGATGTCGCCGACCGTCGTCGACTCCGAGGCGCCCAGGAAGCCGTAGGACGCCATCCACTCGTCGTTGAAGATCTTCGACAGGTAGCCGCGGCCACTGTCCGGCAGCAGCACCACGACGACATCGGACGGCCCGAGGCGGCGCGCAACCTCGAGCGCCGCCACGACGGCCATGCCGCAGGAGCCGCCGACGAGCAGACCCTCCTCGCGCGCGAGCCGCCGGGTCATGAAGAACGAGTCGGCGTCCGAGACCGCGACGATCTCGTCGGGCACGCTCGGGTCGTACGCCGACGGCCAGAAGTCCTCGCCCACGCCCTCCACCAGATAGGGCCGCCCTGACCCGCCGGAGTAGACCGAGCCCTCCGGGTCGGCGCCGACCACGACGACCGGACCCGACGCCCGATCAGCCGAGGCCTCCTTCAGGAACCGGCCGGTCCCGGTGATCGTGCCGCCGGTCCCGACGCCGACCACGACGTGGGTCACCAGGCCGTCGGTGTCGGACCAGATCTCCGGCCCGGTCGTCTCGTAGTGCGCGAGCGGCCCGTTGGGGTTGGAGTACTGGTCCGGTTTCCAGGCCCCGTCGATCTCCCTCACCAGCCGGTCGGAGACCGAGTAGTAGGAGTCCGGATGGTCCGGAGCGACGGCCGTCGGGCAGACGACGACCCGAGCGCCGTACGCCGCGAGGACGTCCCGCTTGTCCTGGCTGACCTTGTCCGGGCAGACGAAAACGCAGTCGTAGCCACGCTGTTGGGCGACCAGCGCCAGCCCGACGCCGGTGTTGCCGGACGTCGGCTCGACGATGGTGCCGCCCGGTCGCAACGCGCCGGAGGCCTCGGCCGCCTCGATCATCCGGCGCGCGATCCGGTCCTTCACGGACCCGCCCGGGTTGAGGTACTCGATCTTGGCCAGCACCGTGGCCTGGATCCCCTCGGTGACCGAGGTGAGCCGGACGAGCGGGGTGTTGCCGACCAGGTCGCTGATGTGCTCCGCGTACTTCACGTCGCCCAGCATCCCAGCATTCACCTGCCCGCAATCAACATCACAGCAATCACCGCGCGAGCCGTCACACGCGCGGCTTACCCTGGGAGGGACGTCGAGGACAGGCGCGCGAAGGGGTGAGCGGGAGTGGGCAGGGCGGGCAAGGCGCGACGGGTCGCGACCAAGGCGGCGTACGGCGGGGGCGGTGTCGCCGCAGGCGTGGTCGGACTCAGCGCGCTCGCCTACGGCGGTCTGCGGATCGAGGCCAAGGTCGCCCGCCGCACGGTCGGCACCCCGTTCGAGCAAGCCCCGGTGGCCGACGGCTGGTACGACGCCCACGGGATCCTGGACGCCGAGCCGCGCGAGGCCGCATCCGGGCTGCACCTGGTCGTCCTGGGCGACTCCTCGGCCGCCGGGCTCGGTGTGGACCTTCCGGAGGAGACCCCCGGCGCGTTGCTCGCGACCGGACTGGCCGCGGCGGCTGGGCGACCGGTGCGGCTGCTCAACGTGGCGTTCAGCGGTGGCAAGTCGAGCGACCTGGCCGGCCAGCTCGAGCGGCTGCTCGTCGAGGTCCCCCACCCGGACGTCGCCATGGTCATGGTCGGTGGCAACGACGTGACCCACCGGGTCAAGGCGGCCTCCGCCGTGCATGACCTGGTCGAGGCGGTCAAGGCCCTGCGCGCAAGCGGCTCCGGCGTCGTGGCCGGCACCTGCCCGGACCTGGGCACGATCAAGCCGGTCCCCCAGCCGTTGCGGCTGCTCGCCCGCAAGTGGAGCCGCGACCTCGCGGCCGCCCAGACCGTCGCCGTCGTCGAGGCGGGCGGCCGCACGGTCTCGCTGGGTGACCTGCTGGGTCCGGAGTTCGCGGCCCATCCGACCGAGATGTTCAGCGTCGACCGGTTTCATCCGAGTGCTGCCGGCTACGCCAAGGCCGCCGCGGCCCTGCTGCCCAGCATCTGCGCCGAGGTCGGCCTCTGGCCGGACGGCGGCCACGAGCGGCTGCCGGACTTCCGGCGCGGCGAGTCGGTCGAACGGGTGTCTCGGGCCGCCGTCCGCGCCGTACGCGACCCGGGCGTCGAGGTCTCGGCCAGCGACACGGGCGGCCCGGCCGGCTCCGGCGGGCGGCGCGGGCCCTGGGCCGTGCTCTTGCGGCGGCGCCAGCAACCCGTCCCCCAGCCGGACGCCGAGCCCCAACCGGAGCACTCGCCGGAGCGCCAGCCGGACCCCACTGCGCCGGTCGATGAGGCGCAGCCCACAGCTGCCGCGAGCGACTGCCGAGCCTCGGCGACGTAGGGTCGAGGGCGATCCGTCCGCCGTACCGGAGAGGGAACCCTGATGCCAGAGGCCGTCATCGTCGCGACCGCCCGTACGCCGATCGGCCGGGCCTTCAAGGGCAGCCTGAAGGACGTCCGGCCGGACGACCTGGCCCTGGCCGCCGTACAGGCTGTGCTCGCCAAGCTGCCCGACCTCGACCCGGCGGTCCTGGACGACCTCTACATGGGGTGCGCCGAGCCGTGGGGCGAGCAGGGCATGAACATCGCCCGCGTGGTGGCGGTGCTCGCCGGGCTGGACCACCTGCCGGGCGCGACGGTCAACCGGTTCTGCTCCTCCAGCGTGCAGACGACCCGGATGGCCTTCCACGCCATCAAGGCCGGCGAGGGCGACGCCTTCATCTCGGCCGGGGTCGAGTGCGTCTCGCGCTACCCGCGGTTCGACGGAGCCGGCCGGATCGACCCGGCCTGGCGCAACCCGATCTTCGAGCCCGCGCAGGAGCGGACCGCCGCGACGGCCGAGAGCAACCAGGACCTGGTCCGACCCGCGGGCGGGCGGTGCGCTGCCCGACGTCTACATCGCGATGGGGCAGACCGCCGAGAACGTCGCGACGCTTCGCGGCATCAGTCGGGCCCGCCAGGACGAGTGGGGCGTCGAGAGCCAGAACCGCGCGGAGAAGGCGATCGCCGACGGGTTCTATGCCCGCGAGATCACACCGGTCACTACCCCGGACGGCACGGTGGTCAGCGCCGACGACTGCCCGCGGCCGGGCGTCACGCTCGAGGGCGTGGCCGGCTTGCAGCCGGTGTTCCGGCCCGACGGCACGGTGACCGCAGGCAACTGCTGCCCGCTCAACGACGGCGCCGCCGCGCTCGTCGTGATGAGCGACACCAAGGCCCGCGAGCTCGGCCTGACCCCGCTGGCTCGGGTCGTGGCGACCGGCGTCAGCGGTCTGTCCCCGGAGATCATGGGCCTGGGGCCAGTGGACGCCTCCCGGCAGGCGCTCGCCCGCGCCGGCTTGACCATCGACGACATCGACCTGGTCGAGATCAACGAAGCCTTTGCGGCGCAGGTGCTTCCGTCGGCCGACGACCTCGGCATCGACCACGACAAGCTCAACGTGCACGGCGGCGCGATCGCCCTCGGCCACCCGTTCGGGATGACCGGCGCGCGGATCACCACGACGCTGCTCAACGGGTTGCAGGCGCGCGACAAGACGCTCGGCCTGGAGACGATGTGCGTGGGTGGCGGCCAGGGCATGGCCATCATCTACGAGCGCCTGAGCTGACGCGCGCTCCCCAAACTTGTCAGCACCACCGCGGCGTATTTGCCGTCCTGGTGCTGACAACTCGCGCGCGCAGGACCTCAGGCGGGCGCGGGCTGGGAGATGCCGATGCCGCCGCGGGTCTGCGCGCCGTACCGCTCGATCTCGGCCGGGAGGTCGAGCCGCTGGATCGAGCTGCGGCCGGCCAGCGCGGCCTCGTCGAGCAGGGCGGCGGGCACGATCCAGGCGATCTCCAGCTCGATGCCGTCGGGGTCCTTGGCGTAGAGGCTCTTCGTGGTGCTGTGGTCGCTGGCGCCGACCAAGCCGCCCACCGCAGTGAGCTTCTCGGCCAGCTCAGCCAGGTCGCTGAGCGTCTCGACCTCCCAGGCCAGGTGGTAGAGCCCGACGGTGGTCCGGCCGGCGCCCGAGGCACCGGCGTTCTCGCCGATCGCGAACAGCCCGAGGTCGTGGTCGTTGGTCGAGCCGGGCGCCTGCAGGAACGCCGCGCCGTGGAACCCCTCGGGCAGCATCGAGATCGGCCGGAAGCCGAGGACGTCGCGATAGAACGCCAGACTGCGCTCGATGTCGCGCACATAGAGGACCGCGTGGTTGAGCCGGGTGATCGCCATGTCTTTATTGAACCTTCAACTACCTGTCGATGTCAACCCCTCAGAGGTCGCCGCGGAGGGCGGCCAGGACGACCCGGGCCTGCTCCGCGAGCGCGGCGGCCCCAGTCGGGTCACTGCCCGCCAGCGCCCGGGCGGCCGACTCGACCTCACCGGTCAGGACGGCGATCTGGTCGGCCGCCGCGTGCGCCGGCAAGCTCGGTACGACGCGGGCCCGGTCGCCGTTCGCCGTGGCCGCGAGGTCGGCCAACGCCTGGCCGACGCCGAGGACGCTCGCAACCGGGATCGCGTCCAGGGCCATCGAGCTCAGCCGGCGGACCACGCGGTCGCGCTCACGCGACAGCTCCCCGGTCGCCCCGCTGTTGCTGGGGGCGGCCGAGGAGCTGTCGGTCATGTCGAGGTCGAGCCGGCTCAGTTCTGCCGCAGGATCGAGAGCAGGCGCAGGATCTCGATGTAGAGCCAGACCAACGTGACGACCAGCCCGAAGCCGAGGATCCACGAGGTCTTCTCCGGGGCGCCGGCCTTGACCATCGAGTCGATGGTGTCGAAGTTCAGCACGAGCGAGATCGACGCCAGGGTGACCCCGGCCAGGCAGAGCAGGATGCCGAGCGGGCCGGCGCCGTAGAAGCCCCAGCCGTGACCGACGCCGAAGAGGGCGGCGACCAGGCTGGCCAGGCTGACGAAGAAGTAGCCCACGATCGCGATCGTCGCGATCCGGCGGAACTTGTCGTTGACCTTGATCAGGCCGAACTTGTACGCCGCGAGCATGGCCCCGAAGGCGGCCAGCGTGCCGATCACGGCCTGACCGACGACGCCGCTGTAGGCCTGGTTGTAGTACTGGCTGATCGCGCCGATGAACAGGCCCTCGAGCAGCGCGTAGAGCAGGATCAGCGGCGGGCTGATCGTCTTGCGGAGCAGGACCACGAAGTAGACGCCGAAGGCCGCGATCATCGCGCCGAAGGTGATCGCCAGACCGCGGTTCTGCTGGTCGACGTCCAGGCCCGCGACGTAGTTCCACGAGACGGCCGCACCAGCGACCAGCAGGACGAACTGCATCGCGGTCTTCATGATCACGTCGTCGTAGGTGAGCCGGCCGGTGTCCACGCTGGTGGCGGACGGCCCGGCGTACATCTGCTCGAGGTCACCGGAGGTGGGCGGCTGAGCGGGCGGCGGCGGGTCGGTGCGGAAGGTCGCGAACTGACCCTGCTTCTGCTCCTGCTCGATCCGGCTGAAGACCGGGTTCTTGCTGATCGCCATCTGCCCCTCCGGGGTCACTGCCTGCGCGCCGGGGATCTCCGGCGCTTGTCAGGGTAATGGTTGGCCCTGGCCGGAAGTTCCCGACGGTGGATGGCTGGGTCGGCTAGCCGGCCCGCACGAGCCGCACGGCGTCCGACGATGGGACGGCGTCCGGATGGAGCAGGGCGGCAAGCGCCTCGACCCCGTCGACCAGCCGCGGCCCGGGGCGCACGACCAGTCCGTCGGCGTCGATCGCCCAGATGGCCGGATCGGTCCGGCCCGCCGACCGCGCGGCAGCTGGTCAAGGACCACCGTCGCCTGGTCGGCCGCGCCGTCCAGGTGGAAGCCGCAGGGCGAGACGACGACGACGTCCGGTCGAGCGGCTGCGATCTCGGCCCAGGTGGTCGGCACCGACTTCTGCGCCGGCGACGCGGCGACGGGCTCGCCACCGGCGGCCCGCACCAGGTCGGGGACCCAGTGACCGGCGGTGAACGGCGGGTCGACCCACTCGACGATCGCAACCCGCGGTCGGGGCCGGTCGGCGACAGCATCCGCGACGACCGAGAGTCGCTGCCGCAGCGCAGACACCAGCTCGACCGCGACCGGCTCGACCCCGGCTCGCCGGCCGACCTCCAGGATCGTGCCGAAGACGTCGTCCAGGGTGTGCGGGTCGAGCGAGACGACGTCGGCCCGGCAGCCGAGGTAGTCGAGGGCCGCCGAGACCTGGTCGGTCGGCAGGGCGCAGACCCGGCACAGGTCCTGGGTCAGGATCAGCTCGGGGTCCAGACCGGCCAGCGCCTCGGCGTGCAGCGTGTAGAGGTCCTCGCCGGCGGCGAGCTGCTCGCGCACGTAGGCGTCGATCTCGCCCGGCGCCATCTCGGAGGTGTCGCGACCACCGACCACGACCGCCTTCTCGACCCGGGCCCGGGCCGGCTCGTCGCACTCGAAGGTGACCCCGACCAGCTGGTCGCCCAGGCCGAGCGCGTAGACGATCTCGGTCGCCGACGGGAGCAGCGAGACGATCCGCATCACTCGACCCGGATGCCGGCGTCCGCGGCCAGCAGCGGCGCGAGGTCGAAGAGCTGGGTCTGGTCGATCGTCGCCCCGGACAGGCCGGCCAGGCCGTTGACCGCTCGCAGCGAGGCGCCGCGAAGGTCGACGTCCTTGAGCCGGGCTCCGGTCACCGTCAGGGTCTGGATCTCGCACTCCTGGAAGGCGACCCGGGTCAGCGTCGCGCCGCTGAGATCGAGCTCCTCGAACTGGCAACCGGTGAACAGCACGTCCTGCAGTGTGCTGTGCCGGAAGTTCAGGTAGCCGAGCTTGCTGTCCGCGACCAGCACGGCGTGCCACTGCCCGTCGTAGAGCTCGGCCGAGCCGAGGCGACAGCCGACCAGCTCGACCCCGCGCCAGGTGCCACGGGCCGCCCGCAGGATCGGCGCGTCGCAGGCGACCCAGCGGCAGTCGACCAGGCGGACGCCGCCCAGGTTGGTCTCGCCGAAGGTGCACTGGGCAAACTCGCAGTCGACGAAGCGAGACCCGCCGAGCTCACGGCCGCTGAGGTCCTGGCCGGCGAAGCGTGCGCCGTCGTGGTCCGAGCGGGTCAGCAACGCCTGGTCCGAACCCTCGGTCAGCTCGGGCAGCCGGAGGGGCGGTACGACGGGCGGGGACAGGCTGGGTTTTGGCACGTGCCCCCGGCGGGACTCGAACCCGCACTTGAGCGATTTTAAGTCGCCTGCCTCTGCCATTGGGCTACGGGGGCGCGGCCCAGCCTAGGTGAGCGATCAGCTGTTGGGACGGCTCCGACGCTCGGTCGGCAACGTGCCCGCCGCCGTCTCGAACTCCTGGAACGGCTTGTCCAGCCAGCCCATCGGCACGACCTCGCGCTTGAAGAACAGCGCCAGGGTCCACTCGGAGACGACGCGGACCTTGCGGTTGAAGGTCGGCACCCGCGACAGGTGGTAGGTCCGGTGCATGAACCAGGCCGGCCAGCCCTTGACCTTGATGCCGTAGACCTGCGCGACCCCCTTGTGCAAGCCGAGGCTCGCGACCGACCCGACGTACTTGTGCACGTAGGGTTTCGGCTGCTTGCCGCGCAGCACCGCGAGGATGTTGTCGGCCAGCACGCGGGCCTGGCGGACGGCGTGCTGCGCGTTCGGTGTGGTGAACTCCCCCGGCTTGGTCAGGTCCGGCACGGCCACCGCATCCCCTGCGCCCCAGGCGTTCTCGACGCCCTCGACCTGCAGGGTCGCCTCGGCGCGCAGCCGGCCCTTGTCGTCGACCGGCAGGTCGGTGTCGGTGAGCACCGGGCTGGCCTTGACCCCCGCCGTCCAGACGATGGTGTCGGACTCGAACTTCTGGCCGTCGGAGAGCTCGATGTGCCCGTCGACGCAGGAGTTCAGCCGAGTGCTCAAGGCCATCTCGATGCCGCGCTTGCGCAGCTGCTCGACCGTCCACTTGCCCATGTCCTCGCCGACCTCGGGCAGGATCCGGTCGGTGGCCTCGACCATCACGAACCGCAGATCCTCGGCCGAAACCCTTGAGTAGTAACGGGTTGCGAAGCGCGCCATGTCCTCCAGCTCGGCCATCGCCTCGACCCCGGCGTAGCCTCCGCCGACGAAGACGAAGGTGAGCGCGCGCTTGCGCCGAGCCTCATCGGCGGTGCTCTCGGCGATGTCCAGGCTCTCGAGCACCTGGTTGCGCAGGTAGATCGCCTCCTCGACCGCCTTGAAGCCGACGGCCTCCTCGGCCAGGCCGGGGATGGGCAGGGTGCGGGCAATCGAGCCGAGCGCGACGACGACGATGTCGTAGGGCACGTCGTACTCCGGGCCCTCCAGCGGCATCACTCGCACGACTTGGCGCGAGTGGTCGAGGGACACCACGCGGGCGTTGAGGATCTCGGCGCCCTTCAACACCTTTCGCAGTGGCACCACCACATGCCGGGCGTCCAGCGATCCGGCCGACGCCTCGGGCAGGAACGGCTGGTAGGTCATGTAGGAGCGGGGGTCCACGACGGTGATGTCGGCCTCGCGCTTGTGCAGCTTCCGCAGCAGACGCATCGTCGTGTAGAGACCGACGTAGCCGCCCCCGAGGACGATGATGCGCGGTCGCGAGCTGACTCGAGGTCGGGTCCCGGCCGGGGTTCCAGTGCTGTCGCTCTGGCTCATGCCCGCCATCCTACTCCTCTTGTGAAAACTTTCACAAAGCCGCGCCGGTCAGGGTCGTCCCGAGCCTGGGCCAGGACGGCGTCCAGCATCGGCTCGGTCAGCTTGCCGGTGAAGGTGTTCTGCTGGCTGACGTGATAGCTGCCGAGCAGGGTCCAGGTCGGCGCAGAACCGTTGGCCTGCAACCGATCCGGTACGACGAGCTCGGCCCGGGCGCCGTGGCCGAAGCGCGGTTTGGGCCGTTCGTGCAGACCGCCGATCCGGCGGACCGCGGCGAGTGCGGCGTCCCAGCCGATCGACCCGAGGGCCAGCAGCACCCGCACCGTGGGCGCTGCGAGCTCGAGGTCGCGGTCCAGCCAGTGGCCGCAGGTGTCCCGCTCCTCGGGCGTGGGCTTGTTGGCCGGCGGCGCGCACCGAGCCGCGGCAACGATCCGGGCACCGTGCAGCTCCTGCCCGTCGCCGGCGTTGCGGCTCCACGGGACAGCCGCGAAGCCGGCCCGGTGCAGCGCGGCGTAGATCCAGTCGCCACTGCGATCGCCGGTGAACATCCGCCCGGTCCGGTTGGTGCCGTTCGCGGCGGGGGCCAGGCCGACGATGAGCAGCCGAGGGGCGGGGTCGCCGAAGCCTGGGCCCGGGCGACCCCAGTAGGGCTGGTCGGCGAAGGACGCCCGGCGGCCGCTGCGGGCCACCGACTCGCGCCACTCGACCAGGCGCGGGCAAGCCCGGCAGACCGACACTCGCGCATCGAGGTCCGCCACCGAGCGAGCCGAGGACGCCAGCCGTTGCACGTCGGCGGCCGAGCGCGCGACCGCCGTACGGCGAGTGGCCGGGTCGCCCGGCCACCCCGTGCCCGGGGGCACCGGCGAGGCGAACAGCTCGCCGGTCACCGGATGCGGCCGCAGCGCGTCGGCCATCGGATCGGGCACCCTCAGAGCAGGCTCAGCGCGATGCCGTCCAGGATGTCGTGCTCACTGACCCGGACCTCATGGATGCCACTGCGCTGCAGCACCCGGCCGACGACCTCGCGCCAGATCAACGCACCGGCGCCGATCACGTCGGCCCGCCCCGGATGCATGTAGGGCAACGCTTTTCGCCAGTCGCGGTTCATCGAGAGCAGGTCGTCGCAGGCGTTCACGACGTCGGGCACCGGGAGGTGGACCCCGTGGATCGCCTTGGGGTCGTAACGCTCCAGGGTCAGGGCGTGCGCGGCGATCGTCGTGACCGAGCCGGCCACGCCGACGAGCGTGCCGATCCCTTCGAACGACACGTCGGCCTCGGCCTGCTCCAGACCGGCCTGGATGTCGGCGCAGGCGGCCCGGATCTCCTCGTCGGTGGGGGGGTCGCCGCCCAGGTGCCGCTCGGTCAGCCGCACGCAGCCCATGTCGACCGAGCGCGCTGCCTCCACGGTCGTGGTCCCGCGCACGAACTCGGTCGAGCCGCCGCCGATGTCGACGACGAGGAACGGCCCGGGGGCACCGGAGCCGATCAGGTCGCCGGTGGCGCCGGCGAAGGAGAGCGCGGCCTCCTCGCCACCGCTGGCAACGTCGGGTTCGACGCCGAGCCGCTCCCGAATGCCGTCGATGAACTCCTGCCGGTTGCTCGCGTCGCGGGTCGCCGAGGTGGCGACGAACCGGGTGCGTTCGGCGCCCAGCTCGCGGCAGGCGTCGGCGTAGACCTCAGCGGCGGCGAAGGTGCGCTGCAGGGCCTCCGGGGCCAGCGCTCCGGTGCGGTCGACGTCCTGCCCGAGCCGGACGATCTCCATCCGGCGGTCCAGGTCGCGCAGCCCGCCGGTGTCGGGGTCGGTCTCGGCGATCAGCAGGCGGATCGAGTTCGTCCCGCAGTCGATCGCGGCAACCCGGGTCATCGGTTCTCCCTCGTCGTCCGGCACGCTGGCTCCCACCATGGTCCACCGGCGTCCAGGAGCGCAATGGCCCTGTCCCCCAAGGGGTTCACGCCCGGGCCCGCCGCCAGGGCGTGACCGACCAGCACGTGCAGGCATTTCACCCGCGTCGGCATCCCGCCGGCCGAGATCCCCTCGATCTCCGGGACCGAACCCAGCGCGGCGCGACGGGCCAGGTAGTCCTCGTGGGCCCGGCGATAGGCCGCGGCCAGCTCGCGGTCGTCGGCAAGATCGGCGGTCATCTCGGCCATCACCCCGCTGCCTTCGAGGGTGCTGATCCGGCCGGTCAGCCGTGGACAGGTGACATAGAACGTCGTCGGAAAGGGCGTGCCGTCCGGCAGCCGCGGAGCCGTCTGGACGACGCACGGGTCACCACAGGGGCAGCGAGCGGCGACAGCGACAGCCGCCCGGGGATCGCGACCCAGCTGGTCGCGGACCGCCGCGGTCTCCTCGGCGGTGAGCCCGGCGCCGCTCACTTCGAGGTCGCGCCGGCCTTCTGCAACGACTGCCAGACGCCGCTGACCCAGGACTGGTTGGCCGCGCCGGTCGTGCCAGCGACGATGCCGACGGCCGGGGCCGGCGCCGTCTTCTTCGGCCCGGTCGTCACCGTGTAGCTCTTCTGTCCGGGCTTGACGAACTGCAGGCGCGCCCGGGCCTGGGCCTCGATGTACGCCGGGTCGTTCCACTGGTTGGCCTGGGCCTGCAGCGCGGTCACATCGCTCTTGGCCTGAGCCTGCTGAGCCTCCAGGCTGCTGATCTGCGAGCGCTGGTGCAGGTAGACCCGCAGGGTCGGCGCCACGGCGACGACCAGGGCCAGCGCGATCAGGCCCAGGACGGCCAGGCGGGTCGTCCGGCGGGTCCGGGCCGCAGCTTCTGGGGTCGAGCTGCGGCCGCCCGACGGCGCTGCTGCCGGGCGGGAACCGGCGCGGGCCGAAGCCCCCGGGCGGGACCCCGCTCTCGGGGCCCGGCCGGCCGCCGGCGGACGACGAGCTGCAGTCACTGGACGGACAACCTCAGCCGGCGTACCGGGGGAAGGCGGCGCCGCCGGCGTAACGCGCGGCGTCGTCGAGCTCCTCCTCGATCCGGAGCAGCTGGTTGTACTTCGCCACCCGCTCGCTGCGCGCGGGCGCGCCGGTCTTGATCTGCCCGCAGTTCGTCGCGACCGCGAGGTCGGCGATCGTGGTGTCCTCGGTCTCGCCGGAGCGGTGGCTCATCATGCAGCGAAACCCGTTGCGGTGAGCCAGGTCCACCGCATCCAGCGTCTCGGTGAGCGAGCCGATCTGGTTGACCTTGACGAGCAGGGCGTTGGCGCTGTCCTCGTCGATCCCCCGCTGCAACCGCTCGGGGTTGGTGACGAAGAGGTCGTCGCCGACGACCTGGACCCGGTCGCCGATGGCCCGGGTCAGGTGACCCCAGCCGGCCCAGTCGTCCTCGGCGAGCGGGTCCTCGATCGAGACGAGCGGGTACGCCGCGAGCAGACCCTCGTAGTAGCCCGTCATCCACTCGGCCGAGCGGGCCGAACCCTCGAACTGGTAGGCGCCGTCGGAGTAGAACTCGGTCGCCGCCGCGTCCAGCGCCGTCGCGATGTCCGGCCCGAACCGGAAACCGGCCTTCTCGACGGCGACGCCGATCAGGTCCAGCGCCTCCTGGTTGGCGCCGAGGTCGGGGGCGAAGCCGCCCTCGTCGCCCAGCCCGGTGTTCAGGCCCTTGGACTTCAGCACCGACTTCAGCGCGTGGTAGACCTCGGCGCCCCAGCGCAGGGCTTCGGCGAAGGTTGGGGCGCCGATCGGCGCGATCATGAACTCCTGGATGTCGACGTTGCTGTCGGCATGCGCGCCGCCGTTGAGGATGTTCATCATCGGCACGGGCAGCAGGTGGGCGTTGGGTCCGCCGACGTAGCGGAAGAGCGGCAGGCCGGCCGAGTCGGCCGCCGCGCGGGCGACGGCGAGGGAGACGCCGAGGATGGCGTTCGCGCCCAGGCTGGCCTTGTTGGGCGTGCCGTCCAGGTCGAGCATCACCTGGTCGACCAGGCGCTGCTCGGAGGCCTCCATCCCGAGCAGTCGCGGGTGCAGCTGCTCCAGCACCGCGTCGACCGCCTTGGTGACGCCCTTGCCGCCGTACCGCTTCGGGTCGTCGTCGCGGCGCTCGACCGCCTCGAAGGCGCCGGTCGAGGCGCCGGAGGGGACCGCCGCGCGGGCGATGGTGCCGTCGTCGAGCGCGACCTCGACCTCGACGGTGGGGTTGCCGCGCGAGTCAAGGATCTCGCGGGCGCCGACGGCCTCGATGCTGGCCACAAATAACTCCTGGAACTAGCTGGGGAAGGACGGTCCCGAGCCTAACCGGACCGCGCCGGCCGTCCGGGGACCGACCCGCCCGCGACAGTACGAGCCGGCGGACGGCCGCGCTGGCCTGCGTTCAGCCGGAGACGAGCTCGAGGAGCAGGCGGAGCAGGCGAGGGGACGGCGAGCCGTGGGCGAGCACGGTGTCGTGCACCTGGCGCACCGAGTGGGTCGGCTGCTCGGCCCTGAGGTCGCGAACGATCGCCGAGACCTCCTGATGGCCGACGTAGTACGTCGAGAGCTGGGCCGAGGTCAGCAGCGCGCGCCGCCACTTGCCGGCCGCCTCGCTCTCCTCCTGGTGCCCGCGCACGGTCATCAGCCGCATGGCCTCCTCGCGGCTCATCCCGTGGGCGTGCACCCGCACGTCCAGGATGGCGTTGATGGTGCACCGCAGGCGCATCTTGAGCTGCTGCATCCGCAGGCCCTCGACGTCGACTCCCGGCGGCGGGTCCGCGGCCACGGCGTCGGCCATCAGCTGCTCGCTGTGCACGGCCCAGCCTTCGATGAAGGTGCCGCTGGCCAGGGCTCCTCGTACGTCGGTGTTGCCGCGGTAGCGCCGCGAGTGGTCGAGCTGCAGGACGTGGCCGGGCATCGCCTCGTGGACGGCCAGGTTGAGCAGCATGTGCCGGTTGTACTCGCGGTAGAACGACGACACCTGCGCCGCGTCCCAGTCGGCCGGCGCGGGCGAAACCGCGAAAAGCGTTGGTACGTCGTCGCCCTTGCCGCCGGGATCGGTCCGTTCGAGCGGTCCGGGCGGGTCGCAGTAGGCCACGGCGACGCCCCGGCGCGACTCGGGCATCTCGATGACGCGCACCGGGTCGTCGTACATCGTGACCAGGTCGTGGCTGCGGACGACGTCGGTGGTGACCTTCAGCCAGCGCCGGCACAGGGGCAGGACGGTGTCGTTGGTGACCGGACCGGAGGCCGCGAGGGCGTCGAGGACGTCCCGCACCATGTCCGAGGGCCGCTTGCTCCGCGGGCACACCGAGACCGGGGCCGATCCGCGCCGCGACCGAGGCGATCTCCTCCTCGGTCGCCATCAGGTCACTCTCGGCCCGGGTCAGCAGCGCGTCGGGGTCGATCTCGGTGTCCAGGGCGTACCAGAGCTGGGCCGCGTAGGCGCGGTCGCCGAGCCGCGGGTCGCGCTGCGAGCCCTCCAGCCGGTCGTGCAGCCAGGCGTCGTGCTCGACCAGCGCAGCCCGGGCGAGCTCGCGCGGCTCGGCCAGCTGGTCCCGCTCGGTGGGCGCCCGCTGCAGCAGCTCCTCGACCTCGCCGTCCAGCAGGGCCAGAGCGCCGCCGAGCTGCAGCCGCGCGGTCTCGACATGGACCCGCGGCATCTCGCCCAGCTGCGCGCGAGCGACCGCCAGCTGCTCCGGGACCCCCCGCAGCCGCGCGGCGAGCGCGCGGGACCGCTCGACCGCGTGGCCGGTGTCTCGGGAGACCAGGGAGTAGATCGCGTCGCCGGGCAGGTGCACCAGGGGGTCCCACTCGTGCTGACGCAGCTCGGTCAGTGACCACAGGTCAGCACTCACCTTGGAGCGCAGCAGCTCGAGGTCGACCAGGTCGTCGCTGTCCAGGCCGGCGTCGTCCAAGCCGTCCAGGACGCCGAGCGCCTCACCCAGCATGGTCGTGCGAGCCTGCACGGCCCCGCTCGAGAGGTCCGGCAGCTCCGCGTCGTAGCGGTGGTCACCGAGCTGGCTCGCCCAGACCGGGTCGGTCTCCAGCAGCGCGTCCAGGATCCGGGTAACGGTCTCGCGGTAGCGGCCGAGCGCGTCGCGGGTCGCCTCGTCGGAGTCGCTCATCGGGCCCCCTCGCGCTGCTCGGCCCGGCGGGCATCGGCCTCGAGGCGCCGCACGGCCGAGCGCAACGCGGCCTCCGCGTCGACTCCGGCGCTCCGCGCCTGCTCCACCACAGCGAGCAGCGTGCCACCCACGCGCGCTTCGTCCCAGCCCTGCTCGGCGTCCGCCGCCTCCGGCCGCCGGCCGGCGGACAGCCCGGCCCGGTCCAGCCGGCCCAGCACGGCGTCGGCGCGGGCCAGCGCGGGCAGCGCGACCGGGATGCCGTCGAGCACGCTCTCGCGGCCCTTCTCGGCCGTCTTGATCCGGTCCCAGTTGGCCTCGACGTGCTCCGGCGTGGTGCTGGGCCGGTCGGCTTCGCTGGCCCTCGGGTCAGCAAAGACATGGGGATGGCGGCGGACCAGCTTGGCCACGATCCCGGCCGCGACGTCGTCGATGTCGAACGGCTCCCCGCGCGTCCTCCTCGGCCAGCCGGGCGTGGAAGACCACCTGCAGCAGCACGTCGCCGAGCTCCTCGGCCAGGGCGGTGCGGTCGCCGCTCTCCACCGCCTCGACGGCTTCGTAGGCCTCCTCCAGCAGGTACGGCGTGAGGCTCTCGTGGGTCTGGGCGGCGTCCCAGGGGCAGCCACCCGGCGAGCGCAGCCGGTCCATGACGGCGACCAGGTCGAGGAACCGGGCCCCCGGGACGTCGTGGCTGCCGACCAGCACCTCGACCGGTGGCGGGTCCTCGGCCACGGCCACCCGCGAGAGCTCGGCGGCGAGCGCGTCGGTGAGCCCCGGATCGCCGTCGGCCGAGCCCAGCCAGACGACCGAACCGGTCCGAGCCGCCTGGACGAGCTGGCGGGCGATGTCGCGCGGCTGGTCGGAATCGCTGCGCTGCCAGGGAATCGCAGCCTCATCCAGCGCCGGCGCCTGCTCGTGTGGAGCCTCGCGGCCCATCACGAGGTCAGCCTGGGAGAGCGCCTGCCAGGCCGGCCAGGTCAGCAAACCCCCGGCGACCCGGGGGGAGGTGAGCAGCAGCGTCAGACCCCCGGACACCGCGCGCCTCAGCCGGAAGCCGTCGGGCTGGGGCTCGGCGTCGCCGTGGGCTTGGCCGGCGCCGGCTGGATCCAGTTGGGCGCCGGCGCCGTGATGTTGCCGGTCGAGCTGTCGAACGTGCCGTAGCGGGGAGCCACCTCGATGTCCGCACGCTGAATCTGCTTGACCAGGGCCGATTCGGTCGTGGCGTCGAGCTGGCTGAGGGCAACCTCGCCGCGCAGGGCGGTCAGCGCGTCCTCGTTGAGCAGAGCCACGTGCGCAGTGCCGCCGTTCTGCTGGGCCTGCTGGAGCACGGCCTGCCGGGCGAGGTCGTCCGAGACGCCATGACCGGCGGCGCTGGCGGCTGCCTCGGCGTACGGCCCGACCAGCAGGATCGAGAGCACCTGGGAGTCGGTCAGCTTGCCGAAGTTGGTCGGATCGGTGGCCCGCAGGCTCTTCGCTGCGCTCTGCACCTCGTTGACGCTGATCCGGCGGCCGTCGATGATGCCCGCGCTGCCCGGCTTCTCACCGCACCCGCTCAGGCTCACGGCCAGACCGAGGGCCAGGCGCCGTCGCGAGCAGCACGCCGGGCAGGCGACCGACGGGCATCCTCCGTCGCGCGGCGGTCGCGGAGTGGCGCTCACCGGCGTCGCTTCTCCTCTACTCCGGCTGGGCGCTCAGGTCGTGCTGGCGGAACTGCTGGAGGCCACCGTAGCCGCCGCCGTCAGGTCGTCGAGCAGGACCGCCTCGATGACCTGCCGGGCCCATTCCAGCACTTCGCGGTCGCGCAGCGGCTGACCGCCCACCGGAGCGGTCTTGGGCCGGGGCACGAGCACGGTGCTGAGCGCGGGCTTGACCAGCGATCCGGGGTAGAGCCGGGTCAGGCGCAGGCGCTGGCTCTCGCGCAGGTCCACCGGCCCGAACCGGACGTGCTGGCCCTGGGCGCCGACATCGGCCAGGCCGGCCTTGCGTGCGGTGACTCGCAGCCGGGCCACCTCCAGCAGGTTCTCCACCGGCGGCGGCAGCGCGCCGTAGCGGTCGGCCAGCTCGGCGCGGATCTCGGCCAGGCCCTCGTCGGTCTCGACGGAGGCGAGCTTCTTGTAGGCCTCGAGGCGCAGGCGCTCGCCCGGCACGTAGTCGTGGGGCAGGTGGGCGTCGACGGGCAGCTCGATCTTGACCTCGGCCGGCGGCGCCTCGGCGTCACCGCGGAAGTCGGCAACGGCCTCCCCGACGAGCCGGATGTAGAGGTCGAAGCCGACGCCCTCGATGTGGCCCGACTGCTCGCCCCCCAGCAGGTTGCCCGCGCCGCGGATCTCCAGGTCCTTCATCGCGACCTGCATGCCGGCCCCGAGGTCGGTGTGCTGGGCGATGGTCTGCAGCCGGTCGATGGCCGTCTCGGTGAGCGGACGGTCGGGCGGGTACATGAAGTAGGCGTAGGCCCGCTCGCGACCTCGGCCGACCCGGCCGCGGAGCTGGTGCAGCTGGGAGAGGCCCATCATGTCGGCCCGATCGCTGATCAGCGTGTTGGCGTTCGAGATGTCCAGGCCGGTCTCGATGATCGTCGTACAGACGAGCACATCGAACTTGCGGTCCCAGAAGTCGAGGACGACCTGCTCCAGCTTGTGCTCGCCCATCTGGCCGTGGGCCGTCGCGACTCGCGCCTCGGGCACCAGCTCGCGGATCCGGCTCGCGACCCGCTCGATCGAGCTGACCTTGTTGTGCACGAAGAAGACCTGACCCTCGCGGAGCAGCTCCCGGCGGACGGCGGCCGCGATCTGCTGCTCCTCGTAGGCGCCGACGAAGGTCAGGACGGGGTGTCGCTCCTCCGGAGGCGTTGCGAGAGTGGACATCTCGCGGATGCCGGTGACCGCCATCTCCAGGGTCCGCGGGATGGGTGTCGCGCTCATCGCCAACACGTCGACAGCGGTGCGGAGGGTCTTCAGCGCCTCCTTGTGCTCGACGCCGAAGCGCTGCTCCTCGTCGACCACGACCAGGCCGAGGTCCTTGAACCGGACCTGGCCGGTCAGCAGCCGGTGGGTGCCGATCACCACGTCGACGCTGCCGTCGGCCAGTCCCTCCAGGACCGCGCGGGCCTCGGCGTCGGAGACGAACCGCGACAGTGGCTTGACCACGAGCGGGAAGGGCGCGTAGCGGTCGGTGAAGGTCTGGATGTGCTGCTGCACCAGCAAGGTGGTGGGGACCAGGATGGCGACCTGCTTGCCGTCCTGCACCGCCTTGAACGCCGCGCGGACGGCGATCTCGGTCTTGCCGTAGCCGACGTCGCCGCACACCAGCCGGTCCATCGGGATCGGCCGCTCCATGTCGGCCTTGACCTCGTCGATGGTGGCCAGCTGGTCGGGCGTCTCGACGTAGGCGAAGGCATCCTCGAGCTCACGCTGCCAGGGGGTGTCAGCGCTGAATGCGTAACCAGGAGAAGCCATTCGGGCCGAGTAGAGCCGGATCAGCTCGGCCGCGATCTGCTTGACCGCCTTGCGGGCCCGGCCCTTGGTCTTGGCCCAGTCCGAGCCGCCGAGCTTGTTGAACGTCGGGGCCTCGCCGCCGACGTAGCGGGTCACCTGGTCGAGCTGGTCGGTCGGCACGAACAGCTGGTCCGGCGGCTGGCCGCGTTTGCTCGCGCCGTACTCGATCAGCAAGTACTCGCGGGTCGCACCCTGCACACTGCGCTGGGCCATCTGCAGGAACTTGCCGACGCCGTGCTGCTCGTGCACGACGTAGTCGCCCGGCCGCAGGGCCAGCGGGTCGATCGCGTTGCGCCGGCGCGAGGGCATCTTGCGCATGTCGCGCGTGCTGGTCTGACCGGTCGACCCGGTCAGGTCAGCCTCGGTGAGCACCGCCAGTCGCAGCCCCGGCGCGAGGAAACCGCGTCCGAGCGACCCGGTCAGGGCATGGACGACGCCGACCTCCGGCTCCTCCGGCAGCCCGACCGGCTCGAGCCGGCCGGGCAGGTCGTGCTCCCCCAGCAGCTCCACGACCCGCTTGGCCAGACCCGAGCCCTCGGTGACGACGACGACCCGCCAGTCCTCACGCAGCCAGGCGCCGACATCGGCGATCGCGCGCTCGGTCTCGCCCCGGTAGCTGTCGACCGGCAGCAGGTCGAGGTTGACCACCGCGCTCCCCGCACCGCCGGACGGCTCGACGGTCAACTCGGCGTCGGCACCGAAGGCACCGACCGACCACCACGGAATCCCCTGTGCCACAGCGTGTTCGCGGGTCTGGTCCAGACTCCAGTACGACGCGGTGCCGAGCACCGGCTGCAGGTCGATCGGCACCGTGTTGCCGGCCGCGGCGTTGACCCAGCTGGCCTGCAGGAACTCCTCGCTGGTCGCGACGAGGTCGTGCGCCCGGGTGCGGACCCGCTCGGGGTCGCAGACCACGACCTGGCAGCCGGCCGGGAGGACGTCGAGCAGCGGCTCCATCCCGTCGACCAGCACGGGCGCAAGCGACTCCATGCCCTCGACCGCGATGCCCTCGGCGACCTTGCTCAGCAGGTCGGCGACGCCGGGCAGTCGCTCGGCCAGCTCGGCCGCGCGCTGGCGGACCGCCGGCGGTCAGCAACACCTCGCGACACGGCGGCGCCCACAGGCCGTCCGTCGCGATCTGCAGGCTGCGCTGGTCGGCGACGGCGAACCAGCGGATCTCCTCGACCGTGTCGCCGAACAGCTCGACGCGCAGGGGGTGCTCCTCGGTCGGCGAGAAGACATCGAGGATGCCGCCGCGCACGGCGAACTCCCCTCGCCGCTCGACCAGGTCGGTGCGGACGTAGGCCGCGGCGACCAGCCGCTCGACGATCTCCTCCAGCGGCATCTCGTCGCCAGCCTGCAGGGTCACCGGCTCGAGGTCGCCCAGGCCGTGGACGAGCGGCTGCAGGACGGCTCGCACCGGCGCGACGACGACGGCGACCCGGCCGGTGCCGGAGGGACGTCGGGATGGGCCAGGCGGCGCAGCACAGCCAGCCGGCGGCCGACGGTGTCGCTGCGCGGGCTGAGCCGCTCGTGCGGGAGCGTCTCCCAGGCCGGGAACTCCACCACAGCATCCGCCGGCAGGAAGCAGCGCAAGGCGCCCGCCAGGTCCTCGGCCTCGCGACCGGTCGCCGTCACCGCGAGCACCGGACGGCCGGCGCCGGTCGGCTCGGCCGCGGCCAGCAGCCCGATCAGCGGCGCTACCGCCCCGGGGCGCAGGTGATCTCGGCGCCGTCGGCCGACCGACGCCTGCAGCACCGGCCGCGGCCACACCGGCGCGCAGGTCGGCGATGTCGGGGTCACGCACGAGCGTGGCGAGGACTCCGGTCAGGCTCATGTCGTGGACAACCCTACGGCCCGGCGGCGAGCACTCCGAACCGCCACCGAGGTCGACCCAACTGGCCCACCACCGCCCCGGCCCGTGCCCAAACTGGGGCGAGCTGACGCTCGAGACTCGACGGAGCACCGTGACTACCCCCGACCACGCGGCCGCCCCGACCCTGCAGCTGAGCGACCTCGCGACCGCCGACCTCCAGCTGGTCCTGGACGGCATCACCCTCCCCTGGCCCGACCTCGGCTCCTCCCACTCGGTCGGCACGGTGCTCCCCGTGCCGACCTATTGGCACGGAGACGCACCGTGCTGATCAGGAGTTGGCACAGGGGCACACACTGGGGGCGGGCCCGTCGGGATTGGCCTGCCGGATGAGCTGGCCCAGGAAGCCCTGGCGGCCGGGCGGCTGGTGCTGGCGGACCGGGAGCTGACCCCGATCGGCGAGCTCGTCGGGCTCGGCGGAGCTGAGCCAGACTGACGGCTCGAGGCGGTACGACGCGGCTCACCGGCCGGCTGCGGCCGTTGAAGGCCCGCGAGAGCCGGCTCTTCCTGGACCGCGCCGCGGAGCCGGCCACGCTCGCTCCCGCGCAGGGTGCCCGCCATGCCATCGTCGTCGGGCGTCCGCTGCTGGCGGACGACGTCGCCCGGATCTCGGCCCTCAGCGGAGAGCTGCTGCTCCTCGTCCCGGTGGAGTCCCCGACCCCGGACGGCGTACCCCCAGTCACCCTGATGCGATCGGTGCTTCCCGTGGCAGCGCGATCGGCCAGCGGGCGAAAGTCGTTGCTACGCCGATGCATTGGCGCGACGCGGCCTCGGACGAGGCACTCGCCCGGCCATCGGCGCGGCCTACGCCGCGGATCACACCGAGCTGGTCCGCGGCGGCACCGCCTGGGCCGAGCTGCTCGGTGCCCTAGCACCGGCGGCGAGCTGCCCGCGGTCGCTGACGAGGCCGTGCTCGCACGAGCTGCGTCGCTGGCGCCGGCCGCCGGCCGAGCGCGGCGCACTGATCCTCTTCACCGGCCTGTCCGGGTCGGGCAAGTCGACCCTGGCCCGCGACCTGGCCGCGCACGTGGTCGAGCGCAGTGAGCGCACCGTGAGCCTGCTGGACGGTGACGACGTACGCCGACTGCTGTCCTCCGGCCTCGGCTTCGACCACGCCGCCCGGGACCTCAACGTGCGCCGGATCGGCTACGTCGCCAGTGAGGTGGCCCGGCACGGCGGTCTGGCCATCTGCGCCCCCATCGCGCCGTACGCCGAGAGCCGGGCCGCGGTGCGGGCCATGGTCGAACCGGTCGGCGACTTCGTGCTCGTGCACGTCTCGACTCCCTGGAGGAGTGCGAGCGGCGCGACCTCAAGGGTCTCTACGCCAGGGCTCGGGCCGGCCTGATCCCGGAGTTCACCGGGATCAGCGACCCCTACGAAGCGCCCACTGACGCCGACCTGGTCGTGGACACCGCACAGGTGTCCCGAGAGGAGGCGCTGGAACAGGTGCTCGGCCTCCTGCACTCCCGC